>CAVSGV010000001.1:0-166609 GCA_963727815.1 uncultured bacterium
CGACGCTGTCCGGAACAAGCTTGCCTGCGTCCAAGATAGCCTTTCGCGAGCTTCCCAACCTCTGTCCCCTGCCTTACCGCCTCCCGGAAAGGTCTCCCAGCGATATGTGCGGAACGCCCAGCTTTGGCGCCAGCAGTTTCGCCTGGGTGCCTTTGCCCGATCCCGGGGGACCGGCAAGGACAAAAACTTTCGCCGCCATTATGTCAGCAATCCCTCGTACTGCCTGGTCACGAGATGCGTTTCGATCTGTCTTACCAGGTCAAGCGCGACGCCGACAACGATCAAAAGGGCCGTGCTGCCCAGCCCCTGGAACGAAGTGATGTGCGTTACGCTCTCAACGATGGTCGGAATGATCGCGATAATGGCGAGGAACATGGCGCCAACGAATGTCGAGTTTTGTCACGATCGGATTCAAGGTACTGGGCCGTGGGTTCGCCGGGCCTGATGCCCATGATGAAGCCGCCGTATTTCTTGATGTTCTCCGCCAGGTCCTTCGGGTTGAAGGTGATCGCCGTATAAAAATACGTGAAGAAAAATATCAAAAGGAAATACAGCGTCATATAAAGTCCTTTCTGACGGAGAAAGCTGGCCTCGCGATCCACTGCATGAAAGGCAGAGGAACGAACTGCGCTATCGTGGCCGGGAAAAGGAGCACCGATGACGCGAAGATGATCGGGTATAACGCCTCCCTGGTTCATCCTGAGCGGAATGTATGTGCTCTGGCCGCCGTAAACCTTGCGTCCGATTATGCGCTTTTCGCATACTGGACGGGTATGCTTCTCTGAGCCTCGCTTATGACCACGATAGAAATGATCATGACGATGAATACCGCCAGAAGAATGATGACCCCGATGATGCTCGCTCCTCCTCTTAACCAGGAGGATCGTCTGGCCTATATAGGTCGGGATCCTTGACACGATGCCGATAAAAATGATGAGTGAAGCGCCGTTGCCGATGCCCTTCTCGGTGATGAGCTCGCCCATCCACATGACCAGCGTCGTGCCGGCCGTAAGGATGACCATGCATGGAGAAAACGAAAACGGAAAGGCTATACCCCGGAAGAAGCACGCCTCTCAGCCAGAACGCCATGCCGAACGCCTGGAACAGCGGCAAGTACCACCGTAAGGTAGCGCGTGTACTGCGCGATCTGCTTCCTTCCCGAGTCCCCTTCTTTTGACAGCTCCTCAAGCTGGGGAATGACCGCGGTCAAAAGCTGGAAGATGATGGATGCATTGATGTACGGGACTATTCCCATCGCGAAGATGGAGAACTTGGCGAGCGCTCCGCCCGTGAAAAGGTCAAGGAAATTCAGGAGATTTCCGGTGCCGAACATGCTCGCAAGCCTGGCGCTGTCGATCGCCGGGATGGGAAGATGCACTCCAAGCCTGAAGAGGATGACTCATCCCCAGAGTGAATAGGAATTTATTCCTCAGGTCTTTAATGTTGAATATTCCCGATACAGTGTTAAGCAAGAATTATTCTCCTGTTTGCACTTTCTTTTGTGATGACAACGGCCTTGCCGCCCGCATCCTTTATCTTCTTCGAGCGCGCTTTCTGAGAACTGGTCCGCTTCGATGGTAAGGGCGGCTGCTCATCGCTCCGTCGCCCAGGATCTTCAGCAGTTCGCCCTCGCGCATCCTCCCCGCTGCGATAAGGACCTTTTTGTTCACGACATCCTTGAACGAATTAAGTTCGCGCAGGTTCATTATGGCGTAATATTTTTTGAACAGCAGGTTCTTGAAACCCTGCTCCTTCGGAAGCCTTCTGTAAAGGGCGTCTGGCCGCCTTCAAAGCCGGGACTCACTCCTCCGCCCTGCCTCGCGTTCTGTCCCTTGTTGCCCCTGCCCGACGTTTTGCCGTGTCCGGAGCTGGTGCCCCTGCCGATCCTTACTCTTTTTTTGTTGGAACCTTCCGCCGTTATTAAGCTCGTTCCATTTTCATTGATCATACCTCGCTACCTCCTGCTGAACGTATCTGACTTCCAGCTTTTTGCCTCTGAATTCCGATTCTTCATCAAGCGTTTTCAGCGATCTTAATCCTTCGATGGTCGCTCTCGCGGAGTTGATCGAGTTCGAAGCTCCGATGGATTTCGCTACGACGTCGGCTATGCCCGCCAGCTCGAGTACCGTCCTGACCGCTCCGCCCGCGATAACGCCAGTTCCGCTCGGCGCCGGCCTCAGGATTACTTTGACTCGCTCCGGACCTGCCTTCTGTCTCGTGCGGTATGGTCTTGCCTATCATCGGCACCTTTATCTGATGTTTCTTCGCGTCCTCAACTGATTTGCGTATGGCGGATGATACTTCATTGGCCTTGCCAACGCCTACTCCGACAAGACCTTTCCCATCGCCAACGACCACAACAGCCCTGAAGCCCAGCTTCTTGCCGCCCTTCACGACCTTGCATATCCTTCGTATCTGGACCACTTTTTCTTTTTGATCTGATTCCTGGTATTTATTTTCTCTCATATCAACTCCTAAAAATCCAATCCGCCTGTCTCGCCGCATCGGCCAGCGCGGCTATTTTGCCGTGATATCTGTTGCCCGACTCTGTCAAAGACCACTTTCTTGATCCCAGCCGCGATCGCTTTCTTCGCTATTTCCTCGCCGATCTTCTTCGCGGATTCCAGTGTTTGCCGCCCGTCTTTTTCCCGCCCTTTTTTATCGTCGATGCGTAAGCCAGCGTCTTGCCCAGCTCGTCGTCTATCACCTGCACCGAGATGTGCTTAAGGCTCTTGAAGACCGCGAGACGCGGCCTGCTTGACGTGCCTTTTATCTTCTTAGTAAGTTTGCCTTTCATGTTATTTCGCTCCGGCTCCCGCGGCTTTCGCGGCTTTTCCGGCTTTCTTCTTTATGAATTCGCCCGCGTATTTAATTCCCTTCAGCTTGTAGGGTTCCACTTCTTTTGATAACTTGATTATCGATGCGATCTGTCCCACCATTTCCTTGTCCGCTCCGCTCACGATGACCTTGTCCTGCCCCTCCACCTTGAACTCAATTCCCGCCGGGGGATCGAAAGTGACAGGATGGGAATACCCGACCTGCAGAGAGAGCTTTGTGCCCTGCTTTGCGGCGCGGTACCCGACGCCGGACAGCTCAAGCCGTTTTTCAAATCCGGTCGAGACGCCCGTGACCATGTTGGCGATGAGCATCCTGAAAAGGCCATGAAGCGCCTTGGACTTGGTCTCTTCGTTCTTCCTCTTTATGATGAGCTTGTCGCCCTCGGCAGAGATCGATATGACTTCGGGAACGATCCTCGTGAGAGTGCCCTTGGGGCCTTTCACGGTTATCTTTCCCGCTTCGATCTTTACCTCAACGCCTTTCGGCAGCGTTATCGGCATTTTTCCTATTCTTGACATTCTTTCTCCTTTTCCTTCTACCAGACGTAGCAGAGAACTTCTCCGCCAACGCCCTGTTTTCTCGCTTCAGAATCCGTCATGATACCCTTTGAAGTGGAGATTAGCGCCATACCGAAACCAGATCTTACCCTGGGCAATTTGTCCTTGCCCGTGTATATCCTTTTGCCGGGAGTGCTTATCCTCTTTAACTGGGTAATGACGCCTTTTTTCTTTTTTCCGTATTTCAAAGTAAGCCTGATCACCTTTTTGTTCCTCTTTGTAAGGCTCTCCACTTTGGAGATGAAGCCTTCGTCCTTCAGTATCTGGGCGATGGCGGCCTTTACCGTTGATGCAGGGACGTCCACCGACTCGTTCCCAACCTTGGAAGCGTTCCTTATTCTTGTCAACATATCGCCTATAGAATCTGTTAAATACATTTTTCCACCTCTACCAGCTTGATTTTGTGACGCCGGGAAGCACTCCCTGATGCGCCATGCTCCTGAAACATATCCTGCATATCCCGAATTTCCTCATGTACCCTTTCGGCCTTCCGCATATCTGGCACCTGTTATGTTTCCTCGTTGAGAATTTGGGCGTTTTTTTCGATTTCAGTACCATGCATTTCTTTGCCATTATCTTCTCCTCTTACTTTCTGAACGGTATGCCAACAAGCGTAAGCAGTTCCATTGCTTCATCGTCCTTCTCGGCGCTCGTCTGTATGGTGATGTCCATGCCCCTCACTTTGTCCACTTTGTCGTATTCGATCTCCGGGAATATCAGCTGTTCCTTTATCCCCAGCGTGTAATTGCCGTGGCCGTCGAACGATTTCGGGTTGACTCCCCTGAAGTCCCTTATCTTGGGAAGGCAGATGTTCACGAGCTTGTCCAGGAAATCGTACATCCTCTGGGCGCGAAGGGTGACCTTGCAGCCGATGGGAATGTTCTCCTTCAGCTTGAACGTGGAGATGGCTTTCTTTGACTTGGTTATTAAAGGTTTCTGGCCAGTGATGATCGCGATCTCGTTAGCCGCCACATCAACAGCTTTCGGGTTCGCCGTTGCCTCGCCGATGCCCCTGTTCACGACGATCTTTATAAGGTGCGGGACCTGCATGGGATTCTTGTACCCGTATTTCTTCATCATCGCGGGAACTATCTCTTTATGATATCTTTCTTTCAGGTTCTTCATTTTACTTGACCTTCTCCACTATCTCGCCGCACTTGGCGCATTTTCTCATCGACTTGCCCTCGATCAGCACGAACCGTACCCTGGTTGCCGCGTTGCACTTGGGGCACATCAGCATTACCTTTGAAGGGTTTATCTTCATCGGCTTCTCTATGATGCCGCCCTGGAACGTCTTGGTGGCACGCTGATGCCTCTTGGCGACGTTCATCTTTTCGACGATGAAGCCGTCGGTAAATACCTTCAGTATTTTACCCTTCTTGCCTTTATCCTTGCCGGATATGACGATGGCGGTATCGCCTTTTTTCAATCTCGCGCCCATGTTTACACTACCTCCGGAGCCAGTGAAATTATTTTCATGAAATTGCGGTCCCTAAGTTCTCTCGCCACTGGCCCGAATATCCTTGTACCTCTGGGATTTCCGTCCTTCGCGATGACCACGACCGCGTTGTCGTCGAACCGGACGTAGCTTCCATCTTCCCTGCGGTAGGGCTTTCTCACCCTGACAAGGACACAGAGAACGATCTCAGATTTTTTAACCGTCATGTTCGGGTCTGCTTTCTTCACCACGGCCGTGATAAGGTCCCCCACCCCGGCATAGCGCCTGGACGAGGATCCGAGCACCCTTATGCACATTACCAATTTCGCGCCGCTGTTATCGGCGACCTCGAGCATTGACCTATTTTGTATCACTTACTGTCTCCTTGGCTTGTCCCGGGACTGTTTCTTTGGCTCTCCTGACCGGCGCCGGCATTCCTTTGTCTTCATCCTCTATCTGTTCCTTCTTTTTTCCGATTATTTCTAGGACGACCCATCTCTTGCCGGCCGACATCGGCCTTGTTTCCATTATCCGTGACCGTATCGCCCACCTGCAGCATTTTCATCCTCATCATGGGCCTTGAACTTGTTGGATATGTTGATGACCTTCTGGTACAGCGGATGCCGGACTTTTCTTTCCACCTGCACCACGACCGTCTTCTGCATCTTGTCGGAAACGACTATTCCTTCTCTTATCTTCTTAATTGCCTTTTTCAATTGAGCCTCCCGCTTTTTCATTGATCAGAGTAAGTATCCTGGCGACTTCGCGCCTCGCCCATCTTACCTTAAGAGGGTTCTTCTGCTCGGTGCGCTTCAGCTTCAGCATGAAAAGTTCTTTCCTGGCCGCGACAAGCTTGTGTTTCAGGTCGTCCGCGCCAAGCTGCCTCAGGTTCTCTGTTGTATTCTCTTTTTTTACTTTTGCCATTGTTATATCTTCTCCACCAGTCTGGTCTTGATGGGAAGCTTATGCCCCGCGAGCCTCATGGCTTCAAGAGCGTCTTCCTTCGTGACCCCCGCGAGCTCAAATATTATTTTTCCGGGACGCACCACGCAAACGTAATACGCGGGATCGCCTTTTCCGCCGCCCATCCTGGTCTCCGCCGGTCTCGCCGTCGCGGACTTGTCGGCAAGGACCCTTATCCAGAGCTTTCCGCCCCTCTTCACAAAATGCGTGATGGCTTTTCTCGCGGATTCGATCTGGTTGGTCTTAAGCCAGCAAGCTTCGAGCGCCTGCATGCCGTACTCTCCGAACACGACGGAGTTGCCCCTTGTCGCTATGCCGCGCCTTCTGCCTCTGTGATCTTTCCTGAATTTCACTTTTTTTGGTTGTATGCCCATTATCAGCTCACCGTTTCTGTTACTGTCGTTGTCGGTTTAATTACTTCCCCGGCTTTTTGCTCCATCTCCGCCAGAGCATCGCCCTTGTATATCCACACTTTCACGCCTATCTTCCCGTAAACCGTCATCGCCTCCGCAAAACCGTAATCGATCCTGGCCCTCAGCGTCTGCAGAGGCACCCTGCCTTTCCTGTACCATTCTGATCTTGCGATCTCGGCGCCGTTCAATCTGCCGCCGCACATTATCTTTATGCCCTTCGCGCCACTCCTAAGCGATTTTGCCGACCGCCTGCTTCATAGCTCTTCTGTAAGCGATCCTCTTTTCAAGCTGAGCCGCGATGTTCTCGGCCACAAGCTGGGCGCAGATCTCGGGATTCGGTTCTTCTTGGATGTTCAGCTCCACCTGCTTGCCCGTCAGCTTCACAAGCTCCTCCCGGAGCGCCGCCACTTCCCTTCCGCCCCTGCCGATAACAAGTCCCGGCTTCGCGGAATAAATATTGACCTCTATCTGATTCGCCCTTCTGCTGATCAATGATCTTGGAGATGCCGGCTTTGTAAAGATTATGCTTTATGAATCTCCTGACCTTCAGGTCCTCCAGCATCAAGGCGCTGTATTCTTTCTTGTCTGCGAACCAGATCGGAATCCCAGGTCTCTATTACTCCTAACCTGAATCCCTTAGGATGGACTTTTTGACCCATTGGTCGCCTCCTCTACATATATTGTTATATGGCTCTGTCTCTTCAGGATGGGGAACGCGCTTCCCCTGGCCTGGGATGGATCCTCTTGAAAGGTGTCGCGCCGTCTATGAGTATCTCGGAAACAAAAAGATTTTCGTCGGCCAGCTTGTAATTGTGCTTCGCGTTGGCCACGGCCGACTTCAGGACCTTCTCGATGAGCTCGCGCCCAGGTGCGGGAGGAACTTCAGTATCACCAGGGCTTCTTTCGCGTTCTTTCCCCTTATAAGGTCGGCCACCCGCCTCACTTTCCGGGCGCCGGCTCTTAAATATTTAGCTTGTGCTTTAACTTTATGCCATTTATGTCAGCGCCGATGTTTTTGCGGTCGGCACGCTGTGGCCCCTGAACGTCCTCGTCGGGGCGAACTCCCCGAGCTTCGCGCCTACCATGTTCTCCGTGATGTAGATGGGTATGTGCTTGTTGCCGTTATGGACGGCGATCGTATAGCCGACCATTTCCGGGATTATCACGCTTCTCCTGGACCAGGTCTTGATCATTTTTTTGTCGCCGCTGGCCTCCATCTTGTTTATCTTCTCCATAAGATGGTAATCCACGAACGGACCTTTTTTTGACGATCTTGTCATCTACGGCCTCCTCATTATGATGAATCTGTCGCTTATCCTGCGTTTCTTCCTTGTCTTGAAACCGAGTGCGGGCTGGCCCCACGGCGATACGGGCGACGGCCTGCCTATTGGCGAGCGGCCTTCTCCGCCGCCGTGCGGATGGTCGCATGGGTTCATTGCAACGCCTCTTACACCAGGCCTTCTGCCAAGATGTCTCATCTTTCCTGCGCTTCCAAGAACAATATTCTTGTGGTCAAGGTTGCCCAGCTGTCCTATTGTCGCTCTGCATTCAATGTGTATGAGCCTCTGTTCTCCCGAAGGGAGTTTTATCGTCGCGTATTGTCCTTCTTTCGCGACCAGCGACGCGAAAGCGCCCGCCGATCTTGCGAGAGCCCCGCCTTTGCCGGCGGCCATCTCGATGTTATGTATCATCGTGCCGACCGGTATGTTCTTTATCGGAAGCGCGTTGCCGGGTTTCACGTCCGCGTCCGGACCGGACTGTATCGCGTCCCCAACCTTGACGCCGAGAGGAGCCAGTATGTATCTCTTCTCGCCGTCAATGTAATGAAGCAGCGCGATGAAAGAGTTCCTGTAAGGATCGTATTCGATGGACGCCACCTTCGCGGGTATTCCGTCCTTGGTCCTCTTGAAATCTATCATCCTGTACTGCTGCTTGTTGCCGCCGCCCCTGTGCCTCATGCTTATGCGGCCCTTCACGTCCCGTCCGGCGTTCTTCGCGATCTTTTTAAGCAGCGATCTCTCGGGTTTATCCGTGGTAAGGTCGCCGTAATCCAGGTCCACCCTGAAACGCTGTCCGTTAGTCAACGATCTTCTTGCTTTTACCGGCATTAGGAGCCTACCTCCAGTTCCTTTATCTTCTGTCCCTCTTTAAGTTTCACGTACGCTTTTTTCCACGATGATGTGACGCCGATGTGCTTTCCGATCTGCCTCGCCTTGCCTCTTACTTTTGTCGTATTGATGGACTGCGAATCAACGCCGAACACGACTTTTAGCGCGTGCTTTATCTGCGTCTTTGTCGCTTCCTTCAGCACCCTGAACACGTATACTGAATCGCCCAGCAGCACTGAGGTCTTTTCGGTAACTATCGGTTCTATTATTATTTGATGCGGGTCTGCCATTATGCGAACGCCTCCTCAAGAACTGCCAGCGCTTTCTTGGTGATGACCAGTTCGTCGTGCTTTAAAAGTTCGTATATGTTGATCGCGCGGCCTATCGAAATGTCGACGCCTTTTATGTTCCTTGACGCCCTTTCAACTGAAGCGTCCGTTTCCGGGATGACGATTAGAACGTTTCCGTTGGTCCCAAGAGCCTTCAAAAGTTTCACCATTTCTTTCGTTTTCGGATTAGTAAGAGCCAGGCTTTCCACGATCTTTATCTTTCCATCCTTCGCCTTGTCCGACAGCATCGCCCTGATGGCGGCCTTCCTTATGTTCTTCGGCAGACTGAAGGAAAAATCCTTCGGCTTGGGCGGGAACACGACGCCGCCGTGCCGCCAGTGCGGAGCCCTGTTGTCGCCTATCCTCGCTCTGCCGGTGCCTTTTTGCCTCCACGGTTTCTTGCCGCCGCCGGAAACTTCAGCGCGGGTCTTCGCATTGGCGCTTCCCTGTCTCTGCGAAGCAAGGTACCAGTTCAGCGTCTGATTGACGATGTGTTCGTTCAAAGGAGCTTCGAACACCCTGGCCGATGCTTTCACGTCGCCAGACACTTTTCCGTCCATTGAATATAAGTTCAGTTTTGTCATTTTATTTCTTCGGCGCTTCCTTCGCCGCTATCTTTGCCGCTTTCTCAAGCCTTGCCTGCGCTATGCGCCTCATTCTGAGCCCGGTCACGACGCCGGTGCCTCTCACGATTATTATGCTGCCTTTCGGCCCGGGAACAGATCCCCTTACCGCCAGAATATTCTTTTCGCCGTCGACATGGATGACAACGAGACCTTTCGTGGTAACAACGTCAAAGCCCATGTGGCCGGCCCTTCTTGTCCCTTTCCATACATGCGAAACGCCGGTGCCGGAGCCAGATGAACCCGGCATTCTGTGTGATTTTGACCCATGGCTCATCGGATGCCGGTTAAAATGATGTCTCTTCACCGACCCCTGGAATCCCTTGCCGATCGATGTGCCGGTAACGCTTACTATCTCATAAGGCTTGAACGCATCGGCCTTTATTTCCTGGCCGATAGTGTAGCCATCCAGCTTGTCTTTCCTGAATTCTTTCAAATATCTGTATTCGCCGGTGATGCCCTGCTTCTTGAAATAGCCCTGGATGGCTTTGACCGGCTTCCTGGCTTTCCCGAAACCGAGTTGCACCGCCTGGTAGCCGTTCTTTTCCTTTGTCCGGATGTTGACCACGACGCAGGGGCCGGCTTCGAGGACCGTCACCGGTTCCACCGCTCCGTTCTTGTCGTATATCTGGGCCATCCCTATTTTTCTTGCTAAAAGTTCCGCCATGTTATTTCAACTTTATTTCTATGTCCACGCCGCTCGGCAGGTCCAGCTGCATGAGAGCGTCCACCGTCTGCTGGGCGGGATCGAGAATGTCGATGAGCCTTTTGTGCACTCTTATCTCAAAGTGTTCGCGCGACTTCTTGTCGACGTTGGTCGACCTGTTCACGCAATATATTTCTTTGTCCGTGGGAAGAGGGATAGGACCTGATACCACTCCGCCCGCTCTCTTCGCCGTATCGACGATCTTTACCGCCGACTGGTCGAGCAGAGTGCTGTCGTACCCTTTTAGCCTTATCCTTATCTTTTGTCTTGCCATTTTCTCCTACTTCCCTTGCGCCTTGGAAATAATTCCTTCGGCGATGTTCTTCGGAACCTCGTTATATTCGGAAAACTCCATCGTGTATATTCCGCGTCCCTGCGTTTTCGATCTTAAGGCGGTAGCGTATCCGAACATGTCGGACAGCGGCACTTTCGCCTTTATCGTCTGGATGCCGGCATGCGCGTCCATGCCTTCGATCTTTCCGCGACGTGAGTTCAAGTCACCTATGACATCGCCCATGTACTGCTCCGGGACCTCGACTTCCACCTTCATTATGGGCTCAAGCAGTATCGGCTTAGCCTTCATGAACGCGTCCTTGAACGCCATTGAACCCGCGATCTTGAACGCCATTTCCGAAGAATCTACTTCGTGGAATGAACCGTCGAACAGCGTCACTCTCATGTCGATAGCAGGGAAACCCGCCAGAACGCCGGTCTGCATCGCTTCCACTATCCCGTCCTCAACGGCCGGTATGTATTCCTTCGGTATCGATCCGCCCACGATCTTGTTCACGAACTCGAAATTGCTTCCCGGGGGAAGCGGCTCCAGGTTTATCCAAACATGCCCGTATTGCCCGCGGCCTCCGGTCTGTCTTATGAATTTTCCTTCAGCTTCCGACTTTGACTTTACCGTTTCCTTGTATGCGACCTGCGGCTTGCCCACATTCGCGTCAACTTTGAACTCTCTCAGCAGCCTGTCAACGATGATCTCCAGGTGAAGCTCTCCCATTCCGGAGATGATGGTCTGGCCTGTTTCCGGATCGCCTTTCACCCTGAACGTGGGATCTTCTTCAGCGAGACGTCCCAGAGCCACGCCCAGTTTTTCCTGGTCCGCTTTCGTCTTCGGCTCTATCGCGACGAAGATGACAGGCTCCGGGAATACTATCGCTTCGAGTATTATCGGCCTGCCTTCGTCGCATATGGTGTCGCCGGTTATAGTGCCTTTAAGGCCGACTGCCGCCGCGATGTCGCCCGCATGGACCTCTTCTATCTCTTCCCTCTTATCCGCGTGCATCTGAAGGAGACGTCCAATTCTCTCCTTCGAATCCTTAGTCGCGTTCAATATGTAAGAACCCGATTTCAATGAGCCGGAGTAAACCCTGAAGAATATCAGTTTTCCGACGAAAGGATCGGTCATTATCTTAAAAGCCAGCGCCGCGAAAGGTTCATTATCGTCCGCTTTCCTTTCTTCGTCAACCCCGGATTTCGGGTTAAAACCCGTGACAGCCGGGACATCTGCCGGAGACGGCAGGTAGTCGATTATCGCGTCAAGCATGGGCTGAACTCCCTTGTTCTTCAGCGCGGTCCCGACGGTGATCGGTATGATCTTGCAGGCGATGGTAAGCTTTCTTATCCCCTTCTTTATCTCTTCATTTGTGAGGGTATGTTTTTCAAGATATTTCTCTAGCATCGCGTCATCAGCTTCCGCCGCCGCTTCGATGAGCTTCTCGCGGTATTTTTTCGCGTCATCCATCAACTCCGCCGGTATCTCGCCGACGATCGGTTTCGCTCCCAGTTCATCTTCGAATACGATGGATTTCATCTCAAGAAGATCTACCACGCCTTTGAACTGGTCTTCCGCGCCTATTGGTATCTGCAAAAGGACCGGATTGGCGCGAAGCCTTTCCTTTATCTGCTTCACGACCCTGAAGAAATCTGCGCCTATCCTGTCCATTTTATTGATGAAAGCCATCGTCGGCACCTTATATTTCGTTGCCTGTCTCCAGACCGTTTCGGACTGAGGCTGGACCCCGCCCACCGCGCAGAAGACGCGCCACCATTCCGTCAAGCACTCTTAAAGAGCGTTCGACTTCAACGGTGAAATCCACGTGGCCGGGAGTGTCGATGATATTGATCCTGTAACCCTTCCATGTGGTAGTGATGGCCGCGGACGTGATAGTGATGCCGCGCTCTCTCTCCTGGACCATCCAGTCGGTCACGGTATTGCCCTCATCCACGTCGCCGATCTTGTGGATCTTGCCGGAATAGAAAAGTATCCTTTCCGTGGTCGTGGTCTTACCGGCATCTATGTGGGCCGCGATGCCGATGTTCCTGTATTTATCCATTGTCTGTGTTCTTGCCATAATATATTTGCCCTGATTTTTCCTTTTTTCTGTTAACTGTTAGCTGTCAACTGTTAACTTTTCCTTACCACCTGAAGTGCGCGAATGCCTTGTTGGATTCCGCCATCTTGTGAGTGTCTTCCCTTTTCTTCATCGACGCACCCACTCCGTTGAACGCATCCATTAATTCCCCTGAAAGCTTTTCTATCATAGAGTGTCCGGCCCTTTTCCTGGCGTTCTCTCTTATCCACTGCATGGATATTGAGAGGCCTCTTTCCTGGGGGACCTCGATGGGAACCTGATATGTGGCGCCGCCTACCCTTCTGGGTTTTACTTCCATCAGCGGCCTGACATTATTTAGAGCTTTCTCGAATATTTCCATCTGCGGTTTTTTAAGTTTCGCGGATGCGGCATCGAGCGCTCCGTATAATATTTTTTCGGACGTGCTCTTCTTGCCCATCATCATCATCTTGTTGATGAAACTCTGCACCGTCTGGCTCCCGTACACGGCATCCGGCGCCACTACTCTTTTTCTTATGTTCCCTCTTCTTGGCATGTTGTCTCCTTAACCTTTTGCCGGGGCGGCTTTCGGCGCTTTTGCCCCGTAACGCGATCTTCCCTGTTTCCTGTTCTCAACTCCGCCTGTGTCGAACGTGCCCCGGACTATGTGATACCTGACGCCCGGAAGGTCCTTAACCCTTCCGCCGCGCACCAGCACCACTGAGTGTTCCTGAAGGTTGTGTCCCACGCCGGGAATGTAAGCTGATGATTTCCATGCCGTTCGTCAGACGCACCCTGGCCACTTTTCTCAGGGCCGAGTTCGGTTTTTTCGGCGTGGTCGTATATACCCTTATGCAGACGCCTCTCTTGAACGGATTCCGCAGCAATGCCGGAGCCTTGCTCTTGAACGTTTTTCTTTTTCTTTTCGCCCTTACCAGCTGATTTATCGTTAGCCATTATGTGGATGCTCCTTCCTCAACTGCCGGCGCGTGAGCTTGTGCGCTCAACATGGACGGAACAAGTTCTACCGCCCTGTATGCTTCGAACCCTGTTCCCGCGGGTATGAGTTTTCCTATTATGACGTTCTCTTTCAGTCCGTACATTTTGTCGACGCGGCCTTTGATAGCCGCATCGGACAATATCCTTGCCGTTTCCTGGAACGAAGCGGCAGATATGAACGACTCGGTAGACAGCGATGCTTTTGTAATGCCGAGCAGGACTTCCGTCGCGGTCGCGTGCTCGCCCTTCGCTTCCGAGTTCACCTTCTCAAGTTCCCTGTTCTCCAGGAGTTCTCCCGGCAGCAGCGTCGTGTCACCCGGATTCACTACCCGGACCTTGTTCGTCATCTGCCGGACTATTACTTCCACGTGCTTGTCGCTTATGGAAACGCCCTGGCTGGTGTATATCCTTTGCACTTCGTCCACAAGGAACGTCTGCACGGCTTTCTTATCAAGTATCCTGAGCAGGTCATGCGGATTCACGCTGCCGTCCGTCAGTGCAATGCCGGGCATTATCTTGTCGCCGCTCGCCACTCTCAACCTTGTCTCGTAAGGCACCGCGTATTCGCGTTTCTCGTTAGGACCGGCGATAGTAATGAGCCTTGTGCCTTCCCTCTCGGAAATTTCAACCGTTCCCTCGATCTCGGCGAGAAGCGCCGGATCTTTCGGCCTTCTGCCTTCGAAAAGCTCCTCGACTTTCGGAAGACCCTGAATGATGTCCCTGGTCTTGCTCGGGTCGCGTCTTATGCTCTCCACTTTTGAAAGGAAGTCATAAGCGTTCACTTCCTGCTGGTCCTCGACCGCGATACGGGAACCCGCGAGTATTGAATATATCTCGCCGGGGACGACTTCGATGCTCTTGCCCCTTGAGTCCTTTATGGCTATGACAAAGCCCGGCGTCTTCGCGGGAACTCCGTCAGCCACTTCATCGCCCGCTTTCACGCTGTCGCCTATCTTTACATATACTTTGGCATCTTTCGGGACGTCGTATTCCTTTTTGATCTTAGGGTTATATATGAATATCATGCCGTCATTCTTCGCTATCCTGTCGGTGACGTTCTTCTCTTCTATCTTTGTTTTTTCTCCGAAACGTCCAGACCCATGTACATGACGCTGTCCGGGCGCCGTCGCCGCTACGTATTCATATGTAGGATCGAATTCGGCTATCGCGTCGCCGGATGTGATGCTGGCGCCTTCTTTAACGATGACGATGGAGCCCACAGGAAGAACATATTCCTCTTTCTTGTCCTTCACCTTCACATACGCGATGGATTCCCTCGTGACCATTTTAGCTTTATCGCCGTTCTCATCGATGAAATCCCTGAGCTCAAAGCCGTCTCCAAACTCGAATTTTCCGCTGTGTTTTACTTTTATCGGGACCTTCGCGGTCTTGTGCAGCGCGACGCCTCCGATGTGGAACGTTCTCATTGTAAGCTGTGTTCCGGGTTCACCGATGGATTGCGCCGCGATTATTCCCACCGCTTCGCCTACATTGACAAGCTCTCCCCTGGAGAGGTCCCTTCCGTAGCACTTCTGGCAAAGGCCCTTCTTTGTCTTGCATGTCAAGACCGAGCGGACCTTCACTTTCTCGATGCCCGCTTCCGATATCGCGCTCGCGTCATCCTCGGTTATCTCTTCGCCTGCCTTGACTATGGTCTTCCCGGAGATGGGATCGTTGATGTTCTTTACGGCCACTCTTCCCGCTATCCTGGTCTTGAGCGCCAGTATTTCTTCGAAACCTTCGCGGACGCTGGTTATCGTAACGCCTTCTTCAGAGCCGCAGTCTTCCTCGGTTATCATGACGTCCTGCGCAACATCGACAAGCCTTCTTGTGAGATAGCCGGAGTCGGCCGTGCGCAGAGCTGTGTCGACGAGACCCTTTCTCGCTCCGTAAGATGATATGAAATATTCCGTGACGTTAAGGCCTTCTTTGAAGTTCGCCTTGATAGGTATCCTTATGATATTACCGGACGGGTCAGCCATCAGTCCGCGGATGCCGGCGAGCTGACGGACCTGCTGCAGGTTGCCTCTCGCTCCGGAGAAAGCCATGAGGTATACCGAATTCAGCTTGTCGAATTCCTTCAACATGGCATCCGTAACGTCCTCTGTCACCTTGCCCCAAATGTCGATGGAACGGATGAAGTGTTCTTTCGCGGATATTGTGCCGTGCTTCAGCTGTTTATCAAGAGATTCGACCTGCTTGGTCGCCTTGCCTACGATGTTCTTTTTCTGCGACGGGACCTTCAGGTCTTCAATGGAGATGGTGATGCCCGCGATGGTGGCATATTTGAAGCCAAGCCGTTTTATCTCGTCCGCCATGGATGACGTGACGTCGCTTCCGAACTTGAAGAAGAACATCTTGATGAGCGCTTCCAGCTGTTTCTTGCCAACCGTGTAATTTATGTAGTCCAGCTTCGCGCCCGGGACCTTCTTTGCCATTACCTTTGCAAGTGTGTTGTTGAACTTTATGCGGCCCACCGTGGTCTGGAGCATCTGGCCGTCCTTCCGGACTTTGATGACCGCGTGCAGATGCACCTGGTCCAAATCCTGGGCGACCATCGCTTCGTTCTCGGAAGAAAAGTTCATGCCTTTGCCGAGCGTTACTCTTTCATCTTCTACCGTCATGTAGTAAACGCCAAGGACCATGTCCTGCGTCGGCGTGATTATGGGTCTTCCCGACGCCGGAGACAGAATGTTCCTTGAAGACAACATGAGCAGCCTTGCTTCAACCTGTGATTCGGTAAGGAGCGGCACGTGGACAGCCATCTGGTCGCCGTCGAAGTCCGCGTTGAACGCCGGGCAGACCAGAGGATGTATCTGGATAGCCTTGCCTTCAACAAGTATCGGCTCGAAAGCCTGGATGCCGAGCCTGTGCAGAGTCGGCGCGCGGTTCAGAAGGACAGGATGTCCCTTGATGACCTCTTCGAGGATGTCCCAAACGAAAATATCCCTCTTCTCGATGTTACGCTTCGCGCTCTTCACGTTCTGTGAAAGTCCTTTTTCGACAAGTTTCCTGATAACGAACGGTTTGAAAAGTTCGAGCGCCATTTCTTTCGGCAGGCCGCACTGATGCATTTTCAGCGTCGGGCCGACGACGATTACGGACCTTCCCGAGTAATCTGTTCTTTTTCCAAGGAGATTCTGTCTGAACCGTCCCTGCTTTCCTTCGATGATATCAGAGAGTGATTTTAGCGGACGGCCTGTTGATCCTGTGACCGCTCTCTTTCTCCTGCCGTTGTCGATGAGAACGTCCACAGATTCCTGCAGCATTCTTTTCTCGTTCCTTACTATCATGTCGGGAGCGCCCATGCTGATGATCTTCTTCAGCCTGTTGTTCCTGTTCAATATCCTTCTGTAAAGGTCATTGAGATCGGATGTGGCGAACCTTCCGCCTTCCAGCTGGACCATCGGACGAAGGTCCGGCGGCATGACTGGAATGACCTCAAGTATCATCCACTCCGGCTTGTTGGCCGACTTCAGGAACGCTTCCATTACTCTCAATCTTTTTACGATCTTTATTCTCTTCTGGCCTTCGCTGCCCTTCAGGTCGCGTCGAAGCTTTGTGACGACTGCCGCAATGTCGATGGTGGCGAGCACTTCTTTTACCGCTTTCGCGCCCATCTCAACTTTGAAAGTGTTGCCGTATTTCTCTCTGGCTTCCTGGTATTCCGGCTCCCTCAGAACCTGGCCGACCTTCAGCTTTATCTTTTCTTTTCCCTGAGGATTCACTTCCGTGACCATGTAGGCATCGTAATAAATGACCTCTTCGATGAGTTTTGTGGACGCGTCAAGAACGATCCCGACGAAACCCGGCGTTCCGCGCAGATACCAGACGTGAGAGACCGGGACTGCAAGCTTTATGTGTCCCATTCTTTCGCGTCTTACTCTGGATGTGGTAACTTCCACTCCGCAGCGTTCGCAAACGATCCCGCGGTATCTTATCCTTCTGTATTTTCCGCAGTGGCATTCCCAGTCCTTCACAGGCCCGAATATCTTCTCGTCAAAGAGACCTTTTCTCTCAGGTTTGAAAGTACGGTAGTTGATGGTCTCCGGCTTTTCCACTTCGCCGTGCGACCACGAGAGGATCTTTTCGGTGGACGCGAGCCCGATCCGGATCATTTCGAAATCTTTGCTCTCTTTTTTCTTAAGTTGCATAACCGCCGCCTTTTTCTCTCTTATCTCGAGGTCCTCTGTTGAATATGCTCGCCCTTTCCGGCGCGTCCTCGCTGATGTTCACTTCTTTGCCTTCCTTGTTCAGAGTTTTGAAATCCAGGCCGAGGCTTCTCAGTTCCTTTATGAGGACCTTGAACGATTCCGGCGTGCCGGGCTTGCCCATGAGCTTGCCTTTGATGATCTCTTCGTACACCTTCGCGCGTCCGGTGACGTCGTCAGATTTGACCGTCAATAATTCCTGCAGAGTGTTGGCGGCGCCGTAAGCTTCAAGCGCCCAGACCTCCATCTCTCCGAACCTCTGTCCGCCGAACTGCGCTTTTCCTCCGAGAGGCTGCTGAGTAATGAGCGAGTACGGGCCCGTGGACCTTGCGTGCATCTTGTCATCGACAAGGTGGATGAGTTTCATGACGTACATGCATCCGACGGCCACCGGCCTGTCGAAAGCTTTTCCGGTCCTTCCGTCGCGAAGAAGAACTTTTCCGCTGGTGTTGACCCAGGAATAGCCCGGCGTGGCGGATGCCTTCTGGAGTTCTTCGTTCACCTTGACCACGGAAGCGTCATCCATTAAATGTTCATCAAAAGTCGGAACGTCATAGAATTTGTTCATGATCATACCGGCATGGCCAAGGAACAGTTCGAATATCTGTCCGATGTTCATGCGGGAAGGAACGCCCAGCGGGTTCAGGATTATATCAAGCGGAGTGCCGTCCGGCAGAAATGGCATATCTTCCTCGGGCAATATCCTCGCGACTATACCCTTGTTCCCGTGCCTTCCGGCCAGTTTGTCGCCGATGGATACTTTCCTGAGCTGCGCGATGTATACTCTGATTATTTCGTGGACTCCCGGCGGGAGTTCATCGCCGGCCTGCCTTGAGAACGTCCTGACCGCGATGACCTTTCCTTCTTCTCCGGACGGGACTTTTAGTGACGTGTCCCTCATGTCCCTGGCTTTGTCGCCGAATATCGCTCTCAAAAGTTTTTCTTCGGCTGGAAGTTCCGTCTCGCCCTTCGGGGTTACCTTGCCCACAAGTATGTCGCCCGGTTTTACTTCCGCGCCGGGGATTATGATGCCTCTTTCGTCAAGATCGGCAAGCGCTTCCTCGGAAACGTTCGGTATCTCGCGAGTTATCTCTTCCATTCCGAGTTTCGTGGCACGGACGTCAACTTCAAGTCTTTCGATGTGAATGGACGTGTAAATGTCCTTTTTTACCAGCTTTTCAGATATGATCATGGCGTCTTCGTAGTTATAGCCTTCCCACGGCATGAAAGCGGCAAGGATGTTCCTGCCCAGCGCCAGTTCTCCCATTTCCGTCCCGGAGCTGTCGGCGATGATCTGGCCTTTTTCAACTTTCTGGCCTGATCTTACTATCGGCCGCTGATGCATGCAGGTGTTCTGGTTCGATCTCTGGAATTTTATCAGTTTGTGGACTTCGGGTTTTTTGCCTCCGGTTATGACTATCTCATCGGCTGTGACCCTGGATACTCTGCCGTTGGTATTGCTTCTCGTAAGGAGATTTGAATCTCTCGCCACTTTACCTTCAAGCCCGGTGCCTACGTACGGCGCTTCGGGAACAAGAAGCGGAACGGCCTGTCTTTGCATGTTCGCGCCCATCAACGCCCTGTTCGCGTCGTCGTGCTCCAGGAAAGGTATCAGCGCGGTCGTTATTCCGACCAGCTGGTCCGGAGCCACGCCCACGTAATCAACTTCTTTCGGCGTCGCGATGATGAATTCCCTTTTGTATCGCACAGGAACCTGCTCTTCGTTTATTCTTCCGCTGCTGGTAAGCCTTACGTCGCAGGGGCCAAGCTTGTAAAGGTCTTCAACGTCGGCTGTAAGATATTCCACCTTGTTCGTCACATGCCCGTTCTTCACTTTCCTGTAAGGCGTTTCGATGAATCCGTATTTATTGATCTTCGCGTACGTGCCCAGCGATGCGATGAGGCCCGCGTTCGGACCTTCAGGCGTCTCTATGGGGCATACCCTTCCGTAGTGGGAAGGATGGATGTCCCTGACCTCGAATCCAGCTCTCTCGCGCGTTAGCCCTCCGGGCCCGAGCGCTGAAAGCCTTCTCTTGTGCGTCAATTCCGCTAGAGGATTTGTTTGGTCCATGAATTGCGACAACTGGCTTGAACCAAAGAATTCCTTTATAACTGCCACGAGCGGTCTTACATTTACTACCATCTGCGGAGTCAGGTTCTCTCCCGCTTTTACCACTAACTGTTCTTTTACCAATCTTTCCACTCTTGAGAGCCCTACCATGAACTGCCGCTGCAGAAGTTCTCCGACAGAGCGGATCCTTCTGTTGCCCAGATGGTCTATGTCATCGGCCATTCCGTTCCCAAGATGCAGGTCGATGAGGCATTTCACTATCCCGAGGATGTCCTCTTTAGTGAGGACCGTTTTTTCCATGGAACCGGTGATGCCAAGCTTCTTGTTCACCTTGTATCTGCCGACTTTGCCCAGGTCGTAGCGCCTTACATTAAAGAAAAGGTTGTTGAGATAAGCCTGCGCGCCTTCCATAGTGATGGGATCGCCGGGACGCAGCTTCTTGTATATCTCGACCAGAGTTTCTTCTTTCGGCTTGATGGGATATTCATGCAGGGATTTCCTGCCGTATTCTGAATCTCCCAGAGCGGCTTTTATCTCCTTTTCGGAGCAGCCGATCGCGGAGAGGAACGTGGTGATGGGGACCTTCTTTGTCCTGTTGATCCTTGCGTGGACCACCGATGAAGCGTCAACTTCGACTTCCAGCCACGAACCCCTGTCGGGTATTATGGTGGCGAAGTAAGTGATCTTGCCCTTCTCGCTCTTCTTGTTCTCCCGCAGGTAGACTCCGGATGACCTTACCAACTGGCTGACAATGACCCTCTCAACGCCGTTGATGATGAAGGTTCCCCTGTCCGTCATGATAGGCAGATCGCCGACGAAGACATCCTGAGATTTCACTTCGCCGCTCTGCTTGTCGATGAGACGGACCTTTATCTTGAAGGGGGCGCAGAAAGTAACTTCTTTGATGAGGCAGTCCTGGATAGAATGCTTCGGATCCCCTATCTTGAAGTCGCCGGTGAACTCCACCTCATAGCGGCCTTCATATCCCTTTATGGGGGAAAAACTGCGCAGAGCTTCGCTGAGGCCTTCCGCCAGGAACAGCTTGAACGAGTCCTTCTGAAGCTCCAGAAGATCCGGAGGCTCTATGAGGCGCTTCTGCGCGGGCCCGAATAATTTAACTCTTTCCCTTACTGCATTTGTCATTATTTTATCTCCACTTTCCCACCTTCGGCTTCAATTTTCTTCTTTATCTCTTCCGCTTCAGCCTTCTTTATCTTCGTCTTCACGGGCTTCGGCGTGGTATCAACCAGCTCTTTCGCTTCCTTAAGACCCAGACCGGTAACGTCTCTCACAACTTTCAGCACCTGGATCTTCTTGTCGCCGGCTGATGTCAGTACGACGTCGAATTCATCCTGGACCGCCGCGGCTTCGCCAGCGACTGCTGCAGGAGCAGCAACAGCGGCAACAGCGGAAACGCCGAACTTTTCCTCCATCTTCTTCACGAGATCGGAGAGTTCCAGCACCGTCATCCCTTCTATGGTCGTTAATATCTCTTCCATTTTTGCCATCACAATCACCTCCCTATCCTTTCGCTTTTTTCTCTTTAACCGCATTAACAGCAATGGCGAACTTGGTTATTATCGCCTTGCAGTCAAGAACAAAATTCGTGATGGGGGCCTTCATGCCGCCCGCCACCTTCGCCAGCAGCACTTCTCTTGAGGGGAGCTTGGATAGTGCCGATATCGTTTTTATGTCTATCAGATTTCCGTCCAGCAGCCCGCCTTTTATGCTCAGCTTTTCGTTCTCTTTTATGAAATCGGACAATGCTTTCGTCGGCTGGACCTGGTCCTTGTAGCCGAAAACCACGGCCGTCGACCCCTTAAGAAGCTTATCGATGCCTTCCAGCGACATGTCCTTCACCGCTAGCGTGATGAGAGTGTTCTTGAACACCTTGAATTCAGCTTCGCTGGGCCTCAGTTTCTTGCGGAGCTTGGTCAACTGCGCCATTGTGAGACCGGAGTAATCTGTAAGGATGACCACCGAGCTCTTGTCGAATTTTTCCTTTATTGTTTTTACAGTTTTCTTTTTAAGTTCTTTCAGCATTATATTTCTCCGGAGCTGACCATCTTGCTGATGTCCACTTTTACAGCCGGCCCCATCGTCGCAGATAGCGCGACGCTCTTTATGAAAACGCCCTTCACGCTGGATGGCTTTGCCTTGTTGACAGCTTCGATGACACTTGACAGGTTCGTGTTCAGTTTGTCCTCGCCGAAGCTTACCTTGCCGATGGCAACGTGTATGACGCCGGTCTTGTCGGTCTTATATTCGACTTTGCCCGCCTTGAACTCTTTTACGACCTTGCCAACATCGAAAGTGACCGTTCCGGTCTTCGGATTTGGCATCAGGCCCTTTTGGCCGAGGACTTTTCCGAGTTTTCCCACCGCGGCCATTATGTCAGGCGTTGCGATGGTGACGTCGAAATCGGTCCAGCCTTTGCTTATCTTGTCTATCATGTCCTCCGCGCCAACGTAATCGGCGCCCGCGGATTCAGCTTCCTTTATCTTCTCGCCCTTCGCGATGACGACGATCCTGGTCTTCTTGCCGCTTCCGCCGGGAAGACCGACCGTGCCCCTAACCTGCTGGTCGCTTCTCTTGGGATCGATCCCGAGTTTGATGGAAAGGTTTACCGATCCGTCGAACTTGGAATAGGACGTGGATTTCACCATAGCTATCGCGTCGTTGGGGAGATATTTCTTTCCCTGTTCGATGAGCTTGGCTTTTTCCAGGTATTTCTTTCCTCTTACCATATTCAATATCTATCCTTAATTTTGAATTTTTATCTTTAAACTTTTACTTTACAGTGATCCCCATGTTCCTGGCCGTTCCTTCGATGATCTTCATCGCGGCCTCGATGTCGTTAGCGTTAAGATCGGGCATCTTTATCTCAGCTATTTCCCTGACCTTTTCTTTCGATATGCTTCCCACCTTGTTCCTGTTCGGCTCGCCGGATCCTTTTTCGATGTTCGCCGCTTTTTTCAGGAGCACCGCCGCCGGGGGCGTCTTCAGGACGAAAGTGAATGACCTGTCCTCGAAAATGGATATCTCGACGGGAATGACCGTGTCGCCTTTGTCCTGCGTCGCCGCGTTGTACTGCTTGCAGAATTCCATGATATTGACGCCGTGCTGGCCCAATGCGGGACCGATGGGCGGAGCCGGATTGGCTTTGCCCGCGGGTATCTGCAACTTTATCATCGTTTTTAGTTTTTTCGCCATGTGATTATGTTACTTTCTCTGCCTGCTCGAAATCTATCTCCACAGGCGTATCTCTGCCGAATATATTGACCAGGGCTTTTATCTTATTCCTTTGAGGGTTGATCTCTTCGACGGAACCAGTATAGCCTCTGAACGGTCCGCTAATGATCCTAATCGCTTCACCCTTTTCAAAAGAAACCTCGATCTGCTCTTCCCTGACCCCAAGCTGTTTAAGCACTCTCTGCATTTCCCTGTCCGTGACCGGGATGGGCCTGGTCTTGTTCCCTATGAACTTCGCCACGCCCGGGGTCTGCTTCAGCGAATGCCACGATTCCTCGTCAAGTATCATTTCGACGAAAACATAGCCCGGGAACATTTTCTTCTTCTTCTCAACCCTCTTGCCGCTCTTTATCTCGACTATGTCCTCTTCCGGCACGAGTATTGTGAAGACCTTGGCCTCCAGGCCTTCCTTCTTTACGTTCCTCTCGATGCTGGTCTTTACCAGGTCTTCGTTCCCCGTCAGCGTCTGAAGAACGTACCATTTTCTCTCTTCGGTAGGCTGGGACTGCAATGGCTGAGGCTGCGCCTCTTCCGCCTTTTGTTCAGCAGGCGTCTGTTCAACAACAGGTTTTTGCTCAACAACAGGTTTTTGCTCAACAACAGGTGTTTGCTCGACAACAGGGTTCTCCTGCTTTGCCTCAGCGTTCACCGGATTTTCAGATACGTTCTCTTCAGCCATTGCCCACCTTATTATCGGATCCCTGACCTGCCCACCAAGCTGAAGAAACGGGCAAAACAGAAATCAACCAACATTACATAAACCACCGTCAGGAAAACTATCACAAAAACTATAATGGTCGCCGCCGTAACATATTGCTGGCCGGGCCAGACCACTTTTTTTGACTCAGCTTTGATCTCATTAAAATAGTTAACTACTTTTTCTTTTATTTCTTTATAATTCATATTCTACCGGACAAATACTGCAGGCGAGGAGGGACTCGAACCCCCAACCGCTGGTTTTGGAGACCAGAGCTCTAGCCAGTTGAGCTACTCGCCCACTTCCCAGCACCGAGATCACTTTTCCTCTTTATGCGGCGTATGTTTCTTACACCACTTGCAATACTTTTTAAGCTCAAGCCTGCCAGTTGTTGTCTTCTTATTTTTCTTAGAAGTATAATTTTTTCTTTTGCAAACCGTGCACGATAACGTGATTATTTCCTGCATATCCCAACCTTCTTAAATATTTCAAAAGACGCAAAAGCCCTTCTTCCAGATCTCCTGGAGTTATAAAAAGGGTTTTTTGCGGAACAATGGGTAATTTTATTACAATCGCTTTTTCTTGTCAAGCGTTATTTTCAGATCTTTTTCCTGTATTCCTTTGCCGCCAAAACCATGTTCTTTAATGAGGGAACTGTCTCTTTATATCCCCTCGTCTTTAAGCCGCAATCAGGATTTATCCACAGCTGTTCCGGCTTCAGGTTCTTAAGGCTTTCTTTGATAAGCAACGACATTTCTTCCACTGTAGGCACCGCGGGGCTGTGAATGTCATAAACGCCGGGGCCTATCCCCTTCTTGTACTTGTATTTCTTGAAGACCTCGAGCAGCTCGCCTTTGCTCCTTGAATTCTCGATGGATATGACGTCAGCGTCCATGAGATCGATGTATTTGATGATCTCGTTGAAGTTGGAATAGCACATGTGCGTGTGTATCTGCGTCCCGTCAGCAACGCCCGATGCTGACAGCCGGAACGCTTTCACGCCGAAATCGAAATACGCGAGCTTCTTGTCGTTCTTTATGGGCGCGCCTTCCTGCAGGGCTGGTTCGTCTATCTGGATGACCTTTATTCCCTTCTTTTCCAGGTCGATGACCTCGTCGTTCAAGGCGAGAGCTATCTGGTACGCTATGTCTTTCTTGTGGATGTCGTCACGGACGAACGACCAGCTGATTATGGTCATGGGCCCGGTGAGCATTCCTTTCATGGGTCTCTTGGTCAGCGACTGCGCGAATAATATTTCATCGAGCGTCATCGGCCTCATCCTTTTCACGTCCGCCCAGATTATCGGAGGCTTTACGCATCGTGAACCATATGAGACGACCCAGCCGTTGAGCGACGTTGTGAACCCGGAAAGTTTTTCTCCGAAGAACTCCACCATGTCCGTCCTCTCGAATTCGCCGTGGACCAGAACGTCCAGGCCGATCTCCTCCTGCAAACTCACGACTTTTTCGATCTCACTCTTTATGAAATATCTGTAATCCGCTTCGCTGATCTTCCCTTTCCTGTATTCCATCCTTTTCACTCTGACTTCTTCCGTTTGCGGGAAGCTGCCAATGGTCGTAGTCGGAAGCAGCGGCAATTTGAATTCATCCCTTTGTATCTTGCTCCTTACCGAGTAGATCGACTTTCTCTTGAAATCGGCGGGTTTCAGTTTCTTCATTCTCGCGTGTACTTCCTTCAGGTTGCGTTCAACGCAATACTTCAACTCTTTCAGTTTGTCCGAGTTATCAGCCAGCTGCTGCTTTACTGCGGAAGCTCCTCCGGTAAGAGCTTTCTTGATTATCAGTATCTCTTCTATCTTTTCGTCGGCGAACGCGAGGTTGTCTTTGCACACGTTCGGGAGGTTCGATTCGTATTTCATGGAGACCGGCACGTGCTGGAGGCTGCATGACGGAGAGATGATGATCTCCTGCGGTTTTATCTTCTTTATTATCGCCTGGCAGAGAGCGATCTTCGCCTTAATATCCGATATCCAGATGTTCCGTCCGTTCACCACTCCTGCCATGAGGACCTTGTCTTTCGGAAAACCGTATTTCTTTATGTTCGCCAGGTTCTCGGTATTGGATACGAAGTCCATGCCTACGCCGTGGACGGGAAGGGCTATGACATCTTTATAATGTGTAATGGAATCGAAGTATGTGACCAGTATTATTTTCGCGCCTTTAACTTGTGAAAAGAAATCTTTCAGATGTTTCATGTCGCTCTTCGGCATGTCCGTTACGAGAGCGGGTTCCTCGATCTGGATGTACTCCACTCCTTCTTTCGCCAGCTCATTTATCAGCTGGACGTAAAGAGCGGATATCTTTTCGAACCATTTCCCGAACGACTTGTATCCCTTGGCAAGCTTGACGAAAGTATACGGGCCGACAAGAGTGACCTTGATATTGGAACCTTTATTCCTCCTGAACATCTCGACGAAACGGGAGCTGTTGAGTTTAGGTTCCATGTCTTCGGTAAGTTCGGGGACGAGATAGTGATAGTTGGTATTGAACCATTTCGTCATCTCCATGGCCGATCTTCCGCGGGCCATTTCGAAATATAACTGTATATCATCCGAAAGATGGCGGAATCGTTTCGGTATCAGTCCGAACGCAACGGTAAGGTCCAGCATTCTGTCGTAGAACGTGGCGTCGCAGAGCGGGATAAGATCCAGCGAGCTCTGCTTGGTAAGGTTGTGGCGCATGAGCTGTTCGGCGTCTTTCAGGAGAGCATCCTTGCTGACCTCGCCCTTCCAGTATTGCTCAATAAGGAACTTAAGCTCCCTTTTTTCCCCGATGTACGGATATCCTATGGTAGTTGCCGTTACTTTCATATTTTGGCCTCCCTGCCCGCCTGCCTGCCGTTTGGCATGGCCTCTGGCGGGCTTACATATATATACGCTATTCTAATGTCAGTTTAAGGACCAGGGCATCTTCGCCCGCCCTCGGATAATAGCCTTTTCTCCTGGCTATTTCCTTGAAGCCGAAACCGGAATAAAGCTTCCTTGCCGCTTCGTTCGTGTTCCTGACCTCCAGGAAGATCTGCTCTATCCCCTCTTTGCCAGCTAACTCGATCAGATAACTTATCAGCTTTGAAGCGATCCCGCGTCTCCGGAATTCCTTTTTTACGGCGAGGTCCGTAATGTGCCCTTCATCCAGGACCTTTTCGAAGACCACGAAACCGGTGATATCTTCATCGGACAGGCATATGAAAACATCTTTATTGTTCGAGCTTATCGCTTCCACAAAAAGCTCTCTGTCCCACGGATCGGGGAAAGATCCTGCTTCTATCTCCGCGATATCCTCTACATCGGCCTCAGTTGCTTTTTTTATCACAAAACTCGCAGATTATAGCAGAAGGAAGGTTAAATCACAAAATATATTTTGGAGTGAGCTAATCTGTTTGTTCAAATTGCTTCCGAATATCGCGGAGATGAACTCTGCTCTTCCTTTGTGTAGGGACGGGGCTTGCTTGCCCGCCTCTGGAGGGTCCCCGTCCGTGGTCTTGGACAGCCATAAAGGCTATCCCTACATAATAGACCTTGCAACAAAAGAGCACAGCTTGACTGTGCGATTAATATCCTTTTCTTGAACCTGCCACTTCCCTATTTAATCCCGTATCTGTCTTTTATCATCTTCAGCGTATCCGCATCCATCGTCGTATCTTCCATCAGATCCTGTATTTCATCTTTTGAAAGCTCTTTGTTATCTATCAAGGGTTTGCATTCATCAGGAAATGGGACTTTTTTCTGTTCATATATGATATCTTGTGTGACCATGTTGCCGGAATTGTTCTTTGCCTCAGCTCTAAACACAATGGATGGAGCTGATATAACAAGGAATTTGTCAGATTGCGTTATGGTCCATACATCGGCTTTTGGCCGTAAAGAAAGATGCATCACCTGGCCGTTATCGATCTGTAAAAGGCCCGTATCGATCTGCGACAGGATAGCTTGCGGGTCCGAAGCGGTGATCGTTAAATTCTTTTTGTCCGTATTTATGACGATCTCAATCCCCTCCCCTGTTATAAGCTTTGTTTTGAACGTCGTGATATCCGGCATGAGCAGCCCGGCAGTCACGCCTTTAGGCCCTGAAGCATCGCTTGCGGAATAGATCAGCTTGTAGAAAAAGGGAGTGCACAGGTGCTTGAATGGCAGTTTTATCTTGAAAGGTTCAAGGGCAAGGGATAACATTAGGGCATTCCTGTCGATCGTGATCGTCGTTGTTTCCGGAGTTCCGGAATTGCCTGCGTTGTCGATGGCATAGCATTCCAGAGTGGTCACGCCGTCTGTATTTACCGATAGTGTGCCTTTATCTGAAGAGATGATCTGCTCATCATTTTCAGCGCCGGTCTTTTTATAATGTATCTCTTTCACTCCGGAGCCATATTCGTCATCCGTCGCAACAAGTGTCACTGTGATAGCGCTATTGTTCACCCCATCGCTGTTCGGCGCAGGAGAAACGGAATTTCTGGTGGTCGGAGGGATCAAGTCTGTCTTGACCTTCATCACATCCAGGCTGTCCGCATGGAACTGGAGGTAATAGACGTTCTGATAGTCGTCGACGAAAATATCCCTCCTCATTAGAAGCGAATTGCCGGGAAATTGTGTCTGGCATACCAACTGTCCTTTTTGATTGAATTTATACACGTATTCGTCATAACTGGTATAA
This sequence comes from uncultured bacterium, assembly GCA_963727815.1. Taxonomy (GTDB): domain Bacteria; phylum Margulisbacteria; class WOR-1; order CAVSGV01; family CAVSGV01; genus CAVSGV01. The sequence goes on from CAVSGV010000001.1 coordinate 28,212, forward strand.
AAATATTTCCCTTTTATTAAAGTGTCCTCCCCGGGAGAGCGTTTCACATACGCCGCAACATAAACATTTCCGGCAAAGTCAACAACCCATTGGGAAACGCCACGGGAATTCTCAAGGTTTTTATATTCATCAGGGAAAGAAACAATAAACTGTTTAACCTTCTGCTTCCGCGAATTATATATACTGACATCCGCTCCAGAAGCATAATCACCATAATAATTTGGCTTGCCGAAATAATATTTGAGCTGACCTTGTGAGTATACTGGATCGATCGAATAATAACTTCCCTTATTATCCAAATATAAGCTGGGAACATCTTCTAATAAGTTGCCATTATTGTCCAATTTAAGGCATTTCGTTTCTGTATTTTTTTCCTTATGCATCGGGTTGTAATATGTTTTTAAATATATGTCACCCTGGGCATCAACGTATATTCCGCCCAGACTAATTCCCTCATAACGATCATCCTTCCTCACGATATCGGATAACGATTTAATCCAGATCAACAAGCCCGTTTCATTTATTTTGGCGACATAATCTTTGCCTGCATAATTCATGCCAGCAAAATATATATTTCCTGCGGGATCAACCCATGCACACGTATCAATTCCATATAATGATGGATTGTTTGGGGATTGCGCCTTCCCTATATAACTTCCATTAATATTAAATTTCTGCAGATCGATGTAAACAAAGCCATTTTTGATGTCAATAAAAAAGTTGCTTGGGCCTTTAGACTCTCCTGCATCTTGAAGATTTGAAGGCGGTATCAACATATTGATCTGGCCATCTCCGTTTCCATATGGCAAAGAAAATAGCACTTCTTGCGCTCTTCCTTGACTTGGAATCAGTAAAATACATAAAAACATTATTACAAATATATTATTTTTATTCATGTTCAATCCTCCTGATTAATGCAGAACTAGTCTTCTTGGCTCATAGTTTTGGCGATCATAATTGCTATAATTGGTCCAAATACTATGAACCCCATTTGATTCGGGCGTACTTGTCCCTTCCGAGGCAATGATCTGAATATCGTTTGGAACAGTCGTGTTATTGCTGCTGATCCAATTTTTAATACGATATATAGTCACCACATGTTCCCCAGCGTTCACTAGAACATCTCCAGGCTGAATAGTTCTTAAATCATCAATGCTTGTGGAATAGCTCTCATGTGTTAGGTCACCCGTAAATGCATGCCATGGCCTCCAATGATATCCGGCCAGCAATGCGCCTGCACAAACAAGACCAGAACAGTCTGAGCCATAACCCTGATAGCCATCGTCTCCGCCTACTCCAGCCCCCTCTTTTCCTCCGAACCAGTAACCGCCCCACTCATATGGTGAAAAGGGAGATGATGAGGCGATGAGATGACGAGGTGCAGGCAAGGGAAAAACGCCCGACATTTTCGTTGGCATATTACCTTCTTTATTTCTTGCCGCGGATCCTAATCGTTGCAGTTTCTGACGACCCTATATTCTCAGCATAATCCACCGCATATGCTTTTATTGCCGTGGTCCCTTCAGCGCTTATTGCAAATGTCGCCTCGCTTGTCGTAAGCACTTCCTCGGCCGACACAGCTCCCGTCAATGAATAGTGTAATTCTTTCACTCCAGACCCCCATTCATTGTCCCTGGCGGTCAAAATGGCCTGAACTGCACCTATGTACCACTCGTCTTTGTCCTTATGCGGCTTTTTATCGTTCTTGTCATGGTCGGCCCCTTCTTTGCCCTTGCCCAGCTTATCGTCTTTGTTTTGCTTTCCCCTGTCGTCCTTATCCTTGTCGTTGTCTAAACGTTCCGGCTTAATGGCTATATCCACTTCTGGTGAGATTGTGTCTGTCTTGACCTTCATCACATCCAGGCTGTCCGCATGGAACTGGAGATAATAGACGTTCTGGTAGTCGTCCACGTGGATCTTTCTTGTTCAAATCTACTGGATAACCCGGGAACATAAATTGGGATACGAGCTTCCCTTGCCGATCAAACTTATAAACAAAATAATCGTCAGGGATAAGAAACACGTCATCTAAAAGCTTGATCATTTTATCAGGGTCCCTGATTACAAATGCTGCAACATATATATTACCCTTGAGATCAACCTCCCATTGGTAAACCCCGCGATAATTATTAGATCGCATAAAATCTGCAGGCAGGGAAATTTTGAGCTTCTTGTGAAATTGCTTCTCGGGATTTAGAATGCTAATGTCAGCCCCGGACTTGTAATCACCAGCATATTTCTCACCCCAGGCATATAAATTCCCCGTGGAATAAATTGTATTAAATACATAATAGTTGCCATCCTTATCTAAGTGAAAACTTGGCACCTCTCCTAATAAGCTACCATTTTGATCTAATTTAAGATATTTTGTCTCCGCAGATTGATTTTGTGGATTTGCTCTATACCATACTTCAAGATAGATATTTTCTTGATCATCAACATTGATTCCTCGAGCTATATCTTCATAGCTTTTGTTATGCGCAACAATTTCTTGTAATGATTTACTCCAGATCATTGAGCCATCCTTATTTGTTTTGGCTATTTGATTAGAGTTGTTATGTAAATCACTAAACCCCGAAACATAAACATTCTCTTCCGAATCCACCCACGAACAGGTTCGTATCCCACTGAAAGGCTGATTCTCTTCGTACTTAATTTTACCTATGAATTCACCATTAGTTTTATATTTTTGTAAATCTACATAAACCACATCATGTTTAATGTCCACAAAAAACCAGCCCGGGCCTGAAGCATCTCCTTGTTCCTGAAGATTGGGGTCAGGTATATACATATATACTTGGCCGGCCTGTTTACCATAAGGCACAGAAAAAAGAACTTCTTGAGCGAAAACCCTGTTAGGCATAAGTAAAACACAAATAATTATAATGAGGAAAATAATGTTTTTTTTCATTTTCAACCCCCTGATTTTTAATGCCTCGCGAGTTTTCGAGCTAGATATCCTATTTTAGGATCCAAATAATCCTTAAATAATTTTTTGCCTGTCAAAATAGTAACGCCATTTGAATAAGACGCCTTGAGAATATTGCCTTCTGAGGCAATAACACTGATTTCATTCGGTGTACCATCAGCTTCTCTGCTACTTATCCCATAAACTGTCACTACATGCTCATCTGGATTAACTAAAATATCCCCCGGCTGCAAATCTTTCAGATTTGTTATTTTCCTGGAATAATACTCATTAGTCAATGTTGCAGTATAAGGGCGCCACGGTTTCCAATGATATCCCGCCCGCAAGGCCCCAATGCTAACTAATCCCGAACAATCTATCCCATATCCTTCATAGGATACATGGCCGCCGACATCGTTCCCTTCTTGCCCTCCAAACCAATATCCGCCCCACTCATAAGGTGGAAAGGGAGATGATGAGGCGATGAGATGACGAGGTGCAGACGCAGGCAAGGGAAGAACCCCCGACATTTTCATAGGGATATGACCTTGTTTATTTCTTGCCGCGGATCCTTATTGTAGCTGTTTCTGCATTCCCAACATTCTCCGCGTTATCCACCGCATATGCATTTATTACCGTAGTCCCTTCAGCGCTTATTGCAAATGTCGCCTCGCTTGTCGTGAGCACTTCCTCTGCCGACACAGCTCCCGTCAATGAATAGTGTAATTCTTTCACTCCAGACCCCCATTCATTGTCCCTGGCGGTCAAAATGGCCTGAACTGCACCTATATACCACTCGTCTTTGTCCTTATGCGGCTTTTTATCGTTCTTGTCAGGGCCGGCCCCTTCTTTGCCCTTGCCCAGCTTATCGTCTTTGTTTTGCTCTCCCCTGTCGTCCTTATCCTTGTCGTTGTCTAAACGTTCCGGCTTAATGGCTATATCCACTTCTGGAGAGATAGTATCCGTTTTAATCTTCATGATGTTCAAATGGTCGGCATAGAACTGGAGGTAATAGACGTTCTGGTAGTCGTCGACGTGGATTTTGTCGCTTAAATCTACAGGATACCCGAGGAATTTAAACAGAGATACAAGCTTGCCTTGCCGATCGAACTTGTAAACATACAGATTTTGTCCGATAAAAAAACCGTTGCCTACCAGTTTAATAATTTTATCCGGAGCATATTTTTCAAAGGCAGTTATATATATATTGCCTGCAGGGTCAATATCCAATTGGGAAATACCGCGATAATCTTCAAGCTTTTTAAACTCGCTGGGCAGAGAAATGCTAATTTTCTTTAATAATTTATTGTCAGGATTAAAAATATCAACATCGGCACCTGATTCATAATCGCCAAAATAGTTCGGATCGCCCGAAAAATAACTCAGCTTTCCTTTTGAAGAGGTTGGATAAAATACATAATAATTCCCATTCTTATCCAGCTGATAGCTCGGTACGTTCCCCAGATAATTGCCGTTCTTGTCTAATTTAATATATTTAGTTACCCCCATTTCATCGTTGGGATTTGCCCTGAAATAAACTTCAAGATATATGTCACCCGAAGCATCCACATAAATGCCCCTATCAATATCTTCATACCGCTTATCATCCCCCACGATTTCCCGCAATGATTTGCTCCAAATCACTGAACCACTTTTGTTTAACTTCGCAATATAACTATCCCCAGCAGTATTCGCTCCGGAAAAATAAATATTTTCTTCTGTGTCCACCCAGGAACAGGTTAATATGCCTTCAAACAATGGGTTCTCTTTGGTTATAATTCTACCAATGTACGCTCCATCAGTAGTAAATTTCTGCAAATCTATATAAACAATATTATGAATAATATCGACAAAAAAACGACCCGGCCCCGAAGCATCACCTTGGTCCCGAAGATTGGGGTCGGGTATATACATATGTACTTGAGCACCTTGTTCGCCATAAGGTACTGAAAAAAGTAACTTTTCTGCAAACATTTTATTGGGAAAAAGAAAAATTCCGATAATCAGCACAAAATAGCCAATTTTTTTGTAGAAAACATTTATCTTCATTTTTCAAACCCCCTGTTCCTTTAATGCGTCAAGAGTTCTTCTGGGTAGATAATAATGGCTATCATAATAATCGTAATTATGAAAGTTCTCAAGGACAGCACCGCCAACATTTTGTCCTTCTTTCCCTCCATACCAATACCCACCCCATTCATAAGGTGGAAAGGGAGATGATGAGGCGACGAGATGATGAGGCGAAGCGGCGCGAAAACACAGAAGCAAGGAACCCCTATCCTTCTCATTGGCTTGCTTACCTCTTTATTACTCGCCGCGAATCCTTATTACAGCAGTTTCTGACGACCCTATATTCTCCGCGTTATCCACCGCGAATGCTTTAATCACTGTGGTTCCTTCCTCACTTATCGTAATGGTCGCTTCGGTAGTGGCCAATACCTCTTCCGCCGATACCGCACCAGTAAGCAAGTAATGCAATTCTTTCACTCCAGACCCCCATTCATTGTCCTTCGCGGTCAAAATGGCCTGAACTGCCCCCATATACCACTTATCTTTGTCCTTATGTTGATTTTTATCATCCTTATCCTTGTCATGTCCCTTATTGTCTTGATCCGTCTTCCCCATTTTGTCGTGTTCGTTGCCCTTATCCTTGTCGTTGTCTAAACGTTCCGGCTTAATGGCTATATCCACTTCTGGAGATATTGTGTCTGTCTTTACCTTCATCACATCCAGATGGTCGGCATAGAATTGGAGATAATAGACATTCTGATAAGTGTCTACCTGGATAGTTTTACCTAGCCCGATTGGATAACCCGGGAAATTTGTCTGAAAAACTAATTTGCCTTCTTGATCAAACTTATAAATATAATAATCGTCTGGAATTACCAATACATTATCTATTAGCTTCATCCTTTGAGTGCGATCGCGGATTACAGCTGCCGTTGCATATATATTTCCCTCAAGGTCAACCCCCCAATCATACACATCACGATAATTACTATAATGAGTAAATTCATAAGGCAAAGAAATTTTGACTTTTCGAGCCAACTTATTTCCTGAATCAATTATTTGCACATCGGCGCCAGAAGTATAATCCCCGACATATTTCTCGCCAAACATTACTGTACCAAACAAGTTGCCTTTAGAATAAATCGGGGAAAAAACATAGTAATTACCATTCTTATCCAGATGACAACTAGGGACTTCTCCAAGCAAACTTCCATTTTGATCGAGTTTAAAGCACTTTATTCCAGCTGTCTTGTCTTGAGCATTCGCCCTATAATATACCTCAAAATACACATTGCCTTGCGCATCCACATTAATTCCCTCTGCATTTACTCCCTCATAACGCTTGTCTTGAGCAAACAGGTCAGGCAATGATTTAATCCACATCAACACCCCATCTTTATTTAATTTAATGATCTGATCGTAATGGCCTGTTGGATGCGGAACTATTGCATATACGTTTTCTTCAGCGTCAATCCATGAACATGTTTTCATCCCTTTCAATAGCTGATTATCTGGGGGTGTTACTTTACTAATAAATTCCCCCTTCATATTAAATTTTTGCAAATCAATAAATACATCATTTAAGCTGCCATCCGCCGAAAACCATCCAGGACCCGTTGCTCCGCTATGTTCCTTAACATTTGGACTGGGAATATACATAGATACTTGGCCATCCCCGTCTCCATAAGGTAATGAAAAGAGCAAATCTTGGGCAAACACGACCTGCGGCAATAAAAGACCCAAAACAATGAAAAATAATCCAAAAATTGTCTTACACGTTTGTTTTACCATTTTTTCCTCCCGTTTTAACGCTAACGTCTAACTAATCTTCTGGTTTCATAATCATTATCTAGATAATATTTAAGGTTGTTTTGAAAGTTATCGTTTTTAATGACAGCGACACCATTCAAAAAGAGTAATCCTTCTTTTTTGGAAATACGATCCTCAGAAGAAATGACCTCAATTTTATCGGGAACCCCTCGAGTAATTGTGTCTATATTAAAAAGGGTTACAACATGTTCTCCTGGTTTCAGCAAAATATCCCCTGGCTGTAAAGTTCTTGGATCAATACTTGTAGAATAAAATTCATTTGTTAACGTTGACGTAGTAGCCCTCCATGGATGCCAATTATACCCCGCCCGTAATGCCCCATTGCTGACAAGCCCGGAACAATCCATCCCATATCCTTCATATGCATTATGCCCTCCGACGTTAACCCCTTCTTTCCCGCCAAACCAATATCCGCCCCATTCATAAGGTGGAAAGGGAGATGATGAGGCGATGAGATGACGAGGTGCAGACGCAGGCAAGGGAAGAACCCCAGACATTTTCATATGGATATGACCTTCTTTATTTCTTGCCGCGGATCCTTATTGTTGCAGTTTCAGATGACCCTATATTCTCAGCATAATCCACCGCATATGCTTTTATTACCGTGGTACCTTCAGTGCTTATTGCAAATGTCGCCTCGCTTGTCGTAAGCACTTCCTCTGCCGAAACAGCTCCCGTTAATGAATAGTGCAATTCTTTCACTCCAGAACCCCATTCATTGTCCCTGGCGGTCAAAATGGCCTGAACTGCACCTATATACCACTCGTCTTTGTCCTTATGCGGCTTTTTATCGTTCTTGTCTTTGTTTTGCTTTCCCCTGTCGTCCTTATCCTTGTCGTTGTCTAAACGTTCCGGCTTAATGGCTATATCCACTTCTGGAGATATTGTGTCGGTCTTGACCTTCATCACATCCAGATGATCGGCGTAGAATTGGAGATAGTAAACGTTCTGGGCGTCATCAATTTGAACGACTTTCCGTGTCCCTATTGGATAACCATCAATTTTAGCTTTGAATTCAAGATGGCCTTTTTGGTTGAATTTGTAAACATAATAGTCATCCGAAATTTCGAACACATCCCCAACAATATGGGACCATAAACTCTTATCTCTTGTGATATTGGCAACCGCATAAACATTACCCGCTGGGTCTACATTCCATTGTGACACTGTACGGAAATAGCTAGATTGTTTATATTCAGCGGGAAGGTCAACAACAATCTTCTTGGTAAGATGGTTCTGTTGATCATAAACCTCAACATTAGCTCCAGATACGTAATCGCCATGGTATTTATCCCCAAAAAGTACAGTGCCATATAATTTACCAGTTGAATAAACTGGATTAAAAACAAAATAATCCTCTGCTTTATCTAAATAACAACTAGGCACTTCCCCCAGTAAATTTCCACCGCTGTCCAGCTTAAGATACTTTTCATCAACAGTTTGATTTACTGAATTCGCACGAAAATCAGTTTGCATATATATATTTCCTTGAGTGTCCACATAAAAGCCTTCTCCAACATCTTCATAGCGTTTATCCTGAGCTACTATGTCCAGCAGGGATCTTGCCCATATTATTGACCCATATTTACTTATTTTCGCCACATTATCATATCCATTCAATGGATGCTTCATAACAGAATAAATATTCCCGTCATTATCCACAAAACAACTTGACCGCATATATTTAAATATAGGATCATTCGGCGGTTGAATCTTACCAATAAATTCTCCGTTAAGGCTAAACATTTTCAGGTCAATATATGCTTTGTCATTATTAGCATCAACAAAAAACCATCCCGGTCCCGCAGCCTCGCCTGCATCTTCAAGATTCGGATTTGGAATAAACATATAAATTTGCGCATCCTGTTGCCCATACGGGACGGAAAAAAGCACTCCCTGGCCAAATAGTTTATTCGGTATAAGTAATAAACACACAATTAATACCAGAATACAAAGATCCTTTTTCATATAGCCCCTCCTAATGTTTTACGAGTCTTCTAATTTGATATTTACTGTATTTCCCAAAGTGATCCGTAAAGACTGCCACTCCGTTCGGGATAGAAACATCTTCTCTGGCCAAATAATCCCCTTCTGAGTCGATGAGCATGATTTTATCCGGTATCCCGTGCAAATAACTCTTTATACCATATATTGTAACGACATGTTCTCCAGGCCAAACCAAAATATCGCCAGGTTGAATGTTCCTTGGATCAACACTTATTGAATAATAGTTGTCAGCCAAAGTTGTTGTTTTGACGCGCCACCCACGCCAATTATATCCTGCCCTCAACGCTCCAACACAAACCAACCCAGAACAATCTATTCCGTATCCATCATAAGTTTCAGCACCGCCAACATTTTGTCCTTCTTTCCCTCCATACCAATACCCACCCCACTCATAAGGGACTCCGCTATAAGTGGTCAGCCATTTAATATAATTTGTACCCCAATGATCTGATGGTGCAGTATTGTCCAAAACACTGATCCTTGAAGAATATTCAGAGGTGGCAGATACTACAGATTGCCCGCTTAATGAAACAGTGACTTTAAGTCTTTGGTTCCCTGAGGAAAAAATAATATTGTCAGCCCCCCATGAAGTTAGGACATTATTTGCAGCTTCGTCATACCAGTAATTCCTATTATATGTATCACCTATACTGTCACTGCCGCGATGGATCAAATTCTTCCATTCAAAAACCGGCTGCGGCCAGGTGGAAGGCCATTTGTATATTACCGGCGCCTCGGTGGTGCTTAAGACTGGAACTTTCAGAACAGGCGGGCTGATCCCGGCCTGCGCTCCCTCACTGCCGGTAGCGAACCACTTCCCATCGTTCACCACTTCATCTTGAGTTTGCTGAGTATATGCCCTCACTTCACCGCTCCCATCATCTGCCCATACTATAGCACGAACGGTCACCAGCGTATCTGTTGTGGGATATCCTGCAACGGGTAAGCCATAGGTCGACGTTCCGTGGCGGTAATAGATACCGACTTTTTTAAGGGGAGATTCTTTTTTGGGAGTAGCTAAAAATATCTGCTCGCTAGTCCCGCAGTAGCTATCCCAGCCTATTTCGCCATTATTCATAACAGGATCATAACTCCAAAGAATGGGAAACTCACTATAAACTTTCGCGTTGGTAATTTGCGTGGTCTGACCGCTATCATATAAAAATATATCCACGTGATATCCGCCAGAATAATTATGGCTCTCCCAGACTAATTTCCCATCATTATCTAAGCAGGGAAAATAATTCTGTAGAGCATTATTGGTGATCGGCTTGGGCTGACCGCCGTCATATAAATATATCTGATAGGAACCTCCTGGAGAATAACCGGCCCAGGCTATTTTGCCGTTATTTATATTGACATCCCAATTATAGGCGGTTGTATTAGGATCCGAAATTTGTCTCACCTCAGGACTGGCATTTGGATCATATAAATATATATTATAGCCATTGCCATCGTAGCCAGACCAGGCTACTTGGCCGTTATTTATGCAAGGGCTTCTATTATCGATAGTATTATAAGGATTGGGAACTGGTATAACCTCAGGACTGGCATTAGGATTATATAAATATATCTGGTAGGTATTGCCATCGTAGCCAGACCAGGCTATTTGGCCGTTACTTATGCTGGGGAAAAAATTATCGTAACCACTATTGGAGATCGGTATGGGCTGACCACCATCATATAAAAATATCTGATCGTTATTGCCATCAAAGCTATGCCAGACAACCTGGCCGTTACTTATTTTGGGATGAGGGCTATTGTAATTGTTGGGATTATTTGTAAAATTGCCGATCGGTTTAATTTGGTGGCCATCATACAAATAAAACAATCCACTGCCATCGGGGGTTTGAGTATACCAGGCTATTTGGCCGTTACTTATACTGGGGAAATAATTATTGTACTCATTATTTGTAAATTGAGTAACTGCATATTCAACCGCCCAGACTTTGATCGCGGACAAGAAAAAGCAACAAAAGACAATAAAAATGCTGATAAAAACTTTATTTCTCAGAACACGATCTTTACAATTTGATAACATCTTATTATTTCTGACCTTTATTCAACGTTCAATACCAAGCTTTCTTCTTTTGCTCCCCATTTGGCCAAGGCATATACTCGAGCAATAAGTTCATATTGTCCTAGTTGGGTGACCTTAACCCGGAATGTAAATTCTTTAGTCGTACCCCCTTTTAATGGTCCCAGGTATAATACTACAGCATTCACGTACATCGAGACTTTCTGTGCTTTACTCCTTCCCTCAAAATTGGGACGAATAAAAGTTCCTGTCTCTTCTACAGGCTCTATTCCTACGGGCAAGAGACAGCTTATCTCCGCTTGCATATCCTGTGGTATGGTTACTACGAGTTGCAAGATCGCTTCTTCACTCACTTTGGGAGTATTTGCCAGACTGAATTGAATACTTACGGGAGATGGTAACGGTCCTTTCACGCTTGTTGAAACCGTCGGTGCAGCATTGGCCGTCACAGAGGTCGTATTTGTTTCTACTGTCACACTGATCGTACTTGATTCACTTTCAACACTTATATTTCCTGGCGCTGCAATTTCGCCCGTATTCACAACGGTTTCTTGACTTCCAGGAATCCCTGTGGAGATTGATTCTACTGTTGCAACTTTGTTAGCTGTCGACTCGCTCACGCCTGCGGGAGTAACATTGCCTGTTACATTAATTGCGCCAGGTGTTTCAATTGAAATTGTATTCGTAATCGGCACCTGATTTTCCGCAGTTCCTGATTCTACCGTAGTACTTTTATTCTCAACAACTTCTACTGAAACTGCCGGCGCAATATTGCTGATCGCAGGAACTACAGCAGGCATACTGACTACACTCGTATTTACAACCGGAGATTGATTCACATTAGCGCCTGATTCTGCCGTCGCACTTTTATTTTCAACAACTTCTACTGAAACTGCCGGCACGACATTATTGATCACGGGAACTGAAGCGGGCGCACTAACCGTACTCGTATTTACGATCGGCGATTGATTCACATTAGCGCCTGATTCTACAGTTGCACTCTTGTTCTCAACAACTTCTGCTGAAACTGCCGGCACAACATTGTTGATCACAGGAACTGCAGCAGGCACGCTGACCACGCTCGTATTAACGATCGGCATTGGATTTACTGGGCTTGTTATGGCTCCTCCTGCCGGTTTTGTTACAGCCGTTGCTCCGGCTGGAGTAACAGTGCCGGTCACGCCTATCGCGGCTGGAATACTTACCGCATTTGAATTCCCAACTGGGATTTGATTCGTAGCACCCGCGGGATTTGCTTCTGCTGTTACGTTATTGCTGCCAACCACTTCCGAACTGAGCTCCTGGGCAATTCCATAAGAAGAGAATGTTATACAGATGAGCCCGGCAAGAAGAATATTTGAAACGATCTTTTTAAGCATTTTATTTATTCCCTGATCTTTTTGACCTTGAGAATTTCCGGCGTTTTAACAATGGATCATCAAAAAACCATGATCCATTTACGGCGTCACGATAACACAACTCCCCGACTAATCAACTACTTCTTACTTGTATTTCCCCTCCGGCTTTAGTAAAATCAAAATCCGGTGCGATGGGAGGAAAAACAATATGAGCAAAGCTCAGGAAGTTAACGAATCGAATTTCGACGAGGAAGTGCTGAGGCACACCGCGCCCGTGCTCGTGGATTTCTGGGCGTCCTGGTGCGCTCCCTGCAGGACCCTCGCCCCCATCATCGACGCCACGGCGGCAGAGTTCACCGGAAAAGTAAAAGTGGTGAAACTGAACGTTGACGACAATCAAAGCATCGCAGCCAAATACGCCGTAATGAGCATCCCGACGCTCGTTATATTCAAGGACGGCAAGGAAGCGGAACGCTCCGTCGGTTTCATCTCCCTGAAAAACCTTTCGGACAAACTAAAATCCCATTTATGACCCTGGATATCAAGGGTTTCATAGAAACTTCCCTCGTTGATTGGGACGGAAAGATAGTTTCCGTCGTGTTCCTGCCCGGGTGCAACTTCCGCTGCCCCTACTGCCAGAACGCCGGCCTCATCGACCATCCCGAAAAATATAAGAGCATCCCCGAAGAAAAAGTTTTCGAATACCTTGAAAGCCACAAGGAGTTCATCGACGGGGTCTGCATCACCGGCGGCGAGCCTACGCTCCAAAAGAACAGCGGATTGACGGAATTCATCGCGAGGCTGAAAAAAGACGGATTCCTTGTGAAACTGGACACGAACGGGAGCGATCCGGCGTACCTTAAAGAGCTTCTCGAAAACAAGATGATCGATTTTGTGGCGATGGACATCAAAGGACCGCCTGAAGATTACAACAGGGCGACGAACGTCAAGGTGAACACCCGTGACATCAAGGAAAGCATCAATATCCTTCTTAAAGGGGCGGTCGATTACGAGTTCCGCACGACCGTTGTTCCCACGATTACGGGAATGCCCGAACTTGAAGGCATATTAAGATTGATCAACGGCGCGAAGAAATACGTCCTCCAGCAATTCCAGCCCGAGAATTGCGAGGACATCGAGCTGAAGAAGCTTAAACCTGTCGACCGCGATACAATGATGGAAATGAAGAAAACGTCAGAAGCGTACATTAAAAAGGTCGTCTACAGGGGAAAATAGGCTGCCGTTCCTATTTTATGTTTTCGATGATATAATCGAGAGACTATGGGCAGATTATCGGGATTGTTCACGGGTTTCTTCGGGCTGATATTTTTCGTCATATTGATGTCGATGATAATAATGTGGTTCTCCGCGCCCATCCTTCTTTACGCGATATATCAGCAGCTGAAGATCCTCAACGAGAAGCTGAAAAAATGACGGAGCCAACCCGTTACGAACACACCCCGGTAATGGCCGGCGAAGTTTTCGATTATCTGAGCCTTAAACCCAACAGCTTGATCATCGATGCCACTTTGGGCGGGGGCGGCCATGCGAAAAAGATATTGGAAGCTTCAAAGACCATCAGGTTGATCGGCATCGACCAGGATGCCGACGCTATTGAAGCCGCAAAAGAAAACCTCAAGATATATTCTGATAGAGTATCTTTTATTCAGGACAATTTTTTAAATATCAGATCGCATCTCGCATCTCACATCTCGCACATCGATGGCATTCTCTTCGACCTGGGCGTTTCATCGTATCAGATCGATTCCGCAGAGCGCGGGTTCAGCTTCCAGGCCGATGCCCCCTTGGACATGAGGATGGACCGCTCCACGAAGATCACAGCTGCAGACCTGGTCAATGACCTTTGCCACGAAGAACTGGAGAAGATGATACGTGATTACGGTGAAGACAGGTATTTCAAAAGGATAGCATCCTCGATCATAAAGAGAAGGCCGCTTTCAACAACATCTGAACTTGCTGATGCGGTCAAATTCTCGATACCGAAGACGACGCCGGTCAATACGACGAAATCGATCGCGAGGGTCTTCCAGGCTTTAAGGATCGCCGTGAACGACGAGATGGAGAAGCTGAAGAAGGCTCTGCAGGATTCGATCGACGTTCTTGCTCCAAAAGGCAGGATTGTCGTGATATCTTATCACTCCCTGGAAGACAGGATAGTGAAGAGCACCTTCAAGACGGCGTCCGTCGATTGCATCTGCCCGCCGAAACAGCCCGCGTGCACTTGCGATCACAAAAAACAGCTGAACATCCTGACCAAAAAACCGGTCACTCCATCCGATGAAGAGGTAAGAGCTAATCCGAGATCGAGGAGCGCTAAATTGAGGGCGGCAGAAAAGATATGAAGCCTGCGACTAAACGTCGCGGCTTCCATTGTGTCACCCTGAGCAATAGCGAAGGGTCTGCGTTTAAAAATGCGGATGCTTCGCTGCGCTCAGCATGACTATCAGGAAACCGCGACGATATTGTCGCAGGTTTCCGAACTGGAAGGAAATATCATGAAAATTCTTAGAGCATTCGCAATATTGATAATTTTCGTCGCGCTTGCGGCGATACACCTTGCCATATATACGGGAAGCATCAAAACAGGGTATGAGATAGACGATCTGAAAAAACAGCTCGACAGCGTACGCAACGAGAACCGGTACCTGAACTATCTTGTGGCGAAGGAAGAAGCGCTTCCAAGGATAGAACAGATAGCAAAAGGAAAGTTGAACATGGTCTATCCCGAAAAGATCAACTACGTTACAGTGGCCTCGAAGGAATCCGAGTAGCTACATATTCAATTTGAATTCAGCAAGCCCGCCTCTGTCGGGGAAAATTCCGTTGCCCAGTCCGAGCGCTTTCACGGTCCCCATGCCCAGGTTAAACAGCGCATTCTCGTCGCGGTAATAGACCAGCTGAGGCTCTCCGTTTATCTTCGCCATGTCCGCCGCAAGCTTGACGGAGTCGGTGAAATTCCCCATTTTATCCACCAGCTTTACGTCCATCGCCTGGTTGCCGGTGTAAACTTTTCCTTCGGCCAGCGCGTAAACTTCCGTGGTCGTCATTTTTCTTCCGTCGGCGACGGCCTTTACGAAATCGTCATACGTCTCGTCCATGTAATCTGAAATGGTCTTGACCTCATCGGGCGAAAGTTTCCTGAGTCCGGAGAACATGTCGGAGTGTTCCCCCTCCTTGATCGACTCGGCCTTAATGCCGAGCATCTTCAGAAGCCCGGAGTAATTCATGATATCGGCTTCTATAACGCCGATGCTGCCGGTGATCGTTCCGGGATCGGCAACGATCTTGTCCGCGGCCGCGGCGATGTAATATCCGCCGGAAGCCGCCACATCGCCCATCGACGCGACGATGATCTTTCCCTTGTCCTTTGCCTTCCTTAGTTCATGATATATCTGTCCGGACGCGACCGCAGACCCGCCTCCGCTGTTTATCCTGACTATTATGGCTTTCACCTGCCAGTCGTCCTCGGCTCTCTTTATCCTGTCGGTAATATCATCCGCGCCGGTGACCGTTCCGCCGAATATGACGTTCTTCCCCGATCTTCCGGTTACAATGTCGCCGTCAATGTCTATCACGGCTATTTTGCTGGGGAATGAGAAGAAATACGACTGGTCCGTGTTCCGCATGATATCCTTCTGCGCAATCATCTGGATGTCATCTTTCGTCTTGCACAGCTCGGCCGCCGCTTTTTTGGCGTCTTCGAAGTAGCCGACCTGGTCAATGAGCCCCAGCTCCTTGCCCTTCGCGGCGGAGAAAATGCTCCCGTCGGATATGTCTTTAAGCTTGGCGAGAGTTATTTTGTCCTTCCTGGATTCGCCGATGTCGGTCACCATCTGCCTGTAAAGGTCCGCAAGTATCTCGCGGACAAGAAGCCTTTGTTCTTTTGTCAGCTCCGATGACATCTCGTTGAACGTGGTCTTGTACTTGCCCTTCGCTATTATCTGCATCTCGACGCCGATCTTTTCAAGAAGGCCGTTCACCTTCATTATGTTGATGGACTTGCCAAGCCCGCCGACCGTTCCCCCCGGAGGAGCGACCACCACGTCCGCGACCGATGACAGATAATATTCATCCCCAAGAGTTCCCTCCTCCATGTAAGCCACGATCTTCTTTCCCTTCGCCTTGGCTTTAAGGAGTTCGGTCCTTATTTCCTGGACTATCGCGTAAGAACCCAGGCCGCCGTCAAAACCGTGCACTCTCAGGATTATGCCGTCGATGTAGGGGTCGTCGGTGGAATCCTTTATCTCCTGGATGATGGAGTCCGCGCCTATCCTGCCCCCGCCGAAAATGCTGAAGTCCCCCAGCCCGCCCACGATGTTGCCGCCTATTTCTATGAGAGCGAATTCCTTAGGCCGGACGATGGACATCGCGCGCTTCGGCTTTTCGAAGAAGCTTATCTCGCCGCCTATCATCTGGACGGTCCCGCTGTTCGCGGCGCTGTTCAGCTCTCCCGCGTAATTGATCCTCATGATGGGAAGGTCCAGGCTTGCCCCGAAAGTGGTGAACCCTCTGTCGATGCCGGTCCTCAGCATGAAGCCGTCAACGACCTTTATTTCCAATCCGTAATGAGTGAAATCCCCGGGTCCCTGCCTGGCTAATTCGGAATCTGCCGCGATCAACAGCCAGTCGTCGAAAGGCCTGTACGCCATTCCCACTCTCGCCGAGCCTGGGATATCGAGCGGGCTTTCGGCAACGGCATCCTGTCCGAGTATTCCCAGGGTAAGCTGCGGCGACAGTTTCATCAGGAACCCAACGTCAACGCTGTATCCCCGGTGGGCTTCGGTGGACGTCTCCCAGTAGAGGTTCTTATATGTAAGACCGTAGCTTATGCCCATCGCGCTCTGGACGCCCGTCGCGAACATGTCCGCCTTGAATTTCTCGCCCGTCGGCAGGATCTTATCCATGCCGTAGTAACCGATGGTCCCGAGGTTGTAGCTGTAATAATGGTTCTCGTCGATGACTTCCTTGTTCGTGTCGATATTGCCGAAAGAAAATCCCGGCGCGGCGGCGTTCGCCATTCCTGCGGGGTTGTAGAAGACGCAGCTCAGGTCGTCGGCGACCGCGGTGGCAGCCCCGCCCATGCCCGCCTGCCTCACCGACGTTGTGCCTTTAGAGAATTCCTCCTGGACAGTGTCTGCGAAAGCGGCAGTCAACATCACGGTGATGATCGTAATAATGACCGCAGAGATGAACTCCGCTCTCAAAACAAAAGAGCACAGCTTGCCTGTGCGGATTATTTGCTTGTGAGTAATTTTTCTGCATTCTTGCAACAAAGTATCGGTAATTGTATACTGCTTGCTATGGATAATCAAGATTCAGCCTCGCCTGCGAGCGGACAGGTCAGAGTGAGATTTGCGCCGTCGCCCACGGGATTCCTCCACATAGGCGGCGCGAGGACGGCGCTCTACAACTGGCTTTTCGCAAAGGCCAACAACGGAACGTTCATCCTGAGGATCGAAGACACCGACAGGACCCGCTCTACCGAGGAGGCCGTGAAGGCGATACTCGACGGCATGGAATGGCTGGGGCTTGATTGGAACGAAGGGCCGGACGTCGGCGGGGAATTCGGGCCGTATTTTCAGACCCAGAGGCTGGATACTTACAAGGAATGGGCGGACAAGCTTCTTGCTGAAGGAAAAGCCTATTATTGTTTCTGCACACCCGAGGAGCTGGCGGAACAGAGAAGGATCGCCGCAGAAAAAAAAGAGGCTCCCAAATATGGCGGAAAATGCAGGAACCTGAAAAAAGAAGAGGCCGCAAGAAGGCAGGAGAGCGGAGAGCCGTGCGTCATTCGATTCAAGCTGCCTGATACCGGCGTCACCAAAGTGCGCGATCTCATCCGAGGCGAAGTTTCGTTCGAAAATGAAGTGCTGGATGATTTTGTGATCGTTAAGTCCGACGGGTTCCCCACGTATAATTTCGCAGCAGTAGTTGACGATAATCTGATGCGGATAACGCATGTGATACGCGGCGACGATCATTTATCGAACACGCCAAGACAGATACTTTTATACAAGGCTTTCGGCCTCACTCCTCCTCAATTCGCGCACATTCCCATGATAATGGGACAGGACAAGGCGAGGTTATCAAAGCGGCACGGCGCGACGAGTGTCATCGAATATAAGACGATGGGTTATCTTCCTGAGGCCGTGGTCAATTACATCGCCCGCCTCGGCTGGGGCCACAGGGACCAGGAGATCTTCTCCAGGCAGGAGCTGATCGATCTTTTCAGGCTTGAGAAAGTCTCGAAGACGCCGGCGATATTCGATTTCAACAAGCTGAACTGGCTGAACGCGCATTACATAAAGACATCTGAACTTGATAGGATCGTGGGGCTTTGCCTGCCTCTCATCGAAGCGGCGTATCCGAACGTCAACAGGCATTATGCGCACAAGGTGATAAAGAGCCTGCAGGAGAGGCTGAAGGTTATACCGGACATCGTTCCGCTTTCAGAATATTTCTTCAAGGACAACTTTACGGTGGAGCCTGAAGCGAAAGCGAAATATCTTGATAAACCCGGAGCAAAGGAATTGATCGCGAAGTTGAGAGCGAGGATCGAGAAGATCGATCACATGGACCATGCCAGCCTGGAGGCGGCTTTCAAGAGTTTGGCGGAAGAAGCGAAAGTCAAGCTGGGTGAGATAATCCATCCTGTTAGGGTGATGCTGACCGGAAGGGCGGAATCGCCCGGCATCTACGAAGTCATCGAGGTCCTGGGAAAAGAAAAGACGCTAAAAAGACTGGCGGATCTTTAGAACTTCAGGTTCAGGAAATCCAGCACCCAGATGGCCATTGCCCTAAGGTAATTCTGGCCGACAAAATCTCCTTCTTCATTGAAGCCTTCCGGCGTTCTTGCAAAATATCCCTTTTTGGTGAGAACGCCGTTAATACCCTTTAATATCTGCATGCCCTCTTTCTTCATTCCGTAATGGAGCATAAGCGCCGCCAGGAAGAAATTCGCTCCGACCCATGCGTCATCGGCTTGCTCGTGTCCCACGGGGCTGCCGTCGGCATGCCGCGCGTTCACCGCGCCCATGTGGCCCCTTAGCTCGCCTTTTCCGAAAGTAAGAACGTTCTTCTTATAGATCTCACGCAAAGTGCTTTTCGCCTTTTCATCGGACATGAGAGAGGGAAGGCCAAGTATTATGGTGAATAATTGTCCTGCTAGTTGGTCCGTAAGTATGTCTTTGTTGCCCTCGAAGATATCATAATATTTGCCGTTCCAGAGCTTCTTGTCCAAAATAGGTTTGCCCTTTTTAAGCCATTCCTGGAAGTCTTTGGTTTCAGCTTCCTTCCCTATCTCCTTGCCCATCGCTATGGCGGACTCGAGGGAGGCGAGCCACAGCATTCCGCAGTACGCTGAAACGCCTTTCATTTCGTAATTATCATAGGTCTGATCCTTTCCGTTGTTCTCTATCATGCCGTCATTGTTCTTGTCCCCGATCTTTTTAAGATAGTACAAAGATTTTTTTATCGCGGGCCAGCTCTGCTTCAGGAATTTCTTGTCCTTGCCGCTGTTCTGGTATACCAGCTGCATAAGCAGTACGAACTTTGAATTGATGTCCTTCCATAGGTTCGGATTGCGCCATATGTAATCATTAAGTCGTTTTAGCGCCTTCTTCGCGTTGGCCAGATCGTGAGGAAGCGCCCATAGCTCTTTCAATACGCCGGAGAATTGCTCTTTGTGACCGGGGGCGTATTTCTTTTTCTTGTCAAAATGATAGCTCCAGTACCTGGTCTTGCGATGGTTCTTCTTGCCGGCGGCCGCGACGAACTGTTTCATTATCTGTTTTGCAAGCTCAGGCCACATCTTTACCAGCGGGAATAAGCCGTAGAAAAGAACGTCAAGCGTGCAGTAAAAGAAATAGTC
Organism: uncultured bacterium; assembly: GCA_963727815.1. Classification (GTDB taxonomy): domain Bacteria; phylum Margulisbacteria; class WOR-1; order CAVSGV01; family CAVSGV01; genus CAVSGV01. Next base: position 48,254 of record CAVSGV010000001.1, read on the forward strand.
GAAGCATTCAAGCAGGCCGAACTCGCCCGTTTTCGCATCCCATATGGTGCCGCCGTCCGCAAGGAAATACATCTCGTTGGCCATCATATTGGCAAGCCAGGCGGGATAACGCTTTTTAAGGTCATTCTGCATCTCAATTATGGATTTTTCCCAGCCTTTATAATTCGCCAGAGCTATCCTGCCTATCTTTGCCGCATTCCTTCCATTACCGTCAAAAAATCGCGTGTAATGGCGCTGCGCGCTGTTAATGGGCTGCCGCTTACGGGACAACCTTTCATAATCCGGTCTGTCCCACGAAAGCGCGAAAGGAATTTCCACCTTTTCTCCCGGCTTCATCGTCAGCTGGATTGCTAATGCGGCCGCGTTCCTTTTTCCTTTCGCGTTAACGGCTTTATTATCAAGTACGCCGTAATTACTGAACGGCTTCCAGACCACATTGCCGGATGCGGAAGGGTCGAAATCTTTTTGCCACGTGACAAGGCCGTTATTTTGATGCCCCACGGAAATGGCGAATTGGCCTTTTGTTTTCTTATGCCCCATTACTATGCTGGTGGTATCCTCGTCACCGACCACTTCATTGATCGTGTCGCCCGGTTTTGGAACGAATTTACAGAGTTCCGAATTGTGCGGCACGTTCGGCCAGGTTATGGGCCAGCCGGAAATATTTTCCGCCGTCATCATTATCGTAAGGTCCACCACTTTTTTTGAGGTGTTCACCGCCTCCCATTTGTAAACCCCGACAGGATAGCTGGATTCCTTATAATTCTTCGTGATGACCGGCGAGAACTGCGTGCATATCAATTTCACGGGCCATTTCTCATTGTCATAAGTGAAACCTGATATCGGATAGGAAGCAAAATAATGGCCTTTCCCTTTTGGATAGCCGTAATTAAAGGCGGAGAGTTCCCTGCCTTTCGGTTTATTGGTGGAAAGGCTCCAGGCCACCGGTTTTTTCCCGGATTCCCTTTGCATTACGTGGAACTGGAACGCAGGGATATTGCGGTACACAAGCCGCCCGTTGCCAAGGGTCCATGTGGAAAAATCCCCTTCCGGCGTGCGGCCGATGGTGCCTGCTCCGAGACCGCCTATCGGGTAGCCGTGCGGATAAGTATCGATCAATACGATCTTCCTGAACCCTGTTATCTTGTCCGGATTCTTCGGGTCCTCGAACAGAGGCGTCATGGATTTTTCTTTGCCCGGCTTCGGAATGACTCCGATAGGCATGGAGAAAGACATATTATTTAAAAAATTAAAGTAAGCTTTTACTATGTTCGGTGGAATAGATGCTCTTCCCCTTTCATGGAAATTGATCCGTAGAATTATCGGAATATCAGAGCGGAAATTTCAGTTTAGAAGCAAATTGTTTGGGTCGGAACCTGAGGCTGAAAGCCTCGGTTCCAACTTTTTAGGAACCGCGACTTTTAGTCGCAGGTTCCCGCGCGGCAATTACGTATCCCATCAGTTTGTAGATGAGTTTCGCTGCGGTGTAATCCGGATGGCTCAAGCCCTTGATGGGAGCTAATTCAACGCAATCAAAGCCGACGATGTTCTTATCTCTGGCCACGGTCTTTAATATATCTAGGACCTGATAGTAATCGAGACCGCCGGGTTCAGGAGTTCCTGTTGACGGCATGATGGACGGATCGAGCGCGTCAACGTCAAAAGTGACGTAAACATCTTTTGATAACTGTGACGCTACGATATCTTCGAGCTCAAGCTTGTCGGCAAAATGGATCTTGGCGATCTGGCCGGATTCTCTGGCGAATTTCATCTCTGATATATCCATCGAGCGGATGCCGACCTGGACAACCGGGCATATTTCGAGGATGCGCCGCGCGGCGCAGGCGTGGCTGAATTTTGAGCCGTGATAAGTGTCGCGAAGGTCCGCGTGGGCGTCGAACTGGAGAACGCTGAGATATTTGAATTTTTCTGCGGCGGCTTTGACGGCGAACGGCGTTATCGAGTGCTCTCCGCCGAGCATGACGGGAACTTTCTTGTCATCAAGTATCTTTCCGATCCTGCTCTCGATGCCCTTGATATCCCTGATCTCCTTATCAACGTGAATGCCGAACCTCGATGTTTCGCGGTCCAACTCTATGTCGTAGTCCTCGATGTATTGAGAGGCGGCTAATATGGCCGCCGGTCCTTTTGAAGTTCCTTTGCCGTATGAAACGGTCTGTTCGATGGGTGCGGGAACGACCACGAATTTCGAGGTCTTGTATTCCCGATATCTGGGTTCGAGGTCAAGGAATTGATGCGCTGGCATAAGTGGTATCATTATAATTTCAATAATCCATTTGTAAATGGCGTATATCTTGAAACGTATAATCAACCTTATGTCAACTCGACCGATTGTGAGGAATAACCATTTTTCCTCTTTGTCTTAATGTTTTCCACTTTCTTTTGCCAGAAAAGAAAGTGGAGCAAAGAAAGCTGGTCGCAAGGAGAGGATCCCCTTGCGTATTCCCCTTTCAGCGCACAAAACTCGTGCCCTCATCAGGCTTCGGGCCTCGTTTGCGCGCAAGGAAAGGGAAAAAAGGCACATCCGGAATTGATATTACTACAGCTACCAAAGTCAAGGCGAGCCAAAGCTGAGAGTGACTGCGGCAAACCACTTAGCCAATTTGGGCGCCTTGATTTTTTCTTGTTACTTCTTTTGTATCAAGACAAAAGAAGTAAGAGAAGAAGGTGTGTTTGGTGTTGGGCTAGTCTTTACATAAGGTTGATTGTTGACGCTAGCTGTCAAAGCATTACAATATCTGTGCATGAACGAAAAGGAACTGACCGAACTCCGCAACGCGATGGTGGATATCCAGCTCGTCCCCCGCGGGATAACAGATAAACTCGTGCTTGAGGCCATGCGCAACGTCCCCCGCCACAAGTTCATGCCGAAAAATCTGGAAGACGCCGCTTATGAGGACAACGCTCTGCCCATCGGAGAAGGACAGACCATCTCCCAGCCTTTCATGGTCGCGATAATGACAGAAAAGCTCGGGCTCAACGGCGGAGAAAAAGTGCTCGAGATTGGCACGGGTTCGGGCTATCAGTCGGCAGTGATCGCCGAGATCGCTTCAAAGGTCATCACCATCGAAGTTGTCTCAGCCCTGGCTGAAAGATCGAGAAAATTATTCGATGAGCTGGGTTACAAGAATATCGAGATGATCTTAGGCGACGGAACGCTCGGATATCCAAAAGAAGCCCCGTTCGATGCGATCATCGTGACCGCTGCGGCGCCGTCGATACCCAAGCCGCTGATCGAACAGCTTAAGGACGGCGGAAAGCTTGTGATACCGGTCGGCGAGATGTTCGGCCAGACGCTTACGGTCGCGACAAAACACGGGAAAAAGATCGATATCGAAGAGTCGATCGGTTGCGTTTTTGTTCCGCTTGTGGGAAAGTTCGGCTGGAAAACCTGATCTTTCATCTCACATCTCGCATCTCCCATCTCTTGTCATTTATCAAAATTTATGCTAATATCCCTCTTTGCGTGTCAAGCCACGAAAACCGCCGATAATAGCGCCCTGAAACGGCGGCATCACAACAAAACCGGGCGCACGGAGGAGTGAGCAGTATGGCAGAAGAACTTAAGGCAACGTCATTGGGAGGTTTCAAGGACAAGTCCGCGGAAGACATAGACGCGATGATAAGGGAAACCCTCGAAGAGAACAAGAAAGCCTCAACAGCCCCGAAAAAAGAAGAAGAAGAAAAGGTCCAGGGATTCAAGGCAACGCACATCAACATATCGCCGGTAAAACCCGTCGAAAGGATCGGAGCGCAAAAGACCCTTGCTTCCGTGAACGCCGCCCCGACGGCAAAACAGGAAGAGGAAATGGCTTATGAAGCCACTTTCAAGAGCTATCAGCCGGGCGATGTGGTAAAAGGCACCATAGTAAAAGTTGATCCTTCCGGCGTCCTCGTCGACATCAAATATAAATCCGATGGATTCATTGCTCCGGCGGAACTTACCGACAGATCGTTCAGCAACATCAACGACATCGTGAAGATCGGCGACAAGATAGACGTGATGATAATGAAGCTCGAGGACAAGGAAGGCTATATCGTCCTGTCCAAGAAGCTTGCCGACCACGAAATGAGATGGAAGACGGCCTTCGATGCCTACAAAGGAAGAAAAGTGCTCGAAGCAAAAGTTACTTCCGCCGTAAAAGGCGGCCTCGTGGTGGATTACGAAGGCATCCGTGGTTTCATTCCGGCCTCGCAGGTTGCGAAAGAATCCGAGGAGCCCATCGAAAGCTTCGTCGGCAAGACGATCCCGATAAAGATAATAGAGATAAACAGGCGCCAGGGAAAAGTGGTCATGTCGCACAAGATCGCCGCGGGAGAAAAGGTAAGGCCGGACGTCACGAAGGTGCTTGATGAGCTGGAAGTCGGGCAGACAAGGCACGGAACCGTGACCAGCCTGAAGAACTTCGGCGCGTTCGTCGACATAGGCGGCATTGAAGGATTGATACACCTTACGGAGCTTTCGTGGAAGAGGGTCAATCACCCGTCCGATCTTTTGAAGATCGGCCAGGAACTGGACGTTTTCGTCCTCGGAGTGGACAGGGAGAACAAGAAAGTCGCTCTCGGGTTAAAAGAGCTTCAGCCCGATCCGTGGGTAAAAGCGGCGGAACTTTATCAGCCCGGCCAGATAGTAAAAGCGAAGATAGCAAGGTTCGTTAAGTTCGGCGCTTTCGCGGAACTGGATGGGAACCTTGAAGGTCTCATCCACATATCAGAATTATCCGACAAACCGATAAGCAGGCCGGAAGACGCTGTTGCGGTCGGCGATACTGTGGACGTGAAAGTCCTCAAAGTGATCCCGGAAGAACAGAAGATCGGTCTTTCAATAAAAGAAGCCAAGAAAGAAGAAGGGCGTAAGGAACTAAAGGATTTCCAGGAGTCCCAGCCGGAAGAAAAGAACACGGTCACCATCGGTGATATCGTGAAGGACAAACAGTCCTTCGACCTATCTCAGGACAAGAACAAACAGGCTTAATAATAAGCTCTATCTCTTTAAGCTCAAATATTTATTCTTTTGCCTTTACTTATTGCCTTTACTAATGTAAACCGTATCTTTATAGCTACAACCACCGGATACAGATCCAGCAATTGGCTTCTTGCCCATATTTTTCTTTGCCTCCTGCTGAGAGTGATACCGTAAAGCCTGTTGCAACTGAATCCGGTTATGCTTTTTATGCTCTTCTTGTAGCTGTCTTTCTTTTACCTCAATTTGAAAAACGGGACCGCCATGTGACATATTAATCAACCTCCTTATTGTCTTTCTTCCAATACACCTTGAGCATCGACCTGACACTGGCTTTGAGCCGTCCATACTCCACTCAATATATTTATCGATAATTTTCGATAAGAATTTCACGAAAGATCATCGTTTCTATGGTAAAATACAGAATAATGACAAAAGAAGAACTGGGGAAACTTGTTAAAGAAGCGGCGCTCCTTAAAGGCGAGTTCATTCTCCGGAGCGGCAGGAAGAGCAATTATTACTTCGACAAATACCTCTTTGAAACAAAACCCGAGGTCCTGAGGCCGCTGACGAAAGAACTGGCAAAACTTCTTCCTCCTCTTGATTCGTTCAACAGGCTCGCGGGACCGGAACTCGGAGCGGTCGCATTGGCAACTGCCCTCTCGCTTGAGGTCAACAAACCTTTCGTCATCGTCCGCAAAAAAGAAAAAGGATACGGCACGGACAAGATCGTCGAGGGCGAAGTAAGCAAAGGCGAGAAAGTCGTTATCATCGAGGATATCCTGACCTCAGCCGGAGCCGCGATAGAATCCGCCGATAAGCTGAAACATTCGGGTATAGAGGTCGTGATGATCATCGGCGTGCTCGACCGTGAAGAAGGCGCGAAGGAGAACATGGAATCGTCCGGATATATGTACAAGGCGCTTTTCACTAAATCCGAACTGGGAATATGACGTTCATAGAGAGACTGGACGAAGCATCAAAAAAGAACAATTCGCTCCTCTGCATCGGGCTTGATATCGACCTCAAGAAGATCCCGGCTTCCCTCCTGAACAAAGGCGACCCCATTTTCGATTTCAACAAGGCGATCATCGATTCAACGAAGGACCTTGTCTGCGCTTACAAACCGAACATCGCGTTCTACGAGATGTACGGCATCTACGGCCTTCAGGCGCTGATAAAGACCATCGAATACATCGGCGGCGAGGTGCCGGTGATACTCGATGCCAAGAGAGGAGATATCGGCAACACCGCTCTGGCATACGCGAAGGCGGTGTTCGATGTCTTCAAGGCCGACGCCGTGACGCTGAACCCTTACATGGGATTCGATTCCATCGAGCCTTTCCTGATGTATAAGGATAAAGGCCTTTTCATCCTCTGCCTCACATCGAACCACAGCAGCAAGGATTTCCAGACGGATGGAGCCGAACCCTTATATAAACAGGTAGCCAAGAAGGTGAAGATATGGAACAACTTCGGCAACTGCGGGCTTGTGGTGGGCGCGACAAATCCTGAAGAGCTAAAGGAGATACGTTCTATCGCCGGTGAGATGCCCATATTGATACCTGGCATCGGCGCTCAGGGCGGGGACCTTCATTCATCCGTCCGGTTCGGGGTAACAAAAAAAGGCGACCGCGCTATCATCAATTCTTCAAGAGGGATAATTTACGCTTCCACTGGCGAGGATTTCGCGGGCACCGCAAGGGTCGCGGCGAGGAAGCTCAAAGAAGAAATAAACAGTTATCGATTCGTTGGGTAGTCACCCTGAGCACTAGCGAAGGGTCTGCATTTGATAAAAATAGATTCTTCGGCCTTCAGCCTCAGAATGACAAAGCTTTTTTCAGGCTCGAAACATATTCACCGACATTCCCTTTTCTCGCAATGACATCGATGACCGCACTGCCCACAATAACTCCGTCCGATAGTTTCGTCGCGGCCCTCGCCTGCTGAGGCGTTTTTATCCCAAATCCAATGGCTATCGGCGTATTCGTGAGCTTTCTCAGCTTTGATATCGTCTTCTGGGCTTGAAGGTGAAGGCTTTTTCTTGCCCCCGTGATGCCGGATATCGATACAGCATATATGAACCCCGATGACTTTTTGGCTATCATTTTTAGTTCCTTGTCACTGGAATTTGGCGCCGCGAGGAATATCAGGTCAAGGCCATGTTTTTTTATCAAATTCGACGCGTCGACCGGAAGGTCTGGGATTATCAGACCGTCGATGCCGGCTGCTTTTGAATTTTTCACGAACTTATCGACGCCGTATGCGCTCAGGATATTGAAGCTTGTCATGAATATCAAAGGAATGTTCGACCTCTTCCGGATATTTCTGGCAAGCTTGATCGCATCTGATGCCGAGGTGTTTTTGTTCAAGGCTCTCAAAGCTGATGCCTGGATGGTCGGGCCGTCTGCAATCGAATCGGAAAAAGGAATGCCGATCTCGACAATGTCCGCTCCGGCTTTCTCTATCTCATAAACCAGCTTTTCGGTCCTATCGATGTTCGGATCGCCGGCCATTATGAAGACGATCAATGCTTTATCGTTCTTGAATGTATTCGATATCCTGCTCATCTTGCTCCTCTAACTATTCCCATGTCTTTATCTCCACGCCCTGACAAACAAACTATCACTATCTGATCCTTTGATATCTTCATCTTCTTTAGATACGCAATGGCATGTGATGATTCGAGGGCTGGAACTATCCCCTCAATATCTGACAATAGCCTATATGCTTCCAGCGCTTCTTTATCCGATACCGAAACATATTTAACGCGGCCGATGTCCTTAAGATAGCTGTGCTCCGGCCCCACTCCGGGATAATCAAGTCCGGCGGATATGGAGTGAGTTTCGGATATCTGCCCATCCTTCGTTTGAAGGAGATATGTTTTCGCTCCATGAAGAACACCAACCTTGCCAACCTCAAGTGTCGCAGAGTTCTTTCCAAGCCCCATCGATGTTCCTCCGGCTTCCACTCCGAACATTTTTACTTTTTTATCATCAAGGAAAGGATGGAACAGGCCTATCGAATTGCTCCCGCCGCCGACACACGCGACCAGAACATCAGGCAGTCTTCCTTCGGCCTCCAATATCTGTTCTCTCGCTTCCCTGCCGATGACCGACTGGAAATCCCTGACCATCATAGGATACGGGTGAGGGCCTATCACGCTTCCGATAAGATAATACGTGTCCGGGTTCGCCATCCAGTCGCGCAATGTTTCATTCACGGCATCTTTCAGCGTCCTGCTGCCGGACATGACGGGCCTTACCTCAGCACCGAGCTCCTTCATCCTGCGTACGTTCAGCGACTGCCGCTTGATGTCTTCATCGCCCATGTAAACGACGCATTTAATTCCAAAAAGTTTGCAGGCCGTGGCGGTGGCGACGCCGTGCTGTCCCGCTCCGGTCTCCGCGATGATGCGCTTCTTTCCCATTCTTTTCGCGAGAAGTATCTGGCCTATGCAATTATTGAGCTTGTGGGAGCCTGTCTTGCACATATCCTCTCTTTTCAGATATATGCTTCCGCCGTAAAGTTCCGACAGGTTCCCGGCAAAATATAATGGCGTTGGCCTGCCAACAAAATCCTGAAAGTAATGCTGGAGGTCTTTCTTGAATTTCCGGTCGTTCTTATATTTTTTGTAGGCGGCTTCAAGCTCAAGCACAGGTTTCATGAGCGTTTCAGGCACGAAACGCCCGCCGTATTTGCCGAAATAGCCATTCTTGTCGGGAAGGTCCTTAAAGTTCATAGTGGGGTTATTCTATATTATAGGAGAGTGTTTTGAAAGCCGAACATAATAACCGTTATTTCTTTTCTTGTTCGTGTAACGTTTTCGAGATCCAGGCAAGCAATTTAATCAAAGGTGGATCTTCCACAAATCCAAGGACTTGTCCGTTATCTCCAATAATTAGGCCATCGACCGTTATCCTGATCTTTATCCCCTCGATTTCATCTTTGAGCGGTTCATCTTTTTGTCTCATCGCTTGCTTCCTGGCGTTTTCCTTTCTATGTTTATAATATCTGATCGAATAATATAGATTAAGCCACGGTTGAATAACCAAGCGGGTGTAACTATTATCATTACGGTAACAGCAAGAGGATATAAAACAAGAGGATGTTCATACCATTTCCTTGGAGCAGAAAAATCTGGTTTGGGATCGTTGTTTTCAATATCTGAACGCGGGTTTTTCACAGGCAAATTGCTTTCTGAGGTTTTCATCAAATCCGCAAGCTGCACGGGCGGCGGAACTATAGGCATGCCTCCGATCCCATTCGTATCCACTGCTTTAACAAGCGCATTCGTGTCCAACCCCGCGAATATTTTCATGTCACCAAAAATACGATTAACTCCATCCATCGAGAACATCAAACCCATTGAAAATACTCCCTACGTGAAATTTATATTGGAGATCGACCATCTCCCCTGTCATATATATATCGTCAAAAATTACCGAAAAATTCGTCATTCAGAGCACTATTCTGCGGCCTCATTTGCCTTTTTCCCGCGATACATATATAATATTCCTTCTTATGTTATGCCAGAACTGTAAGAAACGTCAGGCAACAATCCACATAACGCGAATAGTCAACGGAAGGCGCGTGGAGATGCACCTGTGCTCAAAGTGCGCCGCAGACCTGGGCTTGCTCGGACCCGACATGGGCGGCCTCGGCGATTTCTCCGGCCTGGGTTTCCCGGGCTTCTTCGAATTCCCGGACCTTTTCACCCAGTTCTTCAAGAGACGCCCCGCCGACAGGATATATGATTATTTCACGGAGGAAGCCCAGAACGTCATAAAACTGGGAGGGGAAGAGGCTGAAAGGCTTTCCCAGGACCAGCTCACAACGGAACTTCTTCTCCTGGGATTGATAAAAGAAGAAGGCATGGCCTACAAGGTGCTCGTCGGCCTGAACGTGGACATTGTGGACCTTTTCGCCAACGTTGAATCCCTCATAGGACGAGGACTGGGAACGCCCGCCGAGATCACTCTCTCTCCGAGGGCAAAAAAGATAATGGAGCTGGCTTACAACGCCGCAAGAGAACTGGGCGCCAACTACGTGGGAAGCGAGCACATTCTGCTTGGAATAATCAAGGAAGCGGAAAGCGTCGCCGCCCAGGCGCTCCATAAAAGAAAAGTGACTTACGATAAAGTGGTAAAGATGTTACTGGGTCTTCTTAAGGGCGAGGAAACCGAAGGGAAAGCCAAACGTCCCCAGAAACCCGAGGAACCGGAGGAACCGGAAGAGCCCGGTGAAGGCGGAGAAGAAGGGCCCGAAATGCCTGAAGGAGGGGAAGGTTCTCCTTTCGCGGAGCTTTTCGGCATGCCGGGAATGGGTGTGGGCGCGCCGCCGCAAAAACCGAAGCCCGCGTTGTCATCTTTCGGCCGCGACCTGACCGAACAGGCGAAGAATGGCAAGCTGGATCCCGTCATCGACAGGGATAAAGAGATCGAAAGGGTGATAAGGATACTTTCAAGACGCACAAAGAACAATCCCGCGTTGATCGGCGACCCTGGCGTGGGAAAGACCGCGATAGTCGAAGGCCTTGCCGAAAGGATAGTTTCGGGCGACGTCCCCGAGATATTGAAAGACAAGAAAGTAATAGCGCTCGACCTGGCCGGGATGATAGCCGGGACAAAATACCGCGGCGAATTCGAAGCCCGCGTGAAGAAAATGCTCGACGAAATAATGTCTAAATCAAGGCAGATCATACTTTTCATCGATGAACTTCACACTCTGGTGGGAGCCGGCGCTGCCGAAGGCGCTATTGATGCCGCGAATATCCTTAAACCCGCTCTGGCAAAAGGCGACCTTCAGGTCATCGGCGCAACGACCGTCGATGAATACAGGAAATACATCGAGAAGGATCCGGCGCTTGAGAGAAGGTTCCAGCCTGTCCAGGTTAGCGAACCGGACGTCGATCTTACCATCCAGATACTTAAAGGACTCCGAAGCAAATATGAAGAACATCACAAAGTGAAGATATCTGATGAAGCGCTGGACGCCGCGGCAAAGCTTTCAGACAGGTACATCACCGACAGATATCTGCCTGACAAAGCTATCGACCTTATGGATGAAGCCGCCGCGAAGGTCCGCCTGAAACAGCTTTCCCCGTCAAAAGAACTGAAGGACCTGCAAAAAGAGCTGGATAAACTGAAAAGAGAACAGGATACTTCCGTGACCGGCAAGAAATTCGAGGCTGCTGCCAAGACAAGAGATAAGATCGCGGAGCTTGAAGAAAAGATAAAAAAGATGAGCGAAGCATGGAAGAAAGAACGCGGAAAGACCGGATCCGTCATAACGGAGGAAGACATCGCCGAGGTAGTTTCGGATTGGACGGGCGTTCCTGTCATCAAGCTGACGCAGGCGGAAACGGAGCGTCTAGTCCACATGGAAGAAGCTCTCCACAAGAGGATAATCGGACAGGAAGACGCGGTGGATTCGATCTCACAGGCGATACGCAGGGGCCGCGCCGGCTTGAAAGCGCCGGAAAGGCCCATCGGCTCGTTCATTTTCGCGGGACCAACAGGCGTCGGAAAGACCGAAGTGGCAAGAAGGCTCGCGGAGTTCATGTTCGGAAGCATCGACGCGCTCATCAGACTTGATATGTCCGAGTACATGGAAAAGCACACCGTTTCAAGATTGATCGGCTCGCCTCCTGGCTATGTGGGCTATGAAGAAGGCGGCCAGTTGACCGAAGCTGTGAGAAGGAAACCTTATTCCGTCGTTCTTTTTGACGAGATAGAAAAAGCGCATCCCGATGTTTTCAATACTCTTCTCCAGATACTCGAAGATGGAAGGCTGACCGATTCCAAGGGAAGGACAGTGGATTTCAAGAATTGCGTGATAATAATGACGACGAACCTTGGCTCTCAGTTCCTTTCCGAGGGCGGAGCTCCCGTGGGGTTCACCGCCAAGGCGGACCTTGATGCTTCCTACAAGAACATTAAGAGCCGCGTTCTGGATGAGATAAAGAAGGAATTCAGGCCGGAGTTCCTCAACAGGATCGACGAGATAATAGTTTTCCATCCGCTTACCGATGATGAGCTGAAAAAGATAGTCGTTCTTTTGCTTTCCGATCTTGAAAAACAGATCGAGGCCAGAGGCATGACTTTGTCAGTTGATGATGCGGTGAAGAGCTCGCTCTTAAAGGAAGGTTACGATCCAAAGTTCGGCGCAAGGCCGCTCAGGAGATCGATACAAAGGATGATAGAGAACCCGCTCTCAAATGAGATGCTGAAAGGTACTTTCAAAGAGGGCGATGCGATACTTGCCACGGTAAAAGACGGCAATATAGTTTTTGAGAAATCTGAGGGAAAGAAGAAAACTTAGTTGCCAGTTGTCAGTTGCTAGGTGCTAGTATTTTCTGACAACTAGCAACTAGCCCCTAGCACCTACTTACTGAACAGCGTTTCCTGCTCCGCCATCCTGCCTACCGCGGCCATAACAAATTCCCTGAAAAGAGGATGAGCTCGGTTCGGCCGTGACTTGAACTCCGGATGGAACTGAGTGCCCACGAACCACGGATGGTCCTTCAGCTCGATGACCTCAACAAGGTCCCTGTCGGGATTTATCCCGGAGAATATCATGCCGGCCTTCTGGAACTGGAACTTGAAGGAGTTGTTGAATTCATAACGGTGCCTGTGTCGTTCTCTGATGAGCTCTTCCTTGTACGCCTTGAACAAAAGCGTGCCCTTGGTTATCTTGCAGGGATAGGCGCCAAGCCTCATCGTGCCGCCCATGTCCATTATCTTTTTCTGCTCGGCCATCAGGTCTATGACGGGGAATTTTGTTTTCTGGTTGAATTCGGTGGAATTCGCGTCATGGAGATTGCACACGTTCCTTGCGAACTCTATGCACGCGGTCTGCATCCCCAGACACAGCCCCAGGAACGGTATCTTGTTCTCCCGTGCATATTTTATGGACATTATTTTCCCTTCGATCCCGCGGTTGCCGAAACCTCCCGGAACAACTATGCCGTGGACGTCCCTGAAAACCGGCTCAAGCGACGCTTCTTTCTCGATGTTCTCCGAGTTGACCCATTTGATGTCTATGCCGACGTTGTTCTCGACGCCACCGTGCTTCAGAGCTTCGGTGACGCTCTTGTACGCGTCGGGAAGTTCGACATACTTGCCGACAATTGCGATCTTAACAAGTTTTGTGGGGCTTAATATGGTCTTCACCATCTCGCGCCAGTCATTCAGGTCGCTGTCCTTCTTTTTTACGGTAAGTCCGAGATACTTGATCACGATGTTGTCCAATCCTTCCTGTTCGAGAACGAGCGGGACTTCATAGATCGATGAAACGTCGGTGAGGCCGATGACCGCCTCGCGGTTCACGTCGCAGAAAAGCGATGTCTTATCCTTCAGCTCCGGGGTCAACCTGTCCGTTGACCTGCAGATGATGACCTCCGGGCTTATGCCAATGGAGCGGAGCTCTTTTACAGAGTGCTGCGTGGGTTTCGTCTTGAATTCCTTTGTGGTCTCCAGGTAAGGGACAAGCGTAACGTGGATGTTGATGGCATTCTCGTGGCCAACTTCTTTCTTGAACTGCCTCACTGCTTCTATGAACGGTAAACTCTCGATATCGCCGACCGTACCTCCTATTTCGACAATGACCACGTCGAACTGCTCGTCGCGCGTCACACGCCTTATCCTCTCCTTTATCTCGTTGGTGATGTGAGGGACGACCTGAACGGTACCTCCAAGGTAGTCTCCCCTTCTCTCTTTCGATATGACCGTGTTGTATACCATTCCGGTGGTGACGTTGTTGGATTTTCCCAGGTTCACGTCGATGAACCTTTCGTAATGTCCCAGGTCCAGGTCCGTCTCGGCGCCGTCCTCCGTGACAAAGACCTCGCCGTGCTGATAAGGGTTCATAGTGCCTGGGTCCACGTTGATGTAAGGATCCAGTTTCTGTATGGTGACGCTTATGCCTTTTGATTTAAGAAGGCGGCCCAGCGACGCGGCGGTTATCCCCTTGCCGAGCGAGGATACGACGCCGCCTGTGACAAAAATATATTTAGTTTTCTTTTCGTTATCCGCCAACCGATTCGTCTCCGTCCCTTTTTTGTGATGTCACTATCTTGACCCTTGTTATACGCCTCTTGTGGATGCGCTCGACGCTTATCGAGAGGTCATTGTATTTTACCACATCTCCGACCACTGGTACCTTACCTAATAAAGAAAAGACGAAACCGGAAACCGTGTCGTATTCGCCCTCGGGAATGTCGATCCCAAGCTTTTTGTTCACGTCGGAAACGCCCTGCTTCGCGTCTATCACCCAGACGTTCTTGTCTATCTGATCGAACGGCTTCTCCTCTTTCTCGAATTCGTCGTGTATCTCGCCCACTATTTCCTCCAGAAGGTCCTCCAGAGTTATTATCCCGGCGGTCGTTCCGTACTCATCGACGATGACGGAAATATGGGTGCGCGCGGCCTGCATCTGATGAAGAAGGTCGTTCACTTTTTTCGATTCCGGGATGAAGATGAGCGGCCTCAGGAAATCGCGCAGCGATACTCCCGGCGCGCAGGATCCCACCAGCTTCAAAAGTTCTTTCGCATGGACCACTCCGAGTATGTTGTCGATGGTCCCCTCGTACACTGGGATCCTTGAATGCCCCGTTTCCTGCATAAGCTTTACCACCTTTTCGACCGGTTCGTTCACCTCTGCCGCGACGATGTCCGGCCTGGGAGTTATGACCTCCCTGGCGATGGTGGACCCGAATTCAAATATGCTGGAGATCATCCTGCGCTCTTCCGCCCGCAGTCCCCCGTCCTTTTCCGAGACCTCAAGGAGAAGTTTGATCTCCTCCTTTGAAATGAACGGACCTTTTTCCGGGATCCTGGCGCCGAAGAGCCAGATCAACGGCGTGCTCACGGCGGTAAGGACCAATATGACCGGCTGGAGCGCGATCGATAGTATATATATGTAAGGCGCCGTCATAAGGGAGAGCCTGTCGGCGTTCTTTATGGCGATGGTCTTGGGAGTTATCTCGCCGAATATCAGCAGGAGCAGCGTGACCATCCCTATGGATATTCCCACCGCCCAGCTGATGCCTCCGAGCCCCAGATTTTCCATATAGAAGATGACCATGGAGGTCGCCAGCGCCGACGCGGAAATGTTAACGACGGTGTTACCGATGAGAACAGTGCTTAAAAGGCGGCTGGGATTCTCGCGGAGGCGGGACAGAGCTTTCGCCCCGTTAAGTTTCTGGCTGCCGAAATGTTTTATCTTCAGGCGGGATACCGATGTTATCGCGGTTTCCGATAGAGAGAAGAAGGCTGACAGCAGTACCAGAATGAATAATACAAGCAGTTCGACATTTAAAACGCTCAAACTTATCTCCTAATCATAACAAATGGGGGATGAATATCAAACAGCCGACGATTATAGCACAGACCGCGGAAAAAAGCACGGCCCCGCGGCGACGTCTTTTGCTATCATCGCGGACCTGCTGTGGGACGGCGAAAGCAGGTTCACCATTTCTTCTATGGCGGTATTGACCATTTCCGACACGAGCACGAAACAGATGGAAAGTATGACGGCAACTAACTCAAATGACGACAATTTTATATAGACGCCGAAAAGCGCGACGGCTATCGCTACAACGATGTGGATCCTTATGTTCCTCTGGGTCTTCAGCGCGTGATTTATCCCGCCGGAAGCGTACTTCAAGCTCTGATAGAATTTTCTAGGCATTTGAGGCACCTCCTAATATCCTGTCCTGTCTGTCGAACATCTTCCTGCCGTGATCGAAACCCAGAAGATGGAGCAGTCCGTGAGCGAAAAGTCGCTCTATCTCGGCGGAGAACGAGCTTCCGTATTCTTTCGCGTTCTTTCTCGCCTCCGACGGGCAGATCATTATATCACCGAGCATTCTGCCTTCGTTCATGTTGAACGAGAGGACGTCGGTCGGCTTGTCCATGCGCCTGTACTTCTTGTTCAACTTCTTCATTTCGCTCTTCGAAACAAAACTCAGGCTAACTATCCAGTTCTTCCTTGAAGCTTTTCCTGAGATCCTCTTCAATCTTTTCAAATTGATGCGGACTTTCTCGGGATTATTGATTATTAATTCCATTTATCTCCCTCAGGCTGCCGCCCAGAGAGTTCAGCTTGCCGATAAGGTTGTCATAGCCTCTCTCGATGAACCTTTCAACGTCGTCTATCAGCGTTTCGCCTTCCGCCGCCAATCCCGCGAGCACAAGGGCCGCGCCCGCTCTTAGGTCGTAAGCGCGCACGGGACATCCCGATAGTTTCTTGACCCCTTTTATGATGGCGCTCTGTCCCTCAAGGCGGATATCGGCGCCCATTCTCTTCAACTCGTGCACGTGCATGAACCTGTTCTCGAAAACGGTCTCGGTGATGACGGATGTTCCGCCCGCCACGCTCATGAGAGCTGCGAACTGCGGCTGAGCGTCGGTGGGAAAACCCGGATAAGGCATCGTCTTGATATCAGCGGACTTCAGACCGTCCTTCACCTTAAGCTTCATTTGGGAGCCCGAAACGGATATTTCTACTCCGACATCCTGCAATTTTCTTATGACAGGCTCAACGTGCTGTTCAATTATCCCGTCGAGGACGATGTCGCCTTTGGTGATCACGCCGGCGATCATCAGCGTGCACGCTTCGATCCTGTCCGGCATGACCTTGTAGTCCACCGCCTTCAGCTTGCTGACGCCGGAAACTTTTATCGATTCGGTCCCCGCCCCTTCGATGCGCGCGCCGCATCTGTTGAGAAAAGCGGCGAGGTCGGCTATCTCCGGTTCCTGAGCGGCGTTATCGATGACGCTCTCGCCCTCGGATAAAGTTGCGGCCATCATTATTGTTTCAGTTGCGCCGACGGAGGGAAAATCGAGGCATATCTTCGCGCCTCTCAACTTGTTCGCTTTCACTATCACGAAGCCGTGCTCCATGCTGACGGTCGCGCCCAGCGCTTCAAGCCCTTTTATGTGAAGGTCCACGGGACGGCTTCCTATGGCGCATCCTCCCGGAAGCGGCACTTTCGCGAGCCCGGCCCTCGCAAGGATGGGACCGATGACGAAGAAAGAAGCGCGCATTTTCGTGACCAGCTCGTAGGGCGCAACGTGCTTTACCGTGCCGTTGGTCCAGACCTTGACGGTGTTGGGCTCGGAATATTCCGCCCGCAGGCCCAGCGAACGCAGCACTCTTATCATCGTGATTATGTCCAGAAGGTTGGGAACGTTCGTGATGGTGGTCTCGCCGTGAAGAAGGACTGTGGCTGCGAGGATAGGCAGAGCGGCGTTCTTGGAGCCCGATATGGACACCTTTCCGCTCAGTCTTTTTCCTCCGGTAACAAGCGCTTTTCTCATGATATCATTGCGCTTTCTCCGCGACTTTAAGCCGGACAAGGGCGCGTCTCAGAGCGATCTCCGCCTTCACCATTTCAGATATCTCGGCTTTTTTGGCAAGATACGCTTCCGCGTTCTCCTTGTCCTTTTTCGCCTTCAGCATGTCTATCTCCACGGCCCTTTCGGCGTCCTCGGTCACTATAGTGACCACATCCCTAACCACCCTGACGAACCCTCCCATAACGGCGATATATTCCTTCTTTTTGTCCCTCAAGAAATACAGCGGGGCGATCTTAAGCTGGGCAAGAAGAGCGATGTGCCCCGGTAATATCCCGAGCGAGCCTTCAGTGCTCTCAAGGCTTACCACGTCAAGCTTCTCTTCTCTTAATACTTTTTGCGGAGTGATTATTTCAAGGTCCATGTCTATAATTTCTTTGCGTTGCTCACGGCTTCATCTATTGTGCCCACCATATAAAATGCCTGCTCCGGCAGCGCATCATGTTTTCCTTCCACAATCTCCTTGAACCCTTTTATCGTTTCGGCGAGCGGCACGTATTTTCCTTCTCTTCCCGTGAAAGCCTCTGCAACAAAGAAAGGCTGGGAAAGGAACCTCTGCAGCTTCCTTGCTCTGGAAACTATCGTCCTGTCTTCGGGAGAAAGTTCCTCGACGCCAAGAATGGCTATTATGTCCTGCAGGTCCTTGTATCTCTGCAGGATCCTCTGGACCTCTCTTGCCACCCCGTAATGTTCAGGCCCGATAACTTTTTCATCCATTATCCTTGATGTTGAAGCAAGCGGATCGATGGCCGGATAGATGCCGAGCTCTGTAAGCGCTCTCGCAAGTACCGTGGTCGCGTCGAGATGCGAGAATGTGGTGGCAGGCGCGGGATCCGTAAGGTCGTCGGCGGGAACGTAAATGGCCTGCACAGATGTAATTGAGCCGTTCTCGGTGGAGACAATGCGCTCTTCCAGCAGGCCGATCTCGGTGGCAAGCGTCGGCTGATATCCCACGGCTGACGGCATCCTTCCCAGCAGCGCAGACACTTCCGATCCGGACTGGACGAACCTGAAAATGTTGTCTATGAAAAGCAGGATGTCCTGTTTCTTTTCATCCCTGAAATATTCCGCCATGGTAAGGGCGGTCAGTCCCACTCTCAGCCTGGCGCCCGGCGGCTCGTTCATCTGCCCGAAAACCAGCGCCGTCTTGTTTATTACCCCGGATTCTTTCATATCCAGCCAGAGGTCGTTGCCTTCGCGCGTGCGCTCGCCCACCCCCGCGAACACGGACACTCCGCCGTGCTCGGAGGCGATGTTCCTTATCATTTCCATTACCAGGACGGTCTTGCCGACCCCCGCTCCGCCGAAAAGGCCGATCTTTCCGCCCTTCGGGTACGGAGCAAGAAGATCGATGACCTTTATTCCGGTCTCGAACATTTCCGACGTCGGCTTCACCTGCGAAAGAGAAGGCGCCGGTCTGTGGATCGGATATTTCAGCTTGAATTCGGTCTTCTCGCCGTGGTCGATCGCCTCCCCGAGGACGTTGAATATGCGGCCCAGGGTATCTTCTCCCACCGGCGTCATTATGGGGCCGCCCGTGTCAACGGCTTCCATTCCGCGGCTGGCGCCGTCGGTTGAAGACATGGCAACGCATCTCACCGTGCCGTCGCCAACCTGCTGAGCGACCTCGCAGACTATTTTCAAGTCTGTGATGACTACCGCGTTGTTTATGTCCGGCAGGTTCCCCTCGCCGAACGCGATATCCACGACCGGACCTATTACCTGGCTTACCTTACCTTTTTTTGCCGTCATGTCGTCAGCGCCTCCGCCCCGCTTACCACTTCAAGTATCTCGCTCGTTATGTTCGCCTGCCTGGTCTTGTTCATTTCCATGGTCAGGTCAATTATCATATCTTCCGCGTTGTTCGTCGCGTTGGTCATTGCTATCAGCCTTGCCGCGTATTCGCTGGCGTAAGAATCGAGGAACGCCTGGAATACCGTGGACTCAAGATACATGGCCATAATGAGTTCCGTTAATATCGCCTGGCCGGGTTCGAAGATAAAAAGCAGTTTCATGCCTTTATCGTCCGGAGAGGTCTTTTGGCTGATGGGAAGCAGTTTCTGGAATCGGACCTCATAACTGAGCTTGGAAAAAAAGTGATTGTAGACCAGGACAACGGAACCCACTTCGCCTTTCCTGAAAACGTCCACGCAGTCCTTCATCACCAGATTGCTGATGCTTAAGGTCGGATCGGCCGGAAGCTGCGAATATTTTGAATATGCCGTCTGGCCTTTTCTGGAAAAATGCGCGACGGCTTTCGTGCCGATCAGAAGAAGCATGTGATCTTTCACTTCGCTTTTCTCGAGCTCCGCTTCCACCGCCCTTAAGAGACTGTCGTTGAAAGCGCCGCAGAGCCCCCTGTCGGAAGTGAAAACAACGTAGAGGGTCTTTTTGCAACGGTTGCCCCTGCAATATATGTTCTCTTCCGTAAGATACGAAGCCATATCTGCGACCGCCGTCGTGTACGGTTTCGCCGCGGTGGACCTGGCCTGGGACCTCTGAAGGCGGATTGCGGCCATGGTCTTCATGCCTTTGGTTATTTTCTGGGTGTTCTTTACGCCTTTGATCCTTCTTCTTAATTCCCTGATGTCGGCCATTATTTGCTCCTGAATATTTTTTTGTACTGTTCCGCCGCTTCTATCAGCCTGGTCTCAGTGGTCTCGTTTATAAGTTTAAGTTTCCTTATGTCGCTCAACTGTTCGTAATAATGCGTCCGCAGGTGAGAAAGGAAGCCGGCTTCGAATTTCATCACGTCCTCTTTGTTTATGTCATCCAGATATCCTCTCACGCCGGCAAAGATGACCGCCGCTTCTTCCGCCACTTCCATCGGCGTGTACTGCCCCTGCTTCAGTATCTCCGCAAGCCTCTCGCCGCGTATGAGCTGGTTCTTCGTCGCCTGGTCAAGTTCGGCTGCGAACTCGGAGAAAGCAAGAAGGTCCCTGTACTGCGCAAGGTCCAGCCTTAAGCGCGAAGCGACCTGCTTCATCGCCTTTATCTGCGCCGCGCCACCCACCCTTGAGACGGAAAGCCCCGCGTTGATGGCGGGACGCGTGCCCGCGAAGAAGAGCTCGCTCTCCAGATATATCTGTCCGTCCGTGATGGAGATGACGTTCGTCGGGATATAAGCGGAAATGTCCGCAGCCAGAGTTTCAACTATCGGCAAAGCGGTAAGCGAACCTCCGCCGAGTTCCTTTGAAAGTTTCGCTGCGCGCTCAAGAAGCCTTGAGTGAAGATAGAATATGTCGCCGGGGAACGCTTCCCTGCCCGGCGGTCTTCTAAGTAAAAGCGACAGCTGCCGGTATGAGGCCGCGTGCTTTGAGAGGTCGTCGTATATCACAAGCGCATCTTCGCCCTTGTACATATAATATTCGCCGATGGCGCATCCCGCGTAAGGCGCGATGTACTGCAGAGCCGGAGGAGCATCGGCAGGCGCCGCAACGATGGTGGTGTATTCCATTGCTCCCGCGTTCTGGAGGATATCCTGAACAGAAGCGATGGAGGACATCTTCTGGCCGATGGCAACATACACGCATTTAACATTTTCTTTTTTCTGGTTGATTATCGTGTCTATGGCAATGGCCGTTTTTCCGGTCTGACGATCGCCGATTATCAGCTCTCTCTGCCCGCGCCCGATCGGGATCATGGAGTCGATCGCCTTGATGCCGGTCTGAAGCGGCTCGCTTACGGGCTGCCTGTCCACTACCGAAGGCGCGGCCATTTCTATGTTCCTCTTTGCCGAGGCGTTGATCGCGCCTCTGCCGTCGATGGGTTCGGCAAGCGCGTTCACGACCCTGCCGCAAAGCGCTTCTCCTACCGGAACCTCCACTATGCTGCCGGTTCCCCTGACTTTCTGTCCCTCGGTGACCGAGCCCGCTTCTCCCATTATCACGCATCCGATGTGGTCTTCCATAAGGTTAAGGACAATGCCTTTCGTCCCGTTTTCAAAGAGCAGTATCTCGGACATCTTGGCGGAAGGCAGGCCGAAAACGATGGCTATCCCGTCGCCGGAAGAAAGGACCTCCCCCACCTCCTGCTCGTGGACCTTGCCCTGATAGGTCTCTATCTTTTTTTTGAGCAGTTTGCTTATTTCTTCGTTCTTTGCCATGTTGTCTTACACTGCCAGCCTTTCACGCATTTCCGAAAGACGTCCGTTCACCGTTCCGTCCATCACATTGCCGTCAAATTTTATCAGCATGCCGCCGATCATTTTCCTGTCGATCCTGTATGTGATGTTGACCTTCCTGCCGAATTTTTCTTCCAGTTTGCCGCCCAGCTCTTTTTTTTCGGCGGCGGTAAGAGCGATACTGGACGTTACTTCCGCCTCGGCTTCGTTCATCTTTTTGTTCAAGAGGTCCATAAATTCCCTCGAGATGTCATACAGTTCTTTCTCGCGCCTGCTGTCCATTACCATGCTGAGGAAGCTTTTTGTCAGCGGATGACACCCGGAAAAAGCTTCCATCTTGTCCTTCTTGGGGACGGCCCTGTTTGAGAGATAATCGCGGACCTTTTTGTCCCTGAGTATCTCTCTTATGTTCTTCATGTCCGCTCTGACAGGTTCTGTCACGTTATCTTCGATGACCGTGTCAAGCAAAGCCCTGGCGTATTTCCCTGCTGTCAAATCATTCCTCCAATTCCTTGATGAACCCGTCTATCATGGACCTCTGGATGCCGCTCGTCATCTTCTTCCTTATTATCTTCTCCGCGACAAGAACGGACAACCTGGCCACGTCCCTTCT
Organism: uncultured bacterium; assembly: GCA_963727815.1. Lineage (GTDB taxonomy): Bacteria > Margulisbacteria > WOR-1 > CAVSGV01 > CAVSGV01 > CAVSGV01. The sequence continues at coordinate 70,333 of CAVSGV010000001.1, forward strand.
TATCGCATTGCCTGCTTCCACTCTTTTCTGCTTTATTTCTTCTTTGGCGCGCTTCAGATATTCTCCGGCTTCAGCTTTTGCGGCCGCCACGGTTTCAGTCCTTATCTTGCCGGCTGCGGAGTTCGCGTCATCAACTATCTGTTTTGCCAAAGAGTTCGCCTTGTTGACAACCTGGAGGCCTTCATCGGCGGAAGCTTTCGCCGCGGACATTTTGGCGTCAGCTTCGGACAGCGTATTTTCCACGTAGGACTTCCTGTCCTGAAGTATCTTCAAGACCGGCTTGTAAAGAAAATAGTTCAGTATGTAGATCAATATCACGAAATTGATCACTACCGCTATTAAAGTTGCATTGATGTTTAACATATTTCTTGTGGAACCTGAGGCTTAAAGCCTCGGTTCCTATCCACTATTCACTATCCTCTATCCACTGTTCTCTACTTGAACGGATTCACGAATATCAAAATGATCGCTATGAGCAGAGCGTAAAGCGTCAGCAACTCGATAAAGGACATGCCGATTATGAGCGCCGTCATGATGGGGCCTCTCGCTTCCGGCTGTCTAGATATTCCCTCCACCGCTTTTCCCGTCGCGAAACCCTGGGCAAGAGCGGAACCGAACGCGGCGATGGCTACGCCAAGAGCCGCTCCGAGAACTGATATCATCTGTACTGTCATGATTCAACCTCCTTTCTCAAACCCTAAGTAAGATACGATCTCTTCAAACGGTCAATGACCTTCTATTGCCATGGCGATGTAGAACACCGCCAGAAGCATGAATATGTAAGCCTGTATCGCGCCGATAAGAAGGCTGAGCGCAAGTATCGGTATGGGATAAAACAGGGGCAGCGCGACAAGCCCCGTCAAAATGATCAGGATCGTTTCCTTGCCGAAAATATTGCCGAAAAGCCTTATCGAGAGCGAAAGCGGCTTCGCGAGCTCCTCTATCACGTTAAGAGGAAAGAAGACCGGGTTCGGCTCGAAGAACCTTTTAAAATATCTGATCGGCCCCTTCTCTATCATCCCGAAGATCTGCACCAGGCTGATCGTAAGAAGCGCAAGCCCTGCGGTCGTATTCAGGTCCGCGGTGGGGGCTTTTATGTCAAAAGGAAGCACTCCCAGCCAGTTCGACGTTATTATAAACAAAAAAAGCGTCGCGACAAAGGGGAAATATTTCATCCCCTTCTCCCCCAGTCTTTCGGTGATCATGGTCTTTAATCCTTCAGCGCCCAGTTCCACGGCGCTCTGGAGAAGGCCGGGTTTCATCTTCAGGGATATCCTTACGGCGACCGCGACGATAATGAGGAAAGCCGTCACGATCCATGCCGCTATAAGAGTGTCCGAATGGAAAGTGAGCCCGTAAAGGTGCCAGACGGAATGGACCCCGATATTCAAGTTCCCCAGAAAAAGTCCTCCTTACATCACATTAAATTCTTAACGGATTTATACATGCTCCATATGCCGGAAAAGATCCCCAAAAAAAGCAGCGCGACAGTGAACGCCGGAAAGGTCTTCAGTCCAGTGTCGATAAGATCTCCGATCAAAAGCCCCACAACAGCCGGCGCAACAAGCATTATCCCTATATTGATGTATCTCAGGAAATCTGTCATTTAATCTTTGGTGCGCGCGACTTTGACGCGTCAAATTCTTCCGGCCTCACGTCTATGAACCCGAAATAATGCAGCAGCGCGCCCACAATGCGCTCGCTGGCTTTGCCGTCCCCGTAAGGATTTACGGACCTTGCCATTTTTTCATATTCTCCGTTGTTCGACAAGAGATTCTCCACTTCTTTCATTATGTTCTCTGTGTTTGAACCGACCACTTTCACCGTGCACGCCATTACGGCTTCCGGCCGCTCTGTTTCCTCGCGCAGGACCAGCACGGGCTTGCCCAGCGACGGAGCCTCTTCCTGAACCCCGCCCGAATCCGTAAGGATAAGGTATGAGCTTTTCATCAGATGAATGAACGGCTCGTAATCAAGAGGATCGATAAGCTGGACGTTCGCGGATGATGAGAGTATGCCTCTTACCGTTTCGGAGACGATGGGATTTTTGTGCACCGGTAATATCACGGTGGCGATCTCCTTGTGCTTATGAGCTATCTTTTTCACAGCTTCGCATATGCTGCGCAGCGGAGCTCCGAAGCTCTCCCGCCTGTGGACCGTAACAAGAATGAGCTTCTTCGATCTCTCCCTTATGTTTATTTTCGCCTGCCTTAAGTTGTATGGTCTCTTGGCCACCATGTAAAGCGCGTCAATGACCGTGTTGCCAGTAAGGTAAATTGACGATTTGTTCACTCCCTCCGCTGTCAGGTTTTTCGACGCTGCCTGCGTGGGCGCGAAATGGATGTCGGCCATAGCGGTGGTAAGCCGCCTGTTCATTTCTTCGGGGAACGGATAATATTTTTTTCCGGTCCTGAGCCCCGCCTCGACGTGGCCGATGGGAATGTGCTGATAGAAAGCGGCGAGCGAGGAAGCGAAAGTCGTGGAAGTATCGCCCTGGACCAGCACTATGTCGGGATGTTCGCGGATGATTATGTCTTCCAGTCCCTGGAGGCAGCTGCTGACGATGGAAGAGAGCGTCTGCTCCTTTTCCATTATCATAAGATCGTAGTCAGGCTGCAGATCGAAAACTTTCAGGACCTGGTCCAGCATTTCCCGGTGCTGTCCCGTGACAACGATTATGGGATCGAAGACATCCAGGTGTTTTTTCGTCTCCGCGATGAGCGGCGCCATCTTGACCGCTTCGGGCCGCGTCCCGAAAACAAAAAGTATTTTTTTCTTGTGTATCACTTCTTGTTGTCCCCGTTCTGGAAAGCGATGTTCCTCAAGACGTCCTTCGCGAAATCCAGCGCGATTATCCCCGCCACCACGAATATGGAAAGGAAAATGAACGTCTGATAATTATTCAACTCCTCGGCGGCCAGCGACGCCAGGCTTAATATGACGCACGCTATATAAATGATGATGACGACCTGCCTCTGATTGAACCCGGCCTTCAGAAGACGGTGATGCAGGTGTTTCTTATCCGCTTCGAAGATGGATCTTCCCGCGATGGTCCTTCTTATGACGGCGGTCGCGATGTCGTAGATGGGGACTGCCAGCACAGCCACCGGTATTATCAGCGCTATGACAAGAGTGCTCTTAAGCACTCCGACGATCGATGCGCACGCGAGCATGAACCCAAAAAAAAGGCTGCCTGAATCTCCCAGGAAGATCGAGGCAGGGAAAAAATTGTACCTGAGGAATCCCAGCGACGCGCCGCAGAGAGCCGCGAGGATCAGCGCGGAATCGCATTGGCCCATCTTGACTGCGACTATAAAAAGAGCAACGGATGCGATGAGGGTGACGCCGGAAGCAAGCCCGTCAAGGCCGTCGATAAGGTTTATCGCGTTGGTAATGGATACCATCCAGATGATGGTAACGGGAATTGCCCACGCGCCAAGCATTATGACCTTCGTGAAAGGCGTGGAGAAGAAAAGTATGCGCGCGCCGAAATAAACTGCGATGCATGATGCGATGATCTGCCCCGCGAGCTTTAAGAGCGCCGGCATGTCTTTCATGTCGTCCACCATGCCGATGATAGTCATCAGCAGTCCGGCGAGGATAATGCCGATAAGACCCGTGAACTCATCCGGTTTGATGTTGAGCCCGAAATACCTGAAGAGGTACATTCCCAAAACCAGCGCGGCTATGAAGCTGATGCATATCGAAAGGCCGCCGAAACGAGTGATTATTTTTTTGTGGACCTTCCTGCGCGACGGACGGTCAACGGCCCCAAATTTCAAGGCGACCCATCTTGCCGCCGGAGTGAATATCAGCGTCAGGAACGCGGAAACAGCGAAAACCAAGAGGTATAACTTCATATGATCGGACGTATTTTATCATAGAAGAGTATGGCGTTCTATGTTATTTCCTGGCGGCTTTCAGGGCGGTCGCGTACCAGAAAAGCTCATCGAGGAAGGCTTTTACCCTGTCCTTATACAACTCGTCAATGATTTTCCCGTTGGCGTCAAAAAGTTTCTGTACGACCGGGAAATAAAGCGTTTCCCGGATGGAAACCATGCAGAGTTCGGCGACCACCTGCCTCAGCTGTTCCACAACCCTCGCTCCGCCCAGCGCTCCGGACGAGACCCCGCAGAATCCCACCGGTTTTTTCGCGTATTCGGGCCTGAGCATGTCCAGCATCATCTTGAGTTCGCCCGGGTAGCCGTGATTGTATTCTGGGCTAACTATTACAAGCGCGTCGGCAAGTTTCATCTTCTGCGAAAGTTTCATCGCCTGGACGGATTCTTCCGTTTTGTCGGTAGCTTCTATCCTGTAATCCCGGACGTCGATTATCTCGGTCCTTACGCCGAGAGTGTTCACCTCCGTGACCATGTAATTCGCCACTTTTTCCGATTCGCGGCCCATCCTAGCGGTGCCAAGCATTACAGGTATGAACATGTGATCCTCCTTTTCGGTTTTGTGTACGCGTTAAATAGTATATAATAAATCGCCATGAAAACAATAAAAAGATATCTGACCTGGCAGGTCGTATTCGGTGTTTCCCTTCTCGTCCTTTCTGCCGTGATATATTTCATCCATTTTCTGTTGTTCAGGGACACGGTGTTCATCTTCAAGGAAATGATAAACGACCTTGCGTTCATTCCGATCGAAGTATTGATAGTCACTCTCATAATCAACCAGCTTCTTGAACAACGCGAAAGAGCCGGCCTTCTGAACAAGCTGAACATGGTCATCGGCGCTTTCTTCAGCGAGATAGGCAACGACATGCTGATAAAGCTGTCATCGTTCGATCCTTGCGCCGGTAAAATAGCGAGCGACCTGGCGGTCAAGCCGGACTGGACCGACAAGGAATTCAAAGATGTGGGAAATATGATCAGCGGATATTCCTGTGAAGTGAGAATGAGCGTGGATAATCTTGTTTCCCTTCAGGAGCTTTTCAGGAAGAACCGCCCGTATCTGTTAAGGATGCTGGAGAACCCGAACCTCCTGGAGCACGACAGGTTCACGGAACTTCTTTGGGCGGTCTTTCATCTTTCGGAGGAGCTTCATCAAAGGCAGAACGTTCGCGAGCTTCCAAAAAGCGATATCGAACATCTTTCCGTTGATATCAAGAGAGCATATGCGCTGTTGATCACGGAATGGCTGTTTTACATGAAGCACCTGAAGGAAAATTATCCATTCCTTTTCTCTCTGGCAATAAGGATGAACCCGTTCGACAGCAGGGCTTCAGTCATCGTTAAGAAATGAAGGTGAATATCTCCGCGGCATCTTTCCTGTTCTTTGCGTGAGGTCCCATATCTTTCGGATATCCCAGGGTCAGCATCGCGACCACTTCCTGGTCGGCGGGTATATTCAATATCTTCTTTACTCTTTTCTCGTCGAACCAGCCTATCCAGCATGAACCGACTCGCAGGTCCCATGCGGTAAGGACCATGTGCTCAAGCGCTATCGCCACGTCAAGGTAATACCACTTCTTGTTCACGATGAACGACATCACCTTGTGGAGCAGGTCGATGGGTCCCGCGGTCGCGACAATGACAGCCGGAGCCTTGGCGATGAAAGAATTGATGACAACTCGCGTGCCGATGGGCATTTTTTCGCTCATCAATTCTATCTTTTCCCTGTTGGTCACCACGTAAAAATGCCAAGGCTGGGAATTTGAGGCAGAGGGCGCGAGATTCGCAGATTCAAGGATGAGATCAAGCTTTTCCTTCTCTACGGGGGTCGCAGTGTAGTCCCGTATGCTCGCGCGTTCCTTTATCACATTGAAGACTGAGGATGCCATGGCGGGCGCATTATGGCATCTTTCCCCGATTTGTGCTATGCTTTTTCGCATGAAAAAGGTCATATGGATAACATTACTTTCCGTCGCGGCGGTCCTCGCTCTTATAGCCGTGATAGCCTCGTGCATGATCTTGTTCAGGGGCGAGCAGCTGCTTACCGTTTCCGGGTCCGGAAGCGTCCTTGTGGAGCCGGATATATCATATGTAAGGCTTGGCGTTGAGGTGCTCCGCAGTACGGCGCAGCGCGCCCAGTCAGCGAACGCCTCGATAATGCAGGACGTCATCGCAGCCATTGAAAAACAGGGCGTAAAAAAAGAGGATATTGGAACGTCCGATCTCAATATCTGGCAGGAACTGAGGTATGAAGCCGACCGGCAGCCGAGACCGGCGGGATGGCGGTGCAGCGACCAGCTGACGATCAAGATCGAGGACATGAGCAGGATATCCAAGGTGATAGATTCCGCCGTCAACGCGGGCGCGACGAACGTCCAGGGAATAAGTTTTGAGAGAAAAAACTCCACAGCGGCGAAGAAGCAGGCGCTCCAGAAAGCAATGAATGAAGCTCAGGCAAAAGCGGAAGCTATCGCCCAAGCCGCGGGTTTGAGGATAGTCGCGATAAAGAACATCAGCGAGAACGGAATGAACGCGCCATATCCTGTCCGTAACGACGCAGCATTCAAGATGATGAACGGTGCGGCACAAACGCCCATAAATCCGATGACACTCGAGATGAACGCCTCAGTTTCCGTCGTCTATCAGGTGGAGTGACCCCGCCTCTCAGCGGTTGATCAGCATTATAGAAAAATTCAGCGCAGCCGCGAAAGTTACCCATAAAATATACGGCGCCATAAGATAAGCGGCAATAACAGAAACTTCCCAAAATATCAGAATGGTCATCGCGATGGACGCCCATAACAGGACGATCTCCGCGAACGCTATCAGCGGCACGTGAAATCCGAAGAAGATGACGGACCACAAGAGGTTCAATACAAGCTGCGCCGCGAAGAAATAAAGGCCCAACCTTACTTCTTTTTTCATCAAGCCTTTTTCCCAGACCAGGTACGCGGATATTCCCATCAGGATGTACAGGAGGGTCCAGACCGGCCCGAATAGCCAGTTCGGGGGAACAAAGAAAGGCTTTTTCAGCATGGCATACCAGGTGGCAATGGAAGGCAGGGTGAATATTGAGCCGATCATTCCAACAAACAGGCAGATGAGAGCCGAAACGAACATTCCAATGGTTTTTTTCATGATTTCACCTCAGCGCGACATCATTTCGATCAACGATCACACTGGTGAGAGTTTACCACAAATGGGAGCAAAGAGGTCAAGGGGAATATGGCACAGACGGTAGTTCCGGCTGTGCCATACACATTACATCTTCGTAACTTTAAGATAAGCAAGGTAGCAGCCCGATACGCCGATAAGAACATATATCAGCCGGGTTATAATGGACATGCCTCCGCAGATAGCGGCGATGACGCTGAAATTATTCGACAGCCCCATCAGCCCCAGATTAACGCCGCCGATGATGACAAGTATCAAAGCACCCAACTCAAGCAATTCCTGATTTTTCATGAATTCACCCCCTCATTTTATTATCTTTTCATTTAATAAGTTTATCGATGGATATTTTTAGAGCTTTTGCAATAGGAATAAGAGTGGTGATCTCAACGCTCTTTTTGCGCATGTAATAGATATGTTCAATCGTTGAGACTGGAACTCCGCTAATTTTAGAGATCGTCTTGAGCGACATTCCCTTGCGGTATTTTCGTATATTCTTTGCGATCGTCTTTACTATGTTATCCACAACTACATGAAGTATATGGCTACAACGGCACTTGACAATACTTACCTTGGTAAGTATATTGTTTATAGTAAGTATATAACGCATTGGTTAATAAGGAAGTTGATTTCAAAGGGGCGCTGCGGCGAAGGATATCATTAAAAGCTTGGCTGGAATAGCCAGAGAGATCTGATCCGATCAACTGCAGCGTCCCGAATTAATTCTTTTCCCGTTCGATTCAATAAGATATTTCTACATTAATTTGATATTTGTCATTGGTCACCTGCCTACCGGCAGGCAGGTTTGACATTACCCGCCTTCGGCGGGGTGGTAGCCCTAACGGGAATCGAACCCGTATTTACGCCTTGAGAGGGCGCTGTCCTAACCGTTAGACGATAGGGCCGTAACTCGCTTCGTTCGTAAATCCCAATAACCAAATTCCAAATCCCAAATGAAATCCAAAATTCCAAATGCCAAAAAACCGATCGGACATTTTATTATACCTTGCGCGATGGATTTTACAATTCACAAAAAAGGCGGGCCCGGTTTCTCCGTACCCGCCTAATTTTGAAGAGTTTCGATCATGATCTTTAGCTGTTTCTATTCTTCAGGACCTCATCAGCAGCCGCCCTCAGATCATTTGGTTCAAAGGGCTTGATCATATATATGTCGGCTCCGGCCGCATGCGCCTGCTCCCTGGCCTCATATGTCGCTTCAGAGGTCAATATGATCACTCCGGCATCCTTGGTTTCCGGGTCCTTCCTCAGCTCTTCGCATACTCGCAGCCCGTTCACGCCGGGTATGATGATGTCCAGGACGACCAGGTCCGGACGTTCATACTTCGCTTTTTCCAGCGCGTCCAAGCCGTTAGCCGATTCAATGAATTTATAACCCCTTTTCCCCAGGACTACGCTTATCAACCTTCTTATATTGCTGGAATCATCCACTATCAAAACCTTATACTGTTTTATCGCTTCCATTTTAATCCCCTCCTTATACTCCGATGATCAAAAGTAATACACGAAACTTGAACCTAGGACCGTCGCTCCCGCTTCCTCCCAGTCGAACTGCCCGCCCAATAACGTGCTGTTAACGATCTCTCTGGCGACCGCGATGCCTATCGATACGTAAAAACTTTCCATCGGCGCCTCTGTATGCTTTAAAAGCAAGCCCTGAAGAGCCGCGCCCTCAAAAACATTAATGTAATATTCGTTCGGAATTGCCGTAAAAACAGTGCCCGCCGCAAATACTGGAGTGCAAACAAAGATCATGGTCAAAACTACGATGCAAACTGCTAATGCTTTCTTCATTTTTTTTCACCTCCTTGTTGCCTCTCGCCTTATTACAAGCAAGAAACAGGCCGGAAAGTGAAAAACGGGGTAATTGGCTTTATTCCGCCAAATATGCGGTCCTAATAATGGGGGCATTAAATAAATAATGTATCAGTTCGATGCAGTTGATGATTTAGAATGAGACACTTGTATCGGAATGAGAAGATAGGTTATCAGCAGGCACGGGCATGTCACCCTGAGCAAAGCGAAGGGTCTGTGTTAAAAAACAGATTCTTCGCTACGCTCAGAATGACAGGAATAGGAGCCGCCTTTATTTTCCGGAAGTATCCTTGTGTATTGGAAGGGTAAAAATAAATTTACTCCCTTTGTCCGTCCCTTTACTTTGAGCCCAGATATCCCCGCCTTGCGCTTCAATGAAACCTTTTGCCACCGCGAGCCCAAGCCCGATCCCGCCTCCGCGTTTCGGAGATCTAAGATCGGTGGTTATGAATTTATTAAATAGTTTGGGGAGAAGCCTTTTTGGGACGCCTTCGCCGTTGTCCATCACTTCCGTTACTATTTTATCGTTCTTCTTTGATATCCTTATTTTAATCCTGCCCCCCATATAGGAAAATTTGATGGCGTTGGATAAAAGGTTCGCAAGCACATCGTGGATCTTTTGTGCGTCCGCCACCACGTAAGGCAGGTCATCCGGAGATTCTATGTCGACTTTCAGGTCCTTCAACGAAGCCAGGAATTCATTTTCTTTTATTACTTTTTTGGCAAGCTCAAAAAGGGATATCTTTTCATTGAAAAGTTCAATGTCTCCCGTATCGATCTCGGAGATATACTGCAGTTTGGAAATGATATCTGTCAGCCTGTTCACCTGTTCATCCGCCCGCTCAAGCATATTGCACTGTTCATCGTTCACTTTGCCAAGATCCCCTTCTTTGACCAGCCAAACAGCGCCCTTTATTATCGTCAACGGGTTCCTCAGCTCGTGAGAGGCAATGGAAATAAAATCTTTCTCAATGCAGCCGATCTTGTCTTTTCGCGGATTTTTCATAATATACCGAATTTCTTGGCCTTTCTGTATAAAGTAGCCCTTCCGATCTTAAGCTCTTTCGCCGCCTTGCTTATGTTGTACCCCACAAGTCCCAGCGCCCTGCGCAAGGTCTGAGCTTCCATCTTCTCCATGGAAATGATCTCGGAAGAATCCGATCCGTCAACGGCCGGCCGGGACCCGTCTTTTCTGGCAAGCGCGTCAAGCTCCACGGGCAGATAATTAAGCGTTATGGTGTCGCCTTCGCACAGCACTATCGCTCTTTCAATGACGTTCTCGAGTTCTCTTATGTTGCCCGGCCATGAATACTGGATAAGCAGGTCCATCGCTTCTTTCGAGATGTGCCTGATATTTTTTTCTGTGGCCTTACTGTAAACATTCATGAAATGTTCGGCGAGGAGCGGGATATCCTCTTTCCTTTCGCGAAGCGGCGGAAGGACTATGGGAAAGACGGCCAGACGGTAATAGAGGTCCTCCCTGAATTTATTGTCGTGCACTTCCTTACCCAGGTCCTTGTTCGTCGCCGATATTATCCTGACGTCCACTTTCACCTTTTCATTACCGCCAAGCCTCTGAAATTCCTTTGATTCGAGCACCCTGAGCACTTTCGCCTGGGTCTGCGGGCTCATTTCGCCTATTTCATCCATGAATATCGTTCCCCTGTCGGCCTGTTCAAATTTCCCCATGCGCCTGTCAAGCGCCCCGGTAAAAGCTCCCCTTTCGTACCCGAACAGTTCGGATTCAAGAAGGGTCTCGGGAATGGCCGCGCAGTTCACGACAACGAACGGGCCGTCCTTTCTCGAACCGTTGTAATGAATGGCCCTCGCCACCAGTTCTTTGCCTGTTCCGCTCTCTCCCTGTATCAAAACGGTCACGGAAGAATTTAAAGCGTTCTCTATCATCTTGAACACGATCTTTATTTTTCCGCTGTTGCCGAGAATGTTGTCGAATTTATATTTATCCTTCAGTTCTGTCTTCAGGCTGTTCACTTCGTTCACAAGTATGCGGCTGTTCAGCGCGTTCCTCGCGGTAACCACTACCTCCTCGGGTTTCAGGGGTTTGGTTATGTAATCATAAGCCCCCATTTTCATCGCATCGACCACCGTCTGCACGTCGCCTGCCCCGGAAACCATAACTACGGGAACGTTCCCGTCCATGTCCTTGATCTGTTTTAAGGTCTCCATTCCGTCCATTCCCGGCATTTTCAGGTCCAGGAGCACAAGGTCCGGCATATGGCCGTTTATTTTTTTTATCGCATCAGGTCCGTTATACGCGCGATCGACCGAGTAACCTTCTTTCGCAAGGTTATATTCGATCATCTTTACGAAATTTTTGTCGTCATCGACTATCAATATCTCGTTAGCCATTTTTATAACCTGCTCCACAGCCTGACCTTGTCTTTTGAAGCCTCTATCCATTTCATGTTCAATACCTTCGCGTAAATACCGGCGGTCTCATTTTTTAATTCGATCACCCCGTCCATTAAGCTCTTCACGGCCGCGCTTTGTTGGGGGTTTAGCTCCCCTTCTTCCAGCGTATAAAAGGTCGTTACGCCGCCGAAAGAAGCCGACGTATGAATGATCTGTGACAAAAATTGATACATCTTTGTTTCGCCGTAATTCGTGAAAAGACCGGAAACGGAATCGATGACCCTGCGGCCTCCTTTTTTCCTCTGTATGCTTTGCTCGATCTCTTCGCTGGCGCCCGTGATCTTCCTGACTATCTCCTCAAAATCCCGCTCTTTCGGGTCCAGCGCGCTAACGAGCCGGAACATGTTCTCGTTCTTATATTCTTCCAGCCTGGAGCCGGTCTGGCTGTTCAAACTATCCGCTATCAAACGGACATCCTCCACCGAAACATACAGGCTGCTCTCATGCATTGCCAAACCCTTTGCTATGAACTTCCGGCATACCGTCGATTTACCCGTTCCAAGAGGGCCGGTCAGCAAAATATTGGCGCCCTTGAACAATTTTCCGTTGAACAAGCTGTCTATTTGCGGATCTCCGATGATGACCCCGGATTCTTCTTTTATTGGAGCTTCGCCTTCGCCCTCGCCGACGCTCGTATTTTCAGCCTTTTCCCCCAAAAGCAGAGAATTGGCCCGGCCTATCAATTCCTCCACTTTAAAAGGTTTCGTCATGTAATCATCCGCGCCCAGGCCAAACCCGGTGATCTTGTCAAATTCTTTGCTTCTCGCGCTTAAAATGATTATGGGAACATTAACGGTCAGGGGATTACTTCTTAACGTTTTGCACACTTCAAACCCGTCTTTAAGCGGCATGTTGATATCAAGAATGATGATGTCGGGCGCTTCGGCGAATGCCTTCGCGAGCGCCTGAATGCCATCATAAGCATCGATGACCTTATAGCCGCTTTTTGTGAAGTTATACTCTATTAAATTGACTATGTTCCTGCTGTCGTCCGCCACCAGAACTGTTTTTGTCGGCATATTACGCTCCTTTCTCCATCTTTGAGTAGGATACCGTCCGGTTGCTGCCCGTGCTTTTCGCCCTGAACAGAGCTTTATCCGCTTTTTCTATAAGCTCATCCTCAGTTTGCGCATCATCGGGAAAACTGGACAGCCCAATGCTTACGGTAATGCTGAGCCCATCCTCCGCAAAACCGGTCTTTCCGATCTTCTCCCTGATCTCTTCCAGCCGCTTAAACGCTTCGTTTTCTGTCCTTGCGGGGAAGATCAATATGAATTCCTCTCCGCCCCATCTTCCAACTATGTCCTCTTTATCGATGGAGTCTTTCATTACGGCCGCCAGTTTTTTTATCACCTGGTCTCCCGCAGGATGTCCATATCGTTCATTTATCTTTCTGAAAAGATCGATATCCATAAAGCCGAGACTTACGGGAATTCCAAGCCGGCGTGCCCTGATGGTTTCGGCCGTCAGGTGTTCCTGCAAAGCCCTGTGATTGTAAAGGCCCGACAACTCGTCGACGTCGGCCATTTTTTTATAAACTTCGACCCGCTTCAGCCTCGCGTTCACCATTTCGATCAGCTCTTTAGGGATGAAAGGTTTTGTTATGTAATCGTCGGCGCCCGTGCGCAGCCCCTCCACTTTATCCGGCAGCTGCCCTTTCGCAGTTAGGAATATGAACGGTATGGTCTTGGTATCCCGATCTTCCCTCAATGTCTTGCAGAACTCGTAACCGTCCATTTTGGGCATCATGATATCGGATATAATCAGATCGGGTTTTTGCTTTTTCACCTCTTCCAGGCCTTCACAGCCGTCCTTGGCTGTATCGACGTCATAATTCTCCTTTTTCAAGTTATATTCCAACAGCGCGCGCATGTGCGCTTCATCTTCCACGACCAGGACCTTTTTCTTGATCTCCATACGACACCACCTCCGAATTATTTATTAATGCCGGCTAAAACTTCCAAAACTTCTTTTATCAGGACATCGGGAGTGAACGGCTTAAGGATGTATGAATTCGCTCCTATCGCTTTGGTCTTTTCATCATCGGCCATTATCGAAACGAAGATCACGGGTATCTGCGAGGTCACGGGATTTTTCTTTATCGCCGCGCAAACTTCGTATCCATCCATACCGGGCATTTTAATGTCCAGAAGTATCAGGTCCGGTTTCTCGCTGACCGCCTTTATGATCGCCTCTTCGCCGTTCGACGCCATAATGACATCGAATCCGCTGTTGCTTAAATTATATTGAATAAGCCTCAGCATATGTTTCTCGTCATCCACAGCCAGGATCTTTTTCTTTGCCATATCTCAACACCTCCTTGATATTTATTGAACGACTTTCGGTAATGAAAAAGCGAATCTCGTTCCTTTGCCTGCCTCGCCTGCCCGTCCGGCCTTGCCTACCGGCAGGCAGGCAGGCGGGCTTTCCACCCATATCTTTCCGCCTTGGGCCTCGATAATATACTTGACCATGGCCAGACCCAATCCAATACCTCCCACTTTCTCCGCAGGCCTTTCCACTTTATAGAACCTTTCAAAAATATGCGGGAGCTCGTCCTTTGGAATGCCGCAGCCGGTATCCGATACGGATATGACCGCCTCGTTGTCATTTTCCCGGATCACGACTTTGATCATCCCTCCTCCGTTCGTATACTGAATGGCATTCTCAAGCAAATGGCTGAAAGCTTCCTTGAAATACTGCTGATCCGCGAATATTTGAAATCTTTCAGGCATATCTCCTTCAAGCGTCAGTTTTTTTATCGCACAAAAGCTCTTGTAAGTGTCCATTACCTCTCTCGCGGCGGCAGAAAGGTCGAAATCATTTTTATTTATCCTTATCCCTCCGACCTCGATACGGGACAGATTCAACAACCTGGTGATCAGATCATTCAGCCTTCCCGATTCCTCGTCGATGATCTGCAGGAATTCCCTCAGATTCTTGGGATCGATATCTTTTTCCTGCAAGATCGTCGAAGCGAAACCCTTGATCATGGACAGCGGCGTGCGAAGTTCATGCGAAATATTCGAAAGAAAATTGGATTTCATTTTGTCAAGTTCCTTCAATTTTTCATTTGCTGTTTCCATCTCTTGCGTCCTTTCTTTGACTTTCTTCTCCAGGTTAGCCTTAAGCTCCTCAAGCTCCCTGACGTTTTTATCAAGTTCCCGATTCAGGCTGATCAGTTCAGTATCCCGCCGCACCAATAACTCCGCGCTTTTATTAAGATCGTCATTAAGCGCCGCCAGATGTTTTTCGCGATTCCTTAACAGGTTGGAAACGGAATAAGAAATGGTCGTAAGAACGATGAAAATAACGCTGTCCATCAAAGGAACAATGCGCAAGTACGCGGACCTGATATATTGTTCCTGAGAAAAAAATTCTTTGAATACGCTTACATGCGGTATCAATCTGAATGTTTCCAGAGCTATTTCGGTGAAATAACATATTAAAGCGGTAAATATGATCCCCAATAACCCGGGGAGAGGAAGGGTTAAACCCGCAAGTACTCCGATCACGCAAAATACCGCAGGCAGAAAGCTTTCAATGCCGCCGCTGTAATAAATACCTGCGCTTAACAGGATGCAGTCGACGAATAATATAAAGAAGTAGGCGTTTTCAGCGGACGCATTCCCTTTTTTTATTGTCCAGAAACCGATCTCGCTCGCGAAGAAATATATCAGGAAAAGAATGCCCAGCTGGAATAAAGGATAAGCAATGCCGTAAAAATATGAAATGACCCCCACAAAGAACAGAACAGGTATCAAAGACTTCCGTATCAATAAGTCCATATGCAGGACGATCGCTAAAAACCCTTTGTTCACTTCTATATATTTACCGTTTTTCAATTTATCACCCCCTTTGTGATCCCTTCTCCGGCGATAAAATCGAAAGTTGAGCCACTGCAGGCAAGACCTGCCTGCCGGTAGGCATGGTGAACGCGAACCTGGATCCTCTGCCTGGATGGCTTTCCACGCAGACTTTCCCTCCATGCGCATCCACGATATTTTTGACCAGCGCAAGTCCAAGCCCGATGCCCCCTACCTGTTCAATCGGCTTCTCCACCTTGTAAAACCTGTCAAAAATGTGCGGCAGCTCGGTTTCCGGGATCCCGCATCCGGTATCGGCAACTGAAACCGAGACTTCGTCTCCCATATCCCTAACGGAGACCTTGATCCTGCCGCCGTCATACGTGTACTCTATCGCGTTCTCCAGAAACTGGCTCAACGCTTCCTTGACGTTCTGGGGATCTGCATGGATCATCAGGTTTAAAGACATGTCATTTTCAACAATGATCTTTTTCATTTCAGCCTGGGTTCTATGACCATCCATCACTTCGCGGACCGCGGCGATCAGGTCGAATTCCATTTTATTCAATTTGATGTTGCCGGGCTCGAACCTTGACAGGTTCAAGAGCCGGTTGATGAGTTTGGTCAACCTCTCCGTATCCTCTTCGATGATCCGCATGAATTCTTCGCGATTTTCTTCTTTCATGTTCTTTTCCCGCCGGATCATGTATACGAACCCTTTTATAGAAGAAAGCGGGGTGCGGAGCTCATGCGAGATGTTCGAAATGAAGTTGGATTTCATGTGGTCCAGCTCCTGCAGCTTTTTTATGTTCCTCTTTTGTTCGTCGTACATCATTGAATTGTCTATGGCCAGGGCCGTTTCGCTGGCAAGCGTGGAAAGGAACGCGATATCTTCATCCTTATAAAGTTCTCCCGAGTTCTTTTCTCCCAGGCAAAAGACCGATACTAGTCTCCCTTTGACCAAAGCGGGCACGATCAGAACGAAACCACGGCTTTTCATTTCCCGCACTGCATCGCCGGTGTCTGCCGCATCGGGCCCGTTCTCAAGCTCCTCAATGAACAGAAGTTTGTTGCTGCCGTCTATCTGCCGGATAAGATGGTCCTCGGGGCTTAATTTGTTCTTCTCGTCCTCAGGATCGGCATATCCTCCCGATCCTTTGATGAATGCGGAAAAACAGGACGGGTTCAAAGTGTCCATTATCGTCCGCTTGATAAAGACCAGAAGCGCGTCCATCTCGATAACAGAAGCGATGGACCCGCTCACTTCTTCCAATACTTTTTGGTATTCAATGCTCCTTCTGAAGAACACCCGGTCCGTAATACCGTGGATCCCGGCGTAGATAAGCTGGAAGGAAACAACTATGACCGTCGCCGCTACGGCATCCGCCAGGAATGAAGTTAGGTGAAAATGCGTTCGAATGATCCTTTCCGCGGCCAGGGCTACGACCATATATATGGAGATAAGCACCATTGTGACGATCGCGTAAGCCATGCTTTTCTTGATGATGATATCTATTCCCATTATCTGGTATTTCAAAATGGCATAAGCGGTAAAAGCCACTATAAAGATCGTGCTCAGCGGGCCGAAATAAACAAGGTCGCCGATCCCGATCAATACCATGATAGGACCGAACAAAAGGCCCAGTAAAGAAGTGAATAAAAGACCGGTAAAAAAGTATCCATACCTTACTTTTTCAACAGGCGAAGCTTTTCTGAATTTATAAAAAAGATTCCTGCCGATCCAGGCAAAGTAGGCCAGCATATAAAGTGTGTACAGTTGATTTAGGAGGCCTATCCTCAGCAATGTACCCTGACCGACAATGATCGGATCCAATATCAGTTCCCCCGGAATAAAAGCGATCAGGATTATCGATGGGACGGCGATCAAAAGGGTCTGGCCTAGTGAATACGGCAGTTTATCGTTCGGAAAAGTGGTGCTGAAAAACAATCCGAACAGAGGGATCAAAGCGCACGAGAAAAATGCCAGCCTTAAGCTTAACGGCCCGTAAAATCCAAGGCTGAGGGTGCCGATACTGACGCACCACAGGAACATACAAAAACAAATAGCCCCGAAGATCTTACTGGTCGCCTTTTCACTGGATTTTAACAACGTCAATACCCCCAGGGAAAGGTTCGCCATCCCCACGATAAACAAAAATGCGGACGAATAAATATAAGGCTTCAACAACATTTTATTTTAAATTCTCCAATACGAAACCTCCGACCATCCACTTGCTCGATTCAATGGTCACGCACGCCAGCGACTCTCCCGGCTTGAAGATATGTTTTTCGATCATCTCATCCAGACCGATAATTACCGACGAGCCTCCGCTGTATCCTCTGTAATGCATGTTAGCGAACCATTTGTCATGCGAGATCGATGTTTCCTTGAAAACTTTTTCCTTGATCATTTCCAAAAGCTTGACAGAAGGCACAGTCGACAAAAGGTGATCGACTTTGGAGCTGTCGACGCCGAACAGCACGAACATGTCTTTAAATGCGGTGGCGATCATGCCCGGAGCGATCTCGCTTACGGCGCTGTAGTCCTGGGAAAGATGGTGGAGCCCTTCCTCATATAATTTAAGCAGATCGGGACGGGTCGCTCCAAAAGAAGTCCACATAGCGGGCTTCAGGTGACAGCCTTTCAACTCATTGTAAACATCCAAAACTTTTATGCCCGATCTGACCTTGTCTTTGGCGGTAAGGATGAAACTGCTGGCGCTGTCGGAAAGGAACCATCTCAACAGCAGGTCCGCTGTCTTCAATTTTTGCTGGTTATAAGTTCTCGCGAGAAGATACGGGGAAGAAAGCTGGGAATATGTCACCGCGATATTTTTATACCTCCCGACCCTTAGAGCATCGAAAGCGATCTGGAAAACCTTTGAAACCCCGGTACAGTTGGAATGCACTTCCATTTCCGCGCACTTCTCTATATTCAACGCCTGTTGAATAAATGGTGTCGTAGGCGGCGTTTGATAATCGGGCCATGGACTGGCCAATAAAATACAATCTATATCCTGCGCTTTCATGTCGGCTTTTTTAAAGGCGGTTTGGATCGCCTTTGCGCTCATACTGGCATTGGTTTCGGTCACCATTTTTGTCACCGGATCGACCGCAAAATGACACTGCTTGATCCCTATCAGATCTTTGACGGTTGGACGCAGTTTCTCGATCATTTTATGCATTCTTGGCGTAGCCTGATCCAAATGTCCGATCATATCCTCGATCTTATCGAACGGGACAGGGTCTCCAGGCAAATAAATCCCCGTGCTTACCAATTCCACTTCCTTCATGTTCTTCCTCCTTTAAATTATTGGAACTACTCCTCCCGCACTACGCCTTCGGCTGACGAAGGCAAGCTGGTAGGCAAAGTAAAGCTGAATTTGCTCCCTTCGCCGTATTTGCTTTCCAAGGTCATGTTTCCCCTTTGCACTTCAACAAGGCTCTTTGTAAGCGCGAGTCCCAGCCCGGTGCCCGGCGCCTGCACGTTCTCCTTTTCAGCCCGATAGAACTTCTCGAATATGTGCGGTAGATCTCTCTCTGTGATCCCGATGCCCGTATCACGCACGTCCACTTTCACGTGTCCATCATCCTGACCGGCGGATACGATGACTTTCCCTCCTTCCTTGTTGTATTTAATTGCGTTGCTCAGCAGGTTTATTATTATCTGCGCAGTCTTATCCTGATCGGCAAAAACAAGCGGAAGGGTCTGCGGGATATTCTGCTCGATGGAAATATTTCTTTCTTTCGCCAGCTTCTGCACGCTCTCAATGTTCCTGAATATCATGTCCGTCAGCTGGAACTGTTTTATGTTCATCTTCAGCCGACCCGCCTCAATGCGCGAGATATCCAGCAGGCCTTCTATTATCCTTGTCAGCCTGTCCGATTCATCTTCAACTATTCTCAGGAAATCCTCTCTGGTCTTTTCGTCCATTTCTTTATCCGAACGGATCGTTGATACAAAGCCCTTTATTGAAGCCAGAGGGGTCCTCAATTCATGCGAAACATCACTTACGAACTCCGTCTTCTTCTGGTTCGCTTCCTTGACCTTTTCCATCTGCTCCTGCAGCAGCTCGTTCTTATTCGCCAGCTCCCCCGTCCTCTCCTTCACCTTCTCTTCCAGCGTAGACGCATACTCCTTCAACTCGTTCTGCATCCTCTTCAGCTCGCTGGTCGCACGCGCGTTCTCTATAGATATCGCGGCCTGGATAAGAAGCGTTTTAAGCAATTCAAGCTTTTCCTCGTTGAACAGGCCGCCGACAAGCCTATTATCAAGGTAAACAAGGCCTATCATACTTTCCCGTGAAATGAGAGGAACGCAGAGAATGCTGCGCAGGCCGTTCCTTACAACGCTTTCTTCGTTCCGCAGCTGCGTATCCGTCAAAGCGTCGACCACCAGAACAGAGGTCTTCGTGCCTTCCACTTTCTTTATGGTAGAACGGCTTATCGACAGTTCGTCTTTTTCTCCTTTTGCAGCGCTGATGTTCCTGCTGATCTTAAGTTCAAGTTCTCCTCCTTTTTCCGGATACAGGAATAGAAGCCCTCTCTCGGCACCGGTAATTTCTATGGAAATATCCATGATCTTTTCAAGCAAACTGTCAAGATCAAGGATCGAACTTAAATTATGGCTTGCCGAAATGATGGAGGATAATTCAAGTTTCTGAGTTAAACGTTCCTGCGTGGTCCCCTTATCTTCAGCCTTTATCCCGAGCATATCCTCGCATCGTTTCTCGTACGCCTTCGCTCCGATTTCCCGGAATATCTCCAGCGCCTGCCGCCAGTTCTCTCTCGCGGCTTCTTTCCTGTTCTGCGAGTCCAGAAAATTCCCATATTCATAGCAGCTTTTCGCGGCTTCGTACTTCCTTGATATTTTCCTCGCGCTCTCTATGCTCTTCTGGAACAGCTTTTCCGCCTTCTTCTTTCTGCCCAGGAGCGCGAAATACTTCGCGTTAACTCTTAACGCCGAACAATGGTGATTCACCAGGCGCTTTACCGCCTTCAGCGCCCTTCGGCACGTGTCCCCGGTTCTTTTCAGGCCGGGATCGCCCATACCCATGTAGGCATCGGCCAGCAGCGAATAAACGTTGACCGTAAAATCCTGCAAAAAATGATTGTTCTCGTGCAATTTTCTTGCTTCCTCAAGGTGCCGGGCCGCGATATCGTAATTGCCTCTTTCGTTCTCCAGATATCCGTAAGCCATGTGCGCGACACAGCAATAAAAGAGAAGTTTATTTGCTTCGCCAACAGCAAGGGATGTTATTACATGTTCCTCTGCCGCCTGATAATTTCCCGTTTCGGTATAACAATTTGAAAGAGACAACTCTGGAAGAACTTATTCCCACGCTGTCCTTTATCTTTTTGCTCAGTTCCAAATAACTGTAAAAGCTCTCTATACTTTTGCAGTAATCGCCTAAATAACGATAGCTGTACCCAATGCCGTTGACCGACTGCGCCAGTTCCCACACATCTCCTATCCTCTGGAATTTCTCCATCGACTGGCTGAAATAATTTACGGAGGCGGCATAATCCCCTTTCCACGTATAAACGTATCCGAATAACTGCTGGTTCTGAGCAGCCCCCCATTCATCTTTATATCCCTCCTCTATTTTCTGCACGAGAGGTATGATAGAGATGGTTTTCTGATAATACAAAAGGCCGGCCCAAAGCGCTCCGTACATCATTAACGCCTTAACATATCCCCTGCCGCCCTCCATCCTGGCGCGGGCAAGGTTCATCACCCTAAAACAAACCCTCAAAAATCTGGTCATGTCGCTTAATACATATGTCCAGAACAAACGATCATAGATAAGGACTATTTCTTCATCTTCGGGACGAAACCGGTGTTTCCCCTTGCGAATGAACAGTATCGGAAGAAAACTGCGCAAAAGATGTATGGATAATTCTTTAGCCAGTGAAAGGATGACGGCGGCCCTGGATCCGGGAAGCTTTTCACCCAGCATGTTCAGCCCCATCGCCATGTTCTTTTCTCCGTTTTTCAGGTCGCCTTTCTTGAAATATGCGTTCCCGATGCAGCGGTAGGCCTCCGCCTTTTCAAGCGCCGTTTTCTTCAGGGGCATGATTTCAAGCGTCAAACTGATAACTTCATCATTTTTCCCTATCGTAAGATATACAGAGGTCAGTCCTTCTTTCGCGGTCACCCATTCGGCGCTGTTCCTCCGTTCCTTTTCCTCAAGTATACCGATCGCGATATTGTAATACTTCACGGCTTCCTCGTTCGCGTACCCTTCTCTGGCCCTTTCGGCCGCAGGAAGCGCGTATTGCAGGGTTTTATCCTTGTCGCCCGCCAGCATGTAATGGTTCGCGAGATCAAAAACGGACTCATCAGGGCCGGCCATCTTCGCTTCTTCGATCGCCTTCGCGATCATCAAATGAAGCCCTGCCTTCTCCGCATCCGGTATCTTCTCGTAGAAAGCATCCTTCACCCTGTCATGCACGAACAGGACTTTGTTCCTTTCCGCCCCTCTCTCCAGAAGCTGCATCTTCACGCACTCATCGACGATACCTATCGTCTTTTCCTTCGAAAGACCGCTCAATCGGTAAAGAAGTTCCATGTTAAATGTTTTGCCGACCACGGACGCAATGGAGAGAAGATCCATCTGCTCCCCATTGAGCAGCTCTATCCTTTTCATCAGCACTTCAAGGATCGTGGGCGATACGGCTACCGTATTCAGCCGGCCTTGGTCTATCTCCCAGTTCTTACTGCCGAACACAAGGACATTTTCGTCGACCAGCCGCCTTACTATCTCGATCGCGAAAAAGGGGTTCCCTTTGCTTTTTTCAAGCAGATATCCGTTCAGTTCCAACGTTTTTTCGGTATCCTCCTGCAGCAATTCGCCGAGAAGATCGTTCATTTCGTTCAACGAAAGGTTCTTTAAGTGTATTTCTTCCAGAGGCAGGTTGTTGTCTCCGGCATATTTGATCATCGCGGGCAAACGATGGCCCTGTTTGATCTCATTATCCCGGTATGATCCGATGACAAGCACTGGGTCGGTACGCAGCTCTTCAAGGATAACTGAAAGCAGCGATAAACTGCCGTCATCCACCCACTGTATGTCATCTAGCGCTATAACGACGGGCTTCCCCTTTTCCCCCAGCGCCCTGAAGAACCGGGAGCAGACCATTTGGAACCTTTGGTTTTCTTTGTCGGGGTCAAGGCCTACAAGGGAAGGCACCTCTCCCAGAACGTCGCGCATCACGGGGTTCAGGCGGCAAACTATCTCTCCAAGTTCGCCCGCGCTTTCTTTCATCCTCTTTATACTTTTTTCTTTTTCCTGGGCGCTCATGGACATTACCAAGTGAACATATTCGTTCATGATCTCTATGAACGGCTGGTATGGGACCTTGTTATCCTGCTGGAAACATTTGCCGGAAAGGAATTCCCCGCCCTGCTCATAAACATAACTCCTGAATTCTTCCATCAACCTGCTTTTACCGATGCCCGCTTCTCCGCTTATTAAACAGACTTTCCCCTCCATGCGCAAAGTAGAAGCGTATAAAGCCTTGAGCTTCTCGAAATCGTCTTTTCTGCCCATCAGACGGGTCCGGTAGGTAAGTTTCTTCAGCCGGTCGTTCTTGCCGGGAATGAACGAAACGGTCCCGCTTGAAAATTCTCTAAGGTCCGCTAGAAGCCCTTTTGCCGTCTGATATCTCTCTTCCGGATCTTTCTTGAGAAGTTTGAGTATGATCTCGTTTATCGTATCCTGAATATCTTTACGCAATTGGGATGGCGGCGTCGGCTGCTGCGCTATCTGCTGGTGAAGAATGCCGGCGACGTCCGTCCCTTTAAAAGGAAGTTCTCCGGCCACAAGCCGGTAAAATATCACGCCGAGCGAATACAGATCGCTCCTCTCATCCGCCGGTTTTCCGAGAATGCCCGTCTGTTCAGGCGACATGTAGCTGAAAGTCCCGGAGATCTCGCCGGCTTCCTTTATCTGCGAAAGTTCCATTATTTCGGCTAGGCCGAAGTCGAGAAGCTTGACCTGGAGATCGCTCTCCCCGCCGCTAAGCATGATATTGCCCGGCTTGATGTCCCTGTGGATGACGCCCGCCGAGTGGACGTAATCCAGAACGTCGGCAAGCTGCGACATGATCTTCACGGAGTCCTCGAGGGAGAAACCGCGGCCGCTCGTTATGCGGTCCCTCATGCTTTCTCCGGCGACCTTTTCCATGACTATGAAGTTCATGTCGTCTTCCATGCCGGTACCGTAAATTTTTGCAAGGTTCCTATGCGAGAGACCGGAGACGATCTCGATCTCCTTGCGGAAACGTATCATGTCCTCCAGCCACTTGCTGATCTTCCCGGCCTTTAAGACCTTCACCGCCACGACAGTCCCGTCGTCGATCTTTTTGCCGCTGTAAACATAGTTCATCGCCCCTTCGGCGATAAAACCATCGATAATGTATTTTCCCGATAACGTCTTACCTGTAATGTCCCTCATAAGCCTCCTCGTGATCTTCGATCAATGACCAAATGCATGGGTAGGCAAGGTAAAACTGAACTTGCTTCCCTCGCCGAATTTACTTTCCATGGTCATCAGTCCCCCCTGCACTTCAACCAGACTTTTTGTAAGCGCGAGTCCGAGGCCGGTCCCTGGAGCTTCACTCGCCGCGGAATCAGCGCGGAAGAACTTCTCGAACATATGCGGAAGATCCTTCTCTGAGATGCCGATCCCCGTATCCTGCACGTCAACTTTTACGCATCCATCGTTCTTACCCGTGGATATGATCACCTTTCCGCCCTGTTTGTTGTACTTAATGGAGTTGCTCAACAAATTAACTATAATTTGCGCGGTCTTATCCTCGTCCGCGTAAACCATCGGAAGCAGCTCTTGTGATCTCTGCTCGATGGTGATATCTTTTAACTTTGCCTGCCCCCGGATTGTCTCTATGTTCTTATTTATCAGGTCCGTCAATTGGAACGCCTTCGGGTTCATTTTCAGGCGCCCTGACTCGATGCGGGAAATATCCAGCAGCTGCTCGATGATCCTGGCCAAACGGTCCGCTTCTTCTTCCACTATCCTCATGAAATCCTCTCTGGTATTTTCGTCCATATCCTTATCCGAACGTATCGTCGATATAAAGCCTTTTATTGAAGCGAGCGGGGTCCTTAATTCATGGGAAACATCGCTCACGAACGAGGTTTTTTTATCATTGGCTTCTTGTATCTGCAGAAGATGTACCTGTTCTTGC
Source organism: uncultured bacterium (assembly GCA_963727815.1). Lineage (GTDB taxonomy): Bacteria > Margulisbacteria > WOR-1 > CAVSGV01 > CAVSGV01 > CAVSGV01. The sequence continues at coordinate 94,685 of CAVSGV010000001.1, forward strand.
CCAAAAAGAGTTTTCAACTGCTCCTGCGCCTCTTTCATATCCTGCATCATATTGAGCATGGCCATTTTGTTTTCCGTCAGCTTTTTATTGGCTTGCTCCAGTTCATCTTTTTTTGACAGCAGTTCTTTTGTTCTTTCCGCGACCTTTTCTTCAAGCCGTGTGCTGTATTCTTTAAGCCTGTCCGCCATTTCATTGAAAGATCCCGCCACTCCCCCTATTTCGTCATTGGTCAGAATATTTATCCGATAGTCATAATCTCCCGAAGAAAGCCTTTCCGTGCCCTTTTCCAGCGCGTCCAACGGTTTTATTATCATTCTGTAAAGGACCGTGCTGATCGACACTCCGATCAAGAACGCGAAAACGGTAAGAAGCAGCGCTGCTCTCAACGACCTTTCCATGGCCCGGTCCAGAGAGGCCGACGAAAAACCGACCCTGACATAACCTATGACTTTCGCGATCCGTTCTTTTTTCGGGACAAAATAATCGTATTCAAAATTCAGCATTTCGTTGCTGCTGCCGATGTCGGAATAAGTCTTAATGGGGACCGCGAAATCATATATATTCACTCCGTTCGCTTTATCAGCAAAACGGGTCATTGCCACTTCTGTCGTTGCAAGGGTCGAAGCGGGGATCTTCCCGCTGACCTCTTTCGGCAAAATCGCGTCATTCTTCTGCACGGAAACAAGCGCCTTCCCCTTAGCATCCTCGAACCGGGTATAAAGGATATCCGTTTCTCTCATCGCGGCTTTTGCCAACCCGAGAAGCATCTCTTTGTTCGAGATAAGGGCTCCATACTCGCCGTTATACGCGAGGTTCTTCGCGAGCATGGCCCCTCTCTCGCTGAACATGCTCACCCTTTGAGTATTCCCAGAATTTATGAAATACAGGCTCATTATCGCGACAATAGATATGATGAGCAAAGAAATGAACAGGATGAACTTCAGCTGCAGGCTGAACCTTACTTTTTGCCCGGGCGCAGTTCCGTTCTCTTTTTTTACTTCAATCACTTATTACCTCTTCCGCCCCTTTAATGATCGAACTTGGGACCTCAATATCCAAAGCTTTCGCGGAGCTCAAATTTATGGAGATTCCCACTTTCCTAGGGGAAACGACAGGCACGGATTTGGGAGCTTTGCCCGCAAGCAATAACGATGCGCTCTCGCCGGCCTGTTTCCCGATATCCTTGTAATCCAGCACAAAAGAAACCATAGCGCCCGCTTTCGTATAGTAAGGCGATAACCCTATGAAAGGGATCTTTTCGCGAAGCGTTGATAATATGATGTAAGATGTGGACTGAGGGGAGAGGACGGTCCTGTCCGCAACGGCCCAAAGTATGTCCACTTTGTTCCCAAGGTCCTTCATTACATCGGGGATATCGCCGGCAGATCCGACGGGCAAAGCAACGATCTGCAATCCCTGTTTGCCCGCTATTTCAGACGCATTTTTTATTATGCCGGCCGTCTCTGAAGGATTATAAAGAACTCCTATCCTTTTTTTGTTCGGGAATATCTTTTTGATCGTTTCAAATTGCAGGTCGAAAGGAATGTTCATTGAGGCTCCGGTCAGGTTGTTCCCCGAAGATTCGACGCTTGCAATGAACCCTTCTTCCACGGGATCGAGCACCATGCAGAAGACAACAGGTATGTCATTTATATATCTGCTCACGGTCTTCGTCGCTTCCGAACCAAAGGTCAAAATGAGCGATGGTTTTTCCTTCCTTATCATTGGCCCTATCTCTGCCGTATTGCCGGATATTTCATCCAATGTGATCGTGGATTCTTCGACCGCAATGCCCTTTTCATTCAGAACGGCCCGGAATCCTTCCAGTGCCTCGTTATAAGGAGGAATGTCGCTGCCTTTTACTACGACAACATTGTAGGCAAAGCATGTATGCGCCGCCCCTAAGATCAATAGGAGCAAGCTCAGCCCCAAGATGAACCGTTTAAATGACAAATACATGATAAACAGCCCCCTGTTCAGAACGCATAATTCATGCCTGCCATGATCTTTCTGCCGATCTCTTCTCCGATGGGATCTTCGTAATGCAGATCCCTGAAAAGGTTGAATACGGAAAGATATACTTCCATGTTCCCGCCCGGGAACGTATAGCCGGTCCTGGTGTTGATAAGGGTATATGGCGGCAGATCCTCGTCCGTCCACGACGTTTCGCCCACGTAATTCACGATAACGTTCTGGGACAGGCCGTTGTCAAATTTAGCTCTCAGCTCCGCGTTCGCTTTATGATGCGCGACCGTTGTTATTTGATTGTTATTGGGCAAATCGTACGAGTTTTGATAAGAGTAATTCAAAAGACCGCTCAAACCTTTCGCAATATCGATATCGACCCCCATCTCTCCTCCCAACGCGATCGCATCTCCGCTGTTCACGTACGTGCTTTGGATGGGCACTCCCATAGTTGTTGTTTCCGCGATCAGATCGGACAATTCGTTGTAGAACAGATCGATCTTTCCTTTCACTCTTTCGAAAAGGGGCATTTGATACCCAAGCTCATAGGAGTTTATTTTTTCCGGCCGGAGATCTTTATTTCCTGTGAACGTGATCCCCGGAAAAAACGACGAATTGTTTATGTAAGCATATGATTCCACGAATGTGGGGCTCCTGAACGCCGAGCCGGCGGATACGCGCAGCGTATGTCCGGGGAAAGGCATATACACCATGCTGCCTCTGGGAGATGTCCTATCTCCTATCAGAGGATGATAATCATATCTTCCCCCAAGCGTAAAGATAAGATCGTCCCTGCATCTGCAGCTGTCCTGGAGGAAAAGCGATTTTATATCCTGTTCGTGAGGATCATCTATTATGTCGCTGCTGATCTTATTTATCCTGTAATTCCCTCCGAATATTATGGTTGAATTCATAGCATCCCATTTGGAAGTGTGTTCGAACTCCGCGTCGTAAGTATCCGTCAATATATGTCTGTCTCCGTTAAAAAGATTGGAATTCTCTATATTCCCTCTGCTGCCGTTCCAGAACAATTGAAAGGTAAGCTCGGGCTGTTCATAAAACAGTCTAAGATACTGATTGTTGTCAAGATAATCATAAAGATCGCCGGTTGCATCGCTCATATCCCCTTTATTTTTGGTCAAAGCCGTATCAAGCGTTAATTTTTGTACGTCACTGACGGAATATTTGACCGAGCTGATGAACTTGTAGCTCAGCACATCGGATTTATTCGGATCGCTCCATTTGTTCGCCTCATCATAACCGGCGCCCATCTTGTAGCTCAGCTTGTCCGATCTGCCGGCATACATGACCGTTCCCGATTTTGTGTTATTTTCTCCCCCCATCACCGCGACGCTGTTCTGCGTTTCTTCCGGCGATTTGGTGATTATGTTTATCACGCTGCTAAAGGCATTCGCGCCGTAGAGGGCTGAACCGGGGCCTTTTATTATTTCGATCCTCTTTATGTCATTAAGGAGTATCGGGAGCGTCGTCCATGCCGTGTCCCCGTAAAAATCATAATATACCGACCGGCCGTCGATCATTGTCAGTATTTTATTGGATATAGCCTCATTAATTCCCCGGGCGCCGATGTTGGTATCTGCCGCGGTCATTGTCATAATATCCAGTCCGGGAACATTCCTAAGAAGATCCGGGATATTCGCGGCCCCGGATTGCTTGATCTCTTCTTCTGTTATGATCGTGATGGTTGACGGCGCTTCATTGATGGGCTGTTCCATCCTTGACGCGGTGACCACCGTTGGTATCTCCTGAAAATAAAGCTGCTCCTTTTCCTGTCCTCCGGTTGAACCTTCGCAGGATATTGTCCAAACAATAAGCATCCCTAAGATGATCAAAGGCATATACCCCGATAGAAGGATCTTTTTCATATCAAACCTCATGTTTTTGTTATCTTCCAGACTTTTTCCCATACCATAACCTCTCCCCCCGATCAAAACTCCAGCACAACCTTAACAAAGTACTCCCGACCATCCTGGTATATTATGTCCTCGGGATGTTCTCCCGAACCGGGATCCCCGCAATTTTCATTGAAGAAATTTTTGACCGACAATGACACTTCCGACATGCCCCAAAGCTTTCTGGAGACCAAATTCAGATCTGTGAGAAGATTTGGATATGTATATTCGCCTTGCAGGGTCTTTTCCTGGCTCACATATTTCAGCTCCGTAGCCAGGGTGGTGTTTTCATTGAAGACCGGAAAGACCAGTCCTACATTCCCGACATTCTCCGGACTGTTCGTCAAGAGCGATCCGGAACTCTGATCCACCGCTCTCTGATTCGCGTATCCCAGGAATCCATAAGAACCTCCGCCAAAATCCTTTCTCAGGCTCATTTCTATCCCGCCGCCGGAAACGCGTCCGATGTTATCGAACACAAGAAGGCCGTCGGACGGGTCGATCGTCTGGGAAATAAGATCGTAAATGTCGTATTTATATGCCGACAGAGATCCCCTTAGATCGGGGCCGAATACCTGTTCGAGCACCGTCTCATACGTGTATATCTTTTCGGGTATAAGGTCGGGGCTTGGCTTGCTTGTGGCGCCGCCGTCGCTGTAATACAGCTCATACTGTGAAGGAGCCCTGAATGCCGATCCGTAAAGGAATTTTACATGCGTATTCTCATAAGGATTGATCACATAAGCTATCCTTGGGTTCAGCACGCCTCCAAACTGCGGATAATTATCGGTGCGAACTCCCAGGGTCAGATTTGACCGCCCCAGTTTCATCTCATCCTGTACGTATGCCGACCAGTTGCTGTAAGGATGCGATTCGTCCAGATTCAGGGCATACGGCTCGACGTCGTAGTTCTGCTGAAGGTCCAGAATATGATTTTGATATTCACTGCCCAAAATGAGCTTGTTGTCAGGTGAAAGGCTCCAGTTCAGCATGACGTCGGTCCCGTACCAAAAGCTCTGGGTCAGATCCCTGTTGTCCGTCACCGGAGGATAATCAAGGATATAATCGCCGTAATAATCCGCGTAATCGTAATAGACCTTTGCGGTCACCTCTCGCGAATCATCCAGTTTTTTATCGTATTTCAACTCAAGGTACCGCATTCCATCCTCCGTCATATTTCGCGGGTCATTGAATACCGTACCGTATGATCCGGTGGGGACGCCCTTTGTCCTGTCTTCATACGCCCCCGACATGCTGAATTCGCCGTAGTTCGCTTTCATGAATAGATGACTCGCCCTCTCGTAGTCGCAGTTGTTCGATATGCCGTTGTTCGTGGAAGGATCGTTGAACTCCTTAAAGAATAAAGATTGCCCTTCACTGTTCATCACGGAGCCGGCAAAAAGCATTTTGGCACCGTTGTCCGTCTTTGTGCCGTAGGACACAGATTCCTTGTTCGTATTGAAGCCGCCGTATTCCGCCGCGGCCTTCGCGCCTTTCAGTTCATCGGGGTCTTTGGTTATGACATTTACGACCGCGAAGAAAGCGGTGTTCCCGTATAGAGCCGAACCCGGACCGCGTATAACTTCTATTCTTTTCACAATGTCCATGTCAACGGCAAAGGCCTCGTTCGGGAACGCGCCTCCGTAAATATCATCATTGATCCTGTGCCCGTCCACCATAAAAAGGATCCTCATGTTGTAATCGCCGGGACGCGCGAACCCTCTTACGCCCACATATTCGTAATTCCTGTCATTCGTGATGAAAAAGCCCGGGACCGAACTTAAAGCATCCGATAGATCCCTGTAGCCGAATTTTTTTATCTGGTCATCGGTAATTACGGTGACAAAAGACGGCGCTTCTTCGGGCATCTGTTCATGCTTGGCCGCCGTCACTACCGGGATATCCTGGAAATAAAGCATTTCCCTCTCTACCGCATAGGCCCGATCTCCCCAAATGGCCATAACGAACAACAAAACACAGTAAAACACCGGCCTTACAATTAAACGTCTACAAATGGGGATCATTTTGCCGCCTCCTTTTTTGCGTCGGTGTTTTCATTAGTTTTTTTTGCTAGTTTTTTCTGCAACTCATCGATCTTTTCCTTCAGCTCGACCATCTTTAGTTCGCGATCCACTGCCAGGTCCTGGAAATTCTCAAGTTCAACAAGCTTCTCCTTAAGCTCCTCCTCCATCTTTTTGTGATCGGTAACATCATGCATGACAACAAGTATTCCCGCGAAATTCCCTGATGCGTCTTTCCGCAGCACTCTATTGACCTCAAAGAATACGGGCTGCCCGGCCTTGTTTTTAGCTTCAACAACATACGATCCGATATTTTTCCCGGTGATCGTCTCTTTGAAATTAGTCGCCAGTATAAGAAGCGTCTTGGCCGGGAATATTTCCGTCAGATCGAATATTCTTTTTCCGATGATGTTTTCTCTCTTATACCCGTAAACACTGGATATTATGTCGTTAATATCAACGATCGTTCCATTCAGATCGATCAGCCCCAGAATATCCGTCGCGGCATTGAAGATGAACCGGAATTTTTCTTCAGACATCCTTAGCATTTCTCCCGCATTCTTTAGTCCGGTAATATCCTTGGCAATGCAAACGATACCGGCAACATTTTTCGCTTCATCGATCATGACGGAGCTTGAAAGGATCATCGGGACGCTCTCCCCGTCCTTTTTTTTGAAATTGAACTCGCGGTTCTTTATAACTTCGTTTTTAACGGCGCTGCTCAACAAAATATCTTTGAACCCTTTTTCTCCGGATAATATGTCCGCGCACCTTCCTTCCAGTTCATTTTCCTTATATCCCAATAGATCCGAAGTGCTCTTATTCACTCTGAGAATATTTCCCTCCTTATCCAGGAGGATCAAGGAGTCGGCCATAGTAGAAATGATATTTTCGGCAGCGGTGGCCGGCGTAACCGTTAATAGCTTATATCTCGCTATGGCATAAACGATAGCAAGCGTCAGGACGAGTAAAATTTCCGTTCCTATATTTGGTATTACATATATATGCAGCTCAGGGAGGATTATGTCCGTAATAGAAGGGAAAATAAGACAGCATATTGAACTGATTAAGATTATTTGCGCCTGTTTTTTCTTGACTGGATCTTCGGTTTTCCGGCTGAAATCATAAATAAAATATATGCCCGCGAGCACGAATGAAGAATAGTACAATAAAAAGAGGTACGTCGGGACGGTGTTCGACAATACTATCCCCCACCCCCACGGCTGTAAAGACAACCCTACGATCGGGGCACTTGTCCAATCTATACAAATGAATACGAGAGGCAAGCCGATCAAAGCCGCGTAAAAGATCCTGCTTTTCAGTATTTTCTCTTTCCTAGTGAGGATCAAGATGAACCAGAGGTAAAAGCTGGCAAAACTGCACCATCCGAATGAGCCGCTTCTTGAAAATAACAAGGCGGCATCATGCGAATAAAGAGCGGCGTGAGTGAACATGTTCGACAAGCTCCACAAAGCAAGACAAGCAAGAAAGGCTGACAAAACCCGGTTGAGCAAAGCTTTTATGTCTTTTATCAACACAAAAAGCATAGTGTTTACATATACTAAAAACGCAAAACAATCCATCAATGACAACCAGCTCATCGTCCGCTTCCTCCCGCATTTTTCATGTCGAGTTTCCCGCGCAATTCCATAATTTCTTTTTTTAATTCGGTCATTTTCAGCTCGCGATCCACTGTCACGTCTTGAAAGTTCTCCAGGTCTTTTATGCTCTTTTCCAATTTCTCTCCAGCCCTTTTGCGCTCTGTAATGTCCCTGATGACGCAACAAATGACCCTGCGCCCATTGAGAATGAAATTGCTGACCGATATCTCGGCCGGAAATATCGTACCGTCCTTCTTTTTGTGGGAACGGAGCGGGACGCTGACAAAACCTTGCGCAAGAGATTCTCCGATGGCTCGCTTAGATTCCTCGAGTTCGGCCGTAACGTCGCTATAGTTTAATTTTAGGAACTCCGCCCTCTTAAAGCCGTAAAGGGATTCGCTGGCTCTGTTAACCTCCACAATTTGCAGTGTCTCCGCGTCAAAGACCACTATCGCATCGGTCATCGTCGAAACAAGCAGCTTGTATTTCTCTTCGCTTTCCCGCAGTTCTTCTTCCACATTTTTCCGTTCGGTAATATCCTGGAATGTTCCCTGCACTTTGACTACTTTCCCCGCCTGATAGGTTGATTTGCCGGCGGCACGCACCCAGAGCTTTTTCCCTTTGGCGGTTACAAAACGCAGTTCAACATCGAACGGCTCTCCGCGCTCCATCGCTTGCTGGAGCGCCTGGTTGATGACCGGCCGGTCCTCTTCAGCATAAAAGGCAATGCCAGCGTCAACGGTAGGATCGAAGTCTTCCCCGACTTCATGTATAGCGTAAACCTCTTTGGTCCAGGTCTGTTTCCTGGTTTTCACGTCAAATTCCCATCCACCCACTTTTGCCATACTGCCCATTTCATTCAGCATATTAATGCTGTTCTTTAATGACTCCTCCGCGTTCTTGCGCTCCGTAATGTCATTGGACAAGCCGACGAAATATAAATAATTACCCTTTGCGTCACGCACGGCATTACCCCTGGCAATGTGCCAGCGCCACTCGCCCGAGACATGGCGGACGCGGTATTCCGTCCCAACGCTTTGATAATTCTCAGTAATGCTGCGCCGTATGAGGTCTTGCACGTGCGGCAGGTCCTCCGGGTAGATCAAGGACGCAAAAGGATGGCCAATGATTTCGGCCGGGCTATAGCCAAGGATCTCCTTTATTGCGGGAGAAACATAGATCAACTCTCCTGCGGCGTTCAGAGTAAAGATAATGTCGCGGCTGTTCTCAATTATTAACCGATATTTTTCCTCGCTCTCCCTAAGTTGTTGTTCAGCCTTCCTGCGCTCGGTAATGTCCCTAACTACACCCAACACAGCAATTGTTTTTCCGGAAGCATCCTTAATCGGACTAAGTCTTGAGTTGACGTATTTTTTATTGCCCCCGAAAAGCAGTTCCTCATCTAAAGAATAATCTTGCCCGCTCTTGAACACCATATCCAGATTTTCGATATTCTTCGCGGCAGTTTCTTTCGTGAACATATCCGCGACACGCTTTCCAATTATGTCGTTTAAAGGCTTCCTGAATCTTTCCGCTGCAGCTTTATTCATCGATGTGAATTCATATTTATCGTTGACTACGAATATCTGGTCCGAAATGTTCCCCAAAAGCGCCGCATACCTTTCTTCACTTTCTCTGAGCATATTTTGTAATTTTTCATTAGTGGCCATATTATCCGATCCCCTTATCATCTCAGCCCTCCGGCATATGCATTGGCAGGGAACACGCCCGTCATAAAATGTACGATGATATAAGACGTACTATGACCGGTAAGGAATGCGGGCAATATCTTATTCATATTTAACCGCCTTATATTTATCCTTTTTGACGGGAGCAAGCTGCCCTTCTATGACGAACCCGAAGTAATACACCACGTTGTTGTCCGGCGCGGGATGGGCGAACATTACATTGTCTAGCTTGCAGATAGAAGCGACCATGTGGAACCCGGACAGTATCCTGACCATCATCCCGAAATTAACATCCTTGCCGTCCTCTTCAAGTTTCAATGTAAGAGGGAACGGCGTCTCTTCAAAGAATGTCTTCTCTATTCCCATAAAAACGCCGTCCAGTTTGGAGGAAGTCTCTCCCGTGCCAAGGAACCTTCCGTTGCCGATGCCCAAATGCGCGGTGCCAAGGTCCCCAAGGTTATGGCTCGCGACCATGTAGACAGAATTTAAATACATAGCGTTCTCGTTTGTGGGATCTTTAGTGCAGCTCTCCCCTCCCACCGCTATCGCCGGGATAATGCCGTTCTCTTCTATGTACTTCACCGCAAGCCTGTTCCCCCAATAAAAATCGCTGTCCTTTTGAAAAGCAATAAGTCCCACTTCAAAAAAGTCAAAAAGGCCCAGAGAAAAACAGCCGGCATTAAGGCTCATCCTCATTTCGCCGTTCTTAAGAATATTTGCCGTGGGAATATTGATCATTCCGAGAGATTGATTGAAGGGGATGTCGAACGGCCCGCTTGCTACCTGCGCACAAAAAGCTCCGGCGAACAAAATAATAGAGCATAAACAGACTACAAGAAAACATCTGATCATTTTGCCCGCCATCTTAACTCCCTTAATAAACAAAAAGGCCGTGATTTAAGATCACGGCCTCCTGTACTGCAGTTAAGCCAAAAAAAAAGACGCTTATTTACAACTCTAAGTTATAAATAAACGCCTTCTGTCGCCCAGAGGGGCCTTTACTGATTAAGTACTGTATGCTCCTGAGACAATCTTGTCAACTGATATCTTCTGATACATTTATTTCAGCTGATATATTGTCCCAATAAACCTTTTAAGTTCCTTGCATAATCTGCCAGCAGCACTTTTTTGCTGTCGTTAAGCAGGTCCGGCCTCAGGACCTTTATCACATTAAAAACCGCCTCGTTCACCATTTCCTCCCTGGGAAAGGTCCTTAACTCGGCATCATGCGTCGTTTTCCCGCGAACTTCCATCATTGCGTTCATATCAATCAAATCTCCTTTGCTCAAGGTTGATTATGTAAAAGACCGGCAAGCCGTTCTGTATCTTGATAGTAGTTATCTCCCCATCCTTGATAGAACGCGTAAGCTCAATGAGATTTTTTTCGGAGGCATGCAGGTTTACATCGCGTTGAACCGCATTATTAGCTTTAATCCCCGACAGCGACTGCACCAATTCCAGATCATGCGTCAATTTTATCCCTCCTGTTTTCATAAAATAAAAAGGGCATCCTTCCCACATATAATATATGTAAGAAAAATGCCCTCTGTTTTTTTCAGCTAGGCTAGCTTATTAAACTACTCTATTCCATTTCCGTTCCGCCCCGCTGCCGGCCCGCCATAGGCGAGGCAAGACGGAACAAGTCATCAAACAAAAAAGGATTGAACCTATTGGGAATGCCCCTTAGATTCAACCCTCTGTTTTTCAGCTAGGCCGATCCACCTGAAACCGTGGCCCAGAATAGAACATGTCTCAAATTCTGTCAAGTATGTTTTTTACCGAGTTGCCGTGCATCACGACCTGGTATATTACCGGCAACCCGTCCTGTATCTTTATGGAACATATTTCGCCGCACCCGATCGATCTTATGGACTCAATGAGCCTTTTTTCAAGCGGGTGCAGGTCAATGGTAATTTCAAGTTCCAGAAAAAGATTATAAGTGCTCACGTTCAGGCAAGCTTGCAGGTTTTTTTTGCGCCCTTATAATATGCTGGCAGTCCGTTCTCTATAGCAAGGCCTTCAATTTCTCCGAATTCGATCGCTCGTATGACCTGTATTAGTTTCATTTCAGACGGATGGAGTTTCATTGTATCGGAGGGTTTTTCGTCCGTCATTTTTATCGCCGGTAAAGAGCTGGATCCAATTCTTCTTACGTTCGAGCTTCCCATATTGAGATCATCTCCTTCAAATATTACGCTTCTTTACTCAAAGCACGTGTCTCACTTGGATACACCCACCGCGCAGACACACTTCCTGATAGCAAGTTCATAGCAATTTTTTCGCCAATTATCTGAAATCGAAAATAGTAAATATTTACCGTTTTAATGCGAATTAATTTTGACGTTCAATTAACAAAAGGATTTATATGCACAAATAAAGTGCTTATGCACGATTAATGGGCGTTTTTTAATGCGGCGTAAGCGGGAGCGATATATGGACTTTTGTGCCCGTGCCTTTTTTGCTTTCCACGGTGATCTTTCCATTATGGGCGGCTATGATATTCTTACATATATTCAATCCCAGGCCTGTTCCCTGTTCCTTTGTGGTAAAGAACGGCTCAAAAAGCCTGGGCAGGTGTTCTTCTTCTATTCCGACGCCCGTATCGGAAAAAGTGATCTTGATAACGCCTTCTTCCGCAAGATGTCCCGCTTCCACGGTAAGAAGCCCGCTTCCAGGCATTGCATGAAGTGAATTGAATATAAGGTTCATAAAGACCTGCTTTAGCTGCTTTTTATCGGCGCATATCTCCGGCAATTCGCCGTACTTTTTGACCACGTTCACGTTCCGGCCCTTGCATTCAACGGCGGTTATCGCGAGCGTTTCGTCAACTACCTGCATGATATTTGTCGGCACAAGGTCGGGCGGCTGGCATCTGCCAAATCCGAGAAGGTTATCAAGCAGGCTTTCCATCCGCGCCATTTCCGAAAAAGCCAATTCCGCGATCTCCTGCCTGTCCATTTCGTCTTCCCCATCATTAAAAAAGTGGAAAAACGCCTTGATCGACGTAAGAGGGTTCTTTATCTCATGGGCAAGACTGCTGGCAAATTTTCCGAGAACCGCCAGTTGTTCCGATCTCTCAAGCTGCTCTTTCATTCTTTTTGCCTCGGAATTAAGTTTTGCGTTCTCAAGCACTATCGCAAGCTGGCCAGCTATTACGGAAAGGAACTCTATATCCTGCATGCTGTAAATATCATCGGACATCTTTTTACCGAGAGCTATGATCCCTGCCAGGCCGCTCTTATTTATGACGGGCACGCAAAGCGATATGCCTGACATTTTTAGCGCTTTTTTGACCTGAAGTATCCGATCTTTTTCCGCCGCCTGAAGATCGGGCAGGCCCGCCCTATAATCTATTTCATCCGAAGATAATATTTCTCTTTCCCTGACAAAATGATCTATGAGCGCGCCGTCTATCTTTGTCCTGTGGAAAAGGTGCGACCACGCAACATCGTTATATGAATAAGAAGCCAGCTTCCAGTTATCGTAATCTTTGATGTAAAGGGATATTTTCCCGGCCTTTAAAGAATCCATAATGGCTCTGACAATAAAAAGGAACAGCATATCGATATCGACCATCATGTTGATCTTCCCAGCGAGATCCTTCAATGTCTGCTGATAATTGTACCTGCCTTGAAAAAAGAACTTGTCGGTGCCATTCTCAATGAATCTCTCAAGTGGTTTGAAACCTATAACCATCAGCAATGCGGTGATCAAGTTCGTAATAAATACGCTGTGGCCGGTATAATTCTTCAGGTATTGGCCGATAGTTATGGCGAGAAGAGCATATATCCCCATTATGGAGCTTAAAAGTAAAGAATAGATAATGCTTTTTCTGAATACGATCTCGATATTAAGAAGCTTGTGTTTGACTATGGCATATACGACAAAGCCTACAAAGAATAAAGAGCTGGTTTCTCCTATAAAGAAAAATTGGTTATATCCAAGTATCGGCAAGATCAACGAGAAAAACAAAGCGATAAAAAAACCACAAACCACGCCAGCAAAGACATATTTTAATTGGTTCTTATATATTGGGACTCGTGTCCCCCTGAATTTACGAAGAAGGACAATAAGCCCATATCCCACCGAAACAACTGAATATACAACAAAATATGATATTCCGGAGGAAAATCGTCTTACTCCGAATTGATTTTCGACCTTAAAATCACTTATATATTGCCCGCTGAAGGACATAATGATCGAAATGGCTGTCAATATAAGAAAAATATTGAATATACGAGAACGATCTTTATCCTGTTCCTGATAACGGAATATCAAACAGAAATAAATAAAGGCGGGATAAAGCAGTGACCCAAATATCATGCTTATTCTGGAAGTGATAAGAGGACTTGTACCATTATATATCTGACACGCGATTATTACACCGCAAAAATTCCAGCCCGTTAAGCACATGCAAGCCATAAATAAAGTTTTATTTATAGCATTGTGAGGGTTTTTTATTAAAATGAAAACGCCTAAAATGGCCGCACAAATAAAAGTTAATATTTGTAAGCCGATCGTTTGATTCATCGTTTTACCATCGCAAAAGAATAGCTCCCCAAGATAATCCCGCTCCAAAGCCGGTCAAGATTACATGATCACCTTTGGATATTTTACCATTTTCTATCGCATCTGCCAATGCAATTGCAACTGTAGCCCCTCCGGTATTGCCATATTTATGCACATTTACGTGGAATTGTTCGTCGCTTAAACCGATCCTTCTTACGGCAGATTCCAAGATACGATAATTCGCCTGATGCGGAATGACCAGTTTAATGTCCTTTATCTCCAATCCGGCCCCCTTAGTGACCTCATTAACGGCTTCCATCATGGCCCTGACCGCGAATTTATAGACCTTCTGGCCGTTCATTTGGAAGAACATATCATTCATTGTAACGCCCTCCGGCAATTTTGACTGGATCGGATACATTGTCCCGCTGCCCTTAATGGTAGCCGCATCCCATTTGGTCCCGTCGGTTTTAAAATAAGAAGCCAATATCCCGGAACTGCCGTCACCCCTGCGTAAAACCGCGGCACCTGCCCCATCTCCCAATAATACAAAGGTTTTGGGGTCATCATAATTCGCCCCGCGCGAACATAGCTCCGAGGCAACGACCAGAACGTTCTTAAAACGACCGGCGCTTACAAAATCGGCTGCAATTTGCAGAGCCCACACAAAACCCAGACATGCGCAGTCCACATCAAAACAAGCAGCATTTTTTGCTCCGATGGCTCCTTGAACCATGCAGGATCCAGGCGGGGACGTATAATCAGTGCTTATTGACGCTAAAATTATTAGATCGATCTCCTCGGGGCTGATCTTAGCCTTTTCAAGCGCTTTCTTGGCGGCAGGAATAGCAAGATGCGAACACGCTTCATGCGAGGCAGCTATACGTCTTGATTCAATGCCTGAAACTTGTTTTATCCATTCGGCTGAGACCCCGAATTCCTTCTCATAATCATCATTCGTTATATTCCTTTCCGGAACATGGAAACCTGTGCCAATAATTTCAACAGGCAGCATTTGAGACATATCACTTACCTTCTTTCCGCCTGAAAAACAAAAAAGGGCCGCTGCCCCGAAAAATCGGAGCAGACGGCCCTCTGTATTCAGTCAGGCTATCTTATCTTATTTGCTCAACAAAAAAGGCTGAACCCGCTATTAACGGTTTCAGCCCTCTTTTATCAAGTTGAGCCAGTCCTTAACTTTGCATCAGATTAGAACACTTCTCAAAAAATGTCAAGCAGGGGTCAATGAACTAATCTTGCCTGAAGTTCATCCCTTTCCCTATGTCGTATGTCTTCATTTTCGAACCCAAAGTATTCCGGTGCATCCCAAGCAGGTGCGCGGCTTTTATCTGATTGCCTTCCGTCTTAATAAGAGCTTTTTTTATCAGCTTCATTTCAAGTTTGTTCCTCGCCTTGGCAAGCGTTGAATCAAGATCGCTGCCGTTCAGGGCCCCTTGTCCCGATTCCGCCAGTATATCCACCGGCAGTTCTTCAAGCGGTATCATCCCCTCGTTATTAAGCGAAACCAGTCTTTCGATCGCGTTCTTAAGCTCTCTCACGTTGCCGGGCCAGGGATAGGTCAAAAAAGCATCCATAGCTTCTTTCGTAAAACCGGATATTCTTTTATTGAGAGAACTGTTATATGAATTTAGGAAATATTCCACAAGCAGCGGAATATCCTCTTTTCTCTCTCTTAAAGGAGGCAGGTTGATCGGGAACATGTTCAACCTGTAATAAAGGTCTTCCCTGAACCGCCCCTCTTCCAAGGCTTTCTTAATATCCTTGTTCGTAGCGGAAATTATGCGCACATCTATGGGAATGGCCCTGGAAGAACCGACACGCTCAATTTCTTTTGTGCCGTCCTTCCTTTCCTGAAGGACCCTCAGCAATTTCGCCTGCAGAGACAGCGGCATCGAACATATCTCGTCCAGGAAAACGATCCCTCCATTTGCTGCCTCGAATTTTCCTTCTTTCCTTTCCATTGCACCGGTGAAAGCGCCGGGTTCATGGCCGAAAAGTTCGGACTCAAGCAGATTCTCCGGGATCCCCGCGCAGTTGATGGCGACAAAAGGCTTTTCGTACCTTTTGCTTTGCATATGTATGGCCCTTGCCACCAGTTCTTTTCCGGTGCCCGATTCTCCCTTAATAAGAACGGCTCCGTTCACCTGAGAAGCTTTTTCTATCAGATCGGACACTTCTTTCATCCTCTTGCTTTTCCAGACAAGACTGTCATACGGGTGCACCTTATTCAATTCAGATCGAAGGAACAGATTGTTTTTGATCAAAGCGTTCTTTTCCAGCGCATTGGCCACAAGAGCGCGCACCTCCGGGGTATCGAACGGTTTTGTTATATAGTCGTACGCGCCGAGTTTCATGGCTTCAACGGCGGTCTTGGCGTCCTGAAGAGCGGATATCATGATGACCATAGTGCTCTTATCTTTCTCTTTTATTTTTTTTAGCACTTCAAGCCCGCTCGTGCCCGGCAGCCTGATGTCAAGCAACACAAGGTCAACAAGCATGGAATTAAAGGATCTTATGGCTTCTTCCGCGTTACTTGCCGTAAGAATGCATCCTGCGCGCTTTAGGACAACGCTTAACGTCTTTACAACACTTGGCTCATCATCGACGATCAAAATCGTGGGTTTAAGGGGAACCATATTAACACCTCAAAAAGTGAGTTTCACTTTTATTAAGTGAATTATAATCAATATGGAAAGCAATTTCAAGGAAGATTGCACTGTTTTTGTGCAGTATTTGATTTTAACCTATAAAACCGCGAATAGCAGCTCTTAATTGATCGGGATCAAAGGGTTTGCACATAAAATCGTCGGCGCCGGCAAGGAAAGCTTTTTTCCGGGCGTTGGATTCCGCGGTAAGGATAAGCACCTTGATGTTCTCCGTTTTTGGATCATTTTTTATCTTGAAGCAACACTCAAGACCGTCCATTACAGGCAGGACAATGTCCATAATAACGATATCGGGCGACTCATTTTCGATCTTTTTCAAAGCTTCACGGCCGTTCTCTGCTTCTATGAGGATAAAATTCTCTGCTTTTAATACTATTGCTATCAACCGTCTTATATTCTTTGAGTTGTCAACGATCAACATCTTCAGCTTACAAGGATTCAACAAAATCAGCCCCGCTTTAGCCGTTGCGCACAGCTATATATACATCGGCAGATCTATCCGGATATTTCAGTATTCGATCCAATCTGTTTTAGGGAAGAATATGGACATGCCTTCATATGGAGGGCCCCGCATCTGCTCAATAAAAAAGAAATACCAATTTCAAAATCCCAACAATGCGTCCTTCGGACATATCTAATATTAATTCCTTGTTTGGATTTGGGGTTTGAGATTTGGGATTAAAAAAAGGGGGAAGGTTCGCCTGGTGAGTTGAACCCTCCCTCGAAGGATAATTAACTAAAGTGACTGCCATGTTGAGGGGAAAACCCCTCAACGGTCCGACCCAGGTCGGACCTACTCCCCACCTAAGTCAGCACAAATCCAAAATAAACCTAATTGATAGGCGGATCGAAATCGGGCGGGAACATTCCTTCAAGTTCGATAAAATTGTCCGCGAACTCGTCGGATGCCAGCGCCGGTTTCTCGTTTATGTCGGGAACGAGCTTGATCGTCCTCTCCTCCCCGACCAGTTCGAACAGGGTGTTGTCGGAATCTTTTATCTTCTTCAGCTTCAGGAAATTGAAGCTTCCCACGTTGATGTAGATGCGGCCGGCCAGGAAAAGCGTGGGCTCCTCCTGGTTCGAGCAAACCCTTATGATGTAACCTTTTCCCTTGGCAACGACCTTGCCGCCCGCCAGTTCGAAATACGAGACTTTCGACAGGTCGCGGATGAGCATGAGCATGTCTTTCTTGTTGTAGACGATCCCGTTGTTGACTATGAACTGCATTTTTTCTTTTTTCATGTTTTGATTATAACAAAAGCCGGATTTATTTCAACTATGGAAGCCTGCGACTAAACGTCGCGGCTTCCAACAACTCGGAAACCGCGACGATATTGTCGCAGGTTTCCGAAAATTCAATCGAATAGTTCATTGATCTTGCCGGCGATATCCCCGCTTTTAAGGAGGGATTCGCCGATAAGCGCCGCATTGACCTCTGCGGACCTCAGAAGTTCGATATCAATTTTTGTTTTAATCCCGCTTTCGGAAACGAGGACCTTTTCTTTCAGGAAAGGCACGGCATTTATTATGTTCGGGGTATTGTTGACGTCAACCTCCAGGGTATCAAGGTCGCGGTTATTGATGCCGATGATCTCGGCGCCGCAGTCGAGCGCTGTCTGCGCCTCCCTTGCGTCATGGACCTCGACAAGGCAGTCCATTTCCAGGTCTCCGGCGATCCTTATGAAAAGCTCAAGTTCATCCGCTCTTAATATCCTGACGATCAAAAGAATAGCGTCGGCCCCCAGCAACCGCGATTGGTAGATCTGGCTTTCGTCGATGATAAAATCTTTTCTTAATACGGGGAGTTTGACGGCTTTTTTTACGGCCATAAGGTCATGGATGTCCCCTGAAAAATATTTCTTATCGGTCAGCACCGATATCGCCGCAGCGCCGGCTTTCTCATATGATATTGCGATCTTCGCGGGATCGTACTTTTTCACTATTTTTCCGGCAGACGGCGACGATGCTTTCGTTTCGGCTATTATATTGAACCCCGGCTTGCTGACGGCATCAAAAAAAGACCTCAACTGCGGCAACTTTCCTTTTAAAGGGAGCTTGATCGCTTCTTTCAGGACCGCGATTTCCTTCCTCTTGTTCTCGACTATCTCGTCAAGGATCATTTCCTGTACTCCCTTATGTTCGGCTTGTGAGAATATGCGGGAACCACCGTCAGGTAGTCAGCATATTCCCTGTTCTTCAGTTTTTCCAATCCTATGCGGGCTACATTTATCCCCCACGGGACCGCGTTCTTCGGATCGGCGACTAGAATGTTCGGGTTCTTTATCTTGTCCCTAAGTTTCTCGTCCGCCGCCAGGGTCAGCTTTCCGCTTACATTTGAAAATACTTTTATTAGCTTATCAAGTTTCACGGTGATGTCGTCGGTAAGCCTCTTGAGCTTCCCGTGATCCGATCCCCATAGAGAGAAATTGAAATCGTCCTTGCAGGCGTTCACTCCCACCGCGAAAGTCCCGTCTAGGTCTATCATGTTGTAAGCGATGGCATGTAGAGTTGAGATGGATATTATCGGTATCTTGAGCGACTGGACAAAAGCTTTTGCCGTGGCCAGGCCGCCCCTGAGCCCGGAATAGGAGCCGGGTCCGATGGTGACCGCCACCGCGTCGATATCATTGATGTCGAGTTTAGCTTTTTTCAACACGTCCTCGACGAGAACGATCAGCTTTTCAGATTTTGTGATCTTCGCAGAGTACGATGATTCGGCCAGGACGCCGCTGTCATCGGCGATCCCCGCCCCCACTATTCCCGTCGCGCTAGATATTCCAAGTACTTTCATAATTTGAGTCCCTCGATTTTTATGTCCCTTTCATTGTCTCCCTTTATCTGCATTTCGATCTTTATCGAATCTGCAGGCATAATCTCCTTTATTTTATCAGCCCATTCGATCGCGGTCACTCCGCCCTTCGTGAAATATTCCTCAATGGCTATGTCCTCGGCTTCGCAGGCATCCTCCAGACGGTAAAGGTCGATGTGATAAAAATTAAGCCTTCCCTTGAACTCATTGATGAGAGTGAACGTGGGGCTTGTGACGTAATCTTTTATGCCGAGTCCTTTAGCGATTCCCTGGATCAGCGTGGTCTTTCCGGCTCCCAGGTCCCCGCAAAGGGCAAGAACATCGTTCGCTTTCAAGGCTCTGCCGATGCGCTCTCCCAGCCTGACGGTCTCCTGTGAGCTCCTAGTCGCGATCACCAGCGTTCGTAGTCGTCCGGGGTGCCTTCTTTGATCTTCTTGAAGCCGGGGAGTTCGTCGTCGTACTTTTCGCCGATCTCGTTCTTTCTCTCCTCGTAGATCTCCTCGATGGTCTTCTCGAGCACCGGATGCACCACGTTCGGGGCTATCTCAGAGAGCGGTTTCAGCACGAACACCCTCTCATGCAGGAGCGGATGCGGTATCTGAAGCTTGTCGTCGCTTATTATCTGGTCGTCGAAAAGCAGAATGTCCAGGTCGATGGTGCGCGGGCCCCAGTCGACTTCGCGCTCCCTTCCCAGAGCGCTTTCCGTCTCCTGAAGAACGGATAAAAGCTTGTAGGGATCTATCAGGGTCTGTATCTGCACCGCGGCGTTCAGGAATTGCGGCTGGTCGGGGCCGCCGCCTTCGGCTTCCGTCTCGTTATTGGATGATTTCTTGACGATCTTTATGCCAGGCGTTTTAGAGAGTAGGAATATCGCCTGTTCGATGTATTCTTCCCTGTCGCCCACGTTCGAGCCAAGTCCGATGTACGCGGTGTGAGGGCCCTTCTTCAATGGTTTTTCTTTTGCCGATTTTACCGCGGGCTTTTTCACGGCTTTGACCGCCTGCTTCATGACGGCCTTTTTCTTCGGAGCAGCCTTGCGTGCCGCTTTCTTCACGGGTCTTTTCTTGATCTTCCTGACCGGCTTTTTTACGATCTTCTTTTTTGCTTTGGCCTTCTTCTTCGCTGATTTTTTCATGGCTTTTTTACCTCCGTTATTGAAGACTCGGTCCTTTATATTCTTGAATAAATGTCTAAATGCCATTTTATCTCCTGTATATCGCGTCGCACATCCTGGCGACCCTCAACATCTCGGAAACATCGTGCACCCGGATGATGTTCGCTCCTCCCGCGATCGAAGCGGCCACGGTTGCGGCCGTCCCTTCCATCCTCCTGTCGGGAGGAAGGTCAAGTATGGCGCCGATCGTCGATTTCCTTGAAGTGCCTATCAGCACTGGACAACCGAGGACCTTTAACTCGCGCAGCCTTTTCAGTATCTCCAGGTTGTGCGCCACCGTTTTTCCGAAACCGAAACCGGGATCGACGATGATGCCGCTTTTCTTGACGCCCCCTTTTATAGCAATAGTTATGCAGTTTTGCAAGTACGAAATGATATCGGGAATAAGGTCGTCGTATGCCGGGTCTTTCTGCATGGTCCGGGGATTTCCCAGCATGTGCATGACGATGACCGGCACTTTTTTCCTGGCGGCTAAGCTTGCCATTCTCTTATCGAACCTGAGGCCGGAAACGTCATTGATCATGGAGGCGCCGGCTTTGATAGCAGCCTCAGCGACCTTCGATTTCATCGTGTCGATGGATATTGCCGCTCCTTTTATTTTTGAAAGCTCCCTGATCACAGGGACAACGCGGGCGATCTCTTCCGCTTCCGTCACGCTTGCGGCACCTGGCCTTGTTGACTCACCGCCCACGTCGATGATATCTGCGCCGTCCTCGATCATCTTTTTCCCGTGAGCGACCGCATCGCTGAAGTTTATGAATTTTCCGCCGTCAGAAAAAGAATCAGGCGTCACGTTGAGGATGCCCATCACGTAAGTGCGTTTCGAGAAATTCAAAAGTTTCTTTCCGATCTTAAGCGGCTTCGGTTCTGCATCGAAGTTATTCAATGCTTCTTCGATCCCGTAAGCGATATCCTTAAGGCCGAAGTATTGCTTCTTGAGCTTTGATGCCAGCGATCTTATCTGCTGGATGGTTCCGAATATGAGGACATCTGTTTTTTTTGCCGAGTGATCGATGGTGCCGCGCGACGTTGCCGCCTCTCCGCCGAAAGAAAGCATGTCCTGCTTTATGATGTTCGCCGACGTGACGGAAACGTCCTTTATCTTTACGATGCGGAACTGAGCCTTCGGCAGCATTATCCTTATGCCGCCCGCATGGACCTGCGCCCGGATCATTTCTTTTTCCAGGTCGAGTTCGTCGATATCAAGTATCGTGATCGAGTGTTCCATATTTGCTCCATTATCATCAATTTGCACGCATAATCAATTTTCAGATGCCGTCCATCTCCGGAACCTGAGGCTGAACGCCTCGGTTCCGTTTTTGTTATTCAACTAATTCAATAGGCCTACCCATTGAATTGATCGCTTCTCATCTCTTTGGAGCCGCGACGTTTAGTCGCAGGCTCCCAGAGTATTCTTATTATCTGCCGTGAGTTTCACGATCTTCCTTGTTTCAGGTGTAACCTTCGCTTCCTCGGATATTCGGTAGCCCACGACCCAAACTATCTTTTTCCCGTCGTCGATGATGGGGACCGAATCCCGGTCATCGATATCGATCTTTTCATCCACGAATATGTCCTGCAGCTTCTTTGAGCCTTTCATTCCGAGCGGATAGAACCTGTCGCCGTTCTTCCTGCTCCTCACTTTCAGGACACCGCCGATCTTATCATAATCGAGATACGCCTGATAAGGGTTTTTCTCCCTGAGCTTCGAAAGCGGCAGATGGGTCAATACTTTGGCATCGATCTTTATTCCATCCTTCCTGATGTTACCGGGAACGGTCAAACGATAACTGAAGCTGTGCGGCTTTCTTTCCCGTTTTTCCTTCGTGATCATGAGCTTGCCTCTCTTTACATATATATATAAGCCGGGAACGTGGACTTCTCCCCTTCTTTTCGATATCTGCTCGAGAATATCATCGATGTTTACCGAGGAGATGTCGATGAGGTCGCTCTTTACGGAACTCGATAGCCATTCTCAACGCTTCGGTCTTCACCGCGGGATCGAGATTATTGAGCTTTCTGATGTTGATCTCGCGTCCGGGTTTGCCTTTAAAGAATCTGAGCGCGTCCCGTTCGATATCGGAATATACAATGATCGCCGAGGATATCGCGCTTTTTATCGAATACTTTATTTTTGGGTCAGCCTTCATCAACGCCGGGATCAGATCATGCCGGATCTTGTTCCTTGTGAACTTCGTGTCAAAGTTCGACCTGTCGGTCCGCGGCGTGATATTTTTTGATCTGAGATATTCTTCGATCTCCCGTCTTTCGATGTTCAGCAAAGGCCTTATGATGTTCCCTCTCACCGCCGGAATGCCGGTCAATCCTTTGATGCCTGTTCCTCTGATGAGCCTCATGAGAAAAGTCTCGACGTTGTCATCGGCATTATGAGCTAATGCTATCTTATCGATCTTTAACTTCTTCGATGCTGCCTCAAAGAAAGAATATCTGGCTTTTCTTGCCGCTTCTTCAATGCCAAGCTTATTTTCTTTGGCGGATTTTGCGATATCGATACTTTTCGTGATCAATGGGATCCGAAGTTCCCGGCATATATCCCTGACGAACTTTTCATCAAGGTCCGATTCTTTTCCTCTCAGCAGGTGATTGACATGCGCAGCGTAAAGCTTGATGTGACGTTTCGACTTCAGAGAATCGAGCAGATAAAGAAGCGCGGTCGAATCGTATCCGCCGGAGAAGCCGACTAGCACAGCATCGCCGCTTTTAAGCATTTTCAATTTTTTTATCGTTTTAAGGATTTTGTCTTCAAGCATGTTCATCGCCGAGGCAGTATTATAACCGTTTTAACGCAGATCAGCGAGGATGTTCGTATGGTTAAAGGTTCCAGATGCAGTTACTTTTTAACCTCTACAACATAAGTCGCAAAGCCATCCCCCACCACAACCGCGAGCGCATCTCGATCCGGGACTGGCGGGATTTTTATTCCTTTTCCTTCCAAAGTCTTCTTTAATGTTTGAACCCCGTCCTTGACCTCTTCTGCCCCCGGCTCAAGTTTGTCAAAATAAAATATACGATAAAAGTTGTTTGCGATGAACCTTGCATGTATGCCGTTTTCCTCCTGCAACAATTCATTTGCCAGATCAAGTCTTTCCTGGCCTGTCATATTAGCCATCTGCTCGTGCTTGGCTTCCATCAATAAACAGCCATCGTGGGCATTTATCAGCAGGGCGCTGTGAAACACCTGATAATCTCTACGAGAAGCTCCGCATTCCTTCTTCGGCTCCACATTTTCGACCCATTCCTCTCTCAACTTATTGATGATCCTGGTCGCCGCCTCACCTTCAAGAGCGAAAACAGAATACAGATTTTCTGCGACGAACTTCCGGCATCCGGGTTCCATGCCGCCCGCCTTTCTTATCACAGCTTTGGCGATGTCCTCTCTTTGCTCCGGCAAAACATCTGTAAGCCTTACATGCCGGTTGTTCAGCATTGAACAGAACACGCGGGCATTACCGTATGTAGCAAGGGTCTTAAGTATTTCGCCTCTTTGGACAGGCGACAGTCTTTTGAGGGAGGTATCATGATCGATCAACCTTGAACATAAGAGTTTCGGGTTGGACATCGCCATGGCATGAAGCTCATTAAAAAATCGCTCGTTAGAAATAAAATGATTAACGATCGGCATGACCGCAAGGTTCGCCACAAATTCTCCTCCTTAAAAATTAAATCGGCTGATCTTCTTCCTGTGATTTATCGTTACAAATTGCCGACGATTTCAGTTGGAGAAAAGAAAAATAAGAGGGCTGATAAGGCCGCGGGAAACCGGTATCAGAAGTTCTTTTTTGTGAGCTCGGTGATGTAGGGAACGTCGAAATAATCCCCATTATATGCGCGGAAGCCGCAGTAAAGCGCGTATATCCAGAGACAAAATATCGCGATCGATGCCAGCGAATCAAGGATAGCGAAGGATATGCCGAGCGAATCCAGGAAGTTCATGAACACCCTTATCCCTATCCAGAGCACCATGATCCCTATCCACATGAACATGGCCTGGGCTCCGTGGTATCCCACGAACGCGTCCTTCCTTTTCTCGGAAAGTATCACATAGATCGCGGGAAATCCTACCGCGTAGGAAAAACCCGCCAGAAGCCTGTCGTCGCCGGTCATGTGAGTGTTCATTTGCCCGCCTTTTCAGGTTCGTGGCCGTTGGTTTCTGTATTGAGCAGAAGGACCGCCGCGGAAATGACAGTTGTCCAAACGCCTCTCTGTCCGATGGCGCTCTGGGAAATGTTCGATGTGCGGACTATCTTGTCGGAGAGCTTCCACAACTCCTGCCTCTCGTCCCAGGACGAATCCTCGTCAAAAGGCACACCGAGGGTTGTCGCCAACATTTGGGCCGCAATGTCTTCCGCGTATTCTCCGCACTCTTCGTCGGTCATCCCGCACGCGTGATGTTCGCTCAAATAGCCGTAAGTGCTTGGGTCCGCCGGCAGCGCCATGCCGACAGATGCCGAGATAAGCCTGTGCGCTTCATTTGTGTCGTTCCTGGACATGACGATAAAAGTTATCTGGCCTGGATCGATGAGCTTCAGGCCCTGCTCTTTCGTGACAAGCTTGCAGTTGGGCGGGAAAATGCTGGATACCTGGATGTAGTTCACGGACTGTATGCCCGCGTCGCGCAGAGCCATTTCAAAGCTGACCAGTTTTTCCTTGTGGCGTCCGACGCCTTTGATGAGGAACATCTTATCAGGTACGAACAGGTTGTTCATTGATCTTTATTCTCCTTTAGAAAACCAGTTTCGAGTGTGAGTTTGAGTTTTGAGTTTGAATTCAACTCAAAACTCCGGACTCACACTCTCGCTAACTACTTAACTGGCTGGGGGCAGATTCGAACTGCCGGCCGATCGGGTATGAGCCGATTGCTCTACCGCTGAGCTACCCAGCCTTGTCCTGAGCGAAGTCGAAGGACATCGCTCACGCCGTGAACTTAAAATAGGTCATTATGCCTTCGCGTATGAACTTCACCGCGATGGCCGCCAGCATTATCGCCATGACCTTCGCGATAATGATCGAACCGGTCTTGCCGAGTTTTTCATATATGATGTCGGCGTAGAAAAAGACAAAACCGCTGACGATGAAATTCAACGCCACCGCTATCAGCGTCACCACGACCCCGAACATTCCGATGAGGACCATTGTCGTCGTTATGGCTCCCGGGCCCACGAGAAGCGGTATTCCCAGAGGCACCGCGCCAACGTCTTCCCCGCCGCTCACGTTGTCAAAATGCCCGCGTATGAGTATTATCATGGCGAGCAAAAGAAGAAGGATGCCGCCGGCTATCTTGAAATCGTTGAGGTTTATCATGAAAAGGCTCAATATCCACGTTCCCGCCAGGGTAAAAAGCAGAAGGAGAAGGAACCCCACGTAAAGCGCCTCGATGAAAGTGTCCTTCCTTTCTTTCTTGCTCAATCCTTCCGTCAATCCTATGAACAACGGGATGTTCCCGAGAGGATCAATGATTATGAAGAGAGCGACGAATGCCTGCAATATTTCTATAAAATTTAACATTTGTAATGACAGGTGGAAATTATACACAATCGTTATTGCAATATCAAATCATTGTTTGATAAAATCAATCGGGTTGGAGGGAAAAACATGGCGGAAAAAGCTAAAGTGTTGATAGTAGACGATCAGATAGGCGTCCTTGAATCGTTCAAGGAGATCCTGAAGATAAAAGATTACGAATGCTTCGGTTTCCAGAGCGGCAAGGAAGCCATCGAGTCCATGAAGACCACCAAATACGATTTCGCTTTCGTGGACCTGAAGATGCCCGAAATGGACGGCATAGAAGTGCTGAAAAAGATAAAGGAAACGGACCCGCAGGTGGAAGTTATCATCGTCACCGCTTACGCTTCGGAAGAATCTTTCGCGAACGCGATAACCCTTGGCGCAATGGAATATCTTAGAAAGCCGTTCCTGATGGGAGAGGTTTACGCCCTCGCCGAAAGGGCCCTCAGGAAGAGAAGAGAGAAAACTCAGGCGGAAATAGTTACTCGGTCCCTACTCTTATAACGCTGCTGATTTTTTTCACCACGGTAAGTTTTGCGATAGCTTTCAACGCCGCCTGCACGTCCTTTTCCCTGTTCTCATGGAGTATGATGACAAGCTGTGCGACTCCGTTCTTTGATTCTCTCTGTACTACGTCCTGGATATTTATCTTCTTCTTCGCGAAGATGCCGGATATGCTGGCAAGCACGCCGGATTTGTCCGGGACTTCAAGCCGGATGTAATACCTGGCTATCGATGTTCTCCATGCTCCCTTAGCTTCATCTTTTTCATCGGGCGCGTGATAGAAGCCTCCGCATGAGCAGCACGACCGACCAACGGTTCTCGGATATCTCGATGATGTCGGAAATGACCGACGAGGCGGTCGGAAGATCCGCCGGCGCCCTGGCCGTAGAACATGCCGTCACCCATCGCGTCGCCTTAACGAAGACCGCGTTGAAATTATCCGAGACCTTCGCGAGCGGATGCTCCTTTTCGATGAGAGTCGGGATGCACTCGCACTTCTATCTGCCTGTCCTTCTGCTTCATGATGGCGAGAAGTTTGATCGACATATCCGATCTCTTTCGCGTATTCGATGTCCTCCGCTGAGACATCCCGGCTATGCCTTCCCGGAAAACCTTGGAGGGACGGCACATACGCGCCTCCGGCTACCATCGCCAGTATCGCCGCCTTGTAAGCCGCGTCGTTGCCGTCAATGTCCATCGAGGGGTCGGCTTCCGCAAATCCTTTCTTCTGCGCCTGGCACAGCGCCTCATCAAAGCTCAGGCCTTCATCGGTCATTTTTGTGAGGATGTAATTCGTCGTTCCGTTCACTATTCCGTATATCTCCCTGATGCGAATTGCCGGCGAGACATTCCCTTATCGCATGAAGTATCGGGATGCCGCCGCAGACCGAAGCCTCAAAGAGGACATACACGCCGTTCTTTCTCGCGGCTTCGAAGATTTCCCTGCCGTGCTTTGCGATGAGTTCTTTGTTGGAAGTGACAACGTGTTTGCCGTTCCTGATGGCGGCAAGGACGAATTTTTTCGCTGGGTCCACGCCCCCCATTGTCTCGACGACGATGTCGATCTCGGGATCGTTTATCACATCGAGCGCGTTCTTCGTATACGCTTTGCCGGCGATGGTCCTTTTATCCCTCAAGTCGGCAGCTTTTTTTATATCGATCTTTAAGCCGGTCTTTTTCTCAATGAGCGCGGCGTTCTTTCTCAGGACCTTCACTACTGAAGATCCAACTGTTCCAAGACCGATTATTCCAATGTTTATTTTGTTCATTTAATTCTCCTGGCCTAAACTAAGAGCCTGAGGCTAAACGCCTCGGCTCCATTTGGTTTTATCCAATCGATCCAATAGGTCTACCCATTGAATTTGTTGCTACACATTTATTCGGAACCGCGACGTTTAGTCGCAGGTTCCAAAATCAGTCAAATAAAGAACTTATCGACTGGTTCTCATAGCTTCTCTTTATTGCTTCCGCAAAAAGTTGGGCCGATGGATACCACTTTAAGTCCCTTAATGTCTTTTCCTTCATAGGCAGCGTGTCGGTAACTATGACCTCCGTGAATCCCGCTTTATTGATCCTCTCCACTGCCGGTCCGGACATTATCCCGTGGGTCGCCGCGAAATATATCGCGTCGATACATCCGTTCTTCCGCAGAGCGTCCACGCCCTGTGTGGCCGTTCCTGCGGTATCAACCATGTCGTCTATTATTATCGGCGTCTTGCCTTTCACGTCGCCGACAATGTGCATTATCTCAGCCTTCTGATGTTCCGGCCTGGTCTTGTGCAGTATCGCGAGCGGCGCGCCGAGCCTGTCGCCAGCTTCTTTGCGGTCTTCGCTCTGCCGGTATCCGGCGCGACCACGACAGGATCTTTCAATTTCTTTTCTTTCAGGTAGTTGGAAAGTATGGGCATGGCCGTCAGGTGATCCACCGGAAGGTCGAAGTATCCCTGTATCTGGTCGGAATGAAGGTCCATGGTGATTATCCTGTCGATGCCCGCCGTCGTAAGAAGGTCGGCCATCAGTCTCGCGGAGATGGGCTCGCGCGAAGCCGATTTTTTGTCCTGTCTGGCGTATCCGAAATGCGGCATGACGGCGGTAATACTGTCTGCGGATGCTCTCTTCAGCGCGTCGATGATTATGAACAGTTCCATCAGGTCTTCGTTAACGTTCTGCGTGCTGGTCTGTATGACGTACGCGCTCATTCCCCGGACGTTCTCCATTATCCTCGAGTATATCTCTCCGCCTGTAAATCTTGATATGTTTATCTTCGAGAGGCCGCACCCGAGATATTTCGCAATGTCCGCGGAAAGTTGGGGATGAGATGTGCCGGCGAACACTTTCATTTCACTGTTTTTTGGCGTCATTTTTGTACCTCCGTCTAATTGGGGACTTTATGATTATAACAACACAAATGCAAAAGATAAAGGTAAAAAGGAAAAATTACATATTAAAAATCAAAAATATTGCTGCAAAGGCAATGAGATTTTTTGGGGCTTTTTGCTTTTTGACTTTTCATTTTGCTTTTTTCATTTTCACTTTTTAATTTATCATGCCCTCAAGGACAAAGGGTCCGCCCTTCGTGATGCGCGCTTTCACCGTTTTTCCGATGGCGAATTTTTCGCCTTTGAACTTGACCAGCTTGTTCCCCCTCGTCCTGCCGGAGAGTTTTCCGTTGGTGATGCGCTCTACGAGGATCTCCTGGACCGAGCCTTCGAGTCCTTTGTTCCTTCGGGCAGCGGTCTCTTCGACAACTCTCATTATTATATGTAAGCGCTCTTCCTTTATCTTTTCAGGCAGCTGGCCTTCCATTTTTGAAGCCGATGTGATGGGTCTTGCCGAATATGCCGCCGTGTTGACGTAATCCAGTTCAAGCTCGCGGATGAGTTCGCAGGAATGCCGGAATTCTTCGTCAGTCTCGCCGGGAAAACCCACTATCACGTCCGAAGTGATGGATGCGCCGGGAATTCTGTCTCTGATCTTTTCCACAAGTTTTCGATAGTGATCGGAGGTATAACCCCTATTCATCGCTTTTAGGATACGATCGTCGCCCGATTGCATGGGAAGATGGAAATATTCGCACACTTTCGGGAGATCGCGGACTGCATTGATGATCCCGTCGCTCATGTCGCGGGGATGGGAAGTTAAAAACCTGATTCTTTCGATGCCGTCGATGTCATGGACCTTTTCTAATAATTGTTCCAACCCTAGCACCTGGCCCCTGGCACCTAGCCCCTTGTATGAGTTCACATTCTGCCCCAACAATGTGATCTCCTTAACGACCAACTTATCAAGGCCTTTGATCTCCCTGATAATATCCTGCTCCGACCTGCTCATCTCGCGGCCTCTCACGTACGGGACAACGCAGTATGAGCAGTAGTTGTCGCATCCCGTCATGATGGTGACGTAAGCCGAAATGGAATGTGATCTTTTCGCGGATGGGAACGTGTCGCCTCCACAGAAATCGCCAGTTGCCGCTTTCTTGTTCCCGCCGCATTTTATCTCTTCGATGAGCTGGACTATGCGCGCTTCCTGGCCAGGACCCACGATAAGGTCGAAGAACGGAAGCTTTTTGAAAAGTGAATCCTTATCTTTTTCCGCGATGCAGCCGATGAGGCCAAGTATCCGCTTCGGATTCCTCATCTTGTGAGATATCAGGCTCAGAGCGTAACCCATCGCCTTGTCCTCGGCCTTCTGGCGGACGCAGCAGGTATTGATCAGGATGATATCTGAAGTTTCCGGTGAGGCTGCTTCCGAGTATCCCGCATTATCCAATAGCCCTGCGATGATCTCGGAATCGTTTATGTTCATCTGACACCCATATGTTTTAATGAAATATTTCATTCGTTCATTCCTGCCCGCCGAAGCTTCAGCGAAGGCGGGTGGCAGCCGTAGGTTTTGATAAAATATGTGGGCATTAAGGCTATTATAACAGACGGATTAAATGCGGGCATAAATAACCGTTTATGAACACCCTTTGATGCTATTGAATGATATAATATTAATTATGGTTGATGTTTTAACAAAAAAACAAAGGCGTTTATGCATGTCAAATATACGCTCAAAGAACACAAAAATTGAAATTGCCATTTATAAGATGTTAAATGAGCGGCAAATAAAGTATAAAAAATATTATAACATTGCAGGCAAACCAGACATTGCTTTCCCAGACAGGAAAATAGCTGTTTTTATAAATAGTGATTTCTGGCATGGCTGGCGATTCCCTGTTTGGAAGAAACGATTAAGCAACAAATATTGGCGCGGGAAAATTTTTGCCAACATTACGAGGGACCATAAAAATTACCAGGCTTTGAGGAGGAAGGGCTGGAAAGTCATTAAATTATGGGAACATTCCATCAAAAAAGATCCTCTGGCATGTGTTAATAAGATTCTGGCCAATTTATCCCGATAAAACCGATCAGGCTCAATGAAGCGGCCGCAATCCTATTTCTTTAAATGGCCATATTTATTCCGAAGCCAATTTAATACAGCTATTTGGCTTTCAATGGTACCTCGTCTTACTTGAGCTAGTAACTGGATAGTGCTTGGCTTGGGGGATGAGGCATTTTGAAGCCCCTCATTACAATTAGTGCATACCGCCCTCAGATTTGATGATGTATCCTCGCCGCCTTTTGATTTATCAATTATATGGCCCATGGTAAGCCTTATGGTCCGGCCGGGATGCAAAGGATCCGGGTCTCCAGCCGCCAAGCCGCAACTTTGGCATGTAAATCCATTTCTTTCCAACACAATAGCTCTAGTCTCTTTTGAAATCCCACGCGCAAAAGCAGGCTTGCGTTTTGCACTTAACATTATATATTGCCCTGGTTTTAAATCGGCGCGGTCTTTATGGGACAAAATCTGATACCCCTGCTCATCACGCAACTCTCGGACTCGCCTTGCCCATTCAGCTGCCCATCCAGAAACCTTTTGTATTTGTTTTGAATTAACAACTTTCCCGATATTGCTTAATAGGTAGTTAAGGATTTTTTGCTTTGAACTAAATTTTTTACTCATAGTTCCCGCATAATACATTCATGATTTGTGTTCCGACCGCATTAGCGACTGCTGGAGGGAATGCATTCCCGATTTGCCTGTATGATGTAGTTTTACAACCCGGGAAATGCCAGGAATCGGGAAAACCTTGGACGCGGGCAGCCATCCTAATGGTCAGCCTCGGTAAGCCATTTTCAGGGAAATCCTTATCAGGCGCGGAATTTGCAATACCTAATCCGTCGACCCCCAATTTTAACCACTGTTGCTTTGCCCGAGTAGGGCCTAGATCGGGCCCGCCATGTTTTTTTGACCCGCCAACCAAAGTTGGTGCGATCCCATTAGCTTTTTTGGCCCATTTGCGCGAGCCGATCCATCCTTTTTCAGACATCAAATCAAAAAGCGCTGCGCCAACGGTAGCAATATTCGTGTTTGGTTCAGGCCAGTTAAAATAGTGTTTTAGTTTATCTTGAACGGCCACTAATATGAATCTTGGCCTTAATTGGGGCACACCGAAATCCGATGCATTAAGAATTTTCCAGTCTGACCAATACCCCATTCGTTCTAATTGTTGCTTAATCCCATTCCTGTAAGTTTCGAATTTAGCAGCAGCCAATCCGGGAACATTTTCAAGTAAAACTGCTTTGGGGCCTGTTTCACTGATTATTCTTAATGCGGAAGGGAATAGATCCCTATCATCCATATCTCCAAGTTGTTTCCCGGCTATTGAAAAGGGAGGACAAGGAACTCCCCCGGCAACCAGATCAACACCAATAAATTCTTTTGCATTAAAGCGTTTTAAATCTCTGTTTATAACATTCAATTCTGGCCTGTTATGTTTCAGCGTATAACAATAATCTTCTTCGATTTCAATCGCTCCAACACAATTGAAACCTGCTTTTTCAAGCCCTAAGAATTGCCCGCCGCCTCCTGCACAGAGCTCCAATACTGTTTTTTTGCGAGTTTCCCGCTTATTTTCCATATGCATTCCTAATATTTATTGCTGGAGTATTATATCACTTTATATGATTTATAAACGTATATATTGATCCGGCAGCCTACTTAATGAGCCTTCTCTTCATCAGCTTCACGCCCAGGTATACTGCGACAACCTCGACGACAATAAGGAAAGTAAAATCGCCGACAAGATGCGGCGAGCCTGCTCCGTTGAAAGCCGCTCTCGAAATGTTGACGGCCGGCGTAAGCGGGAGGAATACGGCCAGCGTTTTCATCCAACCCGGGAACTTATCAAGAGGGAAGAAAACCCCGCAGAAGAACAGCATCGGGGTTATGATGAGCTCCGTATAATAGCTGAAGAAATCGAAGTTCGGCGCATAAGCCGTCACTATCATGGAGAGCGAGGAAAAAAGTATCCCGATGAACAGCATAAGCACAATAAGAAGTAGGAAACTGAAGAACGATACCGGCGCAACTCCCATGAAAGAAGCGACGATGATCATTAAAAGTCCGCTTATCATTCCCCTGAACGCGCCCCACAGAATGTCTCCGGCGATGGCGTCCTCCGCGGAGACCGGCGTCGCGATGAGAGAATCATAAAGATTCTCGTGGACCATCTTTACGAAAGTGCCGTAAAGACATTCGAAAGCGGAAGACATCATGACAGACGACACCAGGACGCCGGGAACAAGGAAATACAGGTAAGGCTTGCCGCCCAGGACCCCGATGTAAGCTCCCATCCCGATGCCGAACGTAATGAGATAGAAGAACGGCTGGCCTAGGCTTACAAGGAACGTGGTGAAAATAAATCTTTTATAGGACACCATGTTCCTCCAGAAAACATACAAAGCCCTGTATGAGATGTTCATTCCAGTATGCTCCTTCCGGTAAGCTTCAGGAAAACATCTTCAAGGGTCGCCGGCCTGTTCAGGACGTTCGGAAGGTTCAGCTCCACAACGCGCCTCATGAGGCTCTGGCCGTCCTTGCAGTAGAAATATAATGTGTCCCCAACTCTTTCGTGGCCGCAGCTGGCCTCGTCAAGCCTCGCGATAAGCTTTTCATCTTCTTCCTGCGGGATGCGGATCTCCACGACTTCTTTTCCGATCTCGTCCTCCACCATTTTGTTCGGGATCCCTTCTTTCAATATTTTTCCCTTGTCCATCACGACTATCCTGTCGCAAAGCTGGGCGGCCTCTTCCATGTACTGGGTGGTCAATATCAGAGTGGCGCCCTGGCGCTTCAGCAGTCTCAGCCTCTGCCAGATGAGATGCCTTGCCTGCGGGTCAAGGCCAGTTGTCGGCTCGTCGGCTATTATCAATTTCGGCTTATTGAGAAGCGCCCTGGCAACGAGAAGCCTTCTTTTCATTCCGGTGGAGAGCTGGTCGATCTTGGCGTTGCGCCGCTCTTTAAGCTCCACGAACTCCAGCAGTTCGTCTATCCTTTTCCTTGCTTCGCGGACCGGAATATCGAAGAAATGAGAGAAGACCATCAGGTTCTCATCAACAGTAAGATCGATGTCGAGAGTGATCTCCTGCGGTATGACGCCGGTCAACATCTTGATCTTTCTGTTGTCGATGTTCGACGGCATCCCCATTACTTCGATCGAACCGGAGGTGATGGGCGACACGCAGTGTATCATCCTGACAGTGGTGGTCTTTCCCGCTCCGTTCGGTCCCAAAAATCCGAAGCATTCCCCTTCCTTTATTTCAAAGGAGATGCCGTCAACGGCGGTGAAGCCGTTGAATTTTTTTACGAGGTCTTTCGCGGTGACCAGCAAAGCCATAATAGCGGATATTATACTTGTTTTTGCACGCCTGTAAAGAATTGACCTCGGCATTACGCGGGACTATAATGGCCGCCATGAAAAAAATTCTCGTCTTGCTTCTGATCGTATCGATCGCTTCCGCCGCGTTCGCCGTTGTAAAGGCAAAGGGGGTAAAAAAGATGGAGCTCTTAAGCCCGGCGTTCAAGAACATGGGAAATATCCCGGTCGAATATACCGCCGACGGCAAAAGGACCAATCCGCCTCTGGTGATAAGCAACGTTCCCGCCGGAACAAAAAGCTTCGCGCTCATCTGCGATGATCCCGATGCTGTGAGAGGAACATTTGACCACTGGGCTTGTTTCAACATTTCGCCGAAGACCAGGGAGATAAAGGAGGGCTCGACACCCGCAGGCGCCTTAAGCGGCAGCAATTCCGCGGGAACTCTCGGATATTATCCGCCTTCTCCCCCGCCGGGAATTGCGCATCATTATACGTTCACAGTTTATGCACTGGATGTAAATCTCCATCTGAAAAAGGGCACGGACGAAAAAGAAATTGAAAAAGCGATGAAAGGCCATATAATTGCGATATCAAGTTTGACCGGGCTTTACGGGAGGCAGTAAATGGCAGCGGATTTTTCGTTCGACATAGTCTCAAAAATAAATCTCCAGGAACTGGACAATGCGATAAACATGTCCATGAAGGAGATATCGCAGAGGTTCGACTTCAAGGGCAGCGTTTCGTCCATAAATAATGAGGAGAACAAGAAGATCGCGGTGGTCTCCGATGACGAGTTCAAGCTTAAGAACGTCGTCGATATCCTGCAGAACAAGCTGATCAAGCGCGGGATATCGCTGAAGTTCCTTGAATATGGAAAGATCGAATCGTCGCTAGGCGGCTCGGTCAAACAGGAGATCACGCTTAAACAGGGCATCCCGCAGGAAAAAGCCAAGCAGATCAATACCATGATAAAGGATAAAAAGTTCAAGGTGCAGTCGCAGATCCAGGGCGACCAGATCCGTGTTTCCAGCAAGTCTAAGGACGAACTCCAGGCTGTGATGCAGCTTTTGAGAGCGGCAAATCTTGATATAGAGCTTCAATTCGCGAACTACCGCTAGAAATTTCCTTTTTTACTGAAATTTTCCCGAACATGCTACGATAACGTAAGGTATGGTAGCAGCCGCTGATAACACGCAGAGAATTAATACCGGGAATTATCACCGTAAAGGCGCGAAGAACGGCCGTCTCTGGAACGCGTTGACCGTTAAGCCGCTCCCGACGCCAACTGTCAGCCCTACACCGGTCCTTACCGGAACTCCAACTCCAACGCCGGCCCCTACATTCACGCCGACACCGGTGCCGACCGCCACACCGACGCCGGAAATGCTTCCGAAAGGAAACAGTTACGAGCTGCTTGATAACAAGAATGATGTTATCGCTTATCTTTATAATCCGATACGCCTCGAGGATGCGTTCACTGTCGGAGCTTTCACCATGTATGATAAGAACAATAAATATGTTTCTGATGTAAACTTACTGACAAAAAACCGGAAAGAAGATTGGTACCTGGTATATTCTAATCCGCATAACGGCACTTATGATATGAATGGCTGGATAAAATTCATTCGCGGCTCCGGGAAAGAATTATCCGGTTTTGTCCTCGTAACGGAAGACGGGAATAACGTTATTTTCGGCAAGATAAAAGAAAAACCGCTCACGGTACAGGAATATCTTTCCATTAAGAGCTCGGCTGGACAGTAACGAGCTTTCCCTCCTGCTGGGGTACCTGTCTCCCTGAAATTACTTCTCTTTCCTGAAATTTTCCACGTTTAATTACGATAAATCATCGTTGATATCCATGATAAATTTTTCGATATCGTTCGGCCGGGTCGAAATAACGAGTGCGAACCTTCAGCTTCGGTGGAGGATCCGCGAGTTCGGGATCGCATTACCATGGAGCAGTGATGCCGTCAAAATATCCAAAGAAGCCATTAACCCAGGCACTCTCACAGCTTTCACAAATGATCCGACGAATCTCGAACAGAAAAACGCGATACAAAGGCTGATCTGTCAGATACAACACGGCGACTACGATCGGTCTTTCCTGGATCACTGTAAGATAGATGTGCTCGCGCAGGCTCTTACCGATGAAAGAATCAACCTGTATAAGGCGAGAGATTTCGTCATGAAGTTCCTCGTCATCCTGCAAAAAGCGGGCGAACAAGATAGCGGCATCATCAACAATGCGGAGGTGAAGAAATTCCTCTTCAGGATCATCGTCTTCAAGCCGGGAACCGGGATATTCAAATCGGATTACAAGAAAAATTTTCTGCCCCTGGTCAAGCTGGCCTGGAGCATGGCAAAACCGAATTTGAGCTCTCATGGATTGAAGGCGATAGCAGATCGTTATCCCTACGGCGAAATGGTCCACTTGATACTCCAATCGGAGAAAGCGAACAAAACCACCTATCTGGCGTTCCTGAACGCCGCCATAAGCAAGATCACAGCCAGGAAGCGGGGAACGGTCGTGAGCAGCAAAAAGCTGGCAGAATATATTTCCATGCTCACGTTCTACTATGACCGCTACACGTGGAATGCCAGCGAAAGGTGCGCCATTCTTGCCAGCGAAGATTGCCCGCAGGAAATAGTCAGGAAAATGGCCGAAAAAAGCATGAATGCCGACGTGAACAGGTCCCTGCTCATGTCGCATTTCGACAAGCTTCACTATCCGGAGGAACAGTTCGGCAAGGCCGCCAGTAATTTATCGGAAAAGGACCTTGACGCTCTTTCCAAAAAACTGAATTTCAAATTCACCCATCATAAACCTTTCTTCTCCCGCATCTTTGATCTGAAGGCACTGGGCAAAACCGCGTTCATTGAACTGGCGAAGCAGGTCCCCGGCTCGGATGCCGGCGCCGCTGCCGTCATATCAAGGAATGTCGCCCGCTGCGCGTGGGCCCCGGACGATGTGGAGGGAATACTTGGCAACAAGAACTGCACGTGGCTTGCCGCTCCCATAGCCCAATGCTGCAACAACAAGGCGGCCCTTGAAATGATATTTGAAGCGATGCCGGAAGAGCCGGCAGGCAGGACAGCCGATAAAAAGCTTGAACCTTTCAGACAGAGGGAGAGGATCGCTGCCGAGGCGGCCAGAAAATCCGGCTTGATGGAATTATTGAAAGAATTCTGCGAAAAGAAGGCTGAGTTCAGCAGACCCATGGTCACATCGGAGGAGTTATCGGGATATACGGAGTTGGAGAAAGCTCTTAATGAAGCGGACTGGAAGATAGAAGACCTGATGGCGATCGTCGATGATCCCGCTTCGTCCCCGGAATATATCAGCGCCATAGCGGTGCTGTGCGGCGGCTTCCCTTTTTCAAAGAGCTCCCTGGAGCTGGGATTGAAACTTCACGCCCATCCGAACGCGAAGAACGCAAAGGGCAATAAACCGCCGGACATCGTGATGGTGGCCGACAACGCGGTGCGCGGCATGATGGATGCAGGTAAAGGCGGAACCTGGACTTCCGCTGAATTCAAGGAAATGCTTGGCAGGGAACGGCCCGCATTGCTTGATACCGCGATCACGCGCTTGAGCGACGATCCGGAAGTGCTGAACATTATTTTGTCATCGAACGGGGACGGCAACGTTTACGTCGAGGCTTTCAATAAATTGAACAAAGACCTCACAGGACCACAGCTTTCGGAAAGGATATTACAAAGTAACTCCGACAGGGAAAGGAAAGCGTGTCTTTTACATCCGAACATGACGCTTCCCCTGGCGAAGGATATCCTGGTGAACGGGAACGAGCTTGCAGCTTTCGCGGTCATAAAGCATCCCAGGTTCAGAAGCGGATTCAACAGCGATGATCTTGTCGAAGCGGCGAAAAAGCAGAGCGAAAAAAAGATAGTGAACGCCATAATAGACAGAATAGATATTGAAAAGGATGAACGATCTCTTAAAACGATCATTACCTGCGGGACACTTATGGCAAAAGTGCAGGCTTTCCGGAAAGTGGGACACGAAATATCTCCCGATGAAATGGAACTTTGCGCATTACGCTTGAGCGTTCCGCCGGATCCGGACAACACGTCTTCGCATCCCGGGGTCACCATCCTGAAGGATTTCCTCCCGGGCAAGAAAGTGAAACCGGCGGCCGCGGCAAAACTGATAAAAGCCCTGGTCATTAAGAAAAAGTTTAACGGCGGCGGCTTCGGATATGACCCGCAAGACGGAGATATCGGTATCGTTGTGGACGGCATAATGAGGCGGCGCGAAAGGGATGACATCCTGCGGGTGGTCAACGACATTGACCCCGACCTTGCCAGCGCCATAAAAAGCCGCGGAGGATGGGACCGCGGGTTCGTATCAGCAGGAGCTTAAGATCATGAAAAATGTCGGATCCGTGAAATTTCCGGTGTTTTGTTCCGATAAGGTAAGGTCATGCAAATAACATATTCTAATGTTTCATATCGGTTGAAGGTCGGGGGTTTCGCCGCGCTCTTCCAGATAGCTAAGCCCGGGGCAAGCGACATGGAAAAACTCGCCTATCCATATCTTAACGCGGGCACGCTTTCCCGGATAATCAACGATCCTCAATGCGAACCGGGAAAGGAAGAGGACAAGGAACAGATAAGGACGAAAGCACTTGATCGTTTACGGGAACAGTTGAAAGGCGGGGATCTTGATCAATTATTCATTCAGAACATTAAGCCTAGATTCCTCGCGCAGGCCATGTCGAGCGTTGACACTTCGACTGACAAAGGATATTCATACGCAAACGATTTCCTGCATTCCATCGCCAACAGGCTTGATATACTTAAAGGCCAGACGGTCAGGGAGTATTTGATCGGGGTCGCTTCCACTCAGGGCCTGCCATCAACTAAAAACCCGCTCGCCACGGAGCAATCTCTTGCGCTGGCAAGTTTCGCTCTCGCGCTGCTTTTCTTCGAGGGCAACGTAACGACAGCGGAGCTGGACCGCATAGCGGGAGCGCATCCGCATCCCGACATCGCCAAGATCCTGGTGGCCCACAACAAGGCCGACAAAAGCACGCACGAGAAATTGATGACGTTCTGCGCGGACAGCGAACGCAATGAAGAAAAGAAAAAGCAATATATGGAGATCCTCGAACCCGCCATGTACCAGGACCAGTTCCAATATTCTTCCGAAGATCTATTGAAACTTGTTAAGGATCCGAAATGCCCCGATTTCGTGCGCATGCAGTTAGCGCAATATGCATATCTATCCGATCATATGCATAGCTCAACGAAATACGATCCGTTCCTGAAGTATGTTCTTGTCGAACACCCCGGCGACCTGAAGGACGGTAACACTCGGAAGAATGTTTTCAACCGCGTAGCGGCATTGCTGAAACCGGCTGACCTGAAAAAGCTGGCCGCATGCCCTTTTGAACAAATAAGTGACGCCGCGAAAAAAGCGCTTGAAAGCAATACCGGGATACCCGGGCAAGGAGCATTGACCTTCGAGGGCCTCGGAATGGCGAGATACGAGCTCGAGCGCGACATATCATTTACCAGCGAAAACGACATCGATAAATGGAAGCAGCTGCTTGCGCTGTATTATGATCTGACCCGAAAAGGCCAATCGGACAAAGCAAAGAAGGTCGTTTTGGAATTCGTAAGGCTCTTGCCCATGGTGCGAAGCTGGAACCCAGGAGCGCTCATTGAATTGATCTCCGATCCTTCCTGCCCGCCGGAAATACTGAAGAGGATCGCTCAAGGAATGTCGATCGACGAGTTCCGGAAAGGAAATTTTCAACGTTCCGCTGGTCATACTGGCGAACCCTGGTTTCAAGGACAAACAGGGCAAGAATATCGCCGATTTCGAATATTACCGGAAAAGTCTGCCAGACTACATGAAGAACAGCGATCTTGCCTGGACGCGTGATGAACTGTTGGCCATGTTGAATAAAGAGCATCCGTCTTTCTATGAGGAAGCCATCGCGGAGATCGGCTGCGACCCGGATAACAAGGCATACAATATCGACATAGTTAACTGTATCCTGGAAAAAGGCAGCGATGAATCGCGAACTATCGCCGTTAGGAAAGACCGTACCGTGAAAAAGATCGACCTGAACAAACTTATCGAACGGTTCATGAAGACCGGTTCCCCCGAACTTGAATGGTACGCGGCCAATCACCCGAACATGCAGGAGAATATAATGAAAGGAATGATCCTTCACAGTCCTCTCAACGTTGCGATAAAGGCTTTCGAAGCTTGCGAGTGGAAGATGTCGGAAGGCGACCTGAAGGATATAATCCGGGTTAGGAACGATCCTTATGAGAAAGCGATGCTGGACCTCATCTACAAGCACCCCGCCGCCGGCAATGACCTGAAGGCTAGAATAACGCATGAATACCTGCCCAAGACAAAAAAGGGGTAACTCATTTATCCCTTGCCAAATCCGCGGGTTTACTGTATAATTTCCAACCTATGTTCGCAATAATCGAAACAGGCGGAAAACAATACAAGGTGGAGGAAGGCACGGTCCTCGACGTCGAGCTTCTTTCGGATAAGAAGGAAGGCGACGCTGTCTCCTTTGACAAGGTGCTTATGATCTCCAATAAAGAAGAATTGGAGCTTGGGACTCCTTACATAAAGGATGCGAAGGTGCTGGGAAAACTGATCTCCATCGGCAAAGACAAGAAAGTGGTAACGTTCAAGTTCAAAAGGAAAACGAATTACCACAGGACCATCGGACACAGGCAGAATTACTCAAGAATTAAGATAGAATCCCTCGGAGGCAAGGCATAAATGGCGCATAAAAAAGGCGGCGGCTCCTCAAGGAACGGAAGGGACTCAAATTCCCAGAGGCTGGGAGTTAAGACCTTCGGCGGACAGCTCATCCCCGCCGGCAGCATAATATTAAGACAGCGCGGCACAAAATTCATGCCCGGCAAGAACGTCGGGCTTGGCCGCGATGACACTCTCTTCGCGAAAGCTGCCGGAAAAGTCTTGTTTGTAGGCTCCAGAGTGGACGTAATCCCCCAGTAAATGCCATTCATAGACCACGCGGAAATATTCGTTAAGTCCGGCGACGGCGGAGACGGCGCTGTTTCGTTCAGGCGCGAGAAGTTCATTCCCAAAGGCGGCCCAGACGGCGGAGACGGCGGACGCGGCGGCGACATCATTATTGAAGCCCACAAATACGTAAGGACCCTGCTCGATTTCCGTTACAAGAAAAAATACCTCGCGAGGAACGGAGATCCCGGCGGAAAGAACAGAAGAAGCGGCAGGAGCGCCGACGCTCTCATTATAAAGGTACCGATAGGAACGCAGATATTCGACGCGGGAACAGGCGAGCTGATAATTGATATGCTCAATGATGATCAAAAATTATTGATCGCAAAGGGCGGCGACGGCGGATTCGGGAATGACAAATTTAAATCATCGACCAATCAGGCGCCGAGGAAAGCGCTCCCCGGCTGGCCGGGAGAAGAAAGAACGCTGCGGCTTGAGTTGAAGCTTCTGGCAGATGTAGGATTGGTCGGATGTCCTAATGCCGGAAAATCATCTCTTCTGTCCAGGATATCGGCGGCGCACCCGAAGATAGCTCCCTACCCTTTCACCACGAAGCAGCCGAATCTGGGAATAGTAAAAGTTGATGAGTTGACGAGTTTTGTTGTGGCGGACATTCCCGGACTTCTTGAAGGCGCTCATGAAGGAGTAGGACTTGGCGACCAGTTCCTGAAACATCTTGAGAGGACAAGGCTGCTTATACATATAATAGACGCGGCGGGAGTTGATGGGCGGAAGCCTATCGATGATTACAAGACCATCAACAATGAACTTTCCTCATACAGCCCGAAACTGGCGGACCTGCCTCAGATAGTCGTTCTTAACAAGATCGATCTTCCTGATGCGCAAGAGAACATGAAAGCGTTCAAGAAAGCGAAGATCGATTATCTTGCCATTTCCTGTGCAACCGGCGAGGGAATACAGGACGTCATCTATAAAGCCGCGCAGAAGCTGAAGGTCTGATATCTATTTATTATTTGCCTTAAGATTTTTTAGTGAT
The DNA here is from genome assembly GCA_963727815.1 of uncultured bacterium. Taxonomy (GTDB): domain Bacteria; phylum Margulisbacteria; class WOR-1; order CAVSGV01; family CAVSGV01; genus CAVSGV01. The sequence continues at coordinate 136,829 of CAVSGV010000001.1, forward strand.
TTTGAAGCCGCCATAGCAACGTCAAAAGTGTCATTGTAGACCGCGTCGACCAATGTATTATTAACAAGCTCTCTAATGCTGGGATCAACTTTGAAGTCTCCTAAAGCTTTGGCCGCCTCAGTCCTCACAAAGATATAATGCTGTTTTTGCATTACCTCTACTAATATTTTTGCCGCATCTGATGTTCCTATTTTTTTCAGGCCTTCCATAATTTCAACACAAAAAGCATCGTCGCCCCCGTCTCCATTTATATCTAAAATAATATCTCTAAGAACAGGAGTAATTTTCTTGTCTCCTAATTTGCCCAGTGCCACAGCACACACAAGCCGCATATATTGCTCCTTGCTTTTCTCCATTGCTGCCCGTAAATAGGGGATCGCTGATCTATCACCGATCTCTCCCAACGCTTCAGCAGCCCTTTCCCCATTCTCATCACTATCGAGATACTTTATAAGCTGGGGAACTGCCTTTTCATTCTTTGTATGACTCCATACTTCAATGAATCTATACGCCTCTTTGTTATTATTAGCTAAAAATGATACTGCACCATTGTCTTTTATGTATGCTATTGAGCGAATAACAGACATATCACCTTTACCGTATCTATCCTCCAAGAAGTTAAGGACGCTTATATCCCCACATTGGGCTAACAAGTCGGCGATTATTACCTTGGCCTGATCGTCATCATTAGCAGCCATCATATTCTTTAATGCTGTAATCGTTGCTGGCAAATCAAGCTCTTTTAAGCTGTTAACCGCTTTCCTATATATTTCATCATGCTTTAGCAATATTTCTTTATCATTAATTATCGACAGGAGTGTCGGGACTGCGCTCTGATCTTTCAAGATGCCAAGGTTATCAACGGCTACTTTAGCATAATCATTAAACGTATCCATCGCAACAACATATTTCTTTGTATTGTATTTGGCATTATGAACAGCCTTGATATACATTTTTATAAAATGCTGTAATACAGGAGATGCAGAATTATCCCCAGCCCTTCCAAGAGCTAATGCGGCTATTACGCTTTGAATATGACCTGTATCCGTTAAAGCTTCGTGAAGGAATTCAACGCCCAGTAAGGTTTGGCTTATCTCTATTGCATATGACAATTTGTTCAAGGCGGTACTAAAAATACCCTCATTATGTAATCCATTGCCTTTGATATAATCTATTTTATTTTTTATATCATCTTGCCGGCATTCTTTGGTCAAACATATACCCGTGTATTGATTAGAATAATATTGATCTTGCAAAAAAAGCATTTTTCTCAGCGACGGTTGTGTCTTTTGAACGTACTTAAGGTAATTTTCGAGTGTGATCTTGCCTGTATCCTTTGGGTCAGCCGCCTTCAATTCCTCATACTTAGCCTTTTCTTTCGGGTCTTTCTTTTCTATGACCCCGTTCGGCCCCGCCCAACTTATAAAATCATTCACTATCGCATCTATACCCATTTTAAACGCCTCCTTCAAATACTTCTTACATATATATTCTTCAACGGTTATTTATCGAAATGTTCCTATGAAAATTTCACTTTATATTTAAAATCCTTATCCCTTGAACCTTGCCCCCCGAACCTTTATAATCAGCCACACAATGAGAAATTTCAGGACAATAGTGGTCAAGATCGGTTCTTCCACGCTGACCAATAAACAGGGGAAACTCGATACATCGAACCTCCATAGGATAGCCACGGAGCTTGCGGCGCTGAAACGGTCGGGAAAAAGAATATTGATAGTAAGCTCGGGCGCCATCGTGACCGGTTCCGGCATCCTCAAATTCAAAGGAAAACCCTCTTCGATACCCGAAAAACAGGCGGCGGCGGCGGTCGGCCAGAGCGCGCTGATGAACGAATATTCAAAAGCATTCAGGAAATATAATATCACCGTGGCTCAGGTTCTACTGACCAACGGAGAAATAGTGCACGCGCAGAGGACGCTTAACACAAAGAACGCCCTTGCCAAACTCCTCTCGCTGGGCGTCGTCCCCATAGTGAACGAGAACGATACCGTTGCGGTCGACGAGATAAAGATCGGCGACAATGACAATCTCTCCGCTCACGTCGCGAAGCTTATCGGAGCAGACCTTCTGATAATGCTGACGGACGTTGACGGCTTCATCATAAATAATAAGGTCGTTCCTTACATATATAACATATCCGGCGCTATCGAAAAGGCGGCGGGTCACGCAAAAGGCGACAAGGGGACCGGCGGGATGATAACGAAGCTTCAGGCCGTCCGCACCTGCCTGTCATCGAATATAACCGCCGCGATAGCGAACGGAAAGAAAAAGAAAGTGATACTGACCCTTGCAAAAGGCGGCTCCATTGGCACGATCTTCGGGAGGAAGTCCTGATGTCCGAAGTACTGGATAAAGCCAAACTGGCAAAAGAAGCTTCATTTAAACTCGCGAATATCGGTACCTCGATCAAAAATAAAGCTCTCGATGAAATGGCAAAGGCAATAGATGCTAACGCAAAAGACGTTATCGAAGCGAACAAACTGGATATCGAATCGGGATACAAAAAAGGGTTGAGCAAAGCGCTCATCGACAGGCTGGACCTGGAAGGCGGAAGGATCGGCGACATGATCGAAGGGCTCGTGACGGTAAGGCGGCTGCCCGATCCCGTCGGACACGTCATCGCGAAGTGGAAACGGCCGAACGGTCTCACGATCATAAAAAGAAGGGTCCCTCTCGGAGTGATAGGCATCGTCTATGAAGCAAGGCCGAACGTGACGGTGGATTCGGCGGCGCTCTGCATGAAGGCCGGAAATGCGGTCGTCCTGAGGGGCGGTTCGGATGCTATCAATTCCAACATGATACTTGCGAAGCTGATATCACGCGCGGCGGAAAAAGCGGGAATTCCCCGCGGAGCAATAAGCCTGATAGAGTCGACGGACAGGGAATCCGTAACGGAGATGTTGAAGTTGAACAAGCAGATCGACGTGATAATCCCAAGAGGCGGAGCAGGATTGATAAAACATACTATCGAGAACTCAACGATCCCGGTCATTCAGACAGGCGAAGGGAACTGCCATGCGTACGTGGAAGCTTCCGCCGATCTCAAAAAAGCCGCGGAAATAGTTTATAACGCGAAAGTGAGCAGGCCTTCCGTGTGCAACGCCATCGAGACTCTTCTTGTGGACGAGGCAATAGCGGCTGATTTCCTGCCGGTGATCTTCAAGAAACTCAAGGAAGCGGGAGTTGAGATACGCGGCGATGAAAAAGTGCGGAAGATCGACAAGACCGCAAAGATCGCCATCGAGGATGACTGGAGGACGGAATTCCTGGCGCTGATACTGGCGGTGAAAGTGGTGTCCGGCGTCGATGAAGCGATACGGCACATCAATACCTACGGAACCAAACATTCGGAGGCGATAATCACGCGCGACAAAGTAAAAGCGAAAATGTTCACCGATGAAGTGGATTCCGCCGCGGTTTACGTGAACGCATCCACAAGGTTCACCGACGGCGGCGAGTTCGGGTTCGGCGCGGAGATCGGCATATCAACGCAGAAGCTCCACGCGAGAGGCCCCATGGGCCTGACCGAGCTTACATCATATAAATACATAGTGATCGGCAACGGCCAGGTGAGGAAATGAAACCTGCGACTAAACGTCGCGGTTTCCCTAATTAGCATTGGAAGCCGCGAAGTTCATTCGCAGGCTTCCAAAAGAAAGGTAAAATGCAGAGAATAGGCATAATGGGCGGCACGTTCAACCCTCCGCACAAGGGACACATAGCTATCGCCGAGGCAGCACAAAAATATTATCTTCTGGACAAGGTGATCTTCGTGCCGTCGGGACAACCGCCGCACAAGACCCACGAATTCATCGCCGACAAGGAAGACCGGTTCAACATGGTAAAGCTGGCCATAAAGGGCAAGAAACATTTCTTCATCTCCAGGGTGGAGATAGACCGGCCGGGATATTCTTACGCGGTGGACACTTTCAACGATCTGAAAAAGGGATACAAGGGCAACGCCCTGCTCTATTACATAATGGGGATGGATTCCATCAACGAGATACTCTCGTGGAAGAAACCTCTCGAGCTTTTCAAGATCTGCCAGTTCATTGTAGCGACGAGGGTGGGCGCGAGGATAAGGACGCTGAAAAGGATATTGAAGTTCCCGCCGCTCAAGCTTCATGCCGGGCAGATACACGTCATCGAGGTCAACAGAGAACGTCTCGTCCACAAAGATCCGCGAACTCGCATCAGAAAAGGAAGGATACCGGTCAGATTGCTGGATAAGAAAGTGATCGGCTACATTAGAAAGCATAAGCTCTATGACTATCCCGGAACATAAAAAGACGGTCCTTGATAACGGCCTGACGCTTCTCACGGAGAGGATAAGCGAGATGAGGAGCGTGGCAATGGGAATATTCGCGTGCGTGGGAAGCGGCAGCGAGTCGGACGAGATAGCCGGACTTTCGCATTTCGTTGAACACATGGCGTTCAAGGGCACTCCGAAAAGGAACGCCTTCCAGATAGCCTCCGAGTTCGACGCCATCGGCGGAAAGAATAACGCATACACCAGCAAGGAAATAACAAATTATTACGCGGTGGTCCTGGACAAGCATCTGGACACGGCGGTGGACATTCTCTCCGATATCTTTTTGAACTCGCTCTATGATCCGAAAGAGATGGAGCTTGAGAAGGGCGTCATCGTCGAGGAAATAAAAATGTACGAGGACACCCCCGACGAGCTCATCCACGATCTTTTCACGGAGATGATATATCACGGACATCCGCTTGGGCGTCCCACCATCGGAAGCGAGAAGACGGTCAGGTCCCTCACTCGCAACGACATAATCGATTACATGAAGACGCATTACACTCCGGACAATGTGATAATATCTCTGGCCGGAAACGTTGAGCACGATGAGGCGTTGAAGCTCATCGAGCCTTATTTTTCGAAAATGAGTGGCAGGAGAAATAATCCCAAGCAGCCCTCCCCCACCGTAAAAAAAGGATCACTCCTGCGGCAGAAGAAGACCGAACAGGTGCACATCTGCCTGGGATGCGGCGGGCCTTCGCAGAACTCCGACGACAGGTATGCTTTCTCCGTTCTCGACACGGTCTTCGGGGGAAGCATGAGCTCGCGACTTTTCCAGGAAGTCCGGGAAAAACGCGGCCTCGCTTACGCCATATATTCTTACAACGCCTCGCTGAAGAACGACGGGCTTTACGTGGTGTATGCGGGGACAAGCAAGAACACTTTCCGGCAGGTGATCGACATAACTCTTGATGAAATAAAAAAGCTGAAAAAGAACGGACTGACGAAAGAAGAGATGGCCCGCGCGAAGGAACACATAAAAGGTTCGCTCGTCCTTGGGCTTGAATCTACGAGCTCCCGCATGGGCTGGCTCGCAAGGTCCCAGTTCCTTTACGGCAGGATCGTGACGGTGGAAGAGATATTCGACGCGGTGGACAAGGTGACTTCCGATGATATTATCAAGACCGCGAACAGGTACCTTAAGGATGATGAAATGTCCCTCACGGTCATAGGTGACATAAAAGAAAGCGAGATGCCGAAGATATGATTAATAAGCCGTCGGTCAAATTCATGAGGCTCCCCCACGGTGAAGGCGTTCCTCTTCCCAAATACATGAGCCACGCCGCGGCGGGAATGGACCTTTACGCGGCGGTGAGCGCGCCGGTGATACTGAAGCCCGGCGAAAGAAAGCTGGTCCCCACAGGTTTCAAGATGTCGATGCCGGAAGGATACGAGGCTCAGGTAAGGCCCAGGTCCGGTCTCGCTCTGAAGAACGGGATATCGGTGCTGAATACTCCGGGAACTATCGACGCGGATTATCGAGGCGAGGTGGGAGTGATACTTGTCAATCTCGGTCAGGCGGACTTTACGGTCAATCGCAATGACCGCATTGCGCAGATGGTCATAAACAAAGTGGAACAGCCGTCCGTCGAAGAAGTCGCGGACCTTGATGAGACCAAGCGCGGCTCTGGCGGATTCGGCCACACGGGAGTATAATTTAACCATGATAAAAGTTCTGGTTTGCGGCGCGGCGGGAAAAATGGGCATCGAGACCGTGAAAGCGGTTAAGAACGATCCCGACCTCAAGCTCGTCGGTGAAGTTGATATCAAGGACGACCTGAAGTCAGAGATCAATAATTCGAGGCCTGACGTTGTGATCGATTTTACGCACCCCAACGTAGTGATGAACAACGCCAGGGTGATACTTGATAGCAGGGTACACGCCGTGATAGGCACGACCGGCATGACCGAAGAGAGCCTGAAAGAGCTCAAGGAATTGTGCGCCAAGAACAAGGTCAACTGCATAGTCGCCCCGAATTTCGCCATCGGCGCGGTTCTGATGATGATGTTCAGCAGGACGGCGGCGAAGTATATGCCCAATGTGGAAATAATCGAGCTCCATCACGACAAGAAAGCCGATGCTCCATCCGGCACCGCGTTGAAAACGGCGGAGCTGATACTCGGGTCTGAGGCCGCGAAAGGGATCAACAAAGGGAGAGCAGCTGAGATCGAGAACCTGGAAGGCGCGCGCGGCGGGAACATGGAAGGCATACATATTCACAGCATCCGTCTGCCAGGATTTGTCGCGTCCCAGGAAGTGATATTCGGCGGGCTCGGACAGACGCTTACGATAAGGCACGATTCCATATCGAGGGAATCGTTCATGCCCGGCGTCATCATGGCCGTGAAAAAAGTGCGCACGGTCAGCGGCCTCGTATACGGCCTGGAAAATCTTCTGTAAAACCCCTTTTTCTCTCTCTGTAATTTTCCGGAAAAGTGAAATTTCTCTCTGAAAGGTTCGAAATAATAGCGTCCCACTTAATTTTGAAAGGGAGATATTCATGGCGATTTTCACAGACATCAAAGATACCTTTACCGAGACGCTCGCAGGATATAAACAGACCGCAGTGGACGGATACAGGAATATCGCGAGGACATTACCCGGCGCGACACCTCTGATGATAGCCCGGAGCTACAAGTCCAGTTTCGAACAACTCAAAGCACAGCTGATCAAAAACCATGATGACATCGAGGTCCAGAACACGGTTGTGAACACCATTATCAGGAAACTCGACGCCCCACTTCTTACCGAAATAGAATACAAGTCTTTTTGCGTGGCGTTCACGACTCAGCCGCTCATTCTGGCCAGGGTATTTTCTCAAAAGAGACCGTCGCAGGAATTCGCCGCTTCACATCTATTTGAATTCATTAAGAATGCTGATGAGCGTGTTCTGAAGGACAGCGTGAACTATGTAGTGTACAAAAAAGCGCTGCTTAACCTGTCCAAATATCCGGCGTCTTTCACGCCAGATGAAAAAAAACTGGAGAATGTGGCTTTCGAAGCATTCAGTAAGATCAAACCATACATGAATTCTGATGATGTTTTAGAGGTTTATTCGTCTTCTCTGAATTATTCCGTGAAGAACGGGATACTTACGGACTTGAACAAGCTCATCAATAAAAATAGTATGGAAGGCAAGATAATTGAATCCAGTGCTGGGGCAGATTATCTGAAGCTTTTGGCCGATCTTGCCATAAAGGAACTGAAAGGCGACGCCACCAACCCTTTCATAATGAGGCAGTTCAAACCCGCCCTGAAATTGATAGTCGCGCACAAGGATGCCGATGAAAAGATAATCGCGAAAGCCCTGTCCTGGTCCGTCGATATTGAAACTGTGTGGCTGGACCAGCACGGGAACGTCGCCCCGAAGATCGACAAGAAAGCTTTGGCGGCTAAAGTGGAGAACAGGCAGGCAGAAGAAACCCCGGAAATATACAAGAAAGCATACAGTAGATACGTGAAAAAGACGGTACGGTACAACGAAAAGGACCTGGACAAAGCGGCAAAAATATTGCGCGGTCTATCGAGTGAAAAGAAATCCGCAGTTCTGGAGTTCATGAGGGGACTTAACGCGGCAATGACCGAAAAGCTGGCATCAATGCTCTCGCTGCCCGGGCTTCTCGCGAGATCATCCGCAAAGAACAAGCCCGATGTCATGGCAAGGTTCTTTTTGAATTCCATTGATGGAAAGAACGCTGACGCGGGCGCCCAGAGCGCCGCTTCGTTCCTCATGAAAACGACCAAAAAAGAAAGGGACCGGGTCCTGTCAAAAATGGAAACGGAAGAGAAAAATGGCGAAAAAAGATCGCGCGTGGAAAAAGCCGTGGAAGTTAAGCAGATCGTGAGCAGGCTCCGCAAAGGCGCGCCATGGATATCCTCAATGGAAAGCCGTGACCTTGTCCTAGAAGACATCATATCGGATATAAACAATGACCCGGATATAAGCGATAAAAGCAGTCTCATGATAAAAGCTATCCGGGATTTCCGAGCAACGCATGAGATAGACGACAGGTTATACGATATAGCTAAAGGCCTTACCATTTTATTAGGCAGGGAACGGTCAGCCCAGGAGATCGTCGATCTGGCAAATATGTACAAGCCGACCGGAAGAAAAATAAATAAAAAGACCGATCTTGAGATAAGATCGACAAATGAGGTAATGGGGATGCTGTCAGATACAAATACAGATCTTTTAACGATCATTGAAAATGCTGACAACCTAAAAGCTAATTTAAAGAAGGATGCCAAAGAAACCAGAAAGAACATTAGGGCAGATATAGCTTACCGCAAGAAAAAGACTAAGTTCATTCTACAGCAGGGAAAAAAGGCGTAAGCGCAGACCGGCCTAAATTGAACCGCTCCCATGACTGTGTTATATTGCCCCATATATGCCGAACAGATATAAAAAGGTCATCGCCGAGAACAGGAAAGCTTTTTTCGACTATACGATAATCGAAACGTATCAGGCCGGTATCGTGCTTAAGGGCACAGAGGTAAAATCCATAAGGTCGGGCGAGGTGAACCTGAAGGACAGCTTCGGACGCATAGAGAACGGCGAAATATGGCTGTTCAACATGCACCTCAGCCCCTACAAGCAGGGCGGTATTTACAACCTCGAACCCACCAGGCAGCGCAAGCTGCTGATGAGAAAGAACGAAATGAACAAGCTCATCGGGAAGGTGCAGGAAAAAGGTTTAACTTTAATACCCCTTAAGATATACTTGATGGGCAACTGGGTGAAGGTGGATCTTGCTCTAGCAAAGTCCAAAAAAATGTTCGAGAAGCGGGAAAAGATCAAGAAAAAAGAGACGGCCAGGGAGGTCGCGAGAGCATTCTCCGAACTCGATGAAGAAAAAATGATAAAAGAAAAACAAGATGATCACTCGGCGCCTTCCGGCAGTAAAAAGACTTACACCGTGCACGACCTCATGGAAGCGACAAAAGAGATACTCAAGAACGACGAAATAGGAAAAAAGCTTCCCGACTCGGCCATAGCCAACCTGACGAAACTGCTCACAAAAACCGCCCTGAAAGGTGACTTGTAACAAGCTGTCTGCTATAATTCAGCCGTTATGCCGATAAACATACCATCTTCAGGACAAACGCCGCCTCCGCCGATCCCGCCGAAAAAAGGCGGAAAAGACGAAGGCACATCAAGAGTAGACCGGCCCGGCGCGCGCACCGGCGGTGAAAGAGGCGTGAATGCGATGGATTCCCACGCGATGGCCGTAAGGCTTGCAGTGCTTGCGCAGGAAGCCAAGGAACGTGAGCTGTCGATGGCGAAGATTATCGAAGAAGCCATTGAATCCACCGGCATGACGAACCCGGAGTCGGCCATGGAAGAAGTGAACAAGCGGCTCCAGAAAGAGATAGACCAGGTCCTTGACGAGATAAAGAGCAACAAGGAGCTTATGGAAGAAGCGGAAGCCTGGCAGGCTCTTGGCGATCTTCTTGAGAGCAACCTTACCCCCGAACAGGCCCAGGCGTTCATCGACCTTGTCGAAAGCCAGATCAAAGGGATCAAGTAGAACTCTCCCCGAATGGACAAGCGCAAAACAATATTATCCGTAATTCTCCTTTTATCGGTGACTTTCGCCTCCATGTCCCCCGCCCTTGTGGCCGGATTCAGCAACTGGGACGACCAGATAATGGTCACGCAAAACGCAAAGATCACCAGCCTCTCGCTATCAAGCCTTAACGTGATGTTCACAACTTTTCACGAGCGCCTTTATCATCCTCTGGTGCTCGTCTCATACGCTCTTGAATATCACTTCTTCGGCCTGCACCCGCACGTTTATCATGTTACGAACCTTGTGCTTCATCTTTTCAACACGTTCTTCGTCTTCTGGTTCATTTTCATGCTTTGCGGGAATAATTCCATCGCGCTGATAACCGCTCTGCTTTTCGGGATCCACCCGATGCACGTCGAGTCCGTTCTCTGGATACCGGAGAGAAAGGACATGCTCTATTCGTTCTTCTTCCTGCCTTCGCTGATGGCTTACACTTATTATTTAAAGACCAGGAGATACGGCTTTCATGTGATCTCGCTGATCCTTTTCATCCTGTCGCTGCTCTCAAAATCCATGGCGATGACGCTTCCGCTGGTCCTGATATTGATCGATTACCTGATGCAGAGGAAGTTCGACAGGAAAGCGGTCATCGACAAGCTGTCATTTTTCGCTCTGGCCATCCCGTTCGGTCTGTTGACCATCCTCGGCCACTACGAGCCGGGAGTTCACGGACGCGAGTTCTCTTTTTCCCTGGTCCGCAATTCCATTCTCGCCTGCCAGAACGTGGTTTTTTATCTCATCAAGCTTGTGCTTCCTTTCAAGCTCTCATGCCTGTACCCTATGCCCGACAAGATCCAGAACATCCCGCAGGTGATATTCTTGCTTTCGCCGCTGATACTGCTCGTCCTTGCCGCGTTGATGTTCTATACGGGAAGATCGACTAGAAAGGTGATATTCGGCGGTCTTTTCTTTCTTGTTACCATCTCCCCTGTAGTTAACTTTCTGCCCGTCGGACTTGCGGTCCCAGCCGACAGATATACATATATATGCTACATCGGGTTCTTCTATATTTTTGCCGAAGGTTTTGAATGGGCGTATTCAAGATACAACAAACAGCTTCTTATCATCATTCTGGCGATAATGTTCGCAGCCCTTTCCGTCCTGACGTTCGAGAGGTCGCTCGTGTGGAAAGACCCTTTTTCATTGTGGAACGACTGCATAAGGAGTTACAAGAACGTCCCGACCGCTTATTACAATCTGGCGGAGGAATATTTCCCGCACAGGTGGGACTTTGACCAGGCAATTCCGCTGTACTCCAAAGCGATAGAGGTGGACCCGACCTACGCGGAAGCTTACGTGAACATAGGCCTCATATATTATTACAAGCGCGATTACCGGCAGGCGATAAAAAATTACAACGAAGCTGAAAGATACAGGCCCGATCTTTCGGAGATATCCCTGAACAGGGCGAATTCATACCGCGCGATGGGGTTCAATGACATGGCGATCAACGAATACAGCGAATCTCTTCACCTCAAGGAAACCCCCGAAGGTTTTTACAACAGGGGGAACGTCTATCTCGCGCAGGGGAAGAACGCCCTTGCGATATCCGATTATTCGAAGGCTATCGGACTGAGACCTTCCTATGCCGACGCTTACAACAACAGGGGCAACGTATATTTCAACATAGGCGATTATGACAATGCCCTGTCCGACTACACCTCTTCCATAATGATAGACCCGAAAGGCGCCAACGCATATTATAACCGGGCTATGATCTACGCGAAAAAACGGGATTATTTCAACGCTCTGCGCGACATCCTGTCGGCTAAAAGCCTGGGAATGCCGGTCAACGAAAAAGTGATCCGCCAGCTGGAGGAACTGAGCCGTTGAAAGGAACTATATCTCGCCCGAAAGTGTATGGTATTAGAGGGAACAAGAAATATCAGGCGGTGATCAATATGACAAAAAAGATGATCGTTGCTTTATTCCTGATGATCATTCTGCTCGCTCCGGCAATGGCGGTCGTAGCCTCGACAAATGAAGCCGGATCGGCCAGTCCCGAAGCATCGGTCTTGAGAGCGGGATGGACGGAATACAAGAACGTTCAATACGGCTATGCTATCGATTATCCAAAAGAGTGGTCGTGTCTTGAAGCCAGGAAATGGAACGACAGCTTTGACACACCTATGAATCTGCAGGGGTCGGAACTGCAGAAAGTGGTGTTCCTTGAGCCGCAGTATATTGGCGGGACCTGGCAGGGAATATTCGAGCTGTCCGTGCTCCCGAACCCGAAAGGGTTGACAGCGGAAGCCTGGGTGAATTTCATCAAGAAAGAGAATAAAAAAGATAAAGTGGCCGGCAGCATCACCGGCGAGGCCGCTGGCATGGATGCACTGGGTGTCATCGTGGATGAAAACGATTTTAAATCCATATATCTGTATCTGCCGGTGAAGAAGGTCGTGTTTTTCTTCAATTACATCGAGGAGAACAAAGGCGACGACAGGATGAAATTCCACACCCAGACCTATAATGATATTCTTACGTCGTTCAGATTGATAGAGACAACTACTCCGGAAGAAAAAACACCGGAATAACATATTGCCAAACAGCGATACAGCGGTAAAATACCATCATGATCCGAGCGCGATAAGGAAAAGGGGATGCTGAATGAAAGCGAAAGATTTTAACCTGCCGGACCAGAACGGGAAGTTCCACAAGCTTGCGGATGACAGGGGAAAAATGCTTGTCCTGTATTTTTATCCCAAGGATTTCTCTCCGGGATGCACGACGCAGGCATGCAGCTACAGAGATTTCATAAAGGAGATAAGGGATAAGGGCGCCGAGGTCGTGGGAATATCGATGGATACGGTCGAGAGCCACAAGAATTTCTATGCACAGAACCATCTGAACTTCGACATACTCAGCGATCCTAAAGGCGTGGTCGTGAAGGATTACGGCATTCAGGGAAAGTTCGGCGATACCGCCATCGCCAAAAGGACAACATACCTGATAGATCCCAACGGCGATATAGTGAAGACTTACGAGAATGTGGATCCGACCAAGGACGCAAGGAACATACTCGACGACCTGGAGGATTATAAACCTAAGGGTTGATCTTGCTTGTTGTATATATTTATCGCCAGGCAATTAAAATACTTGATCCAAAAGGAGATACCATGCATAACACGATGACCGGCGATGTGGTTTTATTTGCGTTTGTTGTGATCCAGATAGTTGTTGGGGCCCTCGTTATCCATTCAAAGAATCCGTACAAAGTCGCATTATTGGTCGTACATGTTATTCTTTCCCTGTTCATCATACTTGGTTTAGGTTCGGGGATCTATGTGGACCTAAGGGACATTGCCACCGGAAAAATGTTCTCCACGATCTCTTTGTTCGCCGCAGGGGTGGCTCTGCTGTTAAATCTTATAATCGGAGTAAGGCTGTTGACCCTCAAGGCTTTTAAGCCGAAACTTGTTTTGGCCCATAAGATCACGGCGTATGTTCTGGCTGTTTTCCTTATCGCGCGCATTATATTCGATATTGTAAAGATTTGAATTGCAAAAGGCCCTGCAGGAACTTGCCGCCGATCCGCAAAAAGCCGACGCCCGCCTGCCATAACTTGGCGGAGTGGATGAAGTCGCCGCATTAGGCGCAATGTCCGATTGCAAATGAAATCCAAAAATCAAACAGGAATCATGAATTGGGGCATTAATTTGACATTTGGCATCGGTCATTTGCCTGCCTGCCGGCAGGCAGGTCATTCCATCCTGAGCCTGCCGAAGGATGGTGGAGGTGGAGGGAGTCGAACCCTCGTCCGAACCAGTATCCGCAGAAGTCACTACGAGCGTAGTCTATATATTGGTTTTCACCCGAGATTTTGCCCTAGACGGGGCAGCTCTCAAGATAGTCTGTGAAAAGTTTCCCCATCCGTCCCACAAACAGGCCGGAAGAGTATCCGGTTTAATGACGCCCAACTCAAGCCTAACCGGCTATGGCTTAAGAGGCGAAGCCGCCGTTATTTATTAGGCAGCTAATGCAAGTTCTAATGGATTTGCGTTTGTGTTTTGATGTGTTTTTACAAGGACAACATCATCCTTGGCTCGCGACCGCCGCTTCATCCGGCCCGTCAAAACCCTTACACCCCCAACCGCTTCGCGGAATGACCAAATCCCAATTATCAAATCCCTGCCTGCCGGCAGGCAGGCCAAACAAGGTAGTATAACAGAATATCGGGAAATATGGCAATGCTCACAAGCTTTATCTGTCCCCGTTTTTGGTCGCTGAAAAGTGGGATTTTTTGCTTTTATTAACGATAACTATTCCGGGAAAACACGTGCACGGAGGAATTTAAGAATGAGCCATACTGCTTTGAATACAGATCTTTCGCAGGCGGCACCGCAAGCAACGCCGCAAACAACCGTCAACTGTAAGCCGGCCCATGCGACCCGCAAAGGTCCTTCCAAGATATTCATTAAGGGACGCGAACTCTACACTTTTTGCCCTAATGAAATGTGGATGGATAGATACATGAATATACCCATCCTTAAAAAAAGGAACGGCAAGGCTGCGATGGAACAATATGCCAAGAATGGCCGCGAGATCGTCGTGCTGGTAAGGGAGCGGGGTTCGCTAAAAGCCGCGGACCTTCTGTACTGTAATGTCCTGCCAAAGATCAAGAAGGGCGATGATTGGTATTTCTGCATGGAAGACGTAAATCCGAAAATTCCCGATAAAGACATGCTCAGACCAATAGAAGACCAGGCACTTGTACAGACGGCCGCAAAACAGAACATTGGCATCATAGACCCTCTCATAAGCCCCATTAGCAAGATGGCCGCGGATAGATGCATGAAAGATAATCCTGAGCTCAGCAAGCGCGATATCGCGGAAGCTGCTTTGATAATGATCTACTCGCAATTCTCGCCATTGGATGCCGATATTCCGGTCAATATGATCATTCCTAAACTGGCCGAAGATCTCGGATATTCCGATAATAGACTTTATGTAATATCGGACAATTTCCTCGCATTAGATAAGGCGGACCGATTTGCCGCTGCCAAAAAGAAAAAAGAATGCAGAGAGATCTTCGAAAAGTTGACCGAGGCAAGCAATATATTGACCGTCGAAGGATTGAACACCGCGCTTGACACCTCAAAAGACAAGAACGTCCTGTTCATTATCAGCCCTGAGTTCCATCTTATCCTCCAGCGGATGATAGAATCTGACGGCTTCAAGAAAGTTGAACAACATCCACTCAACAATACGACCAGATGATTTTTCTGCCCAAGCTTGGCGGCATTATCAATCTTCTGTTTACTAATATACCCCTCTAATGTAAACTTTAACCGATGAAAACGTTGAATAATAAAGCTTTCCCCGGAGATCTTATTTCCGTGGTCAGGACAATTAAAAACGCCGGATTCAAATGCTATGTGGTCGGCGGAGGGATACGCGATCTTCTTCTGAAAAAAACTCCGGGCACCTGGGACCTGACGACCGACGCGAGACCTCAGCAAGTCACGAAGCTTTTCAAGAAAGTGATACCGACAGGGATCAAGTACGGCACCGTCACCGTCATGATCGACGGCGTGCCCTTTGAGATAACCACTTTCAGGAGCGACGAGAAATACGTGGACGGCAGACACCCGCTGAACGTCCGGTTCTCAGATTCACTCAAAGACGATCTCTCAAGGCGCGATTTCACCATCAACGCGATAGCATACAATCCGATATCGGGCGAACTCGTCGATATTTTCGGCGGACAGAAAGACCTGAAAGCAAAATTGATAAGGGCTGTGGGTGATCCCGTCATGAGGTTCAACGAGGACGGGCTAAGGCCTCTTCGAGCCTGCAGGTTCGCCGCGAAGCTGGATTTCAAGATAGAGCCGAAAACTTTCAGCGCGATATCAAAATGCCTAAAGACCGCGAAGAAAGTTTCGATGGAACGCGTCCATGACGAGCTGATGAGGATGCTCGCTTCCGATAAGCCGTCGGTGGGGATCGAGCTGATGAGAAGGTCGGGACTCCTTTCATTATATATACCGGAGCTCGAGGCGGGGATAGGCGTTGGTCAGCCGAAGCCTTTCCATAAAGAGGACGTTTACCTCCACAACATCCATACGTGCGATAAGATCTCGAAAGGTAAACCCGTCCTCCGGCTTGCGGCCCTTCTTCATGACATTTCAAAACCTGAATGCAAGGTGGATGAGACCTTCTACGACCACGACCTGAAAGGCGCCGAAACCGCGGGAAAGATAATGAAGAGGCTGAAGTTCAGCAACGACGATATCGGATACGTGAAGAACATCATCAGGAACCACATGTTCAACTATTCCAGGGAGTGGTCGGATTCCGCCGTAAGAAGGTTCATCAAAAGGGTCGGCATAGAGAACGTTGACGATCTTTTTGCCCTGAGGATTGCGGATATAAAAGCGATGGGCAGGACCGTGGGAAAAGGCCATCCGGCCGGTCTTCGCAGGAAGATAAAAAAAGTGATCGCGGAGGAGAACGCTTTGCACATCAAGGACTTGAAGGTGGACGGCAAAGACGTGATGAAAGAGCTGAACATTCCCCCGGGACCAAAAGTCGGGGAGGTTCTCGATGCTCTGCTCGAGAAAGTCCTGGATGAGCCAACGCTCAACGAAAGGCATCGATTACTGGAAATGGTGAAGTCCTTTAAATGACAAATATCAAAACCCAAAATTCAAATAAATCGATTAAATCCAAATCGGAAAAACCATTTGCTTTGATTTGTCATTTCACGATTCATTTGTTATTTGTCATTTGGATTTTGTCATTCGGCCTCTCTGGCCTGGCCGTTGAGCCCAACAAAGTGATAAAGGTAGAGGCGGAGATGGCCGGCAGGTACGCCGAGGTCACGGTCCATACTTCACAAAAAGTAAAACCGGACATCATTACTCTGGAATCGCCGAACAGGATCGCGCTGGTGTTCAACAACTCGAGGATCGATGCGCCGGTAACTATACCGGGTCCTTCATCTTTCATAAGGATGATACAGGCGGCTCAGTTCGATGAAAATACCGTCTACGTGATAGTTGAGCCGAACGAGAACCTCAGCTACGACTTCACCAGCATCCTGGGGCGCAACAAGGTGATACTTGAGCTGTCAAAGGCGAACCCCGGCGCGGTGAACAGGGTGGTCGCGGCAAGCGCGCCTGTGACCCCCGAAGCCGTAAAAGTTGCGACGCCTGAAGAAGTGAGCGCGCGGGTCCAGCCCGTATCAACAGCTGAAACCGTGGAGACCACCCAAGAAGTTGTCGTCGTGACCGAAGAGGTCGTTGTCCCGGAAAAAGAAAAGGCGCCGTCTCCCGAAATAGAAACGATGCCGCCCTCCCCCGTCGTGAGCACTATGCCGCCCAGTCCGACGAAGAAACTCCCTCTAAAGGGAAAGGTGATCGTCGTGGACCCGGGCCACGGAGGAAGGGATCCCGGCTACGTTGGCTCATCGGGAATATTCGAGAAAAAGCTGAACCTTGCCATCGCGCTGAAGCTGAGAAAAATGCTGAATGCCGCCGGAGCAAAAGTGGTCATGACAAGGGTGACCGATATCAGCGTAAAGAACAGAGATGTTGTTGCGATGGCCAACGCGAGCGGCGCGCATCTCTTCGTCGCCATACATCTCAATTCCTTCATCAGCCCGAAGATAGGCGGTTGCGAGACGTATTATTTCACTCCGCAGAGCAGGAGGTTCGCGAACGTCATGGAGAGATATCTCAGCAGGACCATACACATAAAAGGAAGAGGCGTAAAAAAGGTAACATATTATGCCGTTCATCACACATTGATGCCCGCCGTCCTTGTGGAGCCGGTATATCTGACCAACCCGCTCGAGGAGAGGCTCGTGATGAGGCCGCAGTACCAGCAGGCGATAGCAACGGGCATATTCAAAGGCATAACGGAATATGTTAAAATGAATCCCAAATGGCAGAGATCTCACAAATAAGGCACGTCGCGTCCACAAGGGTCACCCGCAAAGAAAAAACTCTGCCTGAAAAACACCACGTCGTCGATGCTTCCTCGCCCATCGGGATGTTCGATTCCGGCGTCGGCGGGCTTACGGTCTTCGAGCAGGTCACAAGGCTCCTTCCGCATGAAAACGTTATTTTTCTCGCGGATACCGCCAGGGTCCCTTACGGCGGCAGGCCTCCCGCCGAGATACTGAAGATAAACAAGGAGATACTGGATCATCTGACCGGACTCGGCTGCAAGATGATCGTTATGGCCTGCGGCACTTCATCATCGATAGCCTACCCCGTGATGAAAGACAGCTACAAGGTCCCCATCATCGGCATGATAGAAGGCGGCTCGCGAATGGCGGCGGCCGCGACAAGGAACAAGAAGATAGGCGTCATCGCCACGGCAGGGACGATCAATTCGGGAGCTTATGAAAAAAATATCCGCGAGCTGGATAAGAACATCGAGGTCTTCGGCGTCGCCTGCCCTCTCCTTGTTCCGCTGATAGAAGGCGGCTTCGCCGGATCGGATGAGACCGCGAAAGTCCTTAAGGATTATCTCAAGCCGCTTATTGCAAAGAAGATAGACACTCTGGTGCTTGGATGCACGCATTATCCGCACGTTCTTCCGGCTATCATCGAGATAATGGGCACGGGCGTGACCATCGTTAATCCCGCGGAAGAGGTCGCTAAAGAAACAAAGGATGTTCTGATAAAGAACGATCTGGCGGCGTCCGTTTTAGAATCACCGAAATACAGGTTCCAGGTCACCGGAAAAGCTGAATCTTTCCGGGACATGGCTTCGCGTCTTCTGGGCCGCCCCCTCCCGCCGGTCGAGGAAATTACCATTGTAAAACCTTCCGGCGGAAGGTAAAATTTGTTCATGTACGAACTTATGGTCGAGGGAACCTTTGACGCCGCCCACCAGCTTATCGGGTACGAAGGCCCTTGCGAGAAACTCCACGGACACACATGGAAGGTCCAGGTCTTTCTCTCGGGAGGCAAGCTGAACAAGCTGGGCATGGTGGAAGATTTCAAAAAACTGAAAGCGGACCTCCAGTTCGCGCTCTCAAAACTGGACCACACGAACCTGAACATACTGCCGCCGTTCAGGAAGGTGAACCCGACTTCGGAGAACGTGGCGAAATACATTTACGATCAGTTCGAGAAGGGACTGAAGAAAGACATTAAGCTGGCGAAAGTGACCGTGTTCGAAGTCTGCGGTCACTTCGGCGACTTACATGAAATGAGAAGGCGTCACCCTGAGCGTGAGCGAAGGGCCTGTGTTTAATTAATGCAGATTCTTCGCGGAGCCTGTCCTGAGCAAATGCAGATTCTTCGCTTCGCTCAGAATGACAGGATGCGAAGGACTCAGCATGACAAGAAAGGTAAAGAATGAAATTCACAAAAATGCATGGGACCGGGAACGATTTTATCCTTATCGATTCAAGAAAAGAGAACCTTGACGGGGTGGACCTTGCCCAGCTCGCGATACGATTGTGCGACAGGCATTTCGGCATTGGCGCGGACGGGCTGCTGATAGTCCTGCCGTCCAAAGCCGCCGACGTAAAGATGAGAGTGATGAACCCCGACGGAAGCGAGCCGGAGATGTGCGGCAACGGCATCCGGTGTTTCGCCAAATACATATATGAAACTTCGGAAAACAAGAAAGAGCTTATTTCCGTCGAGACTGGCGCCGGGATAATCCTTCCGTCGGTCGTGGATCACAAAGGAAAGATAGCGCTGGTGGAAGTGGACATGGGGATCCCGGCGGACGTGAAGGCCACCAGGTTCAAGGTGGACGAAACCGTCTATGACGCGAACTCTCGTGAACATGGGAAATCCCCACTGCGTCATCTTCACCGACAATCCGGGCAAGATAAGTCTTGATGTGGAAGGCCCCAAGATCGAGAACCTGAAAATATTCCTCCCGAGGCGGACGAACGTGGAGTTCGTGAAAGCCGACAGCAAACACGAACTTACTGTAAGGGTCTGGGAAAGAGGCGCGGGAGAAACGCTCGCTTGCGGGACCGGCGCGTGCGCGGCGGTGGTCGCGGCGGTAAAGGAAGGCCTTACGGCGAACGACGTCCTTGTTCACCTTCCCGGCGGGAACCTGGAAATAGAATGGGAGCTGGACGACACCGGCGCGGGCAACGGACATATTTTGCTGAGAGGCCCGGCGGAAACGGTTTACGAAGGGGAGCTTGCTCTTCGTAGCTTTAGCGAAGGAGAGCTTAAATGAGAAAAGCCAAGCGGATATCCGGCATCCACCCGTATCTTTTCGCCGAAATCGACAAGAAGAAACAGGAACTTATCGAGAAAGGCGTCAAGATCATCGACCTGGGGATCGGCGATCCGGACAAGCCCACGCCTGAAAGGATCCTCGGGAAATTCCATAAAGCAGTGGACGATCCGTCCAATCACAACTATCCGCCCTACGAAGGAATAAAAGAGTTCCGGACGGCGGTGGCGGACTGGTACAAAAAAAGGTTCGGCTTCAGCCTTGATGCCGAAAAAGAAGTGCTTTCTCTCATCGGCTCCAAAGAAGGCATCGCGCACGTTTTCCTGGCTTTCGTGGACCCCGGCGATGTAGCGCTGATACCGGACCCCGGGTATCCGGTTTATCAAGTGGCGACGCTTCTGGCCGGAGGCACGCCTTATTCCGTCCCTCTTCTGAAAGAGAACGCATTCCTGCCGGACCTGAAGTCCATAGACAAGAGCGTGATAAAAAAGTCGAAACTGCTCTTTATCAATTATCCGAACAATCCCACAGGCGCCGTCGCCGGAGAGGGTTTTCTGAAAGAAGCGGTGAAGTTCTGCAAAGACAATGATCTTCTTCTCTGCTCCGACCTTGCTTATTCAGAGGTCGCTTTCAACGGCTACAGGCCGATGAGCGTCCTGCAGATCCCGGGGGCAAAGGAAGTATCGATCGAATTCCATTCGCTCTCAAAAACATACAACATGACCGGGTGGCGCATCGGGATGGCCGTTGGCAACCGCGATGCGATAGCCGCGCTGTCGGTGATAAAGACCAACATCGATTCCGGCATTTTCAAGGCGATACAGCTGGCTGGAGTGGAAGCTCTCAACGGATCGCAGAAGGACACGGACGAAATGAACAGGATCTACGAGGAGAGGAGCAACGCGCTTGTGGACGGGCTCAACTCGCTTGGCTGGAAACTTGAAAGATCGAAAGCTACTTTTTACGTCTGGGCTCCGGTGCCGAAAGGTTTTACGTCGTCGAGTTTCGTTTCGCATCTTCTTGAAAAGACCGGAGTTCTCGTTGTCCCCGGTTCCGGATACGGAAAATACGGCGAAGGATATTTCAGGGCTTCCATCACGATAGATAAGTCGAAGGTGATAGAAGCCGTATCGCGCATGAAGAAAGAGGGCATTTCCTTCAAATGAAGCTCCTCATTTCGAAATACCTGGGGTTCTGCACGGGAGTAAGCCGCGCGTACAAACTCGCTCTCAAAACCGCGCAGCAGGGCGAACCCGTTTACATATTCGGCTATCTTGTCCACAACCTGAAAGTAATAGATGAGCTTCAGTCAAAAGGAATAAAAACGATCAAAACACTCAACGAACTTCCTAAGGATGCGACCGGATATCTTGTGATAAGCGCGCACGGCCTTTCTCCGGAGATGCACGCGAAGGCTGAAAAGACCGGGCTCAAGATAGTGGACACCACCTGCCCCTGGGTAAAGAAACCCCAGGAAACGGCGAAACAGCTCATCGATGAGGGATACCACGTTGTGATAGTGGGCGACAGGAACCACGCGGAGGTCCTGGGGATAATGGGATGGGCGAACAACAAAGCGCAGGTCGTGGAGAACGCGAAAGACCTGAAGAAGGTGGAGTTCCACGACAAGATAGGCGTTATCGCTCAGACGACCCAGTCCGCCAAGAATTTTGACGAGGTGGTCAACGGTCTTCTGCCCAAGACCAACGAGCTTAAGACCTTCAACACGATCTGCGAAGCGACGAACAAAATGCAGAGGTCCGCTCAGGAGACCGCAAAGAGATCGGAGATAATGTTCGTCATCGGCGACGCCAAGAGCGCCAACACGAAAAGGCTGAAGGAGCTTTGCGAGGAAACGGGCGCGAAAACATATCAGATAGAATCGGCGGCGGACCTCGACCTGAATCTCATCAAAGGTTTTGATATAATTGGATTGACGGCCGGCGCATCCACTCCGGATAATGTCATTGAAGAGGTCGTCAAGAAACTTAAGGGGAACTGATTTGCGCTCTGTCAAATGCCTCATTATCATGGCCGTACTTCTGGCGAGCTTCTCCGCCTGCGAAGCCGCCGTCCTGAAAAAAGTCACGTTCAAGGAGACAAAGGGTAAATTCAGGCTTGTCCTCCTTCTTGATCAGGCGGCCAAATACTCGATAACAAAGACCAACGATTCGGCGACGATCTCCCTGTCCGACACGACCGTCCTTGCGGGCGTTCCCAGAAGTCTTTCGGCCTTCATGCTTGACAGCCTTAAGATCGAAGATAACAACGGCGCCTGCCAGATAAAGGCCAGCTTCAAATATCTTACGTCCAGCAAGGTTTTCGCGCTGAAGAACCCGGACAGGATCGTGGCCGATTTCAGCAAAGTATCAAAAATGCTGGTGCCGAAGATGCCGCCGGCGAAGATAGAGAGCAGGATAACCATACCCGAAATAGAAAAAGTTTACGTTAAGTCTCTCCCGGACAAGTTCAAGATAGTAGTGAACCTTACAAGCCTGGTGCCGTACAAAATAACGAACACCGACGACGGGATAGTCATCGAGCTGCCGGAAACGAACTCGATATTGAAAAGCAGGAAGATAATCACAAATGACAAGCTGATACCCAGGGTCTCGATAGACCAGGTGGAAAAGTCAACGGTCATAAGCATATTCCGCAACTATCCGTCCTTTTACCAGATATACAAACTGGATAATCCCGACAGGCTGGTGGTGGAGTTCGACAAGGCTTCCAGGTCGACCATAGGCGCGAAGATGATAGTTCCCGGCCTGCGCTACGTAAAGTTCGTCAAAGGAACGGAGGACGGGCCTGTCACCGTCAATTCGCTTTTCGCCGACCAGAATTCGCTCAACGTTTATCCTTACATGGCATGCACAAAAAAGGACAGCCCCAACATTTTCGGCGCCATCGGTTCGCTGTTCACCTTCTGGATGCCGAAAAAAGAAGAAGAGAAAGGCCACAGGGAGACCGTAAGCGGAATGGCGGATGATGACAGCGCCATTGCCGGCGTGAACGGCACGTTCTTCGGCGACAACGGCGAGCCTCTCGGAGTGCTCATGATGAACGGGGAGCTGATATCCTATTCCATAAACGACCGGACCGCGCTCATCATGGACTGGGATAACAAATGCTACATAGACAATGTCTCGCTCGCCGGCGACGCGCAGATAGAAGGCGTGGATGTTCCGCTCTCCGGGGTCAACAGGAAAAGGCAGGAAGGTGAAGCGATAATTTACACTCCCAGGTACGGCGGCCAGGTGGAGGAGACCAGCGCGGGGATGATACTTACTGTTGTGAACAACGAGGTGAAGGACGTCGCCAGAGCAAAGGCGCCCATACCGAACGACGGCTACATTCTGTCGCTGGATCCCGCGTATTACGGCTCCCTGGGCGACAGGCTGAAAGTGGGAAGCAAAGTGAACCTGACCCTGAAGCTTATCCCTCTCTCCGCGATATCGAGCATTGAAACAAAACACGTCATCGGCGGCGGGCCGCGCCTTCTAAAGATGGGGCAGATCTACATTTCCGGCAACAGCGAAAAGTTCAAGAACGACGTGGCGAACAGCAGGGCCGCCAGGACCGCGGTAGGGATATCAAAGGAAGGCATACTTGTTTTCGCAACGGTGGACAAGGGAAAACAGAGCGCGGGTGCGACCCTTCCGGAGCTGGCTCAGATAATGAAGGACCTGGGATGCGTTGACGCGATGAACCTTGACGGCGGCGGATCGTCCACTATGGTGATAAGCGGAGAAGTGATAAACTCGCCCGTACGCGGCGGGGAAGTCCCCGTCAGCAACAGCATCCTTATCGGGATCAACTGATCAGGAAGCTCTAAGCTCCTCAAAGTGCGATTTGAATTCCTCTGAAACAGGCACTTTCCCGTCCCATCTTGCCAGGACCTGGCCGTCCTTTTCGATGATCGACGTGGGGATCTTCGCGACGCTAAGGAAAGCCCCTTCCGCGAGGCCGTCCACCGTTTCCATGTCAAAGAAAGAAAGCTCCACCTTGTCCCTTATCTTCCAGACGTCAAAGAAAGTCTCGAACTTCTTCATCGTGGTCTTGCAGAACTCGCAGCCCGGCTTGCCGAATACTTTTACCTTCATTTTTTTCAACATCCTTTCCGGAATTAATTCAAGAACCCCTGATTCTTGTACCTGTCCTTAAGTTCCCCGATTTTTCCCTTGTTCCATCCCGCCAGCTTCGAAAAATATCCCGTGATCCTGGTCATGACCTCTATGTCGGCGCTCCCGCAATAGGAACACTTGTCCTTTATTCCCCTGACCGTCTTCCCGCATGAATTGCACGTGGTGAATTCCGGCGAAAAAGCGATCTGGCTGTTCAATGAGTTGCGGAACGTCTTGACCACAAAGTTCGCGATAGAGGCGGCGGTCGGCCTTGATTCGCCAAGCCAGACATGGGTCAGCGCGCCCGCGTCGATAAGCGGATGGAAAAGCCCTTCTTTTATCACCCTGTCTATCGGGTTCATCGGATGGGAGATGTTGAAGTACGTTGAGTTCGTGTAATATATCTCGTTATCCGCCATATTCCCCTTCATCACCTGTGAAGCCGCCTCGCGGTGATGCTTCATGTCCAGTTTTGCGAAGCGGTAAGCCGTTGATTCCGCCGGCGTCTGCTCCAGGACAAAGTTCATTTTGTGCTGCTTTGAGCACTCCTCGCATTTAAGCTTCATGAAAGCTATGACCTTCATGCCGAACTTCACGCTCTCGTCGCTCTCATGCAGTTCCTTGTCTGTATGGAACTGGACCAGCTCGTTCAGTCCCAGCATGCCGATGAGATGGGTAACCCTGTGCATCCGCAGGTACGGTTCGCCGTCCTTTTTCATCGCCAGAAGCGAAAGCGGCCCCTCATTGCCCAGCTGGAGCAGCTGCTCCACAAATGCTCTCTTCTGCTTGTGAGCCGCAACTGCAAGGTCGATCTGCCTGCTGAGCTCCTCGAAAAGTTTTTCGTCGGACTTCTCCGCTTTGTATGCAGCTCTCGGCAGGTTAATAGTGATGTTCTGGATGGCGGAATATCTCATCTTCCACGGCTCTTTGGCATCATCCAGGTCCGATTTTTCCAGCTTGAACGAGAGGCGGCAGCATTCGGATATCTTGGCCGTGTCTCCCCTGTCAAAAACGAAATATGTATTGCCCTTCTCTCCCGCCACGTCAGATATCAGCTCCAGGAATTTCTCGTGGCCTTCCGTCTTGAAGAATTTTTCGGTGATGTGGACTAGCGGCTTGGGAAAGAAGAACGGCCTTCCGGCGCCGTCGCCCTCAAGGTAAACTTCGAACAGCGCTTCCGCGAAAGCCTGCGCCTCTTTCTCATATTCCTTGTACTTCTTGCCGGTGTACTTCCGCCCCTGCCTATGGCCGGGACCTCCTCAAAATGCTTTGGTATCTCATAATATATGTTAAGGTCCGAGAAGACTCCCTGCCCTCCCCTTGCCACCGCGACGTGGGAAAATTCTTCGATGAGCATTTTCGCAAGTTTCTTAACGTGTCCCCTGCCGAAACCCTCGATGAACGGGGCGATGAAGACGTTGACGGCGTCCCATCCCACAGCTCCGGCGAAATTACCGTGGAGCGCGAGAGAGAATTTGACGACCTGTGATATGAGGGTTTCCGCTTCTTCGGCCGGTCTCGCGATAAAATTGGCTTCCGGCAGAGAGAGGCCGAATTTCTTAATGAATTCGATCGATTGTCCGCTGCAGTACGGCCTGTCGATGAAACCCAGGTCGTGTATGTGGATGTCGCCTATCATGTGCGCGTCGGCCACTGCAGGCGAAAAAACGCTTAGAAGCGCGAATTCCTTTTTGATGTTCTCCGACAGGGTAAGGTTCGTAGCTTCCGGATTGTGCGGAGTGTTGGCGTTTTCCTTGTTCTTGTTCAGTATGATCTGCTTTACATCGTAAATAGGCACGCCCAGCCTGGTGTGCTTGCGCCTCATGTCCTCAAGACCGTACTCCAGGAGTTTTACGTCCACGAGCTCCCTGATGAGCGGAGCGGTGATGAACTCCACCGAGAGCTTCTTTACCTGCTTTTCCACTTCCAGCCCTATTATCTCGGCAAGTTCTTTCTTGACCCCGGTCTCCTTTATCAGCGCGTCCACTATCCTGGACCTGTTCCACGCGACTATGTCGTCGGCAGATGTGCGGACGAAAAGCGAGAGGTCGGTTGATTCCTCGCCGGCGCGTTTCTCATCTGTAGCCAGACCGTCCATTACTTCGACTTCCGGCATGTTAAGCGTTCTCCGTCAATTGCACCCTGTACCTGTCCTTCAGCTCGCCGAGTTTTCCTTTGTTCCAGCCGGAGATCTTCGAGAAATAGCCGGTGATCCTGGTTATGCCGTCGATGTTCTCGCTCCCGCAGAAAGAGCATTTATCCCTCAAGCCCCTCGCGATCTTTCCGCAGTCATTGCAGGAGGTGAATTCCGGCGAGAACGCTATCTGGCCGTTCAGCGAATTCCTGAAGGTCTTGATCACGAAATTGGCGATGGAAGCCGCGGACGGCTTAGATTCGCCGAGCCATACGTGAGTTAGCGCACCCGCATCGATGAGAGGATGGAACAATCCTTCATCCACGACCCTGTCGATGGGATTCATGTGATTTGATACGTTGAAATATGTCGAGTTCGTGTAATATATCTCGCCAGTCGCCTTGTTGCCTTTTATCACCGACGCGGTCTCCTCGGGGAAGTGCTTAAGGTCCAGCTTCGCGAACCTGTATGCGGTAGATTCCGCGGGCGTCTGCTCGAGCACGAAATGCATGCCGTATTTTTTCGACATCTCTTCGCATTTCAGTTTCATGTGCGATATCACCTTTAGCCCGAATTTGAGTACGTCCTTGCTCTCGTGCAGTTCTTTGCCGGTATGGAACTGGACCACCTCGTTGAGTCCGATTATACCCATGAGATAGCTGACGCGCCACATCCTCAGGTAAGGGCTGCCGTCCCTCTTCATGGCAAGCAGCGAAAGAGGTCCCTTCTGGCCTATCGCAAGAAGTTCCTCGATGAACTTTTTCTTCTGGATGTGCGCTTTCGCCGAAAGCTCCAGCATTTCATCGATAAGTTTGAACAATTTTTCGTCGTTCTTCTTCGCTCTGTATGCGACGCGCGGAAGGTTCATGGTAACGTTCTGCAGCGCGGAATATCTCATTTTCCACGGCTCGTTCGCGTCGTCAAGGTCGCACTGCTCAAGCTTGAAAGAAAGCCTGCAGCATTCGGATATCTTCGCCGTTTCTCCCCTGTCGAACACGTAATACGTGTTGCCCATCTCCGTGGAGACTTCGGATATGTGTTCAAGGAACTTTTCGTGGCCTTCCGTCTTGAAGAAGTTCTCCGTCATGTGCACTATCGGTTTCGGGAAGAAGAAAGGCCTCCCCGAGCCGTCGCCTTCTTTGTAAACGTCGAAAAGCGCCCATGCGAACTGCTGCGACTCTTTCATGTAATCGGAATATTTTTTCCCCGTGTACTGGCCGCCGGGTCCTATCGCCTGGACGTTCTTGAAGTGTTTGGGAACTTCCCAGTAAATGTTGATATCGGAGAAAATGGCCTGCCCGCCGCGCGCGACCGCCTGCTGGGAATATTCGTATATCATCATCTGCGCCAGCTGTTTTATTTCTTTTTCGGACATTCCCACCAGGAACGGAGCGAAGAATATGTTCACCGCGTCCCAGCCGATGGCGCCGGCGAACTGGCCCTGCAGAGCGGCGGAGAATTTGACCATCTGCGCCAGAAGGACGTCCGCGTGTCTCGCCGGCCTGGCGTTCGACAGCGAGTTGGGAAGATCGAGACCGAACTTCTTGATGTATTCGATCGACTGTCCGCTGCAATAAGGCCTGTCAACGAATCCGAGATCGTGAAGGTGTATGTCCCCGACTGTATGCGCGTCCGCCACGTCCTGGGAAAAAACGTGAAGAAGCGCGAATTCCTTCTTTATGTTCTCGGCCAGGGTGAGGTTTGTCGCTTCCGGCCCATGGGGGACGTTCGCGTTCTCCTTGTTGCGGTTGAATATAATGTTCAACACGTCAAATATGGGAGTGCCAAGCCTTGTATGCCTGCGTCTTGCGTCTTCAAGTCCGTATTCAAGCAACTTGACGTCCACAAGTTCTCTTATCAGCGGGGAAGTGATCACGTCGATGTTAAGCGACTTGATCTGCTTCTCCACCTCGACCCCGATTATGTTGGCCATGTCAGACGCGAGTCCCGTTTCCTTCATCAGGGCTTCCACTATCTTTGCTCTGTCCCATTTGACCATGTCCTCCCCCGATGTTCTTACGAACATCGCAAGATCGGTCGAGTCGCTTTTCTCCAGTGTTGCCTGCGGATTCATAATATTTCTCCCCTTTCTTACTTACTTGATCAAAAATTAATTCTTGCTGACAGTGATCTTTTTTGGCATTGATTTCACTTCATCCACAAAGTCGCTTACGTCCTCGAACTGGCGATAAACTGACGCGAAACGGACATATCCAACCTTGTCGATGCCGTGAAGTTTTTCCATGACAAGCTCGCCAATGAAACTGGACGGGACCTCGCCCTGGAATTCCGTCTGTATATGTTTTTCTATCTCATCCATGAGTTCGCTGACGGTCTTCATCGAGACAGGTCTTTTTTCAAGCGCCTTCACGATGCCGGAGATCACTTTTTCGCGGTTGAAAGGCTCGCGCCTTCCATCGTGTTTTACCACCATCAGCTCGACGCTTTCTATGCGTTCATAAGTGGTGTATCTTTTTTCGCACTTGAGGCATTCTCTGCGCCTTCTTATGGCGGTGTCATCAAGAGTGGCTCTTGATTCAACAACTTTTTCTTCACTGCTGCCGCAAAACGGACACTTCAAAATAAATCCCCTTTACCCCACATCTAGAGGTAAAGGGGAGTGTAACACGCTACATATAGCTGTCAAGAGGGAATTTCACCCTAAAGTGAAGCTCCGCATACTTTAGGGTTTACGCTTTTTTGCTGATGGCGGAAACGGGGCAAACGTCAACGCAGTTGCCGCAGTCGGTGCACTTTGCCGGGTCGATATTGTACTTCGTATCGCCCTGGCTGATGGCCTGGACGGGACACTCCGGCTCGCATGCGGCGCAGGATATGCAGTCATCCGAAATTACGTGGGTCACAAAAACACCTCCTTGAAATTGTTGGACTTAATATCATCAATATTTACATTACTATTATAATATGTGTGTCAAGGCGAGAGGGTTAAAAGCGGAGACGTCGATCAGCCGATGGTCTTAAGTTCATTTCGTTGCCCGGCAACTTCCCGGATCAGCTTTGAATAACTATTATTCGCTTTGAACGCAATATCCTTGAACGGTGATCCGCAATCTTCATTGTGAATGTTAGCGAACAGAGGGCGTATTATACTCATGGTGTCGAGCGCGCTATAAAAAGGATCGTCAGAATATCGGCCCTCCTGCACGCAGGAAGCAAGGTATTCGTATTTCTCCATGAACATCCAGAGATAATCGACGATCTCTTTCCCATTCGAGATCTTGTAAGCCCTGGCGGCATCGTGTATCAAAGTTTCATGGAAAAGCTCTGCGTAATCTTGATCTTGTATGTTTTCTTTTGGATTTACGTTAACGCATTGCCAGCCTACCGATGTTTTGAGATCTGCGCGGATGCCTTTTTTAGTAAGAGCATCGATCGTTCTGTTGTCGGCGGTCGTAATAGTGAGCAGGGATTTTATATCTTCCTGCTTTGCTCTG
>CAVSGV010000002.1:0-22876 GCA_963727815.1 uncultured bacterium
CTTGCGTTCCATTTAGTAGCAGGAACATTGGTTCCCGCTACCACATCCGGTATTAGCCCCGATTTCTCGGGGTTGTGCCGGTCTTAGGGGCAGATTACTTACGTGTTACGCACCCGTTTGCCGCTGATGTATTGCTACATCCGCTCGACTTGCATGTGTTAAGCACGCCGCCAGCGTTCATCCTGAGCCAAGATCAAACTCTCAAAAAGTTCGATTAGCTCTAATTAAAAAAATACTACCACCTCGTGACCGTTAGATCCAGGAATTTTTCAAAAAAAGACATAAAGGAGATGCCCACATCCTTGTCACCCCGAAAAGAACAAAAATGTCCTTCCCAGGGTTTACCTGTTTAGTTTTCAAAGAACTTATCCGGTTAAGAGGATACATGCAACGGAGATGAATCCATTGCAGAGGGCGTAATTATATTAACGACCGCCCGCTTTGTCAAGCCTGTATTTTATGTCAGGAAACGTCCAGCTTCTTGGAGCTGTTCCAGAGGCCGTGGATGTTGCAATAGCTGGACGCATGATCGTCCCCGGCTTGCTGGTCTTGAAGCTGACGGTCGCCTCGTGGTGGGTATACACTGTGCTGGTGTCCGGACCCTCCGCGGAAGCCCCATGGGCGGTGAACTCCGCCCTTCCTATCTGGTACGGGAACTTTTCGCCGTCCGGCATGAAGTAGACTTCCAGCCAGGCGATGTGGTGTTTGGTCTCGTTGGGATGGGCTATCTCCTTTCCGATCGTCACCGTCACCTTGAGGAACTCGCCTTTCTTCACGCTGTCGGGAGCCGAAATGACCGGAACGTGTTTTTCCTTCTTCCAGTCGGCGCTTTGGAACAACTCTTTCATCTCTGCCATATCAAGCCCTCCTTATCTGACATCGAAGCACGCGGATTATATCACCGCGTCATCCGAAAGTGAACGTAAAAGCTTTCAGGCCGGGATCCTCGATTATTATCTGGATAACGTGGTTCCCGTAATCAAGGCCCTGGATCAGCTTGTAAAGCCTCGCTTCCCGCACGGTCACTGTTCCGTCGCCAGCGACATCGGCACCGGCTTCCGCTCCCAGAGGCTTGCCGTCCATCAGAACCTTGATCTTCACATTCTGGTCAGCGCTGGCCACCAGGTAAACGTCCTTCGCGCTGTAGCTGTAAACTATCGTTGAATTTGGCGAGAGGTTCCGGGCGAACTGGTCCTGGAAATCCCACCTGCCGGTAAGATACAGCGTGTTGGAACTGATGGAGCCCGGAAGCGCCAGGTCCTGTATGCCCGCGAGGCCTTTGGCCCCGTTGCCAAGGAAGTCGTTCCTGGCGAAGCCGAAATACGTCTCGGGGCTTCTCACCATCACCTCGTTGAATCGGGCCGCTTCTTTTGGCTTGATGATTCCCGAACCGACGGTGCCTTTTATCTTCAGTCTCTCCATCCGCTCTTTAAGAGCCGACTGGATGCTTCTCTCCATCTGGTCGTACGCGCCCTCCCCTATCTGGTCGAGCACGATGAACCCGTCGATGTCCACCAGGTACTTGCGCGGCCAGTACTGGTTGCCGTAGGCGATCCAGGTGGCGTAGTTGTTGTCCATGACGACCGGGTACTTGATGCCGAATTTTTTGACCGCCGCCTGTACGTTTCCGCGGTCTTTTTCAAAGTCGAATTCCGGAGTATGTACGCCGATGATCTCAAGACCCTTGTCGCGGTATTTGTCGTACCACGCGTTGATGTACGGCGTCTCGCGCTGGCAGTTGATGCAGGAATAGGTCCAGAAGAGCACCAGGACAACCTTCTTGCCGACCAGGTCGCCCAGCCTGATGCCGGTCGTATTGACGTAGCCTGTCGGCCCCGTTATCTCATGGGCGCGAGGATATCTCCCTCTTTTTCCTTGATGATGTGGGCGGGCGCGCTTATTGCAGCCGCAACAAGCCCCGACCCCTGCTCCTGGATCCTCTTGGGCTTGGATGAGTCGATATAATATATCAGACAGATAATCGCCACTATCGCGACGACCAGTAAAATATTCCTGGAGTTCATCTGAGTATGAACCTGTTCAACAGCTCAACGTTCGCGATCAGGTTGAGGGACTGCGTAAAGACCAGCACCCCGATGATGATCAGGATGACCCCAAAGACCATTACCACGTATTTGAGCCACGCCTGGGAAGCCGCGATCCACTGCGACGCCTGCGACGTGAACGCGCCCACGATAAGGAAAGGCACTCCAAAACCTATTGAATAAGCAAAAAGCAGCGTGAATGCGATCCCCGGCTGCGAAGCCGCGAGCCCCAGGATCCCGCCCAGGACCGCGCCTACACACGGCGTCCAGCCCACCGCGAACGCCGCCCCGAAAACGAATGACATGACCACCTTTGAGTGTATCCTCCACTTGACCCTGATCTTGTATTCCTTGTCGAGCCAGGGAATGTCGAGCAGCCCCACCAGATAAAGGCCGAAAAAGATGATCACCAGGCCCCCGAGGCGGGCCAGCCATGTCTGGACGTCGTATGCCGCCGACCTGAGGATGGAGTTGAGAAGAACGCCGAGTACAGCAAAGACCAGCGAAAAACCGATGACGAAGAAAACACTGCTCATGAACAGGTCGATCTGCCTCGGCTTTTGGCCCGATGCGGAAGTGCCCGCAAGATAGGCAATGTACGCCGGTATCAGGGGAAGGACGCACGGCGAAAGGAAAGAAACAAGTCCCGCGAGAAAAGCAAAGACTATCGAAACAACGCTCATAAATGCCTCCTATCGTTTCTCCAGCTGCGTTATTATATCAGTATACCTTCTGCTGGTGAATTTCAGGTCGAAGTCGCGGAACTCCTCCGTCATCTTATCCCTCTCCGCCTGATCGAAATAGTCCATTACGGGGATGAAGAAGTGTTTATCTTCTTTCTCGATGTGTCTGGGGTACAAAGTTGTCAGCGCGT
Organism: uncultured bacterium; assembly: GCA_963727815.1. Taxonomy (GTDB): domain Bacteria; phylum Margulisbacteria; class WOR-1; order CAVSGV01; family CAVSGV01; genus CAVSGV01. The sequence continues at coordinate 2,920 of CAVSGV010000002.1, forward strand.
CCAGCGCTCCTGTGATCTCCTTGAGCGCCGAGTCATCTCCCTTAACGTATCTCTCTTTGGCAGCCACAAGTGAGCCCGTGGTCTTTCTGGCGAAGACGTGTTCCTCGATGAGCTCTCCCATTATCCTGTTGTGCTCGGTAGAGATCTTTCTCTCCGCCAGCTCGCGGAAAAGTATGTCCTCTTCCTTGCCGTGATGGAACTTGTCCGCGTATGTCCGGATGAAATCCACGGCCGTGTCAATGAACGCGGCATCGGCCTCGCCGCTCGCCTTCATTCTCTGCGACTCGGCGAGCATGATCCTGATCATCCGCTCGATCAGCCGGTGTTCTATCATCAGCGGTGCGATAGGAAGCATAAGACCACCTCTCCGTGATATTTTGTCTTATCGAGGACGTTTTTGCAACGAAGATTTCTGCGCGCAAAACCTGAAATCCGCGACCCTTCCCGCCGATAATGGATAAGACAATGACACCGCCGATACAAGCCAGCAAAACGGCTGCGCAAGCAACGTACTCGCAGCCAATTAAAAAGGGCCGCGACAAAACCGACCTTGGGGTCTATGTCACTGCCGACATGGCGAGCAGCAGGAACGCGATGGATAGGATAATCCAGGATGCCTTAACTGCCGGCATCGATACGATCGTAGTGGACGTAAAGGACGAGAGCGGCTACGTCCGGTTCCCTACCCGCTCCAGGGTCGCGAGGGCCGCGCATACCGTGTATGGCTCGATCGATCTTCCCGGGCTTATCACCCGCCTGCACAGCGCAGGACTGCGCCTCGAAGTTAAATTGTCCGTGTTCAAGGACCTGAAACTGTCGCAGAAAAGGCCGGACCTTCAGCTGAAATATGAAGGCGAAAAAGCTGACGACGACAGCGGACTATCCTGGGTGGACCCGGCGAATCCTGATGTCATCAATTACAACGTTTTCCTCGCTCTGGAACTCGCGAAAGCCGGCGTTGATGCCATACAGTTCGATTATGTCCGCTACCAGGAGAGCCTCGGGCTTGAAACCCACGGGCGCAGCAGGGTCGACGTGATAACAAGGTTCCTTGAACAAGCCAGGAACGTGATCAAGCCCTTGTATCCCAACGTAACCCTCTCCGCGGACGTATATGCCGCCATAGCATGCAGGGACAGCGGGCCTACGGTAGAACGGGTCGGACAGGATTTTGTGAAGATCGCCCGGATCGTGGATAGGGTGAACCTGATGGCTTATCCTGCGCTTTACGACCACAGGATGGACCCGCAGGACCTGAAAAAATATATGGATATCACCGCTTGCATGGGGCGAACGATCGATCCCGTCGACTACCCGGGGGAGATCATAGAGATGACCTGTGAGTCCGCAAAACGCCTGCTGAAGGATAATAAAAGAGCGGAGCTGGGTCTTTTCCTTCAATCGTTCTCTCTCAAGAAACACAGGACTGAAGATCACACCCCTTTCAACTGCGAGTATGTGAAGGCCGAGAACGAGGCCGCCGTCAAATGGGGCGTCCATCACTTATATTACTGGAATCCCTCGGGAGACCACAGCATAACCTGGGAAGCCGCGAAGGATTTCCGCGAAAACCATCCGCTGAAGCCGTCCGCGGATGAAGAAAAAAAGTCGCCATGGTATATTCTGGACGGGCTTCCGAAGTTGACGACCGCGAAACGTGATATAATACCCCCGTTATGATGAAAAGGCATATGAAAGTACTGTTCGCAGCTGCGCTTATCCTCAGGCGCCTTAACGGCCTGGTCTGCTGCAGCCCATCGTTCTGCCAGAACAATTCCAGCTGCCACTCACAGGGCCACTGCCGCGAATGCTGCTGCCTCAAGTCTTCAGATGTTCCAAGTGCAGTCGCTTCGACGAATTCCGACCCTGCCGACCTTACATTTATCGCAGCTACATCAAGCATTCCCGTTGTTGCCGCGGTCAAGGTCACAACTTATAAAGACCGTGAGATATGCTATAAGGATCCCGGCTTGACATGCAAACTCAATGAATGCAGGCTATTCAAAATGTTCGTTTCCCGCAAGGACTTCGTCTGACCTCACATTGACCCGTCCCTGCGTCAAATTTCCAAAATGGAGGAATTCTTATGATAAAGAAATTAATTTCCGTGTTTGCGATCGTGATGTTCGTTGCGGCGATGAGCATGCCTCTCGCGGCTCTGGCGGCGACGCCAAAGGCCGGCGGCAAATGCTGCATATCGTCCAATAAGTTGTGCTGCAAAGACCACTCATGCAAGGGAACATGCGTGAAGGACTGCGGCAAGCATTGCCCGACAGCCGCAATGGGTTGCTGCAAGCACTGATCCGTCCCTAGTCGATCCGAGGGCTCCCTTCTGCATAAGGAGGGGGCCCTTTTTTATGATCGTCTTTAACTTTTCGCATATGATATGTATAATCATTCTGCCATGAAAAAACTGATAATCTGGGAATGCTCCGGGGCGCTTTTCGTCATCATAGCGGGCTCGCTTCTCCACTTCCTCTACTCCGGCACCCATTACTGGATATTCGCGTGGTTCAGCCCCGTCAACGAGAGCGTGTGGGAACACCTGAAGATCGCGATCTGGCCGATATTCGTGTTCGCGGTCATAGAATATCCGTTCATCAAGTCCTCAACGCGGAATTTCATGGTATCAAAGGTCGCCCAGGCGTACACGACCTGCGCGGCCGTTCTTATCATATTCTACGCGTACACGGCGGTGCTGGGACACAACATGCTTCCGCTGGACATACTGACCTTTGTCATCGCCGTCGTCATCGGCCAGTATGTGAGCTTTAAGCTGATAACGCTCTTCGAGCTGGATGAATTCGCCGATCAGGCGGCTCTTTACGCGCTTTACGCACTTATAGGCTTTACGCTGTATGTGACGTACCTTCCGCCGCACTATCCCGCCTTCATGGACCCGATCACAGGCGAATACGGGATCCAGGTACACCGTAATTTTCTGGATAACATCATGTTCTTCAGCAAGAATACCCTGCTGGGGATACTGATAGTGCTGCTGGTCTTCCTGGTAATGAACTTCACGACGCCGTTCAGGATATGGTCGCTTAACCGGAAGATGGACAGGATAATCTCGCTGCTGGAGAAGATAGCTAAGAAGTAGTCCGGGGTTCTCTCAAATTCAGCCTAGAACTTTCATCGCTTCCTGGGCCTCTTTATTATTCGGGTCCAGGAACAAGGCATGCTCATAATAGGTCTTTGCGTTGAACTTATCCCCTCTAATGAACCTTATCTTGCCCGAGAAGAACGAATGTTTCCGGCTTGTCGATGTGCCCCTGCTTTTCGATCTCCTTCAGCTTTTGCTCCGCCTCATCCATTTTGCCGAGCGTAAGGCAGATGCGTGCAAACTCAATTGAGGCGGTTCCTTGTTGTATTTGATGTGTTTCTCGTTGAATAAGCTCTTGAACCAGTGATATTGGTCTCCAGCATCTCCCGCGACTCGGCAATAGTGTCGTTCCGGATGGTCTTCATGCCTTTTACGTCACGCATTTCGGACGTGCCGAGGGCCTCCATCCCGCGTTTTGCCGCGGATGTTATTTCCGTCGATCAGGATGGCTCTTGTCAGATACAACTTTGCCTCCTGGAATCTCATCATCTCCAGGCATAAGCCGCCCATTTCCGAGAGCCGCTCGCTGTTGAACCTTGCGCGGTCATTAGAGGTCAGTATCACTTTCAATGATTCATAACGGGCTTGTGAAGTGAACGTGGGTCCGCGCTGGCAAGTCATGCTTTGCTTCTTTGACGAACGGGCACGAATCGCGGCCTGGTATTATAGGATTTAAGTATCCTTATGCCGTGCTTGTTCTTTCCGATTATTTCTTCGCCCATATTTTCTCCCTGATAGTTCCGCTAATTCAAAAAGCTCTCGAATTTACTGATGAATGCATCGAGAGAAGTCCATTGTTCGGCGATAAGCAGCGCCACGTCCGCAAAATCATCCTTTATGGTCTTCTTCATCATGGCGAACGTATCGATCTTGTTCTTGATCCATGATATCTGCCTGGATACTTCGTTCCCTATATCATCTATGGCGCGATATCTCTCATCCGTCCAGGTCAGGTTCCTCGCCGCCATAAGCATCTCTTCCGTGTACCGCTGCAGGCCGATCTTGCCATACTGGTGCGAGATCGCCCTGTTAAAATCGAAGACGGTCCTGGTCAGGTTCCAGTTAAGATCGCAGATGGTATGCAGCGCGTTCTTGGGAGATGCCATCTCGAACAGTTCGGCGGGCGTCGGGCTTTTCCCGTCCCGCGGCTGCAAATATGCTCCCTCCCAACCCCCCAGACTATCGCCGTTCTCCAAAAAGTAACCAATCCCTATCCCAAGAATGTGGCCCTTCTCCGCAAGTTCAAACAGAGCATGCATCGAATAGTTCACACTGGCCGTCGTTGGCATAGAAGCTCAACTGCCTGAGAGGATTTGCTCCGGGTTTTCTGCTGAAGGTGTCAATAACGCCTTTCGCGATCTTCACTTTGTGCGTCTGCGCGCACAGCCTGAAAAGAGCGGTCGACCGGATGCGGAAAATGCCATTCTGCTCCTCCTGACTTTACTTCCGCCAAGTTATCGGCGGAAAGAGAGGGAAATTTCAGTGAATTTCAGACCTTGAGCGTTGAAAGCGGGACGGTCAATATCAGACGGTTTCATTGACAGCGGGAGGCGTAGGCGGCTTCTCCCCCATCAATTTCAGGATCTCATCAGCGCAGCTACCGCAATCCCTTACATGCTGCGATATTTTTTCCTTTGCCTCCTTCTAGGCGTCGTTCCCATGAGAAATTTGCCCAGCGATGTGCTTTGTCGGGCATGCGATGACGTTGCCCTCTGTTTGTAGCTTCATCGTTGTGAACAAGCCGAACTTCCTGAAATGGCCGATGGCGGCTTCATCTTTCAGGAAATAGATGTCGGGGCAATCGCTGGACAGGACTATTTTCATCCCCGCTTTATCGCCGAAAGTTTCGCTAAGGGAGGTCATGAGTTCGTGTTGTATTCTCTTCCGCCAGATCGGGCGAATGGTGGATAGAAAAATCCGGGATGTGCCCGCAGGTTATCGTGAATTGTCTTGCCATCCGGTGGTCGTCCATCTCGAGCAGGCCTTGCGCCGCAGGGTCCGCAAAGATATTTTCAATGCCGAATTTCTTGCGGAGCGCGCGGTAGAAAGTTTCGTGTCCCGTATAGCGCGGAATGGAACGGATGCCAGCAGGGTCGCTGCCAACAGATCTGTATAGAGGTGTCTTAACGCTTTCGAATTGTGAAAAATTCAATCTTCCTGCCATGATGCCTCTTTATCGGCAGGAAGGACGGAAAATTTCAGATAGAATCCCTCTTACCGCAGCTTGTAGACCTCTAAGTTCCCTTCTTGATCCACAGCTCAAGGTACCAGTCGTATTCGTCGAGCTCTTTAGGCCTGGGCGATAACACCTTGAACAGCGGCTCATATTTGTCATTTATCCGGCCCGAATAATCATACTTCTTCCGCAAGGAATACACGCACTCTCTTGTCAATGGCCTGGTCGGGCTCTAAACCGGGGGTCGGGCTTATAAGGACGCATTTATCGGCCCCGAATACCAGCTCGGGCAGGTAATCCTGCATATAGTGAATGCATTTCATGGCCGACTTCTGGTAGTAGACGTCATACCCCCTCTTCAGCTCCTTCCTCAATCCGTCCGGATATGCTTGAGGCGAGATCAGGTCGGCGGCGTAGTACGTGACGGCCCTTTTTTTGAGCGGTCCGCCCGGATATGCCCACTTGAAATGGATGGTGTTCGATCCGTCGCTGTTCCTGACAAGCCCAACATCGTCCCTTCTCACTCCCATGCCTTTCAGCTCCTGTACCAGCAGGAACTCAAGATCTTCGTCAACATCGTCGCCCCACCAAAAAAGCTTTGTGGAACGGAATTCCTTTGCGGCCTTTAACTTCCTTTCGTGATCCGCATTGGTCTTGCCCCAATCTTGAATCGCATTCTTTAAGCACCTCATGATTCAGCCGGTGTACATCGATGAAATCGATCCTTGTCGCGTCGGTGCACAGGATGGGGGTAAGAATGTCGCGGCCCTCCGGCGCCATACACCACCGTGAGGTCATTGCCGCAGGGATTTATTTTGAGCCGGTGCGCCACGCAATAGGCGGCCTGGACCGGGCAGATAAGGCTGTCCTTGACCGCGTCGATCGATTCGATCTTTATTCGGTGAGTGAGAGGCCATGACACTCTCCAGCCGGGCTTTTCGTTCACCCGCCTGAACGGGTCTTTCGGGATCTCGGGGACTGTCCATCATGATGCCTCTTTATCGGATCGAAGCAGGGGAAATTTCAGTGATTTTATTTCAACGAAGCCAATATTATCTTCTGGACCAGTTTTGCCATTTCCTTCTGCAGTCTTTCGATATTGCCCATCTGCTTGTTGTTAATGTTCACTTCCTGAAAAAGGCGCATTATGGCCCTGGAATGGACGGATAGTTCTTTTACGACGGCGGGGCTTGATAAAATCTTATCCTTCCGTTTTACCGAAAGCTTCTTCAAGTGCGGAGAATGCCCGCATTATGAATATCGAACGCTCGATCGCTGTCTGAGAATGCAACACCGCCGCCAGCATATTGACGCCGTTCCTGGTAAAAGCATATGGCAAAGCCCTTCTCATGGTTGAATTTGTGGTCACAATTTGTGACCGCAATTTCCCCTGGTCTCCCAGTGAATTTGTGGTGCCAATTTGGCACCGCAAATTTTCCAGCTCATCATCGGTTAATTGGAACATGAAATCTGCGGGAAATCGGGAAATATTCCGTTTTACCTGCCTATTCAACCTCTTGACCGGTACCCCATAAAGCAATGCCAAGTCTGAATCCAGCATCACCTTCTGCCCTCTTATAAAATAGATCAAGGATCTGATATTGCTCACCTTTGCGGGTTTGTCCATATCGGCACCTCCAGAAATGAACATAGCAAGTTTATAGCCAAAGAAATAGCTATCAAAAGCAGTTATATAGTAGTAAATCCCGTCAGCAGAGGGACGGTCTTTATTTCGTGGGCTTTTTCATCAAATAGACTATCACCAATATAATAATGATAAGGGGAAGCAGTCCGTCGCTGAGATACAGGATAGGACCCGCGTTATACGCGGCGGTATTGCCATTAAGCATCAGATCGCGGACATGCCCTATCCCCGCCCCCAGGCCGAAAATGCCGCTTGTGAGCGCTACGGCAAGCCAGTAGGTACCTCGAAATCTTGCGCCAAACAGGGCTGTGAGGCCTATTGCGACGTTCGCCACCCCAACTTCGTACTGGAACGGGCTTCCCGCCGGCCAGCCGATGCCTCGCGCTATCTGGGCGCCGTTGAAAATGTGCTCCAGGCCGGCGAGGGTCTGGCCGATGCCGATCGCGAAGACGAAGTAGTCGAGAAGTATGATCTCAAGGATATTATCGAAGTTCCTCGGTTTTCTTGTGAACGCGATGTGGAGAAGTATTATCAGTATGACGATGCCAAACGTTACGATTTCGAACATCCTGCGCCTCCTACTTCTTCGCTTCCCCTATATATTCGAACTTATAAGCGGCTTTTGAGAGCCTTTTATATAGCTCGGGTATCGCTGTCGAGCCTGAAGGGAATGTCTATGACCTTTGAAAAGCCCTCCCAGATGCCGAACCATCCCAGCGGGATGAGCAATATGCCGAGGAGATCGAGCACGATGCGTTCGAATTTCAGGTTATAGGCGAGCAGGGTGACGGCGGTGAGTAGCGACCATGCCGACCAGGATATATACGATGCCCCTTATCCTGATCTCGTCGATGCTCTTCTTATATCTTAGATATCTCTGGCTGAAGTACTTATTGAGGCGTGAGACGATCTTTTTCTCCACGGCCGGGTTCTCTATCTGTTTGGGCGCGACGATCACGACGTCGAGTTTGCCCTGCGGGTTCTGTCTATGGCGGTGGCTGAGTTCGTTGATGAAGTCCTCGGAGAGATCGCGGTCAAGGATATCGCGGGGATCGAAGTCGGAGAATATGTCGTCATAGGTGTCTATGGCGATGGATATCGCGTTAATGTCATTGAGGCGCTGTTGTACGTTCTCTTCAGCCATGTCAGGGCATAGTTTAGGTTAAAGAGAGGAAGAGTTCAAGGCTCCCTTCTGCATAAGGAGGAGGAGGTTTTTATCCAGATATGGGGGGAGAGATGCTAAATTATGCAATGTATTTCTTGTTTAAAAAGTTTAGTAAGCGTCGATCGATTTTAACTTCACCTGCATTGGCTAAACCAATACCAGTAATATCCTTAAATAGGGAGAATGCTTTCTTGAATAATTGCAAAGCATCAACTCGTTCTTTGTCGAGCTTAGCAGACCAAAAATGCAGATAAGGCCTTCTGCCATTTTTAATGTCCATGAATGTTTTGTGTTTACCCTCATCAATAATTCCATACACCTTGAGAACTTCTAAGCGCCTTTCCTGGCCAAGCTTTTCGAAAGTCTTACCAAAAAGAGCCCCTCTTGATCATCGCCCATTGATTTATTGTTAATTTTCGTTTCTGTAATTTTCCATAGCAGCATCGCCAGCATTTCCCCTGCAATCCCGCATAAAGCGATAGTTGCAGAATAGTCCCCTAAACAATAGTTTTTCTTGGCGGATTTTAAAGGCACCAACAATCTCTCAAGTATTTCTTTTGAATGAGGCACGATTGGCAAATTAAGCTCTTCAGGGGTAACCTCAATATACTTTCCAAGAATTTCTCTGGATAATGATTCGAATGGTAGGTTGAAGAAAGATGAAATTAGAGGCGGAAAGCTTAATGCCCCCGCCTGCCCTGGCTTTACTCCAATAATTTGATTAACTTCATCCCGAGTAACATAAGGACCAAAATAGTTAAGCTGGATATTAATAGTATTGTTCATTTATCCCTGAAAGTGACCATTTACATTCATTGTTAAATAATGGACGAGTAAATAACATAGGCCGATAAAATAAACAATAATTGGGATAATCATATTAATCATTCCGGAAAATATACGAATATATTGTAAAAAGAAATATATGGCCACCGAATAATAAACGCAGTTCGAGAAGATCTCAACCATAGCTGCGAAGATAATGATTGTAGTTTTTCTCGTTTTCCGTTTTAAGGCTCAATGGATCTAAATGGAATTGTCTAATTCGTTTTGTCAGTAGTTTATTAGCTTTATCGTTAAGCTGGAGAATGATTGGAAACAATAACCTAATAATGGCATCAGTTAAATAAACACATAAAGAAAGTAAGAAAACCAATATAAAAGTTGTAACAAAAGATAAGGCAAATATAATACAAAAGATCGGCGATAGTAATATTCCCCGTTGCCTTGTTGGCATAAATAAAAAAAGAAGTCGCCAATGCTGGGACAAGAATTCTTGGGTTTTGAGTATCAAAGAGCTTTAATATACTGTCAGCGATACGTGCTGCAAATTTATCTAACATAACAAACAACCTCCTAAATTATTAAGATTTAGTATAGTATTGCCTGTTTTTAAGTCAAACCTTATCCCTATCCTTTTTAAATTCCCCCTTGACAGATTTCCGCAATGGTATACACTTGTATACCGTTAAGGGACAAGGTATAAGGGTCAAGGGGTAAGGGTTGGAATACAAGGAGGCAAATACAATGACACAAGATATACAAAACAAGATCCTGGAATACTTAAAAGAGCACATCATCGAGAAAGGGTTCGCGCCGTCCATCAGGGAAGTGTGCAAGCGGTTCGGGTTCAGCTCACCTCGCGCGGGGCAGAGATACCTGGATTCGCTTGAGGAACAGGGATTGATCGAGAGGGAGAAAGGGTCCCGTGCTTTAAGGTTACCCGGCCTTAAAGTTACGGTGACCCTCCCCTTCCTCGGTTATATCGCCGCCGGCGCACCCATCGAGGTAATGGAAACAAGGGAAGAGATCGAGGTCCCCAGACAGCTGGTATCACGCAAGCCCTGCTATGTACTTCAGGTGAAGGGCAATTCAATGATCGAGGACCACATCGTCTCCGGCGACTTCATAGTCGTCGAGAAAACCGATACCGCGGATGACGGCGAGGTCGTCGTGGCACTCGTTGACGGCCATTCAGCGACTTTGAAGCGTATGTACCGCGAGAAGAATCGCGTAAGACTTGAACCCGCGAACGCGACCATGAAGCCAATATATGTCAAGGACGTCGCGGTGCAGGGGATCGTTAAGGGACTGTTCAGGAAATTCTAGATCACTTCTTCAGCAAACCGATCAGGGCTTTAACTATCTCTATCGGCCTCGGCGGACAGCCCGGAATATACGCGTCAACCTTGAGCACGCTTGCTACCCCGCCCTCCGTGTAATAGGAACCCTTGAAAAACCAGCCGTCCTTGCGCAGTTGCCGCATGCTATGACAATTTCGGGCCGGCATGGCATCGTAGGTTTTCTTCAGCGCCAGGAGCATGTTCTTCGAAACCGGACCCGTAACAAGAGCGCGTCCGCGTGCCGCGGTGAGGCGACGAAATTTACGCCGAAACGGGAAACATCATAGATCGGATTGTTCGCCGCGATGATCTCCGCCTCGCATGCGCCGCATGAGCCCGTATCGACCTCGCGGATATTGAACGAGCGGAGAATTTCCTCTGGATCGGCTTTTAAGCTCCGAAGCCGACGCTTTCAATGTCCGACATATCGATCGAAGCTGTAACGATCCTTTTCTAATTATGTTCTTCAAGTATCTGGTCGGTAGAGCTCACAGGTCGCCTCCCGCATATGAAAGATCGAAACTTTTGTTGCAGACCGGAAAGTCCGGAACGATGTTATCGAGCACGGCGTAAGACAGCCCCGGCCAGCTGCGGAACGACGCATCAACTATCTTGCAGCTCTCGATCTTTCCTGCCGGATCAAGCTTTAGCCAGTAAAGCACCGGCCCCCGCCAGCCCTCGCAGACCCCAGCGCGTAACCTTCCTTTACTTCACAATTGCGGCAATGCTTCCGGCAGGCATCATATCAAGGCACTTCTTGATGATCGAAGCCGATGCCTCGAACTCGTCAAACCGCACGTTTAGCCGCCCCAGAACGTCGCCTGATTGCGAAAGAACTGCTTTGAAGTCGAGCTATTCGTATACCGACGGCATGTCGCGGCGCAGGTCCGTGTCCACCCCGGACGCGCGGCCTATCACGCCGAGCACGCCGAAATCCACCGCGGTCTTTTTCAGCAGGAACCCGGTCGTATCCACCCTGTCCAGGAACGAGACGCTGGAAATAAGAGTAGATTTAAGATCCTGAAAATCACGTGTAACGGAAAGAAGCGCGTTCAATATCGTCTTTCCGTCTCCGCTTATGTCCTTAGACACTCCGCCGGGGATGATGGCTCCGCGCAGGAACCTGTGGCCGGTAAGTTTATCGTTAAGCTGGTGGATGTTCTCCTTGATGATCGATGCGAGGGCCGCAGCCTGCGAGAACCCGACGTCGAGCGCGATCCCGCCGATATCATTTGCGTGGCTGTACATGCGCTCGAGTTCCAGTAGTACCGCCCTCGTAAGCAAGGCTTTCAAAGGAACTTCGGCATTCGAAATTTTCTCAATAGCTGAGCAGAAAGCAATGGCGTGGGCGACAGACGAATCGCCGGCGACGCATTCGGATACTTTCACTACATCAAGAGGAGACTTACCTTCCAATATCTTTTCGACGCCCCTGTGGGAGAACCCAAGCCGGATCTCAAGGTTTATGATCGGCTCTCCCGCGACGCTGAACCGGAAATGGCCGGGGCCGATGATGCCGGCATGGACGGGGCCGACCGGCACCTCGAATATCCCCTCGCCTTCCACTTTCACGAACTCGTATTCGCTTAAGGTTCCTTTTTCTTTCGGTGCTTCAAAATCCTTCCGCAAAGGATAATATCCGCGAGGCCAGACCTCGTCGTGGAGCCGCAGCCGCCTGCTGTCGGGATTGCCCTTCGGCTCGATCCCGAAAGTCTCCTTCATCTCGCGCTCGAAGAGGTTCGCCGAATATATTTCCTTGGCGATCGAATCGAAATACGGCTCTTCCCTGCCGACGTCAAGCGTCACGAAAAACCATGTTTTGTACTTCCTGCCGAGGAATGCGCAGTATATCCTGAAGCCGCTCCCGATCTCCCTCGCGAACATGGCCATGACGGGAGAGCCCAGCTCCCTGTGAAGCGCCATGCAGAACGAACCGAACTTGGCCCGCGATGACGCAAGATATACTTCATCGGGACGCGGCACATCCACGCTGAGCGGAATAAGCTCATATTTATCTCTTAGTAATGTTATCAGTCCGTTATCTTCCATCTAGGCTCCCCTTATAAGCGCCGCCGCCTGTGTTAACAGAGCGTTAAGCGGGCCCGGCACGAATATTCCGGTAACGCAGATGATCACAAAAAGCAGGATAAAGGCGAACTGGATCGAGAGCTGTTCGTTCACCTTCGGCATGTTCTCCGGCTTCTTACCGAAAAGCATGTCGCCGAAATGATAGATGAGCGCTGAGAACACTATCACGATGAAGAGAGCATCAATGAGCCGGCAAGGTATGAGCCATTCAGGAACGAAGCCATTATTATCATGATCTCGCTCCTGAATATGGAGAAAGGCGGGAATCCGGCTATGGCGAACGTCCCGAGAAGGAACATCATGCCTGTGAAAGGCATCGCCTCGATGACCCCCCTTATCTGGGTCATCTTGTGTTTGTTGTAAGCGCTCACGATGTTTCCGGCGCCGAAGAACATAAGCGACTTCGTGACCGCGTGGTTGAACACGTGGAAGAGCGCGCCGTAGATGCCGATCGGCCCGCCAATCCCGCAGCCCGACGAATATATGCCGATGTGCTCGATGCTGCTGTATGCGAGCAGGCGCTTGATGTCTTTCTGCACGAGTATCAGGCCGGCCGCCACCGCGAGCGAGATAAGCCCGAAAATAAGGAACATGTTGCCTGAAAATGAGATCCCGCGCACGTGCCCGTGATCATCGCGAACCTGATGATGGCGAATATCGCCGTCTTCAGAAGAAGCCCCGAAAGGAGCGCGCTCACCGGCGAGACCGCCTGGCTGTGCGCGTCGGGAAGCCAGGTGTGCATCGGCGCCAGCCCGGCCTTCGTGCCGTACCCGACCATAATAAAAATGAAACGCGATCTTCACCATGTTCGGGTCAAGCCGGGCGGCGGCAGCCATAAAGTCCGTCCAGTTAAGGCTCTTGAGCCCCGACGATGAAAAGCAGCGCGTAGAGAAAAGCATCAGCGTCCCCAGCAGCGCCAGGACGATTCCCACCGAGCAGATGATAAGGTATTTCCACGCCGCCTCGACGGAGTTCTTGGTATTGTAGAATCCCACCAGGAAAGCGGAAACGAGGGTCGTAACCTCCATCGCCGCCCACATAAGTCCCGAGGTTGTTGACGACCGTAACGAGAAGCATCGAGAAAATAAAAAGATCGAACAGGAATAATAGAACCTGGCCCTGCGTTTTCGATATTAAGCGGCGCGCCAGGTCCTGCGCGATAAAATCCTGGCCGAATAAAGCGCCGCGGCGAAGGCCACTACGGATATCGTGAAAAGGAAGAACACGCTCAGCGCATCGGCGTAGAACAAGCTGAAAAGGAGATCGGCCTCCCGCCGGCGAGGAAACTGGTAGACCAGGTCAATCCGCTCGAGGATAAGGTCCAGGCAGAACCCGGCAGACGTCAAATATACCGAGCGCACTTGATCCTGTTCAGAGCGAAAGGCAGGAGAGCCAGGACAAAGGGACGACCAATATCAAAATGATCTGCATCTTATCCTTTCAGCCTGTTCAGCTTGCTCACGTCAATGCTTACGAAAAGCTCATTGATCCTGTAAACAAACAGCCCGAGAATGATCACGCTGACGAAAACGTCGAAGAAGATCGCCATCTCCACAATGAACGGCATCCCGCCGCGAAAAAGCGGAGGAAAGCAGAAATATCCCGTTCTCCATCACCAGTATGCCGATGATCTGCGCCAGCGCCTTCAATCTGGAGATCATGATGAACATCCCGATCAGATATAATGGTGAAAGAGACCGATAGCGAAGATCTTGAAGACTCGTCTCGCTCCGGGGAAATACCATCCCGACGAATATCCAGGAGAGATCGGTCAAATACCAGGCTGAAGATCAGCGAGAGCTGCGGGATTGATGAAAAAGCCGAGGTTCTCACCCACTTTTATCTCTTTGAGCATCTTGTAAAAGAAATGCGGGATCCCGACCACTTTGATCGCGAAGACCAGGAACGAAACGATATAGAGCTCGATGTAATTCCCCTTGGACGCTTCCAACAGGGTCAACATACAGAGGAGTAGCGACTGGACGCGAAAACTTCCGACGAGCGAGCTCATCCGCTTCGGCGGAGACCATCGCGTACGCGCCCAGCAAGATACCGAGCATGATAAGGAGTTCCGCTTTGATCATAGTTTAAGCACCCCCGCGATGACGCGATCATCGAAAGTATCCCCGCGAACGCGATGTAGTCAACCACCCTGAACAAGCCGCATCTTCGCCAGCGACAGTTCGACCAGCGCGACCGTGACCGCGATCGCGGGACTGATACAACGGCACGCCAGTAAATATTGACGCACAACAGGCAGGCGATTGATGAGAAGAAGATCAGCTGCTTGAGATAGAGCGCAAGTTCGATCAGGGCCAGCGATCTGCCGGAATATTCGAGCACCATCGCCTCATGGATCATCGTCAGCTCCAGGTGGGTCTCCTGGTTGTCGATCGGGACCCTGGACGTTTCCGCCAGCATAACCAGGAACAATGACGCGCCCGCGGCCAGCAGCGCCACCGCGTGCTCGCTTGCAGCGGCATCGACCAGGTTCGTCGTCCCGACGGTAAGCGACACGCCGAGGATCGCCAAGCAGGACCGCCGGTTCGACGAAACTGGAGATGAACATTTCCCTTGAAGCGCCCATTCCGCCGAACGTTGCGGCAGGATCAAGCCCCGCAAGCGAAAGGAAGAATCTGCCGAGCGAGAGAAGGAATATCACGGCCAGGAAATCGCCGATAAATGCCGCGGCATCTTTCGGTAGGAACGCCGGGCACAAGAAAAGCGCGGTGACGGTCGAGGCAAGAACGATGTAAGGGCGCGGCCTCTAAATATCCAGGAAGCAGTTGACCGAGACCACCTCGTCCTTAGAAAGATATTTCATCAGGTCCAGTAGGGCTGGAAAATGCCCGGTCCTTTCCGGAACCTTAAGGAATTCTTTATCTTCGTGATGACGCCGCTTATCAGCGGAGAGACCGCGACAAGCACCAGCGCCTGGACCAGCATTAAGTACATCGGCTAAAACCTTCCCTTGAAAACGATCAATAACGATCACCGCCAGGAAAATATAGCCGAGATAAAGATGGATGCTCCCCGTCTGTATCCCCCTCATGTACCTCGCGGTGTTGAACACGCCTCCGAGAACCGTCTTGTAAAGGTATTCCCTGAATATCTTCGTCGTATGGGTCTGATAGAAGAACGATTTCACGTGATAATTCGATTCCTTCACCTTCTGCAGGCTCCTGTAGGGGAAAAGGAAGAAGCTGAACGCCAGCCTGAAAGGCTTGGAGAAACCGGTGGCGGTATATTCGTTCCTCGGGGTCAGCTTGTAATAGCCGCAGTCCCACGTGTCGCCGGCAGTAACTCTGGCCCTTCCGTAAACGAGGTTCACGGCAGCGTAAAATACCGCCATGATAACTAACAGAAGAAGCGCGATAACGGGCGTCGAAAGCCTTATTCCCTGCCCCGGGTTCAATACCAGGGAGCTCAATGTAAATCTCATAGCCGACGTGTCTATGCCCGTGGCGGCGCCTGATATCCGGGTCAATATATTGATCATGAAAGTCGCCCCCAATCCAAGCGCGACCGTGATGACGGCAAGGATCCCCATGCCGACGTTCATGGACGGCCCGCACTCTGCCGCGGCTTCAGCCTTCGCGGACCTGGGCCTGGCAAGGAACGTAATGCCGAAGGCCTTGACGAAACAGGCAGCCGCAAGCCCGCCGGTAAGCGCGAGCACCGCCGCGGTAAGCATCAGGAATATTTTCATGCCTCCCGTCACCGCGAGCGCGCCGAGGAACAGCACTATCAGGGTCAGCCATTCGCTGACGAACCCGTTCAAAGGCGGGAGAGCCGATATCGCCATTGAACCGGTAAGAAAATATATGGAAGTCCAGGGCATTTTCTTGATGAGGCCGCCCAGCTTTTCCATGTCGCGCGTGCCGGTCGCGTTATAAACGCTTCCCGCGCACAGGAACAGAAGTCCCTTGAAGACCGCGTGGTTGATGAGATGGTAAAGCCCCGCGCACATCGCGAGCACGGCGAGCGTATTCAGCCCGAGCCGGATGAAGATCATGGAGGCGCCGACCCCGAGCAGTATGATGCCGATGTTCTCCACGCTGTGGTAAGCGAGAAGGACCTTGAGGTCGTGTTCCATCAACGCGTAGATGACCCCTACTAGGCACGAAACACCTGCGAGTATTATCACCAGGCTGCCCCACCAGATGGAGTTGACGCCGAGGACGAATATAACGAATCGTATGATGCCGTAGATCGCCGTTTTAATCATCACGCCGGACATGAGGCTGGATATGTGGCTGGGCGCCTGCGGGTGAGCGTACGGAAGCCATATGTGCAGAGGCACTATGCCCGCTTTCGTGCCGAACCCGGCGAGAAGGAGCAGAAATACGACATTCTTCATGCCGGGCGCCATAGTAGCGAGCGCCGTTTTCATCACCGAAAGCTCGAAGGATCCGCAGTGCTTGTACATCAGGAAGAAAGCGGCCACGATAAAAGCCGTCCCCAGATGGGTCATTACTATATATATGGTGCCTGCCTGTATCGATTTTTCATGCTCCGAGTCGAATATGACCAGAAAATAGGAGACCAGCGACATGAGTTCCCACACGATGAGGAATGTGAAGGCGTTGGCAACTGTCACGACGGCCAGCATCGACGCGACAAAAAGGATAAAAAGCGCCTGCCCCAGCCATATTTTGCCGGGAGGATAACGGCCTTTCAGGTAGCCGAAGGAGTAAATGAAGGCGGGAATGGATATAGTTGTAATGACTGCAAGGAAAAATATTGACAGGGGATCAAGGATTACCGATAAACTGATGTTCAATTATTTACACTTCTACCTTCTAATTTTGTTCAAATTTACTCCTAAATCTCGGCGTTGTCAAACTCGCGGCTTCTGGCATTTTTCGCTATGTAAAACCCGATTTACCCTTTATAATCGTGATATATGAAACAAAGTTCCGCCAAATTCAAGCCTATAAAGGATTTCATCGACGCAAATTATCTTCACTTCAATTCCTCCGTCGTAAAGACCGCTTCGCAGGCTTACGTTAAGCACCTGTCAAAGGGCGGCAGGATGCTGCTCGCCATGGGCGGCGCCATGAGCACCGCGGAGCTGGGCATAACCCTGGCGGAAATGATCCGGCAGGGCAAGATCCATGCCATCTCCTGCACCGGAGCGAACCTGGAAGAGGACATATTCAACCTCGTGGCGCACAAGAGCTATCGTACAATGTGCCCGCATTACCGCACACCTACGGCCGACGACGAGGAAGAGCTGCTCAAGCAGGGCCTGAACCGCGTCACCGACACCTGCATCCCGGAAGAAGAAGCGATGAGAAGGATAGAAAAGAACATCCTGCGGTTCTGGCAGAAGGCCGACCGCAACGGCGAGCGCTATTTCCCGTACGAATACATGTACCAGCTGATCAGAAGCGGAGTGCTCAAGAAGTATTACCAGATCGACCCGAAGAACTCCTGGGTGATCGCCGCCTGCGAAAAGAACCTCCCTATCTTCGTCGCCCGGCTGGGAGGATTCCACGCTTGGCAACGTTTTCGTCGCCGCGTACCGAAAAGGGAATATCCGGACCTGAACATAGTGAAGTCCGGCGTGGAGACAATGGCAGCTCTCATAGACTGGTACAAAAGCACCTCGGAAGAAGAGCTCGATCGGATTTTTCCAGATCGGCGGCGGCATCGCCGGCGATTTCCCGATATGCGTCGTGCCGCTCATACGGCAGGACCTGAAGAAACAAGTGCCCGCTCTGGGGATACTTCTGCCAGATATCGGACAGCACCACATCGTACGGCTCCTATTCGCGGCGCCGTGCCCAACGAGAAGATCACATGGGAAAAGCTGGACGCAAAGACACCCGAAATTCGTGATCGAGAGCGACGCCACCATCGTGGCCCCCCTCATGTTCGCCTACATCCTGGCCTCGAAGTAAGCCGCATCTCCCGCTATTCAAGGACTTGACTAACTTGCCTCATCGGTATACACTTGTATACCTATTTAAGGATAAGGTTTGGGTAAGGGTTAAGATGCCTGTTTGAAGTTGGTGTAAGGGTGAAGGGTTCGCCCAACTTCCTAGCCCAACATCCGGCATCAAACCGGCATCATTACCTTCACCATTACCCGATCTCTATAAAAATGGAACCCACTAACATCGATAAGATCATCAAGGTCGGAGCTGTCTTTAAAGGCGGGACTGTCATCCCCCGCTGGTTCCAGTACAACAACAGGCGATACGAGATCAAAGAGGTCAATTATCAGTGGGAAGACTGGGAAGGACAGGAGAAGCTGCTCCTCTTCGCGGTAAGCGACGGCACGAACAGTTATGAGATAGCGTTCAATCTGAAGAGGCTGATATGGAAGCTCAATAAAACATCGATGGGCGTATGAACCGCACTATCCTTCACCTCGACATGAACGCATTCTTCGCCAGCGTGGAGCAGGCGGTGAACCCATTCCTGCGCGGAAAACCCGTCGTCGTAGGCGGCGGGATAAAGAAGACATCCGTCGTGGCCGCGGCGAGTTACGAAGCCAAGGCAAAGGGCGTCAAGAACGGCATGTCCACCTGGGACGCCAAGAAGCTCTGCCCCGACCTTGTGATAATCGAGGGCGACATGGCCAAATACATCTCGACCTCAAAGGCCGTCATGAAGCATCTGTCGACCTACACCGATCTTGTCGAGGTCTTTTCGATCGACGAGGCGTGGATGGACGTGACGGACGTCAAAGACAGGTACGGCGGCGAGATAGAGATCGCCAAGGAAATAAAGGGATGGATCCGCAAGAACCTGCATCTCACCTGCAACATAGGCATAAGCTACAACAAGCTGATGGCCAAGTTCGCGGGAGAGCTTAAAAAACCCGACGCCTTGATCATATTAAGGCCGGAGGATATTCCGTCAAAGGTCAAAGACGTGCCGGTGAAAGAGCTGTGCGGCGTAGGAAGGAAGCTTGAAGAATACCTGGCGGAGCTGGGCGTGCGCACATTCGGCCAGCTTAACGCCTATCCCAGAGAACTGCTCGTCAAAAGATTTGGAGCGGCCTGCGGCGAGCACCTATGGCACATGGGACAGGGAATAGACCACTCCCCCGTCATGCCCTGCTGGTACGAGACGGACGCCAAGTCGATGGGCCACTCATACCACATGCCGCGGTTCACAAAGGACATAGACGAGATCAAGGGTTATCTGTTGCGGCTGGCCGAACAGGTAGGAAGAAGGCTGCGACGTGACAATTATCAGGGCAATATCGTCCATTTCGTGCTCGGCTTCGGGGATTTTCAATATTACAGCAAGCAGAAAAAGCTCGGGGATCATATAGACGACGGCTACGACATATTCAAAGCGGCAGAGGCGCTTTTTGACAGTGAGAGAAGGACAAATCAACAGCTGCAGGAAGCGCTTTACCCCCGATCGGCGGTCAAAGGAGCGCGGTTCATCGGCGTGACGCTCTCCGGTCTTCGCCACAACCTGGACCAGATAAGCATATTCGAGACGGTCGAGAACAGGAAGAAGGCGCTACGTGCTGTGGATGAGATAAACGACAGGTACGGCGAGTTCACCGTCGAGCGCGCATCGATAATCAATACTGTATTACATAAGAAAACAGGCATGGTCGCGTCGGGACTGTACAAGAGGTTCTAAAAACAGAAAAGCCCGCTGTTTTATCAGCAGGCTTTCCATA
>CAVSGV010000003.1:0-613369 GCA_963727815.1 uncultured bacterium
TAGATTATCTCGTGCTTATGACAACGGGATGGATGTGTATGTCAGGCATCTGCATTACCTGGACTATTCCGGCGGCAGTCCTTTCAATTATGAACTTTGGCTGACCGCTCCGTCTGATGAATTCGGCGTCGGTTTAGGGTATAATTTCGGGTGGAACCGGTTTACGGTCGATTATTCATACTATGTCCCGAACTGGGATGTAAGGGACTTGGCCTACGGTCTGTCCATAGGATTCCATTGCTATACGGTAGACTTGAAATACAGCGTTGCGATGCAGGCCCTGACTTTCGGAGTGAGCTTGATCAACAGATGAAAAAAAAGAGATTATTCATAACTTTTGAGGGCGGGGAAGGCTGCGGAAAATCCACGCACTCCAGGCTTTTAAAAAGATACATCGAAAGCAAAGGTTACAGGGTCGTCCTGACAAGGGAGCCCGGCGGCACAAAGTTCGGGGAAAAATTGAGGAATATCCTTTTAAGGGGCAGACAGTTAAGGTCAAAAGTTTCCGAACTTTTTCTTTTTGCCGCCGACCGCGCCGAACATGTTGAAGGCATAATAAGGCCCGCGCTTAATAACGGCTTTGTGGTCATTTGCGACCGATTTACGGATTCGACAACGGCTTACCAGACGAGCGGAAGGGGTCTGCCTGCCGATCTGGTGAAGTACATAAACAAGGTGTCATCGGGAGGCCTGGTCCCGGACGTCACCATTCTTCTTGATATCGATCCTGCATCGGGAATATCCAGAGGGACGAGATACACGACGAAAGACAAGTTCGAATCGGAGGACAGGGCGTTCCACAAAAGGATACGGAGCAAATATATGAGCATCGCGAAAATAGAGCCGCGCAGGATGAAGGTCATATCATCCAAAGGGAGCATCGCATCTGTTCAGGGAAAGATAAGGGAGATCATCGATGAAAAGTTCTGAAATAAGACAAAAGTTCCTCAAGTTCTTCGAGGATAGAGGGCACAAGGTCATGCCGGGTTCTTCACTTGTGCCGACAGATCCCACGGTCCTGCTGACGCTGGCCGGACATGCTTCAGTTCAAGCCGATATTCCTCGGCCTTGAAAAACCGAAATCCAAAAGGGCCACGACGGTCCAGAAATGCATAAGGACGAACGACATTGAGAACGTGGGAAAGACGGCAAGGCATCACACGTTCTTCGAGATGCTAGGCAATTTTTCCTTCGGGGATTACTTCAAGAAAGAAGCCATAGCTTTTGCCTGGGAGTTGCTCACGAAAGAATTTGCCCTGCCGGCGGCGAAGCTTCACATCGCCGTGTTCGAAAAGGACAATGAAGCATATAAAATCTGGCGCGATGTCATCGGCATCCCCGAAAAGAGGATATACAAGCTGGGCGAGGACAATAATTTCTGGGCGGCCGGACCCACCGGTCCCGTGCGGCCCCTGTTCCGAGATCTACTATGACCTGGGCGAGGCGAGAGGATGCGGAAAGCCGGATTGCGCTCCCGGCTGCGACTGCGACAGGTACTTGGAAATATGGAACCTGGTGTTCATTGAAATATGACCGCGATGAAAAAGGAAAAGCTGAACGAACTTCCGTCAAAGAACATAGACACAGGCATGGGGCTTGAAAGGATCGCGTCGGTCCTGCAGGGCGTGCCGACGAATTTTGATACGGACCTTTTTATTCCCATTCTTGCCGCGATAGAGGAAATGTCAAAAAGGAAAGATGAAAAGGCTGTCGAATCTAAGCGCATCGTGGCGGACCATTCAAGGGCGATCGTTCACCTCATGTCCGACGGCATACTGCCCTCGAACGAAGGCAGAGGTTATGTCCTTCGCCGGCTTATCCGGAGGGCTGTGCGTCACGGGAACCTGCTTGGTATCAACGATTCTTTTGTTTATAAACTTGCGAACGTTGTCGCCGAAGTCAGCGCGGATTTTTATCCCGACGTTAAAAAGGACATCAAGACCATATCTCTTGCTATCAAGACGGAAGAGGACCACTTCAGGAACACTCTTCAGCAGGGCATCGACATGCTTAACAAGCTGATGGCGGGCGGCACAAAGATGATACCGGGGAAAGAAGTTTTCCTGCTTCATGACACTTACGGATTCCCCGTGGAGCTTACAAGAGAGATCGCGGGCGAATCTGGAATAACGCTGGATGAAGAAGGCTTTAAGAAGCTTATGGATAACCAGAAAAAGCTTGGACGGTCCACCGGGATCGTAGCGGAGACGAAACAGTTCATGCTGAAGTTCGCGGACCTTCCGCCCACGAAGTTCTCCGGTTACACTTCTTTCACGACCGACACAAAGGTGATCCATATCGACGACAAGGAAAAACTGGTGGTGCTTGAAAAGACGGTTTTCTATCCCGAGAGCGGAGGCCAGGTGGGCGATACAGGCAGGCTGATTGTGGGCAAGAACGAATATGAAGTGACGGGCGCGTTCGGCCACATTGGCGGGGTCATTGCACACAGGATGAAGAACGTGAAAGGACTGGATATCAACACCTGCGTAAAAGCGTCCATCGATACGGCGAAAAGGAAAGCGTCATCCATTCATCACACGTCCACCCACCTCCTGCATTCGACGCTGCGGGAGCTCTACGGCAAGACCCTGAAGCAGGCCGGCTTCCACGTTTCGCCGGAAGGTTTCAGGTTCGATTTCAACCATTTCGGGGCCATCTCAAAGGACGACATCGAAAAAATAGAGCGGAGAGTTAACGATCTGGTAAAGGAGAAACTAAAAGTGGAGCTGGAAGAGCTCTCCATCGAAGATGCGAAAAAAAGAGGCGCGCTCATGTTCTTCGGGGAAAAATACGGGGAAAAGGTCAGGATGATAAAGATCGGTGATTTTTCGCTCGAACTTTGCGGAGGCACCCACATAAAGAACACCTCCGAGGTCCAGTTCTTCAAGATCACCTCCGAGAGCGCCATCTCATACGGCGTAAGGAGAATTGAGGCTAAGGCCGGCGAAGCCGCGAAGGCGTACGTCGTGGAGCTGGGCAACTCCGAATGGGAAAAGAACAAGCAGATGTTCGGGAAATACGAAACGCTGGAGCTGAAGAAGGAATTCCTCGAAGGCAAGCCGGAAACATACTACCAGTTCTTCAGGATAACCACGGACGATGACGAGGGCCTCAAAAAAGCGGTGGAACAGGTGAACATCTTCCTGGTGAACAGGATGCTGGAGGATTTCAGGAAAAAGAACATCGGCCTGGCCGGGAGGATAGACGAACTGGAGAACGATCTGGAGAAAGAGAACCTGGCTTTCGTTAAAGAGAATCTGAACAATTTCATAAAGGGTTCCATCGATATCAACGGTTCAAAGATACTCCGGCTGGAATTCAAGCATTACAGCGGCGAGCTGCTAAGGAACATCGCGGACAACATAAAGGAAAAGGTCCCGTCGTCCGTCGCGGCGCTTTTCTCCGTGCACGCCGACAAGATCATCTTTATCGTTTCCGTTACGCCGGACCTGGTCGGAAAGGGCGTTGACGCGGGTGCGGTGGTCAAGATGGTAGCTCCGGTAATTGGCGGCGGAGGCGGCGGAAAAAAGAACATCGCGGAGGCCGGCGGAAAAGACCCGTCCAAGATACCAGCCGCTTTCGATCTTCTTGTTGAAGTGGTCAAGGCCAAATTATGAGATTGATCGGCATCGACTGGGGAGAGGCGAGGGTAGGCGTGGCCGTGTCCGATCCCCTCAATATTACCGCACAGCCTGTTGGGGCGCTTGCGAACGGGCCCGATCTCATGACCAAGATGAAAGAGATCGTCGATAAATTCGCGCCGGTAAAGCTCGTCATCGGACTTCCCAAACAAATGAACGGCCGGCTCGGACCGGCGGCGGAAAAGGTCAAGACATTTTACGATGCTATCCGATCGAACATCCCTGTCGAAGTTGAGATGTGGGATGAAAGGCTGACGACCAAGATCGCGCAAAGGTCAATGGTGGGTTCGGGAATGTCGCACCGGAAGCAAAGGTCCGTTATCGACGCGGCGGCGGCGGCCATAATGCTCCAGAGCTATATCGACGCGAAAAAACATGCAGACACTGCTTGATCAAATACTTGAGCACCCGATAATAAAAAGATATACCAGAAGGCTGGTCACCGGCATCAGGCTGACGGCGCGTTACATAAAGAAGAACTATCCCCATACAAGAAGGTCCCTCATCCGTTTCTTTTCAATGAACATCGTCCAGATAGTCAGCGCCATTACCGTGATAATCCTCCTGGCGATCTTCTGCGTCTTTTTCCAGGTGGGGAACAGGTTCGACAAGAGCCTTTATGTCATCAACATCCCGAAAGGCTACGGCGCGAACCGGGTGGCGGAGCTGCTGGAATCCCGCGGGATAATTGACGGAAGATACGGGTTCGATCTCATCGTCAACATGTTCCACCTGCAGAACAAGATGCAGGCGGGAACGTACGAGTTCACTCCGAACATGTCGCTTATCCGCGTGGTCTTCAAGATAAGCCGCGGCGAGATAATCCCTCCGATGAGCGTGAGGATAGTTTTCCCCGAAGGGCTTTCGATATACAAGATGGGGCTTTTCATGGAACGGGAAGGGATCGGCGACGGGATATCTTTCCAGGAACTGACAAAACATCCGATAACCGCTTCCATGATGTCCAAATTCCCTTTCCTCATTTACGTCCCAAACCGCTCTCTTGAGGGTTATCTTTTTCCGGACACTTACATGGTGCCGTCGAACATCGACTTGGCGCGCATGGCGGACCTAATGCTACACAGGTTCAATTCTGTGGTCATGCCGTACTGGAGAAAGAACTACAGGAAAATGAAGGTCAAAATGAGCCTGCACGAGATCATCACTTTTGCTTCGATAATCGAAAAGGAAGCGGAGATAGAGAGCGAAAGGCCGATGATAGCTTCCGTTTACGCGAACAGGCTGAGGGTAAGGATGCGCCTCGGCGCCGATCCGACCATCAAATATGTTCTTGAGCGGCCGGGGAAGATAGTCAGCCTTGATGACCTTAAGGTCGACTCGCCGTATAATACTTACAAACATTACGGTTTTCCGCCGGGGCCTATCTGCAATCCGGGACTATCATCCGTAAAAGCCGCGATGTTCCCGGCTCAGTCGGATTATTTTTATTTTGTCGCGAAGGCGGACGGCAGCCACGTTTTCACGAAGAACTGGCAGGAGCACGAGGAAGCCAAGGCAGCCACCAGGACCGACAGGATAAGGAAGATATTCAGGAAAACCCCGCAATACTGAGCCTTCAGTAGTAACCCCTTAACTATCCCATTGATTGAAATTATCCCCTTTGTTTGACGATATATTATATGAGGGGAATGTCGCATATCAGGAGGGATTAAAAATGATAAGACCAATAAGTGAAAGTTTTGTGCTTGGCGGGACAGCAATGGATGCCAAGATCATAGCTACTATCAATTTCAATGATGCCATACGCGAGGTGACGATCTGGTCGGGAAATCGCGGATATACCATAATAAAGAACGACGATCCTAATCTCAACACAGGCTATCTTCTTGTCAATAAAATAGATTTTGAGAGCTCGAATAAATCATCCGGTTTTAAATCTCTTCGGCATGGTTCAATCGAGAGGTTTGAGATCGGGAATGGTTCGCTTAAAAGGTTTGTTGTAGATCCCAAAGGGTTTCAACCCTTCATCATAAAACGATCCGGGGATAAATTTGTCATGATCAGCCTGGCTGCTCCTGGAGAAAAGATCAAGGTTGATGTCAAAAGATTTTCCCTGGATGAGATCGCTCTGCAGCAACATCCTTTCTATGCGGGGCAGGATGTCACAGGTGTGCTCGAAAAATGGCTTGATGAACTTAGCCCGCACAAATTGGCAAATGGCCCGTCAGTGAAATATTATGTGAAAGAAGCTATCGGGAACGAATTAAATATATTGGTAGTAGCGGATGAAAACGGTCCCAATGAAAAGGAATCCATGTTGACAACCAGAGTTAACGCGTTAGACCTGATCAAATTTCTGGACAAGCCTTTTGAACCGGCACCGTTCGCTTATGACGCTCCCTTGATCTAGTTATTCCCACTCAATGGTCGACGGCGGCTTTGAGGAAATGTCGTAGACCACGCGGTTAACTTCCGGCAGTTCATTAACTATCCGATTCGATATCACCTCGAGTAATTCGTAAGGCAATTTAGCCCAGTCCGCTGTCATCGCGTCCGTTGATGTCACTGCCCTTAATGCAACTGTATTCAAGTAAGTTCTCTGATCTCCCATGACACCGACAGTTCTTATCGGCAGTAACACCGCGAATGACTGCCAGACTTTTTTATAAAATCCGGCCTTCCTTATTTCATCCATAACTATCTCATCGGCGCGCTGCAGGATATCAACTCTTTCTTTTGTAACTTCTCCGATGATCCTAATGGCAAGTCCCGGTCCCGGGAACGGCTGCCTGTTGATGATGTCTTCGGGAACGCCCAGCTCAAGCCCAAGTATCCGGACTTCATCCTTGAACAGAAGCCTCAGCGGCTCGATTATCTTGAACTTTATGTCTTTTGGAAGCCCGCCCACATTGTGATGCGTCTTGATGGTATGAGCCGCTTTTGACGTTCCTGGAATGGCGCTTTCGATGACGTCAGGATAAAGCGTGCCTTGAGCGAGAAATGGCATGTGACCGAGTTTCTTCGCTTCTTCTTCGAACGTCCTGATGAACTCTGTCCCGATCAATTTTCTTTTTTGCTCCGGATCAGAGACGCCTTTCAGTTTTCCGTAGAACCGCTCTGATGCGTCGATATAGATGAAGTTCTTGATCTTGAACTTTTGCGTGAACGTTTCGTTGATCTTCTGGCCCTCGTTGCGCCTCATGAAGCCCTGGTCTATGAACATGCAGTATAGCTGGTCGCCAACTGCTTTCTGGACGAGCGCCGCGACGGTCGTCGAATCCACTCCGCCGGATAGCGCGAGAAGGATCTTTTCCTTGCCGACGAGATCCCTTATCTCTTTTATCTGCTGTTCGATGAAATTCTTTGTTGTCCAGGTCGGTTTGACATCCGCGATGATATATACGAAATTCTTGATGATCTCGATGCCTTTCGGGGTGTGAACAACTTCGGGATGGAACTGGACGCCGTAAAGCTTTTTATCGGTATTGCCGATGGCGGCGAATTCCGTGTTCTGCGTGTGCGCGAGCCTCCTGAAACCGGATGGAAGCACCGCTACTTTGTCGCCGTGGCTCATCCAGCATTCGATGGAGGTCAGCATCCCCGCGAAAAGATCGGAATTATCGTCGATGAGAAGCTCTGTCTTGCCGTATTCTTTTTTTGACCCCGGTGAGACTTTCCCGCCCAAATTCTCCGCCATCAGCTGGACGCCGTAGCATATTCCCAGCATCGGTATGCCGGAGGTCCAGATAGCCTTGTCGGGCTTGGGAGCATCCTTTTCGTAAACGCTGGATGGACCGCCGGAAAGGATTATAGCTTTTACGTTCTTTTCCCTGAGTTTTGAGAGCGGAGTGTCATAAGGGAGAATTTCAGAATAAACATTGCACTCGCGAACGCGTCTTGCTATGAGCTGGCTGTACTGAGCCCCGAAATCGAGTATTACAACAAGGTCGTGTTTTTGAGAGGTCATGGTAAATTGGGTTGAATGTTACCACAGAATCTCATCAGCGTAAAGTATCAATACCCGGGAAAAACCGAAGCCAGTCCAGGATGAAGGATCTTTCCATTGCTGATATTCATGCCCATCTTCAGGGCGGGATCTTTTCTGACGGCTTCATCAAGCCCATATCGGATCAGCTCTATCACGTATGGCAATACGACCGTTCCAAGCGCTTCCGATGCCGTCCTGGCTCCCAGTGATGGAATGTTCGGCTGCGCGAAGCAGTAGACCTCGGTGCCGTCGATCTTCGGCAGATCGAAAATATCAAATATGCTTGTCTGAACAGCTCCCTCGATCCCGCCGCCCTGATCGATATCGACCACATATGCGCAACCTCCAGCGGCCATCAACTTGAGATGTTCTTTCTTTACGAGTTTTTCAGGTTTTTGTCCAGCGGTGTACATCGCGGAAACAAGGAAAGAAGCGCCGGATATCGATCTTTTCAGGTTGTCAGTATCAGTTGCAGATCTGTCGAGAAGCTCGACTTTATATCCCCGCGCGGAAAATTCCTCAGCCGCCGTCCTGCCGACCGTTCCGGCTCCCAGAATAGTTGCCTTGAGGCCCTTCATTCCGCTTTGAGAAAGACCGGAAGAGATGATCTTCATTTTCAGAAGAGCGTGAACGTCGGCGTGGCGAGCCACTATCCTGGCGGCCGCTTCGCTCATTGGGGCAAGGCAGGGGAACCGGCCGTCCTTTTCGATGGTTTCCAGAGCGAGGAAAACAGTCTTCGATCTTAACGCGAGTTTGGTCCTTTCTTCCGATTCGGCGAAATGCTGGTAAGAAAGCCATATCGATCCTCTGAGTTTCGGAAAATCCTCCGGTTTTGTTTCCTTCACTCCGACTACCAAGTCCTTTTTAAGGGCTTCGTCGTGGGAGACGATCCGCGCGCCGGTTTTTTGATATTCGTTATTCGATATCCCGATCTTTGAGCCCGCACCATCCTCAACGAAGATTCCTGTCGCAGGGAATTGAGCTTTGATCTGAGAAATTAGATCTGGCGTGAATATTACGCGGCTTTCGACTTCCCGCCCGGAAGAGTCGGTCTTGGTTTCCCTCAGTACTGCAAGAGACGAGATCATGTACGCATGATACAAAGTAAAGGCGTGATTATCAAATGGAAAAGTGAAATTATTCGGACGAACCTTCGATAACATAACAATATGGTATCTTTTGGCACAAATAGGATCGGAATAGAACCTGTCTTCACTTCTCCGGCAAGAACATTACCCTCGGCGGATACAATGACCCGTTGTTTTTATGCTCCAGAAGGTTTGGTTGCAGGCGGCGGTGGTGGAGAAATATCATGGGACTCGCTTCGTAGCAAAGTAATATATGATGACAATGCCAGGGCCTTCCCGAGTCTTGAAACGGGGCATAGATTGGAAAACCGCATGATAGTAGTCCGCAATTATCAGAAAACATTGAACAAATTGCGCGATCGCGTGTCCGTAAGCATTGGCAGGCTTTTGCCCGATCGCTTCCTGTCTTTGGACGACTTGCCAAATATCGACAAGAGTCTGGATAGGATTTTTTCTGAGCATTTGGAGGGTTTTAGGCAATTATTTAATAATACTGTGAATAAGAAAGACACGACCGATGATAATCCTTATATTAAAGAAGTGTTCGCGTGCGATCAGCAAATGATCAAAGATATGGCGGATGCATATAAACATATCATTAGAGAGAATTACATGTCTGATGCTCCTTCTCGGGTCGTTCCATTTGAGTGCATCGAAGGGATAATCAAGACTATTAATCTTTATTATGCCGCGAAATACCGAGTATACGAAATGGTAACTTTTGATTTTGAAGCCAATACCCGTGCTTGTCATATGGACTGCGGTTTCCCGATATTATATCGGACTATGAGGGACCTTTTGCAAAAGGCATGGAGTGAGTCGGGGAAACTAGGGATCAGAGTCGACTTAAAACTTTCCCGAAAGAGGAAAAATGAATTAGTGCTTTCTATTGTCGCCAAACATCAGAATGAAAAAGGAAATCTTATTCCGGAAGAAGTAAAAACCGAACTATCAAAGTTGGGCTTTTCGGTCGAGGTTAAAGTAGATCAGTATCTGGTCCGCATCCCCGTTTCCCCTGCCTGATCCTCTGATACTCTGATCTTCTGATACCCTTACTTGTACATCCCCAGACTTTGCGCCTTCTGGTAAACTTTTCCTTCAGTCAGGATCGAAGGAGCTACGATAACATCCACGTGATGCATTTCTTTCAGATTTGCCGCGCCTAAAGTTCCCATCGATGTCTTGAGCGCGCCCGCAAAGTTCATTGAGCCGTCGTCATATTTCGCCGGGCCGATAAGGATCTCTTTCAGCGGAGCGATAGTGCCAACTTTTATCCTGGTGCCTCTTGGAAGGACAGGACTTGGCGTCGCCATTCCCCAGTGGAACCCTTTTCCGGGAGCTTCTTCAGCCTTTGCTATAGGCGAACCTATCATCACTGCATCGGCTCCGCAGGCAATTGCTTTGCAAATGTCCCCGCCAACCGCCATTCCGCCGTCGCCGATTATCGGAACATATTTTCCAGTTTCTTTGTAATGAGTTTCCCTTGCTGCCGCGCAATCGGATATCGATGTCGCCATCGGGACGCCGATGCCGAGAACGCCCCTTGATGTGCATGCTGCGCCTGGCCCGATGCCCACCAGAACAGCTGATGCGCCGTGTTCCATCAGATCGAGCGCGACATCGTACGTGGCGCAGTTGCCGACAACGACGGGGATCTTCATTTCATTCATGAAATCTTCAAGCACCAGCATCTTGGAGCCGGTGGATTTATGCTTTGTGGAAAATACGGTCGCCTGAATGAAGAAAACATCAGCTCCCGCTTTTGCGGCGACAGGGCCAAGAATGAAAGCTTCCTGAGGAGTGGAAGATACCGCGACCTTCGCGCCGGCATCCTTTATCTCCTTAATGCGCTTTTCAACGAGTTTCGGTTTGGAAGGTTCCAGATATATCTTTTGCATCAGCTCAACGTATTCTTCTCTGGGAACGGACGTTATCTTGTCGAGCATTTCTTCTGCGTTCTCGTATTTTGCCCATATGCCGTTCAGGTTAAGGACGCCCAGCCCGCCGTACTTGCTCATAAGAATTGCTGTCTTCGGGGAAACAACGCCGTCCATAGCTGAGGCGATTATCGGAAGTTTAAGCTTTATGCCGGCTATTGTCGTGGATATGTCCACGTCATCCGGGTTTACAGTGATGATCGAAGGGGCCAGTGCTATTTCATCGAATCCGTACGTCCTTCTTGTCCTTTTTCCTCTCCCAAGTTCACTTTCCATTTCCAGATTCCTCCCTTTGTGTCACCCTGAACCCAGCGATGTCACTCTGAGTGAAACGAAGAATCTGCCTTAAAATGCAGATCCTTCGCGGAGCCTGTAAGACAGAAAACAAACTCTTCGTCCTTCGGACTCAGAGTGACGCCTAAGGGCTCAGCATGACAAACTTTATTTCTTCTTAGGGTTTAGTTTTCTTAACGGTTTTTTGTTCTTTTTCTTAGCGGCGTCCATCATCTGCTCGAATTCATCTATTATCGGCTGCGGGACCCAAACTTCACCGCAGCTTTCGCATTCCATTACCGGCGCATCTTCTATAACGAAAAGCTTCCCGCCCACGAATTCCTCCAGCCTTATCTTGTTCGGCTTAAGCGTTCCGCCGCATTCCTCGCATATCTGCTGCTCTTCGTTGTTCTCTTTTTTGCTCTCTTTTTTCTCCGACATGAATGGTCGATTATACACCGATTCTCCATTGTTGGCAAACATCTTGATTTCTCTCTCATATGCGGATAAACTATGTTGATAGCATGGAAAAGAAAAAACCGCTCGCTGCATATTTCATCATTATTCTGATAACGATTTTAGCTTCATGTGTTCTGGCCGCCGGATGCTCAAGCTCTAGCGGTGGAGGAGGCGGGGGCGGCGGGGTCGGGAATATTTCCGGCACCGTGGACGACACCGGCTTCGATCCCATCTCCGACGCGACCGTGGCTGTGGACAGCGCACTGGCGTACACTTTGTCCAACGGCACATATTCTTTCATCAACATTCCTGGAGGCCAGAAGGTCGTAAGGATAACCGCCACAGGATATACCCCGGCATACAGGAAACTTACTCTTAGCGGGGGTACGAGCGCCGTCGCCGACATTGCGTTCCTTGAGCAGCTCGACAATAAATCCACCCCAATAGGTCCTGGCGGGGGAACGGCAACGAACACGATGGGAAGGATCAAGATGGTATTTCCCGCCAGCGCGCTGCCGAATACCGAGAACATAATATTGACCTCTGTGGACATGATAGCCGCGCCGTACAATGCTCCCGAAGCGCAGCAATTCATTTCCTACATAGTTTACGCTAAACCTGAGACCCCAGATCTTTCTGTTCCAGCCGTGCTTTCGGTACCGAATCTTACGAACGTTACGACCGAAGCGATACAGTTCTACCACTTCAATACCAACTCGCTTCAATGGCAGCCGCTCGCGATAGGGAGCGCTTCTTCTCCGGAAGCCGGCCAGCTTTACGGAGCGACGATAGACGTTAGCACGGAGGTCATGGGCTGGATCGCGGCGATAATGCCCATAAACCCCGCGCCCGGCATCATAACAGGGATCGTCAGGGATAATTCCACCGGGCTTCCAATTTCAGGCGCGAATGTCTGGACATTTTCATCATACGCAGTGACGAACAGCCTCGGGAAGTACACTTTAAATTTTGTCCCGACCGGTATCGCCACTGTGACAGTTTCGGCATTGAACTACAAGAATGACACGCAGTCCGTTGGGTATGTGACGGTATTTTCAGGACAGACAGCCACTCTTAATTTTAACCTGACGCCGGATGTCCAGGGGAATATTTCCGGGACGGTAAAGCAATGGGCACCCCAGGCGCCCATAGAAGGCGCAAGGGTAGTGGCAAGCAACGGTCCCAATGAATATGTCGCTTACACCGATCCTTACGGCAGGTATACCGTTTACAACCTTTCAAATACGCAAAACTATAACCTGTGGGCTTACGCGACCGGTTACGTAAGCTCCCAGCCGGCGAATGCAACAAATCCCATTCCTTCCGGCAGCACTAACGTGAACTTCTTGCTGCCTTTCATAATGTCACCGGGTTCGCTTCCGACATATACTTTTGATTTTAAGTCGAGTGAAGAAGGTTTTGTCGCTCTACCTGCGACAGACGGCACAGGCGGGAACATGTGGCACAGGCAGTTCACAGATACCATCGATCCACCATTGCCTACGCAGAGGCCTCGCAATTACTATAACAGATACGAACCTTACGACGGGTAGACAAGAAAAGTTACTCTTCCAATGAACGGTTCGGTGCCGGACGAATACCTTCCGAAACCCAGAGCTACAGGCAGTTGGTATTTCTGGTGCGGAATAACCGGGGAAGCCGGGACAGGCACGACGGGAGAAGGCTCATACATAAGCGTGCAATATATCAACGACATCACCACGACGGACTCTTTCAGTGGAGGCATTTCTGATGTTTCTGCTTCAACGCATATCAGCACTCTTGAATCCCCCGACATAGACATCCGCGGGTACCTGAACGGCCTGCTAAGCTTCTGGACGTGGTGGGAGATAGAAGGCGCGAACCCGGCTCATTTCAAACAGAACGGGCACCCGGTGGACCTGATGGCCGTTCTGGTCGCGACAAAACAGAACGGCGTGTCTTCCAACGACTGGAACTGGAACCTGGAAGGCATCCTGAACCCGTATCAGGGATCCGAACACAGTAATATCCCCGAGCATGGAATCTTATACATCGGGCGGATACGTTACTCCCGCGATCTGGGTCCAGCAATACGTGGATCTGTCGCCGTATGCGGGCAACATCATAAGGGTAAGGTTCATGTTCAATACGGGCGATCAGTTATACAATGGCTACAGGGGATGGGTCATTGACGACATATCTGTGAGCCCGAACCAGATAGGGACGCAGGGGTTCGGCCGGCATACACTGCAACAAGATCTGCAGGAAAAATTGAAATACTGGAGGCTGTAACGCCTGCAAAATTGACACTTTCCCGTGTTCGTGATAAAATTTTCACATAATGAAACATTTCAACATCGACCACATCAGGAAGCAGGACCCCGATATAGCCAAAATACTCGACCTCGAGATAGAGAGACAGGAGACCAGGCTTGAGATGATCGCCTCCGAGAACTTCACGAGCCGCGCGGTCATGGAAGCGCAAGGCTCCGTCCTTACCAATAAATACGCTGAAGGCCTGCCTGGAAAAAGATATTACGGCGGCTGCGAATACGTGGATATGGTGGAGACCCTCGCGATTGAACGTTCCAAAAAACTTTTCAGCTGCGGTTTCGCGAACGTCCAGCCTCACTCCGGCGCGCAGGCGAACTGGGCGGCGTACATGTCGTTCATAAAACCCGGCGACACCATTATGGGATTGAACCTTTCTCACGGCGGGCATCTCACTCACGGAAGCCCGGCGAATATTTCCGGCATGTACTTCCATGTGGTCCAGTACGGCGTCAGGCAGAGCGATGAACGCATAGACTATGACCAGATGAGAACTCTTGCGAAAGAGAACAAGCCGAAGATGATAGTTGGCGGAGCATCCGCATATCCTAGAATTATCGATTTTGCCAAAATGCGCGAGATAGCCGATGAAGTCGGAGCTTTTCTTTTCGTAGATATGGCGCACATAGCCGGTCTTGTGGCGGTTGGGCTGCATCCAAGCCCGATGCCTCACTCTCACGTCGTTACAACCACAACTCACAAAACTCTCAGAGGTCCCAGAGGCGGCGCCATTTTCACGAACGATGAAGGCTACGCGAAGGCCATCAACAAATCGGTATTTCCCGGTTCTCAGGGCGGCCCGCTGATGCATGTCATCGCCGCGAAAGCGGTGGCATTCGGAGAAGCTCTGCAGCCTGAGTTCAAGAAATATCAGGAACAGGTTTTGAAGAACGCCAAAGTGCTTTCCGAAGAGCTCATCAGATTCGGGTTCAGGCTTGTTTCCGGCGGAACGGACAATCACCTGATGCTGGTGGACCTGCGCAGCAAGAACATGACCGGCAAGGATGCCGAGACCATGCTGGACGAGGTGGGCATAACGGTCAACAAGAACACCATACCATTTGAGACCGCGAAGGCATCGGTAGCGTCCGGAATAAGGATAGGGACGCCGGCGCTTACAGCGAGAGGCATGAAGGAGCCGGAGATGAAACTGATAGCGTCTTTCATCAACAAGGTGCTGGCGAACGCAGGGGACGTCAAGGTCAAACAGGGAATCTCTTCCCAGATAAAAGACCTAACAAAAAAATTCCCGCTTTATAAATAGATGATACAACTCATCGGAGTATCAAAAGTATATCCAAACGGTTTTGAGGCCCTGAACGGCATAGACATGCACATCGGCAAGGAAGAATTCGTCTTCATTGTGGGGCCCAGCGGATCGGGCAAGACGACGCTCATGAAGCTCCTCTACAGGGAAGAGCTTCCCACTTCCGGCCAGGTCATCATAGACAAGATAAATGTAGGCGATCTCCAGCCCCAGCAGGTCCCGTACCTTAGAAGGAACATGGGTGTCGTGTTCCAGGATTTCAAGCTTCTTCCGAAGAGGACCGTCTGGGAGAACATTGCTTTTGCAATGCAGGTCGTTGGACGCCCGCGCTCAATAATAAGGCGGCACGTCGCCCTGGCCATAGAACTTGTCGGGCTCCAGAAAAAATGCGACAGCTTCCCGTCGGACCTTTCCGGCGGAGAACAGCAGCGGGCATGCATCGCCAGAGCCATAGTGAACAATCCTCCTCTGCTTATCGCCGACGAGCCTACCGGCAACCTGGACCCGACCACCTCGTGGGAGATCATTAACCTTCTGGACAAGATAAACAAAAGGAAGACCACCGTCATCGTGACGACGCACAACAAGAACATAGTGGATATTATGCGCAAGCGCGTCATAGCTATGGAGTCCGGGCGCATAATCAGGGATGAACAGCTGGGAGTATACAGTGATAAACAGTTTTGATTTTTTTGTCCGGGAGGCGTGGAACGGCTTCAAGAGATCGCCGATAATGAGCTTTGTCGCGGTTGGCACGGTAATAGTTTCGCTCACCATTTTCGGCGTTTTCCTCATGGGAGTGGTCAACATCGGAAGCATAATCGGGACCATCAGTTCCAACGTGGAGGTCGCCGCCTATGTTGACAGATCGCTCGACCGCAGCGAAGCTGACACGATATCGAACAAGATATTGTCCATGAGAGGCGTTTCTTCCGTGAAATACGTTCCGAAGGAAAAAGCGTGGCAGAATTTCAAGAATGAATATGCCGGCCAGCTGAACCTTGATGACGCCGTCTCCGACAATCCTCTTCCGGACACATTCATCGTGCAGGTGGAGATCCCGGAGCTGGTTCCCGCGGTGGCGAAACAGATATCGTCACTTCCGACCGTGAACGAGGTCAGGTACAGCGGAAAGCTCATCGATCAGGTGCAGTCCCTCGCGTCGGCGGTAAGGATCGGCGGGCTCATTCTTGTGTGCATGCTTTCCGTTGCGACGCTCCTCATAGTCATAAACACGATAAGGCTTACGGTCATCGCCCGGGAAAAGGACATATCCATAATGAAGCTTGTGGGAGCGACGAATTCTTTCATAAAATGGCCGTTCATAATCGAAGGCATATTGATCGGGACCATCGGCTCCGTCTTTTCATTCGCCATCTTGAAGGCCACATACGATCTTGTGATCTTCCAGATAGCCCAGGCGCTGCCTTTTTTGCCGCTCATCAGCGACCAGAGGCACCTTATCGTGATATATTTGATAGTGGGATGCGTGGGAGTTTTCCTGGGGATGATGGGCGGGTATATTTCGGTATCTAAGTCGCTGAAAGAGTTCAATTGACCTCATCCCTGCACCCTTCTCCTGTAAACAGGAGAAGGGAACTGCGGAACTAAAGCAGAGCAGATCCCCTCTCCACAAAGTGGAGAGGGGTGGCCAAAGGCCGGGGTGAGGCAAAAGAGGAGGAATAAATGCTTTCATATTTAAGGAAA
This sequence comes from uncultured bacterium, assembly GCA_963727815.1. Lineage (GTDB taxonomy): Bacteria > Margulisbacteria > WOR-1 > CAVSGV01 > CAVSGV01 > CAVSGV01. The sequence goes on from CAVSGV010000003.1 coordinate 16,638, forward strand.
AAAACTAAGACAATAATGATGGTGGTCGCGGTGCTTTTTTTAGCCACCATGTTCTACGGACTCGGGTATCGCGGAGTAAAGGGCATGAAGGAGAACACCAAAAAAGATTCCATCGCGACGGTGGACGGCAAAGAGATAGACCACAAAAGATACCAGCAGGCGTTGTCGAAAATGTTCGCCGCGCAGAAAGAGCGGATAGAGCCCGAAACGGCGATGCTCATCCAGACAACAGCGCTGGGACAGGAAATAGATTACATGATAATGCTGGATGCGTCCAAGAAGCATTTCGGCGCCAGCGGACAAGAGGTCAACCAGGCGATAGACCAGATAATGGCGATGAACAAGATACCGAGCCAGCAGGTGCTGGAAGAAGCTCTGCAGAAGAACCTGGGCATGTCCCTGGATGATTTCAAGGAGAGCGTGAAGAACGAGATAATCATTTCCAAGATGACCAACAGCATTAAAGCCGAAGTCGCCATGACGCCGGACGACCTGAGAGAGGTAAAGGCCAGGCACATACTGATAATGCCAAGGGGAACGGACTCTAAAGCCGATTTTGAGGCGAGGGCAAGGGCGGAGGGCATCCTGGCGGAATTGAAAAAAGGCGGGAATTTCAAAACGCTCGCCATGAAATATTCTGACGACGCGGGCAGCGCCAAGAACGGCGGAGAAATAGGATATTTCACGACCGGCACTATGGTCCCCGAATTTGAGAAAGCGGCTTTTGTGCTCAAGCCCGGCGAGTTGAGCGACGTGGTGAAGACGTCCTACGGATACCATATCATTCAAGTGGAAGACACAAGGCTGAGGAAGATCGACACGAAAGGCAAGGATATGGCTCAGGTCATACTGGAGGAGAAGCAGAATCTCGCTCTGCAGAAGTGGATGTTCGACCTGAAATCGAAGGCGAAGATAGAGATAAATGAGCCTCTCATTCAGGCGCACATGCTCCTTATGAAAGGAAAGATCAACGAGGCCATCGCGCAGTATGACCAGGCAAGCATGGATAACCCGTCCAACGCGTACATCCATCTTTTTCTCGGCGATGCTTACATGAAAACGGGCAACAACGAATTCGCGCTCTCTGAATACAGCAAAGCCGCAGAGCTGAGCGGCGCCGATGCGGGGCTTCTTATAGCCGTGGGCGACGTCTTCCTGAAAATGAACAAGAAACCCATGGCGCTTCAGCAGTACAGGAAGGCTTCCATGATAGCCGGCGACGACAAGAAAATGCACCAGGAACTGAAGGACGTCTTCAAGAAAATGAAAGCATCATCGGACGCGGCGAAGGAACAGGCAGAGATAACGCGTCTTGAAAAGAAAGAAAAGTTCGAGGAAGATATAAAAAAGAAGATGGGTGGAAGCTAGCCCAGGAGAATTTTTTCTCCCTCTGCCAGCATCGCTTTTACTTTCTGCTGGGATGTTGCTTCGCAGTAGATGCGCACCAGCGGCTCCGTGCCGGACAATCTGAAAAGTATCCAGCTTTTGTCGGCGAGGAACAGCTTGGTCCCGTCAAGCGTCTGGATATCCGAAATCTTTTCCCCCGCGAGCGATGACGGCTTGAAACCGCTTAATTTGGACCTCACCGCATCTCTCTGTTTTTCCGTAAGGTGCACGTCGATCCTGTCGTAATAAAAATATCCGAATTCTTTCATTACATCGTTAAGCACGTCGCGCAGGTCTTTTTTGTAATATGCGATGCACTCCAGCAGGAGCAGGCTGTTAAGCACGCCGTCGCGCTCGGGGATGTGGCCTTTTATGCCGATGCCGCCCGATTCTTCCCCGCCGATGAGAACGTCCTCTTTAAGCATGTAGTCCGCGATATATTTGAACCCGATGGGGGTCTCGTGCACGATCAGCTTGTACTTGTTCGCCAGCATGCCGACAAGGTTCGTAATATTGAAAGTCTTTATGACGGAGCCGGTCATTTTCTTGTTCTCCACGAGATGCTTGAGAAGAAGAACGAACATGTCGTGGGAGGTAAGGAATCCGCCCTGACCGTCAACGCCGCCTATCCTGTCGCCGTCGCCGTCGGTGGCAAGGCCGACCCAAAGACCCTGCTTACTTTGTGCGCCGTCTTTCACAACATCGGATAATTCGGCAAGGTTCAGAGGTATCGGCTCCGGGTTCACGCCGCCGAAAAGAGGATCGCGTAATTCGTTTATCTGCGAACACGGGATGTTCTGCGAATCCAGTATCTCTTTCACGTATCCTGAGGCACTGCCGTGCATAGGATCGATGACGATGTTGATGCCTGCGTTCCTTATCACATTAAAGTCAACGAATTTGGAAAGATGCGCAAAATATTCCACTTTCGGATTGAATTTGACGATGCTCTTGTCCGCATCCTTGTCCATTTTTGCCGATCTCAAATCCGCCAACTCGGCTTCGACCGCTTTTGTGATGTCCGCCGACGCGGAACACGCGAACTGGGATTTTATCTTGAAACCGTTCCATTCCGCGGGATTGTGCGACGCGGTTATCATTATCCCGCCGCCCAGCGACCTGCTCTTCACCGCGAACGACGTAACAGGGGAGGGGACGGAATTTTCCGTCAGGAAAGTTTTGATGCCGTTGGAAGCGGATACTTTGGCGGCTTCGAGAGCGAAATTCTCCGACTGGAAGCGGTTGTCATATCCTACGACGATGCCTTTTTGTGCGAGGCCGTTCTTTGCGAGGTAATTGCAGTACGCCTGAGATACAAGCCGGACGTTCTCAAAAGTGAAGTCTTCAGATATTACGGCGCGCCAGCCATCGGTCCCGAACTTTATCATCCGGTCACCTCGAAATGTAACTTGGAAGGGCTTCTGTCGTCGGATGGTATGTGCACGTTTCTGTGGGCCTGTCGTTCCACCAGAAAGTTCCCCTTACTATCCTGTCCGGAGGACAGAACTTGCCTGGCAGCTTTCCGGAGTCAAGGCACTCGTCGCAATCGACAAGGCCTTCAGGTTTCGGGAAGTCGATAATGGGCTCATCGATGAGCACGGTGGACATGTAAGCTTTCCACATTCTGGGCGCGACTGCGACTTCGGTGACGCCTTCCATGGGTTCGTTGTTGTCGTTGCCCACCCAAACGCCTGTGACCAGCTGAGGAACGTATCCGATGAACCACGCATCCTTGAATTCTTCCGTCGTGCCGGTCTTGGCTCCCGCGGGCCTGTCGATGTTGCCTCTGACGCCCGTGCCGCGCAGAAGAACGCCCTGCATTATGTCAACCATTACAGCGGCGATGTTCTTGTCGAGAGCGCGTTTTTCAATGATCTCGTTCTTGTAAATGATCTGTCCGCCGTGTCCTTCTATCCTTATTATCGCTGTGGGCTCGACCCTTATGCCGTCGTTGGCGAAAACGCCGTAAGCGGAGGTCTGCTCAAGCACCGATATCTCGGATATTCCGAGCGCGAGTCCCAGCGCTCTCTTGAGCGGGCTCTTGATCCCCATGCGTTGCGCAACGTTGATGACGTTCCCTACGCCAATTTTATCGATCAATTTCACCGACGGGATATTGAGAGATTTCTCGAACGCCTGCCTTAATGTTACTTTCCCGCGGTATTTTTCGTCAAAGTCCTTCGGCTCCCATTTGCCCTCGGGGTTCCATTGATCCGGCGGCACTTCGTATGTCACGGGAGAATCATCAAGTATGTATCCCGGCGAAACGCCGAGCTCCATCGCGGCGGTGTAAACGTAAGCCTTGAAAGAAGAACCCGGCTGTCTTTTCATCTGCCATGCGCGGTTGTATTCGGAAGCTTCGAAGCTCGCGCCTCCGACCATAGCCCTTATGTAACCGGTCCTGGGATCCAGAGAGACCATAGCCGCTTGGGAGAAATTGTAGGTCTCTCCTTCTTCCTGGACGAATTTTTTCACCACGTCCTCGGCCACTCTCTGCTTGGCGAGGTCGAGAGTCGTGTAAACCCTGAGTCCGCCGTTGTAGACCATGTATTCGCCGTATTTGTCTATGAGCTCATGGATGACATAGGTCGTGAAGTACGGAGCGACAAAAGCATATTTGTTCGGAGTTTCGGTGGACAGCGCGAGAGGCTGAAGCCTGGCGTTGTTGGCGGCCTGCTCGGTTATTACGCCAAGCTGTACCATTTTCCCGAGAACGGTCGCCTGTCTCTGTTTCGCGCCTTCCATGTTCTTATAGGGCGAGAATTTTTCGGGGCCTTCGATGACCCCCGCCAGCATGGCGGCTTCGGAAAGAGTAAGGTCGGACGCATGTTTGTTGAAATAGACCAGCGCGGCGGATTCAACTCCGTAAGCGTTGTGTCCCCAGTATATCTGGTTCAAATATAATTCTAGTATCTCGGCCTTCGTATATCTTCGTTCTATCTGGAGCGCGAGTACTATCTCCGCGATCTTCCTTGTGATGGATTTTTTTCTGGTGAGGAAAAGGTTCCTTGCAAGCTGCTGGGTTATGGTGCTGCCGCCTTCTTCCACTCTTTTCCTGGTCACGTTCGTGACAGCGGCTCTGACGATGCCGGTGAAATCGATCCCTCTATGCTGATAGAACCGTTCGTCCTCGATCGACACCACAGCTTTCTGGAGGATCGGCGATATCTTTTCCAGCGGGACAACGTATCTGTTCTCTTCCCTGTGGAGCTTGGCGAGGATCGTTCCGTCAGCGGCATAGATCTCGGTCGTTTCGGAAGGGGAGAACACGCTGATGGTCTCCACGTTCGGAAGCTGGGTCAATATCTGAAGGAAGAGCCCGCTTACTATCGCTGCCAGGATGATGAAATACAGGATGACCCTGTTGGCCCTGCGTTCCGGCAGGTATGAGCCAATGATCTTGAATATCGACGGCCTTTTCGGAGAAGGGTTCACGTTCGGTATCCTGTAATATGGTTGCCTATTCGGCATTCTTGGAATATTTGGCATAAAACAGAAGTGGAGTATATCACATACCGCCGCAATATGCACGCCGCCCGACGTATATGATAGAATGGGCGGAATGACAAGGACCAGAATGACAAATGCCAAATATCAAATTCCAAATGAATCAGGGCAGAATCCCAAAATCCCAAAGAATGCTTTGTTTTGTCATTTGGATTTAAATGATTCATTTGATATTTGAGCTTTGGATTTTGACATTTTGACTTTTTTTATTATGAAGCGCTTACATATTATATATACGGGTTCTGTTCAAGGCGTCGGCTTCCGCTATACAGCGAGATCGATAGCGCAGGGGCTTGGTCTTGCCGGCTTGGTGCGCAACGATCCTGACGGAAGCGTCGAGCTTGTCGCGGAGGGTGACGAAGACGTCCTGCGGCAGCTGATGGAATCCATCAAACACGAAATGAACTACACTCATTTCAAGGAGCAGGCCAGCTGGGAGCCGGGAACGGGAGAGTTCAAGGCGTTTGAGATCAGGTTCTGATGCCGCCCCAAAGGGAGATGACACCGCGGATCCTGTTTAATTCACTTGGCTGATAATCTTCTTTCGCGTCCATGGCATAAAGGGTCTTTATCGCTTCTGTCAAGTTCGTGGGGTATTCTATCTTCCGCAATCCATAAATAGTATGTGCATAGCGGCATCCGTCCATGAGTGCGCTGCAGGCCTTTCCAAGCTCATGTTTTCCTTGGTTGACACTCTGCGTGTTCACTGAGAATTTGCTCAGGGATTTCCTCACCCCGAAAGAAAGCATTCCAGGGATCCTGTCAGTATAAAGCGACGGCACGGAACCCCACAGTACAGGTTTTGAGAACGCAAAAAGAAGATATTTGGTACTGTCGATCTGGGCATTGTCCTTGAAATGCATGGCCACCTTGTAAGATCCGATGAGCTTTTCCACCGTAACATTTTCGCATTCAGGCACGCCTTCCAGGCACATGTTAAGGTCCACGCATCCATAGCGCATGCGGCCTGCGGCACGTCCGGCCACAGTGATCCATTTAATTTGGGCTCCGCTGAACTGCCGCGGCATTGAACTTATAACATTCATCGGCAGGTCCGAGCCGAATGCATTGAAACGGTTCGTGATCTGATCCACGTAAGGTCGTCCGGCCAATTTGACGGCCTCATAGTACATATTATTGAACATGGATGTGTTATACGCGCAATTCCCTGTTACCTGCATGCAATCTTATCGAAAGAAATCGGCCGTAATTTCATCGGAACGCGAAAGTTCCGTTAGGGCTTGCCTTTGAAATGAACAGGTGAGCTGGGAGCCGGGAACGGGAGAGTTTAAGCTGTTTGAGATAAGGCATTGAATATTTTTTATATCCGAAGTTTGTAGTGGTATAATAACAACAATGACAATCAATCTTATTCCCGACATAGAATGCAATTTAGATATTGCAAATACAGATCTCATGGGCACCAAGCCTTATGTGGAAGTGCTTGAAAAAATAATATATAACAATAAACATAAGAGCCCGCCCCTTACTATTGGCCTGTTTGGGGGCTGGGGTAGCGGAAAATCATCGATTATCAAAACATTATTTGAGCGCCTAAAAAAGAATTATTCTTCCCATAACATTAAAACGGTTATTTATGATGCCTGGAAATATTCCGGTGATGCTTTTAGGAGGAGTTTTATTCTTGAATTAAAAGCTCAGCTTGCTCTTGATTGGGACGATGGCTTGCGTATCTTTTATAGTGATAAAGACGAAGAAGTAAGCACTAGAATTGATATAAAAAAAGATTTGTGGAAATTCTGGCCGATTTACTTGCCTCTGTTTGGCCTATTGATTATCTTTGCTAACTCGGATGCGATGAGTAAAGGTATAGTAATGTGGCTCTCGATAATTGTTTCTGTAGCTTTAGCTATTATAAGAGATGCTTCGACTGAGCATAAAGTTTCTGTTACAACCCCTAAAATCTTCTCTCCTGAGCAATTCAAAGGTGTGTTTGACCAGGCCATTGAGGATGTGACTGGGGAGAAGAAGTCCTCAGTAATACGTTGGTGGAAAGATAAAGTTCTTAAAAATAGCTGTAATAAAGTTGTCATTGTTATTGATAATGTTGATCGCTGCGACAAAAAAACATCTCAAGAGCTTTTGTTGAACATTAAAACTTATTTAGAAAAAACCAATTGCATCGTAATTGTGCCGATAGATGACGGGGCCATAAAAAGCCATTTAGAATATATTGGTGATGACGAAACAAATGAATTCTTAAGAAAATTGTTCAATGTTTCGATTAGGATTAAAGAGCTTGAAAATGCAGATCGATATGATTTCACAAAGGAATTAATTCGTAAACATTCACTGGGGTTTTCTAATGAAGTGGCTAGCGTTATCTCACAAGAGTTTGCAAAAAATCCTCGGAGAATTATTCAGTTCCTCAATAACCTTTCTTTAGAGAGAGAAATTGCGGAAGAACAAGAGAAAAACGGACTTATTCCTAATGGAAGCATATCAAAACATATAGATTTCTTGGCCAAAATTTTATTAATTAAAGAGGAATATCCTATATTGTATAAAGGGTTGGTGTTTGACAGCTCTAATCTTTTTGCGTGGGAAAAGTTATATGAGTTGAATTTGCCCAATCAGGCAAAAGAAATAAAAGCTCTCAAAATGTTTATGGGCCGCACATCTGGCTTGTTACCACCAAACAATATTGCTCCGTTTTTCTTTTTGCGCGCTGAGGAGGAATCGATCCCCCCTGAGATTGTTGGCCTTATTGAAGCGGGGAATCCGCAAGGATTAATGCAGCAGCTAAATACCAAAGGGATTGGTTTTGATGTTCTATTGAAATATTTATTTAAACTGCTTGATAAAAAATTGATAAAGCAGCAGGTGACTGCAATTCCTGAACTAATGTTTTTATTGTGGTGTTTTGCGCAAGACCCTGTAGACAAGAGTCTATTATCAAGGCAAAAAAGTCTTTCAGCTATTGTGATCATATATTGCCTGTGCAGTTAGGAGCTTTTGTTTCATCTGATTTAATCAAAGCAGGAAAATATCTTCAATTAAACGGTCACAATCAATTATATAAAACAATAGTTGCTTATATAAATGCTTACCCTAGTGAAGGGAAAGAAATTGTAATAGAGTTTATGAAGGTTTTCAATTCAGCCGATGACCTAAACAATATAAAGGGTAAGATTAATCGTAATTTATCAGAAAATGTTGCATGTTTTGAGGAGTATTTCCCCTATATGAAAGATAAGGCTTTAGCGAATGATTATATAGGCTCTGGAATTATATCGAGATATGTGGATGCAATTACAGGAACTCGTGCACAGAACGACTTGAATAATTGCAAAGCGGTCAAGGTCTGTAATGAGCTTCACCTGCTTCCGGAATCAGTTCGCGAAACATATTTGGCCAAAATAATCCCCTTCATTAAAAAGGAAGCGAGCGTCATAAATTACAATTTCTGGTTTGAACAGGTGAGCGGTGTATTAAGCCTGGGTTCAGGGGGGCAACAATTATTCAGCTGTTTAATATCAACACATAACCAATTCATATTTCCAAATAAAAGCAGTGCGCCTTGGAAAGGAGTGTTATCAAAGATTGTTCCATTATTTGAAGAATATTTTCTTCTTGGTGAGCCAAATGCGTGGGCTCCGATTGCTGCGCTTTATCGTGCTAACGATGATGAGGCGAGAATCGCTAATTCTGTTCTGAGTAATATTGTTGATAAAACCGAAGTAACTAAATGGGGATTTATCAAGGAAGTTACTGATAAAACCGCGCAAATAAATTTGAATGAGGAATTTTATCTTGTTCTTGGCAAAATCTTAGAGAAAATCGGCGCAGATAATCTCGAAACAAATAACACTGCTTTACTCACGAACTGGTTGAAACATTTTGCTACTAAAGGCATTGTTAGTGATGATGATAAGCGAATAATTAATATGTTTTGTAGTAAGGAGGCCTTTGCCTCTATATGTAAACAGGACCCACTTTTAACTCAAGGATTATTTATTAAGTCAAAAGAGCTCTTACTTAAGTCGCCTTTAAATGCCGTTGCCGAACTTATTTTAAATGATGCTAGTCCCATCGACATCAAATATTTAATTGATAAAGGGTATGATAATAAAATCGCCATTAAAAAGGCGATAAAAGAAAGCCTTGGGAAATCTTCTGTAAACAATGGTGATGATTGGATGAACTTGGTTATTGAGAATGACAGTTTATGGACAAAAAAAGAATATGGCGCGTTGCTTGAAAACAGGTTAATCCATTTGGTAACTGGGAGCGACCCGCAAAAGGAAAAATTAAAATCGATTTGGCCTCTTGTTAACAAGGAGAAAATATCTCAAAAAGCTAAAGAGACAATCATGGGGAAACTTGGTGATTAGCTAGTAAGTTGATCTCATTTAAGTTTATCCTATTTGCATAATGAGAGTTTCATTTGTTTTTAATTGCTAAGTTATCTGCCTGAGGTGGAGTTGTCTCTGGCGGGTGAAATTTAAATTTTTATGCTATAATCATTCCCATTATGGCAAAGAAAATATTGGTCATCCACGGACCGAACCTCAATCTTCTCGGTGCGAGAGAGCCGAAAGTTTACGGCAAGGTCACGCTCGCAAGGATCAACGCTGAGCTTAAGGCCATCGCAAAAAAAGAAAAAGTCACTCTCGATATCCACCAGACCAACATCGAAGGCGAAATAGTCAATCTCATCCATAAAGCGAAAAAAGGCTACAAGGCTATCCTCATCAATCCCGGCGGATACACTCATTACTCCGTCGCGATACGCGATGCCATCTCATCAGTAAAAATACCGACCGTCGAGGTCCATCTGTCGAACATCTACGCCAGGGAAGAATTCAGGCACAAGTCGGTGATAGCTCCCGTCGCGGCGGGGCAGATCTCCGGCTTCGGCAAGAACAGCTACATCCTCGGGCTTAAAGCCGCCATCGAAATCATAAAATGATCAAGCTCATCACAAGCGAACCGAACATCCGATATTTTTCCGGTTTCACCGGAAGCGTCGGCATTCTTATCATCGACGGTCCAAGATCGACATTGATAGTGGACGGCCGCTACGGCGAGCAGGCGAAGAGCGAAGTGAAAAAGGGCATCAAGGTCGTTCAGGCTCCGCTTACGGCATCCCTGCTTGATGTCGCGCTCAAGTATCTTGTCCCGCGCCATCCGAAAGAGATCGGATACGAGGACGACAGAATGACCGTCGAAACTTTCAATAAGATCGAAAAACAGCTTCCCGAGACAAAATATATTTCCATCAGCAATGAGATCAGAACAAAGAGAATGGTAAAGCATCATCATGAGATAGACCTCATCGCGAAAGCGGCTTTGATAGCCGACTTAACTTTTGACTGCGTAATAAGGATAATAAAACCCGGAATGACCGAAAAAGATATTTCAGCTCAGATCGATTATCTTTTCAAAACTTTCAAGGGCGACAATCCCGCTTTCGAGAACTCTCGTATCGTCCGGCAAACTTTCCGCTTTCACTCACGGCAAACCTACCGACAAAAAGATAGAGCCGGGCGATCTTGTGCTTATGGATTTCGGAGTGCGGTACAAGAGCTATAACAGCGACATGACAAGAATGGTGTCGATGGGAAACCCGACGAAAAAACAGTCGGATATTTTCAACGCCGTCCTTAAAGCTCAGGAAGCGGCCATCGCGAAGATAAAGCACGGAGTAAAGGGAAGCGATGTCGACAGGGCCGCGAGGAACGTCCTCAAAAAAGCGAAGCTGGATAAATATTTCGGACATGCCACCGGCCACGGCATCGGCCTTCAGGTCCACGAGGGCCCCAGACTGTCGCCATCAAGCAAGGACGTCCTGCTTGAAGGCATGGTGACGACGGTGGAGCCGGGAGTCTATATCCCGGGTTTCGGCGGATTCAGGGTGGAGGACATGGTGCTCGTCACGAAAAAAGGATGCGAGGTCCTTACCAAGTCCGACAAAAAACTGGTGATATTATGAAGGTCACCGCAGTTATCCCCGCGGCGGGCGCCGGCAAAAGGGTGAACGTTCACCCCGCCATCGGCGGGGCCAAGAAACAATTCCTCGAGATCAACGGCACCGCGATACTGGCAGTCACCGTTTCGGTTTTCAATGATTGCCAGAGCGTGGACGAGATCTTCGTCGCGGTGGGAAAAGAAGACGTGGCTTACGCGAAAGAACTTTTGAAGGATTTCGTGAAAGTGAAAATGATAATCGCGGGCGGGACAGAGCGGCAGGATTCGGTCTACAATTGCATAAAGGAGATCGCGAAAGAATCCGACGACGACATAGTCGTGATACACGACGGCGCAAGGCCTCTTGTGACAAAGGAATTGATCTCGAACGCCATCGTCGAAGCCAGGACGTCGAAGGCGGTGGTGGTGGGCGTGCCGTCAAAAGACACGGTCAAGACCGTCTCAGCCGACGGTACGATAATGGAAACTCTGGACAGGGGCTCGATATGGCTGACGCAGACGCCGCAGGCTTTCCATTATTCCATCATCAGGCAGGCTTATGAAAGAGCGGAGAAGATCGGCTACAAAGCGACCGACGATTCGAAACTTGTCGAGAGGATGGGGATCTCCGTAAAAATGGTCATGGGTTCGTACGAGAACATAAAGATAACGACCCTTGAAGACCTTCCAGTCGCGGAAGCCATACTTAAACAAAGGAAAAGTTAAAAAGGAAAAATGAAAAGATAATGACAATTACATTATCACTTATAACCGGTCTCGTTGCCGGAATATTGAGCGGGCTTTTCGGCATCGGCGGGGCCACCATCATAATTCCCGCGCTGATATTTTTCTTCGGGATGGGGCAGCACAAGGCTCAGGGAACGGCGCTCGTCGCGCTGCTTCCTCCGGTCGGCCTTCTTGCCGCTCTTAAATATTATTACAGCGGTAACGTGGTCATAAGCGTCGCGCTTTACGCGGCTGTCGGTTTTTTTGTCGGAGGATTGATCGGCGCGGTCATCGCCCAGCCGATCCCCGAAGACATTTTAAGGAAGATGTTCGCCGTATATTTATTGATAATAGCGGTACGTTTGTTGTTCTAGGTGCGATTGGAAACCTGCGACAGTATCGTCGCGGTTTCCAATAATAAAGGGGGGAAGCCGCGACGTTTAGTCGCAGGCTTCAAAGTAAATATGTTCTACCCGTCAAAAGCTGAATTTATAAAATTATCAAAGAAGGGGAATCTCGTTCCCGTCTACATGGAGATGATCGCCGACATGGAGACGCCGGTCTCCGCATTCAAGAAGATACAGGGCGAATACTCCTATCTTCTTGAGAGCGTTGAAGGCGGCGAGAAGCTGGCTCGCTATTCTTTCCTGGGCAGCGATCCCATCCTCATCGTCAAGAGCAAGAACGGCAAGATCGAAATTACCGCAAAAGGAAAGACAGTAACGTCAAAGGGCGATCCTCTTGTCGAGCTCAAAAAAATATTGTCGACCTACAAGCCCGTGAAAATAAAAGGCCTGCCAACGTTCCACGGCGGTTTTGTGGGATACATGAGCTACGACATCGTCCGCCACATCGAAAATATCCCCGACAAGAACAAGGATGACCTGAACGTTCCCGACATGCAGTTCCTTCTTATGGATACCGTCCTTGCTTTCGATCATCTCAATCACAAAATATTGATAATCTCGAACGTAAAAGTGGACGGCGATCCGGGAAAAGCTTACGCGTCCGCTCTCAAGAAGATCGATGCGCTGGCTTTAAAGCTCGGCAAACCTTTGAAAGATGATGAAATGGCGGCCGGCAAGGCGAAGAAGATCAACTTCAAGTCGAATTACACGAGGGCTCAGTTCGAATCGATCGTAAAAAAAGCGGTGGACTACGTTAAGAGCGGCGACGTTATTCAGGTCGTTCCCTCGCAAAGGTTCTATGCGCCCGTGAAGGGCGACACTTTCAATATTTACAGGATGTTGCGGACTTTGAACCCTTCCCCTTACATGTATTATCTCAAATTCAGGGACATGGAGCTTATCGGCACGTCGCCCGAGACGATGGTAAAACTGGAAGAAGGCGTCGCGACTATACGTCCCATAGCCGGGACGAGAAAAAGGGGAGAGACGGAAGAGGAAGACGAAAAGCTGATGAGGGAGCTGCTCAACGACGAAAAAGAAAAAGCGGAGCACATAATGCTTGTCGACCTGGCGCGCAACGATCTCGGGCGTGTCTGCAAGTTCGATTCGGTGAAGATCAACGAACTGATGGGCGTTGAAAAATATTCTCACGTGATGCACATAGTCTCCGACGTTACGGGAGAGCTTAAGCCCGGCATGGATGCGTTCGATCTTATTCGCGCTTCTTTTCCGGCGGGGACGGTCACCGGAGCGCCGAAAGTTCGAGCGATGGAAATAATCGACGAGCTCGAGAACGTTAGAAGAGGCACTTATGCGGGCGCCGTCGGATATTTCGATCTTTACGGCAACCTGGACACCTGCATCACCATTCGGACCATGCTGATAAAAGGCGGGAAAGCTTACATTCAGGCGGGCATGGGCGTCGTCGCAGATTCCGTGCCGTCGTCGGAATACGAAGAATCCGTCAACAAGGCGAAAGCGCTTCTTAAGGCCATAGAAATGGCGCAGGGCTGATATGATCAACTTCAGGATGCTTCGGCACTCCGACATGCTTCTTTGGATCGCCACGGCGCTTCTCATCGTCATAGGCATAATGATGATCTTCAGCTGCACTTTTTCCCAGCAGTCGCGCGAGGGCAACGACGCGTTCTATTACGCGAAAAGGCAAATGGTCGCTTTTGTAGTGGGCGCGGTCGGCCTGGCGATATTCACATACCTGGATTACTCACATCTAAAACACGGAGCCTGGCTCCTGTACGGGCTATCCATTTTCTTTCTTCTCATCGTCATCTTCCGGGGGTTCACCGTGCTCGGCGCTCAGCGATGGATATCGCTAGGACCCATCTCTTTCCAGCCGTCGGAAATATCAAAGATAATCCTTGTCATGGCGCTCGCGTCGTTCCTTGAAGAAAGAAGAGGGGAGATAAAAAGCATCCTCGACCTCGTCCCTCCGCTGGTGATAATGGGCATCCCTTTCATATTGATCTTCAAGCAGCCCGACCTGGGCACGTCCATCATGCTTTTCGCCATATTCACGGGCATGCTGGTCTGGTCGGAAACGTCATCGTCGCTTCTGATATTTCTTGTGACACCTTTCTTAAGCCTGCTTTTGAAAGCCAACATGTACGTCTGGGGATCCTACATTGTTTGTCTGGCCATCTACATATGGCAGACGAAGGTCCGGCTTCTTGATTCCGCGATCATTCTATTAAGCAACATTGGCGTCGTTTACCTTGTCGCGAAGGTCTGGTCGATGCTGAAAGAATATCAGAAAGCCAGGCTGATGGTCTTCCTGAACCCCGAATCGGATCCGCTCGGCATCGGATATCACAGCCTTCAGGTCAAGATAGCCATCGGCAGCGGCGGATTTTTCGGCAAGGGCTTCATGCATGGTACGCAGACGCAGCTCGCTTTCATCCCCCAGCAGTTCACGGACTTCATTTTCTCGGCGATAGCCGAAGAGCTGGGTTTTCTGGGCGCTTTGCTTGTCCTGATCCTCTTCGCCGTCGTCATTTACCGGGCGATACTTCTTGCGATGGAAGCGAGGGATTTTTTCGGGAGCATGCTCGCGGCCGGAATAGCGGTCATGCTGGGATTCCAGGTCTTCATAAACATCGGAATGGCGCTGGGTTTGATGCCGGTCGTCGGAGTTCCTCTGCCTTTCGTCAGCTACGGAGGAACCGCCCTTATCACGAACATGTGCGCCGTTGGGATACTTCAGAGCATCGCGATGAGAAGACACAAACTTTTGTTCTAGGCCTCACCTCATCCCGCCCCTATCGGGGCACCCTTCTCCCCTCCGAGGGCGCGGAGAAGGGAAATACAAAACAGTATTAAGCATATCCCCTCTCCATATAGTGGAGAGGGGCGGCCGAAGGCCGGGGTGATGTGCGAATGCGAGAGGATGCGGTCAGTGTTTACCCTTTTTCACCTTGAACGTTGTCTCCACCTGGCCCATGGCTTCGAACATTTCCTTGTTCACGGACACGATGACCTTGTTCGCTTTTATCCAGTCGTCGTTCTTTTTCATGTAAACGTTGCCGGTCATGACGACAGTTTCGCTCTTCTCGCTGTAATCCGCTCTGTCGGACTTGGCTTCCTTCTCTTTCTGATAGACATGCACGTTGCCGTAGCCGCTGGCGTCGCCGCTGTCGGTCAATATTCTCATCTTGTCACAGGTGACGACCGTCCTTTCCTGAAGGACTTTCCTTGATTCCTCGCTCTTGTATTTTTCCGCGCTTTCCTTTTTCATGGCGTTCTTCAGTTTTTCTATCGTCACTGTTACGTTCGGGGACATTACGATCTCCCTGGTATTGTCGATATATTCGGCGTTGTCGGAAGTGGCGCGCTTGTTCTTCTGGAACACCTCAACGCTGCCGAGCATCAATATCCTGTCCTCATCGAAGAACCCCACGGCCCGGTCGCTGACCATCTTTGATGCGTCCTTCCGGAAAGTGCTTCTGCTTTCGAAGGACGCAATGTCCTTGTCCAGGTCCATGGCGACCAGTTCCGATCGAACGATAAGTTTGCCTTCTCTGATGGTAACCTCGCCGGAAACGACCGCGGATTTTGTTTCGGGATTGAATTTAATGTCATCCGCAGTAAGAGTGGAGAGCTTTTTATTCTTTTTCCGGTTCGATATGGCGTTGAAATCTATTACCGCCGAAAGATATCCGGGCTCGTTTTCAACTTTCTTTATCACCTCGACGTCCTTGCTCTTTGACACCCTCATCCTTCTTGCCTTCAGGCCCGAGACCAGGATGCGTCCGTTGCGGGTGATGGTGGCTTTCGTTACGTGCTCAAAAGTGGTGACGTTCGAATCCCTGCCGGTCCATCCTTCCTGGGCATATATCTCCCATGCTTCCGTGGAGCTTTCACGGCCTTCCATGTGCACGTTCTTTATCTCCGCAAGCTTTTCCGGCATGAACGAATCAAGGATGTTGATGGTGTTGCTTGTCCTGATCGACATATATCGCGAGACCGATAACGACAAGAATGACGATAAGATAGATCCATTTGCGCATGTAAAAAGTATAACAGAATTGACATGAAATATCGTGGGTGATATACTTCAAATCCTTTTTTGCAAAGCAAAAAAGAGTTAAAAATAGAAAAGGAAGGGAAAAGAAAATGGCAGTTAAAGTTGGGATCAACGGTTTCGGCAGGATAGGGCGTCAGGTTTTGAGCGCGATGGTGGATAAGGGTGTTCTGGGAAAAGAGATAGATGTAGTGGCGGTAGTCGACGTAAGCACGGACGCGAAATATTTCGCGTATCAGATGAAGTATGATTCTGTCCACGGAAAATTCAAAGGAACCCTTTCAACGGAAAAAAGCTCGGGCGCGGCGGAAGACGACGTCCTCGTCGTTAACGGCAACAAGATCAAATGCGTCATGGCGACGAAAGATCCGTCTCAGCTTCCATGGAAAGACCTCGGCGTTGAGATAGTCCTCGAATGCACCGGTCTCTTCACCGATTCCGAAAAAGCAAAAGGGCATCTGGCGGCCGGCGCAAAAAAGGTCCTCATCAGCGCTCCGGGCAAAGGCGACGTTAAATTCCTTTTGATGGGCGTGAACGAGAACGAATACGATCCGTCAAAGCACAACATAATCTGCAACGCGTCATGCACCACCAACTGCCTCGGGCCCGTGGTCCACGTTCTGTTAAAAGAAGGCATCGGCATCGAGACGGGTTTAATGACGACCATCCATTCTTATACGGCGACCCAGAAGACCGTTGACGGCCCTTCCAAAAAAGATTGGCGCGGCGGCAGGGCGGCGGCGATCAACATAATACCGTCGACGACCGGCGCGGCCAAAGCGGTGGGCGAAGTGCTTCCGGCAGTGAAGGGCAAGATAACCGGAATGTCTTTCCGCGTTCCGACGGCGGATGTTTCCGTTGTTGATTTCACTTTCCGCGCCACGAAAGATACTTCCATCGAAGAGATCGACGCGGCGCTGAGGAAAGCTTCCAAGAGCTATCTTAAGGGAATACTCGGGGTCGTGGATGAAGAAGTGGTTTCGACCGATTTTATCCACGATGACAGGTCTTCCGTCTATGATGCTCTCGCGACGCTGCAGAACAACCTGAAGGGCGAGAAGAGATTCTTCAAGATAGTTTCATGGTACGACAACGAGTGGGGTTATTCCTGCCGTATAGTCGACCTTCTGAAGTTCATAGCGAACAAGAAATAAGGAGAGCGTCGATGGCCAAGAAATCTATCGCGGATCTCGAGCGAGAAAGAACTTAAAGGGAAAGCGGGTCCTTGTCCGCGTTGATTTCAACGTCCCGATGGACAAGGAGAAAGAAGATCACGGACGACACCAGGATAAAAGGCCCGCTTCCCACCATAAGATATCTTATCGAAAAAGGCGCAAAGGTGATCATTGGTTTCGCACCTCGGAAGGCCGGACGGAGTTACCGAAGACCTTCGACTGGATCCCATCGCGAAAAGGCTCGAAGAGCTTCTCAAGAAAAAAGTAACGAAGCTCGATGACTCCATCGGCGAAGAAGTGGAGCAGGCGATATCCAAGATGCAGAACGGCGACGTCGTAATGCTTGAGAACATCCGTTTCTACAAAGAAGAAGAGGCCAACGACGAACAGTTCGCAAGGAAGCTGGCCGACCTGGCTGATATATATGTAAACGACGCTTTCGGCACCGCGCACAGGGCGCATGCTTCAACGGCGGGCGTTGCGGCGTTCCTTCCGGCTTATGCCGGGTTCCTCATCCAGAAAGAGCTGGACGTGATGGGGAAGGCGCTTACGGATCCCAAGAGGCCTTTTGTCGCGATAATCGGCGGAGCCAAGATATCCACAAAGATCGCGGTACTCAAAAATCTTCTCAATAAAGTCGATACTCTGATAATCGGCGGCGGAATGGTCTACACGTTCCTTAAGGCCAAGGGGCTTGAGATCGGCAAATCACTTTGTGAAGACAAGTCGATCGACGCCGCAAAAGAGTTCATGGCAAGGGCGGAAGCATCCAAAGCGAAGGTCATAATGGCAAAAGATGTTGTCGTGGCGAGCGAGATGTCCGATAAAGCTGTTACAAAAATAGTTGCTGTCGATCACATTCCTGCGGACATGATGGGCGTTGATACCGGGCCGGAAACGATCAAATTAATAAAAGAAGAGATAAAGAAAGCTGGGACGGTTGTCTGGAACGGGCCTGTCGGCGTTTTCGAGATACCAAAGTTCGCTAAAGGGACCAACGAGATCGCGCACGCTCTCGCGGAATCGAAAGCGGTCTCGATAATCGGCGGCGGAGATTCGGCTGCTGCGGTGGAGCAGGCGGGAGTAGCTGACAAGATAACTCATATTTCGACCGGCGGCGGCGCATCGCTCGAATATCTGGAAGGCAAAGAGCTGCCGGGAATAGCGGTACTACAGGATAAATAAAAAATGGACCGGAGCGGGATCGAACCGCTGACCTCCTCGTTGCGAACGAGGCGTTCTCCCAGCTGAACTACCGGCCCACAAAAACAGAGTCCATATTATACTTCATATCCAATAAATTTCTATCTATTTTGTACATCTTCTTATAATCAACCTCGAGTGCTCCCGCTTTGCTTTTCCTGTCACGGGGCGTATAATTTATGAGAATAACTTTAGTAGCAACCTGAAGAACGCTTGGAAGGAAAATAATATGACAGAAATATTGGTTTATCTTGAACAGCACTCTGTTTCGATTGCTTTAGTGATCTCACTATTAGGTGGCTTATTCAAGTTTTGGCAATATATTGACATTAAGAGAAGTGAATTGAAACAACAAAGATTTGAAAACTATCATAAACTTGTTGAAAGGCTAACAGCTCCGCTTCCTGGCAATGCTAACACTTTTTTAGATGTTCAGAGTGCTACCGTATTTGAATTAAGAAATTATCCAGAAATCCGCTCATAGAATTCTTACTCTTTACTAATTACCAATTTCCTATTATCATAATGCCTCATGCCATACAAACCATTAGTTCTTATAATCATGGACGGCTGGGGATTGAGAGAATCATCCGAAGCCAACGCCGTCAAGCTTGCGGATAACCAGACCGTCAACAACCTCGCGAAAGAATATCCTTCAACAGCTCTCGGATGTTCCGGCGAAGCGGTAGGACTGCCGGAAGGGCAGATGGGGAATTCAGAAGTTGGTCATCTCAACATCGGAGCTGGCAGAGTGGTCTACCAGGAACTCACCAGAATAACCAAGTCGATCAAAGACGGTGATTTCTTCACGAACAAAGTCCTTCTTGATGCTATCAATAATGTAAAGAAGAATGATTCGAATCTCCACCTGATGGGCCTTGTTTCCGACGGGGGAGTGCACAGCGACAACAAACATCTTTATGCTTTGCTCGATCTTGCCAAAAGGAACGGCGTCAAAAATGTTTTCGTGCATTGCTTTATGGACGGGCGCGATACACCTCCGGAATCCGGCAAAGGCTACATCCAGGAACTCCAGAATGAAATGAATAAGCGCGGAGTGGGGAAGATCGCGACCATCATCGGCAGATATTACGCAATGGACAGGGACAACCGGTGGGAAAGAGTGCAGATCGCTTATAACGCTATGACATCCGGCGAAGGCGTGCACGAGAAAGATCCGGTCCAGGCCATGCAGAATGCTTACGATCGCAAAGAGACGGACGAATTCATCAAGCCGATCAAACTCGATGGCGGAAAGAACGTGGACAGCGGCGATTCGATGATCTTCTTCAATTTCCGCGGCGACAGGGCGAGAGAGATAACCAGGGCTTTCCTGGATGAGGAGTGTAAAGGTTTCGAAAGAAAAGCCTGCCCGAGGATCCACTTCGTCTGCCTAACTCAATATGACATCACTATCAAGGCTCCAGTGGCTTATCCTCCTCAGGAGCTGAAAAATATTCTATCCGAAGTATTGAGCAAGCACGGCTTGAAGCAGCTGAGGATAGCGGAGACGGAAAAATACGCGCACGTTACTTTCTTCTTTAACGGCGGAGTTGAAAAACCATATCCGAACGAAGACCGGATATTGATACCATCGCCGAAAGTGGCGACGTACGACCTTAAGCCTGAGATGAGCGCTTATGAAGTCACCGACAGGGTATTGAAGGAGATCGGATCCGATAAATATGACGTTGTGATAATGAACTTCGCCAACTGCGACATGGTAGGTCATACGGGGAACCTGGATGCCACGATCAAGGCGGTGGATGCCGTTAATGTGTGCGTGGGAAAAATAACGGAGCTCGTTAAGCAGAAAGGCGGCATCACCATGATAACCGCCGACCACGGCAACGCGGAACAGAAGTATGATCCCATCACCCACGGACCGCATACTGCTCATACTTGCAACAAGGTGCCTTTTATTGTAGTATCCGGCGTGCGAAAAGAGCTGAGGGGCGACGGCATCCTGGCCGATATCGCTCCGACAATGCTGGAATTGCTCAAGATAGATAAGCCGAGGGAAATGACAGGGAGGTCGCTTTTTTCATGAAAAGATCCGGCGGGTTTTCGCTCATGGAGATATTGATAGTAATAGCCATTCTGTGTTTCCTTTATGTCATGGCGGCCGAGAACATAAAGGACATCCAGACGCAGGCGAAGATATCCAAAGCGACGGCGGACCTAAAAACGCTTCAGGTCGCTCTGACCGCGTATCTGATGAACAACAAGGAATTACCGAGGGAAATGGATTATCAATATGTTCTTCTCAAGCAGGATTCTCGGATATTGAACTCGGACCTTATGGACCCGTTCGGCGAAAAGATGAACACTGCTTACGGCTACAACAGGTCGTTCAACGGGCAGAATTTCGTCACATTTTCCGTGGGTCCTAAAAAGAACGGCCGCGCGACCGTCGGCGATGACGGCAGGGTGCTTACGAACGGCGAGCCGATAGTCGTGACGAACGGCTATTTATAAGCTCTTGACAAAAAAAGGCCGTTTGATATACTCGCTTCCACTGTGAAAGGGATTTTACTTTTTATTCAGATATTATCGGCAATGCTCCTTATCGTGGCAATATTGCTCCACTCCGCAAAGGGCGAAGGCCTGGGCGGCATCGGCGGACAGGCGAAGCTGTTCGGCACGCAAAAAGGCCTGGAAGAAGGGCTTGACCGCATAACATATGCTTGCGCAACAGTTTTCATGCTGGTATCATTGGTCCTGTCGATAATTTAGGAGGTGATCTCTAACAATCTTGTCCGCGTTCCGTAAATCTCTAACAATATGTAACTTTAGTTATAATTAATGTTGCAAGAAAGAGGGGAAAATAGAGATGAGCATACAAGCGCTGTTGAATTCGATCACCGATGTTTCGACCGTCATAACCCCGTTACTCTCAAACCTGGTAATTTCTTTAGTTCTTCTTCTGGTAGCAGTTCTCATAGCAAAAGCTCTTCAAATAGCCGTTTCTTATATTTTAAAGGCGATAATGCTGGACAAGGGGCTTCAAGCGGTAGGTTTCACGCCTTTCCTTACAAAAGGAGAAATTAAGAAGTCGCCGTCGGAACTTCTGGCGGACCTTGTTTACTGGCTCGTAATATTCATATTTGTTACCGCGGTCGTGATGGTCTTCGGTCCTTCCAATTCAAAGGACCTTCTTAACATGATATTGACCTATTCAGTGTCGGTCATTGCGGCTGTATTCATTCTCGGGCTTTCGGTTTTTCTCTCGGTAGTCATTGCGGGTCTTGTGGTGCTTATAGCGAACAACCTGGGGCTTTCGAACGCCAAGACGCTGGCCAAGATCGCGCAGTACGGCGTGAATGTCTTCGGGTTCCTTAAGGCGCTGGAAATAATGGGTATCTCATCCGCGATAATCGTCGCGTCTTTCAGCGTGATAGTCGGCGCGGTTGGCCTTGCTTTCGCGATAGCTTTCGGGCTGGGATGCAAGGACATCGCTGCGGATTTTGTTACGGGTTTATTCAAGGGCAAATAAATAAATTATAAATGTAAAATGAGAAAAGCAAAAAGAAGGTATAATATTATTTCATTATTTTTAAATTTATCATTTTCAATTTTGAATTTTCAAAGAGAGGAGGTGAAACAAAAATCCGATTTTTCTTAACAAGAAAATAGGAGGAAAATTATGAAGAAATTATTAATAGTTTTGGTAGCAATGATTTTAGTAGCATCAGCGTCTTTTGCTGATGTCAGCTTCATGACAGCCAACAGCGTGGGAATGGGCAAATGGGCGGTAATGGGAGTGTACGCAACGAACCACAATGCGGAAATTTCTGGGACGATATCCAGAAATGATGTTCTGGGGGTTCCAGCTGTTGCGTTTGATACCACTGCGCTTGGCGTAAAAGCGGAATATGGAACGCCGATAGAGAATCTTGATGTTTTGGCGGGATATTCTGCAGACACATACGTCAATGCTCATCACTACCTTTCGTTGAACGAAAAGTCAGGGAATACAACAGCCCTGGGAGTGAAATATACACTTCCGGCGATGGGACTTCCCTGCGATACGGCAGTGATGGTCGGTTATGAGTATTCTGCAGCAACGCTCGGCGTGCCAGGGGTCAATCTTGGCATAGGACAGACAACATATGCGATTGCTGGAATTGTTTCCAAGCAAATGGGTATGTTCGTTCCCTATGGCGGCATTGCTCTGAAGTCGCTGACTCAGAATCAGATAGCGAGCTGTGGTCTCATGAATACTGATGCGAGGGGTGGAACCGGTCTGCAGTGGAACTTGGGCTGCGCAATTGGCGTAGCTGAGAACCAGGCAGTGATGATAGAGTATAACTATGAGATACAGTCATGGTCTGACGCAAAGGCAATTGATCCAAGCACTGGGAGTGAGGTAACTTATACCAGTGGTGATGCTTATACGTCGTCTGTGAGCGGTCTCTCGCTTGGTTACGTGTACATGTTCTAAGTCTTAATTGCTTAATTAAGATCTTAATAAGAAAGCCCCTGGATGAACTTCAGGGGCTTTTCTTTTGTCCTCACCCCGGCCTTTGGCCACCCCTCTCCACAAAGTGGAGAGGGGATATGCTGTCCTTTAGTAAAGCAGTCCCCTTCTCATGTGAACAGGAGAAGGGTGCCCCGACTTATGTCGGGGCAGATTGAGGTGTAAATTTTCCTCTTGACAAAAATCCGCTCCCAATTATAATGGCTCATGAACAAAGAAACGAAAGGGGAGAAATAATAAATGAAAAAATCAGCATTGATCCTTGGTATCCTTCTCATAGCCAGCATTTCTGCATTTGCTGGAGCTCCGGCCCCGACAACTGAAAGACCGGTACCGGTAGAACAGGTAACCCCGCCTCCGCCTCCGCCAGCGCCGGCGCCTGTAAAAGAAGAGGTAAAACCCCTCGTTCTTACAAATCATTTCACCCTCGGCTTGGGATGGGGCGGAAATCCGCTTATAGGCTCGGTCTCGAAAGATGAATACGGATATGCCTACACCGAAGCAGGTCTCTGCACGGGCATTGGTTTCGCCATGACATGGTTCAAGGGCCAGCCTTCGGTGGAAGACCTTAGAGCCGCGGAAGCGAAAGTAAGAGCGAGCAACCCCGGGATAGCGGACAAAGATGTCCCTTCGAAGGTCAGGGAATTGCTCGGAGTTAATTCATTGAGCTATGTCGGCCTCGGGATACTGAACGCTGAAATGGGAACGGAATGGATATTGAGCGACAACTGGAGGTCAAGACTTGGCATTGGTCTTCCGGCGCTCATATCTTTCGGCATCAATTACGATTTCTAAATAGTTCAAGGTGTTGAATAAAAGCCCTCGTTAGCTTTAAGGTGGACGAGGGTTTTTTATTTTGTTATAATCCTGCCCTATGAGTTTGATCGTAACCTTCTTCTTCGCCCTGATAGCCTGCTGGCTTATCTGCATGCCTGTAATATGGATGTTGAAGGTCTTCAAGATAGGGCAGAACATCCGCCAGGAAGGGCCTTCGTCGCACCTGCTCAAGGCGGGCACGCCCACAATGGGCGGCATTCCCATTCTTCTTACCATTCTTCTTTTCGCTGTCATCCTGATAAACATAGACCTGGACCTGAAATACTTCGCGCTCATCCTGCTTTTGCTGGGTTTCAGCGCGCTGGGATTCACGGACGACCTGATAAAGATACGGAAAAGGCGGAACCTGGGGCTGACGACCGTGCAAAAACTGGTTTGGCAGTTCCTTTTTGCGGCTATCTTCGCGGGCATACTTGTCTGGAGGGGCCACAATGCCGGAGTTGACGGAGTATTAAAACTTTTCTTCCTGGACCAGCCGTGGCTGTATTTTCCCTTTGTCTTGTTCGTCATAGTTGGCGGAGCGAACGCCGTTAACCTGACGGATGGTCTTGACGGACTTGCCGCAAGCACAATATGCATAGCTTTTATCGCGCTCGCGGTCATTTCATATGAACTTCAGTTAATGGATCCCGGGATCATTTGCGCGACGGCTGCCGGCGCGACGCTCGCTTTTCTCTGGTTCAACGTGTATCCCGCTGAAGTGTTCATGGGAGACGTCGGCTCAATGGGGCTGGGCGCGCTGCTTTCGGGCATCGCTGTGATCCTGCATAAAGAGATCGCCTTCGCCGTCATCGGCGGCATTTTTGTCATCGAAGCGCTGTCCGTCATCGTCCAGGTAACATCCTTCAAGCTTTTTAAGCGGAGGATATTCAAGATGACGCCGATACACCATCATTTCGAGTTAATGGGCATGTCGGAGCCGCTTGTCGTCATCATGTTCATTATATTTGCCGTTATATTCGCGGCGGCAGGCGTATGGCTTAGCACCGTAGCATGAACATAACTGTGTTCGGCGCCGGAAAAAGCGGCATCGCCGTTGCTCGGAAGCTCCGCGGAAAACAGATATTCCTTACCGAAGCGAAAAACTCCATTGACCGCAGGTCGCTTGATATCATCAAGAAGCTCGGCGTTTCATTTGAGCTTGGCGGGCATACCGAAAAAGCTATCCGCGATGCCGATCTTATCGTTGTAAGCCCCGGAGTCCATCTCGACATCCCCATCCTGATAAAAGCGAGAAAAAGGAACATCCCGATAATCAGCGAGATAGAACTGGCTTTCTCTTTTCTCAAAAAACCCATCATCGCGGTGACAGGCACCAACGGAAAGACGACCACAACATCTCTGATAGGAAAGATGCTTAAGGATGCCGGAAATAGAGTATCCGCCGCGGGGAACATCGGCAGGCCGCTGATATCTGTGAACGACTTAAAACTTGATTTCATCGTCGCTGAAATAAGCAGCTATCAACTTGAAGCAGTTAAAAAATTCCGCCCCTGGATCAGCGTGATATTGAACATCACTCCGGACCATCTTACACGGCATCACACTATGAAGGAATATGCCGCTCTCAAATCTGAGATATTCAAGAATCAGAAAGCCTCCGACCGCCTGATATTCAATCAGGATGATAAATTGACCGCATCGATCTCGAAAAAAGCCAGATGCGTGAAAGTTCCTTT
Source organism: uncultured bacterium (assembly GCA_963727815.1). Lineage (GTDB taxonomy): Bacteria > Margulisbacteria > WOR-1 > CAVSGV01 > CAVSGV01 > CAVSGV01. Next base: position 42,008 of record CAVSGV010000003.1, read on the forward strand.
CAGCAGGAGAGTGGTATTGAATCACGGCGCTTGCGTAAAGGACGGGGACTTGATGTTCAATGGAAAATTTATTTGCAGAACGGATGATATCCGGATAAAAGGCGGACACAACATCGAGAATGCCCTGGCGGCCGTTTCCGTGGCGATGCTGTGCAAAGTTTCCGCCGCGTCCATAAGGAAAACGCTCATGTCCTTCAAAGGTGTCGAGCACAGGATAGAATTCGTCAGGACGCTCAAGGGCGTTTCATATTATAATGATTCAAAAGGCACGAATCCTGATTCCACAATAGTTGCGATAAAAGCTCTGTCGCCGTCGCACGATATTGTGCTGATCCTTGGCGGGAGGGACAAGATGACCGACCTCAAAGGAATGTGCAGGGTCGTCAAATGCAGCGTAAAAGAAGTGGTTCTCATCGGAGAAGCCCGCAGGAGATTCAAAAAAGCGCTTCTCAGCTCCGGTTTCAAGCGCATCCATGAATCGAAGACTTTTGCCGATTCGATAAAATGCTGCAAGAAGCTTGCGGCAAAAGGCGACGCGGTCCTCCTGTCGCCAGCGTGCGCGAGTTTTGACATGTTCAAAGATTACGAAGATAGAGGAAGGGTGTTCAAGAAGATTGTCTCAAGCTTATAGATCTCGTCCGGATTATATCCTGCTTTTTATCGTCGCGGCCCTGTTGTCCGTCGGCGTGCTGATGGTTTTCTCAGCCTCGCCGACAATGGCCTTCAGGCTCGGCGACAGTTACTATTATCTCAAACGGCATTTGATAGCGGTGGCGCTCGGATGCCTGGCAATGTACGGAGGTTTCAGGACCGATATGCGTTCCCTGAAGAACTCAGCTGCTTTTCTTGTCGCCCTCTCTCTTATCCTTCTTCTTGTCGTTTTCATTCCGGGGATCGGTTTCGGAGTGCTGGGCGCCAGAAGGTGGATATACCTCGGGCTGCTGTCTTTCCAGCCCGCGGAGCTCGCGAAATTCGCTCTCATCGTTTACATGGCAAAGGAACTGTCATCAAAACCTCTCAAAGAAGCTCTCTGGCCGGTCCTGGGCGTTACTCTGGCGATGGCGCTATTCATCATAAAGCAGCCTGACCTCGGGACTGCGATGGTAATACTAATTACCTCTTTTTCAATGCTTTATATTGCCGGCATTCCTGCCGCCCAGATAATGAGCGTGGCGGCTGCCGGCTTTGTCGGCATAGTTCTATTGAGCATCACAAAGTCCTACCGCATGAAAAGGCTTCTGGCGTACGTCAATCCCTGGAACGATCCGCACGGCGTCGGATTCCATATTATTCAATCTCTCATTGCTGTCGGCTCCGGCGGACTTTTCGGCCTGGGGCTTGGCCAGAGCAAGCAGAAGTTCTTTTACCTGCCGCAGAATTATACGGATTTTATTTTCGCCATATTTTGCGAGGAGATGGGGCTTATAGGCGCTCTGGTCGTTGTTCTTCTTTTCTTTGTTTTCATCGCGAGAGGCATAAGGGCCGTCCGCAATTCTTCCGACAATTTTTCCATGCTCCTCGCCGCCGGGATAGTTTCGTGGATAGGATTCCAGGCTCTTCTTAACATCAGCGTGGTCCTGGGACTATTGCCCACGACGGGGATACCTCTTCCGTTCATAAGCTACGGCGGGACTTCGATCGTCGTCATGCTCTACAGCGTCGGCGTCCTCCTGAACGTTTCACAAGGGCGGAGGGCCGAGGCATGAAGGTCATAATGGTAGGCGGAGGAACGGGCGGCCACATTTATCCGGCTATTGCCATTGCGCAGGCGATACAGGAAAAGCTTATGGACAGCCAGATACTTTTTATCGGAAGCGAAGAGGGGATAGAGACCAGGCTGCTGCCGAAGGAGAGGTTTTCGTTCGTCACCATCAAGGTCCGCGGAATGCTCAGGAAACTCTCGTTCAGATCGATATCTGCTCCGTTCCTGGCGGTTTCAGGCATTTTCCAGGCTGCGGGAATAATCAAAACGTTCAAGCCTGACGCAATAATCGCGACGGGCGGTTTTGTCAGTCTGCCGGTGGTCATAGCCGGTTTTTTCCTGAGAGTGCCGGTCGTCCTTCATGAAGGCAACCTTACTCCTGGACTTTCGACCAGGATATGCAAGTGGTTCGCCTCAAGGATAACCATCGCTTTCGAGGCGTCGAGGAAACATTTCAGGTTCAGAAAAGTATTTTGCATCGGAGGACCTGTCCGACGCGACATAACAAAAACGGTAAAGGGAATAGCGATGCAGAACATGGGACTGCGGCAGGACCAGAAGGTCGTGCTTATACTCGGCGGAAGCCAGGGCGCAAGGTCCATAAATAATGTCGTTGTGGATTCGCTCGATCAGCTCCTGGAAATGAACGTCCAGGTGCTTCACGTGTGCGGGGATCGCGATCATGACATGATAAAGGAAAAGATAAGAGGATATTATCCTTATTACCGCCTCATTCCTTACATGTATAATATATGGGACGGTCTGGCGGCGTCGGACCTGGTGGTCTCGCGCGCCGGAGCCACCATCATTTCGGAGATCATCGCCAGGGGGCTGCCTTCGATCTTGATACCTTTCCCGTTCTCTGCCGAGGGACATCAGGACCTTAACGCTAAGCTGCTTGCGGATTCGGGCGCGTCGGTCATCATTAACGACAAGGACCTGACCAAGGAAACGCTTGTTAGCGGAATAAAAAAGATATTGAGCGACAGGGAACTGTACCAGAGAATGAAGAGCGCAAGCTCGCTTTTGGGAAGGCCGGACGCGGCGAACGAGGCAGTGAACGTGGTAGCGACATTATTGGGGATCGATCTGAATGCCAAAAAAAGAAAAAAACGCATTAGAAAATAAACTGCCCGATATGGACAGGGTGAAGATCGTGCACTTCGTGGGCATCGGCGGTTGCGGCATGAGTGCCATTGCGAAAATACTTATTAAGAAAGGGTTCGCGGTGACGGGGTCGGACCTGAAGGAATCTGCCAACACGATGAGACTGAAGGACCTGGGCGCGAAGATATTCATTGGAAAACATAACAAGACAAATGTAAGAGGCGCCGACATCACCGTAGTTTCCTCCGCCATCCCTAACGGTAATCCTGAGATCGAAGCATCGCTGTCCTCCGGGGTGCCGGTCGCGAGAAGAGCTGTCATGCTCTCCTGGATCATGGACCAGTTCAAGGTGAGGATCGCTGTGGCGGGAACTCACGGAAAGACAACGACCACTTCGATGATCACCTCCGTTCTTTCACGATGCGGCAGGGATCCGACGTTCCTCATCGGCGGTGAGGCGAACGACGTGGACGGAAACGCCCGCCTCGGCACCAGCCCGAACGTGGTCGCCGAAGCGGACGAGAGCGACGGGTCGTTCCTTACTCTGCATCCGACTATCGCGGTCATTACGAACATAGAAGCCGACCACATGGAACATTACGGAACTCTGGATAACGTGATAAAGACATTCATTTCTTTTGCGTCCCTTGTTCCTGCGGAAGGAGCTCTGGTGGTGGGCGGCGGAGACGGGGTACAGGAGATGCTGAAGAACATCAGCGGGAAGAACGTCATCACCTACGGTCTTTCAAAGGAGTGCGATTACAGCGCCGATAATTTCAGGTTCAGCGAGAGAAGATCGAAGTTCGACGCTTACCACAAAGGCGTCAAGATCGGGGAAATATCTCTTGCCGTGCCCGGAAGACAGAACATAGAGAACGCTCTGGCTGCGATAGCGGTGGGAGGGATACTTAACTGCGACCTGTCCTGCATGAGCAGCGGGCTCCAGATATTCACCGGCGCGAAGAGACGTTTCCAGATCGTCGGAGAATCGAATAAAATAATGGTCATCGATGACTACGGACACCACCCCACGGAAGTCGCAAGGACGCTTGAAGCGGCAAGGCTTGGATATCCTGACAGAAGGATAATATGCCTCTTTCAGCCGCACAGGTATACAAGGACGCAGCATTTTTACGAAGAATTCGGCGGCGCGTTCGCGGGCGCCGACCTTGTCATAGTTACGGACGTCTACAGCGCCGGAGAAGCGCCCATCGAGGGCATAAGCGGCAGGCTCATCTATGATGAAATAAAGAAGCACGGGAAAGAAGCTGAATACATAGCAAAAAAAGAAAAGATCGCGGACCGCGTTTTGGAGATAGTGAAGCCGAACGATGTCATAATCACAATGGGCGCGGGAGACATCAATAACGCCGGCAGGGAAGTGTTAAGCAGGTTGAAGGATTATGGTTGATCATCAGGACCTATACAAAGAACTAAAAGCTCTTGGACCCGCAAAGCTCATGAGGAACGAGCCGCTGAGCCGGCACACAACTCTCAGGATCGGCGGTCCCGCCGACATCCTTGTGGTGCCCAAAGATATCGAAGAACTGCGGAACATTTTGAATATCTCCCGCGGAGTTAAAAAATACGTCATCGGCAACGGGTCGAACTTACTTGTCCCGGATAAAGGCCTGAGAGGTCTTGTGATAAAGATCGCGGGCGGACTGAAACGCTTTGAATGCGACGGAAGAAAGGTCTCGGTCGGAGCCGGGGAGCTCATACAGTCGGTATTGAAAAGGACGGCGATGCTCGGCCTGTCCGGCCTGGAATTCTCGGCGTGGGTGCCCGCGTCGGCCGGCGGCGCAGTCGTCTCGAACATGGGCGCGTTCGGGGAATGCATCGGCGATCTTGTGGAAAAAGTCCAGGTCATAATGCCGTCGGGAAAGATCGAGGAACTTTCGCGCTCCGATCTTTCTTTTTCGTACAGGAACAGCGGGATAGAGGACTGCATCGTCGTGTCCATGATCTTGAAGCTATCGTATAAACAGAAACGTTCGATAACCAGTAAGATCGGCGATCTTATCGCCAAAAGAAAAGAACTTCAGCCTTTTTCTGTCCCCAGCGCGGGATCCGTCTTCAGGAACCCGAAGGAAGTGCCCGCGGGAAAGCTTATCGACATGGCCGGCTGCAAAGGACTGAGAATAGGCGGCGCCGAGGTCTCAAAAAAACACGGGAATTTCATCATCAACCTGGGCGACGCGAAAGCTGCCGACGTGAAAGCCTTGATACGCAAGGTAAGAGCGGTGGTGAAGGAAAAATTCAAGGTGGGGCTTGAGCTCGAACTCGTTGACAGCAGCGAACTTAACGTGTTATTCTGAAAGAATAAATGGACAAAGTAAAACAACTGGAAGAAAAAGCAAAAGTAATACGCCGCCACATCATTGAAATGATAGGCCGCAGCGGTTCCGGACATCCTGGTGGCAGCCTCTCAGCCGCCGATATAATCACCGTTCTCTTTTTCCACAAAATGAGACACGACCCTCAGAAGCCGAAATGGGAGGACAGGGACAGGTTCGTTCTGTCAAAAGGCCACGCGGCGCCGGTGCTTTACGCGGTACTCGCGGAAGCGGGATATTTCCCCAAAAGTTACTTGAAGACATTAAGGCAGCTGGGCAGTTCGCTCCAGGGACACGTCGACATGCTGAGCCTTCCCGGAATAGAAATGTCCACGGGCTCGCTTGGCCAGGGCCTTTCCGCCGCCAACGGAATGGCGCTCGCCGGCAGGCTGGACAAGAAAAAATACAGGGTGTACGCCATGATCGGGGACGGAGAATCGCAGGAGGGGCAGATTTGGGAAGCTTCAATGACCGCGGGACACTACAAGCTTGATAATCTTACGGTGATACTCGACCACAACAAATATCAGATAGACGGTCACGTTGAGGAGATAAAAGGCATCCAGCCTGTAGCCGACAAATGGCGGGCTTTTCGTTTCAACGTCATAGACAACGTGAACGGCCACGACATCAAAGAGATCATGAAGGCGTTCGACGAAGCCGAAAAAGTAAAAGGGAAACCCACGATGATCATAGCCGAAACCGTGAAAGGGAAAGGCGTTTCGTTCATGGAAAAAAGTCCGACCGATTTCCACGGCAAGGCTCCGAACAGGGATGAAGTTATCAAAGCGCTGGAGGAGCTTATCTAATGGCTGAAGAACTCGCGTCGACCCGCGACGCTTACGGAAAAACTCTTGCCGAGATGGGCCGCACCAACAAGGACATAGTCGTCCTTGACGCCGATCTCGCGAATTCAACTAAAACTGCGCTATTCGCGAAGGAATTCCCAGACAGGTTCTTTGACATGGGCATCGCGGAGCAGGATATGATAAGCACTGCCGCAGGTCTCGCTTCTTGCGGCAAGATCGCCTTTGCGAGCACATTCGCGGTCTTCGGTTCCGGTCGCGCATGGGACCAGGTCCGGGTCTCGGTCGCGTATACAAGGTCCAACGTCAAGATAGTCGTTACTCACGGCGGAATAACCACCGGTGAGGACGGCGCCACGCATCAGGCGAACGAAGACATAGCGATCATGAGGGTCATCCCGAACATGACCGTTATTGTTCCCGCCGATGCCGTTGAAACCGTGAACACTATAAGAAGCCTTGCGAAAGAATACGGGCCCGCTTATGTCCGATTGTCCAGGCTCGCGACGCCTGTCGTAAATGCCAGCGCGGATTACGGTTTCAAGATCGGCAAAGCCATCGAGCTGAGGCCAGGAAAAGACATCACTATCATCGCGTGCGGAATAATGGTGCACGCCTCTTTGGTCGCCGCGAAAGAACTGGAAAAAGAGAACATAAGCGCCAGAGTGGTCAACATGCATACCATCAAACCCATCGACAAGCAGATGATAATAAAGTGCGCCGAAGAAACGGGCGCCGTTGTCACCGCCGAAGAACATTCCATACTGGGAGGACTGGGCGGCGCGGTGGCGGAGGTCCTCGCGGAGAACCGTCCTGTTCCGATGGTAAGAGTGGGGACCAAAGACATGTTCGGTGAATCCGGCAAGCCGGCAGAGCTGCTCGAGAAATACGGGCTGACCTCAAAGGACATAATTTCCGCCGTAAAGTGCGTCATCAAGAGGAAATGAACATGCGCCCAAAATGGGATGACTACTTCATGCAGATAACCAAGGACGTCGCCCTGCGCTCCACGTGCCTTAAAAGAAAAGTGGGAGCGATCATCGTAAAGGATTTCCGCGTGCTCACCACCGGCTATAACGGCGCTCCCAAGAACATCACTCACTGCGATAAGACCGGCTGCCTGAGAAAGAAAATGAAAGTTCCCTCCGGCCAGCGGCACGAGCTTTGCAGGGGGCTTCACGCGGAGCAGAACGCGATAATACAGGCCGCGTGGCACGGCGTAAAGATAGAAGACGCGACCATGTATTCCACTTACCAGCCCTGCGTAATATGTGCTAAAATGATGATGAACGCGGGGATCAAGAGGCTTGTTTATGCAGGCGACTATCCCGACGATCTCGCGAAGAAGATGCTGAAGGAATCGGGAATAAAAGTGGAGAGGAGACCATCATGATGAAAGTGGGTTATCTCGGCCCCGAAGGCACGTTCTCCGACGAAGCGAGCGCTCTGTATCAGAAAAAGATCGGACGGGCTGAATTCGTTCCTTTCTCCACGTTCCACGACATTCTCGTCTCCGCGGACAAAAAAAAGATAGATGAGGGAATAGTTCCTATCGAAAATTCCGTGGAAGGGACCATTGGCATAGTGACCGACATGCTTGTCAACGACGTGGACCTGAAGATCAAACAGGAAATAGTGATATCTGTTAACCACTACCTGATGGCAAAGAACAAAGTTTCCCCGAAGACGATCACCGAAGTGCTTTCGCATCCGCAGATAATAGGCCAGTGCAAAGGATATCTCAGGAAAAACCTCCCGAAAGCGAAAGTGCGTTTTGTATCGAGCTCGGCTGACGCCGCAAGGCAGGTGGCTGAAGCCGACGTGATAAACGGCCTGGATGTTCCTGCCGCGATCGGATCGAGATCTTCCGCGAAGCTGTATGGCTTGAAAGTCATCGACGAACAGGTGAACGATTATCCCGGCAACTCCACCCGCTTCATCGTTCTGGCGAAAGAGGACCACAAAAGGACAGGCAAGGACAAGACCTCCATCGTTTTTTCGATACTGAAGGACCGGCCGGGCGGTCTTCACGACGTTCTGGCGGAATTTGCCGTCAGGAACATAAACCTTACTAAGATAGAATCAAGGCCCACAAAAACGAAGCTCGGCGATTATTATTTCTTCGTGGACATGCAGGGACACAGGTCCGATCCGGAAGTGGCAAAAGCCCTGGCGGATGTCAAAAGAAAAGCATCCTTTTTCAAGATGCTCGGTTCGTATCCGAGAGTGTCTTGACAATTCAATGTTTTGTGCTATTATGCCAAAAATTGGACTGACAAAAGGGGGAGCAGTACGATCAAGCCCTTACTAAAAAAAATCAGTTTGCTCATATTCATTTTTCTAGTCGTCACGTTCATTTCGTCCAATTCTATTGCCGCTTTCATTAAAACGACGGTTGACCCCACTTCGATCGGTGTTGGAGCAAGACCTCTCGGAATGGGCGGATGTTTCGTTGCTCTCGCGGACGATATTGACAGCATTTACCTGAACCCCGCCGGCCTTGCCAACCTGAAATCTTGGCAGCTTACCAGCATGACAACGAAACTTATCGGCGAGATAGATTACGTTTCGCTTGCCGGGTCTTACAATACGGATTACGGCACGTTCGGGATCGGATATGTGGGTGCGAACATGTCAGGCAGCTTTGTAACGGGCTTTCAGCTGGTGGATCAAGACAACGGGATCATTGTTCCCAGTGCCTCAGAAGAAGGCATCAGCTATACGAGCAGCGTAATACTTCTTTCTTACGGAAGCGCCGCCAGAAGGTTCCTGAACTTTGATTTTCTTGACAAGGTAGCAGTTGGCGCCACTCTGAAATTTTTGAGCCAGGGACTGTCCGGAGGCGACATCGGCAATGGAGTTCTGAGCGGGTACAATATGGACCTGGGTTTTCTTTACGCTCCTCTGCCGTATCTTTCGTTCGGCTGGAATCAAATAGACTGCCTTTCAAATAACTATCTGGTCAATTCCTCCGACTTGCAGGAAAACCTTATGTCAACGGCAAAGATCGGCCTGGCCTTCAAGGCTCTTGGCGATGAAAATGCGTACTGGTCCTTTCCCCAGCCCGTCACATTTTTGTTGGATGCTAATGTGAGCCCGAACCCCGTCCCGACAACTTTCAGCGCGGGGATAGAGTGGAAATTAAGCTCATATTTGTCTCTAAGGGTCGGGATGGATCAGGATATCGTGGGAAGCGATCAATCTACGGATGAAGTGAACGCCTATTCGATCGATTCAAATCTTACCGCAGGGATCGGATTGTCATATAACGGATTTAAAGTCGACTATGCGTATCACAAATTCGGCTCGCTCACAGAGAACGACACTTATTATTTGTCGCTTTCTTACGCTTCTCAGTTCGAAACGCCGAAACCAGAAGCTCCAGTTCAGGAAGGCAGGAAAACCTACCTGACTGTCCTTTCACCCAACGACAAGACCACGACATATGACGAAGCGGTGACCATAAACGGCATACTTGATCACATAAGCGAGATCACTTCGCTGAACGTGAACGGGTCGGATATCTCTTTCAGCCCGACCGGAACATTTGAAGCGACATATCCGCTTTCGCTCGGTAAGAACGCGTTCAAGATAGTAGCCATGCACGGGACCACGGTGCTCGCGTCATCGGAAGTCAGGCTGCTAAGGCTTGTGTCTTTCAAGGACGTGCCTGAAAGATTCTGGACCAAGCGATCCATCGAGTCACTGGCGACGCTCGGCATCATCGGGGGATATCCGGACAATACTTTCAGGCCGAACAAATCGATAAGCAGGGCGGAACTCACCACTCTATTGATAAAGACAAGGGGCGTCACGACCGTAGAAGGCGAAGAGACCGGATTTGCCGACGTGAAAAGCGCGCATTGGGCTTCTTTCTACATAAAGAGCGGCGTGGACCTGAAGTTGATACAGGGTTATCCGGACAAGACTTTCAGACCTTCAAAAGCGCTGAACAGGGCTGAAGGCGTCACCATCATCACCCGGTTCGCGGGACTTCCAGAGCCCGACGTGATACTGGAAGGGCCTTTCCCCGATGTCCCGGGAAGACACTGGGCGGCAAAGAGCATCACCGCCGCCAGAAGCGGGGAACTCCTGACATATCTTACGGACAAGCCTTTTGAGCCGAATAAGTCCCTGACCAGGGCGGAAGCGGCCGAGATACTTTCAAAGACATCTTACGCGGCAGCCAAGATCGATGACCTGAACAACTTCGACACATACTAAGAGCATGCGTGAAAAGATACGGTCTCTCATCAAACGGGCATTTACCACCGACGCCAACATTGAAATAGAAGCTCCCAAGAACGATAAGTGGGGCGATTTTTCCACCAACCTCGCCATAGTCATATCCAAGCAGATGGGAAAAACTCCGGGACAGGTGGCGGAGGACATGGTCCCGCTTTTAAGAAAAACGGACAACGACGGGATTTGCTCCGATATCCAGGCCACAAAACAGGGTTTCATCAATTTTACTCTGAGCGGCGCGGTCCTTGAAAAAAATCTTCCCGAAATATTAAGCAGAGACGAAAGATACGGCTGGCAGAAAGCGCGGAAGGGGAGAGTGCTCATAGAATTCGTGAGCGCGAACCCCACCGGTCCTCTGCATATCGGCCACGGGCGGTGGGCGGTCATAGGGGATTGTCTCGCGAACGTTCTCAAAGCCGCGGGATATTCCGTCGACAAGGAATTCTATGTCAATGACGCGGGAGAGCAGGTCAAAAAACTCGCCCAGTCAATAACCGCCAGGATCGAAGGTAAAGAAATACCCGAAGGCGGATATGCGGGAGAATATATCAAGGAACTGGCGCAGAGCCTGAGATCGTCCGCGAAAATCAAGGATGATGCTCTGAGTTTCCTGCTGGCCGACCAGAAAAGCACGCTGGACGGTCTCGGCGTTCATTTTGACAAATGGTTCTTCGAGAGCGAGCTTCACAAAAAAGGGATGATAGCAAAATGCGTGGGCATGCTGGAAGAAAGAAAACTGACATTCACAGAAGGCTCGGCGCTGTGGTTCAAGTCCAGCGAGTTCGGCGATGACAAGAACAGGGTCCTCATCAAAGATGACGGCTCTCCTACTTATTTCGCGGCCGACATAGCGTATCACGCGGACAAGTTCGAAAGAGGATACGACAAGCTTATCAATGTCTGGGGAACGGACCATCACGGCTACGTTGCAAGGCTGAAAGCGGCGGTCACGGCGCTCGGATACCCCGCCGAAAAATTGGAGATAATCATCGGCCAGCTTGTCGCTCTATACCGAGGGAAGGAGCTCGTCAGAATGAGCAAGCGGACGGGGGAGATGATCACACTGAAAGAGGTCGTCGATGAGATCGGGCGCGACGCCACAAGATATTTTCTCGCAAAGAACAGCCCCAACACCCATCTTGATTTCGATCTTGAACTGGCCAAATCAAAGTCGCTTGAAAATCCCGTCTATTACGTGGGATACGCGCACGCCAGGATAATCAGCATAATTAAAGAAGCCGCCGCGGCCGGACTTGAAGCGCGGGAAAACGCCGACCTTTCTCTTCTAAAGGAGGAGCCTGAAAGAAAGCTGATGCTTAAGCTTCTCCGGTTCGAGGATGAGGTCCTCTCCAGCGCCGACATAATGCAGCCGCACAGGCTTACGGCTTACGCGGAATCTCTCGCCGGGATATTCCATAATTATTACCATCAGCACCGGGTGATATCGGATGACAAAGCGCTCTCGGAAGCCAGGCTTGTGCTGGCTAAATCCACTTCAATAGTCATTCGTAATGTGCTAACATTGCTTGGAATAAAAGCTCCGGATCACATGTGATAATGCGGGGAGGTTCTATCGATGAAAGTGGCATTTTTTCAGGGTAAATTCGTTCCTTTCAAGGACGCCAAGATCGGCGTAATGACGCATGCCTTTAATTACGGCACAGGCGTTTTTGAAGGCATCCGCGGATACTGGAACCCGAAACAGAAACAGTTGTTCATATTCAAGCTGAAAGAACATTACGAACGCCTTCTCAGGTCCTGCAGGATACTGCTGATAAAACCGAAATATACCGCCGATGAACTTTGCGGTCTGACCGTTGAGCTTGCAAAAAAGAACGATTACAAAGAAGACGTTTATTTCAGGCCTCTCGCTTATAAATCGACCGAAAAGGTGGGCCTCGGTCTTATCGGCATAGACGATGACCTTACCATCTACATGACGCCTTTCGGGGATTATCTCGACCTGGATAAAGGTTTGAAGGTCTGCGTTTCCACATGGAACAGGATAAACGACAACATGATACCCGCCCGCGCGAAGATAACCGGCGTCTATGTGAATTCTTCTCTGGCCAGCGCCGAGGCGAGAATGAACGGCTACGATGAGGCGATCATGCTTGCCAGCGACGGCCATGTAGCCGAAGGTCCCGGAGAGAACATTTTCATAGTAAGAGGAAATGAGATAATAACGCCCCCGCTACATCACGACATTCTCGAGGGGATAACCAGGGCTTCGCTCATCGAGCTTATCGACAGGGAACTCGGCCTTAAGGTCATCGAAAGGTCATTGGACCGGACAGAGCTTTACATAGCCGACGAAGTTTTCTTTACCGGCACGGCAGCGGGAGTTTCTCCCGTTACCGAAGTAGACAAGAGAGTGGTCGGGAACGGCAAAGTGGGGCCGATGTCGGCGAAGCTCCAGAAGTTATATTTCGACATAGTAAAAGGCGAGAACGCCAAATACAAGGGTTGGCTGACGCCGGTATTTTAAACCTGTGCAAAAAGGAATTGGAATAGACATAATAGAGATCAACAGGATAAAGGCTGCCGTAAAACAGTTCAATTCGCATTTCCTCAACAAGATATATACCGAAAGAGAGATAGAATACTGCACGAACAGAAAGGCTCTGAAATATCCGGAACTGGCCGCGAGGTTCGCAGCCAAAGAGGCATATTCAAAAGCCATCGGCACCGGCATAAGAGGAATAAAGTGGAGAGCTATCGAGATCATCAATGACAGCAGAGGGAAGCCCAACATATATATCGACAAAAAGCTTCTCAATAGCGCTATGGTCAGTCTTTCTCACAGCAATAATTACGCGACCGCCGTGGTCCTGATAGGATAAGCGCATGAAGACAATAACTCCTGATGAAATGAGATCGCTTGAAAGATCCGCGATCGATATGGGCATCCCGTCAAGGGTGCTCATGGAAATAGCCGGCATGAAGGTCGCCGCGAACGCGGCAAATGAAGCGAAAAAGGCAAAGAATGCCGTCGTCATTTGCGGGACCGGCGGCAACGGCGGCGACGGGTTAGTTGCCGCGCGCTATCTGTTCAACTCGGGGATCGATACGACTGTTTTCATGACCGCGCCCGGGTCAGAAATATCTTCCAAGGATTCGGTTGACAACTTAACGGTGCTCAGAAAATTCGGAGTTGATGCAAAGGTGATCAATGCTGGCGGTTCGGATGGATTGAAGGATGCGTTGATCAAAGCTGACATTGTCATAGACGCGATCTTCGGTCTTGGCTTCCATGGAGAGACGGAAGGAACGGCGGCGCAGGCTATCGAACTTATCAACAATGTGAAGAAAGATATCAAGTCCAGGAAGCGATATCTCGTCCTTTCTATAGATGTTCCGTCCGGCGTCAACGCTGAGACGGGGAAGGCATCGTCGACATGCGTGGAAGCCGACGTCACGGTGACATTTGAATATCCCAAACTCGGTCTCCTGAAATATCCCGCGAGCAGATACGCAGGCAAGATAGTCGTCACTTCCATAGGCCTGCCGAAAAAACAGTCCCCGAAAACCGAGAGTGCGTCCGTAAAAAGGACCGTCGAGGGCATAGAAGTAACTGACGCGGCGCAGGTAGCGGCGCTGCTTCCCAGAAGACGGACAGATTCCAACAAGGGCAGTTTCGGAAAAGTGCTCGTTGTGGCGGGATCTTCCGGCATGATGGGGGCGGCGGTGCTTACGGCAAATTCCGCTCTAAGGACCGGCAGCGGGCTTGTAACGCTGTGCGTCCCTGACAAAATTAAGGATGCGGTTAATTCCATGTCGCTTGAGACGGTCGTCACGGGAATGAGCGAACTAAAACAGAAGATCAGACAGTGTGACGTCGTGGCTTTGGGCCCAGGACTATCAAAAGGACCCGCAGTTTCAAAGCTGGTAAGGGAAGTCATCCTTTCTAAAGGGAATGCTCTTCCCATAGTACTGGATGCGGACGGATTGAACGCAATAACGGACCCGTCGATATTCAAGAGGTCCATTAAGAAGATCGTGATAACCCCGCATCCCGGTGAATTTTCCAGACTTACGGGACAGAGCGTCGAGAGCATCCAGAAAGATAGAATGGGAAGCGCCGTTAAATTCGCCGTTAAATACGGGGTCACGGTCGTCCTTAAGGGAGCTTATACCGTCATAGCTGGAAGCGACAAGCGTCTCCACGTGAATCCGACGGGTAATCCGGGCATGGCTACCGCCGGAGCAGGGGACGTCCTGTCGGGCATCATAGCAAGCCTGATAGGGCAGGGGCTTTCAGGATTCGATGCCGCCGTCGCGGGCGCATATATCCATGGTCTGGCAGGGGATCTTTCTGTAACGCTTAAAGGTGAACACGGCGTCATAGCAAGTGATATAATGGACTCAATTCCTTATGCTATGAACATGATCCTTTAATAGAAAGCTGGTGGAATAATGTTTGATGACATGGCTAAAAAGACTGTGGCAGTTTTCGAGGAGATAGGTGACATAACGATACTGTGCGCTCAAACTCTCCTTTATTCATTCAAAGGTAATTTCAATCTTAAGGACCTCCTGACGCAGATGGTACGGGTCGGGATCGATTCTCTCCCCGTAGCGGTCGTCACAGCGGCGTTCGTCGGTATGGTGTTCGCCGTTCAGATCGCCTATGAATTCGTCAAGTACGGCGCGGGTAACATCGTGGGCGGAGTGATGGGCATCGCGGTCGCGAGAGAACTCGCGCCTGCCCTGACCGCGGTCGTAATAGCCGGCAGGGTGGGTTCTTCCTACGCCGCCGAGATAGGCACGATGGCGGTTACCGAACAGATAGACGCGATATATGCCATGGGCAGCGATCCGGTCAAGCATCTTGTGGTCCCCCGTTTCATCGCCAGCACTTTAATGCTTCCCATTTTGACCATATTCGCGGACCTGGTGGGCTTCTTCGGAGGATATCTTGTCGCTATATTCGTGGTCGGCATCAGCTCGTTCGGATACATGGATTCGGCGTCCTCACTTCTGACCATGAACGACATAATTGGCGGCATCATAAAGGCGGTTTTTTTCGGAATGATAATATCGATCATCGGGTGCTACAAGGGGCTTAAGACAAGAGGCGGGGCGAAGGGCGTGGGAGAGGCGACCACAGATTCGGTTGTCTATTCCCTCATGGCGATATTCGTCGCGAACTATTTCCTTTCGCTGATATTGTTCAAGAGATAGGAGCGTAAATGGACCTGTTCAAGTTCTTCAAGCACAGCGTAAGGAATATCGTTAACGCAGTAAGTCCGGCAAAAGCGGAAATTGAGAACGTCATAGAGATCAAGGAGCTTTTCAAGAATTTCGGCGACAAGAAAGTGCTGGACGGAGTTAACTTCTGCGTTCGAAAAGCGGAAATGCTGGCAATAATAGGGCCTTCCGGCTGCGGCAAAAGCACGATACTCAGATTGATCATCGGTCTTTTCGCTCCAACATCGGGGGAGATATTCGTCAACGGCCGCGACATTGTGAAAATGGAGAAGAATGACCTTGTTTCCCTTAGAAAACACATCGGAATGGTCTTCCAGTCTTCGGCGCTTTTCGATTCTCTTACGGTTGGCGAGAACGTGGCATTCGGACTGCGCGAACACACGAATTTTCCCGAAGCTAAAATAAGCGAGATCGTGTCCACAAAGCTCAAGCTTGTGGGATTGGAAGGATCAGAGAGCCTTATGCCCGCGGAACTTTCGGGCGGGATGCAGAAAAGAGTAAGCCTGGCAAGAGCCCTCGCCACGGATCCCGAGGTCATTCTTTATGATGAACCGACCACCGGCCTCGATCCTATAACCTCGAACGCCATTGAAGACCTTATCATTGACATCCAGCGCAAGCTCAAGACGACCGCGGTAATAGTGACCCACCAGCTGTCCACCGTATATAAAGTTGCAGATAGAATAGTCATGATGCATAATGGTAAAATATTGGATGCCGGGACGCCGGATGAAACAAAAAGGACGAACGACCCGGTCATAAAACAGTTCATCACCGGAAGTCAAAAGTAGAGGAGGAAGTCAATGAAATTATCGATGCAGGCCAAGATAGGTTTTGTTTCGCTTGCCGCATTACTTATCTTCGTGACAATGATCGTGTGGAAAGGCGATGTTTTCCTTAAGGCCGGCGGCTATCAGCTGATAGGCTCGTTCGATAACGCGGGAGGCATTATGCCGGGCGCGGACGTTCGATACCGCGGATTCAAGGTGGGCAAAGTGACCCGGATCATGCCAAATCCCCAGGATGTAAAAGTTTACATTTTAGTGCAGTCCGATGTAAAAGTGCCGGAAGGGTCCACGCTGAGGGTTGCTTTCGACGGCTTGATAGGCCAGAAGTACGTAGAGATCATTCCCTCCGCGACGGGGACCGCGCTGAAACCAAACAGCGTCATGCCGGGTTTCAGCACTCTCGGGATCGTGGACTTCATAGATATAGGCACGCAGAACCTGGAAGAGAGCAAGATGATACTGCAATCGGTCCGTAAGATAACAGATGATCCCGAGGTCCAGACCGCCGCAAAGAGCACGCTGATACATTTGGAGAGGTCAACGGCGGATATCAACAGGATAACAACCGGCTTGAGCAATGCTCTCGCAAAGGGAGGCCTTCAGGACCTCATAACAAGCTTGAGCACCGCTTCGGATACCGTGAACCGCGTGAGCAAAGAGCTTGATAATGTCCTCAGCGCGCTGGGCAAGCTTACGAACGATCCCGAATTCACTTCAGACGTAAAGGCGACCGCTAAGAACGCGAAGGACGCTTTCGACGAGCTGAAAAAAGCGTCCCAGGACGCGAGCAAAGTTTTAAAGAGATACGCAAAATAAAACGTGAGCTTACGCAAGATCATATTGACAGTAGTTCTTATTACCTGCTCTGGGTACTGCTATGCCGCTTCCATAAAAATAACCGCCGATTATAAGCATTACGACAGGTACCGCAACGTCCTCATCGCAAAAGGGAATGTTGTCGTCACCGGGCCGGATTTCAGGATCACTTCGCCCTACGTCATCAGATATTACGACGACGATAAGATACTGGCTATGGACAAGTTCGAATTCGAAAAAGAAGGATACAAAATATCGGGCAGCAACCTGGAATATTATTATTGGCTGGGGACGGGGAACGCGGAAAAAGCGCGGATCAATTTCGGTGAAACGTTCCTCGGCTGCAGATACATGAACATGACCAGCGATGACTTCGAATTGTTCGATGCTTACTTCACGGGCTGCGATCTGCCGACCACCCATTATCATATTTCCGCGCAGCAGCTTTCTCTTTATCCAAATACGGGCCTAATAGTCGCTTATTACGCGACATGCTGGGTATGGACGGCTCCTGTCATTCCGGTTCCCACTTTCGTGTATTCAGCTCCCGTTCCAAAATCCAATTTCAAAAAACCTTCCTCGCAGGCCGCGCAGGGTAAAGCTACTTCAAGCACAGCGAAAAGGGCCATCGAGGAGAACAAGCCGGTCCAGCCAGTGCCGCAATTGGGATCGAATGCCGTTGACGGTCTTTTCATTAAGCAGGGCTTCAACTGGTATTTCAATCCGCGGTGGTACCTAAAATCCATTCTCAGCTACTCGGAATATAATAAAGGGGGTCTTGGTCTTAAGACCAATTACAATCTGTTCGGCGAGATGAACGAGGGCGAGATACGGCTGGGGAGCACATATGGAGAGGGGAACTTTGGAGGGATAACGCATTACATTTCCCTCGGACCCCGGCTAACGACCGATGATGACGAAAAGCTGCTTGTTTATGACTTTTACAAGCCGGGCGGCAGGTACTCTTATGAACTTGAGTTGAAATATTCTTACCGCGAACGGCCGAACCTGGACAATAATGTCGGACCGTTCTCCAGGGTCAGCTTTACCCCCAAAGTAACGCTGAGGTCCAACCGGAAGCCCATCCCGTTCCTCGGGGAACCTTTCACATACTTCTGGGAGGTGAGCCGAGCCACGGTTTCCGAGGAAGTCCTCACCCAGGAGACAACGCTGGAAAGCGGTTACACAACTACGAGTCCCATGACCAATTATTACGCCGATATCACCTACAAGAACGATTTCGGATGGTTCGGCGATTTCAATCTTATGTTCGACATCAACAATTCAGATTATGAAAAGCTCGGCTCATGGGACAGGGCAAGGCAGATACTTTCTCTCCAGCAGAAGTACTTTGACCGGCTTACCCTGGCGTACGGATACGTGCATTACATTGAGCAGAGAGGGCAGACCCCATATCTTTTTGAGGGATATTATTATTCGCCTTATGACCTGTTCACGGGCAGCATTAAGATAGACGCTTGGTTCTCCTACCTTCAAATGAACGCGTCATATAATCTGCCGAGCTGGGACCCGTTCGACATAACTTACGAGTGGCTGTGGGGCCAGCATTGCTATAACCTGAAATTCCAGTACAGCGTCATGAGGAAGGAATTCGACTTTTCGTTTGAGCTTGTCCCGAGCAGATGGTAAAATGACCGTATCAGGAGGCGGCAAGATGAAAAAGACATTTTTATTTCTTTGCATGATGTTCACGGCTTGCAGTCTTTGCTTTGCGGGCGGTCCCGCGACAGAGCAGAGCCTCGGCAACGTTAAGCAGATCGAGCCTCCTAAAAAAGTTGAAGTGGAATTCGCTTATGACGGCCTGAGCAAAGTTCAGGAGCATTTCACTCTCGGCCTTGGTCTTGGCGGCAACCCGATGATAGGTTATGTCGAAAAGGATGGTTTCGGCTATCCGAGATCTGAATACGGATTCACCTGGTGCCTTGGATTTGGCTATACATGGGTGACGGGGCAGCCTACCGAAAAGCAGCTTAACGAAGCTCTGGAGTTTATAAGGAGCAAGCAGGGAATGTTCGTTGATGAAAAGGAACTTCCGTCGCTGGTACGGCAGGAGACCGGAATAGAATCGCTTTCTTATTTTGAACTCGGATCGTGGGCGGTCATTCTGCCTGTGAACGTTGAAACCGGCAGAATGTGGATACTGAATGATAATACGCGCGTGCGTCTTGGCTTCGGCCTTCCCACTCTTATATCGTTCGGGATCAATTTTGATTATTAGCCGGATGCGAAAGCATATCTTTGTTGTAGCGGTACTGCTGGTCTTGTGCGGCAACGCTGCATTCTGTCAACCGGCGACCGTTGAAACGGCTGTCCCCGGAACAACTTCAATCGAATCCTCTGCAAAGACCGGCAGGGTCCTCATTATAATACCGCAGTACAATTTCCCTGATGATGAATATACCATTCCGAAGGTCATGATCAGCAGGGGAGGGTTCACCGTCGAAGTAGCTTCGCAATCGACCCGTGAGATCGCGCTTGGTACCGATATAATAAAAGTGAGGCCGAATCTTTCTATAGATCAGATCGATCCTAGTAGATACGACGCACTTGTTCTTGTAGGCGGGTATTTGTCCAAGAAGTTCTATGAGGATCCCGTTCTCATCGAAAAAGTAAAAGAATTCAATAATAGCGGCAAATTGATAGGCGCAATGGACAATATTCCCTATTTCCTGGCTAAATGGGGCCTTTTAAAGGACGTTAAGGTCACTATTAACCCCTCAATGGCCCGAGAACTCAAAAGCATGGGCGTGAATTACGTGGATAAGGACATAGTCATAGATAAAAACTTCATAACGGTTGATACCTTCAAGTATTCGGATGATTTTGCTAACGAATTCCTCAATGAGCTGAATAACCGGAACAAATAAAGCCAGAATGGTTCCTTCACCACAAAACTGTCGATCTGATCTCATCATTGTTAATCACAGACTGATATCACAATAACTTACCAACATTCTCCGGTCATCGCGCTTAATTAGCGTCGCATAATATATCTTATGTCAAGAAGAATGAGCGCCGATAGGTGGATAAATAAGATCTATCTGTGGATAAGCTGCCGGATATGTCAGAACGCATCTGTTTTTTCAAGTATGATTGAGACTTCTTTGAATATATTGCATTATGAGCTATGCACGCCAGTAAATGTATGTAAACAGCGAATAATCACTGAATAGCATGCGTTTAATCGAAAACAAAGCTCAATTACTATCAAATGGACTGGATTTTCGCTTATTTCAAGGCTTTGATCCGCAAAACCGAGCAAGATTAACACATTTATAAGCCAGTTATCTTTACAGTCGGTTAATTTGGGCTCTTTTGGGCTGAATTACGCCAAATGTTATGATTTAGGCGTCATTCCCCGATCCGGAGTTGTTTCGTCACCTTTATCGTCACCATGGCAAATGGTTGTATTTATGTTTGATTTTATAGGGAATAACGGATTTTTACTTGATTTAATTCACTTGTTGTGTATAATCAATGCTCAAGGAGGTGTACTATGACAGAATTTGTTAAGACATTGATCCTTTCCGGAGGAAGAACCATCATAATGCTGGGTGTGTTGTCAGCGCTTCTTCTTGCGCTGGGGTATCTTTTTGCTCCGGATACACTGAAAGGCGTCGGGAAAACTTTGAACAGGATGTTCTTCATCGATGATTGGATGTTCCTTCACAGGGTTTCGGTCGGTCTTTTGTTCCTTATTTGCACATTAATAATGGCATTTACGCTTTATTCGGTAAAGTAGATAGTTGGATCGCGTCTATTGGATCGAACTGAGTATAAATTTCCCGTCGATCCCGCCAAGTATGGCTTCAGAGCAGCGCTCGGGGTGAGGCATCATTCCGAGAACGTTGCGTTTTTTATTGCATATTCCCGCGATGTTCAGCATTGAACCGTTCGGATTCGAACCTTCAGAAGCCCTGCCCTTCTCATCGCAATAAGTAAAAATTATCTGCTTGTTCTTCTGAAGCTCGGCCAGCGTAGGCTTATCTGCGGTAAAATTGCCCTCGCCATGCGCGATGGGGATCCTTATAACCTGGTTCTTCCTTAGTTTGTTAGTGAACGGAGTCTTATTATTCTCGCATCGCAGGTGAATGTCCTTGCATATGAATTTGAGGCCTTTGTTCCTCTGCAGAGCGCCTGGCAAAAGCCCTGCTTCTGTAAGTATCTGGAAGCCGTTGCATATGCCGATGACAAGCCCTTTGCCTTTATCCGCATAATTGATTATCTCTTCCATGATATTGGAAAATCTCGCGATGGCGCCGCACCTTAGATAATCGCCGTAAGAAAAGCCTCCGGGAATGATAATGCAGTCATATTTGCCAAGTTTGGTATCTCCATGCCAGATGAAATCAACGGGCTCTTTTAGGACCCTTTTGACAGCGTTATAGCAGTCAAAATCGCAGTTGGAGCCGGGGAACATGACCACGCCGAACTTCATCCTAAACATCCTCGATTTCGTAGCTGTAAACTTCTATAACAGGGTTTGCCAGGAGTTTCTTGCACATTTCTTCCGTTTTTTTGGCGGCTTCAGCCTTGCTTTTTGCGTTCATCTTTATCTCTATGAACTTGCCGACCTTGACCTCGGATACCTGGGAATATCCCAGCGACTTCAGCGCCCCGCCTATTGCGACGCCCTGAGGATCCAGAAGTCCCTTTTTCTGTCTTACCGTTATTTTTGCGTTATACATAACTTCCCTTTCTAGTATTATTCCTTAATTGGTCTTTGGAAATTGGTAATTGGATATTTGCCCTATAGGCCTACTCTTTTGAATATTTCATCAATGTTCCTCAAATAATAACTGATGTCGAAAGCAGCATCGATGTCCTTTTTCGAAAGGTATTTCGTCGCATCGGGATCCGCCGACACTTCTTCCTTCAACGCCCTTCTTCCCCTGGCTTTCATCGCGCAGCCCTGAACTATCTTATACGCTTCCTCGCGCGTCAGCCCCTTGCCTACCAGCATGAGAAGCAGTCTCTGCGAAAAGATGAGCCCCTGCGTCCTGTCGATGTTCTTTCTCATGTTCTCGGGATAGACCACCATATTGTCAATGACCCTGGTCATGGTCTGAAGCATGTAGTCTATCAATATGAGGCTGTCAGGAAGAGTTACGCGCTCTGTGGAAGAATGGGAAATATCCCTTTCATGCCACAGCGCGATGTTCTCCACGGCGACAAGCGCGTTCGCCCGCAATATTCGCGCAAGGCCGGTTATCCTCTCGCATGTGATGGGATTCCTTTTGTGCGGCATAGCGGACGACCCTTTCTGTCCCTGCTTGAAAGGCTCTTCAACTTCCTGCAGTTCCGTCCGCTGAAGATTTCTTATCTCCGTGGCAATCTTTTCCAGAGAGCCGGCCGTTATGGCGACCGCCGCCAGGAATTCGGCGTGCCTGTCGCGCTGGATGACCTGGGTGGACACTTCAGCCCTTTTTATGCCCAGCTTCCTGCAGGCGATCTCTTCCACCCTGGGGTCTATGTTCGAATATGTGCCTACCGCGCCTGAGAACTTGCCGACGCTTATAATGTCCCGCGCTCTCGTAATGCGGTCCAGGTTCCGCTTCATCTCTTCCATGTAAAGCGCCAGTTTAAGCCCGAAAGTGATGGGTTCCGCGTGTATCCCGTGGCTTCTGCCTATCATGGGCGTGTGCTTGTATTTTTTTGCCTTGGTCTTCAGCGCGCGGATCATGTCCTTTATGTCTGAAATAATAAGCTGAGCGGATTCCTTCATGAGAAGCGAAAGAGCTGTGTCGACGACATCGGAAGACGTCATGCCCATGTGTATGAACCTGGAATCCGGCCCCACGTGCTCCGCGACGTTCGTCAGGAAAGCTATCACGTCATGGTCCACGGTGCGCTCTATCTCGCTGATCCTCTTCACGGAGAATTTCGCGGACTTCCTTATCTTTGTCAGAGCGGATTCCGGGATCTTTCCAAGCTGCCTCCATGCCTCGCACGCGGCAAGCTCCACCTCAAGCCATTTCCTGAACTTGTTTTCCTCGCTCCAGATGGATTTCATTTTTTCCAGTGAGTACCTGTCGATCATTTATGCCCCTCCATCGATGATCAGAACTTTTTCACTTCTCCAAGTATCGAACTTACCGCATCCCTGCTCTTGATCTTCTTTATTATCTTGCCTTTTCTGAAGATAAGCCCCGAATTTTTTCCTCCGGCGAAACCTATATCGGCTTCCGCCGCTTCTCCAGGGCCGTTCACCGCACACCCCATTATAGCAATTTTTACGGTTTTTTTCAGTCCCCTTGTTCCTTTCTGGACGGCGCGCGCTATTTCCTCAACGTTCACCTGGCACCTTCCGCAGGTGGGGCACGAGATGACGGTAATGCCGGACTTGATAAGCTCCATTGACTTGAGTATTTCTTTCGCGATGATGACCTCTTCGACGGGATCTCCCGTAAGCGAAACCCGAAGCGTGTCCCCTATTCCCTCCGCAAGAAGCGCGCCAATGCCGACAGACGACCTGACGATCCCCGAAGTGGATATTCCCGCCTCGGTTATTCCTATGTGCAGAGGATAGTCTACCTTTTTAGAAAGCAGCCTGTATGCGTCGATGGTGACGGGAACGCTGGTCGATTTGATAGATATCACGATGTCGCGGAAGTTCAGGTTCTCAAGAAGACGGACGTTCCTCATCGCAGATGCGACAAGCGCTTCTGGTGAAGGATGCCGGTATTTTTTCAGGATGTCTTTTTCAAGCGAGCCGGAATTTACGCCCACTCTTATGGGAATCCCGTTAGCCCGGCAGGCGCGCACCACTTCTTTTAATTTGTCGGGTCCGCCGATGTTGCCCGGATTGATCCTGATCTTGTCCGCGCCCGCATCCACTGCCATGAGCGCGAGCTTGTAATTGAAATGGATATCGGCGACCAGAGGTATCTTGATGTGTTTTTTTATCTGGCGGATCGCCAGGGCATCTTTTTCTTCCGGAACGGCGCAGCGCACTATCTGACAGCCCGCATCTTCAAGCTCTTTTATCTGCGCGACGGTCGCCCGCACATCATGAGTAAAGGTTTTTGTCATGGACTGGACGGCTACGGGATCGTTCCCGCCTATTTTAACGCGGCCGATGGAGATGACGCGGGTCTTTCTCCGCCGCATCAATAGTTGCATTCATTGACGCTGAAGGAAGAGACGTGGTCCTTTTCAAATGCGAAGCCGAGGTTCTTTGAAGGATAATACCAGCAATCCACATTGCTTTTTTTGTAAGAAAATACCTTTTCCGGCTGGCCAAACGCTTTCTTGACATCCACTTTTGTTGAGCCGATCCCTACGCCTGCCAGAGAGTAGTTCGGGCTTTTCCCTCTCATGATAATGGATTCAACAAGCTTGGTCTTGTCATTGAACGTAACGATGAGTTCCGAGTTCATCCTTTCGTAATAGAAGTCGTATTTTTGCGGTGAATCCGGGGTTCCAAGGATCTTCAGGACCTGCTCTTTCGTGGTGCCGAGCTTCGCTATGCCCGGGACCTTCACGAACTTTGATGTCTCCTGGGCAAAAACGCATACCGGCATCATTCCTGCAATAAGAACAAAGACCAGTAACTTCTTCATAACAAAGCTAGTATACTAAATCAGAAAAGGAATATCAACGTAAAAGTGCCTGTTCTTTTTGGTCGAATTTCTTATCGTTCCGTGCGTATACGTACACTCCGGAAAGGCCGAGAAGATCATAGTCCGGAGATCTAAGTTCGATCCTCTTATAATACTGCGAAAAGCGCCCGCTAAGACCTCTTCTTTTTGGATCAAAAAAAACAAGAAGCGCGCCTTTCTTCGCCTCTCGCGCGAATTTCCCCTCAAGCAGAAGCTCTGTATTGGTGTTCACGTAATTATATAGGACTTCATATTCGCCAAAGTCCTGGTTAAGATAATCGCATTTGATGAATTTCAGGTGCGCTACCTGCGGAACGATCTTTGATATTTTCTTTGCCAAAGCTTTCGATATCCCGAATAACAATGAATTATATTCCGCGAGCACGCCGTTCTTATTGAACGTGGCAGCTACAAATGCCCAGTCGCCCATTCCGCTGCCAAGATCTATCCATTTTCCCCGCTTTGAAAGGCCTATTGCTTCACATATCACATAGGCGATATTCTTGCCGGCATTTAAAAATGTTCCTTTCTCGGTCTCCATCGATATCTGATAGCCGTTGAGGTCGCCATTAAAACCGAACTTCCCGTTAAAAGACATCCGGACCTGATGCATGAACTGCTTGATGGTCTCAAAGCTGCCGCTCGACCCGAATTGGGGCAGGCTTTTGACCGCGTCCAATGTCTCTAAGCATATGCTATTGATTGTTTTGATCGGATTTTCGCTTATATTTGTCATGATGATCCTTTATGCCTTTATATCGCCGGATATGGCTAGTAATTTCAATAAGAATAGGAATAAGCGGGAATTATCAGTTGGTTACTTGAATGCCTTAACTGTGGCTTTATTGCCGTGGGCGGCGTCGCTGTAAGCCACGTAGGAATCACCGTTGTAGTTGAATAGATCCACGTAATTCGCCGCACCGTCTG
This sequence comes from uncultured bacterium, assembly GCA_963727815.1. Taxonomy (GTDB): domain Bacteria; phylum Margulisbacteria; class WOR-1; order CAVSGV01; family CAVSGV01; genus CAVSGV01. The sequence continues at coordinate 67,568 of CAVSGV010000003.1, forward strand.
AAAAGTCCGCCGTGCTTACGGACACCCAGCTCGATCCATTGTATTTCATCATACTGGCTTTCCCGCCGTTCGCGACGTCCTTGAAAGCCACATACGGAGTGCCTTTGTACACAGCCAAAGAAGTATAATCCGCTTCTCCGGGCGTGAAGCAGAAAGTGCCGACATAATTCCAGTTCGTTCCGTCGAATGCTATCACAGACGCATTTTTGTTATACCCAGTATAATTGTCCTGAAATGCCAAATAAGGATTATGGTTGTAAACAAATAACGACAAATAATTAGCTGCTGCATGCGCAAAGCTTTCGCCCCACACCCATGGCCACGTAGGGTTACTCCCACTCGCGGACGAATCATAGTAAGTCACTGAAGGCTTACCTAAGGCATGATTGTTGCTGAAAGCCACGTATGGCATTCCAGTCGAACTGTCTAAATATAAGCTTACGTCGGAACATCCATGTTGCCAGGAAGGATCTCCATGAACGCCGACATCAGCCCAGGAAGCTCCGCCCCATTTTTTTACACGGACCCATGAGCTATCGGCTGTATCTTCATAGGCAATGTATGGCGTACCACTATATACGGACAACGATACCCAGTTCGCGCTGCTGCTAGTTAATCCCGAGGTTCCGACCAGACTCCCATGTCCCACCGGTGTATTCCATCACGGCCGCATTTCCGCTGTTGGCGTCATCCCTGTAAGCCACGTAAGGCGTGCCGCTGTCAACAAATAAGGAAATATATTCTGCAGACCCCGCGGAAAATCCGGCGGAGCCCACCGTATTCCATGATGACCCGTCAAATTCCTTTACCGTCACTCTATTGCCGTTGGCTCCATCGGAATATGCAACATAAGGCGTGCCGCTGTCTACATAGATAGATTCGTTGGTCGCTATGCCGTCGGAGAATCCCGCGCTGCCAACGGTCTGCCATGAACGGAAATTCGCCGTAACGGTCTTGTTCGTATCCATTGTTATGGTATATGGATTTGCTGTATCGCTTACATTCCCCGACCAATGAGAAAACTCCCCTCCTGATGCAGGAGTCGCCGTGATAGGAAAGCTGGTCATCCTGTTTTTTGCTCCATTCTCCGGAGTTACGGTCCCGTATCCCGCGGGATTGACGGTGATCGTCAACGTATGAGTGGGACTTGTAACCGAGAAAACCGCCTGGATGGTCTTGTTGCCGTTCATAGTGAGCGTCACCGGATTCGTATAGCCGGTAAGGTCGCCGGTCCAATGATCAAGACTGAAATCGACATTGCTGGCTTCCGCGGACAACGTGACCTGGGCGCCTTCGGTATACGGATTTGATCCGGTCGCGACAATGGAGCCGTAAGATGCATCCGGTGATATTGAAGTTGAAAGTGTATACGTAGGCGGAACCGGGGGGATCAATCTGAATTTACCCCGGACGGTCTTGCTTGAATCCATTGTCAATGAAAGCGGAGATGTGTTCCCCAAACCGTCCGCTTCCCACGTAGAGAAGACCCAGCCTGCTTCCAACTCCGCGGAGATCACTACAATTGTACCTTGAGGATATTGAAGACCAGCGGGCGTTGCTTCAACCGTTCCATATGTTGTTTCGGTGGTAGCTGTTTCGGAAGTGATCGATAAGGTGAGTGAATAGACGGCCGTGCCTCCCCCACCTCCACCTCCGCCGCCTCCCCCGCCGCCGGACGAACTACCGCATCCGTTCAGCGCGAGAAGCAGCACCGCGCAAAGGACGGCCACACACGGAAAAAGCCAATGATTTTTGTTCATTTTCCTGAGGATATTCTACTCCAGCTAGGCAGGCAGCACAACCGTGAAAGAAGTCCCCTTCCCTGCAGATGAAATGGCCTCGATGTTCCCGCGGTGGTCATCGATTATCTTTTTTGTGACCGCGAGGCCGAGACCTGAACCGGTTTCTTTCGTTGTAAAGAAAGGATCGAATATTCTGGGCAGCTTTTCCACGGATATGCCTGTACCGGTATCGATGACTTCAACGGAAATATTATCAATGCCTTTCATCCTGGTCCGAAGTTCCAGCAGGCCTCCGTTCGGCATGGCCTGCACGGCGTTCAGCGCAAGGTTCAGGAATGCCTGAGTAAGCTGTCCCGGGTCCGCTTTGATCTTCGGCAGATCGTCAAAAGTGACGACGATCTCTATTTGCTGCTTCATTGCCTGCTTCTTTATCAGCTTTATGATGTCATCAAGCACTTTGTTGACATCGACGCCGCATTTTTCTTTTTTCCCCGGCCTGCTTAACATGAGCAAACGCTCCATTATCTCGTTTATCCTGTCCAGCTGCCGCGGAACAACGTCCTTAAAATCCCGGATGGCATCCATGTCGTGATCCTCCACTGCCTTGTCGATGACCTGCGTGAACCCTTTTATGGCGCCGATGGGGTTCTTTATCTCGTGCGCGAGGCTCGCCGCAAGAGTGCCCACCGTCGCCAGCTTGTCGGCCTGGTATATCATTTTCTGGGATTCCATCGCTTCTTCGTTCAAGACGGCGTTCTCAATGGATACGGCCATTTGATTGCAGAGCGTGAATAGAAGGTCTATGTCTTCATCCGTGAAGATGTCCCCGGACAGTTTTTCTCCCAGCATCATGATCCCGACTAGACGTTTCTTTGAGACCATGGGAAAACATATTGCGACATCGAACGCCGAGTATTTTTCCGGGAGACTTTCCTTTTCGACCGCCTGGAACGACTCCGACATTTCCTGTACCAGGGGATCGGCGGGCGGGATCGGATTGATCCCCTTGCCGCACTGTTTGACGAACACATCCACTTTTTTATCATACGCGTACAGCGCGACGTTCCCCACCTTTAAAGTTTCCATTATTTTTGCAGCTACTTCAGATGTGATATCATCCATCCTCACCATATTCCTGACGGACGAACTGAGCGACCTTAAAGCTTTCTGATAATCGTACTTGCCGCGGAAAAATATCCTGTCGACGTATTTCTGGACCATGTCCTTTAACGGGTTCAGGAATATCACGAGCGCAAGGATGAGGACCGGCATCGCGATGACCGATCCCCTGCCTGTCATTATTTTGAACGCGTCCTGGAAAAAGAAGATGATGAGAACATAGACAGCGGTTATCGTCAAAGTCAGAACGGAATAGACAAGACCTTTTTTTATTACTATCGAGATGTCCAGGAACCTGTGTTTCATGAACGCGTAGATCGCGATCACGATATAGACCGGCACAAAATAATATCCGACCGGATATATGGGAATATTATATACGGGGAGGAACATCATAGAGCCGCCGGAAAAACCAAGTATAGAAGCGATCAATACCGCCATTATGTGGTTTTTCCTGTTGCCGGATGAGCTCCTGTAAGCGGATACAAGCTGATATATGCCGTAAAGGACAAGACACGCGTACATTATCGAATAAAACATAAATGCGGGCCCGGGATCAGGATAATATTTAAAGCTTAATTTAGCCGATACGCTCGACACAAAAACATTCGTGAAACTGACCAGGAAGATCGCTATTCCCAGGATATACGCGGCATAAACGACTTTTCGATCTTTCGTTTCCAGGAATTCCGATACGAAATGAATGAAGAATACCGGCAGGAAGATGGCGCTGGCAAGATGGAACCGGGCCCAGAAAAGAGCCATGTCGTAATTTGTCGCGACCTCTGTCATTACCTGTCCGAAACTCCAGGCGGCGACGGCGAACGAGTAAAGAGCCAGCGTGACGTTCGTAGGTTTATTCTTTCCCATGAGAAAAACGAACAGCCCCAGCCCGAGGCTGGACGCAGAAATGATTATCGAAGCTATCGCGTGAAAGCTAATATCTCACCACATTCCTGTTAAACTCACTCTATGTACATTATCTTTTGAAAGGTCCTGCTGGGTAACGTACGCGTAATCTATCCTGATATGTTCAATGCCGAAGCCCGCCCCCGCAGTGACCGATTGTTCCGAATATCCAAGCCTGAATTGTATCGCGCCCCACGTCAGTTCGCTTCCCACGCTGCCATCGGGAACATATCCGGCCTTGTTTATCTGGCTGACGTCGGCGGCAATGAGTAAAGGGAGATCCGCAACGATCAACGAGTAGGCAAATCCGAATCTTGTTATTGAAGGGGCTACCTCTTCTTCATCAGTCCCCCATTTTTGGTAATTCATAAGTTCGTCGATCTTAAGCCCGAACGTCAAATTATCGCTCGCTCTGTAACGGATCCCTGGCGTCACGGAATATCCGTAAGCCGAGGCGCCCTCGATTGAAACAAGACCGGGCATGTCGCTCGTCAAATATTTTGCCGTCACTCCGAATGAAAACCTGTCATTGATATCCCGGCCGTAAGCCAGCAGGTAAGCATTTGAAAAGTAGCTGAATATCCCCAGATTCTGGACGTCGTTATAAGCATCAGTCGTATTCGAGGTTTGCGTGATCGACCCCATTCCTATCTGTATCCAGCTGATCCCCAGTCCGCCTCCGAGGAGAGGCATCGCGAAGCTGACGTAATACTGGTCGGCATCGGTAGATAACTTTGTCTGCATCGTTGACAGCTGATAATCCTTTATCCTCGATAAACCCGCCGGGTTCCAATACGGAGAGTCAACGTTGTCGGCAACCGCGACGAACGCGCTGCCCATACCCAACGGGCGAGCTCCGACGCCGAACTCAAGGACGGAAATGTCCAGGCCGCCTTGACCGTCCGCATAGGAACAAGTAAACAGTGAACAGTTTACTGTAAACAGTAAAAGACAAAAGACAAATCTTTTAATCATTTTTCACCTTATCGACCTTATCAGTCCTGTCAACATTGAAGTCATTTCCATTAATGCTTTTCTGTATTCAACATATTCCTCTTCTTTGATAATATTTTCCTCGCGAAGGATCGTCAACATTGGAATGCATTCTCTCGCGGAATGGAGCGATGTCTGATAAAAGTAAGCCTTCTCTCTTTTAGATTCTTTTCCGCTGCCTTCAGCGATATTATTGGAAATAGACAATGCCGCTCGTCTTATCTGATCGCCGAGAGAGAATTGAAGATCCCGGGGCAAGGCCTTACTTAATCGCAATATCTTCCGGTAATTTGCGATCGATGCTTTATATACGATCAATTTCTCAAAATCAAACTCAAGCAATTAATTTCTCCTTTTCTGTCCACTGTTCACTGTAAACTGATAACTTATTTTAGTACCGCAATTTTTCCTCTCGCCGTTATTGTCTTGCTTCCGTAATCAACGGTCACCTCGAAAGGATAGACGCCGTTCAGGACCATATCCCCTCTTCCGTTGCGGCCGTCCCATTCAACGTCGTTGTACTTATGCCACACGTCGCCCGCTTCGGCGTAGCATGTGCCGTCCAGCTCCCTGACAAGTTTTCCAGTAATATCATATATCTTAATGGTGACGTTGTCGGCAGATTTCCCCAATCGATATCGTATCTTTGTCATTTCTTTGACGGGGTTGAAAGGATTCGGCCAATTGGTGACGTCGGCCAAGGTTGCCGGAAGTTCTATGGTGAACGATGCAACCTCCGATGTCGATATTTCGCTTGTGCCTATAGCCTCAACTCTCCAATACCAGTACGGCCTGCTTGAGTCAGATTCATCAAGTCCCATGAAACGCTCGTCCTGCGTAAAAGAGCAGAGCGGTTTCAGGCCGGAAGAATCGGCGAGCGTCATCATATAATAATCCATTGTGCCGCTCAACGATGCTTCATCGGAAGATGTCGCACATTCAATTTTATAATTATTGATTCCGGTAAGTCCGTACCAGCTGAACGTCGGGCGGAGATTATCGACTGTCGCCCCATTTATCGGCGAGAGGAGTTCGAGGGAAGAAGTTCCTGAAAGGATGACAGCCTGGCCTCCCATTTTTTTCTGGGGTATAGACAGAGTCGTCATGGTCGAACCTTGTAGCGGCGCAAAGTTGGACGGAATTTTCTGGAACCAGATCTCAGAAGTTCCCGTCCTTGTGTCCTCCCAGGCAACGTAGGCATCTTCATCATTTGCAGCAATCGACGGACTGCTGGCATTGCAGCCTTCAAATGATGTTATGGTTATTCTGACTGGTCCCTGCCAGCTTGTTCCGCCGTCATTGCTTCGCATGTAATACAATTCTTTATTTCCGTTTTTATCGTCCACATATGCAACATGGAGCCAGCCACCACTGCAGGCAATCGAAGGCATCATACAGTTGCCTGTTGATGTAATCGGGAGTTTAACTTCCGACGCCAACCAGGTACTTCCCGAATCCGTTGATTTATTAAAAAAGATTTCCCCTTTGCCATCGCGATAATCTTCCCAGACAACATAGACTTCGTCGTAGGAATATCCAGGTCCATTAAGTTGCATAATATTGACCGTCTTTGCTGCTATTGAGGGATTTATTGAGTCGCCATCTGCATTTGAAAGACGGATTTCATAGGAATAAGTATAATACCGCTTTGTGGATATTGTTCTCCAATCCCAAGTGCCATCACTCTTTATATTATATTGATTGTAAACAATCTCATAATTATTGAAATAGCCATCAAGCGAGTCCGATTTAGCGCTCCAGACACAATGATCGCAATTTCCACTCGAACATGATGCATGTTTCTCATATGTTTCAAGTTCGTTGATAGATGATGGGGTTGGGCTTCTAAATAAATTAGAGGTGGAGTCAGTAAAACAATTATTATAGTCGGGCTGAGAAACTGTCATTTTAATCCAAGCATTTCCTGCCCCTACTAATCCTGCAAACAAATAATATCTGCCTCCAGGATAATATCCATAAACAGGATCGTTAACAGGATAATCCCCACTGCCAAGAGCATTGGCATCAAATATTAGTGTCCCGGAATCATTTAGTATCCCACGCGATATGTTATGTGGCGGGCCATTATCGCTAAAAGAACTTGAGATCGTAACTGTTGAGCCATATATCAATGAAATGCTTCTGTATTGATAAGCCTCATCACCAGTCTGAGCATAAGCTTGAACAGTATAACCGCCAAAGCTTATACCGTTGATATATTTTAATCCTAAATTCGCCCCATTTATTATTAAATCAGGATCATGTGAATAAGGTGTCATCCCGTTTAGTCCAGTCAACTGCTGGTCATCAATTAACTTCACCGCATAAGCACATGTCGTCGTATTGCCCACGGCATCCGTCAGATATAGAAGTATCTGATAATCCCCCTCATTTACCCATTGTCCTGCTTCATTTGTGCCGCCCCAGAAAAACTCCCCGATATCATCCAGTCCCAAACTTTGGCCTTCCAGCGATGCAATAAATGTGCTTCCCGTCCAAACTTCCGCCGAAACATTAATGGGATACGACAGATCGGACACTTCGACAGAAATTTCTATGTTCCCATCAGTATACGGGTTAAAATAATTCCTTGATGTGATGGGATTGACTCCGGCTTCGCCTGTTACGTTCGTCACCACCGGCGGATCATTGTCGATCGTTATATAACTATCGCTTATTGAAGAAGTATTTCCAACTTCATCTGTCGCAACCAAATGAATATAAAACTGGCCATTCAAAGCTGAAGAATCGAATGACGCAAGAAGATCCCCATGTTTGGTCCCCTCTCCGGAGGCAATAGTTCCTCCGTCATAATATAACGCCCAGGTCCCGGGATGCGCATCCGTCACACTTCCGTAAATATTAAAGACGCTTTTCTGGTGGGAGTCGGCGGAAGGCGAAGTGATCTCTACGGCCGGCGCAGTATTATCAACTGAAATTATCTCGGTCGATATCGCCGTATTTCCCGCCTCATCTGTCGCAAGGACAATATATTGATAATCGCCGCTATATGTTCTGCCAAATATATCCCAGGTCATCGCCTCATCAGTGGAAAGGCCATCGATTGTTCCCGTGTAGCTTTCATTGCTTATCCCTGACCACCACATGACGCCCGGATTGCTATCGGTTATATTATATTCAATTGTTGAAACATAACTTGTTCCGCCCAGCAAAGTCTTTGATAATGTTTCGGTTATCACCGGCGGAGTCGTGTCGCAAGTAACAACGCTGGTGATTTGACTGACATTTCCCGCGGCGTCCTGAGCGGTCATAAGACAGAGGTAAGCTCCATCAACAGCTTTATTTCCCGCCCCGTCATATCCGTTCCACGAACAGCTGATATTGCCAGAACCGGTGAGGCCCTTTGGATTGGATCCAGTCATTATCTGAACTTCCCATGAGACATTGTTAACATCGCTGATATTCGCGGATATGTTCGCGTTCGGCTTGGCTCCCGATGGGCTGAACGGACTTGGTGAGATCGATACGCTGTCAAAACTCGGAGGAATAGTATCAACAACAATGGTCTTCACCGCTTCCGAAGTATTTCCAGCAACATCAACGGCGCTGATCTTAAAAGTGTAAGTTCCATCGGCACAGTCGGATGACGTTTTCGTTCCAGCGAACATCCCGTTATCGCGCTTGCCGTCCCATATCAATGAATTAGTCGTTCCGGAATCAAGTGTTGTAACTGCCAATAATGTTTTAACAAGATCGCCGGAAGGATCAAAAACATTCACACTAACGTTTATCTTATTCGGAATATCAGTTGTAATAGAAGACAGATTATCGGATGCTTCAAAAGTAATGGAAACATCGTTCGTTCCCGGGCTGAACTTGGCCCTGGATAATGAGAGGTTCGATATCACCGGCGGAGTAGAATCGACATACGCCGCGCTGACGAGAGTATTGACCGCCGGAACACCGGTAAGGTCTTCCGCCGACGCAATGATCGTGTAAACACCATCGGGTATCCCCGCGCATTCCCAGGTGGAACATTGTATCTGATTCGAATTATCGCAGAGACATTTGTCCTCCAGCGTTTTGACCAGATGGCCGGCCGGATCATAAACAGTCACGGTAACTTTTCCGATGTTGTAAATCGGCATGCCTATCGATTTTATCTTAATCCGCTGAAATGCTGATGAGTTCCGGCTCCTGGGCGGCGCCCACCGCTTCCGCCGAAAGCGAGTATTGGAAGTTAGTCTGCCCTCCGATTCCCGAGAAAACTTTCGGGTCCGGATTATTTATCTGGCTCGGGCCGGAAAGAGTTATGGGAACGTCCTGCACCCAGACCGTTGCGCCTTTTATCGGCGAAACATTTCCGTAAAGGTCAACTGTCTTAAGGATAAGAACATATTCTCCTTTATTAACATAACCGTTGCCGTCCGTATCCCCCAGCCCGTCCGTTGAGCCGTCCCAGATGACCTCGTTCGTTCCGACATAAGAAACAAGCTGATCGTTCATTATCGTTTTGACAAGGTTCGTCGCGTCATATGAGGCAGTGGAACTGAAAGTGTGGACCTCCACGGTAACATAAGTCGGTTCTGTCAGTTCGTAAAGCAGAGCGGAAGTATCCAACTGGCCGTCGCCGTTCGGAGTAAAAGGACTGCCGATGACGAACCCGGCCGACGGAAGGGACGCCGAGGCATGCATATCCACTTTTATGGGAACAATATTCGAATATACTATCGTCCCGGCGGGATCGACAAGCATGATCCTGGCGTTAAAATCGCCGTCGGACGCGCCCGTCCCGTCCCAGACATAACTGAAAGTGCCGCGCTCGTGATGCTCCGAATGAGTGAACACAACGTTGCCGTTACTGTCCATAACGTCCAGCTGTGTCTGCGCCTCCCCGCTCAACTGCCAGTAATAATCGACGGAAAAAGTGAACGTGGCGGTATTGAGCACGCCGGACCCGATCGGAGAAAAAGTTTCCGGCGAAACGGTAAGCACGCTCGAAGAATTTGAAGCGACAATGACCGGGACATCCACGTTCGCCTTATCCCCGTGATCGTCGACCGCGGATATCTGTATCGTGTAATTCCCCGCGTCAACGACATTCCCGTTGTAATCGTCCCCGTACCAGATGATGGATCCGGTCCCGCTCGATGCCTGCTCCCCGTCCTTCAAAACTTTGATCGTTGCGCCCGCCTGGGAGATCACCTTTACGGATACCTGGGCAGAACCGTATTTTGCCGCAAGATCATACGAGATCGTGGTAGTGCTTTTAATTATCTGGCTGTTCGGATTGAATATCGCCGGCACCGCCTGCGCGTCGGAAATTTCCAGCGGACCCGGCACCTTGAATTTATCGCTCGTCTTTTCGTCTGTGTTGAGAGCTTTATCCATGGCGAATATACGGAACATCAGTGAGGAAGAACTGTCGAAATTAAGCGTTGAAAGATCGATCTGGCTGTTATGCGTACCGGGCGCTTCAGTTTCAGAAGTGACCAGCGCCACGAAATATCCGTTCTCATCAACGACTTCCACCGAGACGTCCGCGATCTCGGGTATTGAATATGTTATCTTCGCGTTACTGCCGGTAAGCTCCAGCGCGTTTATGGCTATTGTCGGAGGCTGAGTGTCGATTATTACGCTGCCTGTCACTTCGCTGGAAGCCCCGCCGTTCGGATCCACGGCCCTGACCTTATAATTGTAAGTCCCGTCGATGCAGCCTCCCCCATCCCAGGAAACCGTTTGATCGCCGGACTTTTGGACCTGATCCTCTATCAATTTCTTAACGACAGTTCCCGTCCCGTCAAAAACATCCGCGTTCACGTCAAGCCCGTCGCGCGAAAGCCCGTATTTGATATTCGTCTTGTTGTTATTCGGATTCTTCGGCGAGAAATAAAGAGGATCGGCGTAAGCGTACTGGACGAGCGATGCCGCCCTATCAACATATATGGAGCCTGTCTCTGACGTCGATACATTGCCCACTGAGTCCTCAGCGACGACCTGGTAAGAGTACGTTCCGCCTATGAGTTCGTTATGCAAGCCTTTGCCGTCCCAGATGAAAGAGGGAATAGAGGATAGTGGATAGAGAATAGGAAAACCAGATGAGAAGAACAAAGCGTCGTTCCTGAAAACATTGATAGTCGTATAACACGGCTCGGAGACTTCGAACGAAATGGTCGTAGTATCATTTATGCCGTCACCGTTGGGCGTGAATGGATTCGGCGAAGCGGTCAAGCCCGAAATGACCGGCGGGACAGTATCGATGATAGTCTGGTCGGAAACATTGTTAGAGATATTGCCGGCCTCATCCACGGCGAAAGCCACAAAAGTATATTGGCCGTCGGCGCAGTGGTTGGAATTCTGGTCGGTCCCGTCCCAGGTCGATTTGACAGCTTGAGCCGCCGTGCATTCAAGTTCCTTGTTGTAAACAGTATTCCCGTTCGGGTCTTTAATGACAAAATACATTTTTCCGTCCTCGTTCGACTTGATCGTGTAATCGACCGTATCGAATTTGCCGTCGCCGTTAGGAGAAAAAGCGGGAAGGTTCGCGGAAGCTTCGACCGACGGCGGCGTGATATCGTAACGGACAACGATCTGGGACTTTGTTGTCGCCGAGCCTTTCGTGCTTGTAACGACAATGTAATTATTCCCCTCGATGACAAGCGGAACACCATCGAACTTGAACTGATCGATCCCGGATTCCGTCGACGCAAGCGTGATGGAAGCCAGGCTGTCAGCCAATGCGGCATTCGATTCCTGCGTGGCGCTTACATATATATTAAGGATAGAATCCGCCTGCGCCGTCCCGTAAACCGTTATCGGGGTTTTATTCGTGATGTAATTATCCGTCAGGACCAAAGGAGCTTTCAGGCTGTATGAGCCTCTTATCAAGGCGTAATCCGAGAAATGGTCGAGCGGCCCTTCGAACGCGTAAATGCTTCCGTCATAGGACTGCTTGTTGTCGGAAATTATCTGCAGGTCGCCGTTCGCAGTTATCTGATGGATGTTCAGGCCAAGCGCTTCCACGGACGCCGGGTCGTCAACGTTAAGGTTCGGGTACATTTCTTTCAGGTCGTCCTTCGTATACCTGAATATCAACGTCGGTCTTAGGTCATTTGCTTCGCTGGATTCCACCTGGAAATAATACGGCGACGGTTTTACTTCCACAATCGGGCCGATGGTCGGGATGAGCGGCCTGTTGGTCACGTCGATCTCGTCCATTTTGACCGGAGTGACCGTGACAAGCTGGTCGTTCGGGAAAGTATTCTGCTTGAATATTACTTCAGATCTCTTATACGGGCTTGTTACGTCCCCGAGCGCATTTGGATGAACTATTGAGCCGATCAGAATATCCTGAGTCGATATCACGTCGCCGACCTTAAGAAGGACCGTATATTTCCCGTTCAACCTTGAAACGTTCCACCAGCCGAGAGTTCCGTTCGCTCCGGAGTTGGAATGGTTTATCACGATCCAGCTGCCCTGTCCGGACCCCGCGCTTGGATCAAAGTACATTAGATAATATTCGCCCGCAGCCATTCCTCTAATCTCGACGAATTTCTTTTCGGCGGAATCAAGGTTCAATTTCACCTTGAAGCTGTCATTGATATGATGCGAAGGATCGATGTTCATTTCAACAGGGCTGAGGTCGGAATTATCAGCGCCGCTGAGGTCCTTAAGTGTTACATCCCAGCCGTCGTATTTCAGGTACTGGTTATCGACGGGATCGTACGCATCGATGCTGGACTGCGAAGGATCGCATCGCCAGAAAGAGTATTTCGTCATGTTCGGCGATGCCATGTTCTGCAGGCTGATGGATTCAAATGTCACGTACGGATCGGATATCTTCAATATTCCGGATTCCCCGCTGAAGCCGTCAGCATTGAAAGTCTTTCTTCCGCTGGTGATCGCGCCGCCATAGGGAACAAGTAACGGGTCGTCGTCGGTGGTCCATTGCAGGCCGGTCCCGCCGGAGCATGAACCCCTTAATCGGGCTCCGCCGGTTGCTTCGGTAGTATTATCAAGATCGAGTTGAACGGATTGGTCGGAAATGTCGGTCCAGGCATATTGGACATTGAATGTATTGGATGGGACCGATTTTTTATAGAGTTCATTGAGCGGATGCGATTGATAATCATACGCTCCGTTATTATAAACAATTTGTCCGGGAACGGTCGTCGATTCAACGCTCATCGTCACGGAGTCCGGCCCCGTATCAAGTTCATGAGGCGAGTTCGTCCCCATGCCCGTCCAAAGCGTCGGCGCGCGCTGGAACCTGTTGAGGACCATATTTTGATCATCAATGAAGTTCTTGACCTCATCGGCAGATGCGGGGAAGTTCATGTAAAAGAGCGATTTGGGATCCGTTTTATCGCTCATTTCGAAGGTGGTCGAAGTAATTACGGAATAACCCGGATTTATCACAAATCCGCCGTAGTCTGGAGTTGTGATGGGGATGAATTCAACCCCTTCGCTGCCGTATTCATTGGTTATCGGGTCGGAAAGATAATTCTGCCAGCCCAGAGTGCATGCAGGCGTTCCGATAATTCCTGAATAATTTTTCTGGTTCCCCAGGCTTTGTAACATCGAAATTAACTGAGATGTGCTCATCCCCTGCTTTGCCGCGGCATTAGCTATTAACGCATTATATTCATCGTAAGGTTTTGCGGAAGAGTCGTTAAAGAACTCATTTCCCGGGAAACCAAGCCTGTCAATATCATCCAGGGCTCCGGAGCATTCCCATGAAGAGCTGTGATTTTTGTCCACGAACCCGAAGTAAGGAACAAAACGATTGGTAAGGCGGGAATATTTGATGGGAGCTTCAAGTTCCGCTTGCACGTCAATGCAGGCATTGCTTCTGCCAACACTATAAGATATTATTTTTGCCTTGAAGATGCCTTTATCACTTTCCACATATTGATAAAGATAATCCCCTGGTATTGTTACAGTATCAAGAATGTAATTCGGGGTTGTCTCATCGCCGTTTTTGGTATAAAAATTAATAGTAACAGTTTGTAAGCCATTAAAGCCTAATTTATCATCGCGTACAGATCCGCTTCCAATAAATGGATTATACCCGTTTGCTATAAGTCCAACACCAGAGAGCGCTGAACGTATATTACTTTCCCCTCCTGACATAATAGGTCTGGAACCATAGACCTGGTCAACAGGCGCAAATATCTCAAATGTGCAAGCGGGGCCAAGTGACAACGATTCGAGCTGTAGGGCTTCATCCCTGAATCCCCATGGAACTATATTAACAAGAGAACTATAATTGCTGTAATCGGTATGCCACTCCGTATCGTTCGCCGGCAAATATTGTTCTCTTATTTGTCCAGACAAATACACTTGCATTGCAACATCCACTTGTTTATATCCCCTGTGGATAAGCATCGCAAAAGGAACGTAAGGATAAGTTGTGACATACTGCTTGCCAAATGGAGTGAGAGAATAATTAAAATCGATCGGCGGGAAAAGATGCCCGCTGCCTCTTGCCTCAAAATAATAATCTGAAGAACCATTGGCGATCCTTGTAGGCGAACCGTTGAACGGAACAAGATCGCCTATCGGATCAAGAGAGGCTACGCTTCCGTCAATTTTTGTCCCTGCGATGGTGATTCCTCCGATGTCGACTTCTTTTTGGCCGGTTCCGTCGGCAGCTGTCGCGATCAATTTGATATTATATCCGCCGTCTGTAAAGAATTGTGATGAATCGGGATTAGGATAATTCCCCCGCCATGACAAAACATGCTTGAAGTTCGGATTCAAATTCCCCTGCACGAATGCTTCGCTGGTTATTGTCGCAACAGGAGTTCCATTCCCATCCTGATAAACATAAGCAGTGATATATGAATCCTTAGTAAGATTGTAATAGATCGAAACCCTGTCAGGCGCGCCCACCGGCGAGAAACTTTGATTTACGGTCTCGACATTCGGCACATCAAAATCTGTTTCAATCTGGACTTGGGCTTCGTCCGTCGCCAGTCCTACCCCATCGGCGCCTTCAGAGCGAACTCTCACAGTATACGATCCTGAATCCACGAACCCGCCGGTATCGAGCTTTCCGTCCCAATTGACGACTTCGGGAGCAACGCCTTCGGCAGTCGCGCTTATCATTACCGGCAGATAAGATTGAGTGGCATTCGTCATCCCGAAATAAATATTATTAGCGGTATAAGTGAGATTCGACGGGTCCTCATCGATCTTCGGCGTAATTATCAACATCGCGTTGTTATCCGCCGTGAAATCAATTCCCTGCTCGCCGTTCGAATTTGTCAGGTCCCATGTGACCATCGGAGAGGAAGTACCGGACTGCGTCCAGTTGATCGTGTTCACGTTCGATATCCCGCTGCCCATCAATGTTCCGGTAAAGTGATGGCTTTGGCCATCTGCGGACCAGCGGATATGCCATGTTGTGCTGTTGTCGCACCAGATGAAATAGCCGAGATTCTGGCCTGCAGTATATTTTGGCTTGCCAGTGTATTGATTACCGGTAACTCCGGGTTGGAACTTATAAAACGCCACCTCACCCCCTGCCCCTCTCCCCGCAGCGGAGAGGGGTAATATCTCAATATTCACGTTCGACTGCTTTATTCCGTTAACGAAAGATATCGGCAACGTGACGCTTCCTTGCCCTGAGCCTGTCGAAGGGCCATCTGCCGTGAAATGGATCTTCGAAGGCAATGGATTCAGTTTTACAACAGGCACATCGGTGGATGGAACCATCGGATCGTTGCTCACTTCGATGACGCGCGTGCAGGCTGAAATTTGACCGCCATCCTCCTCCGCAATAAGCAATATTGTATAAGTGCCGTTAGCAAGGCCGTTCGAATAAAAGTAAGCAAGGGTCGAATCGTTCTGCATGGGCCGGATTGAAATGTTCATATCAGTCGAGGCAGGATCCCTATTGACCTCTGGAACCTCTACGAACTGTGTCTGCCAATCGGAGCTTAACGCGCTCAGGTTGGCGGGAGCCGCAATATTACCCTTTGCATAATATATCCGATAATCTTTGAACGGCAGGTTGTTCGTCCAATCCGGGTCGACAGCCGTGCCGCGGATAGCTATCGTACCGGTCACAGTTTGATCGGTAGCTGGAAAGTCGATGATAGGCGCAATGCCGTCTTTCACACAGGTGGAATAAGTTGTTGATGAATTGCCGTAAGCATCGGTCGCAGTTATCTGGAACTTATACGCGCCTTTTCCGTAATTCGCGGAATTCCCGTTCCATGTGACCGAGTTCACTTCGCCGGTATCGGCAGGCGCCGGGTTCCATGTTTTGATCAATTCGCCGGTGTTTTCATTGTAAAGACTGACCTGAATTGACAAATTCCCCGACTGGTTTTCAGGTTTATCATTGGACTCGGAGACCTGATAATTAAGAGTTGTCTGATAAGGGTTGTCGCCGGTATTTGAAAGAACGTACGGCAGGCAGGCGTTTGAAAAAATGACCGGCGGCGTGCGGTCGATCCTTACATTATCTATAACAAATGGATCGCAGACGTTTCCGGCGGCGTCCTGAGCGGTTATTTCAAATCTATAAAGGCCATCCGCCGGGCCGTTGATACCGAACTGATTATTATAGGGCCAGGAATAGAAAGCCGTTGCACTTTCGCCGCTTGCAGCTCCTTGGGCTTGCGCAATATAAGCTGATGCTACTCCAGATGCTTTGTCTATCATTTTGATCGTGACGATCGAATTCTCACTGATCGAGGCATTGAAGTTCATGGCATCTGAATTCGAAGTCATCGGTTTTGGCGAAACATTGGCGCTTTCAATTGTCGGCGGAGTAGAATCAAGGATTAAGGCGATGGATTCTGTCGTGGCATTGCCGGCTTCGTCGTATGCTTTTATCTTTATCGTATATGTTCCGTCCGCAAGGCTTTCCAGTGAAGCGGGATCAACAGAGACAAAATTATCTCCCGCGGCTTGAGAATCAATTGATGCCAGTTTGGTAACAAAGTGGCCGTTTGGATCAAAAAGCTTAACCGTAATGTTGCGAAGGAAAGTTGAGAGATTGTCGGCAGTTGTGTAACGGATGCTGATGGGCTGTGTGTTTGGCGCTCTTGGGCTATATGGCTGCAACGCTTCTATGGATATCGTCGGCGGCTGGGTATCAACGAAGAAGCTCCATATCGCCTGTGATACTCCGACATCCGATCTTGCGTCCACGACTATCGCGTGTTCTCCGTCTGAGAGCGGCGTTTTTGGCGTGTAGTTGACCGATGCATAGGGATGATAAGCGCCATCTATCTCAGAAGTGATGTTAGCGTCCGCCATGCAGTCAAGGTTATCCACTTCGAAAGAAGTGATCTGCACCATTCCTGCCGCATCTTCGTAGTAAGTGGATTTGTTGAATTCGACGCCAATGGGCTGATAAGGATTATTAGTCATATAATTCGCTTCGGGCAAGTATTGAGAGGCTTGCATTGGAATGGTATTTTGTATCACCTTACATACTTGGTTAGAGCTGTACTGTGCGCGGTTGCAGAGCTTGAACGCAATGAGATTCTGCCCCTCGGCGAAATTGAGGCCGGATATTGTGTAGCGGCCCCATTCGTCCATGTGGAGGTGGAATTTATTAGCATCAACGTCGATATATTTGAAGCCATTAGAATCTGTTTGTGTTGAACAGCTGCTCGGTTTAAAGTCCTGCCATGCCGCAAAGTTCTCCGATATCTGGAAGCTTGATAGCATGAGGGGCTTGAAGTCGTGAATCACACCGGAGATTTGAGTGACAGGAACTTTGACCAGCATATCTGAAGTATATTTCTCAACCTCTGAAGTTGTGCCTTCGTTGAAGATCAAAGAAACTGAACGATCTGCAGCATAGGGCGGGTTGTCGCTGGCTTCTGATGAGTTCAGAATGGCTACGGACTGAACGACCCCAGGCATGTGCTCAATCTTTTGAGTCATGTTGTATGCGTCAATGGAAACATCGGTATCCAGGTGGGTGACAGTAGCCATCGGGGTGTCGAAGAGAGCTTGATCTATGATGTTGGGGGTGCCTTCGGAGTAGACTTTATCAACAAGATGATGATGTGCCAGGCATTATAATAAATATTATCATCTCTGCCAAAGTAAGTTGCTAGTTCATATTAATAGGGATCAAATACATAGGATTTAGTGATGGGTTAAATCGGATTAAAGCATCGGCCGCAAGCGCCTCGCAATAATCTTGATAAACATTGACATTAAGATATTCCACTATTTTCGTTATAAAACAGATAGTCATACCTTTTCGTATTTGGTCAAATAAATACACCCCTTTCCATAAGCACTATCAATATCAACAACCAAACTTCCAAACATTCACAAAAGTGCCTCCCGGAATAAGGAAAGCCAAAGCTATGCTTTCAACTTTAGCCTGAGTTGTGGGAAGTTCTCATATCTACTATCAACAGCCGTTGCATATCATGATCAATGGAATTCCCTTTAATAAATAATAATTATTGATCCCCTTTATCCGGAGAAGGAATTCCATGAGCAGAAACAAGTCTATATTCCATTGGCGCCTTATTGGGCATTACTTCGCGCTTTTAAGACTTTTTATAAACTCTCCTTCCGTAACCATCCCGTCCAATCCCTGACTCCCCATTTTGCGGTAAAATCTTTTAATACAGCCTGTGATAATGGCTACACGCCCCACATATATAGCACAAAAATAGCTCCATTTAAGATATATCAGTCCAAAGAGGATAATGGTCTGTATTAGCAACTATAAGAAACATATCCCACGCCAATACGGGCATATGCAAAAGTTCAGTAATATTTTCCGGGTATAGAGTAGCTTGTAATAAATAACAGTATCTGATCCAAGATGAGGTAATTAAAGTAATCAGTTTTTTGACATCGTCATGATAATAATCGGAAGTCAGGTATATACCGGACGCAAGCCCGCCCATACTATTAGCAATTAAAACGACTTTTTCAGGGATAACGTTTGAGGGATGTCGCTAATCGAAATATGGTTTTTATTGGCATACCAGGATTTGAATTCATTTATAGCCTGAGGAATGAACTGATTTCCAAGTTCATCGCCACAACAATGTTTGAACCTACATTGTTATCAAAATTATATGTGTACACATATCCGGTAAGGTCAAGCGAATTATTTAGATAAGGTTTTAAATGGCCGCTATCATCGCTATCAAATTTATCTGTTTTTTCAGCTATTCCATGAACCAAAACGACTAAATAATTCGGGAACGATTAATTTCTCCTGCAATTGCCGCAGCGCAACACGTTGCTGCAATAAACGCATACAAACAAAATAATAATAGCCAGTCTATGCGTTTACCTTCATTCAGCACTATCCTTTGTATCGGGGCACATAACACTTCAAAAATGGCGCCAATCCCAACTCCAACGCCAGCACCAATCAAACCCAATGGCGCAGGGATTATTGGCATTTGACCAATGCCATCTCCATTCTTCAAAAAAAACAGCAAAGGTTGCGGTAAGGCAAAAAATCCACCAATTAAGCGAAGAAGATTTTTCCGAATACACTTTTATAGGACTGCTGAAAAGAAGAAGGTTCCCATCAGCGGTTATTCCTTCGAATGAACAGGCGTATGTCCCTGGCTTTGAAGGGGCTTTTAATTGAAATATCTGCCCGCCATCAGACTGCTTCTTTGTGGTATTTATGGCTTCGAAAGCTCCATTATTTATCGGCTGCAAATTAAGCGGCGGTTCGCCTTTATAGCTTGCCTACCATAACCATGATTGATTTCCTTGTTGATCTGCGGCAGTCCGTCTTTGTATTGAATCGAACAAGTGACATCGGGATTGTCATTTGCTTTGATCGTCCCTTCTCCAAAAGCCGGGCCAACAACAGCAGCAGCGCAGAAGAAGAGGGACAAGGACGAGCGGGGCTAATGAGTCTTTTCAGATATTTATTCATATGGCACGACCTTTCGTGTCTGGGGTACTTTGCTGGGGGTTCGTGAAGGCAATGCTGTATCATTGTGCAGAGATAGGCCGTTATTTAGAGCATAAAAAAATACCCATCGAACAACTCACAAGGATTAACTCCTTTACTCACTCTGCCTTGTAGGCGAAAGTAGTGGGCAAGGTTCGCTCTAATATTGCTATCAGAGGGGTACATCGACCCTTGCTAGAGGCGGAATCTTAGCACTTTTCGTGCTGGATTTGTCATGCAAAATTCGGAGGTGGTGAGGCCACGACCCTCCTACGCTGTTGTCCGCCTAAGGCGGGACTTAAGTTCGGAGGGCAGGGGTGAAGAAATGATGAGGTGGATACTGTGAGTTAGCCCGGGAGTTACGCAGTATCCCTCTATATCCTGTACTGGTGCACACAGGCACGTACGCACGGGCCGGCAGGCGCGGCCAGGCGCGCGCTAGCTAGAGATTTATTAATTAATACATTACATATATTCACATGAACAGTTGTTCAATCTCTGTTGTTCGTTGCGTAGGAGAGAAGGACTGAGGAAATTCAATGAATGTTGAAGCCATGCTATCCACGAGCTTGTCGGTCTGTTATGACTGTTCGGTTTCTGCTGTGACTTGTTGCGTTGCCCGGACTGCTTGAATCAAAAGATGTGGAGATGAGGAAGTGAAGCAGGTGAGCCGAAGGCCCAGCACAAAGGCTTCTGCTCGGCCTCCGACCTTGCTCCCTTCGACAAGCTTAGTGCAGGCCGCACAAAAAGAGAAGAACACAGTCCGCCAATGCTCCGGATGCTCAAGGTCCCTCACAAGCCTCTATCTTCACTCTAGGAATGAGGGGAAAGGCCAGAGATGGAGAGATGAGGGAATGATGAGGTGAAGCCCGACACAGCACAACGAAAAGGCGTCGCTCCGCGGACATCATCGATACTCCGACTTCCTGCGTCGCTGTGTCTTGTTCAAATGACGAGGTGAAGACCCGCCTGCCATCGCCTGCGGCTCAGGCCGTGGCGGGCAGGGATGAAGAGACTCACGACCCGCCAATCCTTCGACTTTGCTCATCACAAGAAAAGAGCTACAACCTCTGCTCCTCCGGCGTTCTGCCTTTGTGTCCTGCCCCCGCCGCCAAAAGACAAAGCCTCCGCCCGCCATTCTTTTCTCCTTCGGTATTTGTCTTCGTGTCTTTCTGCCGCCGCCCCGCCTGGCCTCGCCAAAAATGATTGGGGAGAAGAAGCTCACAAAACTAAGCATGAAAAATGAGTAAAAACTGATGAAATTCTGAGGCCAAAAACAAGCGGTTACTTCACAGTATCCACCCGGTTATTCCACAGTATCGAGCGGTTAGTTCACAGTATATTGACTTTTTAGGCCTATCGGGTAATAATTCCTCCATGATTGATGAGCTTGAATATTTAACCTTAAATGAAATAAAAGCTTTCCTCAATTCCATCGATGATACCCGCGACCGGGCATTGATAATTCTATTTCTGAACACCGGCCTTTTCCTGAACGAGATAACTTCCCTGAAAGTTGATTCGATCGACTGGAAAAAGAAGGTACTTTCCGTCCCCGGCAACAGGAAAAGAACCATACCGCTGAACGACCAGGCTTTTGAGGCGTTAGCCAAGTGGTCAAAAGAACGTCCGACCGGCAAAGTTCCCGAGCTTTTTGTCACCACGAAAGGCGCGCTGAAAGACCTCACAAGCCGCGGAGTAGATTACCTGATAAGAAAGTACGCTGAACAGGCTGGCATCAAGAAAAGGGTTAATCCGCAAATCCTTCGCAACACATTCGCCGTCCGGCTATTCTCCGAAGAACCTTCCGTAGAAAAGGCCTCCGCCATTCTCGGCATATCTGACCCAGAGTCCATAAATCGCTATATAGGGGCCTCTAAGCGGCCGCCAGCCAAGGTGGAGATAACCGAAAAACTTGAGCGCATCGACACTCGCCATCCCCTCGTTAAAGCCGTTTCCAAAATATTCCCGACTAAACCTAAAATCGTTAAGCCAACAACAGCCATAAAAGGCCCCATAACTCCCAGCCCCGAGGAAGTTATCTTCGGAAGGGATAACGTAATCGCCGACATAAAAGCTGATATTGGCAAAAGCCAGTCAGTCCTTTTGACCGGACCTTTGGGAATAGGCAAAACTCATCTGCTAATGCATATGGCAAAGGTGCTCGGTCCCAATACATTATATATATCCGCACCCAGCCCGCTTAAAAACGCGTTGATGCAACTACTCGTAAAACTTGATCCTGAATGGCAAAAGAAACTCAATACCAGAGCTTCAACAAAAGAGATAACCGATTACATTGTGAAAATAAAAGGAGCAAAGCCCCCGGTTTTGCTGATCGATAATTTGAACTACTTAAAAATCTCCGACATCGACCCCATTTTGTGTCTACTGAATAACTTCCCAATTCTCGCCGCAGCTGATGAAGTAAAACCGAAGCTAAAACAGGTCTGGTGGCAGTTCAAACAGGTCATGCTCCCGCCGTTAAATGAAGATGCTTCGAAGCAGCTTATAAAATACCTGACGCAGAACCTTACCATCAGCGATTATGAAATGCTTGAAACGAGGGTCCTGACCCTGGCAAACGGCCTTCCCATTGCTATAGTTGATATGATCCATCAGATAAGCCATATCCCAGTAATATCAAAAGATGTTATTCGTGATGTTTATCATGAGGCGGGGGTACATTACCGCGATTGGACCAACATAATATTATTTATTTACTGGATCGCTGTGCTTTTCCGTTTCGTCGCTTTAGGAACCAATAGCTATGAATCCTATTTTCTGGCCGGTTTCGGTGTAACCTTATTGGTGATACTAAGAAGCGCCGTCTCAATGTTGAGGTAAGAAGGAGGTAAGACCATGAAAAGCCAATCAGAAATATATACAATTAAACAGCAAATCGAACATTATAAATCCCAAATAAAGCAGTGTCAGTATAATATTGACAGCTTTGAAGAAAGGAAGAGATCGTCTTCGGGTAGCGCAGATACCTATGATAGAGAGATTTCTTCTCAACGTAGTCAGATAGACCAAATGCAAAGAGAAATCGATAATTTAGATAATCAGCTTTCTACATAATAAATTGGTAATAAAGTATGGTGAATAAGTAATGTTAGCACCAACTCATAGCGTATTTGGCATATTTTTAACGCTGATATTCCTGGCAGTGTTCGGGATTCAGTGGAGCCTTCATTGGACAATAATAGTTGTCTCCATTTTTGGAGCTATTGTCCCCGACATAGACCACCCAAAATCCATGATCGGGAAACTTTTCTATCCCATTTCATCCGCCCTTGAACGCAGATTCGGCCATAGGACCATCACCCACTCTTTTGTCGGCCTTGCGATATCAACTGTAATATTTAGCGTGATCGTTCTTGTCGTGTCTCTGATATTGGCGTTTGTCACTGATTTTGGTTTTAATGTATACAATTTGGCTCCGCGTTGGATAGCCGCCTTCTCAATATCCTACTTCTCTCATCTTGTACTCGACATGTTCAATAAGCGCGGTAGCCAGATGTTCTGGCCGGACCCAAGCAGAGATGTAATACCGAAAAATCCGAAATTCCGCCCAGAATCGGGGTCAAGCGTTGAGCCTTTCATATTCATAATTCTTTTCATCTTGATGCTTTTTGCTTTTCCTATTTCCAAATATGGGATAGCAAGCTCGCTTCGTTGGCTTATGGCTACGCCCGGTTCAGCCATACAAGAGTTTCAGTCACTCAAGACCCATTCTTATGTCGATTTCAAGGGTTACATCACGGAAACAAAAGAACCGATAGAAGGAACCGGAGAAATCCTTGATGTGGACAAAGGCCGTCTCGTAGTGCTTTATCAAGGCAAAATCTATACTTTAAGCGATGAATTGGCCGCCGATATAACCGCCTCCCATGTCCGGCTTAAAAGGACGACCGTTCCGATAATGATCACCAAGAAGGATTTTGAAAATGAGACCCGCGATGCCCTTCTCGCTCAGATTCCCACCGGTGCGCTTGTTTCGGGAACAGTTAAGCTCCCGGACGGAATGGATATTCAGTTCCCAACCTATCCGAGCTCATATAAGCCTTTGGAGGAGAAAAGCGGCAACCTCATTATCTCTTATGCCTCAAAAGCCCAGATAACGGCGCTCGCTTTGACGGAAACCTTCGATCTGGAAAAGATGAAGGACCAGGCCGACCTTGCCCAGCTATATGCTCAGGCTGATAAGCTCAAAAGCCAGATAACGGATGCAGAAACCGGCAACAGCCTTACACCTTTAGGCCAAGAACTTATGATGAGCAAAGATGATATACAAAAACAGAAAGCCCAGCTCGCCGATTTGAAGAGCCAGCTTGATGGAATAAATGTTAAAATCGATGAGCTTCAATTGAAGATAAAGGCCAGAAAATTCGTGTTTACGGGTGAGGTTTATTTAAGGCAATAAGGAGGTTTGATATGAAGAAATTCATCGTTTACCTTTTAATTGTGAGTTTATTATTCCCGCTTATTAGCTCTCTTGCTTATGCATTCGAGTATACCCTTGCCCCAGACGATCTTCTTGAAGTCAAAATCCTTAATCAGAAGGATATGGACACAAAGCAAGCTATCGCGCCGGATGGCTCGATTTCGCTCCCCTTCCTCGGAAGGGCCCAGGCACAGGGCAAAACGCTCAGTGAATTTCAAACCTATTTGACGACCGAATTTGCCAAGTATGTTGATAAGCCCCAGCTTGTTATCTATTTCACTCCTCGTTCGATATATGTAATACAGCATAATCTCAAAACAAATATATCAGAGGTAAAGGAAGCCAAGACAATTGCGGAAGCCAAAGCATATGCGGGAGCAGATTACACGAAAGAGATAAAGTATGGTGATGTTATAAGCGTCGATGTCGGCATTCAACCTGACTGGTGGGAAGCTAACTGGTATAAAGTGCTCACCGGAATAGCTGTCGCAGTTGGTGTGTACGAAACGTTGAAAAAATAGGAGGAAAAGAATATGAGCGCTAAACAAAAACCTGTAAACTTTGGCTGGATTCCTGATGTCCCGGACCATCGCGATCATTTGTATGCCGCGCCTTTGGAATGGATAGCTAAGCTCCCTACAAAGGTGGACCTGCGCCCCCAATGTCCTGATGTATATGACCAGGGTCATCTGGGAAGTTGCACGGCGAATGCTATAGCCGGGGCAATGGAATTCGAGCAGATGAAGCAGAAGGAGAAATATTTCATGCCGTCGCGCCTGTTCATTTACTATAACGAACGCGCAATGGAGCATACCACCGCCAGTGACAGTGGCGCGCAGATCCGTGATGGTATAAAAAGTGTCGGGAAGCAGGGCGATTGTCCCGAAAAGCTATGGCCTTATGATATAGCGAGATTCTCCCAGCAGCCGCCAGCATCGTGCTACAAGAATGCCACCAAGCACAAGGCGGTCCTGTACCAGCGTGTAAGCCGCATTGCCAATCAGATGAAGGGTTGCCTCGCGTCGGGATATCCGTTCGTGTTCGGATTTTCCGTGTATGACAGCTTTATGAGCCCAGATGTAGCCAAGACCGGCCATGCTAAGCTACCCGGGCCGAAAGATAAACTGGAAGGTGGACATGCGGTAATGGCCGTTGGATATGACGACGAAAATCAATTCTTCATTGTGCGTAATTCGTGGGGAACGGGCTGGGGTATGAAAGGATATTTTACATTGCCATATGCGTATCTGGCAGAAGAAAATCTATCGGATGATTTTTGGACGATTAGGATAGTGGAATAAAGGTTGTGTGGCAGGAATGACCCGCCGTTCATTTTAAAAGGATGGAGGGAGGGGTATATTAACTTGATTTATTCAGATCCGCCTTTACTTAAGTTACAGTCTGAACAAGATACTTGCCCATTTTCAACAGTGGTTTGTCCTCCTTTTGACCATGGTGTTTTATGATCGCAATGCCAATTGTCCCAAGTTAGCTTATTACCTTTACATTTTATTCTCAATTGGCATATCCCTTTATCTCGACGAAAAATAGCCAATTTTTGTAAGTAAGTAAAATCTCTTTGATTGTCTTTTCGTCTAATCCCCGGATTCTGTTCAAGAAGATTCCTTAACATAAAATCCATTCTGGCCTTGATTGAATCTGCAGAATCAGTGCTATGACTGATCTTATCTTTATAGGAAATCCATTCTGGGTCAGCCACATCCTCTGGTTTTGCTTCTTCTATTTGTCTTTTCGCCTCAAATCCAATAAACCAATCGAAGAAATTCGGTTTAATGTCCTCTATAACATAGTTTTGAAGTAATTCTGAAATAACACAATACAATGAAATGACATTGTAACGTTCTAATTCTGGGGTTTTTTCAGTAAAGATATCATTCAAAACAGAAAGGTTTCGCATAACAGCCTTGGCAATATTTGATTTTACATCGAAGTCTTTGTTGTCGAGATACATTTTATTTAAATCAGCATTCTTAACATTGACGGGTTCGCCCCCTATTTCCAAGCAAATAAATTGGGCTGCGATATGATCAAAAGTATATCTTGAATCCGCAAACCCAACTTTTAGGAAGAATTGATGAGATGCAACCTGTTTTGCGAAATCCCTCATTTTGCCCGGATATGCATTACGCTTTTCTTGAGCCTTGAGACTTGTTCCATTTTGTAACCTGAGAAACATCTCCCTTACTTCTTCTTCATCAGCGTCTTCAATAATGACAATATCAAGAGGATAAATATCTAACTTCATTCTAATTTCATCAGGCAAAGCATCGTATTTAAGATTCGCTATCTTCATCCCATCGATATCATCTGAGTCGCTAGGCAGCTTAAAATTACCATCAAAATATTCCCAAATCGCGCGCAATCTTTGCTGACCATCAACAACATCATACTTGTCAGGTTTTGAAGCAGCTTTTCGCCAATAGAGTTTGGGGATATCGTAGTCACGTAATATTGTGTCAATAAGAAGTTGCTTTTGTGAATTGCTCCATACTGGAGGTCGCTGAAAATCAGGGTTCGTATTTATCCGGTCACGGATTCCATGAATTGTCTTGAGAGGCCACGGTTTCTTATTTGATTCCATATTTCACACTCCTTGTTCATTTTCTCTTATCCCAATCCGAACCAACCTACCGTTCTGTTACCCCATACAACTTACAAACCATTTCGTCAATCCTGTTTTCCAAATATTCTGCATCGGCCTTTCTTTTTTCGTTCCGTTTAACAGTGATTACTTGTTTCACTAACCCTTCAATTCTTTGAGTTATTATATACTTTTCTTTATCTTTAGAATCAGGAACATATATCGGAAGGTCTTTAATGTATTTATTTTCATAAGAATAAAACCCACCCCTTAACGCAGTAGATATTGTTTTTAAATATTTGTCTAGTAGAGAAGAATTTAATAGCCCGAGCAAATACTCATAACTCATATTGATCTCCCTTTTAATAAGAATCCCATAAGCCCCAGACACGCCAGCGCTAAAAATAAAATCACCTAAATCATCATATGAGAAAGAACTATTAAAAGCATTGAAGGGAGTTAGTAACTTTTTCTTATCAAGAATATGCATATTTTGTGGCCTGCTATAAGACCACCAAATCTTCCTAAATCTTCCATCTTCTCTTTTCAATAAAATATCATAATTTGGCTTAGCTGAGAGATATTGATAAACCAAAGGATATTGCTGTTTTAAATGACTTTCCGATATTAATTCTCCGTTTGCATTATAAGGGAAAATTATATACTCGTCCCCCCGATGAATTGCGTACCGTTTAATGTTTTTACCTTTTACGTAAGGTTTTAATATTGATGTTTCAATAAATACCTCTTTTTGTAAAGAAGTTGAATAACATCTTGACTTATTGTTCCCATGTTCGATCATTTTCATAATAAATACGGGGTCTGCACCAGCCTTAGGCCCTTGAAATATATTGGATGCAATCTCCCCTAAAGTTCTATTGTTACCTTTAATTCTTGCCAAATAGCCCTCTTGGGTTATGCCCATAAAGTTCCAATTATCCTTTATCAGCCTTTCTGAGGGCACGTTGATCATTTTAATGCCCGGCAGTAACTCTTCGACGCTTTCCACTTCATCCTTAAATTCATAATAATCGAATGAGTTTCTTTTTAAACTTGATAAAAACAATAAACATGTATATGTGGTTGAGTTTTCAAAAATCTGGTTAACTCCAAAATGAATTATCCTAGACACATTCTTTTGTTCTGCAATAATTTCGCGAATCTTTGCGCCATAATTAGAATTAAAAAACTTATGCGGACAAATATACCCTAAGAGCCCGCTCTTGTTTAGAAGGCTCAATGCTTTCTCAATAAAAATGATATATATATCAAAATTACCTTTGCTTGCCGCCTTATAGATATTCTTATATATTTCTGTTTCAATAGGCTGGAAACTTTGGAGTTCCTGAGTTTTAATATACGGGGGATTCCCAATCACGCAATCAAAGCCATCTTGTTTAGAAAACACCTCCCCAAATCCGTTCTTATCATCCTTCCAATCAAATGCATTAATATCATAATTGTCGAACATTTTCTGCTCAAATATTTGATCTCGGCTTATCAAAGAATTGCCACATTTAATATTTGACGTTATATCAGGGAGGATGTGCCCTTTCAGAAACATCATAGCTTGACCTTTATCAAAACCCTCTTCCATTAACTTCAGATAGAGGCTCATTATGGCCACCTCTGTGGCCTCCCTGTCGATATCAACTCCAAATAAATTATTCTTTAGTATTTCGGCCTTTTTCTTGAGCGTAAGCTTTAATTGGCCATCATGATTGAAATAATAATCCTGCTTATATTTTCTCTTTGAGGTATTCTTTTGATACCATATCTCATGATAATTCATTAAATAGTTAAAAGCTCCTATTAAGAAACTCCCGGAGCCGCATGCAGGGTCAAGTATTTTGATCTTTTCAATCTCTTCAGGATTATTCCCCATAATCCTTTCCCCAACTGTATTTTGCACGATATAATCCACTATAAATTGTGGGGTGTAATAGACTCCTCCCGCATGATTCACTTCTGGTTTTTCTTCAACTTTGGCATGGTGATCATCAGTAAGCCGGATTTTTGAGCCAAGGAATTTTTCATAAATAAGCCCCAGTATTTCAACCTCAATAATATCAAACTGGTAAGGAGAGTTTGGATAACACATGTCGCGAATGATATCTTTTATAACCTCATCATCGACGTCAATATCTTCACTAATATGTTTTTTAAATAAAAGGCCAATATAATCGGAATTCAGCTTTCCAAAGAATGGCAAAAGTCTTTTGTACACATTTGAACCCACCATGCTGGCTTTAAGGAGAACGTCTTCTTCTTCTATTTGTCTGTCTTCGAGGTTTCTTACAAAAATTAAACGATCAAGAATTCGTTGTACGCACTCATTTATCTGTTCAACTGTAAGAGCTTTATTTCTTATGGCGATATTCCTGGCAAGCATCTCCCGCCATTTCACAATATCATCTAAGAATTCGTCATCGAGAGTTTTTGTGTTCTTTGTTATTTTACCGCCAAATTTCTCCAAACTTCCGCTTAAAACACCTTCCTTAGAAAAGGTTTTATAAATAAAGTCCCAATTGCTTAAATATTCTTTGTAAGTTAAGTCTAAATCCTTAATGAGCCCTTGTTGTGGATTATCATATATTGGACGTTTTAGGCCATTGAATACCCTAATTTTCTGAAAGTCCGTTACAATTACGATGGGCGCCTTGCCATTCGTAGAAAAAGCATACCTCTTTGCCTGATAAATTGATCTTTTTCGGTTAGCGAAACAAAGGGTGCTTTTGCTTCAACAAAGAATTTTAACTTTTTATTTATACGGAAGGCATAGTCTGGCTTTTTAGTCCCATATTTATCTTTTTGGAGATTCTCTATAAACATCCCAATGATCTCGAGGTATATCTGTTTGATCAAACTCCCAACCAAGTGCTTCAAAAAATGGGTCGATAAAACGGTCTCTTGCTTCGGTCTCTTGGAAGGATTTATCAAGATAAGTTGCTTCATTCTGGGCAAAATCCTTGACTTTTTGTTCAACAAGTTTATACCCTTGTTCTTTTGTTAATGCTACCATTTTTTAAATTATACGCCAATAAGAAAAGAGAGTAAAGGTTAGAGGTTTTTGCTCCCCCTCCCTACCCTACTCCAATGACACTGCATTTTAGTATGGTATAATCAGTTAATTATGCTAAACAATGTCGGGGCAATATTATTAACATTTAGAGATATCTTAATCCCCTTTATGCCGCGGTTTATGGTCCGATTATTCATGGGCACCGGGGAATATGTCTTCCTGGCTCACCCTATCGAATTACTCCCGGATATCGCCAGAAAATATCCTTTCGCCGACAAACTGCCGAAAGGGATACTTAAAGCGATAAGCCGTAATCATCCGCCTATCATCCTGGCAAAGATCACCGGCTATAAAGGACAAGACGGCCGTCATGTTGCTGGCTGGGTTGTTTTCTGCTCAATGAGTACCAGAATGATGATCCTGCATCAGGAACATGCGAAAAAGAAGATTTTGGCGGCTGCAAAATTCTCGGAGAAACTGGGCGCTAAGCTTTTGGGGCTTGGTGCATTCGTTCCGATCGTCACCGAACATGGAACATATCTTCAGGGTAAAGTTAACATGTCTATTACGAACGGCGACGCATTTTCAGCCGTAATTGCGGCCAGGAACGTCATTAAAGCCGCTGAACTTGCCGGCCTGACAGAAAAACCTGCAAAGTTTCTATCGTTGGAGCCGCGGGATTTGTCGGCTCAATGTCGGGCAAATTGCTCGCAGAATATTTCCCGAATATCTTGTTAATAGACAAAAACCAGGAGGGATTAAAGAAAACAGCGCAGAACCTGAAATTGAAGCACTCGGCATCAAACATTCTTTCATCAGATGATATTTATGATATTAATGGGTCCGATATCGTCCTTACGGTCACGAATACGCCGGGAGCAAGTAAGGTCGGACCATTTGAAACCGGGATCAATTGTGATCCATGCCGCTCAACCAAGGAATGTTTCAGTAAAGGTGCCGCAGGAAAGGAAAGATGTTGTTGTTATTGAATCGGGGGTTGCCGAGGTCAAAGGCCTTAAAGTAAATTGCGACTTCGGATTAAGGAAAGAAAACGAAGTTTACAGCTGTTTCGCGGAGCTTCTTCTCTTATGCTGGATGAAAGAATATGATGAGGATCATGTCGACCCGATATCAGAAGAATATGTTTTGAAATTATGGGATATTTCGAAAAGGCGGGAGTTAAGGTCGCCGATTTTAGAAATATTACCGGATTTATAGCTGATGACATGTTAAGGAATCTTCGCAGAAAGGCATAAGCCAGATGAGCATATTTTCCGCCTAAAATTATTTCTTTAACCCTCACGCGATCCCTCTTTTTGCCGTTGGCGCATTGATCCTGTTAAGCGGCCTTTTCGTTTTTTATAAAATGAGGAATGACGGCATTGCGCTGACCTTCTTTGTTATGAGCTTAAGCGGAAGTATCTGGTTCTTGTGCACTGCCATGGGATATCTTTCCCGTGTTCCGCAGGTAGGCATCTTCTGGTTTAAGATAGATAATGTCGGAGTTGTCTTTTTATCCTCTACGGTTTATGCATTCGTGGTTACATTCCTAGGCTTATTCAATAAACGGAAACATTATGTTGTTGGCGGGTATTTGATAAGCGCTGTTTTCGCCGTACTTACATTAACAACTAACTGGATGGATACCGGGGTCGAAATATTCTTCTGGGGATATTTCCCCAAATGGGGATTCCTCAGCAGGATATTTTTTCCGTTTTTCTTTGTTTATATGGTTTTCAGTTTTATCGAGTTGTTCGCCCGTCTTCGGGTTGAAGAAAATCAGAAGATCAAGAACCAGATTGTATATTTCCTCTTTGCTTTCGGGATGGCATACACATCATCAATAGATTATTTTGCCACATTTGGGATCCCGATATATCCGGCGAGCTTTATTTCAATGGGCGCTTACTTTTTTATCATTGCGTATGCTGTTACGAAACATCGTTTGTTGAATATTTCTCTCGCTATCAGCCGCACCGCCGCCTGGATAATCTCTGCAAGTTTTCTCGGCGTGTTATATCTTGTTCTTGTAATGCTCTATCGTACGTTCATTTTCCCCGGCGTTGATACTGTTTTCATCACGCTCAGCGTATTATATGGCATTGCCGCCGGTGTTTCTTTCCAGAATATCCGATTTTTTGTTCAAACCGGCGCGGACAAAGCTTTCATAAAGGGCTGGTACGATTATCGTAAGGTCCAGAGAAAGATAACCTCCGAACTCAGAAGGGCTTTCTCGATCGACGATGTTGTGTCCGTGATAAAGAAAAATCTCGACGAACAGGTCGATATTTCAAGGGTTTCCGTTCTTATGCCGGACAAGGCCGGTGATTTTGCAAGCCCTGAAATGCGTATACCGGCAGACAGCGACTTGATAAAAACCATGATGGGAAACAGGGAAATTCTCCTGAAAAATGAATCCCCTGCCCTGCCGGATGAATTATGCGTACCGTGTTTTTCGGTCGATGAATTATCCGCGCTGATCATCCTCGGCAAAAAGCGGTCGGAGGACCCGTATAATGAGCAGGATTTCGACCTGCTGGAAACAATAAGCGATGAAATATCAGACGCGATATTTCGCATAAAGCCTTATGAGGAAGTCAAAACCGAATATGAAAACACTCAGAAGAAACTGGTCGAGACTGAAAAGATGCTGGCTCGCTCGGCACGGCTCGCCAGCCTTGCCACCCTAACAGCCGGAGTAACCCATGAGATAAGGAACCCTCTCGGCATTATTCGCATGGGTATTGATAAATTGGATGATGAACAGCGAAGCGTAGAATACCTGAAAGAATTCAAGGCCAAATATCTTAAACATGTGGACAGGATAGCGAGCATCATCGACAGAATGCTTTATCTTTCAAAGGCAAAAACTCCGGTTGAAACGGAGATCGACATCAACTCTCTGATAAAAGAATACATCATTGAGCTTGTCGCGGTAAAGAATGTAAGGATAGAAACCCAGCTTTCGGATATCCCGAAGATAAAAGGAATATCGGACGATATTTATCAGGTGATAATCAACCTGACGAATAACGCCGTAAAAGCCATGCCGGACGGCGGGACGCTTATTTACAAGACATACACCGGCGAAGAAAATAGCCATAAAACGGCCGTCCTGGAAGTGATCGATACGGGGATCGGCATACCGAAAGAAAATCTCGAGAAAATATTCGATCCGTTCTTTTCAACTTATCACGAAGGAACCGGCCTTGGCCTGGCAATATCGCATAAAATAATCGTAGACCTGCACGGGAGAATAGAAGTGGAGAGTGTTGTCGGCAAGGGATCGACCTTTAAAGTGGTTATTCCGGCCTTTAATACTTAGCAGCGCCTTTGCCCCAGGCTTTTCTTGCGACATCGCCGCGCATTTTATCCCATTCCTGACGGCTGCCAGTTATGATCCTGTCCAGGACAGGGAACAATTCTTCATATTTTAGAGGCTTCCTTAAATATTCCAATTTGCCGGGAGTGTTCTCCCATTTATCAACATCCTCGAACGCGCTGAGGATTATGACCGGGATGAAAGCTTTCTCTCTTCCAAGGCTCAATTCCCCGCCCTTATATTCTGCTTTCCTTATCTGCCACAACTTTTCGAGGAATTGCATTCCGTCCATGTCGGGCATTTTTATGTCGAGAAGGATGCAGGCCACTTTATTGGCGGGAATATCAAGGAACCACTTGCTCTTTTCAAGTACAGCAAAAGCATCACGGGCAGAATTGACCGCCTTGACTGCATATCGGCCGTCTTTATTCAGCTTTTCCACCACATCGTCGGTAAAATCTTTTTCATCATCCACGACAAGAATTAACGGCTTTGGCATCGGTTTTATCCTTTCAATATTTCATCGGGGAAAAAGCGGAAAAGCATTCTCCGCCAGAAAATACGGACGGCGTTAACGGGACCAATCAAGACCCCAAGAGGAATAGCGATAATGAAAGAGGATAAAATATGTACCGGAAGCGAGTTTAGCGGTTTTGGCTGCTGTGGCGGTTCATTTATTACTGTCGACCCTCCTTGAGGATTCTGGATCACTTGCCTTTGGGGCCATTTCCCGGCCTGTTTCTTTTTCAGATAGTCTTCATATTCATATTTATTTTGCTGGTGAATGTCATAAGCGTTCTGCCGCATGAGAATAAAGTATCCTATGGGGCCGACAATAATTCCGTAAATGATGCACAGAGGAAACCAGACCGGCAGAGTTATTATCATCAGAAGATAGAAAAGCGTTTTCATGCGGCGTGATTATGGCATACCAGATATTTTAGGTCAACTATCAAGAGATTCAAAACAAGGAACGATCCCCTCCCCCAATCATTTTTGGCGGGCGGAGGCTTTGTCTTTTGGCGGCGGGGGCAGGACACGAAGACAAATACCGACGAAGTCGGAGCAGAAGTTGCAGTTCCTTTTTGGGCGAGCGGAAAGTGTGGTCGTTTTTTGGTGGCAGCGGGCGATGGGCTTGTGATTCTTTTGGCGGGCGGCGGCACAGGACACAAGGAACAGGAGCGGGAAACGAAGGAAGAAGACACAGCGACGCAGGAAGTGAATATGATGATGTCGCGGAGCGACACCTTCGTTGTGCTGTGTCGGGCTTCACCTCATCATTCCCTCATCTCTCCATCTCTGGCCTTTCCCCTCATTCCTAGAGTGAAGATAGAGGCTTGTGAGGGACCTTGAGCGTGGAGCATTGGCGGACTGTGTTCTTCTCTTTTTGTGCGGCCTGCACTAAGCTTGTCGAAGGGAGCAAGGCCGGAGGCCGAGCAGAAGCCTTTGTGCTGGGCCTTCGTCACCTCTTCACTTCCTCATCTCCACATCTTTTGATTCAAGCAGTCCGGGCAACGCAACAAGTCACAGCAGAAACCGAACAGTCATAACAGACCGACAAGCTCGTGGATAGCATGTCTTCAACATTCATTGATCCTTAGTCTTTCTCTCCTACGCAACGAACAACATCTATTGAGCAACTGTTCATGTGAATATATGTAATGTATTAATTATTATCTAGCTAGCGCGCGCCTGGCCGCGCCTGCGGGCTCGTGCGTACGCGCGTGTGTACGCGTATCGTATATAGAGGGATACTGCGTAACTCCCGGGCTAAGTCACAGTATCCACCTCATCACTTCTTCGCCTCGGCACCTCTTCATCTCCTTGATTTCCGGCCTAAAAAGTGCTAGAATTCGTCTCTAGCAAGGCTGGATACCCCGTTGATCGCAAGATCGGCGCGGCCTTGCACCAAAGGAGTTAATCCTTGTGAAATTGTCGGGTATTTTTTTATGCTCTAAATACCGCCTGCTTCTGCACAAAGATAGTGCATCGTCTTCACGAACCACCATACCACTGAAAGGAGCAAATCCATGTACAAACTGATCCGCTGCTTCGCGCCGGTTGTTCTCGTCCTCTATGTCTCGACCATGCTAGTTGGGGGCTGTTGGGGAGAGGCGAAGGGATCAGATTATGGACTTCCCGGAGAATATGTCTCCGTCGATAATAATTCTGTTAGTTACAGTCTCAAATTCAATAAGCCTGGCTCGAATGGAACAACTGCCCCTATGGGAAAAGTACCATTTGAAATGAAGATAACGGCTTTCTATAAAAACGAACACTTTAAATCAATTAGAATTATCAGTTCAGAGGCATTGGAAATACAGAAAAGCGAGTCCAATAAAGGAGGCTTTCTACCTGGAATCTTTAGTGAAAGCCACGATTACACATTCCTGATGGAATCGCCAACAAAGGAAGGAAGGACATATCGCCTTACCTATGAAGGCATTACAGAAAAAGGAGAGATATATACATTCAGCCAAAAGCTGATTGTCGATCCATATGAAAAGCCGCAGAAAGATTTATCCGTCTATTTAGTTATTGGCTCCATTTGCGGTGCTGTAATAGGCGGTAGTGTACTAGGCGATAAAAATGGTGCCGTCGGATGGATAATTGGCGCACCAATAGGAGGATTGGTTGGGGCTATCGTCGCTGTAACAATAGGACAGTATTTTGGACCTGAGCCAGAAGATCAGTAAGTTACTTGCTCAATAATGAAGGGGTTTAGATGAAGTTAGCTGTCAAATGCTTGATATTTTCTGTTGCTATGTTGAACTTCCTCATGGCAACAACTGCCTTCTGCAAAGAGAATCCGGACATAATGAAGTCTCATCCAAATTATTTGGTAATTCTTGTCCATGGGATGACAAGTGACCATCATTGTTTTGATGGTACCTTAAGAGATTACTTAAATATTAATTTGGGCTTATCAGGATATGTCTATTCGTATGATTACTCTGACAACAGACAGTCAAATACAAAAAACGCTAGTGAACTTGGGGATCCAACAAATTCCCGTTATTGGATAGGAAGAGCGAAGAATGATTTTATTGCACAATTCCCCGGGAGGCCGATCCCTAACAAAATCATACTAATTGCTCATAGCATGGGAGGAATTAGTAGCCGTGTATATCTTACCTCTGATTACTATCGGAACGATGTAAAAAAGTTGGTCACTTTGGATTCTCCTCATACGGGAGGAGATGCGATAGCATTCTTTAATAAGTATTGGTTTGAAATGATCAAGGAAATAAGAAGCGATGTGGTCGACCTTTCCAATAAAAACGTAGATGATTATATTCAAAAAGACGTGGTCAACAATGTCACTAAATGGCTTAATGATCAAGCTGCGGCAGAAGGAGAAACTGCGCTTGGTAATTCCCTTAACTATTTATGGAATATCCCTCGTTGGTCAGATATTGAAATAGATTCCGCGAAATGGGTCGTTGATCTTGAAATGCCAAATAAAGATAATTTTGGTGTTAGCATAAATAAAGCACTTGTGGGAGCTAATTTTGTTCCAATTTATACAGACACACTTCTAAATGGGGCTGTCTCATTGGCAATGTCAGGGACAGGCTATGATGAGCTAGATCCAGATTCAGATTTCATTAATAAACTAAAAAACAAAACCCCTAGTGCAAATGGGGACATCAGCTATCGCCTTGTTTCTGCGCTTGGCAATCCGACCCCTAATAAAGAGTACATTAATAATGGGGGCTTTTTGGCTTCTTCATACGTTTCACATTATGTAATACCATATACCAGTGATTGGAACTCTTTGCCAAACGAATCAGCTAAGTATTGGTCTTTACTTGAATCGACGCTTTTCCCTGGTATTTGGTCGATTAAGAATGGGAGTCTCCTTGTTGCTGAGGATAGCTCTCGTGGTGATGGGGTCAAAATGTTCGATCAAAACACTAAAAGGTATTCGTATTATTTCCACAACGATAAATTTGAAGACAATATAAAAGGATGCCAAGATTTGTATTACCTCCTTTTGGGATTAGCTCTTGTTCCGCCATACCTCGTTCCCATGCAAGCTGTTCATACGATCCCAATGATATTTCTTTCAGAGGCAAGCATATGGACTACTTTTGATGATTTAGGCTCTCAGGGAGAGAAAGGCGTATTAATGAACCATCCACATATTATATCTGCTGTCTGTGATTCTCAAACCGATGGCCCGCCCATCATCGACCTCGCTCTCTTCGACACCCCTATGGCCACCGTCACGCACCTGGACACAGATGTCTCAATTGACGCATATAACATGACTCAGACAATTGTGCATACCAATACAATTCAGTCGGCGACCATTCTTAATACTTCCGAGGCCAGTGATAACCCGCCCTATGCTGCGGATCGTTCCGTCTCCCTTATCTTCAACGAAGGAACGACTTCAGAGGTCGAGAAATATACTTCAGACATGCTGGTTAAGGTTCCCGTCACTCAAATCTCTGGCGTTATACACGACTTCAAGCCCCTCATGCTACAAAGCTTCCAGATATCCGAGAACTTTGCCGCATGGCAGGAATTCGCGCCGAATGCGCAAGCTCAAAAGACTGATTCCCAAGGATTTAAATACATTGATGTTGATGCAAACAAGTTCCATCTTCACATGGATGAATGGGGCCGGTATACGATATCTGGCCTTAACTTCGCCGAGGGGCAGAACTTGGTAGCATTCAAGCTTTGCAATCGTGCGCAATATTCATCCAATCAGGTATTAAAAGTCATACAAAACTCGATAATTGAATCGCAATTAGCATTTAATAGGACCATTCCATCCGTTCAAACAGCCTGATTTTTCCGTCGCATTCGTAAAAATCCTATAATTCCCCGTTCTTTTTCTGGCACGATGATCTGGGCTTTTTCGGGAAGAAATTCGGCGCTTTCCCCGTTTATCAAGGGTTCCGTAAAGTCCGGTTTTCACTAAAGTTATACAAAATCATGGCTTAATTCCAAAATTCCGTGAGGGAATGCTTTCGAGTTATTGGGATGATGTTTTTGAGGCGGGGCTTCTATTGCTTCTTTTTGTGTTTTCTTCCCACGAGTTCGTCGAGCGAGAGACCGAAAGCGTCGGCCAATTTTATCAGGACGCTTTTCCCAGGTTCGGCGATCCTTCCGATCTCCATTGATTGTATCTGACCGATAGAAAGGCCTGAACTCTCCGGCCAGCTTCTGCTGAGACCAGTTCAGCTTGTTCCTGTATTTTTTTATTCGTTGCGCCAGTGCTTCTGACATTAAAATTGCCCCTTGACAGCTTTCCCTGTATATTGTATTATCATCGTAGTATGAACATACAACATAGTATATATCTTTCGGTTCCGCAAAAAAGTATACCACAACCCAAAGAAGGAGGGAATTGAAAATGCACAAGTTCATCGGTGTCATAGGGTCCCGCACTCTTCCGGAAGAATACAGGGAAAAAGCCAGAGGGATGGTCAGATACCTTTTGGACAAAGGCTATGGTATCGCCTCCGGCGGAGCCGTTGGAGCGGACGCATACGCTCTGGACGCGCTCCTTGAACTCGGACAGGCTCACAGGGGCGTTATCTTCTCGCCCTGGAAGCATATCATCCAGTTCCCCGATACAGTACAGGAACAGGCAAAAAGGTTCATTCGGGAGGGAGGCAGGGTCGAGTGGGGCTTTGTTCAGATGGAAGCAGGACGCAACGCTACCGTTGCAGGGCTTCTGCCCGCAACATCCGGCTCACAAAAGCAGTCTCCGGCGTTGTCGCCTTCCTTCATGGGCCTTCCCGTGGCTCCTCCTACACTATCCGTCATGCCGCACAAAGAAAGAATCCCTGTCGTTGTCTTTTTGTGTGGCAGCGGGGCCGAGCTTCCTGCTGTCGAGGGCGGGTGCTGGGCCGCCCTCGACAATTCTCATTTCGGTTCCGGCGCTTTTCGCCTCGTTTACCGTGTCGCTACCGCGAGCAGGTACTGATATGACAAAACCTCATATACAAACTATCGAAAATGGCTTGAGCTTATTTTTTGACGACCACTGCTATGCCATAAAGGATATTCAATATGAACAGCACAGGCTGAAAGCAAACATCAAAGCTTTTTCAGCGAAGGGATCAAAAGAGATATTCCACATTGATATTGTTAATCTGTATTCCAGTGCATCGAGAAGTAATTTTATTCGTTCTTGCGCCGCGCTGTTCAGACAGATATTAAGACTATCGAAAAAGAAACTAATGTATTCATAACTATCCTTGAAGAAAAAAAAGGCGAACTGAAAAAAGGGAGCTCTGTGAAAACAAAGTGGAATTTATGTCGGCCAAAGACAGAGCAGATGCCCTTTCCTACCTGAAAAGTCCAAAGCTTATGGACACGATAATCAGCGACATGTCGTCACTCGGGTATGTCGGCGAAGATATCAATAAACTGGCTGGATATTTGGCCGCCATATCCCGTAAGCTCGATGACCCCCTATCCATCCTCATTATCTCCCGGAGCGCGGCGGGTAAATCGTCCCTGCAGGACACTATCCTATCGCTTGTCCCGCCCGAAGACTTCTACAAATATACTGCCATGACAGCAAAGTCTCTGTTCTATAAAGGCGAAGATAGTTTACAAAACAAGATACTGGCGATCGAAGAAGCTGCCGGCAGTAATGAGGCAAGTTATTCGATTCGCGCCATTCAGTCGTCAAAGTATCTGTCGATCGCCACGACCGGGCGGGACAGCGAATCCGGCCGGTTAAAGACCCAGGAATACAAAGTTAAAGGGCCTGTTTCATTGTTTCTTACCACTACCTCGGCATCGATCGACAATGAAATGGCGACAAGATTTTTGCAGCTGACTATCGACGAATCCCGAGAACAGACAAAAAATATCCTCGATAGACAGAGAATGCTTGATACGCTTGAAGGACTGCTTGTCAGGCAGAAACAGGCAGACATCATCAACCGGCATCACAACGCTCAGCGGCTTCTTGCGCCGCTTCATGTGGTGAATCCCTACGCTCCACGGCTGACTTTCGGCGATAACTGGTTAAGGTTAAGACGCGACCACAAAAAGTATCTCACTCTCATCAAGGCGATAGCTTTTCTCCATCAATATCAGCGGCCTATTAAGAGCATCAAGGCCGACGGGAAAGACGTCCAATATATCGAAGTGCGTCCGGAAGATATACTAAAGGCTAACGAACTAGCAAAAGAGATATTCCGTAATACTTTGGACGAGCTCTCCCCTCCCGCCAGAAAGCTTTTAAATGAGGATCCGCGCAATGGAAAAGACAACTTTTACCCGCCGGGATATAAGGAACCACACAAATTGGAGCCATTTTCAGCTGAAAACTCATGTAATGGAACTCCTTGAACTTGAATATCTCACCTGCGTATCCGGCGGTCCCCGAAAAAAACATATCTATCAGCTTAACGAAATGACTGGCGTTAATGAGGATTTCGCGCTCAACCTCTCAAATGTTTCTGGGAGAACTCGGCGGAACTGGGATAACCCAGATTTAAGAAGAAAGGGGGCTAAAAAGTGAAGCTGGACGCTGGGCGGAAAAAGATAAAGGAGGTCGTTAATAAATGAGCCAGCTTTCAATGTATCTGCTCGGAAAACTCAAAAATGACAAAAGATACCGCGATGAATTAACGCCGGAATATCAGTCGTTGCTCGAAGACTTTACGATCCATTTAACGCAACAGCAATTGTCCAACCTCACTATCGAGAGGGCTATTTACATGATAGGTAAATTTTTGGCTTTCATTTTGAGCCTCCGAATAATTGAGGTAGGCACTGTAACGACTGATGTAATTAATATATTCCTTTCAACCATGTTCAGGCGGGGCAATCAATTATCTCAGCACATATCGGTCAGCTACCTCACCGATTACTATATAAATGTTAAGAAGCTTTTTGCCTTTCTACATGATAACGGCAGGATCATGGTAAACCCGGCCGCAAAAATAGCTCTCCTAAACCAGTGGAAGTCCTACCTCGCGCCATTCTTACAAAAGAAGAAGTCCGGCTTGTACTGGAGCAGCCGGATGTAAAGACTTTTTGCGGCCTTAGAAATCGGGCTATGCTGGAGGTCTTCTATGGCTGCGGATTACGGACCGGCGAAGTCAGAAGATTGGCGCTTGATGATATTAACTTAAGGACTGGCACTCTCCACATCCAGAATCGAAAGGTGCTAAGGATCGTGTTGTTCCTCTCGGCGAGGTCACAAAGTCGTGGCTTGAACGATACCTTGCCTTTCGTCGCGCCATACGCCAACCTTAAAGAAGTATTTCTTATGGATAATAACCATACGCCGCTAAAAGAATGTTATGTGTCCACGATCATCAAAAGATATGTGAGAAAAACCGGAATAACAAAAAAGATCGTCCCCCACTCTTTCCGTCATACTTTCGCTACACACTTGCTCGAAGAAGGCGCTCCCCTGCCCCACATTCAGGCCTTGCTCGGTCACAGTTCACTAGACAGCACTCAAATATATACCAGAGTGGCAATGACGGATATTAAGAAAATCCACTCAATGACCCATCCCAGAGAAAATTTCAATGTAGCCGAAGAACAACGCGACATGGATACTATTCAGTTTAGCCGAAGATATGAGCCCCGAAAGAAAAGGAGGAATAAAAAATGAAAAATGAATTGAAATATAGCCTGGATCATTTGAATGCGATGTACCTTGAACATCTACAATTAGAAATCTGTCGGGATTGACCGTCCAGGATTACGGCTACATGACGAAATATTTCCTCAAATTCCTTGAGGACAATCAGATAAAGGAACGGGAGGACATCCACAAAAAGGTCTTGCTGGATTATCAGGCCTTTATCGCTCAGGAAAAGAACAGGCGAAAAAGAACGAACTCTGTTTCCTTCCAGAACTTCAAACTGCAGGTAGCCGTCAATTTCTGCAAATTCATGTTCGAGAACGACTATATCAAGGGAGACCCAACAAGAGCCGTTAAATACGCGAAACAGCCAAAGCTCCTGCCCCGGAACGTCCCAAGCAAGATGAAATTAAAAAGATGCTTTTGCAGCCGAACTTGAACTATCCGCTCGGCTTTCGCGATAGGGCAATACTGGAAATACTCTATTCCACCGGCATAAGAAAAAGCGAGCTTGTCCATCTCGACCTTGCCGACGTGGATTATCAGCAAGGCGTTATCATCATCCGTCAGGGAAAAGGCAATAAGGATCGCTATGTTCCCGTCGCAAAGTTGCCTGTCGATTCATCGAAGCATCTTTACATCATGTCAAGGATTACTTTTGCGGGACGTTCCGTCCCCTGCTCTCTTTGTTTCTCAGATGCGCCGCAGGATAAGTACGGTCTATCTTGGATATCTTATAAAGAAATATGCGAAAAGAGCCGGTCTAAAGAAGCATATCACGACGCATTCATTCCGCCATGCCTGTGCCACTCATCTGGTCAACAGAGGCATGGATATCAGGCATATTCAGGCATTGCTCGGTCATTCGCAGTTAAGCTCGACGCAGATTTATACGAAGGTCGGCATTGATGATCTTAAACGGGTTATAAAGAAGTATCATCCGAGAGAAAAATATCAGGCAGCGACGCTAAGCCAGGAAATCCCGAGGCGAAAAGCGCCGGAACCGAAATGAGAATTGTCGAGGGCGGCCCAGCACCCGCCCTCGACAGCAGGAAGCTCGGCCCCGCTGCCACACAAAAAGACAACGACAGGGATATTTCTTTGTGCGGCATGACGGATAGTGTAGGAGGAGCCACGGGAAGGCCCATGAAGGAAGGCGACAACGCCGGAGACTGCTTTTGTGAGCCGGATGTTGCGGGCAAGAAGCCCTGCAACAGTAGCGTTGCGTCCTGCTTCCATCTGAACAAAGCCCCACTCGACCCTGCCTCCCTCCCGAATGAACCTTTTTGCCTGTTCCTGTACTGTATCGGGGAACTGGATGATATGCTTCCAGGGCGAGAAGATAACGCCCCTGTGAGCCTGTCCGAGTTCAAGGAGCGCGTCCAGAGCGTATGCGTCCGCTCCAACGGCTCCGCCGGAGGCGATACCATAGCCTTTGTCCAAAAGGTATCTGACCATCCCTCTGGCTTTTTCCCTGTATTCTTCCGGAAGGTGCGGGACCCTATGACACCGATGAACTTGTGCATTTTCAATTCCCTCCTTCTTTGGGTTGTGGTATACTTTTTTGCGGAACCGAAAGATATATACTATGTTGTATGTTCATACTACGATGATAATACAATATACAGGGAAAGCTGTCAAGGGGCAATTTTAATGTCAGAAGCACTGGCGC
Organism: uncultured bacterium; assembly: GCA_963727815.1. Taxonomy (GTDB): domain Bacteria; phylum Margulisbacteria; class WOR-1; order CAVSGV01; family CAVSGV01; genus CAVSGV01. The sequence continues at coordinate 110,852 of CAVSGV010000003.1, forward strand.
AACGAATAAAAAAATACAGGAACAAGCTGAACTGGTCTCAGCAGAAGCTGGCCGGAGAGTCAGGCCTTTCTATCGGTCAGATACAATCAATGGAGATCGGAAGGATCGCCGAACCTGGGAAAAGCGTCCTGATAAAATTGGCCGACGCTTTCGGTCTCTCGCTCGACGAACTCGTGGGAAGAAAACACAAAAAGAAGCAATAGAAGCCCCGCCTCAAAAACATCATCCCAATAACTCGAAAGCATTCCCTCACGGAATTTTGGAATTAAGCCATGATTTTGTATAACTTTAGTGAAAACCGGACTCTACGGAACCCTTGATAAACGGGGAAAGCGCCGAATTTCTTCCCGAAAAAGCCCAGATCATCGTGCCAGAAAAAGAACGGGGAATTATAGGATTTTTACGAATGCGACGGAAAAATCAGGCTGTTTGAACGGATGGAATGGTCCTATTAAATGCTAATTGCGATTCAATTATCGAGTTTTGTATGACTTTTAATACCTGATTGGATGAATATTGCGCACGATTGCAAAGCTTGAATGCTACCAAGTTCTGCCCCTCGGCGAAGTTAAGGCCAGATATCGTATACCGGCCCCATTCATCCATGTGAAGATGGAACTTGTTTGCATCAACATCAATGTATTTAAATCCTTGGGAATCAGTCTTTTGAGCTTGCGCATTCGGCGCGAATTCCTGCCATGCGGCGAAGTTCTCTGATATCTGAAAACTTGATAACATCAGCGGCTTGAAATCATGGATAACGCCGGATATTTGTGTGACAGGGACTTTGACCAGCATGTCTGAAGTATATTTCTCGACCTCAGATGTCGTTCCTTCATTGAATATTAGCGACACGGAACGATCGGCAGCGTACGGCGGAGAATCGCTGGCTTCGGAGGTGTTCAATATTTCGACTGGCTGGACGATCCCAGTATGTACGATCTTCTGGCTTGTATTATATTCGCCTGTATCAACATCGGTATCCAGGTGCGTGACTGTGGCCATTGGGGTGTCGAAGAGCGCAAGATCGATAATTGGCGGGCCGTCGGTTTGAGAGTTGCAGACAGCAGAAGTAATATGAGGATGATTTGCAATAACGCCTTCCTGCCCTTGACTCACAAGGTCATCCGCAGTCGTTCCAATTGATAAAGCTGTAAGTATCCACATCGGAAGGTCATGAACTGTTTGCATATTGACTAAATACGGTGGAATAATAGCTAATCCTAAAAGGATATAGTACAAATCCTGACATCCTTTTATATTGTCTTCAAATTTATCGTTGTGGAAATAATACGAATATCTTTTTGTGTTTTGGTCGAACATTTTGACGCCTTCGCCACGAGAGCTATCTTCCGCGACCAATATGCTCCCGTTTTTTACAGACCAAATGCCAGGCAGTGCAACAGATTCAACAAGGCTCCAATATTTTGCCGATTCGTTTGGAAGAGCATTCCAATCACTAGTATATGGCAACAGATCGTACGATATAGTAGGTGTTGCCAAACAAGCAATACTATCAATATAATCTTTATCTGGAGTTGGATTCCCAAGCGCGGAAACAAGGCGATAGCTAATAGGGCTAGAACCACTTTTGGGTGTTTTATTTGCCAGATTCTTGATCCATGAACCGTCCGGATCAACTTCGTCGAGACCCTGACCAGACATGCCTAACAAAACAGCGGAATATGCAAAAGAATCTAATACAACAGGTACAATTCGTAGGTTTTCAAGCGACCATTTCAATTTGTCCCATCCCAAACCATCTAATTGTGCTTTAAGTTCATTATTGGGCATTTCGAGATCAACTACCCAATGCGCTGAATCCTTTTCAATGTCCGGCCAGCGAGGGATACTCAATAAATAATTGACGGAATTGCCAAGAGAAGAAGCCCCTGACTTAGCAACTTGGTCGTTAAAGCTATTTTGAATGTTTGTAATAATATTATCTTGGATCCATTGATCTATGTTTTTGTCAGAGAAATCAACTCCCCAATAATTGATCTCCTTTAGCATTTTAAGCCAATACTTATTATAAAATGCAACACCATCCGCCCCTAAGTGCGGAACATCCAGCGTAACTAACTTTTTCACATCATCCTGATAATAACTGGAAGTAAGATATGCCCGGCAGCCTAATCCTCCCATGCTATGAGCAATAAGGATAATCTTTGATGGCCTTAGATTTTGTGGGATTGCTTCCCACGAAGAATAATTTTTATTGGCCGCATAGTCTGCCTCAGCCCTCTCGATCCAGCATTTATCATAACTATGGCTGTCATTCTTATCCTTATAGTAATGGCCTCTTTCCCCTAATTCCTTAGCATTGTCGTCATTTGATTGGCGATTATCCGAGAAATCATAAGCATACACATAGCCGTCAAGCCCCAGATCATTAGTTAGGTAATGTTTAATATTATAATCGCCGTCAAAAGCAGTATGGTCCCCTGGGCATCCATGAACAAGAATAATCAGGTAATTATTATTGGCCTTGATAACATCCGGATTCTCCGCACACATAGAAAATGTGCCAAGAAAAGTTAGCAATAATACAAAAAATGTTACCTTTTTCATATAAATACCCGTCAATTCCTATGGAACAAGATTTTCCTCCGGTTCGGGTGTAAGGGCATCGCCAATTATTCCCCCAACCAATGCTCCAACTGCAAACCCCAACAATGAGGCCAAAATAGGAGATACAATATCTGATCTTGATGATGCCCCAGAATTATATGTGGCCATCCCAGAGGCAATCCCACAAATAATACCTCCACCCAGGATATACAATCTTAAATCTTTTGCCTTTTTAGACACACTGATTGGTGCTGCAAAATATATTTGGCTAAAATCTGCTGCAACTCCTTCAAAGGAACATATATATGTTCCAGGTTTTGTTGGGGCTTGTAGCGAAAAGGTATGCTTCCATCCCCCAATTGTTACGCCAAGAATGTTATCAGGCTCGTTTTTTGACTCCATTATTTTAAAAGCACTAGGCTCTAAAATGCTTAGCTTGCTTATGGATTCATATTTATACTCAGCCTTAATTTCTATAGTAAAATTGTCCTTTATCTCAGGGGTTTTATCTTCCTTGTAATTAAGCCAATATCTAACATCCGGATTGTCCTTTGCTGTAATCCAATCTGTTCCCCAACAAGAGCCGACCATCATAGTCGAGACATAGAGGACGAGAACAACCGGCGTTATCATACGTAAAAGTCTATTCATTTATAATTCCTCCTTCTTTAATAGGTTACCTAAAGTTACATAACGTTAACGAATGTTACCTGAGGTTACGCAACATTATGTAACCTGCGTTAACCTTGAGTAACCTCTTTTAACCTCTTCCCGTACGGATTTTTCCACTTCTTATCCCGCTCCATCTTCCTCAACGACACCAGATATCTATTCGCCATATAATCAGCGCTCTTGAATAGCCCGGACAGAACAAGAAAGTCCTTCTTCTCTATCAGGCCGTCCTCATAAAAATCTTCAATGTCTCCACTTAGCTCTTCAAGTGAACCAAGGCTTATTACGATTCCACGAGCAAATTCCGCTGCGCTTCCCTTCTTATATCCCTCCCGAATGTTCTGCTTAGCGCTTCTCGCAGCATCCCTCATCTGAGAAACAACTTTCAGATGTGTCTTTCTGAATGGCTCGCTTATCAAATATACTTTCCTCCGGATATCACATATATCCTGATAAAACTTAAGCTTTTCGTATGCCGCCTCTTTCTCCTGTAACCTCATGTAACCTCCGTTAACCTTGGGTAACATTATGTAACCTCTATGCACATTTGTTGAATTCGACGCCAATGGGCTGATAAGGATTATTAGTCATATAATTCGATTCAGGCAGATATTTTGAGGCTTGCATGGGGATGGTATTTTGTATCACTTTTAAAACCTGATTCGAGCTATATTGCGCCCTGTTTGTCAGCTTGAAAGCGATCAAATTCTGTCCCTCGGCAAAGTTGAGGCCGGATATCGTATACCTTCCCCATTCATCCATGTGGAGTTTAAATTTATTGACCTGACATTCGATGTATTTGAAGCCCTGACTATCCGTTTGTGTTGAGCAGCTACTTGGATGGAACTCCTGCCATGCGGCGAAGTTCTCTGATATCTGAAAACTTGATAACATCAGCGGCTTGAAATCATGGATAACGCCGGATATTTGTGTGACAGGGACTTTGACCAGCATGTCTGAAGTATATTTCTCGACCTCAGATGTCGTTCCTTCATTGAATATTAGCGACACGGAACGATCGGCAGCGTACGGCGGAGAATCGCTGGCTTCGGAGGTGTTCAATATTTCGACTGGCTGGACGATCCCAGTATGTACTATTTTCTGGCTTGTGTTGTATTCGCCTGTGTCAACATCAGTATCCAGGTGCGTGACTGTGGCCATGGGGGTGTCGAAGAGAGCTTGTTCGATGATATTTGGAGATGGTTCTGTCCAAACCTTATCAATTATTGCTGCATGACTAAATAAAGCCTCCCTTACATCCATGTAAACAAATGGCGCAGTGAATTCAACATATGAAAGTTCAATAACAGGCCCTATCATGAGAAATTGAGCTAATTTCGTGGGACAAGGGTAACCGGCCAGAGCAAGCGCCGCAACAACAGCAACAATGCAATCATGCTCTGTTTTCAATGTTTTCGCTGCATTCTCGAAGGCCTCAGACTTAAATAGATATGAATACTTTTTTGTGTTGTTATTAAAGAGTTGGACTCCATCTCCTCTTGAACTATAGTAGGGAATTATCATACTGCCATCATTAAAAGGGAAACTACCTGGAATAGCTATCCCCAATAAAGCCGCGTATACCTTCTGCCCCTCCGTTGGTAAATCATTATAATCCGAAAAGGTTGGCATCAACCATCCTATCAAAAAAGGATTCATTCCATAATATTTGCCAATATAGTTTTTGTTTGGCGTGGGCGTTCCTCTAGCCGATACAAGCCTAAAATCAATTGGGTTGGAATTAGCAACGAGAGTTTTCTGCTTCATCTCTTTAATAAAATCGCCATCAGGGTCCATCTCATATAAGCCGGGGCCATGGTCCTTCTCATCCCATGCGCCAATCCTACCAAAACCGAAATAACTACTTAGCAATATTTCATTGGCATAATCATCAGTAAAGCTTGTCCGATCCCAATGATACCCTTTAACATCATTAAACGCTTCGGCGAAATTCTTTTTTGCCCACAACGAACCTGGATAAGATAATATTGAAACTAAAGCTTTAGAACAAGCCATGCCGTAAATGCCCAAAGTCATATGCCCAGCAGAAACATACATATCAGTAGAATCGGGAATTGTATCGGACGAAAGAAGAGATTTTAAAGTTTCTTGCATTGCATAATCTAATCCATAGTCCACCGCACCAGCCACAAGGCCACGATCTTGTTTCCATAATGTATACCATGTATACCCATCTGCTCCCGCATGCGGCGCATCAAGCGTAATCAGTTTTTTTACATCTTTCTCATAAAAAGGAGATGTGAGGTAATAATCGCATCCGACACCCCCTAAACTATGGGCTATTAATATGATCTTTTCGGGTCTTTCTTTGTCAGGGATGGCTTCAAATGATTCATAATTCTTCCGATGAGCAAAGTCCGATTTTGCCTTTTCAATCCAACATAATCCGTTCATCTCAGCAGCCTGGTTTACATAATTTCTATCCCCAAGTTCATGCGCATTATCTTCGCATGATTGCAGATCATCTGTAAAATCGTATGTAAACACATTCGCACCTAAATCCATATTCCCATAAAGATATCCTTTTAGCCCCAAATTATTAACATCTTGTTTATGCTCAACATCACTAAAATCATAACTGTGGCCACCGATACCATGCACAAGAATAACCAAATAGTTAGGACTCGCTTTCATTTGCCCGTTCTTGTCGCACAAGGCAGCCGTGGTTAACAGCGTAAAAAGCAAATATAACAATATTAATTTATATATTGTTTTGATCAAACTAAGCACCTGTCAATCAACGGTTTTACTCTTTTTGATACCAATCTAACACTCCTCTAAGCGGATAATTTATCGGGTACAATATATTCGTCGCATATTCGTTGTGAGTAACAAGGTCATCAATAATATTGCCTGAATACGATCCGATGACACAACCGATATCTAGCCCTAACCCACCTAAAATTAATCCCGCTGTCCAAGAGAGAAATCCACCAAAGAAATCCATTGATGAGCCAGCATCAATTAAGCGTTTGCCATCACCATTCCTTATTGACAATCCCCCTTCTGTTCCATAATAGGCTCCCACCAAAAAACCGCTTATAGTAAATATGCTGGATTTAAGCATTACTTTTATATTGTTAGACGATTTAATCGCACTGTTAGGCTCATTGGTCGAAGGAAGACATACAACATTCATTTGATATTTCCCGTCAGTCTTAGGCGCTTTAACGTTTACGTACCATTCTCCATTTGATCCTGAATCGCCCGGCTCAATGCTTTTAATAATAAAATCTGAGCTTTCTTCAATTGTCACATTTCCGGCTCCAATTATCGGAGCTTTGTTGCCGGATGAATCTTCTTTAAACATTGTTACTTTCGCTGTAAAAGTTTCGCCTCGATTAACAATATCCGGCATCTCTACCTTAGCCGTTAGGTCCCCCTCTTTTGCCCACCCCGGTCCCGCAAAGAGGCCGATAAAATAGATCGACAAGATAACTGGTGCAAGCAGCTTAAGAAACTTGTTCATAATAATGACTTCCTTTCTTTAATATGTTACCTAAGGTTACATGACGTTAAGTAACGTTAAATAAGGTTACAAATTCATAAAACCTTATTTAACCTCAGTTAACCTTGCGTAGCCTCTTTTAACTTTTTGTAACCTGCGTAAGGATTCTTCCACTTCTTATCTCGTTCCATCTTTCTCAACGATACCAGATACCGGTTCGCCATGTAATCAGCACTTTTGAACAGCCCGGATAATATAAGAAAGTCCTTCTTCTCTATCAGCCCGTCCTCATAGAAATCTTCAATATCGGCACTCAGCTCTTCAAGAGAACCAAGGCTTATCACGATCCCACGGGCAAATTCCGCAGCGCTCCCCTTCTTATATCCTTCCCGAATGTTCTGCTTAGCGCTTCTAGCCGCGTCCCTCATTTGGGATACTACTTTCAAATGTGTCTTTCTGAATGGCTCGCTTATTAGATATACTTTCCTCCGAATATCACATATATCCTGATAGAATTTCAGCTTCTCGTACGCCGCCTCATTTTCCAGTAACCTCATTTAACCTCCGTTAACATTCTGTAACATTATGTAACCTGTCCCTGCCACCCCACCCCGGCCCCGCAAAGAGGGCGCAGAAGAAAAAAGCGAGAACAACCGGCGTTATCATACGTAAAAGTCTATTCATTTATAATTCCTCCTTCTTTAATAGGTTACCTAAAGTTACATAACGTTAACGAATGTTACCTGAGGTTACAAACACATCGCAACCTCATTTAACCTTAGTTAACCTCAGGTAACCTCTTTGCGCCTTTGCTCATTTTAATGCACATTAATAACCACTCGTTTATTTTTTTCAATCGTTAACCGTTTCCTATATATTTCTCTTCCATGTTTTGTTTTGATCAATATCTCGTATGAACCTGGAGAGATCGCAATGAATTGCCTCCCACTAACCATGAATGCTTTCGCATTATTATCTACATATATAATCCCCTCATTAGCGCGTCCAAATATTACAATTCCACCGCCTTTATATGCTAAAGCAAAGCAGGAAATCAACAAAAGAAAAACAGCGGCGAATAATATTTTCTTCATTTATACCCGTCTCCCTTCATTTGAGCCATATCAATGCCAAGTAACATGAAAACCTCCTGACACAGAATATTCAAATGGACACGCTTCGGTCCATAATAAATTATTGTTAAAATCATAAATTGGTGGGGTGCTCATCCATTTATAAGCATAAACACTAACCGAATATTGATGGCCCGAAACAAGTTTATCAATTAAATATGCAGGGAGGCCGATTTGCGTTTCATGGGTATACCCGGTCCAATAGAATCCAAAAGAGGCTAAATCATTGAAGGTAACTTGATAATAATCGGTGTCAGGCACAGCATTCCATTCAATTGTCGGGAGTCCGGTTATGTTCGCTTCTGCGGATGGACATGATATTAACTTACCCGACACAGATGGCATAGACATATCAAATGTTGTCGCCCCAGCATTGCATCCATAGAACATTTTATCTATATAAACATCATTCGAGTTAACCATTTCCACATCAACCCCATAAGAATCTCCTGGTTTTAGTTTGCAAATATTATAAGCTTGTCCGTTTTTTGCATTCGTTGAAGAATACTCGTTACAAGCCCAAAAAAGATCCGTGTAATTATAAAACACGTCTGCGTCAAGCCAATAAAGAGAGTAATCATTTGGCACATTCACACATGATGCTTCAATCGTTACAAATGGCTCAAACGATACATCCATGGTATAAGGACTGTTGCCATTAGAAACTATCTTATTGTATGCGCAAACAAAGGGTGGCCCGTTTTCAATGTCTATATAAACCGTATCGTTCTCAGGAAGTCCATGCGCCTCATATGTGTGTGTTCCAGAATAATATGTAGATGAATATTGGTAGAGGTTCCCTGATGCTGTAGCTGAATCAAGATATAACGATGAGCCCCACGAGCTACCTATCCCATCAACTGTTCCGGAAATTGTTGCTGTCCCAGCGTCTCGAATGGCATCCATGTAAAAATTAAATTTGTCACTGTTCATTACCACTGTTGTAGCATCAAGAAAACCAGGTATCTCCGAAGTTGCTGTAACCGCGATCTCCCCACTAGGAAGACCGGTCAAAAAATAATAGCCTGATGAATCCGTCGCAACAGACGATTCCTGTGTCATTGCCTCCGTGCTTACTGTCACAATGATTCCACTAATACCAGTACAAGTTCCAGTTGACTGGTTATATCGATATGCATATCCAGATATCGTTCCATTGTTTGGGCTTACTGAGTTGTTTGCGCTGCTCCCGGGATTGCTCCCCCCCCCGCCCGTCGGGTTCGACCCGCAGCCGGAAAGAAGCCAGATGGTGCTTGAAACCAGTAAAATCGTTAAGGCAAATATGATCGAACGTTTCATATCGTTTCTCCTCATCCTTTTAAAACCCCACCGCTCCCGACAACATCACACCCAAAGTATCAGCCTCTGACAACTTTAGTTCATTCGCAAAACAGACCAATCTAACCTTGAACATTTCCACTCCGAGCGAGACTGTCCCATATCTGGAACCATACCCGGAAATAACATTTAAAATATTGTTCGGAGCCCATTTCACGCCCGCGTAGCAATCTGCCGTCTGGTCGTTATATGGTTCGATCATACCAATGAGAGATAAATTATCCAGCCATTTGTAGTTAGCCGTCCACAAAGACTGGAAAGCGAGCTCTTCATGAACGCTATGAATGCTCTCAGTTCCGCTTATCGTGGGATTATTGATGATGTTGCCGTTCGGATCGATTACAACGTTCTGCGTGTTCGCCGTCGCCTGAACGTTATAAACGTTCTGCCAGTTAATGTAACCCACAACGTTCTGAAGAAGCATTTCAATGGACAATCGATCGTTCACGTCCCATGCCCCGCCGATATCCATGCTCCAACCGCTGCCAAAAGTTTTCGCGCCGGTATAATCCCCGTCAATATCGAACTGGCATTGCGTGACCGTGTCGCTTTCAACCGACGCGCTGCCGGACAGCGCCGCGTTCCCGTACGAAAGCCCCTTGATATATGATATCTTCGCGCCAAGCCAGAAGTTATTCAACCCGACCGCCGAACACGGCGCGCTCAAGTAAAAGTTCAACTTCTCCGTCTGCTTTTGATGCCCGTTCACTTCAAAGTCATAACTTTGTCCGGGAATATGAATGTTGTTCTGGAAATCCTGGATCAAGCTTATCGCCCCGTTGTTCGCCGTGCCCACGGCTTCGTCGGCGCGTTCATAGCCGAAACCGAGAAGGCCCGACCACACGTCCACTTTGGCGTCCTGCTCCCCCTCAAAAACCCACTGCCTGTCATTGAATTTTGGCCCGGTCATGTCGGCATAGAACGAAAGAGCCGGGATCGCATTGTTCGATATAAATTGTCTGTAGTCACCGGAAACGCTTAACTTCCCTTCCCTGCTCAGATCGGCCGGGTTGTTAAATCCGTCATCGGCACCAAAAAGCACAGCGTCATTTGTCATCATAAAAGCCGCAGCTTTCATTGCAAAACACCCCAACAACAATAATATCAATAAATATACAGCCCATTTTATCAATTTTCCTTGCTCCCGCCGTTAGAACAGCGATTCAAATGTTCCGTCAACATAGTGAACGACCAGCATACCGTAATCTATTCCGCCGATCAGCGTGTCAAAGTTCCCGAGCACATCCCCTCTTGAGTTCTTGATCGTGCCGCTCGCGGAAGTCAATTTGCTTAGCGAATCGTTCGCGTAGTTCAGTGTCAGGTCGATGGTCACTCCATGCTGGTTTTCAAGGGTCACCAGGACGATCTTCGGCGTCCCTGTTCTGTCTACGGACAAGCTCCCGCTTAAAGTATTAAGCCCATGGGCATACGATACACAGGCAGATTCTTTCTTTGCCGCCGATTTCGCGGCATCTATAACTATCTGGAAGATCGGCATGCTCGCAGGCGTTACCGTTCCCGCGTATTTCGACGTGATGTTCGGATATGTCGCATCGGTCGGATTGTTAAAATCGGCGGAAGAAGCGTTGGCGCAGTTCATTGAAAAATTGCCGTTCGCGGAACTGTTCGTGACAAGGTCGTCAAATTCGCCGTTGAAGGAAGTAGAACCTAGCACAGCTTTTGGATGCGCCGGATCAAATAAATTCTTGACCACAGAACCGCTGAAACTGCCTTTTAATGCAAATGAAGGTGTCGTTACGTTAAGGTCGGTGATGGAAATACTCTGCGGGCAGCCTCTGAAATCATCAGTAATATCGAAATACTGGCAGGATGCCGCCCCTACTTCCATTGTGACCTTGCTTGTCCACGCTTTCCCGCTGAACGAAAAGCTTTCAGGAGTGGATGCTAACTGGTTCGTAGTTGATTCTGCTGTCAATATATCCCACCAACCCGGTTCAATCCAAGCCCACCCGTATTGAGTGGTTTTTGTAGTAACATAATTGCTTTGATTTCCGCTGAATTTTCCAATCATATTAAAAAATCTCGTTGTCAATGAGCCGTCAAGAACAAGCGCATCGCATCCATACAACCCGATATTTGGAACAAGCCCGCCTATCCCATTACTCGTGTAGGATGATCCTGATCCGCCAATATTCCAACCCGATGAGTTTGTCCATGAATCATAATAAGAATCCAGCGGATAAAAACATTTTATTGTAGCATCGCATTTGCCGGTCCAGACGAATATCCCGCCGTTCAGCGTCCCGTTCAGAGAGATATCAGAAGGAGAAAAGACAACAGGGGTTATCCTGCTGTTCGGGTCTGCTTTAGGAAGCTGCAGCATGTTGCCCTTCAATGATATTGTCCCGTCAAAATCGAATATATCCGGGGTCATTTTCCCGCTTATGGCAAAATTGGTCATGTTGTACTCGTGAGTCGTTGAGTCAATGACCGTGCATGCAATATCCGCGCTGAAAGAGCCATTTAGCGACACAGTCCGGGTAGACATTGTCCCGCTGGTATTGATATGGCTCGGGTACCACATCTTTACGCCGCCTAAAGTGTCGGTCGCGATATCCGCGTCAAGCAATCCGTTCATAGAGAGCACGCTCGAAGTAAGTTCACCGTTAAGCTGGATCTTTGAAGGGCTGGGATAATTCGCATCCTGATATAACTGGCCGGTGATCGTGCCGTCCATCTTGTAATCTGCATAGGTCAATATTCCGCTCGCGGAAAAATCCGTGATGGCAGCTTTGGCGCTGGCTCCGCTCCCTAATACCGTCCCGTCCATATATACGCTGCCGCTGAAATTGCTCAATCCCGTTTGAAGCGTGCCGTTATAATCTACGCTCGTGGCGTAATAATGGATACCGGGATAATTATAGAAACTGATGTCGTTATCCTGAGTAAGGTTCGAGGTCACCGTGCCGTTAAATTTAAGCTCGTCGCTTTCAAATGAACCGTTGAGCGTTACGGAATTGGCGATATGATTCGAACCATAGCTGGGCGTGAATTTCAATGAAAAAGTGACGTCGTTCGGCAAGTCGTCATCCTTGAATCGCCCTGAAAGATTCACGTTCGTCGGATAAATATCCGTGCTGCTGTTCATATCAATATATCCATAATACGTTCCCGATGCATCAAGGTGTTTGCTTCCTCCAACGGCAGTAAAATTATATTGCATGTAAGTTTGGTTGGGATAACCAGATGCGGGCGTAGAGGTTGTTTCAAGCGTCACAACGATCGTCTTCGAGCTCGCCAGAATGAACTCCCAGACATTAGGCTGCGTTGATCCAATTAAGGTAGCTTTATATCCATTCGCAGCCGTATCAACACTATACGCACCGTAAGTAACGGTCGCGGTCTTCCCTATCACCGAATCGACATCAAGCGCCGCGTTCTGCATCTTATCAAGATATGTATACAAGGTCCCTGTCGCGCCGAAATAAGAAACCAGCGCTTCGTTTGTCACTTCAAAATACGGTCCCGCTTCAGACGTGATGAATGCCAGAGTGTCCGCGCAAACGGAAGGGATAATCGTGTTGCTTATCCACGGCTCCATCGTCCCTGTAATATATGAGCGCAGTTCATCCCAATGAGGGATTAACACGGTATTAAGAGCGTTCTCCTGCGTGTCCGTTTCTATTGATGCGAATCTTGTGGAATTGAAGCTGCAGTCCCTGACATCCTGCACCATCGCTTTCGCAGCGGCAACGGACATTTTGATGTTGGATGGCGTTGCAAGAATGACCGGATAAGTCACCTCGTTTGAGACTAGGCCGTTCCCAAGTACCTCTTTTAAGTGGCATCTACCGGCGCAGAGATCCGCTTCGGTCGTTGTGGCAAGAGATGCCTCAGCACTAGCCATCATATAATTGATGTCATCGATAGCTACCCTGAAATTTTGCCCGAGATAAGTGCACATCTGCTCAGACACAAGCGTTGAAGCGGCGTCTATACTTCCCCCAATGGTCGTCTGGACGTTAACATCAGGTATTACCGTGGAAAGCCGTATTTTCCCTCCGGCAACATCCTTTTCGGCAACAATGACAACATCGATACCGGAAGGTATATTATTTAATGCGTAATAGCCGTTCGTATCAGTTGAAGTGGAATCGACGAGATCGTCAGTATAAAAATCGTATGCCTTTACAGTAGCGCCCGAAACAGGCGTATGCCCTGTCAAAGCATAAGCCTTTGAAATGATGAAGGAAGCTAGTCTATCAATAATAGTTTGTTTTTCTGCCAAATTGGTCCCCGCCGGAGCAACAACAGTGCCGGATAATGGGACTTTTGTCTGCGAGGTTGAAAGCTGCGGAAGTCGTCGTCGAGCTCCCACCACCTTTACTTCCCGTCGGATTCCCGCAGCCAGCCAAAAACAAAACCACACTTACAACCATTAATAACGCAAAAGCAGCATAACTTGATCTTTTCATATTATTGCTCCTTCTTGCTACTCAAAAACTGAATCTTCAATTCCCTCATTCACTTTGATGTTGTCATACTCCATCTGGCTGTTCACGCTTCCCATCTGCATCGTCACGATGGATTTGACCTTTGTTACCACGTAAGCGGTTTCAGCGCTGGATACTTGAACCGGCTCATATTCCATTTCCGACAATGACATCAGCGCGCCCTGCGGCGTGTACATCGCGATGCGGACAGGGATATATTTGTCCGCATCGATTATGAAATCTATCCGTCCCAGGAACTGATTAGCCTCTTTGGGTGTACCAGATAATATGTATGTAGCTGATTCGCCAGTGGCTCCACCGCTCTTCTGAACTGTCAAATTAAAATAATCCAGCGCTTTTGTCTGATACATTCCCTGGCCGCCGGCACCCAGCCCCTGATTTAGGTCCTGAGTGATCTTCCTTCCGCTGGATGGATCGATTATAGTCATTATGTTCCCGTTCGTGATGGTCGTCTGCTTCGTCGGGCTCGTTATCTCCGTCTTTGATTTGTCCGTCCCCTTCTGCCAGACATGGCCGGTCTGGACCATTGTCTGAGGACCTTTGGACGTAGCTCCAGGCATCGAGAGATTTGATACTATGGTTGTCGTCGTATCCGCCTGCATGTCAGTAATTAATGCCTGTTGGGCTTTCATGAGAGCTATTATAGCTTCCGGGGAGATATCAGCAGAGTATGAGAAACATGGAACCAATAATATAGCTATTATAATAACAATTGAACGCTTTGTCATAATTACCCCCTTATTAATTTACAATATACAAATTCCAAATTACGAACAAATTACAACCTTCAAATCACAAACGCGTTGATTTGATAAATATCTTTGTTTTGATCATTCGAATTTGTACATTGTTTGTAATTTGTTGCTTGTATATTGTGATTTTGACCGCTTGGTGATCGGTTGCTCATATTAAATCACCATCCCAATCATTGGGCGCGTTAACGATGTAAACGGAGAGAATATTAGGAGGTGGGCTTGAAAAAGTCCTGTTTTGGCCATAAAAAAACACCCTTTTATTTTCGTTCATCAGGATTTACTCCCTTCCCGTCCGCCTTTTCGGCATATACGGTATGACGAAGCTGCACTGGTCCACGAGGACCAATGGGGTATCCAGCCTTTATGCGAGCAGTATATTAGCATAAGACCCCCAAATAATCAAGTAAAAATTCCAAAATCCAAATGAACAAATCTCAAATGAATTTTTAAATCCAAAACTCAAACCGCTTTTTGCCCGTTACGCACTTTATTCACTATACTGCTCAAGATCAACATTATCTCATTTGCCTCATCAGCAAGAGATCGCGCTTCATTGATCAATTCGGCCTTATTAGTAAGACCAACTTTTATTGTCAATCTTAGCCAATATCTTGATTCTCTCGCTTCCCTTCTCGCTAAAGCCATTTTATTGACAAAAATTTTTTTGATAATGTCCCGTCAGCTTCCTCAATGTTTGCTCCGATCGATGCGCTGGATCTGATCAATTGCTTCCCATATTCGAAAGCAACAGTTTCCCGAGGCAAGCTTCTGATCAATCGCGCGCTTCTAACAGCCAACTCAAGAGCTCTGTCAGCTATATCATATTTTGTCATTTGGTCTTTCGCTCCGATTCGTTTGATATTTGAAATTTGGCATTTGTCATTATTTTATGGGCGGCCAACCCCTTCCGTTGTCCGGATCGAGGGAAGCAGAGTACCCACTGCTTTTACGGCCGCCCACCCTGTAATGAGCAATAATCTGGCCGATTTGTTTAAGCGTGGATATATGGAAAACTGAGGCTAATTGATGACGATTTTCGCTATAGTTGTAGTGAGCTTAGGCAATTGAGAATACTATTGGTGATCGTTACGGAAAGTATTTAGGTGTGTGATACTAGCAATATCACAGTAAACTTTGTTCCTCGTGATGGTTCCGATTCGACTTCGATCTTTCCATGATGATCTTCAATGATCTTCTTTGTCACTGCCAGCCCCAAACCGGAGCCTGTGGTCTTTGTCGTATAGAACGGATCGAATATCCTGGCGATCTGGTCCTTCGGTATCCCGACTCCGTGATCGATTATCTCAATGATCAGCTTATCGGGCCCCATCATTCTGGTATCGATCTCCACTTGTCCGCCGGACGGCATCGACTGGATGGCGTTCAATATCAGGTTAAGGAATGCCTGCGTAAGCTGGCCGGGATCTGCGTTGGTCAGCGGCAGGTCGCTGAAATTCCCGAGAAGCTCCACCCTGCTGTTCATCGCCTGCTTTTCAACAAGCTTGATGATGTCCTTCAACAAAACATTCACATCAACGCTGGTCTTTTCAAGCTTAGATGGCTTGCTGAGGGTCAAAAGTTTCTCAACTATCTCATTGATCCGGTCAAGCTGTCGCGGCACAACGTCCCTGAAATCTTTTATCGCGTCAGTATCATGCTCGGTTATGGCCCTATCGATGACCTGTGAGAATCCTTTGATAGCCGTGATTGGGTTTTTGATCTCATGCGCCAGACCGGCAGCTAATGCGCCTACCGTCGCCAGCTTGTCCGCCTGATAAAGCCTGTTTTGCGCATCCATCGCGTCCTCATAAAGCGTAGCGTTCTCGATCGATATTCCCATCTGGTTGCATAGCGTTGATATGAGGTCGATGTCCTCGTTGCTGTAAACCTCGCCGGAAAGCTTCTCCCCCAGATTAAGGAAACCCACAAGCTCGCCCTTCAGTATCATCGGGAAAGTGACGACCGCGCCCAGTTCCTTGATCACGCTGAATTTGCCGCCAACCTCTTCATGTATCACAGCTTCCTTCTTGAACTCCAGGTACTTAGCCAGAGGATCGTCCATTGATATCGCAGGGATCACGCTGTTGATAGATTTCCTTGCAATAAATTGTCCGCTTTTTCTTGAGAACACATATGCTGATGCATTCTTCACGTTTATCACGCCGACAATGGTGCTCAATATCTTGTCGAGCATCTCATCAAGCCCCGCTATTCCCCGGACCGTCCTGCTCAGCTCTTTAAGCGTTTTCTGGTAATCGTACTTGCCGCGAAAAAATACCTTGTCGATGAGATCCTGTATCCTGTCGCGCAGGGGCTGGAAGAACATGGCGAAAAGGATGATCGCGACAACGGAAAATACCGTTGACCTTCCCGTACCCAGACTGCCGAGGAAATTGCTGATGAGAAACAGTCCTAGTATATACAATCCCGTCAGGAAGCCGATAAGTATCGAATATATTAAACCTTTTCTGATGACTATCGTGATGTCCAGAAGCCGGTGGCGGAGGATGGCATATCCGATGACAACTCCGTAAGCGATATTGAGCATCTCATCGAACGGAGTGAACACGACGTTATATATCAGAAGAAGTGAGAAGAAGACGGCCGTAACTATCAGGCTTCCTGCCAATAATAGATAATCAAGCTGAATGCGGTAATAACCCGCAGCCTGTTTCCTGGCAGTAAACAATTTAGTCAGCGCAAAATAAGAGTTAAACGCTATCGACATTGGGAACAGGGAAAAGAGCAGGCCAGGAATCGGCAAATATCTCGCGCCGAAATTGTAAGATACCCCGATAAGGAACAAGGGTGTGAAAGACAATAAGCACATAAGTCCCGAGAAGAGATAGCTGGAGATAATAATGCGCTTATCCTTTATTTTCAGAATCTCGTAATTCGTATGAAGGAATAACGCGGGCGTGAAAACATAGAACTTGCTGACGATGCGCTCGGTCAAAAGTGCGATCCCGGCATCTTTTGTGGTCGATTCGATAAAACACCCCACTATCCAGACAAAGATGAACGAACTTAACAAAAAGAACACCCGGTTCAATACTTTTTTGGGGCTATTAAGAAGGACGACAATTCCAAGCACAAGGTGCAGAACAAGGGCAGTTAACGCAGCGGCGACGTAAACAGCTTTTAACGGCGGCTGGACCATGCCATTCACCACAAGAATAGTGGAAAACCTGAGAAGAACAAAATAAACGGCAGCTAATGAGCCGACGATGATCGAATAAAGCAGCCCTCTCTGAATGGCGACGTCGATATCCATCAAATGATGCTTCATTATCGCGTAACTGATGATGACTATGAAGATAAGCGTTGATATGTGGCCCCATGGATAGACCACGATATGATATTTTGGGAGATAATCCACAAAGCCGGTCATTGCGCCTATGTAAGCGAGCAAAACATATTGGATCTGTCGCGCCTTCGCGGCGTTCTCTGAATTTTGCGCTTTCTTGAACGCGGCATAAAGCATCGGAATGCAGGCAAAGAAAAGTACAAAGAACGCGATAGGCATCCAATATAAGGAACCTGCGATCGGATAATAGCCCCAAAAGAACGTCTCG
Source organism: uncultured bacterium (assembly GCA_963727815.1). Classification (GTDB taxonomy): domain Bacteria; phylum Margulisbacteria; class WOR-1; order CAVSGV01; family CAVSGV01; genus CAVSGV01. The sequence goes on from CAVSGV010000003.1 coordinate 128,840, forward strand.
ATGCCGGCGAGCATGTACTTCGTCGGCAGCAACAACAGGACAGGAATTGCCAGAAGTGAGAACAGGTAAAGAATGGTCGAATAAGGCGAGCGATCTATGTCCAGAAATATTATCGTAAAATAAAATGCCAGTATCGGCAGCCAGACCACGCCGATGTCGCCGAACCTTGCCCAGTTGAGCGCCGCGATAGGATCCGGGGTCAGATACATCAAAGAGAACCCGAAAAGCCATAAGAAGACGCTGAAACAGAACAATCCGAAGATTATGTGCAACTTGGACCTGGGATCCTTCAGAAAAACGAACATCCCGGTAGCAAAAATAATTATGCTCGTAAGTATCGTCTGTATAGAATGGTATGTCATGTTTTATCAAACCCCAAATCCCAATATCCAAATCCCAACAATGAAATAAATATATAATAATTACTCCTTGTTGGGAATTGGGATTTTTGATTTGGGATTTTACTTCTCATAATTATTCACCGGCAGCATCACCCTGAACGTCGTCCCCTTGCCTATTTCCGATTCTACCTCAATTTTGCCATGATGGTCCTCTACAATCTTTTTAGTGACCGCTAATCCCAGCCCTGATCCGGTTTCTTTTGTTGTATAGAATGGGTCAAATATCTTCGATATCTTATCTTTAGGTATACCTACGCCATTATCGACGATCTCAACAACTATATGATCTTCATTCTTCTGTCGGCTTTTAATGTTGATAGCTCCGCCTTCGGGCATAGCCTGCATCGAATTAAGGACAAGATTCAGGAATGCTTGTGTTAGCTGGCCGGGGTCGGCGGTGATACGGTGGATCTTTCCAAGGTCCTTTATGAACTCAATTCTTTTCTCCACCGACTGTTTGCCGATCAGTTTCACGATATCATCAAGCACCCTGTTAACATCGATACTTTCCTTTTCTAATTTGGACGGCTTGCTCAAAGTCAGCAGTTTTTCCATAATTTCGTTTATCCTGTCCAGTTGACGCGGGACAACGGATTCGAAATCTTTAATGACTTCCTTGTCGCCTTCTTTTGCCGCTTTTACGATGATGGACGAGAATCCCTTTATGGCGCCGATAGGATTCTTTATTTCATGGGCAAGCCCTGCCGCCAGAGCGCCTACCGTAGCAAGCTTATCAGCCTGGTAAAGCCTTTTCTGCGCGTCCATCGCATCCTCATAAAGCATCGCGTTCTCTATCGATATTCCTATCTGGTCGCACAAAGTGGTAAGGAGATCAATGTCCTCATTGCTGTAGCTCTCACCGGAAAGCTTTTCGCCAAGAGAAAGGATGCCGACAAGTTCATCCTTGATCAGTACAGGAAAAACTATCGAAGCTCCAAGCCTTTGCATCGCATCTTTTGAATCTTCGGATAACTTGTTAGCATCATCGCTTACTATGGCTTCCTTCATCGCTAAAAAGTGTTTGATGACCGGGCCGTCATGTTTCAGCACTTCAGGTCCTACGCCATTAACGGCATTCCGCAATATGAATTGCGAGCTTTGCTTGTCCAAAACGTAAACCGATGCGTTCTTGATCTTCATGATGTCGACTATTGAAGACATCACCTTGTTCAACAATTTATCCAGGCCGACGATGGTCCGCGCCGCCCTGCTCAGCTCCTTCAGCGTTTTCTGATAGTCATATTTCCCCCTGAAGAACACCCTGTCAATGATGTCCTGGACCCGATCGCGAAGAGGCTGGAAGATGATCGCGAAGAAAACCATTAATAAGGCAGAAAAAAGCAAAGAGAATCTTTGAGAAATATTGTTTATGAGATAGCTGAAAAGATAGATACACGCAAAATATATCCCGGTAACCGAACCGATGATTAACGAATAGAACAATCCTTTTTTAATGAACCTTGCAAGATCTATCAGGTTGTACCGGAAAATAGCATAAGTAAGGATGCATAATGAGGTCAGGATAAATATATATCCCGGGGGATAAAACTTGAATCCGTAATTGATAAGAAAATCAACTACGGCAAAACAATAGATCACGAAAGCCCAAAAAAGCGCCTGTATCTGTTTTTTCTTTTGGATCTCATCTGCAGACACGTAACTTTTTAACATAATATAAGCCGCAAACAGATTAATGGAAACAAGATAGGCCAAATAAACCAAATGGAGATAATCCGCCCTGGGATAATAGCCCCAGCTTAGGACGTAGTAACCGCTGATCATCTTATTGGTCGCCCACAAGAGAAACAGGAATACCGCGCCCACGGTATAAAAGGAAATAATATATTTTTTGCGGTCAATATACCCGACGAAATTGAAAAGAAAATGTATGAATGTGATAGGGATAAATATTATTCCGGAATACGCGACCTTCACCATTAAAGCAGCCATATTGGGATCGTTAATGCTGCAGAGGATAAAAACACTGAATTGCCACAAAAATGTCGACAGACAGAGATAAAAGAACGGCCTGCGCAATTCCTGGTCCCTGCCCTTGTTCAGGACAAACAAACCCAGCGACAGGAATGCCAGTGAACTGATAAGCGGCGGAATAGATGCAAACGGCAGGCTTAGCGGAACAAATATGTTATTGCCGGTTATCAGCATATTCGAATAATTCAAAAATGCGACATATAGGCCTGTGACGAGACCGATGATGACGGAATAGATCAAACCTTTCCGGATGACAAGGTTGATATCCATGAGGTGATGGCGGACAATCGTGTAAGCAACGATCAAGGCATAAAAGGTTACAAATAAATTGAGCGACGGGGGCCACGGGATATCATACCAGAGTGGAAAGCTTAAGGCGCCGCCGATCGCACACAGCCCGGCAGCAACGATCAAATATCTGAGCTTGTTCTTCTCCGCTCCTGAAGCATCAAAATATGCGCGCACCATTAAATAAAAAGCTGTTGCCACACCAAAATAGAAATAGGTTAAATAATAAGGGAAAAATGGCCCGGCATCCGGCCACCACATCAGGTCCATTTTGGGGCGCATAACGGAATAAAGCGAACCGTTAAAATTCATGGTTATTGATATCAGTGCCAGCAGATACATTATCGGTAGAATGATGTTCTTGTTTTTCTTAACACCCAAGTAATTAAAAACGAAATGAGAGAAAGAAACCGGTATCACGGCGGCACATGTCATTAATATCTTGAGATACAAAAAGGCTGTGTTGTAATCCGGTGTTATCATCCACAACCCCCAAAAAAGACACCAGAAACCCAGGCTGAAATTCAATAAAGCATAGGTTTGGTTCACCTTGTTCCGGTGATCGTATAAGAGCACAAAAACGCCTACCGGCAGCAGAAAAAAGAAATTAATGAATTGAGATATTGAATAAAAATTCATTCGTACTCCTTATAGATTCACTCTAAAAGTCGTTCCTCGTCCCGGTTCACTTTCCACCTCTATCGTTCCATTATGTTCTTCGATTATCTTTTTTGTCACTGCCAGCCCCAGCCCTGCCCCGCTTTCTTTCGTGGTGAAGAATGGATCGAATATCTTTGACATCTCCTCTTTCGGGATGCCGACGCCTGTATCGCGTATTTTAACAATAACTTTATGGCCTCGTTCGTTCATATCCCTGGACTTCACCATCAGAGTTCCCCCTTTAGGCATTGCCTGAATACCGTTAAGTATCAGGTTCAGGAAAGCCTGGGTCAGCTGGTCCGCGGTGCCGTATATCGCATTAGCAGCCTTGAGGTCCTTTATAATGAAAACATTTGCTGCGGCAGCCTGCCTTTCGGTCAGCTTGACCAGATCATCAAGGATTATATTAACATTCAAGGCTTTCTTTTCCATTGTCGAAGGCTTGCTCAGCTTCAGGAGCTTTTCAACAATCCCGTTGATCCGATCCAGTTGATTTGGGACCACTTTTTCAAAATCATTGATGGCTTCTTCATCACCTTTCCGGAAGCTGTCCTTAATGATCTGAGTAAAACCTTTGATAGCGGTTATGGGATTTTTTATTTCGTGCGCAAGACCCGCCGCCAACGTGCCGAGAGTTGCAAGTTTATCAGCTTGATAAAGCTGTTTCTGGGCGTCCATCGAGTCTTCGTAAAGCGCCGCGTATTGGATCGACACTCCGATCTGATTGCAAAGGGTTGACAGAAGATCGACATCCTCACTGTTAAAAGGCTCTTCAGAAAGCTTTTTTCCGAGGCAAAGGAAGCCTACGAGCTGGTCCTTGAACAATATCGGCAAAAATATCGAAGCTTCGCCGGCCTTTATATAACTCCCAATCCTGCTTTCGTTGGCCGCCACATCGCCCGCGAACACAGGTTCCCTTTTCACAGACAAGGCTTTGATCAGGCTATCATCTTTCTGGAGCATTGGGGGATTAAAGGATAATTGAACGGTTTTTCGCGGAATGAACTGTCCCGAATGCTTATCGGCCGTATAAACGCAGGCGCAAGAAAGTTTGAGCATATTCACCAGCGACGGGACCACCATATCAAGCAGGTCGTCCACTTTCTCGACCGACCTCGCAGTTTGGCTTAGTTCCCTCAATGTTTTCTGATAATCATATTTTGAGCGGAAAAACACCCTGTCGATGAATTCCTGTATCCTGTCGCGAAGAGGCTGGAAGATCAGCGAGAAAAAGACGATCGAAAATATCGTGAACATTATTGACGCGGCGCTCTTCCTGCCGCCCAGATAATTGCCAAAAAGGAAGACCACGGAAAGATAGAAACCGGATAAAAGCGCAACGATCAGCGAATACAGCAAGCCTTTGCGGATGACGACGGAAATGTCCATGAGGTGATGTATGAGTATGGCGTATGCGATGATGCCAATATAAAAAGCGATCAGGATATTAAAGACCGGTGGGAACGGGATCCTGAACCATAACAGGAAATTCGTACCGGCGCCGAAGTAACCCAAAATGGTCGCGAATATGAGATATTTGATCTGCTGCTGCTTATTCCCGGAGCTTATCTTCAGCGCCCCGAACAATTCTATTTCCGAGAATAAAATGTTCATGCAGTAAAAGATCATTTCAAGGAGCGCTGTTATGCCGACTATCGGCCAATAAGGGAAACCGAGATACGGGCCGCCGTCATAAGCGTAAACATTCGAATAAATAGTTGTTATTATCAACACGGATCCGATGACATTGGCATATCTTAATAACAGGCTTATTTTCTTCTCAACGAACACATAAACGAATTCGGTAAAGGCTGGAAGCGAAAGTGTTCCTGCTATCATGCAGGTCCTGAAAAGGAATCTGCTCGCCGATGGATTCGTCGCAGAGGATGAAAGATAGAAGAAGAACGCCCAAATCCCAACTAGGAAAGCAAAAATACTGAACCATATAGCTGACTTTCGAACCGCGTTTTGAGATGAAGACGAAGATTGAGAGGAAGAAGCTTAAGGCCAGCATTTATGATATTTACCGCCTGATAAAAAACTAGCGGAACGGACAAGGCCGCTGCCATGGAGATCGAAGGAGTTCCATTCCCCGCTTACGATAAGCTGATTGAAAACTGTGATAAAAGCGATATATAGACCGGTAATGACCGCCACTACTGCGGAATACAACAAGCCTCTGCGTATGATGATAGTAATGTCCATAAGGTGATGCTGCACGATCGCGTAAGCAACAAGAAGAACATACCCTATGACCAACAAATTGGCATAAGCTGAAAAAGGGTAAATATTGATCCCATAATTTAATAAATAATTCAATGAGCCGCCAAAGAAACCGACCAAATTGGCCAAAGCAAAATAAAATATTTGATTTTTGGCTTTCTTCTCTGCATTCCGGTAGTTCTTGAGCAACAAATAGTTCCCGAATGCTACTAGGCCAAAGAAAACCAGTAAATGCAAAGGGTATAAAGGCCCTGTGCTTACCCAGTAGGTGAATCCATATTTTGGCACCGGCCAAGGGATCATTAATGGAGAAAAACTAAGACAAGCCGTAACGAGAGCAACAGTATACATCCCCCGAATAATCCCACGATAAGTCTCAGGTTTTTTGATCAAGTAGACGACAAGATGAAAGAAAAAGGCCGGAATGAGAAGCGCCCAGAAATGGAGCATTTTATTCAAAAAATATGCAACCCCTATTGAAATCCCGCCGCCTAAACCCAAAAAACATAAAATAAACAGGAAAAAACCCCATAACGCAATAGCCGAAGACATCATAAAAAATAGTTGATTCACAATATTTTTCGGATTTCTTGTTAGAACAAAGAGTCCCAATAAGCTTGAGGTTATAGGGACAAGAAGGGTCGCATAAGTAAAGATATATATATTAAGCATGATTGCTTCCGTAATCTTATCATCAACCAATTACACTGACAAACGATAAGCGGGAACTCGGTTTTTGTTATAACGTATGTGAAATTGACAGAGGAAAGAGGGGTATGGGATAATAATACCAAAGGGGAAATAATGAAACTGTTAGATAAATGTATTCAATATTCAAAATATGTTGACAGTGTCAAAGCTCAAGATAATTATAACTATTTACGAAGCATCCAAACTGCATCTGGCCCGCGAATAAAAGTCAATGGACGCGAAATGATTATGCTCGCGTCAAACAATTATCTTGGCCTATGCGCCGATCCTAGATTAAAAGAAGCAGCTATTAAAGCGATTGAAAAATTTGGCGCGGGCACAGGGGGCACGAGAATATTAAGCGGGACCCAAGAGCTACATAATGAACTTGAGACCAAACTTGCTGCTTTTAAGGGAACAGAAGATGCCGTCGTGTTCAGCAGTGGTTTTATGGCAAATTTTGGGACAATCTCCGCTTTAGCAAGCAAAGGAGATGTAATAATCAATGATGAAAAGAATCATGCCAGTATAATTGATGGGTGTAAGATTTCTGGCGCAACAACTAGATTTTATAAACACAATGATCTGAGCAAATTAGAGAAATTATTAGAATCATATCAGAACGTTGAAGGCAAGATGGTGATCGTAGACGGCGTATTCAGTATGGATGGTGATATAGCTAAACTTCCGCAGATTTATGAGCTCTCTAAAAAACATCATGCTTTACTTATGGTAGATGATGCCCATGCAACTGGCGTTTTAGGCAAAAACGGAAGAGGCACTGCGGAACACTACGGATTGCTGGGAAAAATCGGCCTTGAAAGTGGAACAATGAGCAAATCCCTGGGGGGAGTTGGCGGGTTCATTGGAGGATGCAAAGAAATAATCACGTTCTTAAAACATACGGCTAGGGCATTTATTTATACAACAAGTATTCCTGCTTCAGCCGCTGCAGCTGTTATTAAAGCCTTGGAGATTTTAAAAGCTGAACCCCAATTAAGAACTCAACTTTTTGAAAATGTGCGCATTATTTCCAAAGGACTGATTGAAATGGGTTATGATATAGGAAATTCCGAAACCCCTATAATCCCCATATTAATTAAAGACGATGCGCTGACATTTAAAGCTGCTTCAATGCTTGATGAAGAAGGGATTTTTGCAAATCCAGTCATATATCCTGCTGTCAAGAAAAGGGATGCTCGGATCCGCATTAGCGTTATGGCATCTCATTCCTCGGTTGATTTGGAAACCGCATTGCAAGCCTTTAAGAAAGTTGGAAAGAAGCTAAACATTATCTAGGTTTCTATTAGAGAAAGAAGCCAATTAAATGCATTGGTATTTATTTTCGACATTAATAGTCCCAGTTGTAAATTCATTCCTTGGTGTTTTGGTCTTTATTAAATCGCCTAAGAATATAATCAATAGACTATTCAGCTTAATTAGCTTTAGCTTAGTATTATGGAGCCTTGGCGACCTCTTTTCTTTATTAAGCCCGCCGATCCCCATGGCACTCATTCCGCTAACTTGGAGAATTGCATATTGTGGAGCTATTTTCCTCCCAGCAATTTATGTCCATTTTGTGTTTTCTTTAGTAAACATTAAAAACGATAAAGTAACAATTAGCCTTTATACAATATCATCAATATTCTTTGCCTTTAATTTGTTTACTCCATATTTTATAAATGGAGTTGCATTGGATTATGCTCTCGGCACATCCCGATTAGCTTCTATAGGTGGCCCGCTATTCAATCTTTACTCAATATATTTCTCGTTAGGCTTACTATATGGCTCACTTAAACTTCTTGTATCATTGAATAGCGTTTCTGGGCAAAGACAAAACCAAATTAAATATGTTTTGTTCGCAACGTTAGCCGCCTTACTTGCTAGCACAGTATATTTTTTATCGCTTTTAAACATACAAGTCCCTGCGATTGATAATTTTGTTGTCACTGGCTATTCGTTGATTGTGGCTTATGCAATCCTTCGTCACCGTCTCATGGACATCGAAGTTATTATAAAAAAGGGGATCGTTTATTCGTTTTTAATGGCAGCTATAATCGGAGTGTATTCTTTTTTGATTTTTGTTAGACAAAATATCTTTCAAAATACATTTGGGCTTAATCAATGGGTGTCAACTATAATGACTGCATTTCTTATCGCTATAGGATATAAGCCACTTGAGACCTTTGTAACCGATTTGACAAATCAATTTTTCTTTAAAAAGAAATATGACTATCAAGCAACTCTCAGACAATCTAGCGAAGCGATGAACCTACTAACTAATATTGATCGTTTAATCAGGTTAACAACAAGAATCGTTGTAAGAAGGATGGATTTAATAGAAGCATCAATGCTTGTTTATGATGAGCCTAATCATAGATATATTGTTAAGTCTGCTGAAGGAATAAGCAAAGACCTGTTTGGCATGACTTTTTCTGATAATCACGACTTATTTAAACAGTTGTACAACAGTAAACAAATCCTTCTTAAAGATGAGGTGCTTAACACTCTAAACAGTAAATTCCTTATGCCGGATGAAAAGAAAAGGCTTAATGTTATCAGGAAAGAAATGGAAAGAATGCATGCTCAAATATGCGTCCCCTCGATTACCCGCGGAAAATATATGGGCAATAAACTGGTGGCCGTTTTCTGCATGGGCGAGAAGAAATCAGGCGACCTATATAGCAACGAAGATATTCAGCTTCTCTCTACCCTCTCAAACCAGGCCGCCGTTGCCATCGAAAACGCATTAATGTACAGCGACCTCATGAAGCAATTCCAGGAATTGAAAGAAACAAAAGATGCGCTCGTGCAGAGCGAAAAACTGGCCGCTCTCGGGACTATGGCCGCCGGCATAGCCCACGAAATAAGGAATCCCCTCACCTCCCTCCAGTTATTCGTCCAGATGATGGCCGAACGCTTTGACGACCACGAATTCAGGGCAAAATTCACGCAGATAGTACCGCCGGAAATAGAGCGCCTTAACAGGATCGTAAATGACCTCGTATCCTTCGCAAAGCCCTCGAAACTTACACGCGAACCCGCGCAGATAAACGAGATCCTCGATAAAACCATCAGGCTTTCGGAAATATCGTTCAAAAAAGCTAACGTAAAAGTCGTCAAGGAATTCGGTGAAGTGCCGAAAGTCACCGTGGACCAGCAGCAGATAATGCAGATATTCCTTAACCTCATAATGAACGGCGCGCAGGCCATGACCACCGGCGGCACATTGACCGTCAAGACCTATGTTTCCGAAAAACCGGGCATGGTCGCTACCGACATAAAAGATACCGGCACAGGCATCAGCGAAGAGAACATGAAAAAAATATTCGCGCCTTTCTTCACGACAAAAGAAGCAGGCACTGGCCTCGGCCTCGCCATCACCCGCAGGATAATCGAGGAGCATAAGGGAGAGATAAAAGTTAAGTCCAAAGTCGGGGAAGGGACTACGTTCACGGTAGAGCTGCCGATAGCTTCATAGTCCATTCATTTTCTTGATGACGATTCAGACGCCTAATTGACTTTAGACACTACAAATTTACTAAAACATAAGCACCTTCACACACATATATATGGCAAGAAGATTGCTGGCATTATAGGGAGTGGGAATGAGGATGCGTGTTGAGTATAGAATGGGGGGTGAGGATGTGGCGGAGATAAGCAGCGGTTCTTTCCTGGATCTGGACGTGTACAAGAGAGCATTCCAAGCTTCCAAAATAATCCTCTTCGATGTGATCCCTGCATTGCCCGACAAAGAAAAATATGACCTCGCCGACCAAATGCGCAGGGCCGCAAAATCCATCCCTGCTTTACTTGCTGAAGGTTATGCAAAAAAGAACCAATTGAAAGGCTTTCAGAAATATTTAATCGATGCTATGGGGGAAGCGAATGAGATGATGGTCCATTTATGTTATGCCAAAGAGTATTTGCCAAAAAACGTGAAAATCCTATCATTGATAGACGAATATAATATCATCGGCAAACAGTTGTATCGTCTCCAGGAGAGTTGGACAAGAAGCAAACTTAACTAGGCCACCCATCCTCATTCTCAATCCAAACACACCGCTCATTCCCACCCTCACCCTAAATGAACCTCGTAGCCTTTAGGATACGAACATCCTTCCCAATTTGCGCCTTCAGCTTCTCAACATCCGAAAAATGTATCTCATCACGCAGGCGCTTGAATAATTCAACCTGTATCGTCCTGCCTCTCAGGTTCCCGTGGAAACCCGGAATGTGGACCTCGATGGCAAACTTCTCTTCTCCGAAAGTGGGTCTCGATCCGATATTCATTACGCACTTATAATATTTACTTCCTTGTTGGGATTTGGGATTTTGGATTTGGGATTTCCCCGCATATACTCCGTGCGCCGGGACCAATTTATCCTTGGCTACCTCGATGTTCGCCGTCGGAAAACCCAGCTTCGCCCCTCTGCCCTTTCCCCTCACAACTTTTCCTGTCAGGATATACGGATGCCCCAAAAGGCGGACCGCCTTGTTGAATTCTCCTGTCGCGATCATGGACCTTATCGTGGAGCTCTTCACAAGGTGGCCGTGCGCCGTAAAAGGAGCCACGGCGTGGACTTCAAGCCCCATTTTTTTAAGCATTGAGATGCTGCCCGTCCTGCCCTTTCCGAAAGCAAAATCATACCCGACAAAAACCTTTTTAACTTTTAGTTGATCGATTAGAAAATCCTTTATGAACTTTTCTGGCGAAAGCATAGCGACCGACCGGTCGAACTTTTTAACTATGACCCCGTCGAAGTCCAAGCTTCTTCATCAAAGCTATCCTTTCCTGAAGCGTCGTCAAAAGATTGAGCCCGCGGCCTGAAGCTATAACTTCCTGTGGATGTGGATCGAACGTCATGGCAAAAGCAGGCAGCTTGTTCCTGCGAGCGTATTTGACCGCTTCATTGATCACTTTCGCGTGGCCTTTGTGCACACCGTCAAAAGTGCCCAGTGCCAGGACTATGGAGCGGGGGTCGATCTTATTGTTGAATTTGATGATTCGCATGAAACTATTCTACCATAAGAAGCAAATGAAAAGTTTAAAATAATAAATGTAAAAATATGGAAGAATTATTTGAGAATGAAGTGCCGAGCATGGCGAGGCACACATTTATTTTTCATTTTTCACTTTCACTTTTGAATTTATAGTCATTTTAGCACTACCGCCTTTCCTCTCGCCGTTATTGTCTTGCTTCCGTAATCAACGGTCACCTCGAAAGGATAGACGCCGTTCAGGACCATGTCCCCTCTTCCGTTCCTTCCGTCCCATTCGACGTCGTTGTATTTGTGCCACACGTCTCCCTGTTCGGCATAGCAGGTGCCGTCTAATTCTCGTACTAATTTACCCGTAATATCATATATCCTGATGGTTACGTTGTCGGCAGCTCTTCCCAATCGATATCGCATCTTTGTCGTTTCTCTGACCGGGTTGAAAGGATTCGGCCAGTTGGTGACGTCAGCCAACGTCGCCGGCAGCTCGATGGTGAACGATGCGACCTCCGAGGTTGCCACTTCGCTCGTCCCGATGGCTTCGACCCTCCAATACCAGTATGGCCTGCTCGCATCGGATTCATCAAGCCCCATGAAACGCTCATCTTGAGTGAAAGAGCAGAGGGGTTTCAGCCCGGAAGCATCGGCAATTGTCGCAGTGTAAAAACCCATTGAGCCGTTCAGTGACGCCTCATCCGATGATGTCGCACATTCTATTTTATAATTATTTATCCCCGTCAGCCCGTACCAACTGAATGTCGGGCGGAGGTCGTTCACCGTCGCCCCATTTATTGGCGAGAGAAGTTCGAGGGAACTTGAACCTGACAAAATAACAATCCCACCTTGACCTGTCTTTTTCTGAGGCATGGACATGGTGGTCGTGGTTGATCCATTCAACGGCGCGAAATTAGATGGAATTTTCTGGAACCAGATCTCAGAAGTTCCTGTTCTCGTATCTTCCCAGGCGACATAGGCATCGGAAGCATCACAGGCAATGGATGGTTTATACGCATTTGACCCATCAAAAGAATTTATCGTAATTCTCGCAGGGTTTGTCCATGTTGCCCCCCCATCAGTACTTTTTATTACCTTAAGTTCTTTTGCTCCACTTTCATCGTCAGCATAGATAACATATAAGGTATTCCTATCCGGATTGCATGCAATGGCTGGAGTAACGCAATTCCCGGTTGAAGTAACAGGAATTTTTACTTCCGCAGAAAGCCAGCTGTTTCCTGAATCAGTAGACTTATTAAAGAACAGTTCTCCGTTGCCATCTCTATAGTCTTCCCAGACAACAAAAACTTTTGAGCCATCAGAATTTGTAGCAACAGAAGGATTAATTGAGTCGCCTGAAGCATTAGAAAGCCTTTTTTCTAATGGAAAAGTAACATAACAATCATCGGGAGAACCTATAGCTAGCATATATACCGTATTAGTATCCCATACACCATTTGTTTTTGAGCAGTAAACAATTTCTTTATTATTAAAAGGATTAAACTGAGTGTTACTAAAATTGCCCCCCCAGTAATAATGATTCCCTTCGGAAACAGCTGACCAAACACAATGTTCTTTAGTCCCATTTTGATATTGAGTTGATTTCTCACCAAACATAGGTTCACTGTTTGTTTGTAAAGTTTGCCATCGCAATTCACTGGATGTGCACGAGTAATGACCGTTATATTGAGGCTCTGAAAGAGTTATATAAGTACTAATTCCCCAGTTGGTATAGTTATTATAATAGGCCCACCAAAAATTTGGCCTTCCCATAGCATAAACGCGACATTGCCCGGCCGGAATCGTCGCAGAATGCACTGAAGTATCTCCCCTCCACATTGCAATTCTTTCGTTGTCATTTTCATCTCTTAGTGATGTCCATGAATCCGCTTGTGCATAATAAGTGGAAGAAACATCAATCACCTGCTCTTGCGGATTAATAAACATTATTGAGTTGCCGCCACAGGCAGTCAAAGCTTGAACCATACTAAAGCTTAAGGTTGTATCCCCCCAACTATCCCCTGTATTAAACCTTAAATTCAATTGTCCTGAATTTAATTTTAGATCCGGACATTCTGAGAATGAACCGTCCGCTAAACCGGTTAACTGCACATCATCTCTTACCTCAACAGCTGCTAGCTCGCTTGTTGCGTTTCCCATAGCATCCTTCACTATCAACAATGCTTCATATGTTCCTTCATTGACATAATCACCATCATTATTTAATCCAGTCCATGCGATGCTGTTTAAACCGCTTGTTCCAGGGATCCCATTGTTAAGCGAAGCTATTGGCACACCAGAAAGATACATTTCCGCGCTTATATAAGAGGTCGTTGACGGATTTGTATATTGACCAGGATCATAGGAATTATCATCAACTTGAAATTCAATCGTCACATTCTTATCAATATATGGGTTAAAATTGTTCCTTATTTGTCCATTAGATTTTACAACTATATTCGATATCGTCGGGGGGATATTATCGATGTTAAAATATCTCTGTGCTTCTGCAGTGTTCCCTGCCGCATTAACCACATAAAGATTCACTAAACAACTTTTGTTAATATTTTCGATACCAGCCGTATCCCAAGACATAAGGCAGCCATTTGATATGTTCCCCTCGCAAGTTCCGATATTATTGGTCGAAGCATCATAGCCTAGAGAGTAAGAAACGGGGATACTATCGCTCGCGCATCCATCAATCTCAAAGGAGCCGCTCTGCCACGAATATTCAGCAGGAGAAGTGATCTCGGCAGAAGGCGCAACTGTATCTATTATGCAGCTGGGAATGATGTCGTTCGTGGCCGGATCGTTTATCATGTCCACCGCCGTCACTTCCACGGAATATGTTCCGTCCGGCATCACCATCCCTGAATCATTTGTCCCGTCCCAAGTTACCGTATAAGTCGTATCCTTGAAACATTCTTCGGAACCGATCAATGTTTTGACCGCATTTCCGCTTGCATCTTTAACTTTAACCGTTACTCTCCCTACACAGTAATCGGCGGATTGGATCTTCTTTTTCAAGCTTGTTATTGATTTATTTGGGGACATCAAATACGTCGGCTGTGATTCCTGTGTCGTTATAAGCAGGAAGCTGATGATTGTTGAATCTTTGATGCTGTCACCATTCGGAGAGAAATACGGCTCGCTGGGATCGTTCAGAGGCGGAACAAAACTGAGATAGACCTTATCGATCTCTATCTCGTTGGTCGATACAAGGGTCCTTACGTTGCCTAGAACATCCGTTGATTCAATGACATATTTGTACTTCCCCTTGTCGGCGTAACCGTTATTGTCAGCATCGCCGTTGCCGCCTTTCACGTTAACATGTCCATTCCAGACGGTATCCCCGTTAACGCTCCCATCCATCGAAGCAACAAGCGTCGTAGCATCAAAGGTCGTTTGTGAATCGTATATCCGTACTTTCACGCTCAGAATACTTGGTCCCACATCAAGGACCTTGTATTTAATTATCGTCTCATCCTGCTGGCCGTCGCCGTTCGGAGTTATGATCGGCTCAGAAACGCCTTCATCCAAAATATTTGGCGGGCCTCTGTCGACAACCAGATTCGCCGTATAGCTGTATAGCGTACCGCTCGGATCTGAAGCAGTAAATTGAAGACCATATGTCCCGTCGGGCACGTATCCGCCGACAATGTTGTTCGACGCGTCCCAGATCTGGGAATAACTCCCCTCCTGTTTTGTGTCCGCGAAGTGATACACTTTGTTGCCTGATTGATCCAGGATATCGATATTGATATGAGAGTCGCCTTCCATTAATCTCCCAAGATAATTGATCGTATAATAGAATTTCGTGGTATCCATGAAGCCATCTCCGTTCGGCGAGAATGCCAATGGATCGGCATACATAACTATTGTCGGACTTCTTACCAAGTTAACATTCCCCGTCACAGGAATTGGGCCATTTCCATCGCTATCTGAAACACTTACTTCATACTGATACTGCCCGTCAACAGCCGGGGTGCCAGTTTCATCTCTCCCATCCCACACTTCCAGATATGTTCCGTTTGCATTGTTCTCCGTGAAAGTCTTGACGGTAGTGCCAGCAAGGGTCTTGATCACAACCTTCGATGTTACGTTATTTCCGCCGCCCAGGACCGTGTATTTAATATTGGCGAAATCATCGTGATTGTCGCCGTTCGGCGTAAAAGTCGCCGGGGTTTCTGTAACGTTCGATATGGACAGCCCAGATAACACGTTTACTTTAGAAAACTCATCGATTAACTCATTCCCCGCTTCATCAACAAGATGTATCCTTATTGTGAACGACCCCGTAAGAACAACGCCATCCTTAGAGAATTGGTACCCATTCAGGGCTATTGTCTGTGCTTGAGGAGCTTGCAGCTGGCCGGATATTACATTTGAAACAACCATCCCGTACTGGTCGATAACATCGATGGTAGCAAAACTTTTTTCAGAAAGATAATATGACAGCTGGAGTCCGTTCGCCGACAGTTCTTTCATGCTTATGTCGCTCGCGCTCAGCTTGACTTGCGAAGCATAAGGCGGAGTGTTATCTATCCTTACGATACCTTTCTTCGTCATCGTCTTGTTCGGCGTTGTCGCTGAGAATAAGTAATTAAACGAACCTTCTTTTACATTGTTGCCCTTATCGTCTTTGCCATTCCAATCTACCGTATAACTTCCTTTTTCTTTTGCTTGTGATGGAACTAGGGTATATATGTTGTTTCCATTATCCGTAATATATGCTTCCATCGTGCAAGTATCCGGGACGTAATAATCGAGCGTTATGGGCTTGGGATTTGGGATCACCTGCGACATAACTTCCGGGCTGGCACATACATCGAATAAGTAAGAATTCATTGAAACCAGGATACTATCGGCTAACATCTTCTTTGAGACGTTCCCAGCCAGATCCGTAGCCTTGATCAATATTTCATATGTTCCCTCTATGACCTCACCGTTGTTGTTCTTCCCGTCCCACACCACTTGGCTGATACTGTTCCCGTCGGACGAAAGGTCGAACCTTCTCTGCATGGTCCCGGCACTGTCATACAGCTGCACGGAAACATCCGATGGCTCGGATACACTGAAGGATATTGTTGTGTTATCATGGACACCAGCACCGTTAGGGGTAAGAAGCAATGTGGATATCGATTCATTGGAAATGACAGGCTTAACTGAATCAACAATGAACCTCCCCGTTTCCTCTTTAAGGTTGCCTGCCTTATCCGTGGCTTTCACTACCAGAGAATATTTCCCGTCCGGCGCTTGAACCCCGTTCTCATCATTGCCGTTCCAGGAGACGTCGTAAGATCGGCAAGCAGCCGGCACATCCGTATACAGGAACCTAACAAGATTGTTATTGGCATCATATATGAAAACATTAACGCTCTGTAGTTCACTTGATCCGGCGTCAGTCACCTTAAAAGTCGCATCGAAACTTCCCACAAGAGGCGAATAATATTTGGGATAGAAATAATCGTAAACCGTTGGGGGCGTAAAGTCACAGACGGCATGGATTTGCCTTGCTTCATTGGAAATATCTCCCATATCACTGCCGCCATCGCTATTCCTATAAGCCGTGCCATTCAATGCATGGACATTTACAGTCCAATCTCCTTCACTAGGTAAAAACATTTTAATGGCTCTGGTTTCAGGTGAAATATCATCCTGCAATATCTCCCAGTAATTCCTATCACTTCTTTGGCCTATTATTTGATACTTTTGGAGCTTAATATAATCGCTTTCATGTGTAGCCGACCAGGAAAGATTGAGCCCCTGTTCATTTATATAATAGAGACAATCAACTGGAATGGTCAGAGAGAAATCGGTTGGCGGGGTATCCGTATCGCATACCTGAACTTTATCGAGTCCACCAGTACAATAATACAGGCGTTTTTTACCATCGATTCTTCTTACAACAAGTTTTTGCGGCATAGGCGACAACTTATCATCCCCGTATGTGCAAACATATTTATAATCACCCGAAAATCTCTGTATACGGTTATTCCCTGTGTCAGAAACATAAATATATCCATCTTCATCTCGCTCGATTCCCTCGGGATGTTTTACTCCAGTTTCTCCGGTTCCTGTACTGAGGAATACTCCTTGAATCGTTCCTCCGGAACCTATCAGATCAATCCTGTCATTATTTGTATTAGCAACAGCAAATGATCCATCTAATCCGCGAGCAAAAGCATATGCATTTAAAAATAGACCGGGTGGGGGCCCATAGGTATTGGCGTATCCCATCGATCTGACAACACTATTAGCGTTATATCCGCTGATAAACCCATAACTTTCGTAAAGCTCATTAGAATAATAATCACAACTTTTTATTTCTTCATTGCCAAAGATACCAAGAATCAATCCGGATACAGCGTGGACGAAATTCGCCCACAGATTCATTCCGAGATTTTCTGACGCAGGAACATTATCAATATCCCTAGCTAAAGTCATTAATGTTTCCCCGCCCACTTTTGCCCTGTCTGTGTAATCACCTTTATACATGACCGCCGGATTTCCTGCACCATCAAACATGAGGACTTTATTGTTATTTGAATCTAACACTAAGAAATTCCCACTTCCCGGAATATAGCTTACATCTGTTGGAACATTGAAATACGGCATTGCATTATCAACTGACTGGGTACTTTCATTAACGCTTGATCGAAAAAGTCCCCCTAAATATGTGGTTTGTTTCTCAATGTCTAAGTATCCTTTAAAAGCAGTTTCGTTTACAGATCGTAAAGCCCCTCCCCCATCAAATACTAATATCCTATTATTGTACGTGTCTGCCACAACAAAACTGCCTCCATCTGGGCGTACTGAAATACCCAAGGGTAGCCTCATATTTATTCCACCATCTTGATTAACAATATTTTTTAAACCCCCATTTTTGTCATATATTTTTACTTTCCCTTCATTGCCATATAAAACATACATATTCTCTGCATTATCCAGACCAACAGCAGAAAGGATAGGCCTTTGAGAGGGTAGATCAGGTAAGTTAGGTTTTTGTGTCGGGAGATCTTCTTCCGGATTAATTGCTTCATTACTTGGAATGTTTATTGTTATATTCTGTGATTGATATGTTGTAATATTTCCAGCAAGATCGGTCATGACAATCTGAAAAGCATAATCCCCATTCGCGTAATGTCCTGCATTGTCCCAATTAGAATATACCATTTGGTTGCTTCTTAAGCTCGGCATGTTATTAAGATGGTTAACAATAACTCCTCCAGTTACAGGATTAATTATATTTACCGCAACGCTATACAAATCCTTATTCGCTGAAAATCCGAGAGAAGTGCCCTCAACAGTAGCAGTGATATTTGTTGGCATAACATATGGCTGAATCATGAATCCCGGCTTAATCGTATCGACAATGATCTGTCCTCCTTCAACGGTTGAAACCTGATTAAATGGATCTTTTGCTTCCACCTGATATGAATATATTCCTGACATTCCAAATCCATCCCAGACGATCTGCATATCTTCACCTGAAGGGGCAGTTAAAACCCTTGATAAATTCCCGGAAGTATCTCGAATATAAACCTTCCAGGTGCACGTCTTGTCAGCTCTTGCAGTAAATAGTGTTGAATTTTGAAAATCAGGGTCGTCAGGATGAGCGGTAAAAATCTGACTGCTTACATTTACATAATATATATTCGGCTTAGGAAGCGTTATCGTTGAAATATTTTTGCCTTGAGAAGAAAGGCCATACTGAGGTATCTGTACTGTCGGCGGGACTGAAGCAACTGCAATCCCTGCAGCAGCAATGCCAGCGCCTGTATCCGGATTCCAAGCAACCGGATATTCATTGTCCATAAAATCAACATTAGAGATGCCGATAGAAATATCTCTTTGTCTTGTATCTGTCGGCTGTGTTCCGATATTCCCGTCATATATCGGAAAAACATCCACTTTAGCAGTATATATCCCGATCCCCGGCGGTTGCCAATACATGTAAAAATTATTCTTCTCACTGAATTGTTTCGAAGGTTTCGGTGCCCCGATCATGTAATCTCCTTCTACAGAAGCATTCATATCGTTGAATTGAATTGTCCTGGAAGCTGAATAACCATTATTATTAGAAACAGAAAAAACTACTTTGTAGGGGTTTGTCTTATAATAATTTACATTGTCACTTTTGCCAGTGTATTGATAAGCTTCTGCTACAACTTTAATGGGATCAATGACAAACTGGCCATTCTGGCGTCTTGAGGATATCCCGTTTACCTCACGCGTTCCTACGATAAAGCTAATATAATTCTTGGTTGTTCCGTTTGTTTTTAAGTTTGAAAGATCCGGACCGATCAAAGCTTTGCCAACATTGCTGTCTCCTGAATTAAGAGGATCCTTTGGTTGAGCAAGCTTTCCAGACAATGGATTAAATTGAGAAAATGATGATGCGCTAAAAGGTGTTATTGGTTTACCTGTCCCAAGATGGAGATGCGCTCCGTCACTATTCCCGGTATTCCCAACATAGCCGATAACAGCATTTGCATCAACGGGCAACCCTTGTCCTGTACCAACAAGACTTTTTAGCGATTCTGAGAAACGGATCAGATGAGCGTACAAAGATTCATACCCGTTATGTTTCACTACAACATATTTCCCATAACCAACATCACCCTGATCATATGCATAAGCAGTCCCATTGTCTATTGGGGAAACCGGCATGCCTACATCTGCAGCTATATCCACACCTTCGTGTCGCCATCGATTTGTGCCCGACAAAGGGTTTATAAACGAATAAATACGGTATTCCCCAAAACTATGAGATATTGATCTTGGAGTATCGAGCGGATATTGATTGTGCGCCAAGGCTGAGTAAGCCCCTAAAATTGACAGCTGCACTACAAAACACAAAATGATTTTAATATCTTTTGTCATTATATGTGCTTTTTCGAAAGACCTGAATAATATCATATCGCGGTTCCTCATATGTAACTTCATCAGCCCAATCATCCGTCGCAACATGGCTGCAATAAAGAATATATATATCCCCACTAATCACTTTTGATTTAAAACTATCGCGGGCATAATCAATCGTTCTTTGAGATAATATTTGACTGTTATTTGGGGTAATCAAGTAGAATAAGCTTTGAGATGCCTCACGAGTGGGAGCCAAATTATTAATTCTTTGCCTTAATTCGATCAAGATGTTGTTTTGATCTATCAATTTATGCTCCTCTACAGATCCTCCGTTAATTTCCAATCGGTTGAAATATTGCCACTGACTCGGCCATTCATATTTAGCAGAAAATATATCGCCTGAAGAAGCGATCTTCGAAATAATATTATCGTTAGGAACAAAATCGACACTTAGAATCTCATCACTTGCAATTTCCTTGCCGAATCTATTAAGTATCACTATATTGTTCGAATGCCGATCCAAATTTACTCTTGTGATCATAACTGCATTGAAATCTGAAAATAATTTAATTGGCAATCCAACTGGCCCATATGAAGATTCATATGAAGATATATAAGTGCCAGCGTTGTCATAAAGATAATATATTCTTCCAATGGGACCATTCTGATTATCCACAGTAAAATCAAGTAAGTAATCGTTGTTTAAGTCAAATTGGTGACTAAGCATCATTATGTATTCCCCTCCAACTTTGGTTGGGAAACTGGATTTATTTAACACAACCCCATTTTTGTTTAATGTCGACACTTCGATAGTATTGGAGAATTGGATCGCCCCGTAATTAAATACCTGTAAGATCCTCTCTCCATCAGAAGATACAAAATATGCGTAATAATTCTTGAGCTTTTTCCATAATAATTCTCCACTCGCGTCATAATAATAAGTGTTATAAGAATTAACATACTCTTCCCCTGGCCTTACCAACTTTTCTCTTACCATTGCATATTTGTCATTGATAATATCTATGTCGAAATTCCTTGCAAATTCAAACTGCTTAATTACTTTGTTGTGCTTGTTGATGAATTTAAGAACCTTCGGTATATTTCCTTTCCTTAGACTAACAACGATATGCGGCTCATTAAGCTTGCCATCTTGAAGATCAAGATGATATAAGGCCTCGGAAAATGTTTCATTGGTCCCCACGTAAATCAGTTTATAAGCTTCATTTGAGGATATAGCTTGAATGGCTGAAGCTTGATAGACAGGCAAGATTAGCGCAAACAATAATACAATAAACATTTGAACGTTTTTATACATATAATCCCTCAAAACAAATAGCTGCAATTTATCAATCCATCGAATGCGCTCAGCGAGAATCCAACTTCTAATACATCGCTAAACCTATACGCCAATTCAAATTTATATGGGACAATATAAAGCGTTTCGGCCCGCAAAGACCATTGATCATTAAGTTGATGCTTATAAGACAAGCCAAGAATGGGGACAATTGACCCCCGCCATTTATATTCCCAACCAAAAGTCCCCGTAGTTGAGTTGAAAGAAGTAAGTGAAGAGTATTTTAAATCGGCCCCGGCAACTCCCATATAATATGCCCATGCGCTCCCCTCATCAAAAAAGAATTGTTTGTTATACGAGACACTAAATATATTCTGAAAATCATTTCCGCCAAAAGGTAAAGGCCAATAAGAAAAACCAAATGAAGTTTGATGATCTATGATCTTTTCATAAGCGCATGAAAAATCGGGGGCAATACCCACTCTTACAGAATCACTTGAATGTTCGATGTCAGCATCACGAAGCCAAGCGTAGGAAGGGATACACAATAAACTTAGCATATAAAGAGAAAATAAAAAAATTTGCGCAAGGAATTTGCTCAAGCTATTAGAACGTAACCTCTCCCTCCAGCAATATATTAAAAAATAACCCAGAAATGAACCTAACATCAGATGATCCTCTTTCTCCGCTGAGAGCGGCATCAGGTCCACCTTTGAAGCTACGTTAACCGGGGAGATTAACGGGGTATCCAGCTTTTATGCTGTCATAATCTTAGCAGAATTTCGGGATAATTTCAAGTTGCTGACTCTATTAATGCGCATTTTTGCCGGAGCTTCCCTGGATGGTAAAAGACTTTTCTTTGGTCTCTATGTCTGGAGCAAGCTTGATGATCCCTTTTAATTTATATTTCCCGGGCCTGACCAATTTGCCCGAGCCGTCTTTCTGGCTCCACGCGTATTTGAACGATATTTTCCCCCGCGCATCCAGCTGGAAAGGCGTTATCTGCATCAGGAACATTTTCCCCTGCGACCACTGCCACACTTTCTTTCCTTTTTGATCGGTCACGATCAGGTCGTATCTCTGCGAAGAAGGATAATATGATTTGATGGCTTTGCCGCTCTTGTTCACAGCTTCGATATTGATGATGACGGGTTCTCCCGCCTGATATTTTGACTTGTTCGTTTTCAGGCCGACGGAGACATCCGTCTTCTTGATCGTGTCCATTGATGCAGCAAAAACATATTCCATGCCGATGAAGACGGAGAAAAGGCTCAAAATGAGAAAAAATATTTTTATCGATCTCACTGGCCGAACATCCTTTTTACGAACAACGTCACGTTCATTATGTAATCCGACGCGGGCAGGAATATCAGCTGAGATATCAGGAGAGTTCCGACCACGCGCCCGGCGATTATATAGAACACCATCGTTCTCACATCTTTTTCGTCGCGTTTGCCTTTTATCGCCTGGTCCGTGATAAGGGCACAGGTGGGATCGACGAGAAGGGTTAATAGTATGGTAGCGATGCCGTTCACGATACCGGAAAGCTGGGTCGCCGTCACGCGGTACGCCGGCACTCTCGCTCCCGCATATAATGATGAAAGGACGCCGATGGCGTATATCGAGACCATCAGGATGTTGAGAATGAGGAATGTTTTCGGCATTCCGTGAATGGTTATCCCCTTTAACGTCTTATGGGTCGGCAGCTTGAATCTTCTGCGGGCCTCCATCAGGTTGCGCGGACGCAAGGCGGTGAAGATAATTCTCGGAAGCGACCCCACCCTCTCGAACTCCAGAATGCCCTCGGTGAAGACCCAAACGAAGAAAGGCACAAGCGAGGCGCCGACAAGGTTGCCTATGAACGCCGCGAAAACTATCAGCCTGAACTCGCCCAGGAGCGCGCCCGGGTTGTTCTTGATTATCGAAGTATCCACCATCCCGCCCAGAAGAGGCGCCTGGAGCATATTCGACATCCTTGATACAAGAAGAGTGGCATTAACGAAAGAAAGCGACGTCGCGATGTTCTTCGTGCGCACGCCCGCGAGCCTCATGGAGGACGCTATAGTCTCCGTAAAATGGATGAGTCCCGTCAATATGCAAACGAACATCAAGGGGGTCATTTCAGTTCATCAAAACCTTTCTGCCTCAATCTGCAGGAATCGCACACTCCGCAGGGAACGCGCCCGCCCTTGTAACACGACCACGTTCTTTCCAGCGGCGCCCCGAGTTTTCTTCCCAGCTTTATTATCTGCGATTTGGCCAAGTTAATC
The DNA here is from genome assembly GCA_963727815.1 of uncultured bacterium. Lineage (GTDB taxonomy): Bacteria > Margulisbacteria > WOR-1 > CAVSGV01 > CAVSGV01 > CAVSGV01. The sequence continues at coordinate 152,518 of CAVSGV010000003.1, forward strand.
AAGGGAGTGATGATCCTGATCTTGTTCGACTTCACTCCTTTTCGGATGACCTTCTGGAACGCTCTGTAATAAACTGGCCGGCAGTCGGGGTATCCGCTGAAATCGAGAGCGTTGGCGCCGATGAATATCGCGCACGCGCCGATAGCTTCCGCATAAGAAAGCGCGAAACTCAGGAATATCGTGTTCCTTGCAGGAACATAGGTTGACGGGATTTTTTTGCCGATCGATTTGTAGGAACGGGTAATGGGTAACTTGATATTTATATTGAGGAGCGATGAGCCTTTCCACGGCAGCTTGATCTTGAGTATCTGATATGGGACTTTCGCTTGTTTCGCGATCCTGACGGCGACCTTGATCTCTTTCTTATGCCTTTGTCCGTAGTCGAATATGAGAGCGTGGCATTTGAAACCTTTGTTTTTTGCGTAATACAGAGTGGTGGTCGAATCAAGTCCTCCGGAGAGAAGGACAACGCATTTCCTGGTCATCAGATCTTGATTATCTGCCCGCGCTCAGCGCCGGTGGAGACCAACGCGATCCTGGCATCCGCTATCTGCGCCAGCCTATCAAGATATTTTTTTGCGTTCTTCGGGAGCTCATCATAGCTCTTGCATTCTGCTAAACTCTGTTTCCATCCGGGATATTCCTCGTATACCGGCGTGCATTTCTCGAGCTTGGTCAGGTCGGTCGGGAAATCCACGATCTTCTTGCCTTCAAATTCATAGGCGGTGCAAATATTTATCTTATCAAGAGTATCCAGGACGTCTATTTTTGTGACCGCAAGACTTGTTAAGCCGTTCACCCGCGAAGCATGCCTCATTACGACGCCGTCGAACCAGCCGCAGCGTCTTGGCCGGCCGGTGGTGGAGCCGTATTCCCCGCCTTTTTCCCTAAGAACATCGCCGAGCCCTCCGCTTATCTCGGTCGGAAAAGGTCCGCCGCCCACCCTGGTAACGTACGCTTTGACCACGCCAAGCACTTCGTCGATCTCGGTGGGACCTACGCCGGCACCCGTGCAAGCTCCGCCTGCTATCGGATTCGATGACGTGACGAACGGATATGTCCCGTGATCGACATCAAGCATTGTGCCTTGCGCGCCTTCAAGAAGAATCTTTTTGTTCGCCTTCACGGCTTCATCTATCATCGCCGAAGAATTGTCGACAACCATTTTTCTGATGGCGTGCGCGTATCCCAGGTATTCTGAAAATATCTTCTCCGGATCGAGGTCGGCCTTCATCTTGTAGAAATTCTCTATCTGGAATTTCTTCTCGGTGATGTTCCACTCGAGTTTTTCCCTGAAGACCCGTTCGTTGAAAAGGTCTTCGATCCTTATGCCGCGCCTGTTGAACTTGTCGACGTAGCACGGGCCGATCCCTCTGCAGGTGGTGCCGATCCTTCCCGCTTCTCTCTTTTCTTCCTGAGCCTTGTCGAGAAGTTTGTGATAAGGAAGTATCACGTGCGCCTGGCTGCTTATCCTCAGATTTGAGCAGTCATATCCCTGAGCATTCAATGTTTCGATCTCTCCGATGAGCACCGCGGGGTCTACGATCACGCCGTTGCCGATCACGCATGTGACCTTCTTATAGAATATCCCTGAAGGAATGAGGTGCAGCTTGAAGACGTCATTGCCTATGACAACGGTGTGGCCGGCGTTATTTCCGCCCTGATAGCGCACCACCATGTCAAGGTCGCGGGCCAGAAGATCCGTTATCTTGCCCTTGCCTTCATCGCCCCACTGAGTTCCGACTATAATTGTAACCGTCATATTGCTCCAATCAGTTGCTAGTTGCCAGGTGCCAGTTGCTAGCCACTAGCCCCTAGCAACTGGTCACTAAAAAGCCCCACCATGCCGTGCACTTAAAAAGTCCTTGAACCCTAGAGTTCAAGGTGGGTGTCGACCATCAGCGATACTGTCGCCTCCGCGTTCAACTCCCGAAATTACAAGTTTGTAGAAGAACTTTTTATTAAGTGATCACGAACACAGTCGGGCTTGATCATTATATGATTATTAAAAGAAAGAAGCAAGAATAATCGATCGCAATGTTTGTAATTTGGAATTTGTGATTTGTAATTTTTTCATATATCATATGGCCATGGCCCAAAAATACTGTCTCGGGAACTACGAAGACGACAAGCTGATAGAAACTCTGGCAAAAAAGTACGGCAACGGGGAGAACGAAGAATATTTCCGCCAGATGTTCACCACGCTTGTAAAGCTCTCATGCGACCTCTGCGACCTTGGGGATATAAAGCTCATCAATTCCACTCTGAAGGAACTTCGTTACGCACTGAAAATATTCGCTCCTTACCGCAACATCCGGAAGGTCGTAATGTTCGGCTCCCACAAGATAAGCGAAAGAGCATCCGAATACAAGATGGCCAGGGACTTCGCGGAAAAGATATCTGCAAGAGGTTACATGACCATCACCGGCGGAGGCGGCGGAATAATGGAAGCTGGCAACCGCGGCGCCGGTCCCGGCAACAGTTTCGCCGTTAACATAAATCTTCCCACCGAGCAGAAGCCCAACGCTTACGTCCGCGGAGAAAAATTAGTGACGCTGAAATATTTTTTCACGAGAAAGCTCATTTTCATCAAGGAATCCGATGCCACCGTCCTTTTCCCCGGCGGTTTCGGCACGCATGATGAAGGATTCGAGGTCCTGACGCTCCTGCAGACCGGCAAGAACAATCCCAGGCCTTTGGTTTTCCTTGATTCGATGTTCGGCTCGTACTGGAAGGACTGGTACAGGTTCATAAAAAAGAATCTTCTAGGGAAAGGGCTGATCTACAAGAATGACATCAATTTGTTCAAGGTAACGAACAACGTTGATGACGCCGTTGAATATGTCGTGAATTTTTACAGGGTATATCACAACCTTCGATACGTGGGAGATAAGACCATCCTGAGGTTGAACAAGGACCTCACCGAAAGGCAGATCCAATCGTTAAACAACAGGTACAAGGATATCCTGGTTTCCGGGAGCATCACAGCCTGCAAGCCGACGCCGGAAGAAGTGAAATCGAACGATCACCTGGACAAGTTCAGGCTCAGCATGCTTTTTGACAGGCACAATTACGGCAAATTAATGATGATGATCCACGAGATCAACGGCTTCTAAATCCCAAACCTCAAATCCCAAATCCAAACAAGGAATTAATATTAGATATGTCCGAAGGACGCATTGTTGGGATTTTGAAATTGGGATTTGGGATTTTATATTATTTGTGAAATTTCCTCTAGTTATTATCGATAATATATATAGAGGGGTGATAGATCATGACAACAAGTGATTCTGCTCCAGTAAGTTTTAAGGCAACAGTGACTGCAACTCCTGTCCCAATTAAACCGGCCTCAAAGAAACCAGCAGCAAAAGAAAAAGATAAGAATCAAGTGTGTGGAGGCGATGCCCCGCGAGCATTTATGTTCCTAATTGCTCTAGAATCGGTAAAAGAAATTAAATCCACAGATAAAAACCCTGCCACCAATGTAAACAAAACATATTCTGAAGCAAATTACTATGTATTATTTTGCCGTTTTCAGGAAGCAATAGCAAAAGTCGGAGTAAAAGAAGCCGGCAATATCATTAGAGATAAAGGTCCACTGGCTTTGCTGGGAGAAGCTGTCACCAGCAAGACGGATCTAATCGCCATGAAAGTGATCCTCGATGAAGCAAAAAAAGAATCTGATAAGATCGAATCTCAGCTGCCGCCTGATATCAAGAAGAAAAAGGAGATACTTAGAACTCTGAATCAAAAGAAGGCGGAATTAGAAACAGGCGGCGCAAACACAGATGACATCAACAAGCTTCAAGCCAAAATTGACCCGCTTGACGCAGAAGTGAGCAAAGCAGAGACCAAGCTTTACGAAGAAGCTTACAAAAAAAGATATGGAGAACCGTCTAGCGCCAACAATCGATCCGATAAGTTGTTTGCATGGAGATGGACCCCATCTGGAGTTACCTCCTCTGAAGGCGCAAATATTATCAAAGAGAACAAAGCTTGGCGGAAATATTTGATGACGGGATTTGGCGCAGATCAAAAGTCCGCAAACGATGTGGCAAAACTAATAGTGGAAGAAGGCAATAAACGCATACAAGCGCTGGATAAGGAAATAAAGAAAAACGCCTCGGACAAATAAGCTATTTTATGCCAGCTTTATGTGAGCGTCCTTCAGCTGCCTGTCATCAACGACATCGGGAGCCCCGGATAGAGGATCGATAGCGGATTGATTCTTCGGGAAAGCGATAACGTCGCGTATGGAATCCATTCCCGCAAGCATCATAACAAGCCTGTCCAATCCCAGAGCGATGCCGCCGTGCGGAGGAGCGCCGTATTCAAAAGCCTCGAGGAGAAAGCCGAACCTTCGTTTTGCTTCTTCTTCCGTGAACCGGAGTATCTTGAATATTTTCGCCTGTGTATCGGTACGGTGTATCCTTATCGAGCCGCCGCCGATCTCTACCCCGTTAAGAACAAAATCATATGCCTGCGCCTTCATCGACGCGGGATCTTTCATGAACCTTTCTTCAATGTCGTCCCACGAACCTTGAGGCGCCGTGAAAGGATGGTGCCGAGCGACCCATCGTTTTTCCTCCTCGCTGTATTCGAAAAGCGGGAAATCGGTGATCCAAAGATAGTTGAATTTTGTCGGGTCGATAAGCCCGAGCTTTTTACTGAGTATAAGACGTATCTGGCCAAGCACTGAGTTAGCCGCATCTGGCTTATCAGCCATAAAGAACAATATATCTCCGGTCTCCCCTTTCAGTCTCGTGATGATCTGGTCGATCTCCTCTTTTTTAAAGAATTTTGCAATTGGAGATTTGATCCCATCAGCGCTTATGACGATATAAGCCAGGCCTTTCGCTCCCAGCTTCTTTGCTTCCTCTTCAAGTCCGTCGAGCTCGTTCCTGGAGAATTTCGCGCAGCCTTTCCCGTTGATAGCTTTTACAAGCCCTCCCGACCTGGCTGTTTCCGCGAAAACCTTGAAGCCGGTATTTATCGCGATGTCGGACACATCCACCATTTCAAGTCCGAAACGCGTATCAGGCTTGTCCGTACCGTACTTTGACATTGCCTCATCCCAAGTCATCCTGGGAATTGGAAGCTTAAAATCGGGTATTTTTTTATGGATAAAATATTTTTCCTCATCGGCCTTTACGGCTTTCATTATATATCCCATCATCCTCTCGATCACATCAAGCACGTCATCCCGCTCCACAAAGCTCATTTCCATGTCAATCTGGGTGAATTCAGGCTGCCTGTCAGCCCTCAGGTCTTCGTCCCTGAAGCACCTTGCCACCTGGAAGTACTTTTCCATGCCCGCCACCATCAAAAGCTGTTTAAAGAGCTGCGGGGACTGCGGCAGGGCGTAGAATTTGCCCGGATTGACCCTGGAAGGCACCAGATAATCCCTGGCTCCCTCAGGCGTGGATTTGGTCAAAAATGGGGTTTCTATCTCAAGAAAGCCCTCTTTATCGAGGAAATCCCTCGAAGCGGATATGATCTTATGCCTGAAAATGAGGTTTTCACGCATTTCATCCTTCCGAAGGTCCAGATAACGGTACTTAAGCCGCACATTTTCGTCAACGGTCTGGGTCGGATCGGCAATCTCGAACGGCGGCGTTTTCGATGCATTGAGTATTTCGATGCTTGAAGCCTGGACTTCGATCTCCCCAGTGGGGATCTTGCTGTTTACCGCGTCATTAGAGCGTTCCACGACCTTGCCTTTTATCAGGGTGACGAATTCCGGCCGCAATTTCTCACCGATCTTGTGCAATTCCTTATTCGTCACATCAATCGTCACCTGGGCAATTCCGCTCCTGTCGCGCAGGTCTATGAAGATCAGGCCGCCGTGATCCCGCCTTCTGTGCACCCATCCGGCCAGCACGACCTCTTTATTCAGGTGCGCTTTCCTTAATTCACCGCAATTATGCGTCCTTTTCATTGCATCTTCCTCAATATCTCCTCAAATTTGACGGATTCCTGCGTTTTATGGTCCATTGCCCTTATGATCGCTACATTATTTTTAAGCTCGTCATCCCCTATTATGATCGTGAACTGGGCACCAAGCCTGTCCGCAATTTTAAGCTGGGAATTGAGCCCCCTGGACTGATAATCCATGTCCGATCTTATTCCCATATTGCGCAGGTTCCTCAGAATTTCATAGCCTTTTTGTTTGGCGGGCTCGCCCAAAGCCGCGACGTAGACCTTGAGCCTCTCATTCTCAGGTATGGCAACCTTCTTTTCATCCATGACCAGTATCAGCCTGTCCAGTCCTATCGCAAAACCAATGGCTGGAGTTGTTTTCCCGCCCAATTCTTCGACGAGATCGTCATATCTTCCGCCTCCGCACACGGCATTTTGAGCCCCCAGTGACCTTGAAATGATCTCAAAAGTGGTCCCGGTATAATAATCCAACCCCCTGACAAGGCGTTTGCTGATGTTGAATTTGATCCCGTACTGCTTTAAGTAGTTCGTGACCTTTTCAAAATGGTCCTTGCAGTAATCGCAGAGCGAATCCAGGGTTGACGGCGCGCCGTGAATGGCCGGCTGGCATCCGGGCTCCTTGCAATCCAATATCCTGAGCGGATTGGTCTTGATCCTTTTTCTGCAGGTTTCACATAAACTGTCTACTTTCGATTCAAAATGCGCCTTTAATTTTCTTTTGATCTCTTCCCTGCATTTGGGACAACCCACACTGCTGATATCGACTTCCAGGTCGGGGATGCCAATATTGGTGAAATATCTGACGCCGAGTTCGATGACCTCAACGTCGATCAAGGGATCTCCGGAGCCGAACACCTCGACCCCCGCCTGATGGAACTGCCTGAACCTTCCCGCCTGCGGTCTTTCATATCTGAACATGGGACCGATGTAGTAAAGTTTTACCAGATCGCCGGGACCCTGCAAATTATTTTCAAGCAACGCCCTGACGACCGGTGCGGTTTCTTCGGGCCTTAAGCTGATCGATCTGTCGCCCTTATCGAGGAAAGTATACATTTCCTTGCCGATTATGTCAGTCTCTTCGCCGATGCTGCGGGTAAAAAGCTCCGTCTGCTCAAATATCGGCGTTCTTATCTCGGAATAATTTGAGGCTCCAAAGACTTCCCTGGCTTTTTCCTCAAGGAACTGCCATGTCTTTATCTCAGACGGAAGAATATCTTTCGTGCCCCGCTGGCGGGTGTATTTCATGGAAAGGATTATAGCATAAATTTGGACTTATTCAGGCACGAATGTGGCTACGCGGGTTTATTTATTACTTTCTTTTCATCAAGACCTTCGATCTCGTTCAATATCATGCGGCATTCCGCCATGGCAAGGTTAGCCTTGTCATACTCTCTCTTCAGGAGGGCGCTTTCAACCTCTTTCATCAACGTATTTGCTTTACTCTGCAATTCAGCCTGACGGGCAACTATCAGTTTATGTCTCGCTTCTTCTTCAGCTTCCTGGTCCGCCCTTTTCTCTTCGTCTTTGAGTTTGTCGACGACGCCTTGATTGTACACGTACCGTTCATTCCTGCCGAATACTTTCGCCGCGTACATGGCCTTGTCGGCTTTTTCTATCGCGTCCTCCAGCGCATTCGGCAGAGTAGGATCGTAATCTTCCTTGATCGATATTATGCCTATGCTGATCGTAACACGGATCTTTTTGCCTTTATAATCTATCTCCATAGCGGCTATCTCGTCCTTGATCTTTCCCCATATTTCGTTCGCTTTCTTCTTGCTGCAAAGAGGCAGAGTAGCAAGGAATTCTTCTCCGCCGTACCTGAAAAGCTTTCCCTCATCACCGAGTTCTTTCCCGTATTTCTTTATCAGCTCGTTGACCTTTTCGGCCACCATTTTCAGGACCAAGTCTCCGCCGGTGTGTCCGATATTTGTATCGTCATTGATCCACTTGAAGTGATCGATATCCAGCATTGCAAGGGCCATATCATTACCGCTGCTCAAGATCGGGCTGATATCCTTCGGGAGCTCTTCCCATATCATTTCCCTTCTTAAAGCTCCGGTCAGCCCGTCATGGCGGAGCAGGAATTTATACCTTTCATAAAGTTCTTTATACTTGATCATGGACTGCTGGGCTTCTATCTTGTCTGCTTCAAGCTGTTTCGACTGCCTGTATATCTCCAATCCGGACGCGACCGTGTTCGTTGCCTGCAACATCAGCTTCACGTCATTCATGTCAAGCTCGGCATTTTCATCTTCCTTGTCGACGCTTAACATGCAGACACCAAGCGGCCTTCCATCAACGATCATGGGAACGCTTATTAGTGATTCGGCTTCATCTTGCATCCCCTGGAATTTTGTCCGTAATTTTTCCGGCAAGGCATTGATGTTGATGGAAACCTTTTTCATCTCGCCGCCGGGCTGCGGCAAACACTCTGCCGCAAAACCTTTGCTGACGAATAAAGTCTTATCGTTCCTCAAGACCCAGGGCGAAACGCTATCGGCCTCAACCGAAAGATCATGCGTTGCGGATATCTTTTTATTTTCTTCCGGTGATTTGTCATCATTCGCCTTTTGTGATTTGGCGGTCTTTCTCTTGCTGTCAGCTTCTGTCTTTGTGGTCCCCTCTATGCTCATGCTGTCAGGGTTCTCCGGGTTTACCATGAAAATGGTCGCGTGTTTCACGGCTTTTTTCAATCCCCGCCCCTGTCTTATCGGCCATTTCGCGTCATCGACATCCTTGGTGCACAGCTGTTGTATCAACTGTACGACATTTGCCAGCTTTTCCTTCAGATCGATGTTCTTGAGCATTTCACTTGAGATATCCAGCAGGATATCCTTCTGGATCTGGTTAAGTTCAAGCTGGTCCATATAGACCTTTTGTTTCTGTTCATATTCTCTCAGTCGCAACGACGATTTCAGGGTCTCTTCAACGCTTGTTATCGCTTCTGCCAGCAGATTCTTCCCGTCAGCATCCACAGCGAAATTCCCGGTTGAGCCGTTGTTCGTTTTTTCATCATAGTTCCTGTAAAGCAGTATTGGCGCGAAAGTAACTCCTGAAGGCTGGAACATGAGAAAATAGAAATCATCCGCACATTCTTCATCGATAAGGAAATGGTCGAGGAAATTCTTGTAGACGGCGGAAAACCGGTTAAAGTCGTCGTTCACGAGGGCTGAAAAATCCTTGATCATCTTTTCGTCAAAGCCCAGATCTTTGATAGTTGATGATAAAATGCTAAGCCTCTCTTTATCTTTAAAGAATTTTTCGGCTGTCGCCTTCGACCGAAGCTCTTCCGCCGCAGCGTCAACATCGGCCTTGATCGTCCTCTTAAGCTCATCAAAAGTCTGGACATATTTCTGGTGCAGCGATTTGTTCAGTATCTTGCCATCGGGACCGATGATCTTTTGTTTCTTAAGGAACTGGCTGAAAATGACGGACGCCTGTTTTTCGACGGCATCATCACTAAGAAGAAATTGGCCTGCAATGTCATCCACTAGCTCATCAACCACATCTTTCAATGGCCCGCCAATACCCATCATGGACTGGAATTTCTGGTACGCTCCCTTGAAGGTCGTCATCTGCGCGTCCTGCCCTTTCAATTTTGCGCGCAGGAAATCGCTTATCATTTTCTTGTGAAGGCCGTACAGGTTCCAGTTGCCGAACCAGGTCCCGATTTTTATCATGAGGTTCTTATAGTCGGTCTGCCCCTGTCCAGAGCTCCTGTTGTAATGATCCAGCACCTGATCGAATATGAAAAGCATCTGCCTTTCATTCGCGGTCCTGGGCGCTTTGAAATCTTGCAGGTTCCCGGCGTCAGAGAGATGACCCGTAGAGCCGTCGATCTTTGACACTTCCACTTTTTGGAACAAGTGGATAGTTTTCAAGCGGCTGAACAAAGTATCCCATATCTTTGAAGGATCAGAAGCGCTTCCCAACAGATTGTTAAGCTTTATCGATGAGATAAGCAGGTCCACATTCCTCTGGCTCGCGATCCTATCATGTTCATCGCCGGAAAATTCCTCGTGAAGCGCAATTTCCACGCATTGCGTGGAAAGATCGGGCATGCTCGCGATATTTTTCTTCAGCTCCACGGCGAGCGCCGTCCAGGATCCGGGATTGGCTATGAACTTGCCTACTTGGCCGTAAACAAAATCTCCCACGGTGATCTTTTTGTCTTTCTCTTGAGAAAGGACCTGATTCGCGGGCAGGTCGAACAGGCCTATTATACGCTGAGTATAAGTTTGTACTTTGATTCTTTCGAGGGTCATTCCGGCCATTATTTTGCTCTCCCCTTGTATGTAATAGATACACTTGTTTATCGTAATAATATATAGAAAATTTCACTTTTTTATGTTCTTGATGGGACTTTTTTTGTGTGGTAAAATCCCCAAATCATGAGATGGAAAGGCTTAATAGACAGATACATGGACTACCTTCCTGTAACGGACAAGACCCCCGTTATAACGCTTAATGAAGGAAACACCCCGCTTATTTACGCTGAAAGACTTCAGTGAGCTTACAAAATGCAAAATCTATCTTAAATATGAAGGCATGAATCCCACCGGTTCTTTCAAGGACCGTGGAATGACAATGGCCATAAGCAAAGCAGCGGAAAAGAAATTCAAAGCCGTCATTTGCGCGTCCACCGGCAACACTTCTGCGTCGGCGGCAGCTTACGCAGGCAGAGCAGGCATCGACTGCGTCGTGATAATCCCGAACGGAAAGATCGCTCTGGGAAAACTCGCGCAAGCGATGATGCACGGCGCCAAGGTCTTCGCAGTTGACGGCAACTTCGACCAGGCGCTGGATCTCGTGAGAGAGCTCGGTGAAAAATATCCGATTGAGATAGTCAATTCAATAAACCCGTTCAGGATCGAAGGACAGAAGACGGCGGCGTTCGAGGTATGCGAACAACTGGAATCGGTCCCTGATTTCCTGGCGATCCCTGTGGGCAATGCCGGCAACATCACCGCATATTGGAAAGGCTTCAAGGAATATTATGAAAGGAAAGAGATCACAAGGCTGCCGAAAATGGTCGGGTTCCAGGCCGAAGGCGCCGCTCCGATAGTCAGAGGCCATGCAATAGAAAAACCTGAGACCGTTGCGACCGCTATTAGGATAGGCAATCCGGCAAGCTGGAAATCTGCGGTCGCCGCTGCTGAGGAATCCGCGGGATCGATCTCGATAGTGACAGATGATGAGATCCTCGCGGCTTACAAACTTGTTGCCAGTGCTTGAAGGCGTTTTCTGCGAGCCGGCATCAGCCGCGTCGATCGCAGGAATGATGAAACTCGCCAAGAAACGCGTCATCCCAGACGGATCCGTTGTCGTCTGCGTTCTGACGGGACACGGCTTGAAAGATCCGGACAATGCGGTAAAACAGGGAGCAAAACCCATCGAGATCCCCTGCAAAGTTTCGGCCGTTGTAAAAGAACTGGGCTACTGATGGCATCGACCGTTTCGATAATCTCCTGCTCCGATTATTCCCTTCAAAACGTCAAAGCCGCGATAAAAGAAACTTTCCGCATCCTGAAGCTTGATGAGATCATCAAGCCGGGAATGAAAGTGCTTCTGAAGCCGAACATGCTCATGGCGTTCGATCCGTCAAAAGGAGTTACAACCAATCCTGCGGTAATAAAAGCCATTGCCGATGAAGTCTGCGCGCTTAAGGCGGAACCTTTCGTCGGGGACAGCCCAGGCGGCGTCGGCTCAATGTATGATAACGTCCTCAAGGCGACCGGCATAAAAGAACTTGGTATTCCCATAGTCAACTTTGAGAGCAAAGGGATGAGGAAGTTCGATAATCCGAAAGCGGATGTTGATCCGATATATATTTCCAACGCCGCGATGTCTTTTGATCTTGTAATCAACATACCGAGAATGAAAACGCATGAGCTGACCATTTTGACCTGCGGAATAAAGAACATGTTCGGATGCGTCCCGGGTCTGAAAAAAATCGCTTACCATCTTGACGCCCCGACTCCGGAGCGGTTCGCAAAAGCGCTTGTCGACCTTTTCGAAAAAATAAGACCGGCCGTGACGATAGTTGACGCAGTAATTGCCATGGAAGGCCACGGGCCATCGAACGGCAGCCTGCGTCAGGTCGGTCTGATAATTTCATCAAGAGATACGGTCGCTGTTGACGCAGTATGCTCCAAGATAATGGGACTGCAGCCGCTCGACATACATACGACCAGGATCGCAGCCGAAAGAGGCCTCGGAGAAGCAGATATCGATAAGCTGGAAATTGTCGGCGGAAAGATCGAAGTGTTAAGTGATTATCAGCTTCCCGGCAGCTCAATGAACATTTTGAACAAGATGCCGACAGCTCTCATCGGTCTTCTTAAGCCGATAATCAACATGATATACGTCAGGCCGCAGATAGATCCGAAAAAATGCGTTAAGTGCCGCATGTGCGTCAACGCCTGTCCGGCAAAAGCCATCGATGGAACCAGCTTCAAAATCAACAAGAACCTCTGTATAATGTGTTTTTGCTGCAGGGAGCTTTGCAAATACGGAGCTGTAGACCTGCACGGAAGCATATTATGGAACTTAGTGAACAGAAGAAAGAAAGATCGGAAATAATCATCCTGGTCAATGGACCGGGAGAATTATCATCATATGTAAAGCCCGCCATAGAAGCGCTCAATAAGTTGTTAGCGGACTTTCGCATCACGATTGTTTTTACTCCGTGCCCCTATTCATCCGGAAAAGAGATGGACATTGCCAGAGCGATCCAAGGCGTCTCACAGGTCGTCAAAGATTCGGATTTCGTCAAATGGATGCTCATGGGAAAGCTTCCTCCGGACATCAAGTTCGGCAAAAAAGGGATCGTGGTCTTCATGGGCGGCGACGTTCTTTACGGAAAAATGATCGCGAAGAAACTGAAATATCCTGCGATAGCGTACACTGAATCTTATGCGAAATGGCCCAAAGTTTACAAAAAATATCTTGTGCCCGACGACAAGGTCAAAGAAAAATTCAAAAAACAGGGCTTCCCCAACGAGCAGATAAGCGTTGTAGGAAACCTTATGGTGGACAGCGTTAAGACGCAAAAGGATAAGGCGGCCGTATTCAAGGACCTGGGACTTGATCCGGCAAAAAAGCTGGTCTCATTCCTGCCTGGAAGCAGAGAATTCCAGGTCCAGTTCACTCTCAAATTCTTCGCGGAGACGGCTGTGGAGATCCGCGAACTGGAAAAAGGCTGCCAGTTCGTTTTCGTCATCTCTCCGTACTTGAGAGCGGAAATACTTGAAAAATATTTGCGTAAACATGAGGCCGCCATAAGGGATGCTCACATAATACTTGCAGGCCGCGACCAGCACGACGTGATAGCGGCATCCGACCTGGTGATAACTATTCCGGGAACCAACACCGCAGAGGTCGCCATACTTGGCACGCCGATGATCTCCGTTTTCCCTTCGAATAGCTCTGAACTGATACCTCTTGAAGGAATTAACGATCTGATCGGACGAATTCCTCTCATCGGCTTCTTTTTCAAGAAACTGTATGTTAGAATGCTTTTTCTTAAGATCAGGTTTTTTGCCATTCCGAACATCAAAACCGGTAAAGAGATCGTCCCGGAACTAAAAGGAAGGATACAACCCAGGATCCTTGCGGAAAAAGCCGTGTCCATGCTGAAGTCTCCGGACAAACTTGCCGAAATGAGGACGCGGTTAAAGGCCAGTCTGGGCGGCCCGGGAGCCGCTGCAAAGATAGCTGAGGAAATAAATGAAACTTTATCTGAGACTGCTTAAATATATTAAAAAACCGGAGCTGCTGAACATCGGCGCTTCCATCGTCTGCGTCGTATTGTTATCTGCATGCAACATAGCAGTGATCCCGATAGCAAGCAGCGTCACAAAAGCGATCGCCGACAAGAATTTCCACATGCTGAACGTGATAGTTGTCGCCATAATATCCATATATTTCCTGCGCAGTCTTTTGAGCTATGGCCAGGTATATTTCATGTCATTCGCCGGCCAGCGGATAATAATAGATCTCCGGCTAGACCTTTTCCGCCACCTTCAGACGCTCTCGCTTGATTTTTTTTCCAAGTGGAGAGTGGGAGATATAATGATAAGGGTCATGGGAGACACAGGCGCTCTTCAGGGAGTTGTTGTCGTGACCGTCACGGAAACACTTCCGAACGTCCTTACGCTGCTGGGCGCGCTGGCTTACCTGCTCCATCTTAACGCCCGGCTGACGCTTCTTTCGCTGCTGGTGCACTCCGATCATCGCCTACCTCATTTCCAAGTTCTCGGCCCAGCTGAGGGAAGTCGCGTTGCAGACGCAGAGGAAATCTTCAGACATAAATTCCATTCTTGCTGAAAAGGTGGCCGGAATAAAAGTGATAAAATCCTTCACCACCGAAAAGCATGAGATAAACAAGTTCGAGAATGAGGTCGAAAAAAGTTTCTGGCTTTCCATGAAAGAGGTGCAGATAGACGCCACGCAAAAACCGCTTATCGAACTTGTGCAGGGTGTGGCAGTGGTCCTGGTCATCTGGTACGGCGCATACCAGGTCGTTTCGGGTTCTCTAAGCGTAAGCAGTTTGATAGCCTTCTTTGTCGGCATCGGCATACTTGCCACGCCGATCTCGAGCCTCGGCAAGCTGATCACGACCATATACAGGTCCCTGGCCCCCGCAGAAAGGGTCTTCGAAATACTCGACACGAAGCCCACCATATCGGACGCGCCAGACGCCGTTGAGCTGCCCGAAGATAAAAGGCGCCGTAGAATTAAGGTCGGTCTCATTTCAGCTACGACATAGACGTTCCCATACTGAAGGACATCAACATCAGCACAAAACCGGGAGAGATAATAGCGATAGTCGGAAGGTCGGGATCGGGCAAAAGCACTCTGGTGAACCTCATCCCCCGTTTTTACGACCCGCTTGGCGGATCGGTGCTCATAGACGGATACGACGTGAAAAAATGCCGGCTGTTCTCCCTAAGGAAACAGATAGGTATTGTCCATCAGGATACCACTCTGTTTTTGGGAACGATGCGCGATAACATTTCTTACGGCAGGTTCGACGCGACGGAAGAGGAAATAATCAACGCGGCGAAAGCGGCGAACATCCACGACTTCATCATGTCTCTCCCGCACAAATATGAAACTCTCGTCGGCGAACGCGGCACGCTTCTTTCCGGCGGCGAAAAGCAGAGAGTTTCCATAGCAAGGGCGATATTGCGTGACCCGAGGATATTGATACTTGACGAAGCAACGTCATCTCTGGACACCGAATCTGAAAGACTGGTCCAAGACGCTCTGGAAAGATTGATAAAAGGACGCACCACGTTCATAATAGCTCACAGGTTGTCCACCGTGCAGATAGCGGATAAGATACTTGTCCTGGACAAGGGCAAGATAATCGAACAGGGCACTCACAAACAATTGATAGCTAAGGACGGAAAATACAAAAGATTGTATGACATGCAGTTCAGGGACGATGAAGACAGCCCTGACTGGGTTAAGGAGGCATAAATGGCAATGAAGACAGCGAAACCGAAGGTCGTGATACTTGCGGGCGGAATGGGAATGAGGCTGAAGGAGGAAACGGAATACAAACCAAAACCGATGGTGCAGATAGGCCCCTACCCCATACTGTGGCACATAATGAAGATATATATGCATCACGGGTTCAATGAATTCATTATATGCCTCGGATACAAAGGCGAAATGATCAAGGAATATTTCCTGAACTATGAATCCCGCAACAACGATTTCACGCTTGAGGTCGGCGACGAATGCAAAGTGAAGGTCCACCGGTCGTCCAGCAGCGACAGGTTCAAAATAACGCTCGTTGACACCGGCCTGGGGACAATGACAGGCGGCAGGATCAAAAAAGTAAGGGAATACATCGATTCCAGGAACTTCATGCTCACATACGGGGACGGGCTTGCCGACGTCAACATAAAAGATCTTTACAGGTTCCATTTGGAACACGGCCGGATAGCCACGGTCACCGGCGTCCATCCGGAGTCGCGTTTCGGCGAGCTAATTATGAAAGGCGATGCGGTTTCCGCTTTTTCCGAAAAACCCCAGATAACCGGCGGCTTCATCAACGGCGGGTTCTTTGTTTTCGAACTCGAAGATCTTCAAGTACCTGGACAAATTCGACGACTGTTTCCTGGAGAGAGGTCCGCTTGAGAACATCGCGAAGGACGGCCAGCTGATGGCTTTCAAACACAAAGGTTTCTGGCAGCCGATGGACACGCTGAGGGAAAAAGACCAGCTTGAAAGCCTCTGGAACGCGGGCAAGGCTCCGTGGAAGGTGTGGAAATGAATTTCTGGGAAGGAAAAAAAGTTTTCCTGACCGGACATACCGGGTTCAAGGGTTCATGGCTCTCGCTCTGGCTGGATCATCTGGGAGCGGAGGTCACCGGTTACGCTCTTGAATCTCCCACGGATCCCAGCCTTTTCGATATCTGCGACATCGACGGTATAGTTGACTCGGTCATCGGGGATATCAGAGATAAAGAAAAACTGATATCAACAATGACATCGGTCAATCCGGACATCGTAATTCATATGGCCGCTCAGCCTCTTGTAAGAGAATCGTACAAAAACCCCGCAGACACCTTTGAGGTGAACGTAATGGGAACAGTTAACCTGCTCGAAGCCGTGAGAAAATGCAAAAAAGTAAAGTCCGTCGTCAACGTCACCACGGATAAATGTTACGAAAACAAAGAAACGCTTCGGGCTTATAAAGAGACGGATCCCATGGGAGGATTCGACCCCTACTCCACCAGCAAAGCATGCTCTGAACTAGTTACGGCTTCCTATAGAAGTTCTTTTTTCAATCCTGAAGAATATGATGAACACGGCGTCGGCATCGCGACCGCGAGGGCCGGCAACGTTATCGGCGGCGGAGACTGGGCAGAAGACCGGCTTATCCCGGATTTCTTCAGGGCAGTACTCAACGGCGACAAAGTGATGATACGCAATCCGAAATCCATAAGACCGTGGCAGCATGTGCTTGAACCGCTGAGCGGATATCTGCTTCTCGCGGAAAAATTATACAAGCACGGCCCAAAATTCTCGTCAGCATGGAACTTTGGTCCGGACAGGATCGACGCAAAGTCTGTCGAGTGGATAATAAAGTCGTTATGCGGTAAGTGGGAAGGCGCATCTTATGAAATTGACAAAGGCAAACATCCGCATGAAGCGCACTATTTGATACTTGACCACTCAAAAGCCGCCAAGTATCTGGGCTGGCGCCCGAAATGGCGCCTTGAAAAAGCGCTTGATATGACCGTTGACTGGGTAAAAGACCTTAAAAGGAACGAGGACATGAACGAGGTCTGCATCTCCCAGATCAGGAAATATGCGAACGCGAAATAAGAACATCCTGATGACCGGAGCCACCGGTTTCCTCGGCAGCAATCTGACAAGGGCCCTGCTCGAAAAGGGCTTCAGGATAACGGCGCTGAAAAGGTCTTCATCCAGCATGTCGAGGATATCTGATATCGCGGACAAGATGGAGTTATACGACCTGGACAACTCATCGCTCGAGGATGTTTTCAGTGGAGGCCGGTTCGACATCATCCTGCATTGCGCGACCAACTATGGGCGTCAGAACAACAACCGGCTCAACGTTATGGACGCGAACCTCATGCTTCCGCTTAAGCTGCTGGAGATGGGGATCAAGCATGACGTTCCCTGTTTTATAAACACCGACACCCTTCTCGACAAGAGGATAAATTACTACAGCCTGTCGAAACAGCAGTTCAAGGAATGGCTTACGACATATTCCAACGATATGGTCTGCATCAACGTCGCCCTTGAGCATTTCTACGGGCCGTTCGATGATACCACGAAATTCGTGTCGTTCGTCATCGACAAGATACTGAACGACGCGGATTCAGTCGACCTCACGCCGGGAGAACAGAAAAGGGATTTCATATACATCGACGATGTGATCGCCGCTTTCACAAAGATCATCGAAAACGCGGGGAATATGGATAAAGGTTACCATTCATTTGAAATAGGCACCGGCCAGCTCATCAAAATAAAAGAACTCGCGAGCATGATAAAGCAGCTCGCGGGGAACAAGGTCACCCGTCTGAACTTCGGCGCCCTGCCCTACAGAGAGAACGAGATAATGGAATCAAAAGTGGATATCAGCGCGATAAAACGAGTTCGGATGGCTCCCGAAATATTCCATCAAGGAAGGATTGATGAGGACGATCGAGTCCCAACGAAAGGCAGATAGATCATGAAAATTTTGATAACAGGAGGCTGCGGATTTTTGGGCTCCAACCTTGCGGAGAAAGTCCAGCTCAGCGGCAACGATGAGCTTATTGTCATTGATGACCTTTCAAGACAGGGCAGCGAAAAAAATCTTGAATGGCTGCGCGGAAAGAGGGACTTCAAGTTCTTCCATACCGATGTCCGGATCGCCTCCGATACAGAAAAGGTGATCGCCAGGATAAAACCCGATGTGATATTCCATCTCGCCGGTCAGGTTGCTATGACCACGTCAATAGCCGATCCGAGAAAAGATTTTGAGATCAACGCTCTCGGCACGCTGAATGTTCTTGAATCAGTAAGGCAGAGCTCTCCGGAAAGTATCGTCGTATACTCATCGACCAACAAAGTTTACGGCGACCTCGAATGGGTAAAATACGAAGAAAAAGAAAAAAGATACGTCTCGCCGCAATTCCCGGAAGGATTCCCAGAGGACATTACTTTGGATTTTCATTCCCCATACGGCTGCTCCAAAGGATGCGCCGACCAGTACGTGCTGGATTATCACAGGATATTCGGCCTTAAGACCGTCGTCTTCAGGCACTCTTCGATGTACGGCGGCAGGCAATTCTCCACGTACGATCAGGGATGGATCGGCTGGTTCTGCCGGCAGGCGCTCGATGCTAAGTCCGGCAAGCTGAAAGAACCTTTCACGATTTCCGGTACAGGCAAGCAAGTCCGCGATGTGCTCTACGCCGACGACATGGTGTCGCTGTATTTTTCAACGATCAAGAACATCGACAAAATAAACGGCAAAGCGTTCAACATTGGCGGTGGAATGTCCAACAGCCTTTCTCTTCTTGAACTTTTCGATATCCTCGAAAAAGAGGTCGGAGTAAAGCTCAATTACACCAAATTGCCCTGGCGGCAGAGCGACCAGAAAATATTCGTGGCTGATATCAGGAAATATTCCGGCCTGACGGGCTGGTCGCCGAAGATCGATAAAATTTCCGGCGTCAAAAAAATGCTCCAGTGGGTGAAAGAGAACCAATAACATGGATTTAAGCATTATCATCCCCGCTTATCTGGAAGAAGAAAACCTCAGAGTAATATTGCCAAGGCTCAACAAAGCTATCGAAGGTCTGACAGATTCATACGAAATACTCGTGATCGATACTATGCAGAGCATGGACAATACTCCGCAGGTCTGCAAAGAGAATCATGCGGTCTGCATCAACAGGGAGAACGGGAACTATTACGGCGACGCGGTAAGAACGGGGATAGCAAAAGCGAGCGGCAAGTGGATTTTGTTCATGGACGCCGACGGCTCGCACTCGCCGGAATTCATCAAGGCCCTTTACGAGTTCCGAGATGCCTATGACATCGTCATAGCTTCAAGATATGTTAAAGGCGGCGGCAGCGATAACGACCGGTTATCGAAGCTGATGAGCCTCGTGGTCAACGTGACGTTCTCATGGTTCCTGAATCTGGGATGCAGGGATGTCTCGAACAGCTTCAAGCTTTATCGATCGGAAATACTTAAGGGCCTTAACTTGAAAAGCAATAATTTTGAGGTCATCGAGGAGCTTCTCGTCAAAGTAAAAAGAAAATATCCCGGCTTGAAGATCAAGGAAGTCCCTTTCTTTTTCAAGGAAAGGATGTTCGGCCGCACGAAAAGGGACCTAGTGGCTTTCATATTCTCTTATCTGGTAATATTGATAAAGTTAAAGTTCTTTACTGCGGATTAATCCGCGGGTTTCATCCCATTTTTAAAATAAGGAGGACCGTCATGAAAGGGTCAACGCCGCTTAGAGAGCGGAAGATGAACTTCCTGGTCAATTTTATCGTTATCGGTTTCGCGTTCGCTGTCTTTTTCCACTGCTTTGTCCAGGCGATCAATTCTCACAGCAGCCAGAACGCGTCTTTTGTGAGCGGCATCAACAACATAAAAATAATGAAGAATACCATCGCCAATTATTCCCAGGCATCCTTCATTTTCGATCAATATCCTTACATTTTCGGCGATTTTGCCGGATCCTATAAAGAGTGCGTCGGCCTCAACCCTTACTTTTCGGATTATCCGATCCACAGCAATTATTTTCCTTTTGCCAACGCGATCGATTTCCTGTTCACTCTTGTCCCATTGCCGGCCGCATTCGCGTTATTCATGATCGTTCTGGTCGTATCCATGTTCTTTTTCTGCAGGAAATATCTCAGCAGCGAAGACCCTTTCGCCAACGTTCGCGGCCTTTTCGTGTTCTCATTCATGACTTACCCGTTCCTTTATCTCTTCTTCAGGGCTAACATGGAATTCTTTGTGTTCTTTTTTTTGTTCTTCTTTTTTTATTTCTATCAGAAGAAAGAATTCGCTCTCAGCGCCCTATTCCTTGCTTTAGCTGCCGCGATGAAAGGATTCCCTTTAATCCTCGTCTTACTCTATCTCCCCGCGAAAAGATACAAAGAGATATTCGTGGTGGCGATATCGGCCATACTGTTGACCGCTATCAGTCTTTTGTTCCATAAAGGCGGGTTCATGACAAACCTGAATTATGTCCTGTCGGGTTTTGACGCCAAGAACTCCTTGAATACGGGCGCATTTATTTACGGGGATTTCGTTCAAAAAAGCGTCAGTCTTTTCGTTCTCCTGAAAATGGCGCTCATAGAGGCGGGATGGTTCAGCCGCATTGACCCCCACACGTTCCTGACGTTCTATTCCGCGGTGGTCTTAGTTCTCACGCTCCTGATAACAGCTTATGTCGTGTTCATAGAAAAGGAACTGTGGAAAATAACAGCAATGACGATATTGGCAATGATCCTGTTCCCGCATATCTCCGCAGACTATAAGCTTATTCACCTGTTCTTTCCCCTCTTCTTTTACGTGAATTCCAGGAAAGAGGACCGGTTTGATCTGGCGTATCTGACTATCTTCGGACTCCTGCTTATACCAAAGGCGTACTACGTGTTTTCTGGGATAATCACTCCAAGCGGCCGGGATATACCCATCTCCGCGCCCATCAACATACTGCTGATAATGGCCATGATGGGATTACTTGCTTATAGCAGTACGATCGATTATTTGTCCGCAAAAAGATCTTCTAATAGAAAGAAAGGCTCATAGATGCATCGCAGACCATTCAAATCATTTGTAGTCTTAACGTCCTTATGGGCTTTGTCCTGTTCAGCGGCATGGGCGGAAGTCGCTCCGGTATTCCACGGAGAAGAAGTTGTCGTTACCGCCAGCCGCATGCCGCAGCTGCGGTCGGAACTCCCCGCAAGTGTAACTGTCATTACCAGCACCGAGATCGAAACTTTGGGAGCCAAAAATATGGGAGATGTTCTGAATTATACTTACGGGACATCAACCAGGACGACCGGCTATCTCGGCTCACAGGTATCTGGAAGCATCAGAGGCTCGACCTATCAGCAGATGCTCATTCTCATCGACGGGCAAAGAATAAACTCACCTCTCCTCGGAGGATATGACCTCGGCACCCTTCCTGTCGATTATATAGATAGGGTTGAGATCGTCCGCGGACCTGCTTCAGCGTTATATGGCGCGGATGCCGTTGGCGGCGTCGTTAACATTATCACAAAAAAGTCGGGGAACAACGATAAATACGCCCTGAATGTGAGTTCAAAGCTTTCCGAACAAGGCGGAAATGAACTTCAGCTGGCGACATCGGGCGTTGCCGATTCCCTCGGCTATTCTTTTTCCGCTGGCAAAGATTTTTCTCCTGGATTCCGCGACAACAGCGATTACACGGCGCAAAAATTCAGCGGAGATATTTCCAAACGGTTCAGCGAACAGCTCAATTTAAACCTCGGCTATGATCAGTATAATGCGAAGGAGGGCGTTCCGGGACCTTTATCCTCTCCAAGCCCACTCGCCCGCGAGGAGGACAATAACCAGCACTTACGCCTATTGTCGGAAATAAAAGTTTACGACAATTGGAGCATGAAGCTTAATTCTTCTTTCAGCCAACTTAACAGCATCAACAATGACGCGGATCCGGTCTATGGATATCGCGACAAAAACGATAGCAGTAGCGATCTGTACGAGTGCCAGAATGAAATAAAGCTCGGAGAAAATGACCTTTTAAATTTAGGCGCGGAATATAGGAATGATCAATCTGTGAGTACGTCGAGCGGTGACCACCTTGTTTACAATAAGGCTTTATCCATCCAAGACCAGCATTATTTTACTCCGGACCTTTCTCTTTTATTAAGCAATCGTTATGATTCGCATTCTGTTTATGGCGACACTAGCAGTCCGAGAGTTGGAATTAATTACAAGCTGAACAGCGATTCGTCCATCTGGGCTTCTTACGGCGAAGCATTCCGTGCGCCAACATTGAACGATCTCTTCTGGTACGATCCCTATGATACGGGAAACCCTTCCCTTAAACCGGAAAGCTCAAAGAATTCGGAGATCGGACTGACCTTGAGGCCAGATGAAAGAACGGAACTGAATGCAAGTTACTTTACGAGCCAGATCACCGATCTGATTGTTTGGGAGCTTAACAGTTATGGGACATATGAAACGCAGAATGTAGCTTCAGCCAGCATCTCCGGCTATGAAGTTGGCTTGAGTTATTATGTAATTCGTGAACTCAAATGTTTCGTTAATTACACCGCGATGAATGCCGTTGATGGTACCACAAGAAAAGACCTCTTGTATAAACCAGGAGTGCAATATAATGCCGGCCTCGAATATAACGACGGACGGAACGATTCCGCCGGCATTATTATCGATCACGTAGGCGATAGATATGACGATGGAGCAAACACGATAAAGGTCGATCCATACACGATAACGAACATCAATTTCCGTTTCCAGGTGGACCCTGTGCTAGCCATATTATTCGGAGCTGAAAATTTCTTTAACGAGGACTATCAGGAAACTTTCGATTATCCGATGCCCGGCCGAATATATTCTTTCGGGATCCAGTATAACCTGATATAATAATAACATGTTTAAAACAAACGTTCTGACATCCAATTTGTTTTTTTCGACATTGATCACCGCCGTTGCTGTTGTTGTTTTGTTCACGGTGCATGAACACAACATTCAAGTTAAGAGCGCGCCCATTTTCTTTGATGAGCCCGTAACGATCCAGCGGATCTCTCCGGCGGCAAAAGCCGCAAACTTATCCGTCGCAAAAGAGGTCTCGCTTGCGGAATCGTCCCCGGCTGCCAAGCCTATCGAAACAGTTCCTCCCGTCCTGATGCCTCCAACCGTTCTGGTCCGTATATTACCCGCATTCCCCGTTTCAGCTCTGGAAAAAGGGATACAGGGAACGGTCCTTCTGTCCGTATATGTCGGCACATCCGGCCTGCCTGAGAAAGTAGAGACAAAAGTATCATCCGGGAATGAAGATATTGATCGATCTGCGGTCGAAAGCGTTTCGCAGTGGAAATTCGAGCCCGCAAGGAGAGGTATTCAGACTATCGGCAGCTGGTTCGAGGTCCCGGTCGTGTTCAAGATCAAATAGGATCCTTTACGATCTTTTCTTTTTTTACCGCGATCTGAACGGCCTCATAAAGCCCGAAAAGAATTCCAACATAAACGATATCCCCCAGCATCGTGTATCTGAGGAAAGGAAGCCCGAGAACGTAGCAATTAATAAGTCCCTGCGCAGTATGCGGATACCATGATCCCGGAACAGCCCAGACGCCGAAATTCGTCACAACATAGAAAAGTAAAGAGCTTGCGACGGAGGATCCCGCAACGTTGAGCACTGTTCTGTGTTCCCTCAGCCAGAGACCGACAACGCCTGTCAATAATATCGCTCCCCACGTAAAGAATATTACCGGATGCAGTCCGATGAAAATATCCGAGACCGCCATGATGACGAGAGGCGCTATTAAAGCAGACTTGCGGTCAAGATATACCCCGCCAAAAAGCGCGATCGCCGCAACAGGAGTTACGTTCGGCAGGTGCGGGATAAGTCTGAAAACGATGCCAAGCAAGATAAAAAAATAAGCCACCAAAATGCCTCCTTTTAGTGCATGAATTTTACCACCGCATCAGCAAAAACACAATATCTGTTTGGAAGGACATTGAAAAATCTCCGACGTTATGGTAAAATCCGGGTTCATTTCGCGTGTAATCAAAGGTGAAAAATGGAAAAACAAAAAGATATCGATCAAAAAGCTACCGCCTTGAAAGCGCGCAGGATCAATTTTATTGGCACTTTTATTATAATTGGTTTTGCCCTTGCTGTCTTCTTTCATTATATAAACGGCGCATATTACGGCTTGGAATATCCACATAACACTTTTCTCTTTGCTCCGAACTGCCGTCTTGGGGATTTCACGGGGAGCTGGCATGAATGCGTCGGGTTCAACCCGTACTTCACGACAGCTTACTGGCAGCACAGCAATTATTTCCCTTTCGGGAACGCTATCACTTTCCTTTTCACGTTGATCCCTGTTATCCCTTCCGCCATGATCTATGTTATTTTCTGCGTTATATCGATGTTCTATTTCTGCAGGACGTTCGTAAGCATCCGCAACATGGGCGGCAACATGCGGAACCTGTTCGCATTATCCTTCATGACATATCCATTCCTCTTCCTTCTGGATCGGGGCAACTTTGAATATTTTGTCTTCTTCTTTCTTTTCTTTTTTATCTATTTCTTTTACAAGAAGAACTATGGTATAAGTTCCGTTTTCCTGGCATGCGCGACAGCAATGAAAGGCGTTCCCGCTCTGCTGCTGTTCCTGTTCCTTCCAGTAAAGAAATATGCCGAAGCGGTCAACACCTTGATCGTGGCTGGTCTCTTGACCTTGTTCAGCCTCTTCCTTCATCAAGGCGGATTTATGAATAACCTGAACTACATTCTTTCCGGATTTGACATGCGTCATAGCGGACAAGGTGCATTCATATACGGTCCGATAGTCCAGAGAAGCATGAGCTTTTTTACATTGATCAAGATGATCATGATCCAGTACGGGCTGTTCAATGAGACGAATATTGCGGCCGTAATGGAAATATACACGATCTCCATTATCCTGCTCACATTGCTCGTTATCGCGTATGTCATATTCATTGAAAAAGAACTATGGAAAAAGGTCGCAATGCTTGTTTTTGCAATGCTCCTTTTCCCGCAGATATCCGCCGACTACAAGCTGATACACGTGTTTTTCCCGATGTTCCTGTTCATTAATTCTAAAAAAGAGACAAGATTAGATCTTTTTTATCTTATATCATTCGGTCTTTTGATGATACCAAAAGACTATTATATTTTGGAAAAAATCGTGTCTGATGCCGGCCACGACATCAGCATTTCCGTCCCGCTCAACATTCTGATACTAACTGCAATGATGCTGGTAATAGCATATACAGGCCTCAGGGAACATTTCGATCAGAAAAAGAGCGCAAAATGAGCGTGACGACATTATCTATAATTATGCCCGCCTTGAACGAAGAAAAGAACATCGCTGCGGCGATCAAGTCCGCCCTTCAGAGCATAAAAAAGCACGGCATCCCCGGCGAAGTGATAGTCGTGAACGACGGCAGCACTGACAGCACGAAAGCCATCGTTGAAAAGATAATGCTGGAAAATCCCTCCGTGAAACTTATCGACCACAGAGCGCCTCACGGAGTTGGAGCTTCGTTCTTTGAGGGCGCTAAAAGCTCGCAAATGGACGTTGTGGTAATGATGCCCGGCGACAACGAGAACGATCCTGACGACGCCCTATCCTTCTTCGGGCTCATGGACAACGTGGACATAATAGTCCCGTTCATTCACAACATCGACGTACGCGACAAGATGCGCAGGCTAATATCCTCGCTTTACCGCTTCATCATCAATATGAGCTTCGGCATCGGGCTTACATATACTAACGGCACGGTATTTTACAGGCGCTGCCTGCTTAACACCGTTGAGCTTAAAAGCACCGGATTTTTCTATCAAGCCGAACTGCTCATAAAGCTGATAAGGAAAGGCTATCTCTACGCCGAGGTCCCAAATTTCCTGTCTGTGAGAGGCAGCGGCAAGTCAAAGGCCACTACATTGAAATCCCTCTGGAAGGTAATGAAAGATTACCTGCGGCTTATGATCGCTACCCACGTGCTGGGTAAAGAAGGAAGGACCGACCGCATGAAGTTGAACCCAGAATCCATCACCTACAAGAAAATGCACCCGCACGGCGCGGGAAGGACAGAAAAATGACAGATCAGGAAAGATTGATACTGGACAGCCATAAGCTTTTGTGGCACATGGACAGGGTCAAGGATTGGCTCGCCGGCAAGAGGATCGCGCCAATAACCATCGACTGCGCTTTAACAAGGGCGTGTTCATATAAGTGCGTCTACTGCTACGGCACCCTTCAGGGCAATAAAGGACACACCCTTTCGAAAAAAGTGATCTTCGATTTCCTGGATGACGCGGCTGAGATCGGCGTAAAGGCGATAAGCTTCGTCAGCGACGGCGAGAGCGCGCACTCACCATACATCTATGACGCGATAATCCACGGGAAAGAAAAAGGGCTCGACATGGCCATCGGCACCAACGGTTTCCCGCTGAAGGACGAAAGACTGAAGGACATACTGCCTGCATTGACATATATCCGTTACAATGTTTCGGCGGGAACCCCGGATAGCTACGCACAGGTTCACGGCGTGAAGGAATCCGCTTTCTACAAGGTGGTCGAAACAATTAAAAGATCCGTCGCCATCAAGAAAGAAAGGAAACTGCCGGTGACCATAGGCATGCAGATGGTTCTTCTTCCCCAGAACGGAGCAGATATCCTGCCGCTTGTGGACCTTGGCAAGGAACTTGGCGTCGATTATCTTGTCATAAAACATTGTTCCGACGACGAAACAGGCGCGTTGGGCGTGCAGTACGACAAATATGAACAGCTGGTGGACATCCTGAAAGAAGCGGAAAAAAGGTCAACGGACACCTACCTGGTAAAAGCGAAATGGTCCAAGATACTGAGCGGCGGCAAGAGGAAATATTCCAGGTGCTACGGCGCCCCGTTCATGCTGCAGATGTCCGGGTCGGGACTTGTCGCGCCCTGCGGGCTTCTGTTCAACGACAGGTACAAGGACAAGTTCCACATCGGCAACATCGCCGAAAAACGCTTCAAGGATATCTGGAAAAGCGACCGCTACTGGGAGGTAATGGACTATATCGCGTCGGATAAATTCGACGCGAGATGCGATTGCGGGACATTATGTCTTCAGCACAAAGTGAATGAATTCCTCTGGGACCTTAAAGAAGGCAACATCAAGCTTCCCGATCCCGACAAGATCGGCCCTCCTCCGATGCACGTCAATTTTATTTAGGGGGATCCGAATGAACATTAACGTTATTATCAATGCTGTTGTTTTCTTTATCCTGATAATGTTCATACATATCGCCTACTGGAGGCTTTGCAAGCCCAAGGGGCATATCACTCCGCTAGCCCTCGTTTTCGTGGTCATCCCTGTCATCCTGCTGGCCGCCTGTTATTTTGGAGACAACACCTTGTTCCATGACCAGGACCTCTGGCTTTCCGTGATATTGTATTTTGCTTTCGCGGGGGTATACATCCAGACTTATCCGCCCATCCAGGCGAACTGTCCTTCTCTTTACATCGTAAATGTCATAGGCAGAAAAGGGCGCGCGCAGTTCCGCGACATCAAGATAGCCATAACCGGCAAAAAGCTCACCAAGGTGGACCCGAGGATCGCCGATCTGACGCATGACGGCTTCATCCGCATTTCAAAACAGAAAAAAATAAGCTTAACGGCAAAGGGCAGGCTGATTGCTTCGACTTACAGTTTTTACAGGAAACGGTTCCTCGGCCTTGCCGAAGGAGAAGGCTGAACAATGAAAGCTCTCATGTTTTTGCTTCTGGTCTCCCCTTTCGCCCTGGCGGTCTTTCATGCTCTGGCGGTCCGCTGCGCCTTAATGATGAAGGTCAAGATCTCCAATCAGGCGCTTGTCGTGTTGTGCATTTTGTTGTTCTTCCTGCCTGTCCTGGCCGCCGCATGGCTCGTTCTGCAGGGCGGGAGGAACGACCCGCTGAGCTATATATATGTAGCGCTGGTGTATTTCTCGTTCGCATACTTTTATTTCCATATCTTCAATATGAGCGAAACCGCCAGAAGGATCAAAATACTGATGGGGATACAAAGTTCAAAAATAAGGTCGCTGAAGGATATCCCCGCTTATTATGATATCGACAACGCCCTGACAATACGGCTTAAAAGGCTTATACAGCTCGGACAGATTAGGAAGAAAGGCGTCACATACAGCCTGAAAGGGCGCGTCCTTTATTACGTTTCCTTTTTGATCCCCGTTTTCCGTTTCCTGCTTGCATTCGACGACGTATCACCGAACATATGTTCATGATAGGATATCGCGAGGAGTGAAATGAAAGTCTGTTTCGTACAAAAACAAGTTTTCCCTTACATAGGCGTAATGGCGCTCTCCGGCGCCCTCAAGGCGAACGGGTTCTCCGCCGACGTGCTCATAGATAACAGCGAAAAGGACCTTGTAGGGGCCCTTGTCAAAATGGCGCCGGAAGTCATCGGATTTTCGGTCCTGTCCACTGAACACAACTGGATGAAAGCCCTCATTCTCCGCATCAAAGAAAAAATGCCGGGCGTTCTGATAGCCGTAGGCGGGGTCCATGCCACTCTCTACCCCGGCGACGTGCTCAACCTGACGGGCGTCGATTATGTCTGCTGCGGCGAAGGAGAGATCGTCCTACCGGAGCTGATGAAGCGCCTTCAGAAGGGAGAACGCTCCGCCAAAGGTATCGCGGGGATCGGCTATAAAGAGAACGGCAAAGAGATACTTCAGGGCGTCGCGCCGCTTGTGGAAGACCTGGACATGTACGTTGAAGACAGGGAGATATATTATGACAGGTACCAATATCTCCGCGACCTCTCACAAAAGCAGTTCATGTCGTCCAGAGGCTGCCCTTTCATATGCACTTTCTGCGCGAACAAATATGTCATGGGACTGTATCCCGACAAGACAAAATACAGCAGGAAAAAAGACCCGAAGAAGTTTTTGAAAGAAATAAAGAACATCGTCGAAAAATACGGGGTGGAATCCATGTATTTCAACGATGACCTTTTCATAATGAACGTCAAATGGCTGGAGGAATTCGCTTACGAATACAAGAAGCAGATAGGCATACCTTACATGTGCTCCGGCAGGGTCGGCGTGATAAACGAGCGCATAGTCAAGATACTTTCAGAAACGGGATGCCATACAATGACCATAGGGCTCGAGACCGGCAACGAGAAGATCCGCAAGGAGATATTGAAGAAGAACATCACCGACGCCGAGATAATAAAATGCGCCAAGATGATAAAGGATTCCGGCATCCGGCTCCAGACATCGAACATGTTCTGTCTGCCTGATGAAACGTTCGAATCCGCCGTGTCCACGATAAAGCTGAACATGAAGATAAAGAGCGATTTCATGTTCACGACGATACTTCTCCCTTTCCCGAAGACCGAACTGGCGGAATACTGCATAAAGAAGGGCATCCTGGACCCGGAATATTCCTTCGACAACATGCCTGAGTCCTTCGTGCTGGATTCCGTCCTTACCATCAAGGACAAAGAAAAGATCATCAACCTTCATAAGACCGCTTTCCTGTGCCTGAAGTTCCCATGGGCAAGCGGGTTCCTTATGTTCATGGCCAAGAACATCAAGTTCCCTGCCCTGTTCTTCCTTTTATACGGTTTCAGCACGTTCCTTAGGTATAAAGAAGAAAGGAACATCAGCTATCTGGAGACATTGAAACTGCTCTGGATGATGAGAAAAAGTTACTGACCGTCGGATATCCAAAAAAGAAAAGGAGAGCTGCATTATGATCGAGTTGAAGGACACTATTTGTGCGGTATGCGGACACAAGGAAGCAAAGGAGATATATCCGGCAAAGATGGAGGACATAAAGCTGGCCACGGACCCGGTAACTTTCAGCGCACGCATCTCCCAGAACCAGCATTACAAGATAGTAAGATGCACGAATTGCGGCATGCTGAGGAGCGATCCGGTAATGCCCGAGGAGCTCGCGAACAGATTGTATTGTGAAAGCAACATGTCGTACGGCGATGAACTTGGATACCTGACAAGAACATATTCCAACATATTAAAGACCATACCGCTCGCACAGGAAGGCAAAAGGACGCTCCTGGAGATAGGCTGCGGGTCCGGTACGTTCCTGGAATCGGCGCTGTCGCTTGGGTATGACAATATCATCGGCTTCGAGCCAAGCAAGGAATGCTGCGAAAAAGCCTCCCCGTCGGTGAAGGGCCACATCGTCAACGACGTTTTCAATGCCGGCAAGATAAAAGAGAATAGCGTCGATGTCGTAGGAATATTCCACACGATCGACCACCTGTATGACCCGAAAAAGATGCTCCGGGACAGCCTGAAGGTCCTGAAACCCGGCGGACACATTATGATAGTCTGCCACGACTTGAATGCGCTGACGGCAAAAATCCTCAAAGATAAAAGCCCTATCTTCAATATTCAGCATATTTATTACTTCGATCAGAAAACGATGCGTCTCATCCTTGAAAATAACGGATATGAAGTGGTCAAGGTCGGCGCGCTCACCAAT
The DNA here is from genome assembly GCA_963727815.1 of uncultured bacterium. Classification (GTDB taxonomy): domain Bacteria; phylum Margulisbacteria; class WOR-1; order CAVSGV01; family CAVSGV01; genus CAVSGV01. Next base: position 183,229 of record CAVSGV010000003.1, read on the forward strand.
ATTTACAAGCTCATCTACTGGCTTAAGACGCTTTTCAGGGGATCGAAGATGCTGGACCTGGTCCCCGGCTTCATAGCCAACATACCGACGCCTCTAAGGGCCGGCAATCTTTACGCGGTCGCGAAAAAGCCATTAACGGAGGCAAAAGCATGAACAACAAAAAAGCTTTGATAACGGGCGGCTGCGGATTCATTGGCTCGCATCTTACAGATCTTGTCCTGAGAAAAGATCTGGATGTTACGGTCATAGACAACTGCTCCACGGGCAGGCTCTTCAATCTTGCCCACCAGGAGAAGAATTCGCGGCTTAAGATCATAAAAGCGGATATCAGGGAATACGGCAAGATCGAAAAATATTTCAAGGACGTCGACTACGTTTTCCATCTGGCCGCCCTGGCGGACATCGTCCCGTCGATCGAGAACCCGGCGGCTTACCACAGTTCGAACGTCGACGGCACCTTGAACGTCCTGATGGCTTCAAAGAAAAACAATGTTAAGCGTTTCGTTTATGCGGCTTCGTGTTCCTGTTACGGCATTCCCGATTCCTGCCCGACAAATGAAGATGCGAAGATAAAGCCCCAATATCCTTACGCTCTGACAAAATACGTCGGCGAGGTCTATACGATGCACTGGGGACAAGTATACAAGCTCCCCGTTGTTTCTCTGAGATTGTTCAATGTTTACGGCCCGCGCTCGCGCACATCGGGGACCTACGGCGCCGTATTCGGAGTCTTCCTGAAACAAAAGCTGGCAGGAAAACCATATACTGTTGTCGGGGACGGAAAACAGACCCGGGATTTCACTTACGTAACTGATGTTGCTGACGCTTTCTGGACCGCGGCGGATTCGAACGTGACGAACGAGATAATGAACGTGGGAAGCGGCGGGACTTACAGCGTCAACAGGCTCGTCGAGCTTCTCGGCGGCGAAAAAACCTACATACCAAAAAGGCCCGGAGAACCCGATTGCACTTTCGGCGACATCTCGAAGATAAAAAAACTTTTGAACTGGCAGCCCAAAACATCATTCGAGCAGGGAGTGAAGAACGTTGTCGCCGACATCGATTACTGGAAGGACGCGCCTCTCTGGGATGAAAAGTCGATAGCAAAAGCCACGCAGAGCTGGTTCAAATACCTTGCCGATAAATGAATAAAGCTGTTTTTTTGGACAAGGACGGCGTGGTCACCGTCGACAAAGACAATATTGAAAGTTTGACCAAAATGGAATTTCTCCCCGGCATCGCTGATGCTATAGCTGTTTTTCGGAAAAGAGGATACATGATCTTCATCGTTACCAATCAGCCGATCGTCGCCAGGGGAACGATCACGGAAGACGAACTTGTCCGCTATCTCGACCGCATTCCTCCCCTCCTGAAGAAAATGAACAAGGACGCTTTGATCGACAAAATATATTACTGTCCTCATCATCCGCATGCCGACGTAAAAAAATACAGAACGAACTGTGACTGCCGCAAACCCAAGCCCGGCATGCTTTTGCAGGCCGCGGAAAAATTCAATGTAGACCTGAAAAAAAGCTTCATGGTGGGCGACAGGATATCCGACATCATCGCCGGATATCTTGCGGGATGCAGGACCATCCAGTGCCTGACGGGAAAAGAGAACGTCAAAATGATAGAGACCGACCTGAAAATACCTGATAACATTAAGCCGGATTTCATGGTGAAGGAAATTTGCGAACTAAAGGACATCATATTATGAAGACAGCGATGATACTTTGCGCCGGTTACGGAAAGCGTTTGGGAGAGCTGACAAAAGACACACCAAAGCCGATGCTGCCGGTGAACGGAAAGCCGATGCTCGAATATACGATCGGCCATCTTGCAAAGCTTGGGATCGATCATCTGATAATCAACCTTCACTATCTGCCCGATAAGATCACATCATATTTCGGCAACGGCAAAAAATGGGGCGTATCGATCGATTATAGTTTTGAGGAGGAACCGATGGGAACGGCTGGCGCGTTGAAAAAGGTCGCGCCGATGATCACGGATGACACCCTTGTTCTTTACGGCGACGTAATATGCAACGAAGATTACAATTCGCTGATCGATTTCCACAAAAGCCGCCGCAACGCCGTAGCGAGCATAATATTACACGAGCGCAGATCATCGAACAGTGTCGTAGAGATGAATGGAGACCGGCTGATAACGCGTTTCATCGAGCGTCCCGAAAAAGAAGTGAAAGATAAAAAGCAGGACTGGGTCAACTCGGGGCTCTATTGTTTCAGCAAGAAAATACTGGAATTCATCCCCGAAAAAGTATATTGTGATTTTCCGAAGGATGTCTTCCCTTCCCTTGTTGAAAAAAAGCTGATCTACGGATATCCTTTGAAAGGTTACCGGAAAGCCGTCGATTCGGCCGAAAGGTACAAAGAGATCCAGGAAGATCTCGGGAGGATGAGCATATTCAAATGAAAAGGAACTCTGTGACGGAACACATTGATATTTTCAAGTCGCTCATAAGTAAAACTGAATTTACCGGCAATAAAGGCCCCGTCGATCCGGACAGCTGGATGAGCTACATCATTGCATTACTTTCCGCTCTGAAAAAGAAAGAAAACAAGCTTTTTCTCATCGGCAACGGCGCAAGCTGCTCCATTGCTTCTCATTTCGCGGCGGACTTTACGAAGAACGCGGACATTAATTCGTATTCGATAAACGACGGCGCTCTTCTCACCTGCTTCGGCAATGATTTTTCGTTCGAGACGGCTTACGCGGAGATCCTTAAGAGGCTCATGAAGAACGGCGATATTCTTATCGCGATAAGCAGCTCCGGAGAATCCCCCAACATAGTGAACGCCGCTTCCTTCGTCGCGAAAGAACTCAAGGACAGCGCCGTAATAACACTTACCGGTTTCAAGAAGGATAATCCACTTATGAAGCTGGGCGATCTGAATGTCCACGTCCCGTCCGAAGATTACGGTTTCGTTGAATCTGCGCACGCATATTTCCTGCACATGCTGGAGGACCTTTTTATCCGGGAGGAGAAGGCGTAACCCGAAGATGGACATCATACTCGCCGCGAAGACCGCGCCTGAAGAAAGCATTTTATCGGATATACAGAAAGCCGGCATCAGCTCCGTCGAGCTTTTCCTCTCTAAAAAGATTCTCGATGACGTGAACGGCGTCATTTCTTTGTGCAAGAAGTTCCCTTTCAGGTACGCGGCGCACGCGCCCAACGATGCCATCGCCATCGCGCCCCTGAAAAGACTTGTCAAAGCGCTTGATATCCGGATAGTGGTCTCGCATGATATTTTCTGGGAGGACGAATGGAAGAAGATCGCACAAGCCTTCAAGAAAGAAAAAGCGAAGATCTGTATAGAGAATATCGTATCCGCTGTAGAACCCTTCCGTTTCATGAGAAGGTATGGATTCGGCAGCTGCCTTGATTTTGAACATATTCAATTTGAGATCGACGGCGTTTTCGAGGAGGATTTCATTGCCGCCGTAAAGCTTGCTTCCCATATTCACCTGACCGGATACTCGTCCGGATCCGTTCTCTGGCACACGCACATACATCACGACCCGCAGCATGGACGAAGGATGCTGGACCTGGTAAAAAAAGCCGGTTATAAGGGAATGGTCGTCTCTGAAGCCAAACCTTCCCTGCAGACTTATGACGAATTCAGGGAATTGAAAAAGTTCTTTGATTCATGGGCCAAAGGACAATAACGCCGATATGTATTATAATGATCGGCGGGAAGAAACATGAAAGTTTCGAATAAAATAATCACCGATATCAAAGACTTGAAAGCCTGCGTCGATGAGACCAAGCGCGAAGGCAAAAAGATCGTTCTTTGCCAGGGCCATTTCAACGTCATCCATCCAGGCCACCTGCGGTTCATCGAATTCGCGCATGAACAAGGAGATTTCCTGGTCGTCGCCGTTCAGGGTGAAAAGAAGCTTGAAGATGTTGTGAAGAACAAGTTCTTCAGCGTCTCTGAGCGCGCGAACGGCATCGCATCGCTGGAATATGTCGATAAGGTATTTATTTATAATGATGCGTCATTCGCTGAACTTGCCGAAGCGGTAAAGCCCAACATTTACGTCCTGGGAGTGGAATTCTCGAAAAAGATGGACCAGATAAAGGACGATGTCGGCCTTATCGAGAAGTTCGGCGGGAAAGTTATTTTCAGTTCCGGCGACGTGCGTTATGCTCCCACGGAATTCCTTGATAAGGGCTTTGAGGGGATCATGGAAGAAAGGCACGCCCTTTTCCATTCCGCTCTGTCAAAACAGAACATCACATTAAAAAAACTGAACGATCTTCTGGATTCGTTCCACAAAAGCCGCATCCTTGTCATAGGCGACACGATGGTGGACCAGTACGTTGCGTGTGACGCCCTCGGAATGAGCTCGGAAGCCCCGGTCCTGGTCGTACGGGAGATAGAACACAAGGAATTTGTCGGCGGCGCGGCCATAGTGGCAAGGCACGTCAGCGCCCTATGCGCGCAATGCTCATTCATTTCCCTTATCGGGAACGACGAACCCGGCAGAATGGCCAGAAGCGTTCTGCAAAAAGAGAACGTCAACGCCAGCATGATAATAGACGAGGACCGCGCCACCACGTTCAAGATAAGGTACATGGTCGGCCCCCAAAAAGTATTAAGGGTCTCACGTCTTAAGGACGTGCCGCTCAGCAGCAAGATGGAAGAAGAAGCGATAAGGCAGATCGACAGGGTAAAGGACAAGATAGACGGGATCATCGTTAGCGATTTCGGATACGGGATGATAACGCCCGCTCTCCTGGAACACATATCGAGGACCGCGAAAGAGAAAGGCCTGAAGGTGTTCGGCGACGTCCAGAGCAGCAGCCAGGTGGGCAATGTCGCAAAGTTCAAGGATTATTACATCCTGACACCGACGGAAAAAGAGGCCCGCATAGCGCTGGGCGACAAGTACAGCGGACTTGAAGTTTTGGGCCATAATCTGTTGAAGGAAACGAACGCCCAGAACCTCATTATGACGATGGGCCCGGAAGGCTTCATTGCTTTCGATAATTCCGCCGGGAACCGGGCTTTAGTAAAGACCCAGCATTTTCCGGCATTGAACCCTCATCCGCTGGACGTGGTCGGAGCCGGAGATTCGCTCCTTGCAGGCATGGCGGTCAGCAGCTGCGCTGGAGCCTCTGTAATGGAAGCGTCCGCCATCGGTTCTATAGTCGCTTCAATTGCCGTCGGCAAGATCGGGAATTTCCCGGTAACACTAAAGGAGATCAAAGAAGCGGTAAGGTCCCTGTAACCCCGGAACACGTATCACCCCTGTTTGACATTTCAGCGTAAGAAATGTAAAATTATAGTTCCAGTTTTCGCTCTAAGGAGAAACTCCCGATGGGAAAAATGAAAGTGTTCGTTACCGGCGGCGCAGGATATGTGGGCGCAGTCCTGGTCCCGAAATTGCTTAAAGCCGGACATAAGGTCAAAGTATTAGACCTGTACTTATACGGCGATAATGTTCTGGACAGCGTGAAGAACGACCCGAACTTGGCCCAGGTCAAAGGCGATATAAGGAACAAGGCGCTTCTTGAAAAAGAGATCAAGGGTTATGACGCGGTCATTCATCTGGCCTGTATCTCCAATGATCCCAGCTACGAACTAGACCCGCAGCTCGGCAAATCCATAAATTATGACGCTTTCATCGACCTTGTTGAGATATCCAAAAAAACCGGCGTAAAAAGGTTCATATATGCCTCAAGTTCAAGCGTTTACGGCATCAAGGAAGAAGAGAACGTCACAGAAGACCTGCCCCTGGAGCCGCTGACAGATTATTCAAAGTACAAAGCGTTATGCGAGGAATATCTTACGTCGCACAAACAAAAAGGGTTCGTTTACCTAATCCTGCGTCCGGCCACGGTTTGCGGATATTCCCCCAGGCTGAGGCTTGACCTATCGGTGAACATACTTACTAATGCCGCGGTGACCAAAGGGAAAATAACAGTATTCGGCGGGGAGCAGCAGCGTCCCAACATACACATTGAAGACGTGACGGACCTTTACGTGAAGACGCTTGAATATCCGGACAAGCTGATCGACGGCAAAACATTCAATGCCGGATACGACAATATGAAAATGAAGGACATCGCGCAGACGGTGAAAGACGTCGTTTCAAAAGAGATGAAAAGGAACGATATCGAGATCGTCACCACATCCACGAATGACAACCGGTCATATCGCGTTTCTTCGGAGAAGATCAAAAAAGAGCTAGGATTCTCGCCTAAAAGGTCCGTGGCTGACGCGGTACGGGACCTTTGCGCCGCTTACAAAGCAGGGAAAATACCTGACCCGGCGAACGACAAAAGATACTACAACATAAAGACCATGCAAGCCGTGGGCCTGAAATAACCCCGATGAAAAGGAGAACCGATGTTCCTTAGAAAGATATTGTTCTTTTTTTCGATGCTTAAGATCAAGCTTTTCAGGATGAAGCCCTTCCCTCTTTACGTGAACCTCGTGATAAACAGCAAATGCAATCTTGACTGCGTTTACTGCTTCGGCGCCTACGCGCACAGGAAAGACCCCGAATGGACCTTAGAGGAGCTAAAGAAGATCATTGATGAACTCCATTCCATGGGAACAAGGTTCATGCTACTTCAGGGAGGAGAGCCATTCCTCCGCAAGGACCTGAACGAGCTTATCGAATACGTTTACGCGAAGGGCATAATCCCCGCGATCGTTTCGAACGGCACCATGCCCAACAAGATAAGGGAAGTGTCCGCGCTCGCCAAGCTGGACAATCTGTGCTTCAGTCTGGACGGGATGAAGGAAGGCAACGACGCACAAAGAGGAAAAGGCGTCTTCGACAGGGTGATGCAGTCCATTGATGAAGCGAGGAAATATTATCCGAAGCTTAAGTTAAGGACGAACGCTGTGATAACCAAGAACACCATCGGGACTTTCAAGGACTACCTGCGGTTCTGCTGGGACAAAGGGATAGAAGTGCAGGTCGGGCTGATGTTCAAGGACAGTCCGCTCGCCGTCACGGATAAGGCCCAGCTGGACGACATCAACAAGTTCATATATGAATCGAAAAAGAAGGGTAAAAGGATCGTTGCCTCCTCCGGCGTGCTTAAATACGTCATGGACTGGCCCTTTGACACCGTTTGGGTCACTAAAGAACAGGCTCGTAAAGTTCTGGGGAAGAAAGCGATCGAATGCCAGTACGGCAATTACGAGATCATCGTGGACAGCAACGGCGACGTTTTCCCGTGCAACTGCATGCAGGGCACTTTCAAGCCAAAGAATCTGCGGAAGGTGGGACTGAAAGAAGCTATCGGCCACCTTAAGAACAAACCCTGCTACACATGCAACGCCGCCGCTATGATGGACACATCCGAGGTCATAAACTGGAACTGGAGAACGATTCTTGAGAGGATAATGCTTGAATTGAAGGCGATGTTTTGATGGGACTTTCTGAAACAGCGGCCAAAATACGAAGGAACATAATTGAGCTGGCGAATTCCTCAAAAGGACCGCACGTAGGGAGTGCTCTTTCCTGCGCGGATATCCTCACGGTCCTGTATTTCGATCATATGAAGCTCGAGCCCTGGGCCGAGCGCGACATATTCATACTGAGCAAAGCGCATTCAGCCATGGCGCTCTACAGCGCTCTGGCCGTGAGAGGCATCATCGATGAAAAGACTTTGCGGGGATACTATCTGAACGATGGGTCCCTCCCCGGCCATCTTGACAGGTCCATGACCAAAGGAGTTGAGGTTTCCGCGGGTTCTCTGGGCCACGGGTTCAACATGGGCCTGGGAATGGCTTACGGCTTCAAAAAGAACAATTCTTCAAGGAAAGTTTATTCGATCATAGGCGACGGAGAATCTCAGGAAGGCTCCATCTGGGAAGGCGCGATGTTCGGCTCGAAACTCGGCCTGGATAACTTCACCGCGGTGATGGATTACAACAACCTGCAGGGATACGGCAGGGCTTCGGACCTTTGCAGCTTTGAACCCGTGAAATTGAAATGGGAATCGTTCGGGTGGCATGCCGTCCAGGTGAACGGCCACGACCACGCTGAAATAAAAAAAGCGCTCATGGAGCCTGCGAACGGAAAGCCAAAGATGATCATAGCCCGCACCACCAAAGGAAAAGGCGTCTCTTTCATGGAAGACCAGCTGATATGGCACTATTACATAGTCACCGACGAGATAATGAAGAAAGCGCTGGCGGAGCTTAAATGAGGAACAATTTCATAAATACTATCCTTGAATATAAAGACCGGAAAGGGTTCTTCATCGTCAGCGGCGACGCCGGCTTGGGCGTCTTCGACGATTTCCAGGCATCGGATCCGGATAAATTCCTGAACCTGGGCATCGCGGAGCAGAACATGATAAGTTTTTCCGCGGGTCTTTCAATGACCGGTTTCAAGGTCATCGTATACAACATAATTCCCTTTGTCCTTTATAGGTGCTACGAACAGGTCCGCAACGACATTTGCTATCAGGAACTTCCCGTCGTCCTGGCCGGCATCGGCAGCGGAATCACCTACGCTCCTCAGGGCATGACGCATTATTCTATCGAGGATATCGGCCTGGCGCAGACCCTGCCGAATTTGCACGTCATCTCCCCCAGCGATCCCGTGGAAGCGAAACTGGCGGCTCACTATGCTTATAAGTGCGAGAAACCCGTATATGTGAGGCTGGCAAAGAGAGGCGAGCCCATTATCCACTCTGAAAAGCAGTTCGACATTACCAAACCGCGCATCGTCAAGAAAGGCTCCGACGTCGCGATAGTTTTCCACGGCTCGATATCGAATGAAGTGATGAAAGCGCATGAAATACTTACCAAAGAAAAAATTCAGCCGATGCTCCTCTCTGTCCCTATGATCATGCCGCTGGACAAGGATGCCCTGCTTGATACCCTGAAAAGCTTCAAGACGGTTATCGTTGTTGAAGAACATTATGAGAACTGCGGGCTTGGCAACATCATAAGAAGGATATATCTGGGTGCGCGGCCGAAGTGGGGACTGAAGACCATGGGGATCCCGTTCAATTTCATTCATGTCATTAAAGATACCGAGCATATGAGGGGATATTTCGGCATTTCGTCGACTGATATCGTGAATGCTGTGAAGGCCTCGCTTTAATTTTGGAAGGTTCATACTTGATGAAGATCGTTTTTTTGGGCACAAATGGCTGGTATGACACGGATACCGGGAATACCATCTGCACGCTGACAGAAACAACGCGCAACTACATACTCCTTGATGCGGGGAACGGCATATACAAGGCTGAGAGGCACATATATGCTCACAAAATATTCCTTTTTACGCGGGGGAACTTTTAAATGGGGAACAAAGTGGCAATCATAATTGGAGCGGGGCCGGCCGTGCCTTACCGCAGCCTATGAATTACTTGAACATACGGATATTACCCCTGTCATATATGAGATGTCGGATGAGATCGGAGGAATAGCCAAAACAGTCGAGTATAAAGGCAACCGGATCGATATCGGGGGCCACAGGTTTTTTTCAAGGTCTGAGCGTGTGATGAAGTGGTGGGATGTTATTCTCCCATTGCAGGGAGCTCCGGCCAAAGACGATAAGATGCTCGGGCGGACCATTCCGTGTTCCACGAAAAAAGACGCTCCGGATCCGGACAAAACGGATAAGGTGATGCTTGTACGCAGCAGGTTCTCCCGCATCTTTTATCTCAGGCGTTTTTTCGATTATCCGGTATCCTTGAACTTCAATACGATCAGGAATCTGGGGCTAATAAGGGTCATAAAAACGGGGGTAAGTTATCTTTTTATCCGGCTCTTCCCTATCCGAAAAGAAAGAACTCTGGAAGATTTTTTCATCAACCGCTTCGGGAGGCAATTGTATAAGCACTTTTTTAGGGATTATACTGAAAAGGTCTGGGGAATACCCTGCAGTGAAATAAGCCATGAATGGGGCGCACAGCGCGTAAAAGACCTGTCATTGACCAAAACATTGCTTCACGCATTTAAGACGATCTTTATTAAAGACAGGTCGTTATCGCAAAAAAACACCGCGACAAGCCTTATAAATCAATTCCTTTATCCCAAATATGGGCCTGGGCATCTATGGACGGAAGTAGCGCGCGAGGTGGTTAAAAAAGGCGGGAAGATCCATTTGCTCCACGAAGTGGTCTCGATAGGAACCGGGGATCGATCTGTGAGATCGATAACCGTGTTTGATAAAACAGAAATGAAGCCAAAAGAAATAACGGGTGAATATGTGATATCCACCATGCCCATCCGGGACCTGGTCAAGGCTTTCAAGAATGGAGTCCCTCGCAATGTTTCGGAAGTGGCCGGCGGGCTTCAATATCGCGATTATATCACGGTGGGACTTTTGATGAAGAAGCTTAAGATCTCGAATAAGACTTCAAGAAAGACATTGAACAATATCGCGCCTGACAACTGGATCTATATTCAGGAAAGCGACGTGAAGGTGGGACGCCTCCAGATTTACAACAACTGGAGCCCGTATCTCGTGAAAGACTTGAACACCGTATGGATAGGACTGGAGTATTTCTGCAACGAAGGGGATGCATTATGGAGCATGAAAAATGAAGATCTCCTTTCTTTTGCGGCGGGAGAACTGGTTAAAATGGATATTATCGAAAAAGATGATCTGCTGGACGGCACCGTCATCAGAATGCCCAAGACATATCCGGCATATTTTGGCACATACGAGAGAATTAATGAGGTGAAAGAATTTCTTGACCGGTTCGAAAATCTGTTCCTTATAGGGCGGAACGGCATGCACCGATACAACAATATGGACCACTCCATGCTGACGGCGATGGAAGCCGTCCGGAATATCATTGGCGGGAAAACCACAAAAGAGAACATCTGGAACATTAAAGCGGAAATATCGTCATGAATAATGGATCGCTCGCGCTAAGGAGGGCTCGATGAAGATACGGTTCCTTGGGACTAACGGCTGGTATGATACCGCGACAGGCAACACTATCTGCACGCTGATAGAAACAAAGCGGTGCCACATACTTCTTGATGCCGGGAACGGCATATACAAATCGGACAAATATATCAAGAGAGATAAACCTGTTTACCTTTTCCTCAGTCATTTTCATGTCGATCACATAGAAGGCCTGCACATACTCCTTAAGTTCAATTTCAAAAGCCTGGCCATCATCGGCCCGCCGGGAACGAAAAAAGCGATCAAGACTTTTCTGGGCAGAAGGTTTTCCGCGCCGATAGAAGACCTGCCTTTCCCCTGCAAGGTCATCGACGTTAAAGAAGGCTGGCACGGCCATCCCATCAAATTCCAATGTAAAAAGCTTTATCACGTGACCCCATGCTTCGGCTACAGATTCGAACTGGACGGAAAGAGCATCGCATATTGCACTGATACTGGCTACTGCAAAGCCGCGGTGGAACTGGCAAAAGGCTCGGATCTCCTGATATCCGAATGCGCCTACGCTCCCGGAATGGTGAATGATGAATGGCCTCACATGAACCCCGAAGCGGCGGCAAGGGTGGCTACAGAATCAAATACAAAGAAAATGATATTGACACATTTTGACGCGAACATATATGACAGCGTAAAAAAAAGGCGCAAAGCATATGTCATCGCGAAAAAAGCGTTCAAGAACATTTATGCCGCAGAGGACGGCAAGTGTATCGTTATAAGATGACCAAAAAGAAATATCTGCCAAAGCTTTTAAAAGCTAATACCAGATCGATCAAAATCGGCTTGTCTGTTATTGCCGCATTGATCCTGATGCTCATATTTGTTTCCTTCCAGGCGAATAAAAACCTGATCTCCCCCGCCCGGCATTTAACGCCGGAGAGCACTTTCAATGTGATCATCGATGACTATTTTAATGAGGACTTGTATGCACTGATAAAGAACGTCCCCTATCTCAAACCGATAAGCAGGTCCGATTGGAACAAGATCAGCGGTTCTTATGTATCCGCATTTAACAAAAACCCCGGATCTTCAAGAGATACGCTTGCATATGCGACAAGCCTCTATTTTGCAGGGGACCAAAAGCGCTCGTTATCGGTCTTGCAGCGGCACATCCTGCGAGACAAGCATGATGGATACATTTTCCCGTTATATTTATTGCTTGTCAGGCAGGAGTCCGGAGATAAAGAAGCCTCTCGGCTCTGGGAACGATCGACCCTCAAAGAAACGATCTATTCGCGTTTTATTGCCGGATACTTCGCGTACAAAAAGGGAGACACGCTCCTTCTGTTAAGAGATCATGTTTATATCCTTTGCAGAAATCCGTTGTGCCTTTTATTCCTTTTGGATTTTCCTATATTCAGGGCGATACCGGTCATTGTTTTTACTGCCCTTGTTCTATACTTTCTTGCGGCATATCGGCGACAAATATGGAAGATGGCGCGGCGAATAAAAAGCTCGAAAATCTTAAATGATTTCGTATCCAGCCCGCTTGTATGGAAAACACTCTTTTATTCTTCGATCGGATCCGTATTCCTCGTCGCAGCTTTCATCCGCCTGATCCTTCCCTCTATTCCTTTCACGGGGCCGGATTCGATCGGCTATTTGGGGGTTGCTTTCCAATATCTCGACAAGCACATTTTCTCCGGCATTGCCGAGCGCTCATACCCTTATCCGGGGTTTTTGACGATCCTTATAACTCTTTTCAAGACAACCCTGGTCATTCCGCCGTTTCAACACCTTCTCGGTTTGGGAGGAGGAATAATATTACTTTTAATATGGGGTTCGGCCCTAAAACTCTTTTTGAACCTTTCGCCAAAAGTAACCCGAGTGTATTGGTTCTTCGGGGTTTTGGGGCTCGCTTTATTACTGCTTTCTCCGTGGACGGCCTCTATCGAGAACTGGACACATCCTGAATCAATAACTGCGCCTTTAATTCTATTGGGGGTCTTTTCTTTTATGAAATTCTTTGAGGCTTCAAGAGAACGAACAAATTATGCAAGGACCTTATCCTGGGGCACTATTTTCTTTTTCTTAAATTACCTGCTCTATGTCTTTCAGCCAAGATATGGCCTTAATCTTATCTTCGGGTTGCTCATGTTTTTTGCGCTTGTGTTTGCGTATCAAAAACAGATATCCCGCATACTCATACTTTGTCTGGGCGCGGGGATCGTGGTTTTCTTGATCTTGATCCTTCCGTTCGATCATTACGTGCGCGCCGAAGACGTTAGCTTTAATACGGCTATGATGATGTTCTTTCAGAACCAGAACACGATCGCCCCGATAATGAAAAAAGACATCAACGATCCGGGATTCGCCGACCAGGACAAAAAGCTTTTGCGCGATCTTGCTTCCGAATATGAAAAAGCCAAGATCAAAGACAAAGTGACAGCTTACGGAATAGGCTGGTTCGACACTCTGGGGTATAACAACGACTATCTGATCAACGGCCCAGCCGGTGACATGGCTTTACTCAGTTTTAAGAACGACCGGATCAAGGCCACGCGGTTCTACAGGTATTATTATCAAAAAGCGCTGTTCACGGATCCTTTCGGCATCGCGGACAAGGTGATGAAGGACATGTCATATTTTTATCAAAAAGACCGCTATGCCGTCGGGCAGCCGGGAATAAAACAGAGCTGGCAGTATAGCTATGATACCGTCCTGGGCTTCAAACAGCATTTCAACGACGCCGTTCTGGATGACTACATCACAAATCTGGCCTCTGCCCGCAAGATGGATGTCCGATGGGTCCCAAACCTGTTCAGCGTCGTTGGCGGCGTGTTAAAGGCACTCGATCGAGCTTTTGTACCGATAACCTGCTTTTTCATTATAGTTTTTATTGTTGATCTGTTCGCCGGAAAAAGCTTTCTGCCATATGGCCTTTTTGTTTCGGGTATCTTTTTCGTCGGCATTTTTACCAACCTGACCATCTCCATAGCGAATTCCATGTGCGTGGACCGTTTTGTCCATGACCAATTCGCCAACATTATGCTGTTCGAGATGAGCGCGCTTGCTTATCTCTCGATCTACTTAGCTTCGTTAACGCGGCTGCTGTTAAACCGCTCTTGGGCCAAGCAGAAAAATGAGCAATAAGATCACCCATAGCACGTTAAAAAAAAGATGGTATAATTTCATAAATATGCCCGTGTTCACGTCCCTTCGCCGGTTATTCAACACCGGATTGGAACGTGATGATAAAATAAGAATATTAAGTATCATCACTTTTTGCGGCTTCACAGCCGCCGTCTTATTTTGCGCAATCATGGGTTATATCTTCCACAAAGGGTATCCTTACAACACATTCCTTTTCATTCCTAGCGACGCATTCATGGATTTTTATAATATGCTGAAGTTCGCGAAGACCCACATTCTGGGCGGGGTTTATCTCCCCTTCTCATTCGTGCTGCTCTACCCGTTCACTTTTTTCGACATCGGAAATTACTACGCCAGTAAATTAGCCGTCTATATTTTCCTCACGATATTTATCGCGTATTTCATGTGGTACAATTATGTCCACCTTAAACGCCCGCATCAAAAAGTCGTCGATCTCCGCGCCTTTTTCCTGTTCACGTTCCTTACTTATCCGTTCCTCATATCTATCGATAGGGCGAACACTGAGGCATACGTGTTCATTTTCATATCGCTTTTCGTTTATCTCTATAAAAAGGGCTCGATTAACCTGAGCCTGGTCCCGCTGGCGCTCGCCATTGCCATGAAATTTGTGCCTGCGATCTTCCTTCTCCTCCTTGCCGCCGACAAACGATATAAAGAGATCGTTTACACCCTGCTTCTCGCAACCGTTATCACTGTCATGAGTTTCTCGATGTTCCAGGGCGGCATAATTAATAATTTGCACGGCATGGCCGGCAGAGTGAGCAGCTACACGAAGATACACGTACTCGGTGATGAAGGCCTCGCTTACAATCCGTCGATCTACGGAGCCGTCAAGTACAGCGCTGTACGATTTTTTTCCGACACGTTCATAAACAGCCCAAAGAATATTGCCTTTCTTTATCATATTTATACGTTCTTTGCTGGGCTTCTTCTGCTGGCTATCTGTTATTTTGCTGTTTTTGTTGAAAAGTCGTTCTGGAAGAAAACCATGCTTATAGTCATCGCGTTCACCGCTCTTCCGGCGGCGCCCTACGATTACCGGCTTCTCTTTCTTTTTATTCCTCTTTATTTGTTCGTCAATGAGGAGAGAAATGACAAGCGAGACCTGGCTTATTCGATCATCTTTGCCTTTCTATTGATACCTAAGACGTATTTCTTCGTACAAAGGATGCTGATGACGTATTATTATTATCCTTTCTTGCTGCCAGACCGTTATGACAGCAACATCAGCATCGGCATATTTTTGAACCCTCTGATACTGGTTTTCTGCGTGTTTTTGATCATTAGCGATGGTGTAGTGTCAAGGAATGACAAAAATGGATCGGTATCCAGCTGAAAGACACACGCACCCATCACCTTAGATGATTTACTTAATATGGAAAATACAATATAATCAGGGATCGAATGCGATCACCAACGACATCAAAAAGGTATTTTATGCCATTGACGCGTGAACAAAAGATAAGCATCATCAGGGATTTTGTGCTTTGGGGCTTTATTGCGGCCGTAGCATTCCACTTCCTAATGGGCGTCGTTTTCAAGTTACAATGGCCCTATAACTCTTTTCTTTTCCGTCCAAGGGCTTCATTCAGCGACTTTTTCGATTCTTTAAACGCAATAAAAAACATGACCCCATATTCTTCCGGAGCTTTGTATTCTCCGGTAGCTTATATTCTTATATATCCATTTTCATTCATCGCAGGCGAAAAGACCCCTTATTATGTTCTGGCGCTTCTCTTTATATTCTATTTCGTCTGGTACGCGAAGAGCAATTTAGACACAAAGGACGCCCCTGTAAGCCTTATGACCCTGCTGGTTTTTTCCTTCCTTTCCTACCCTTTTCTTTTTCTCGTTGATAGGGGGAATCTGGACATGTTCATTTTTGTTTTTGTGTCCATCTTCATGATCCTTTATGAACAGAGGCAATATTACGCCAGCCTTTTCCCGCTTGCCCTGGCAATCGCCTCAAAAACATATCCGATCACGTTGATCCTTCTGCTCCTAGCAAAAAAACAATACCTGGGATCCGCGATCGCTCTAATCTTGACCGCAGTTGTGACCATAATAGGATTCCTGTTCTTGCAAACCCCTTTCATGGCATCCTGGAACGGCTGGATAGCCTGGCACAGAGCTGTACCACAAATTCTATGAGATCGGCGACTGCGCCCTGAACTACGGTTCTTCATTGTTCGGCGCCATTAAACTTATCCTTTATCAGGTCCGGCCTGATGTCTTCCTCGGAAAACATCAGGCTGTTGCCTTGCTTGCCCGCGCATATTATGTATTTGCGCTGGTGGCAATGGCAGCGATCGCCGGGTATACCCTTTTCCTGGAACAAACCCTATGGAAAAAAGTCTTTTTGACAATTTCGCTGTTCCTGCTTTTCCCCCTTTCTTCCGCAGATTACAGGCTGATATTCATTTTTATACCCCTCTTCATGTTCGTCAACGAAAAAGAGGTTTCAGGATATGACCTTTTCTATGCGTTGATCTTCGCGCTGTTGTTAATCCCCAAGAATTATTATTTCTTCCCGCCCTTGCTCGTCCAGCTACCCGGAAAATTTGGCAACTCGACCGCGGCAATTAAGTGCAGCATTTCAGTCATATTGACGCCGCTGATACTTTTGACCGGGATAACGATGATAATGAACGAAGGCCTGCAAAAATGGGCAAAGGGTCGCAAATGATAAAACTCACTGACTATGTCATCAAATATCTCGCCAATGCGGGAACAAAGAACGTTTTTATGATCTCCGGCGGCGGAGCAATGCATCTCGTGGATTCCGTCGGCAAAGAAAAAAGGATCAGCTACCTCTGCCCCCACCACGAACAGGCCGCCGCCATCGCCGCTGAAGGATATTCCAGGACTTCGGGAAAAATGGGCGTCGTTGTCGTCACAAGCGGTCCCGGCGGCACGAATACTCTGACAGGCGTCATCGGCCAGTGGCTAGATTCCGTCCCCTGCCTTTATCTTTCCGGCCAGGTGAAATTCGAGACCACTATCGAATCTGCGCCGGATATCAAGCTGAGACAGCTCGGCGACCAGGAAATAAACATAGTGAATATCGTAAAACCGGTCACAAAATACGCCGTATTCGTAAAGGATCCGAAAACTATCCGTTATCACCTTGAAAAAGCCATTTATCTGGCAACTCACGGCAGGCCAGGTCCCGTCTGGCTGGACATTCCGCTAGATGTTCAGGCGGCCATGATCGATCCCAAGAAATTGAAAGGATATTTCCCGTCGAAAGATGTGATAGTCCCGGATGGAAAAATACTGAAGAAAAAAGTTAAAGCCGCTTTGGCCGTGATCAAGAGATCCAAAAGGCCGATAATTCTCGCCGGCCAGGGAATAAGGATATCAAAAGCTCAGGCATTATTCCTCAAACTTGCAGAAAGGCTTGATATTCCGGTCCTCACCTCTTTCTGCGGTTTCGATCTTATCCCGTCCGGCCACCGCTTGTTCGCCGGAAGGCCCGGCACTCTGGGCACAAGAGCGGGTAATTTCGCTCTACAAAATTCCGACTGCATTATCTGCATCGGCACAAGGAACAACATAAGACAGATTAGCTACAACTGGGAAGTTTTCGGGCGGGAAGCAAAAAAGATCGTGGTCGATATCGACCCCGCCGAGCTGAAAAAGCCGACGGTCCGTCCCGACATTGTCATAAACGCTGACGCAAAAGATTTCCTGACCGAACTTGAGGCTCAATCGAAAAAGATCGTTCTTTCCGGATATAAAGAATGGGTTGACTGGTGCCGCGAAAAAGTTTCCCGATATCCGGTTGTTCTCCCGGAATATCGCAGGAGGAACAAACCGGTGAACCCGTACCTGTTCGCGGATGCTCTTACCGATCTGATGAAAAAAGGCGCTGTTGCCGTGACCGGCGACGGGACAGCCTGCGTTTCAATGTTCCAGGCCGGCAAGGTCAAGAGCGGCCAGAGGATATTCTGGAATTCCGGCTGCGCTTCCATGGGATACGATCTTTCCGCCGCCATAGGAGCCTGCGTCGCGAACAAGAAGCGTCCGGTCGTGTGCATAGCCGGTGACGGATCCCTTCAGATGAACCTTCAGGAACTGCAGACGGTCATCGGCAACAAGCTTCCGATCAAGATTTTCGTCCTTAACAATAAAGGCTACATTTCCATACGGCAGACGCAGGATTCCTTTTTCAACGGGCGTCACGTTGGCTGCGATCCCAAAAGCGGGGTCACATTTCCTGACATATTGAAAGTGGCGAAGGCATACGGATTCCATGTGGAAAAACTGGATAATCATGCTAAAATGCGGAACGTGATCGGCAGGGTTCTTTCGAGGAAAGGCCCGGTGGTTTGCGAAGTTTTGCTCGATCCCGGGCAGAAATTCAGCCCCAGAGTTTCCTCAAAGAAGCTTCCCGACGGAAGGATGATCTCAAAACCGCTGGAGGACATGTTCCCCTTCCTGGACAGGGATGAATTCCTGGAGAACATGATCGTTGGACCGCTTAAGGAGGAATAGGTAAATGAATAAACTGGAAAAGAAGATGACCGACGTCCTGAAGGACCTGAGAGAGAACCACCACGTAATAGGCATCAAGGCCGAATTTGAAGCGGAAGGAACAAGGCTTGAGGAAGCTTTAAGGCTGAAAGACGTTGTATCAAAATCCGGACTGGACCTGACGATAAAGATAGGCGGCTGCGAAGCCCTGAAAGACATGTACGATTCAAGGTCCATCGGCGTAAAAAGAATAGTCGCGCCGATGATCGAATCCCCCTACGCACTGAAAAAATATATCCTGTCCACAAGACTCGCGTTCCCGGAAGACGAGCGCGAAGACGTTGATTTCCTTATCAATATCGAGACCATCGACGGCTACAAAAATTTCGACAAGATGCTGGAGATAAAAGAGATCTCCGGGCTGAAAGGCATAGTTCTTGGCCGCGTTGACATGACGGGTTCGATGGGACTGACAAGAGAGGATATCAACTCTCAGAAGATACTTGATATCGCCAAGGACCTGCTGACCAAAGCAAAAAAGCACAAGCTTGAATGCGTCATCGGCGGCGGAGTTTCGGCGGCATCGCTGCCTTTCTTCAAGCAACTGCCCGCCGGCATCCTGGACAGGTATGAAACACGGAAAATTATTTTCCAGTGCCCCGCCGCTCTGAACAGCAACGCGGACAAAGGCATTCTTAAAGCGGTCGGGTTCGAGCTTATGTGGCTGAAGAACAAGCGCGATTTTTACGGAATGATCTACGAAGAGGACAAGCACAGGATAGACATGCTCCAGAGCCGGTACGACAAGCTCATCCAGGAAGCCGGAGGCAAGACAGAATAATGGCCAGGGTCGCTCTAATAACCGGGGCGTCAAAAGGGATAGGTAAAGCGATAGCGGAGCGGCTTAAAGAAGATGGAATAAAGGTCCTGGCACCTTCTCACAAAGAACTGGATCTCGCGTCCAACGCTTCAGTTGATGCCTACCTCGCAACGCTTAAAGACATAGACATCCTCATCAACAATGCCGGCATCAACCCGATAGCCGAGACCGTTAATCTGGACGACAAGAACATCGAAGAGACCATCAGAGTAAATTTGATCTCCCCCATCCGGCTCATCAAAGGCGTTGCGCCTATCATGATAAAGAAGAGATACGGCAGGATCGTCAACATCAGCTCCATCTGGAGCGTTGTGACAAAGCCCGGCAGGATCGCGTATGCCGCTAGCAAATCGGGACTGGATTCAGCGACGCGCACTGCGGCGGTGGAGCTTGGCAAATACAACATCCTGGTGAACTCGATCGCTCCGGGGTTCATCAACACCGAGCTGACGAAAAAGAACAACACCCAGCAGCAGCTGGATGAGATAAAGAAGCAGATCCCTCTCGGCAGGATGGGCGAAACAAAAGAGATCGCCGAATTTGCCGCTTTCCTGGCCTCGGAGAAGAACACTTTCATCACCGGGCAGACCATTGTGGCGGACGGCGGATATACATGCCTCTAGGTCAGATCAAGATCGGCTCCAACATACGCGACTATTCCGTGGACTTTTCTTCTTCGTCGGACCTGACGGACAGCCTGAAAACATTCACTCCTTCCGTTTTTGTGATCGATGAGAACGTCTGGAAATATCATAAGGACGGGATATTGTCATCTCTAAAGAAAAATAAGAACGTGATCATCCTGGCCGTCAACGAAGAAAAAAAGAACCTGAGAACGGTGCAGCAGCTTTATGCCGCTCTGACAAAACTGGCATCCAAAAAGAACCTGACGCTGATCTCCATCGGCGGCGGGATACTGCAGGACATCACCGGCTTTGCCGCGTCAACGATATACCGCGGGATAAAATGGATATTCCTGCCAACCACCCTTCTGGCGCAGGCGGACAGCTGCATAGGAGCTAAGACTTCGCTGAATTTCGGAGAATTCAAGAACCTCATCGGCACTTTTTATCCGCCTGCCAAAATATTCATCTACCCGCCATTCCTTAAGACGCAGAACGACAGAGATTATTACAGCGGCGTCGGCGAAATGGCCAAACTGCATCTAATGGGCGGAGAAAAGGACACCGCGGAGTTCATTCAAAAATTGAGACCGATATCCGAGCGCGACGGATCAGTTCTTCTCGGTCTGACCCAAAGGTCGCTGCTCATAAAAAAATCCTACATAGAAGAAGATGAATTCGATTCCGGCAGAAGGAACATGCTCAATTACGGGCACGACTTTGGACATGCGATAGAGTCAGCGACCGATTTCGCGGTCCCGCACGGCCAGGCGGTCGCCATTGGGATGGTCCTGGCGAACATCATCGCAAAGAAAAAAGATCTTTTATCGGCTGAAAAAGAAATGGAGATAAGACAGGAATTGCTTCTTCCGATAATTGACGCGAAGCTGCTAAAGATGCCTCTGAACAGCTCGAAGGTGATATCGGCAATGCAGCAGGATAAAAAACGGACGGGCCAGGGACTTGCTCTCGTGATGATGAAAACGGACCACGAGATGATAAGGATAAGCGATCTTTCAACAAAAGAAGCTGTGGATGCTTTGGTTGAGTACAAAACCCTGATAAAGGGGTAAGGAGGACAATATGCCTTTGATCAGCGTAATGACCGCGTGTTTCAATGAGGAACAGAACGTGGAGGAATGCTATAAGCAGGTAAAAGAAGTTTTCGCGAAACATCCGGGCTACAAATACGAGCACATCTTCATCGACAACGCGTCGACCGACCGCACTGTCGCGATATTGAAGAAGATCACCGCCGGCGACAAGAACGTGAAGATAATAGTCAACGCCAGGAACTTCGGCCATATCCGCTCCCCGTTCTACGGCCTCCTCCAGACAAAAGGCGACGCCGTGATCTCCATCGTCGCAGACCTTCAGGACCCGCCGTCAATGATCCCTGACTTCTTAAAAAAATGGGAAGACGGTTACAAGATAGTCATCGGCGTAAAGAAGCAGAGCAAGGAATTCCCTCCGATGTTCGCGGTAAGAAAACTGTTCTATCGCATCATCGGAACCCTTTCAGAGATAGACCAGATACCGAACTTTACCGGCTTTGGCCTCTACGACAAGAAGGTCATAGAGATACTCCGGACGATAGACGACCCATACCCATATTTCCGCGAACTCATCAGCGACATCGGATTTGAAATAGCGAAGATTGAATACGTCCAGCCCGCAAGGAACAAAGGCAGGACAAAGAACAATTTTTACAGCCTCTATGACATGGCCATGCTCGGCATTACGAACTACTCAAAGATCCCGCTGAGGCTCGCCACCATGCTGGGCTTCCTTATCTCTATCCTGTGCATCCTGTTAGCCCTTTGTTATTTCATATACAAGCTTGTCTTCTGGTACACATTTTCAGCCGGCATCGCGCCTCTGGTCATAGGTTTCTTTTTCTTTGCCTCGGTCCAGCTTTTCTTCATCGGCATCCTGGGCGAGTACATCGGCTCCATTCACACGAAAGTGCTTAAAAGGCCTCTCGTTATAGAAAAGGAAAGGATCAATTTTTAATGACCAATGACCCTGCCTACCGGCAGGCAGGCAAATCCCAATGACCAACAATGTATTATTATATGGATAAAAAGAAATACGACATAAAAGATAGAACCCTTGCTTTGGCCATCAGGATAATCAAGTTCATTAAAAAGTTCCCTAAAGATACGGCGAGCTTCACAATTGGCGGCCAAATTGCACGCTCAGGGACATCAATTGGCGCAAACATCGAGGAAGCTGACGGGGCCTCAACAAGGAATGATTTTTTTCATAAAATGACTATCGCCCGTAAGGAAGCCAGGGAAACCAGATATTGGCTCCGTGTTATCAAAGGCGTGGACATGCTGAATAACCCTTCAAACTTAAAAGAATTGAGCGAATTGGAAAGTGAATGCGACGAGATCGTTAAAATACTTTCCAGCATAATAGGCAAAAGAACGGAACATTAATATTGCGTCGCCGCAGGCGACACCTTGTTGGGGTTTGGGATTTGGATATTGGGATTTGAACGTAAGCAGAGGCGACTTTATCATTTTGAGAAAGCTCTATAAAAAGCATAAAGAAAAAATAAGATTTCTGATAGCCGGAGCGTGGAACACGCTCTTCGGATATCTGTCTTTTATGGCGCTGTATTTTCTCTTGGTCCACCTCATGAACTACATGTTCATTTTCATCATCAGCGCAGCCGTTAACATCATCCAGAATTTCTGGGTGTACAAGATATTCGTGTTCAAGACAAAAGGCAATCACCTTAAGGAATTCCTTAGGTTCAACACGGTTTACGCGTTTTCAATCGGGCTTAACTTTGTGCTCCTCCCCTTTTTCGTTGAAGTGCTGAAGATGCATCCGCTCATCGCGCAGGCCTGCCTTATATTCCTTATCGTCGTTATCAGCTATATCGGCCACCGGAATTTTTCGTTCCGCCGCGAGGCAAAATAATGGCAAAGAAGCTGAACGTCTTGATCACCGGGGCCAGAGGTTTCATCGGGAGGAACCTTGTTGAATTCCTTGGCCGCGAAAAAGAGAGCTATTCCCTTTTCTCCCCATATCACAAAGAGCTTGATCTGACCGATGAAGGCAAGGTCGCCGATTACGTGAAGCGCAACGGGATCGACATCATCATTCACTGCGCGAACGTGGGCGGCTCCAGAAAGACCGGGTATGACGCGGGCAAGACCGACGTGATATCCACCAACCTCAAGATGTTCTTCAACCTTGTCAATTCCATGGAACGCGTCCAGAGGATGATCTTTCTGGGGAGCGGCGCAGAATATGACAGGCTCCACTACAAGCCGCGGATGAAAGAAGATCTCTTCGACAAGCACGTGCCCATGGATGATTACGGGTTCTCAAAATATGTCTGCTCCAAATTCATTGAGACCTCGGACAAGATAGTGAACCTGCGCATTTTCGGAATGTTCGGCAAATACGAGGACCATGAGTTCAAGTTCATCACAAATTCGATCGTCAAGAATTTGTTCCATCTTCCGATAGTGATAAACCAGAACGTCAATTTTGATTACATATATATCAACGACGGCCTTGGGATAATAAAAAAGTTCGTCGATAACAAGCCGAAACACAAGTTCTACAACCTGACGACAGGGAAGACCGTCGATCTGGTCACGATAGCGGACAAGATCAACAGTATCTCCGACTTCAGATCGGAAGTGATCGTAAGGAACAAAGGAATGAACGTGGAATACAGCGGAGACAACTCAAGGCTGATGAAAGAAGTAAAATGGAAATTCACGCCGATCGAAGTTGCGCTGAAAGAATTGTTCGTATATTACCGCTCCATCCTGCCCACCATCGACAGGAAAACGATAGAGACCGATGAATTCCTGAAGTACTGCACGACGGGCAAATGCGAGGAGTAGCGCCGGGGATACGCTCTCATCGGCGCGCGGCTCAACAGATCATTTAAAACATTCCATTATCAAGCCTCTTTGGGGAACATTGCTCAAGCATTCAATGTGGCCGTCTATCCGGGCAAAACGCCTTTTGGCCAGTGCAAGGTATTGTTCTTTTGTCCTTATGTTCCTTCCCCTGTCGCGCGCGGCCATGATCTTTTCGACCAAATTCATGCGTGGGAAAAGGCACGGGTCGCAGGTTATGAGCTTACCGGAATTTTTTAATGACGCAAATGCTACATCGACCAGCTTGTCCACCTCCGCGTCGTCAAGGTGATGCAGGAGGTTAATGGCAAGAACGGCATCGAACGTTCCCGGGGCTTCAACTTTAAGGTCGTTAACCGATGCCGCGTGGAAATAATATCTTCCTTTGTCTCCCCATTTTCTCTTCGACGCAATGATGTAATCCTCGTTGAGGTCGTAGCCGTGATATTCCACGTCATAGCCGTGCAGATATTCCAGTATCCCCGACGTACCCGAGCCGATATCCAGGATCTTCAATCCGTTGCGGGGCGCGATGTATTTAAAGACCAGCGTCCTCCATGCCCTTCGGATGCCGAATATCAGCTGGAGGCCGTGATAAATGAAAGGGACCTTCAACAGTCCCCTTAAGCCTGAATCGCTATGAGAGCTCATATTCTTTTCTCAAATTAAGCATCATTGACGGATAGTATATCACAGAACCAAAATCGAGGTCACGCCCATTGATGAAGGCCTGAAAGTATTGTATGATTTGATCTGTGAGCGGAAAATGGGCAAAGAAGATAAGATAAGAAAAGAGATATTCGACAAAGTTAAAAAACTTTTCAGGGAAAGAAAAGCTCTGGAAAAATTCGTTCCGGGAGATTCCATGGTGAATTACGCCGGCCGCATTTATGACGAAAAGGACATGATCAACCTTGTGGATGCCTCTCTTGATTTCTGGCTGACCACCGGCAGGTACGCGCAGGAATTCGAAGAGAAGCTCGCCAGATTCCTGGGGGTCAAGTATGCAATGATCACAAATTCGGGCTCATCGGCGAATCTTCTTGCGGTTTCAGCCCTCACCTCCCCGAAACTCGGGAAGAAACGCCTTATGCCCGGCGATGAAGTGATAACGGTAGCCTGCGGCTTCCCCACCACGCTGAACCCGATCCTTCAGAACAAACTGGTGCCGGTCTTCATAGATGTCGAGCTTGGCACGTACAACATCCAGGCCGACAAGATAGAAAAAGCGATCACAAAAAAGACGAAAGCGATATTCGTCGCGCACACTCTGGGGAATCCCGTTGATATCGGCCGGATCGCAAAGACAGCGAAGAAACACGGCCTCTGGTTCATTGAAGACAACTGCGACGCTCTGGGATCGAAGTACAACGGCAAATTCACCGGGACCTTCGGCAATATCTCGACGTTCAGTTTTTATCCGGCACATCACATAACGATGGGAGAAGGCGGCGCGCTTGCGACGAACGACCCGCTCCTGCGCCAGCTGATAATTTCTTTCAGGGACTGGGGCCGCGACTGCTGGTGCGAGCCCGGCCACGACAATACATGCGGAAAAAGATTTTCCTGGCAGCTGGGCAAGCTTCCGTTCGGATACGATCATAAGTATATTTACTCGCATGTCGGATACAACCTGAAAGTCACCGACATGCAGGCGGCGATCGGCGTCTCACAGCTTGATAAGCTTCCGTCTTTTATTCAGGCCAGGAAGAATAATTTCAAACATCTTTGGAAGCATCTTGAAAAATATTCCCGATATCTCCTCCTTCCTCATCCAATAAAAGGCTCCGACCCAAGCTGGTTCGGCTTTCCGATACTGGTAAAAGATAACGCGCCGTTCAGCAGGTCGGATATCGTGAACTATCTTGAAGATCATAAGATCGCTACGAGAATGCTTTTCGGGGGCAACCTTACCAAACAGCCGGCTTATGAAGACATGAAGTTCAGGGTCGCCGGCGGACTAAAGAACACGGACAAAGTGATGAACGATCTTTTCTGGATCGGCGTTTATCCCGGCATCGACGCCAGAAAGCTCGCGTATATCGCCAAAACTTTCGATGACTTTTTCGGGGAAACAAAATAAGATAGAAAATGTCTCTATTGATGGGCTCTGGCCTGCACGAACCACTGGTCTTTTTCGAGTATCAATCGTTCCAAGATCAATTCTCCCAACAATTTAGACGCGCCTCTGAACGGGTCCGCAAATGACTTCCAATCAAATTGTTTTATGATCTCCCTAGCTTCCACGTGCCCCGGCCTGCAGCTTTGCCGAAAAACGATCTCCCAGCCGCTTTTATTGAACGATCTTGCCATGGACATTGATGAGAAGAAATGAAGATGCCCCAAAGGCCGCACCATTCTCCATTTCCCTTTAAAATACCGGGCCATCAGGGAGTCCTTGTTGGGGAAACCCGAAGTTATCATGCAGTCCTTGTTCGCAAGACTTTTTAATTTTGTCAGCATCGCGACCGGGTCCGTAAGATGCTCCAGGACATCCTGCATGACAATGACGTCGAACCGCATGTCCTTTGGGATATCCTCTATGTTAGGAACGATATTCTGATGCGGCGGCCTCCAGCATCCGGGCTCAACGCCGTAACAAACTTCCGCCTTGCCGAGAAAATAGTTGAACGTGTGCCCGGGTCCTACGCCTATCTCAAGGAAGTTGAACCTTTTAGATGCGGGGACTAATTTTTCCGGCATATCGCTGCATTTGTTCAGCATCGACCTTTGAGGTCTTTGCTTCTTCATCGTATCCTTTATGCACCACGAACAAAGAATTATCCGAATACAGCCGGCTTAAATATTCCTGTTTTGGCATGGGATCTATCCACCAATGCTTGCAAACCGAGCAATTGCGCAGGTCCAGGACGTCCGGACTGTTCGGGTTGATCGTTTTTGCGGCGTCTATTACAGAGGACTTTCCGCCGCATATGGGGCAGAAGGAAGCATTAGAACATTTTTCTTTATCAATATATTCCATTCAACACTACCCCTCAAAATATTTCATGGATATCTTTTGTGACCCGATCTTGCGGTCATACTATTTTATATCCATTTAAGCGTCAAGAAGATTTGTTATTGCTTGAGCCAGGCTATGAAAGTTGATAGAATGCTGTCCCGTTGAAGCGAACCAAAGAACAAAAGCTTCGGCGTACGCGAACAACGTGGAACCCGCGGGATGCGCGGCTGAACGGATGGCGGAGAATATGAGCCTTAATAATAAACACATTATGGTCACCGGGGGCGCCGGCTTCCTGGGCTTGAACGTCGTTAAAAAGCTCAAAGATTCCGGGTGCGCCGGCACATTCGTGCCGCGCATAGAGGAATACGACCTCACAAAAGGAAAAGACATCGAAAGGGCCCTCAAAGACTCAAAAGCTCAGGTCGTCATTCATCTCGCGGCGGTCGTGGGCGGCATCGGCGCGAACAGGGAAAATCCCGGCAGGTTCTTTTACGAGAACGCCATCATGGGCATACAGTTGATGGAACAAGCCAGGCTTTTCGGCGTTGAAAAATTCACGGCGCTCGGGACGATATGCTGCTACCCCAAATTCACTCCGGTGCCTTTCAGGGAAGCCGATCTGTGGAACGGCTATCCCGAAGAGACTAACGCGCCCTATGGATTGGCGAAGAAAATGCTCCTTGTCCAGTCCCAGGCCTACCGCCAGCAGTACGGTTTTAATTCCATCTTTCTTATGCCGGTGAATCTTTACGGCCCCGGCGACAATTTCGATCCGAGATCATCGCATGTCATCCCCGCCCTGATAAAGAAATGCGTCGACGCCATCAACAACGGCGACAAAAAAATAATCGTTTGGGGCACGGGCAAAGCCTCCAGGGAATTCCTATATGTTGAAGACGCGGCGGAAGCGATAGTTCTCGCCACCCAAAAGTACGATAAAAGCGAACCGGTCAATATCGGCGCGGGGTTCGAGATAACGATAAAGGACCTCGTATCCATCATCACCAAACTAACCGGATTCAAAGGAAAGGTAGAGTGGGATGGAAGCAAACCGGACGGCCAGCCCAGGAGAATGCTTGATACCTCAAGAGCGCAGAAAGAGTTCGGGTTCAAAGCCAAGACCGGTTTTGAAGAAGGCCTGCGCAAGACAATAGACTGGTATCTGGGAAAAAATAAATAACCGTATGGTCATACTTATTTTTCTTTTTCTTCTGGCAGTCTTATTGCTCCTGATGATCGCAAGCCTGTACAAGACTTTCCTTCATTTCCTGAAACTGCATGATATAAAACCATGGAGATCTTTCGTGATCTTCCTGGAACATACCATCTCAAATTTGAAGAGCCCGCGGAAAACGTATGTTCCCTCCAAGCCTGTCTCCAGTAACGAGATACTTCTCATTACCGCGTGCATCAATGCGGGGAACACCCCTTTTGTGGCCGTAAGGGATCAGCAAAAAAGGCTTTCGCAATATCTTGCCGCTCTCTCTTTATGGATCACGAAAGCCGACATCGATAAGATAGTGTTCTGCGAGAACACAGCTTTCGCTCTTGACCGCGAGCCTTTGCTCTCGCTTGCCCGCGAAAAAGGCAAGACACTGGAATTCCTTTCTTTCGACGGGAACAGATCGTCATCGGCCAAAGGCAAAGGCTGGGGCGAAGGAGAGATAATCGAATACGCTCTGGGAAACAGCCGTCTTATCACCAAGGAAGACGTGTTCTACAAAATTACGGGAAGATTGTTCATCGACAATTTCAACGACATAAGAAAAGCCCACGCAGGCGCTCCCGTTGTGTTCAATAAGTTGAGCTGCGAGCTGAACGAGAATGGCGCCGAAACCCGTTTCTTCAAGTGTTCCGTGAACTTCTACCGCGAACACCTTATGAACGCTTACAAAGATGTTGACGATCCAAAGGGCCGATATATGGAACACGTCCTGTATTCGCGCCTGAAAGGCCTGAATGTCCCGTCATTCAGGATCTTCCCCGATTTTGCCGGCATCTCCGGCTCCAGCGGAAAAGAGTACAAAATTACAGCCGCCGATCTTGCGTGGAAAAGTTTTCTTTCAAGACTGGGATTGTTCGGCATATGAGCGCGATGAAGCAAATAGGACTGGTCAATACTTACGAAAAATACAACAAGCGGAATTCCGTTTTCGATCCCGCGTCGTATGTCCTTGGGGAGAACCTGGAATATCCATCCGTTCTTCTTAAGAAAACGCTGAACAAGATGGGGATGGACCTCAACACTCTGGACATGCGTCCGCTCGAAGAGTTCATCTCGGTCATATTCATCGACATGCCGTCGGCAAAAAGCCTTCCAGAAGGCGTGACGCTGGACAGCCTGCGCCGGATGGGCAAGAAACTTTACCTGGTGATATGCGAGTCCAAGCTGACCATTCCGGGGAACTGGGACAGGAACAATCACGCGTATTTTGAAAAAATATTCACGTGGAACGATCCGTTGGCCGACGAAAAAAAATACATCAAGATATGCCTGCCGAACAAGGTCCCCGGCGACTTCAACATAGATACGGAGATAAAGGACGGGTTCTGCGCTCTCATTGCCGGCAATCACGCGAACAAGGACCCGCGTGAATTATATTCGGAAAGAAGGAAAGCGATAAGATGGTTTGAGAAGAACCACCCCGAGGAATTCGATCTTTAC
Organism: uncultured bacterium; assembly: GCA_963727815.1. Classification (GTDB taxonomy): domain Bacteria; phylum Margulisbacteria; class WOR-1; order CAVSGV01; family CAVSGV01; genus CAVSGV01. The sequence goes on from CAVSGV010000003.1 coordinate 212,765, forward strand.
GGCAGGGGCTGGGGATCGGAGCTGTTCAGCGCGGCCATCGGTCAGCGTTTTCATCAAGCTGCTCTGCCTCATCCCGCAAATGAGGGAAAAGTTCGATCCGGATCATTACAAGAGCTACCGCGGCGAGGTCGCGTCGAAGAACCGGACGCTGTCAAGATATAAGTTCTGCATCTGCTATGAGAACGCGAAAGAACTGGATGGCTACATAACCGAAAAGATATTCGACTGCTTTTTCGCGGGCGCGATACCGGTATACTGGGGCGCGCCGAACGTGGCCGATTTCATACCACGGAACGCCTTCATCGACAAAAGGGATTTCGATTCCTATGAAAAGCTGTACAATTACATGAAGAACATGGGCAAGGCGGAGTATGAAGGATACATCCGCGGCATAGAGGACTTCGTCCGCGGCGAAAAGATCCGGAAGTTCTCCGCCGAAAAATACGTCGATACGATAGTAAAGGAATGTTTTAACACGAAATGACGTCAAAAGTAAGCGTATGCATCCCTCTCTTCAACAGAGGCCGGTTCATTGAACAGGCCGTCAGGTCGGTGCTCGCGCAGGCATATTCCGATCTCGACATAGTGATAGTCGATAATTTCTCCACCGACGGCAGCTACGAAAAAGTCTCGGCGATAAAAGACCAAAGGATCCGGCTGTTCCGCAACCCCTCCAACATCGGCTCCACCGGCAACTGGAACAGATGCGTGGCCCTGGCAAAAGGCGGACTCATCGCGCTGTTCCACGCCGACGACGTTTATGAAAAAAACATGATCGAGCAACAAGTGGCCGCTTTTGAAAATGACCCGTCTCTGGGAGCGGTCTTCACGGCGGCCAACATCATCGACGCGAACGGCGACCTTACCGGCAGCATGTTCCTGGAGCCTTCGCTGGCGGATGCGGAAAGGATAGACCTCGATTCCGCGTTCTCAAATTACGTTGAGAGCGGGAGAGGCAGCTTTGTTTGCCCGTCGGTTATGATCCCGAAAAAAGTTTATGACGAGATCGGCGGATACAACGGGGATGATTTCCGGTATGCTTTTGATTATGACCTGTATTTCAGGGTGCTGGAAAAACATCCGGTCAGGATATTGAAAGAAAAGCTGATGAGATACAGGCAGTACAATGAGCAGGGAACGAAACAGGTGATAAAAAAGCATCACTTCCCGGATGAGTTCTATAAACTTTTCAACAAGTTCATCGCCTCCCCCGCCCTGACCCGGCCTCTTGACCCGCGCCTGGTGCGGAAGATATCAAAGAGCGAGAAAAGCGATTTTTATCTTTGCGCGCTTAACGCGATACGCCGCAGCGATCTCCTGAAAGCCAAAGAATATGCAAAAGCGGCTTCAGCGGTCCTGCCGGACGTATATGACAAGCTCATCGCCTTTTCTCTGGGCAACGGGCTGTCACGCGCCGCCGCAGGTGCTATAATCCTGAGATATGAAAGATAAAGTCTCCGTTATCATCACAACGTACAACAGGGCGTCACTGTTGATGAACGCCCTGAAAAGCGTTCTTGCCCAGACCTACAGGCCCATCGAGGTCATGATCGTCGACAACGTTTCCACCGACAACACCCCCGAAGTCGTGAAAGGATTCTCCCGCGAACACGTTGACAAGAACTTTGAGGTGGTTTACATAAGGCGCGACAAGAACGACCGGAACGCCGCCAGGAACCAGGCAATTCAAAGATCGACGGGCAAATTTATCTGCTTTCTGGATGACGACGACGAATACGCCGCGGAAAAGATAGCCAAACAAGTTGAACATTTCAGGGATAATCCGCGGATGGACGTCTCTTTCACGAACTCGCTGCTCGATGCTGATGGCAGGACGGTGGTCTTCATCGACTTCAAAAAAGAAGGCCTTACGAAGCATGACAATGAGACCATCAAAGCGCGGCTCTGCCTGGGCAACTTTATTCCCATCACGAACGTGATGATAAAGGCCGATCTCATGAAAAGTTTTCCGTTCGATCCGGCGCTACATACGCTTGAAGATTTCGAACTCTGGCTGAGACTGATAAAAGATCACACATTCGACTGGATCGACGAGCCCCTCGCCGTCGTTCACTCCCACGATCATGAGATAAGATACGACCAGATACAGGTGAGGATGGACCAGATCAACGTGCTTTTGAGGCACATCAATTCGTTCCCGGAATATTTTTTCGGCATGATGGACAAGCTCGCGAGGCTGAAAAGCCTGGTGCTGAACGAGTACAGCACCCGCAACGACCAGGAGGGAGCAAAAAAGTTCTCGGCATGGTTCAACGAACAATGTTCAAAGGCTCTGGGAATGTATGTACAGGCCCGGCCCAGCAATAAAAACATTATCAAAGAACTTATTACAGTCTATAATATCCGGAGATTGAAAAGAAGGCTCGGCGATAAATGAAAAAGATATTGTTCATCACAAACGGCCACGGCGAGGACATAGTCGCGGCGCACATAATACAGGCACTGAAGCTGCGGGAAATAAAGATGGACGTGCTTCCCGTTGTCGGCAACGGCGACGCGTTCAAGGAACTAAAGGTGAATGTCATAGGGCCCGTCCGCGCCCTGCCAAGCGGAGGGTTCGGCATGAGGAACTATTCTTTCCTTTTCAGGGATATTTTCGCCGGCTTGATAGGCAAGGTGTTGTCCCAGATAAGGCTGCTGAGGAAGAAAAAATACCGGTACGACCTGGTCATCGGCATCGGAGACATCGTCCCTGTCATTTATGCGGTCATCAACGGCAGCAGATTCATTTTCATCGGGATAAATAAATCGGAATATTATACAAGGGTCGCTTTCAATTACACCTCTCTGGAAAAACTCCTTTTAAAGAAATATTGCTCCCTCACCCTGGCCCGCGACCAGAAGACCGCGGACGTACTTCAGTCCCAGGGGATCAAAGCAAAGTTCATCGGGAATCCAATGATGGACGGGGTTCGGAAAATCAGGAAATCAGGATATCAGAAGATCGGACAAAACAAAAAACAAAAAGTCATAGGTTTTTTGCCGGGGACCAGGGAAGACGCCTACAAGAACATCGATGATTTCCAGATGATCGCATGGAGGATAAAGCGGCTCGACTACAGGATAAAATTCTTGATGTCCTTCCCGTCTTCGCTTGACCGGCAAAAACTGGCGCGCATAATACCGATGGTTGACATCCCCGTTTCGGAAGATTTCAACGAGGTCCTTTCATCGTCCGACGCGGTCATAGGCCTCTCCGGCACCGGCAACGAGCAGGCCGCCGGCGCAGGCCTGCCCGTCATAGCTTTCCCTGGACGCGGCGCGCAATACAACTTCAAATTCGCCGCCGCCCAAAAAGAGCTACTTGGCGACGCTCTCATGCTGATGCCCAGGAACTCGCAGGTCATTGCCCATGAAGCCGTATCGCTTTTGTACAGCAAAAAGCGCCTCGCCGCCATGTCAAAAGCCGGAAAAGAAAGAATGGGAAGGTCGGGCGCGTCCAAAAAGATGGCCTCGATCATCGCAAAACTTCTTAAATCAGATTGAAGATCCGCCGCAAATCGCCATTGTGGCCCCGTTAAGATCAATGATATAATGCAAAATCTTTTATGGACAAGATCGCTCATTTAACTGTGAGGTATCTTAATTTTTCCGAAACCTTCATATATGAACAGATACGGAACATGAGGTCCTATGAACCCGTGGTCTTCACGCTTTCCACCAGAAAACCCGAGACTTTTCCCGTAAAAGAACTTTATTCCGTCTCTTCCCTTCCATATTGGAGGCAAAAAGAAGAAGCGGTCCGCGGAGTTTTCGGCAGGTCGAGATATTTCCGCGAGCTTATCGAAAAGCTGGACATAAAACTTATCCACGCTCACTTCGCTTATATGGGGAACTACGCGATGCAGTTCAAGAAATATTTCAACATTCCGCTCGTCACAAGTTTTTACGGACTTGATATTTACCAGCTGACCAAAAACCCGCTTTACAGGCTCCAACTGAAAAGGCTTTTCAGGATCGGCGACCATTTCACGGGCTATGCGGACGTGATGAAAGAAAGGGCGATGGAGCTCGGCTGTCCCGCGGAAAAAATAACGGTCCTGCCCGTGGGGATCGACCTGGCGAAATTCACTTTCAAAAAGCGGGTGGCTGATAAAGAGGTCAATTTCCTTTACCTTGGCAGGCTTGTCGAGAAAAAAGGCGTCATCTATGCCATAAGGGCTTTTGCCAAAACCTATCAAAGACACAAGAACATAAGCCTTACAATAATCGGCGACGGCCCGCTCCGTTCTCAGCTTGAGTCGGAAGTAAAAAAACTCGGCATGATAGAGAAGATACGAATGCTAGGATATGTGGCGGATGCTTCATCGGAGCTGGACAAAGCGCATGTTTTCCTTTCGCCCAGCGTCGTGGCGCGCAGCGGCGATGCGGAAGGCGGCGTAAACGTTACCGTAATTGAAGCGCTGGCCAGCGGAATGCCGGCCATCGTGACAGAACAGACACAGAGCGGCGTGGTCATCGACGGAAAGTCCGGATCTATCGCCAAGGAAGGCGACGTAGACGATCTGAGCGCTAAAATGAGCCTTTTCATCGAAGATTCCAATCTGATAACCCGATATGGTATAATGGGCAGGCAACTTGCGGAAAAGCTTGGATCGTCATCGCAGGTAGCCAAACTGGAAAACATTTATAAGGGGCTGATAGAAAAAAATGGCAAAGCATAGCCTGAAGAACAAAAGAGTGATGGTGACCGGAGGGGCCGGATTCATCGGCTCGACCCTGGTGAGAGAGCTTATAAAGGAAGGCGCGAAGGTCATAGTGTTCGATCTTTTCACCAGCGGCGACATGCGCAACCTGAAAGAGGTCAAGGACAAAATAAAAGTGATCAAAGGCGACATTACCGACCCGGCTTTCAGGAAGATATTGAAAAGATCAAAAGCTGAATACGTTTTCAATCTCGCGGCCGAGCCTTACATTCCGCACTGCTATTACAGGCCCATGAGGTTCTTTGAAGTGAACGCCAACGGCGCGCTGAACGTTCTTTTCGCCTGCAAGCACGTCGGCATAAAAAAGATCGTGCAGTACTCCACGTCGGAAGTTTACGGCTCCGCGAAGTACGTGCCGATGGATGAGGACCACCCCACCCTGCCGCTTTCAACGTACGCGGCCAGCAAGCTCGCCACCGACAGGCTGTGCTACACGCTGAACCACGAGCAGAACATCCCGGTCGTGATACTAAGGCAGTTCAACGTTTACGGCCCGAGAGAGACCCAGCCTTACATCATTCCCGAACTGATAACCCAGCTCAGCAGGGGCAGTAAATTGAGGCTGGGCAACGTAAAGGCAAAAAGGGACCTGACATACGTTGAAGACGCCGCGAGAGGCGCGATAGCCCTGATGAAGACCGACGGCACCGAAGGACAGGTCTACAACCTGGGGACCGGCAAGGACTGGAGCGTAGAACAGCTCGCCCATATGATAGGCAGGCTGATGGGCCGCAATAAAGTGAGCATCGAGATAGACAAGTCCAGGCTCCGCCCTCTAGACGTAACAAGGCTGCAGTGCAACTCGAACAAGGCAAGGAAGCTGACCGGATGGAAGCCGCGCATCGACATAATGGAAGGACTGAGAAGGACCATCGCCGACTTTGAATCCCACGGAAAAAAATGGCTGTGGGAATCCAAGATATCGGCTGAGAAGGACGTATGGAAGGACAAAACAGATCCCCGCAGGAAGATAGAGGTCTAGCCGAGGTCGTTAAATTCAACGGCGAAGTTTTCGCGGAAGTGATAAGAAAAGGATCCCGGTCAGAAAGATCGGTCTTCATTTCGCCGGCTGATTCATCGATGCAGCTAGGCGTGCTCTCGCACGCGAAAGGCTTCATTGAAACGCCGCATTATCACAAAAAGATCAAAAGAACTATAGAAGACCTTCAGCAGCTTGTCGTCGTGCAAAAAGGCGTCGCGGAAGTCGACTTCTTCGGCAAGGACGGCGGTAAACTGGGAAGCGTAAAATTGAACGAAGGCGACGCTATACTCCTTAAGAACGGAGCGCATTCGCTTAAAGCGCTCTCGGACCTTCAATGCCTCAGCCTGAAACAGGGCCCCTTCATGGGCGAAGCGAACGACAAGGTGGAAATATGATCCCCGTTTTCGAGCCGATAATCGGCAAAGAAGAGATAAACGCGGTGGTAGCTGCGCTTAAGCGCGGCGAGCTGTCCGGTTCTTTCGGCAAAGATCTCGACAAGTTCGAAGAAAAATTCGCGGCGTACACCGGCTGCAAATACGGAATAGCGACCACCAGCGGCACGACTGCGCTTCATCTTGCCGTCTCCGCCGCAGGCATCGGCGCCGGCGACGAGATCATGGTTTCGGCCAGTACGAACATCGCAACGGCACTGGCCGCGGTACACAACAACGCCGTTCCCGTCCCCGTGGACTGCGAGAGCGTCACGTGGAACATGGACATCGACCTCATTGAAGGGCTGATAACAAAAAAGACCAGAGCCATCATCCCCGTGCATCTTTACGGGCATCCGGTCGAAATGGACCGGCTGATGAAGATAGCGAAAAAACACAGGTTGATCGTCATCGAGGACTGCGCGGAATCGCACGGAGCCACGGTCAGGGGAAAAATGACCGGCAGTTTCGGCGACATGGGATGTTTCAGCTTCTATGCCAACAAGATCATCACCACCGGCGAAGGCGGGATGATAGTCACCAACGACAAGAAACTCGCCGATCAAGCCAAGCTTTTACGGAACCTTGCGTTCACCACGCCGAGGTTCAGGCATGAATATGCGGGATACAACTTCAGGATGACCGGCTATCAGGCCGCGATGGGTCTTGCCCAGCTGAAAAAGATCGACATGATAATCAAGAACAAACGCAGGGTCGCGAAACTTTACAATAAATATCTGCGTGATATCGAAGGGCTTCAGCTTCCCGCTGAAATGTCCTGGGCAAAGAACGTTTACTGGATGTACGGCATAGTTCTGGACAGGGATTTCGGGATAAGCCGGGACCGTCTGATGGAGCTGCTGAAAAAGGACGGCATCGATACGCGCACTTTCTTCTGCCCCATGAACATCCAGCCGGCGCTAAAAAAGATCAAAGGTTTCAGGGACATCCCCTGCCCCGTCGCTGAAATGCTCTGGGAATGCGGGCTTTACCTTCCTTCTTCATGGAACCTGACTGAAGATTCCATAAAGAAGATCGCGGCCAGCGTAAAACGCTGCCAAAAGAGCAGATGATCCGGGCAGCCACAGTACTTCATTACGGCTCCGACCATCCATCGCCGCTCCAGGGCGCGACACAAACGGGCGTTGAGGAGGTCACAAAACGTTTTAAAAAATATGAACCCGTCGTGTTCTCATCCGCCGTCGCCGGACGTCCCGAAAAAGAAAAGATCGACGGTGTTGCGCAGGTCAGGATAAGCACGTCTTTCATCGACAATCTTTTCGGCCGGACATATCTTCAAAAAATAGCGCAGGAAGTCATCCGCCAGGACATAAAGATAGTTCACGTAAGGAACCGGCCGCTTTACATGCCTCAGTTGAGGAAATATCTGGGACAAAAAGCCAAACTCGTCCTCCATGAGCACAACCAGAACATCGCGGATACTCTGAGCAAAAAACAAGCCGTCGAGGTTTTCGATTCCATTGACGCTTATGTCGCGGTGAGCAAATTCACATATGATTTCGAGATAACGAACAGGTATCCGCAATACAAGAACAAGAGCGGCTACATCCTGAACGGAGTGAACCTGGAAAAGTTCCGTCCGGTCTGGGAGCAGCGCGAAAAAGCTAACGCACTTAGAAAAAAATACGGAGTAGATGACAGCATAGTTATCCTTTTTACCGGAGCGCTGAGAAAACGGAAAGGCGTCCACGTTCTTCTGGAAGCGTTCAAGACGATCGCGGGAAAATATCCGAAAGCAAAGCTGGTCATCGCCGGCGGCTCAAAGGATAATCTGGAAGCGAAGGATGCCTACGCAAAAAAACTTTACGGAATGGCGGAGGGAATAAAGGACAGAGTGATATTCACGGGGTTCATTCCTCCGGCAGAGGTGAACGATATTTACCTGATAGCGGATGTGTTCGCCGCGCTTTCCTTGTGGGACGAGGCTTTCGGGCTGGTGTTCGCGGAGGCATCGGCAACCGGCCTCCCGGTCCTTGCCAGCCGGAGAGGCGGCATTCCGGAAATAGTTCTCGATGGCAAGACGGGACTTATAGTTAACGACCCCGATAACGTGAAAGAAACGGCGGACAAGCTTGCGCAACTGCTCGGATCGAGTGACCTGCGCGAAAAGTTCGGCACCGCCGCCAGGAAATACATGGAAGAAAAATTCTCATGGGACAGGACCGCGAAAGAAATAGAAGATCTCTATGACAGGCTGCTAAGATGAAAAAGATCGACATTGTAATATTGAACTACAACGGTGAGGAAATGATCCCGGTCTGCCTTCCATCGATAGTGGAAGCCGCGAAGCGCTCGCCTGCCCCTTGCCGCGTCATCGTCCTGGACAACAAAAGCACGGACAGGAGCCTGGAAATACTGGGACGCGATTTCCCGGAGGTCACGATACGCGTCGCGAAGGAGAACAGGATATTGTTCTCTTACAACGAGCTGATACCCGGGCTGGACAGCGACATCATCATACTTCTGAACAACGACATAAAAGTCGAGCCGGATTTCATCGCGCCTCTGCTGAAGCATTTCGTGGATGAAGATGTTTTCGGCTGCTCTCCAAGGCAGGTGCATTTCGACGGAAGAGGATATAACGGCGGGTTGAACAGGATCCAGTTCAGCGGCGGGCTGATAAGCGCGACCCAAAAGCCGTATGCCGATGACGATCCGCGCCTGGCGAGGCCGGGATACACTCATTACAACGCGAACGGCGCCTTCGACAGGAAAAAATTCATCGAGCTGGGCGGGTTTGACGACATTTTTTTCCCGGCGACATGGGAAGACACCGACCTTTGCTACCGGGCGTGGAAGAGAGGCTGGAAAATGATGTATGAGCCCTCCAGCGTCATTTATCATTTCGAGCATTACGCCATGACCAGAGAAGAGAACAAAAAAGACACTCTGCTGAAGAACAAGAGAGCGCGCAACCGCAGGAACATGTTCATCTTCACCTGGAAGAACATCGACGATCCGGGAATGCTTGCCGCGCACGTTCTGCTCCTGCCCTGGAACCTGCTCACCGCCCTGCTCTATGACGCCGCAAAGCTCCGCGGATTTTTTGAGGCGCTCTGGTCCCTGCCGCAGGTAATGCCGCGGAAAAAAGCGCAAAAGCCTTTCAATAAAATGACCGACAAGGAGATATTGAAGCTTTTATGAACAAGATAGTGGTATCTATCCTTGCTTACAACGCCGAACCTTTCATCAAGCCATGCCTTGATTCCATATATGACTTCGCGGACCTGATAGTGATAGTGGAAGGCTCATTCGAACGGCAAAGGATATTCGGCCTCAGGTCGCCCGACGCAACTACCGCATCAATAATGCGGTATCCCGACAAAAGGAACAAGATCAGATTCTTCCAGATGAACAAGCACGAACACGACCACAGGAACATCGCTCTGTGTTTCTGCGATCCCGGCGACTGGTATTTCACGGTGGACGCCGACGAGATATACAAAGAAAAAGATCTGAGAGCTCTGTCCGTGATATTGAAAAAGGACCGCTCCACGGACATGTTCAGGCTGTTCTGGTACAATTTCTATTTCAATTTCAGGCTTTACCTGAAAGAGGTCTCCCCTCCCCGCATATTCCGCGTAAGGAAAGGCTGCAGGTTCGTAAGAAGGAATACCATGGTGACCGCCGAAGGCATTCCTTACGAAAAGCTTAAAGCGCGCACCATTCCTCAGAGTTCGGTCCTGATATACCATTACGGGTACATCAGCAATGTCCGGATGAAAATGGCGCTTTACGGCAAGGCCAGGCAGGCAATGGTATGACGGCATTTTCATGAAGTTCGACTGGAAGAACAGGAACAGGATATACAAGCTTAACGCCCTCCGGACAAAAGAAGCTCCCGGGATACATTTTCACGGCGGAGGAAAGCTGATGACCTTCAGAGGGGAACATCCGTCGGCGATAATGAAAAGCCCTCTCGCGAAAAAAGACCTTATCAGCGCGTTCAAAAAAGGATACGTCGAGCCCCGTTACGCGAACAAGAATATTCTGGGGCCTTTATTGTATTTATTCAGGACTATCCTTTACGGGTGGCTGCTTAGATGATCTCAAGACCTTTTGATATTGTTTTCTATCACGAGAGCTCTTTTGAAGGCGATTCAATTGAGACGCGCCCGCTGGGCGGCACGGAAACCGCGGAAATATATCTCTCAAGGGAATTGGCGAAGCTGGGACTTACGACGGCGGTTTTCTGCCGCTGCTCCCGCCCCGGCGAATATTCCGGCGTGAGTTTCATGGATATCAGCGGCATTGACGCTTTTTTCAGGCAAAACTCCGTCAAGATGTTCGTCGCGCAAACGAATCCGGCGGTCCTGTTGAATGAGAACATCAACGCGAAAGTAAAGGCGTACTGGACCGGCGCCGCCCATACCGTAAGAGCCGTACAGCTTTTGAAAGACCGGAAGGTGAAGGACCGCATCAACAAATTCATTTTTGTTAGCAATTGGCAGGCCGGGATGTTCATGAAGCGTTTTGCTATAGAGGAGCAAAAAGTTTTCGTGACCAGGAACGGCGTCAACCTGGACCTCTTCAAAGATCCTTCGATAAAGAGACAGAAGTACAGGCTGCTGTATTCCAGCGAACCTTGCAGAGGACTCGACGTTCTGCTGGACGTGTTCCCGAAAGTGAAAAAAGATTTTCCGGAACTGGAGCTTTACCTTTTCAGCGGCCTTGAATTCTACGGCCAGGCGAAAGGCTCCGGCGCGCAGGAATACAAACACATATTCGACAAGGCGAAACAGCCGGGCGTCCATAACCTGGGGAACGTAAAACAATCGGACCTGGCGAAAGAATTTTTGAAGACCTATGTCTTCGCCTATCCCTGTCATTTCGAGGAAACGTCCTGCATTTCAGCCATAGAAGCCCAGGCCGCCGGCGTGCCGGTAGTAACATCCGCTCTGGCCGCTCTCAAAGAAACGGTTGCGGACGGCGTCACCGGTAAGTTAATATCGGGGAACGCGACATCCTGGCTTTACAAAATGCGGTTCGTCCGGGAGCTGAAAAACCTTCTGAAGGATGAAACGTTATGGGGAAAAATGAGCGTGAACGGCATGGAACGCGCCGGTAAATATTACTCTTGGAGCGCCATAGCAAAAGAATGGCTGGAGGAGTTCAAGAAATCTCTATGAACATTATGCCAAAAAAGAATCTGGGGATCCAAAAGACAACATACTACATTCTGATCTTCGCGTTCCTGGCAAGCTCGTTCAACTGCCTTGTGTATGCCAGGGAAAGCGTCGAGAGGTTCCTGGCGATGTCCAAAATGTCCTATTCCGGAAAAAGGCTGTTCATTGAAAAGACCTTTAAATACGCGCCCGTCTATGAATTAAGCCTGTGGCTGAACGATCTCATCCCGGATAAATATTCTTACAGCATCCACAACTTCGGCACCGACATGTATTACAACAATAAGCTAGATTATTATCTCTATCCGAAATATCAGATAACCAATTTGCCGGTGGAAATACTTCTTCAATACGAACAAAAGGACGCGCTGAAGAAATTGTCGTACGGCGACATAATCCTTTCGGTCTACCAGCAGCCCTCCTCGTTGAAAATATCGAAGAGCGGCATGTATTACATTACAGTGAATAAAGACAGGTACTACTTGATGGCAAAATACGATGACGATAAATATCTCCTGATAAAAGAGCCGTTCTTGAGCGCCGTGGTCCTGAAAAACCCGCGGGAATGGCCGTCATTATACCGTGAGTTCAGAAAGCTTTACCCGAAAAAGAAATTCGATCCTTTATTCAAAGGCGGTTAATTTGATAATAAAGTTATTATTTTCAGCTTTCGTTGTGATCCTGGCCGGCAGGCTGACGCTGTCGAACAGGTTCTTCGCCCTGGACAGCAACGGTCATCTTATGAGGCTTTCGCTGTACTACGCGGCAGGCGCCGTAACGATCAGCTTTTACATGCTTTTGTTGAGCATCCTTGGGATAAGATACGGCGTTCTGGTCATAAGCGTTCCTTTTTTGATATATTTCATCTGCATTTTACCTGGCTTGGTACGCGGCTCATCGGGATGGATCGGACGATTATCCGGCATTCATCTCAACTTCGGCAAAATGAGCTTTGACAACGCGGTCTTTATCGCCGCGTTCGCCGTCATCGCCGTCACCGTGATATCTGTCTTCTTGAACAATTTCGTTCTCCCGGCCTTCAGGGTGGACGCCATGGCGGTCTGGATGTACAAGGCCAAGATATTCTTCGTTGAAAAAAGGATCCCCATGGACATCATGGTGAATAAACTGTTCGATTACAGGGCGGATTATCCCCTTCTTGTCCCTCTCAACATGACGTGGGTCAGCATCTGCCTGAACAAATGGGACGACATAAATTCGAAGATATTCTTTTCCTTCCTTTACCTTGCTTCTCTGGTGATATTTTATTTTTCGATCAAAGGATATTCAAACAGGACCGTCGCGATGATCTCCACCCTGGTCGTTTTCACCGTGCCAACCCTTTTGGCGCATCTGGAGAACGGATATGCGGATTTCCCGCTGGCTTCCCTTACGCTGATATCCGTAATTTTCCTGTTCAAATGGATGAACACGAACAAAAACAATCATCTCTTTCTCTCTGCATTTTTTATCGGCGGGGCCGCGTGGACAAAGAACGACGGCATCGGACTTTGCGCGTCAGCTCTTCTGACGGTCGGCTTATACCTGGTCATCAAAGCGCTCAAGACCGATCCCGCCCAAAGACCGGCTTTGGCCGCCAGATTTCTCATCTATGCCGCCATCGCCGCTGTCATATTCATGCCCTTCAAGATCGTAACGATGCATTACCACGTCGTTAATCACATGCTCTCCAACGAGAACATCGCGGTCGTATTCTTCAAGAACCTGGACAGGATCCCGGTGATATTGAATTTTTTCTTATACGAGCTTTATCTTAACACTTACCAGTGGCTTTATTTCTGGATATATTTCACCGTGCTTCTGCTCCTGCACAAGAAGCAATTGATCGGCACCAACCTTGCCTATCTGTTCCTGTTCGTCATCGTCTCCCTTGGCCTTTATACTTTCATATATACCATAACCGCTTTGGGCTACGTTTCGCAGCTCGGCAGTTCTGCTGACAGGATATTGCTCAGCCTTACTCCATCAGCGGGCTTTTTAACTTTTACGGCAGCTTTCGGACAAAAAGAAACTTTCAGATAGTATCGAGGAGTTAAGGGGATGCCTGTGAACAAAATGAAAAAGGCGACATATTTCTTTCTTTATCTGGCCGTCCTTACGGCAGTGATCTCCTGCGTCCAATACGACGTCGGCTCGGCACGCAGGTCGCTGCTGCTTTCAAAGCTGTCACCTGAGGGACGCGAACTCTACGTTGAGAAGACGTACAAATATCCTCCCGTTTACCAATATGCCGAATGGCTGGATGAACGGCTTCCTTACGGAGCGATCTACGGCCTTTACGCGCCCGGCATCAACTATATGTATTATTATTCCCGACTGAACTATTTTCTTTGGCCGAAATACATTTATGCCGACGTGAAAGTGGTCGCCCGCATCAACGACGGAGACCTCTCCGCGCTAAAGGACCTCAGGTACGGCGGGACCGTCTTCTCGCCCGCGCTGAAGCCCGCCTTCAGGCAGATGACCATCAACGGCAGAAAATATTTCCTCTCCGGCAGGTTCGACGGGCAAGGATGTCTTCTGATGGGAGAAGCAAAATGGTGACCGGCATTATTTTTTCTGTAATAACTGTTATCGCCGCAGGCAGCGTGATAAGATTTTCCGTCGATCCGCTTCCTTTAAGGATCGCCCTGTGGTACGCGGCCGGCACCGTCATCATCGGCCTGTACATGGTCCTGCTCGGCCTCTTCGGCGTTCCTTATACGCCGCTCACCGTCAGCCTTCCTTTCGCGCTTTGCCTGCTCTTTAAACTGCCAGATCTTTTCCGGTGGCTGAAAGAGATAAAGCTCCCGGCAGTTGAGTTCGATCCGATATTCGCATGCGCGGTGATATTGCTTTCATCAGCCGCGCTGGCGCTCGCGGTTAGCAACATGTTCCTTCCGATATTCAGGGCGGATGCTATCGGCAGCTGGATATTCAAGGCAAAAATGTTCTTCTATGCGCGTCACATACCGTACGACCTGCTGAGAAGTTCCGTTTTCGTGAACACCGCCGATTATCCCGTCCTGGTGCCGCTCAACCTCGCCTGGGCATGCATCTGCGCCGGCAGATGGAGCGAGGCCGCGGCGAGGACTTTCTTTTCCCTGCAATACATCACCGGAGCGGTCATCTTTTATTATTTCCTGAAAGAAAGGGCCGGAAAGAACATAGCTGTTTTCGGCGCGCTTACAGTTTTCATACTCCCTACTCTCCTGACCAATGCCGAAACGGGATACGCAGATTTCTCGCTCGCCTATTACGTGATGATCGCGGCCATTTTCATTTACCGGTGGCTCGCCGGCAAAGATGACCTCGACCTTTTTATTTCCGCATTATTCATGGGCGGAGCGTGCTTGACGAAGAACGACGGCATCGGAATATTCATCGCGATGCTGGCAACGCTCGCCATAAGCCGCAGATGGCTTGCGGTGATAAAATACGCTCTCATTTCTTCGGTCATCTTTCTGCCTTACAAGATACTGACGGTATATTACGGCATAAAAAGCCACATGGTCCCGGCCGGCCTGCCGCTCTCGAATCTTTCAAGGATCCCGGCGCTCCTGGGATCCATCGGCACGGAGCTGTTCAATAACGCTTATGACTGGCTGTACTTCTGGCTTATCCTTTTTATTCTCATCATTCTGAATGCCGGCAAAATGAAGGAAGGCAGGACACGCTTCCTTCTGATCTTCGTTATTCTGTCCGTCCTGATATATTTTTCCGTTTACCTGATAGTGCCTCAAAAGGTTTTCTTCTTCGCCGGCGTTACAATGAACCGCCTTCTCCTGGGTCTTGCGCCGGCGTTCGCCTTCACGATATATTCGGCCGTCTTCGGCGGAGAGAACGACGATGCTGCCCAATGACGCCAGATCAAGAACGGTCCTGGTAGTTTTCATCCTTGTTTTTTTAGGCAGCCTCATTGCTTCTCTGCAATATGTTTCCGAGACTTTCTCGAAAAGCGCGTCACTTTCAAAAATGACGGTGTCGGAACGGATCGTAACAACAGAGGACAAATATTATAAAGACCGGCATGCTTATGAATATTCGAAATGGATCGACGGTATCCTGCCGAAAAACCAGCTGTTCAATGTTTACGCACAGGATAATTATATGTATTATCACTCGCGGTTCAATTATTATCTTTACCCGCGATATATCCCAGTGAACGAGAACGTCGAACTTCAGGCTAACTTCGGGAACATGGCCTTTCTGGACCGTCTTCCCTACGGCAGCATAGTTTTCGCCATTTCGATGAAACCCGCGGCCGGAGAGTTTGGCATTCTGACCGCGCAGTTGAGAGGGAAAACATATTTCGCGGTCGCGAGACAGGGCGATGGCAATTATCTGCTCGTCGAAAAAACCTTCCTGAAAAGGTCGGTCCTGAGGGATCCGGTGAAATGGTCGGCGGTATACATAGAGTTCAGCAAGCTTTATCCGGGAAAAAGCATCACGGTCCTGAAAGGAACCTGAATGGAATTATTATTTTCGATATTGATAATATTGATCGCGGGCAGAGCGGTATTGAGCCTTTTCGACCTTGACGGCCTGAACGCCCCCGTAAGAGCGGTCCTTTATCTTTTCGGCGGGTCTGTCGTGATAAGCCTGTACATGTTCTTCCTCAGTGTGCTAGGTGTAAAATTCAGCGTTTTCGCGATAAGCGTCCCGTTCCTCATTTTTCTTGTTTATGATATCGGCCGGTCCCGGCCCGGTTTCAATTTCCGCATGCCTCAGATATCGAAGCCCGGACTTGAAGACATAGTATTCGCTCTCACTTTTATTGTGCTCGGCTTGGTCGTAATTTCGGTCTTTCTGAACAATTGCTTCATCCCCGTTTTCCGCGCCGACGCCATTGCGCACTGGATGTTCCAGGCCAAGATATTTTTCGTCGAGCGCCGGGTCCCGCTGGACGTTCTCCTGAAAAAAGTTTACGACTATCGCGCCGATTATCCGCTTCTTGTCCCGCTGAACCTGGCATGGATAAGCATTTGCCTGCAAAGCTGGCAGGAAACGACGGTAAGGACATTGTTCTCGCTTCAATACCTGGGCGCGGTAACTTTCTTTTACTATTCCCTGAAGAAAAGAACGGGAAAGTTGTTCGCCCTGATGTCGTCACTGATGGTTTTCTCTCTCCCGATCCTTCTTGCCCACGCCGAGAACGGATACGCGGACCTTACTCTCGCCGCATACGCGATGATCGCGACGGTGTTCTTCTTTGAATGGCTGATGGAGAGAAAAGACAGGGACATTTATCTTGCCGCGTTCTTTATCGGGGGGGCCGCGTGGACAAAGAACGACGGTATCGCTCTCGTCATCGCAATGGTCGTCTCACTCATTGCACACCTGATTTCAAACAGATCCGACATCAAGCGATCGGCCGTTATGATTGTGAACTTTATATTGATATCGGCTGTTGTGTTCGTTCCGTTCAAGATATTCACGATGCTCAATTCAATAGGAAGCCACATGATAACCAGCATGAACGTTTTCGGGCTCGCGGCGCAGGGACTTGGACGCGTTCCGCTGATCTCGAAACATTTCGGATATGAGATGTTCCTGGATGCCTACCAGTGGATGTACTTCTGGATCTATGCCATTCTGTTCCTGGCATTAAGGAAAAGGGAACTCGGTCAGGTCGCGGCTTATGTTTCCTCTTTTGTTCATTGTCCTTTCGCTTGCCGCGTATTTTCTCCTTTACATGATAACGCCGCTCGACCTGGAGTTCCATCTTTCAGTGTCGCTTGACAGGCTGCTCCTGGGTCTTTCGTTGTCCGCCGCTTACATCGCTTTCGTCGCCGCTTTCGCGGAGAATGAGGGGACCGAATGAAGCTCAATTTCCCCAGGATCGACTGGGAAGCGATATACGTCTGGTTCATCGTCCTTTTCTTCTTTGTGAACGCTTTGAGCGCTCTGGCAAAAACATCCGCGGCAATGGAGATCGCGTTCGTCATATTCTACACAGGCCTTCTCATCGCGATAAAAAAATATCCCCGATTGACGGGCATCCTGCTCGATAATAAGCTGGTGATCCCCGCGGGCATTATCGTCCTTATCGGATATTTTTTCGTCGCTTTCCCGATAAAGGATATTAATTCGATCCCATTTCATGAGGACTTCGTTCAGTTCTACACGCTGTCGATGCAGGGCATCAACACTCTGATGCACGGCTCCGTTTTCGGATGGAACAGCTCTATGCTCGGCGGCTACTACACGGCATCGGACATGGTCAGCGATAAAGCTTTCTTCCTCCTTCCCTTCATGGCCTTCGGCAGCAGGGTCGGTTTTCATCTTATGATACTGGCTTTTATCCTGGCGATCCCTCTTTTGATCTACTGGTTCATCTCTCTCAAAAGTAGTGAAACGACGACCCGCTCGATCGCGTTCATACTGGCGGTGCCTTTCGCCCTTTACTATTTCAGGAGCGCTCTCAGGACCGGGACGCTGGATTCCATGATGGCAGCGCCGTTCTTTATTTTGAACCTTATCGCGCTGGAGCTTCTATATCAGAAAAAGAGATACGCGGGCTTCCTGCTTGGCCTCTCGCTGGTGCTGACGTTCTATCTCCACATGGGCATATTCATTCTGTCGTCGCTTTTCATCTTCGCGGAATGGCTCATACGAGAAGATAAACCCGAGAATTTCAGGCGGCTTGGCTTGATCGCCGTGCTCGCGCTCCTCGCGACAATGAACTTTACCGGCTTCTTCCTCTCCGATCCCGGATATTTCACACTTAACAACGGCCAGTTCGCCGCATCGCCGATGGGGTCGCTGAACATGTTCGCCTGGGTGGGGGATCTGATATCCGAGCTGGAACGTCTGGCAGTCCTCAATTTCGCTCCGCACGAGCTTCTCGGGCTTGTTTTCATTTTCCTTCCGGCGATCCTTCTTTTCAGGAAATATTATAAGAACGTCATCGAAGCCGCGAAGTATTTCTGGTTCCTGGCGGCGGCCGCGGTCATTTCCATAGCGGGGCGGTCGACGCTGATCCTCATTTTCCAGAGCGCGAATCACATCCTCCCCATCTTTCTGGCCGTGGTCCTGACCTTCTTGTTGTCCGCGGAATTCAAAAGGTTCAGGCTCCTCGCGATATCTATTCTGATATGTATTCCCGTCGTTGTCTCCCCTTCTCCGGAGCGCTTTCCTCACGTTAAAGACCTGGCGTCATTTGATAAAAGCCTTGTCGCCAACATCAAAAAAATGGACGGGAATATGATCCTTCTGGAAGCCAGGGATACGTGGAACCTGGTATCGGACGCCGGCAAACAAAGCGAACCAGACCCGCTGAGGATACACGCCGAATCGCTCTTTCCCATGGAAACCGGAAAAAACTTTTTCACTTATTACACCGCGGGATACAGCCACAGCCGTTTCCGCGGCAACGCGCTTGATTCGGGGTCTTTCCGCGGGCATATGATATCCGATTATCCTGTCAACACCTTCAACGGTCTGATGAAAAAATGGGGCATCCGCTATCTCATTTTGTGGAGCAGCGCCTCAAGGGATTATTTTTCACGTTATCCCCAATATTACCGGCTCATATGGCATGATAAGAACTGGTACGAATACAAATTCCTCGGAGCTGATACAAGGTCCGTTGCATCGCCTCACGGCTCCGGCATACTGAAGAATGACGATCCATTCGGCAAAAGGGTCGAATTATCAAGCGTCAGAAAAAATGATGAGATCGTTGTCCGGTCGGACATGATGCCGCAGTGGAAAGCTTATTATAATGGCAGTCCAATCCCTTTATACGCAAAGGACGGACAAATGGCTTTCAGGGCGCCGGCGGACGGAAATTACGTGATAACGATGCGATTCCCGAAATATGCCTTATTTTCCCTCATTTCCCTGTGTTCCCTGGCCTGCATTTTTCTACTGTCGCACTTCAGGGTGCTGTGATATAATTTTTTGTTCCGGAGGCGAAAATGATACCGGTTTCAAGACCATCCATAGGAAAAGAAGAACTTGCCGCGGTTAAAAAGGTCTTTGACAGCGGCTGGCTCGGCATGGGTTCCTGCGTCAAGGAATTTGAGGACGCCATATCCAAATTCCTGAACGGCTCGTCCGTGATAGCTGTTAATACGGGCACGACCGCTCTGCACCTCGCGCTTGACGCTCTGGGAATAACCAAAGGCGATGAGGTGATAGTTCCGTCGCTGACGTTCGTCGCCACGGTCCAGGCCATCACAGCCACAGGAGCGACACCTGTTTTCTGCGACATTGAAGAAGATACGCTCAATATCGACGTAAAGGACGTTGAAAGAAGGATCACTTCAAAGACCAAGGCAGTGATCCCCGTCCATTACAGAGGAGTGCCGTGCGACATGGACGCGCTTATGTCGGTCGCAAAAAAGAACAACATCAAGGTCGTGGAGGACGCCGCTCACGCTTTCGGGATCTCATTACAAAGGCAAGCCGATCGGCTCGTTCGGCGACATCACCTGCTTCAGTTTTGATCCCATCAAAGTTGTGACCTGCGGAGAAGGCGGCGCCGTCGCGTTCAGGGACGAGTCGCTGTTGTCGCTGATCCAGCAAAAAAGGATACTGGGCATAGACAAAGATACCTGGAGCAGATACAAGAACGAAAGGTCCTGGTTCTATAATGTCGTGACCCAGGGCTACCGCTATCACATGAGCAACATCAACGCGGCGATAGGACTGGTCCAGCTGAAAAAATTCAAGAAAATGAACGCGAGAAGGATCGCCATCGCAAAAAGATATGACAGAGAACTTTCGAAGATCGGCGGTCTTGAATTATTAAGAACAAATTATAAGGATATCGCTTTCTTTATGTACATCATCAAGGTGAAAAAGGACCGTGACGGCCTGATGAAACACCTTAAGGAGAACGGCATCGATTCCGGCATTCATTATATTCCCAGCCATTTGTTCACTCTGTACAAGGGGATATCGACAAAGCTTCCCGCGACGGAAAAGGTATGGGAAGAAATACTCACCCTGCCTTTATATCCGGACCTTACCGCTTCCGACCAGAAAAAAGTGATCCACTCCATCAAGGCATATTTCAAGAAATAGGCCATGAAAATACTTTTTTTAACCGTTGATGACGAGACCCGCGCGAGCAGCAGGACCCGCGTCTACCAGTTCCTGCCCTATCTGAAGCAAAACGGGCTCGATTATGACATCGTCGCATGGAACGGAAAAGCTTTCCGTCCCTCCAACCCCATACTGAAATTCATCCTCGGCGAAGTGGTCAACTGGTTCGTCATGACCGCGAAAATAACCTGGGCGCTGCTTAACATCAAAAGATATGACATTGTTTTCGTCCAGAAAATATCGCTGATGAGACTCCTGTACATCCTCCGGATCTTCAAGGTCAAATATATGTACGACATAGACGATGCCATCTACACCCTGCACTCCTCCGAGCTGGCGAAGAACGGCCATAATGAAGACGGCCTGAAAGTTCAACCCGCCATCGAGTTCATGAAGAACGCCGACATGATAGTTGAGCTCCCGTCAACTGAGGACGTCGCGAAAAAATACGGCAAGAACATCACTGTGATACTCGGGCCCATCGATACTGAAAGATATAAACCGGCGGATAGGTCAGGGCATAAAAAAGTTACCATCGGATGGATAGGAAGCCACGGCAATACTTTTTATCTTTTTGAGATCAGCGACGTCCTGGAAAAGTTGTGCAGGAAATATCCGGACGTCGAGGTAAAGCTCATCGGCACGAAAGGATTTGTGACAGACGAACCTAAGATCAAGCTCGTTGACTGGTCGCTTGCAACCGAGCTGCAAGAGCTTGCCACGTTCGATATCGGGATAATGCCGCTTACCGACGACGAGTGGTCGCGCGGCAAAGGCAGCTATAAGCTTCTTCAATACGGCGCTCTGGGAATACCCAGCGTGGCTAGTCCGGTCGGGATCAACAATGGGCTGATACAGCAGGGCGTGAACGGTTTTCTGGCGGAGACCAACAAAGAGTGGGAAGAAAAGCTGTCGATCCTCATCGAGGATAAACCGCTGAGGGAAAAAATGGGGATAAATGCCAGGAAGTACATTCAAGAGAACTTTTCACTGGAAGCAAGCGTTCCGAAATTCATCGGTGCGATAAAGCAGGCGATAAATGATTGATCTTTCCATTTGCATCGTCAACTGGAACGTTGAGGTCCTGCTGAGGCAGTGCCTGCGGAGCGTCTTCGAGCACACAAGGAACGTCTCTTTCGAGGTCATCGTCGTGGATAACAACTCGAAAGACAACAGCGTCCAGATGGTCAAGAAGGAATTCCCCCAGGTAAAGCTGATCGAGAACAATTATAACGCGGGATTCACGAAAGCCAACGATCAGGCCATCAAGATATCGCAGGGCCGCTACATAATGCTCCTGAACCCCGATACCGAGGTCATAGACAACGCGCTGGGAGTAATGCTCCATTTCATGGACAGGACCCAGGATTGCGGCGCTCTTGGATGCGGCCTGCAGAACACGGACGGCAGCCTTCAGCGGTCATGCAGGACCTTCCCCACCCTGGAGGTAATGATATACGACGTGTTCTTACTTGACGCTCTTTTTCCCGCGTCGAAAAGATATGGGAAATATTTCATGACGTGGTGGGATTTCAACGACACAAGAGAAGTGGACCAGCCGATGGGTTCGGCATTGATGATAAAAAAAGAGGTCCTGGATAAGGTGGGGCTTTTCGATGAGAACATCTTCATCTGGTTCGACGAGGTGGACCTCTGCTACAGGATAAAAAAAGCGGGATGGAAAATATATTTCACTCCCCAGGCGCAGATAAAGCATCATCTCAGCCAGAGCTTCAAGCAGTGGACAAGCCCGGCCCAGATAATGAGAGGCACGATCCAGTGGAGGAAAAGCCGCAATTATTTCTTCAGGAAACATCACGGGCTCCTCAGCGTTGCGGCTCTGTGGCTTCTGGACACCTTCCAGGCGGCGTTGGTCGTCATCGTGCTGTATCTGCTTTATTTCTTCGGCAAAGAGGCCATATTCGCGGTTTTTAACGGCTTAAGGTGGCTCTGATGAAGCTTAGCGTAATAATACCCACGTTCAACAGGAAAGACACGCTTCAAACCACCCTGACATCGCTGAACGACCAGACGTTCCGGGATTTTGAGGTCATCGTCGCCGATGACGGCTCCACCGACGGAACAGATGCGATGGTCGCGTCGCTCAAAGTTTCTTATCCGTTGATACATCTCTGGCAGAAGAACGCCGGCAGGAGCGCGGCAAGGAACATGGGCCTGGAAAAAGCGTCAGGCGAGATAATATTGTTCATCGATGACCATATAGTTGTCGATAAAAAGTTGATCGAGGAACACGTCAAGTTCCACGACAGGTTCGACGTAGGCGTCGTCCGCGGAAGGGTTGAATTCATCGAAACGGCATCCGATGCTCCGAAGAAAACCGCGTATTTCAACATGAAGAGATACAAGGCGCCGTCATACGAACAGCAGCCTTTCAGGATCTTCATCACCAACAATATCTCGGTAAAAAAGTCGGCGTTGATGTCCGTTCTAGGTTTCGACGAGGATTTCAAGGAATACGGGCTTCAGGACGCTGAAATGGGGTACAGGCTGAAAGAAGCGGGCTGCAAGTTCAAGATAAACCCCAATGCCGTCGGATACATTTTCGGGGTCGGCTGGACTTACGAGGAAAGATGCAAGAGACGCAGGCAGGTGGGCAGGTCCAGCGTGCTTTTCTGCAAAAAACATCCCGCCCCGCTCAACAAGATCAACTTGAGCGCGCATTCGATGACCCTTCTGATCCAGAAGATCATGTCGGCTTTCGAGGAGATAATGCCGGCAAGATATCTGATGTTCTACAACTTCGCGACCGGCGTAAAAGAAGGATTTGAAAAATACAAGGACGACCGTTTCAGGAAAATGCACAGCAGATTCAAGGGGGACAGGAAGAGCATCCTTTTCGTTTCACATCTTTCCGACCTTTCCGGCGCGCCCATAAGCCTTTCGCTCCTCGTAAAAAATCTCGACAAAGAAAAATATCATCCGATAGTCGCCCTGCCCGGCAAAGGGCCTCTCACGGCAAAGCTCGATCCGTCAGGCATCGCTTATCAATGTTTCAAGGATTCGATCTTTCATCACATATTCCCGTCGTTCAAGATACGCAAGATGCTGAAAGAGAGGCAGATCGATCTTCTGTATCTCAATACTTCCGTGACTATCTGGGCGGCAAAGGCGGCGAAACTGCTGAAGATACCTGTTATCACTCACGTGAGAGAGGACCTTAGAGGTTTCAGCAAATTTGTGATCCGTTCAAAGATCAGGTTTTGGTCGGACAGGATCATATTGATATCGAACTGGATGACGGGTTTCATGCGGTCGCCCAAGTCGTTCGTAGTCCATAACACCGTTGATCTCAGGGATTTCGCCGGCGCGAAAGTTTCAACAAATACTAAAGGCAAGACCATTCTTTACATCGGCTCTCTGGAGGAAAGAAAGGGCGTCAAATATCTCATCGCCGCTTTCTCAAGCATCAAGTCCGCCATAGGGAACGTGAAGCTTGTCGTGGTCGGTAGTCCCCTGCCCGGCCAGAAAAGATATGCGGACGATCTTATAAAAATGTCCGGTGACAGGGACATAATCTTTACCGGGCCAAGGAGCGATATTTACGATATAATCTCATCCGGTGACCTGCTCGTCCTGCCTTCTCTTTCCGAGCCTTTCGGCAGGACCATAATAGAGGCAATGGCCTGCGGCAAGCCGGTGGTCGCGACGAACGTAGGCGGAATTCCGGAGATAGTTGATGACGGAAAGACCGGGATACTGGTGGCGCCGAAGAACGGAAAAGTGATCTCGGACGCCGCGGTAAAGATACTCTCTGACGACCGGCTCGCGGCTTCGATGGGAGCCGCCGGAAAGAAAAGGGTCGAGGACAAATTCAATATCGAGGCTCAGGTCAGGGAAATTGAAAGGATGATCGATGGAACTCTTAAATAACAAGAAACATCTTCTCTCTGCGCTGATGGGATTGTGCGTTATCCTTTTCTTCTTCAACATCCACGTGATACCGCTCACGGACGGGGATTCCGCGTTCTACGCGAAGATTGCGAAGAACATCGTTGAGAGCGGCAACTGGCTCACCATGCATTACGGCGACGCCTCCACGATAATAAACAAACCCCCGCTGATGATGTGGCTCACCGCGGCATCGTTCAAAATATTCGGGGTCAATGACTTCGCGGTCTGCTTCTGGCACAGCCTGTTCGCGCTGCTGACGGTCTTCTTCACATACAAGCTTGCCAAACTTCTCTTCGACTGCGGGACGGCCTTCATTTCGGGACTGGTGCTGGCGACCTCCGCGCAGTTCTTTTACATGGCAAGGTCGCCGCTGCAGGACATACCTTTGACCCTTTTCATCCTTCTGGCTGTCTATTGTTTCGCGCTGTTCGAGAAGACGCGGAAACTTCCGTACTTCTATCTTTCTCCTGTTTTCGCCGCTCTGGCGGTCCTCAGCAAAGGACCCGTCGGAGTTGTGATCATTGCGATCATTCTTCTTATCCATCTCATCGTCAACAGGCCGAAGCTGCCATCCCTGACCCACATGATACTGGCGGTCATCTTGTTCTTTGCCATCGCCCTGCCCTGGTTCGTCGCCGAATACAGAGTGCTGGGCCGCGCTTTCATCGACGTCCAGATAGGGTCAAATCTGGGCAGGTATTTCGGTCCCATCGATACCGTCGGGAGCGAAGCGGTGAAATACCAGCCGATAAGGCCGCAATATGATTTTTATTCTTTCTTCCTTCAGATACTCATCCTAATGATCCCCTGGTCGGGATATATTTACCCCGCCATCTACTACTCATTCAAGAAAAGGACGAACCTTCTGCCGGCAATTTTCGCGCTCTCGGTCCTGATATTCTTCTCGCTTTCGCTTAATTATAAGATCTCGAGATACATTCTGCCCGCATTCCCCGCGCTTTCCATCATGATAGGCTCCCTGATCTCTGACAGTGAAAAGGACAGGACGGCGGCAAAGCTAAGCGTCATTTCGTCGTGGATAACTCTGGTGCTGATCGTGCCGTTCCTGGCGCTCGCCACCTGGCTTCTGTATATCAACTCATCGGAATCGGCCGTCTATTATCTGCCGATACTGCTTTCATTTGAGTTCTTCCTTTTCCTTGGCCTTATTTCCGGTTCGATCTTGGGCATCATAAACAAATTCAAATACTCGTTCCTGTCTTATCTGGCATTCGCGTCGATATCCTATCTCGCGCTTGTCCTCGCTTTATCGCTGAACTTCGCGAATATAGATCCCGTAAGCGAATATTGCGCGAGGATCAACGCCGCGGCAAAGCCGGGGGACATTATCTGCCAGTACAGGGGAACTGACGCGCATTTCATGATATACTACTCAAAGTTCCCTGTGGTGCTTATAAGGGACCGGGAAGACCTTATCAAGCTGCTTGGCTCAAAGAAAAAGGTCTACTGCATCACGGAATACCGCGACACAATGAAAGAAATAAATAAAGCGGCGGCGGAAAGATAAAGGTCATAGGAGAAAGCGCGAATTACGCATTGTTCAGCAATTAACATGAAACTATCTATAATAATACCTGTTTTCAATGAAAAGACCACGCTCGAGACTATAGTGGAACGCGTGCTCGCCGTTCCTCTGGAAAAAGAGGTCATCCTTGTGGATGATTTTTCCACGGACGGTTCGCGCGAGATAATGAAGAGCATGAACAAGAGCGGCGTCGTCACTGTGTTCCATGAAATGAACAAAGGAAAAGGCGCCGCCATCCGCACGGGGATCCAGTACGTGACAGGCGACGTCGTCGTGATACAGGATGCCGACCTTGAGTACGACCCGAACGAACTGCTTAAGCTCATCGAACCCATAAAGAACGGGACGGCGGACGTTGTATACGGCTCGCGCTTCTCCGGCAGCACCGAAAAGATGACTTTCGCTCATATGCTCGGCAACAAAATACTGACCATCGCCACCAACATACTTTACGGGGCCAAATTAACCGACATGGAGACCTGCTACAAGATGATCAAAACCCCAATAATCAAGTCTTTCAAACTTAGGGCCAACAGATTCGATCTTGAGCCGGAATTAACCTCCAAGATATTGAAAAGCGGCAAGAGGATCGTTGAGCTCCCCATCTCTTACGAAGGCCGCGACTGGGATGAAGGGAAGAAAATAACCTGGAAGGACGGCTTCTCGGCGCTTTGGAGCCTGATAAAATACAGGTTCATGGATTGAATTTGTTTTCGCGGAGATTAACTCCGCTCTCTGGATATTAAGAGCACAGCTTGTCTGTGCGAATTTGAATAATATATGATCGATCTGTCAATTATAATAATAACCCTGAACAATAAAAAGCTCCTCGAGTCCTGCATAGATTCCATAAAAGAATTCACCAGACACATATCTTACGAAGTGATCGTCTCCGACAACGGTTCCACCGACGGCACCATCGAAATGATGAAGTCTCGATTCCCGGATGTTTGCCTTATTGAGAACAGGAAGAACCTTGGTTTTTCCGCGGCGAACAACAAAGGGCTGAAGAAGGCGAACGGGCGCTACTGCCTCGTCCTCAACGACGATACTTTCATCGAAGAGGACGCGTTCTCGATCGTCATCGATTACATGGACAAGAACGAAAATGCGGGCGCCGCCGGACCAAGAATTCCTCAATATAGACGGGACAGTGCAAAAGCAGGGCAGCATTTTTTCCGCGCGCAAATGGTCGTCAAAAGGACCCATTGATGTCGATCTTGTCATCGGGGCATGCCTCTTCATAAGGACCTCGGTGCTGGATGAAATAGGATATTTCGACGAGAATCTTTTCTTTTACAACGACGATCTCGATCTCTGCCGCAGGATACGGAAAACGGGCCGCAGGATCGTATATTACCCTCTGGCAAGCGTTTATCATTACGGCGGGTTCAGCAGCAAGAGGTCAAAGGATCGGACACTCCAGACTGAAGGAGTCCGAGGCGGTCTATATTTCTGCAAAAAACACTACGGTCCGATAGTTTATCAAGCGTACAGGATCATTATCATTATATCAGCCGCCCTGATGTTCCTTGTTTCTCTGATAATGTATCCCTTTAAAGGCCGGCGATCCGTCTTATTACGCCGGCATCCTCAGGATGGCTTTAAAGCAAGAATTGATACCAAAGCCCTGAGCTTTATGCTAAAATCTTTTTGATGAAAAAAGCGTTCTTCGTGTTCGTTTTATTTTTCTTCATTCTTGCCGCGCTCCACATCAAGCCGGCATTCGCTTTCCAGCTTACGCAGGACCTTAAGGACGACATCAGCGACAAGGAGTGGCTGGTAAAAGTGCATCCTGACGATCCCCAGGCGCATTTCGAGCTTGCCATTACTTACGCTTACTCCAACAGGATCGAGGACGGTCTTAACGAGCTGAAAACAGTGGACAAGCTGGACCCGAAGTTCGCGCCAAAAGCCCTGAAGATATACTCAAGAAAAGCCAGGCTGTTCCCCAGCGACTGGAAAGCCCGTTTCCAGTATGCCTTCGCGCTGTATTTCAATAACAAGAAAAAGGAAGCCATCGCGGAATTCCAAAAGATCATTGCTATGGACCCGAAGAACATCTTCTCGTACGGATATATCGCCACCATATACGGCGATATGAACGACGTCAACGAGGCGATCGAATATTCGAAGAAAGCGCTGGAGATAGACTCGAACGTTGCGGCCATACATCTTCTGCTGGGTGCCGCTTATTACAAGAACAACCAGGCAGCGCTCGGATTCCAGGAAACCTTCGAAGCATTGAGGCTGCGCGCGCTGGGATACTAGATGGACAAGCTTAAAACATTGCTTACCGCCTTCGCATTTGCCTTGATCGCCGGCTTCTTCGTCTGGGCAATGCTCCCAAGGGACAACTTCAGCGACAAGATATCCGAGCAGATAAACAAGGACAAAGAAAAGGCGGACGTGATATTCAAGGATGCGACGCTCTCAGAGATATACGACGGGGTAAAATACTGGGAGCTGGTCTCAAACACATCTGTTGTCAACAAATCCACGGGAATATCCAACCTTTCGGACGTTGACGGCTTGTTCTTCAGCAGCGGCAAACCGGCCATAAAGTTCCTGGCGCCGTCCGCGGTCTGGCTCATGGATAAGAACGAGATCCAGCTGGTCGACCCTATCGGCTATGACGTCAAAATGGAAAAAAGAGTGAAGGCCGAGCTTGCCAAAGTTAAGGACATTAAAAAACTATATTCCGTCTTCCATCTTCCCGAAAAAGCCGGGGAAGCTTTTGACGGATACTGGTTCCAGTCAAAACGCCTCCACTGGACGCTCTCGACAAAAAAGCTTATATGCGAGGGTTCGATCTATCTTACAAAAGGCGATGTTGTGGTAAAAGCGGAGAAACTGGAGGCCGACGTCGGAATGGAGAACGTCATATTGACGGGAAACCCATCAGCGAAGATATTGACCGACGGTGAAAGCATAAACATTACGGCGAACAAGTTCATCATAGAAAGCTCCACTGACCGCATTTTCGCTGACAGCAACGTAAAGATGATCAACGGCGGATCGCGGATATCATCGTCCAATGCCATATACGATCAAAGAACGGCTTCGATAGCTCTTACGGGCGATGTTTTTTTGACGGATTCCAAGATCCAGGCTTTCTCGAAACTTGCAAATTACGACATCAGAGGAAAGAAAGTTGTCCTGAATGAAAAAGCAAAGGCAAAAAGGGACGGGAACGAGGTCTATGGCGACAAAATGACCGTGTTCCTTGGTCAGAACCGTATTGTCATCAACGGCAAAACGAAGGCGAATATCCAGAAGATGGACATACAATAAAATGCAAAACGTGAGAACAGAACCGAAAGTGCAGACTATAGTAAAGGCGTCCAATGCGCCGTTCGGTCTAATAATAATAGGCGGCGGCCCGGCGGGACTTACCGCGGGAATATACGCAAAAAGAGCGAAGATAGATACTCTGCTCATCGAGAAGGCGCTCCCTGGAGGACTTATCACCACTACAGACCTTGTCGAGAATTACCCCGGATTCCCGGATGGGATCTCGGGCATGGACCTGGGCCAGAAATTCGAGGAGCAGGCAAAAAAAGCCGGTCTGGACATTGTCTTTGGAAGGGTGACAAAGATAGAGCTGAAAGGATCCGCCAAGATCGTCTTCACGGAAGACACATCTTATTCAAGCAAAGCCGTCATAATAGCGACCGGCGGGGATCCCATAAAGCTGGGCGTAGCCGGCGAGGACAAGTTCACGGGAAAAGGAGTTTCGTACTGCGCCATGTGCGATGGCCCTTTCTATAAAGAAAAAAAAGTGGCCCTTGTCGGCGGCGGTAACGCGGCCATAGAAGAAGCGCTGTTCCTCACTAAATATGCGAAGCTGGTCACGGTCATTTATAAAAAAGACAAGCTGAGCGCCGACAACGTGCTCATAGATCGCGCAAAAACGAACCCGAAGATCTTTTTTAAGCTGCATACCTCTGTTGAAGAAATACGCGGGAACGGGAAAGTCGGGTCGCTGATACTGAAAGACATGGAGACCGGCAAGAAGTCGGACCTGGAGATCGACGGCATCTTCATATACGAGGGACACAAGGCGAACACCGATTTCATTAAAGACCTGGTAAAGCTTGAGAACGGAAGCATCGTGACCGATGATAAGCTATCAACGAACGTTGACGGCATCTTTGCGGCGGGAGATGTGCGGAAAAAAGATATCTGGCAGGTGATAACCTCCGCGGCTGACGGAGCGATAGCGGTCAACAGCGTGAAAAAATATCTCAGGTCCTAGTTATTCGTACCTCAAAGCTTCCACCGGGTCCAATTGAGCCGCGCTCATCGCCGGGTAAACTCCTGATACCACGCCGACGAATATCGACACGAAATAAGCAAGGTATGCTGACCACATCGATATGGTGGGAGTGATCCCCAGCGCCTGCATTATCGCCATAGACGCGCCCACTCCAAGAACGATACCCACCGTACCGCCTATCATGCTTATCACAATGGATTCAATGAGGAACTGGACGAAAATATCTTTTTTTGTCGCCCCAACCGATTTCCTGATGCCGATCTCGCGTATCCTTTCGTTGACCGAAACAAGCATTATGTTCATTATGCCTATCCCGCCCACAAGAAGCGATATGGAGGCTATCCCCCCGATGGCAAGAGTAAGAAACCCGAGTATGTTATTTATAAGGGAAAGCTGTTCTTCCGTTGTATCCAGCCGGAAGTCCTCCTTCTTGTGCCGTTTTATCAGAACCTGCTTGACCTCTTCCTTTGCCTTGTAAATAAGATCATCGCTCTTCGCGGAGATGCCCACTTCCATGATCCTGTTCGTGTCAAAAAGCTTTTGCGCGGTCGTTATCGGAATGGCAACTATGTCGTCGTAATCAAAACCCATCATCAGGCCTTTCTTCTCAAAGACACCCACCACCATGTAGCTTTCGCCGTTTATCTTCATCTTCTCGCCGATAGGGTTAAAACCGGAAAAAAGCTTCTCAACGACCTTTTGCCCGATAACGGCCACTTTTTTCCTGCCATCCTGTTCAGATTTGGTGAAAAAACGGCCCTGCACTACTTCGTGCTTAAGGACATTAGGATAGTTGTACGACACTCCCATGCCGAACTGGATGGTCTCTTTCTGCTTCCCGTATTTAAGGTCCATGCTGCCCATTGTCCTGGGATCAACCGCGGCCACGGACGGGCAATCCCGCTCTATGGCTTCCGTATCGCGGTACGTCAGCTTGTCCGTAAGCATTGAGGGGCCTTGTTCCTTGCCTGGATGCAGCTCCATGTAATTTGAGCCCATCCCGAAAGACGATACCGCGTTGTAAACATAGGCCTTTGCGCCCTCTCCTATCGCCACAAGTGTTATCACGGCAAAAACGCCTATCACCACTCCCAGCATCGTAAGAAAAGACCTCATCTTGTTCGACATCAGCGTCTCCACAGCAAGATAGAACGATTCTAAAGTGTTGGAGAAAATTTCTCTCATATGATCACCTGCGCCACCGGTTCATCCCCTATTATGTGCCCGTCCTTTAGCTTTATCACTCGCCTTGCATACATGACTATGTCCGGTTCGTGCGTTACAACGACTATCGTGGCCCCTCTTTTGTTTATGGCCTGGAATATGCGCATTATGTCTATGCTTGTCTTTGAATCGAGGTTGCCTGTAGGCTCGTCTGCAAGGATCATCGCGGGATCGTTGATGAGCGCCCTGGCTATAGCGATGCGCTGCCGCTCGCCGCCCGACATCTCCGCCGGTTTATGGTGCGCTCTTTTCTCCAGCCCCACTTCGTCCAGCATCGCGCGGGCCCTTTCGCCCCGTTCTTCGGTCTTTATATCGGCGTAATAAAGCGGCAGAGCCACGTTCTTTTCCGCGTCAAGCTTTGGCAGCAGGTTGAATGACTGGAACACGAAGCCTATCTTCTTATTGCGTATCTTTGCAAGCTGGTTGTCGTCAAGCTCCGCCACGTTATCTCCGTCCAGGAAGATCTTGCCGCTTGTAGGCTTATCAAGGCAGCCGACAAGGTGCATGAACGTGGATTTGCCGCACCCGGAAGGCCCGGTTATCGCGACGAATTCGCCTCTTTTAACTTCGCAGGAAACGCCGCAGACCGCCGGGACCTCGATCTTGCCGAGAGTATACGTCTTTGACAGGTCAACGACCCTTAAAGTAAGGTCATTTGCGCTCAATTTTTATCTTTGTCCCGTTCTTAAGCTTTATGATGTTCGACACGGCCACCACTGTACCCGGCTTTATGCCGTCCGATATTTCCACGTTATTATTGTCCTTTGAGCCCGTCTTTATCTCTTTTTTCTCCACATGCCCCCACTTCACGACGTAGATATAGAACTTTTCGTTCTCGCTGGCAACCGCTTCCCTGGGTACCATGAGAACGTTGCTGAACCTATGCACGACGATCTCGGCATCCACGCTCATGTTGGAAAAAAGCTTTGCGGTCTCGTTGTTCAGCTTTATCCTTCCCCTGAATATTTTGTCCTCTTCATCCGTGCTGGGCACGCCTCCGATCATCTTCTGCTCCGCCTCGGTATTGAGGAACTCCAGCTTGCCCATGAACGTCTCATCCGGATAGGCGTCCGCATTCACCATGACGTCGGCGCCTTTCCTTACCTCTCCTATATCCGCCTGATCGATCTGTATCTCTATTGAAAGGTCTTTCGGGTTTATGACGGTAATGACGGGCACTCCGGGGGTCGCCGGCTCTCCCACATCAATCGCGACATTCGAAATTATGCCGTCGATCGGCGATTTGATCTGCGCGCCGTCAAGGGCATACTGCGCGTTCTCCAGCTGCTGGGTCGTGGCGTATCCTTCTCTTTTCAACGATTTTATCCTGTTATATTCCTTGAGAGCGTTCTCATAGCTGTCCAACTTGAGCAGCAAGTCGCCCTTCGCGACCTTCTGTCCTTCCACGGCAAGTATCTCCTTCGCCACGCCCGGGACCCTTACGCCAAGCTTTGACTGGGTAACTTTCACATAACCGGTGGCGGAGACCGTGGGCACAATATCGCCCATCTTCACCTTATCGGTCTTTATGGGAACCCTGCCCTTCTGGACGGAATTGATGTCAATGATAAGCAGTATCACAAGCAATGCGACTATCGTAAAGTACAGCTTCGGGTTCTTTCTTGTCCTCTCGAGCAACTCATATGCTTTTAACAGATATGCTTTGCATCTGTCGATGATCGCTTTCATGTTATCCCCCTTTGTTTCAACCGTCATGCTGAGCGCAGCGAAGCATCTGCTTTTTTAACACAGACCCTTCGCTCTCGCTCAGGGTGACACATTCTATTCCATTTTATCTTTGAACCTTGCGACGCTGAGAGCAAGCATGACCGTGACAAAAACTATCATCGGCCAAATTTCGCTCCAGAGATATCTTACTCCAGCGCCTTTCAGGAATAAACCCCTAACTATGATAAGGAAATATCTCAAGGGTATCAAGTATGTCAGCCATTGGATGAGCACGGGCATGCTGGCGATGGGAAAAATGAAACCGGAAAGAATGAATTGCGGCGACATGGATGAGCATGTTGGTCATCATGGCCTGCCGCTGGTTTCTCGAGACCGTGGAAATGAGAAGCCCGATAGCGAGTCCCGTCATGGAGAACAGCATTCCAAGGACAAAAAGAAGTATGACGCTGCCCTGCATGGGCACCCGGAACCACAAAGTGGCGATAAGGAAAGCGAAAAGCGTATCCGCCATCGCCACGGTCATGGCCGGCACCATCTTGCCCAGCATCATCTCGTAAGGCCGCAGAGGCGTCACGATGAGCTGCTCTATCGTGCCTTTTTCCTTTTCTTTCACGACCGAGAACATTGTGAGTATCATGCTTATCATCATCAATATCTGCGCGAAAATGGCAGGCACCATGAAATACATGCTCTTCATCTCCGGGTTGTACCATATCCTCGTCTCAAGATCGAAGGGAGCATAAGCCCTGCCGGAAAGCCCCGCTTTGTTCATCCTGTCCTGTAAGTATTCCGTTCGAAAAATTGTAATTGATGAGGCTCATGTAGCCCAGGATTATCGTGGCATTGGCAGAGTTGCTGCCGTCTATCAAAAGCCTGGACCGCCGTGTTCTTTCCCGCGACCATGTCTTTCTTGAAATTTCTCGGGATGCGAAGACGACCAGGGACGTTCTGCCGCTATCCAGAAGGTACTTGAAGTCTTTCTCGCTTGATACGTAATATTTCAGGTCGAAATATTCCGCGAATTCACCACGTGACTCATGTATGTCCGGCTCATTGAAGACTGGTCTTCATCCATCACTGCCGTGGGCATGTTCTTTATGTCGGTCGTCGCGATGTAGCCGAAGATCAAGAGCTGAATGACGGGCATGGTCAGCGCTACCCTCAGCATCCTGGGGTCGCGCAAGAGCTGCCGGAATTCCTTTACGATAAAATGGAACAACCTGCTGTCCATCATTCCATCCTCTTCTTGAAAGAGCGTATCGTGAACCCATCAAGATGATCGTAAATATCGTGAGCGGGATTATGTCGCCCCATAAATAACTGATGTCCACGCCTTTAAGAATATTCCCCTCATGATCCTGAGAAAATACCTCGCGGGCACCAGATACGTGACCAGCTGCACCACCTTCGGCATGTTCTCGATCGGGAAAATCATGCCCGAAAGCAGCATTGATGGAAGCATCGTGGTAAGCAGCGCCAGCTGCATGGCCTCCTGGCTCGACTTAGCGATGGTGGAGAAAAACAGTCCTATGCTGAGCGCGCCCGCCAGGAAGATGCGTGGAACAGAAAAGCATCAGAACATAGTTGCCTTTGATGGGCACGTCGAACCAGTACTTCCCTATTACCGTCACGAGTATCACGTCCCAGAAAGCTATTATAATGTATGGAAGTATCTTCCCGATCATCAGTTCGTTCTTGCGGACGGGGCTTGCGACCAGCGCTTCCATGGTCCCCTGCTCTTTTTCAGAAACTGATCGTAAGCGACGTGAGAGCGGCGGCCAGCATCATTAAGATCGAGCTGATAAGCCCGGGGATGTAGAAATTCAGGCTTCGCAGGTTCTCGTTATACCAGACCCTCATAACCAGGTCGACTGGACCGGCACAAGTTACCGCCGTTCACCGACCTCTGCGCATGAATACCGCTGAAAAACTGCTGGGTGATCCCGTTGATATAGCTCATCGCCGATGCCGTCGATGTCGGGTCGGAGCCGTCCAGCAGGACCTGCAGCACCGCGTTTTCTCCCCTGATAAGATATTCTTCGCGAAATCCGTCGGGATGTTCATGCACGACTGTGGCCTTGCCGCTGTCGAGCATCTCACTTGAACTGATTTTCGCCGCTCAGGTCGGCTGCCTTTGAGAAATATCCGCTGTTGCAGGAACTTGTCGATCAGCTGCCGGCTCTCAGGGTCTTCGACTTGTCAAGGACCGCCATGTGGATGTTCTTCACGTCGAACGAGACTGAATATCCGTAAACAAAGAGGAGGATGACAGGAAGAAGCATGCGATATCGCGAGGCTTCTTGGGTCGCGTATCAGATGCGTGAATTCCTTTCTCATTACAGCGTAATATGTTCCTTATCATTTTGCCTCTGACGCGCGCAACCTGTTCTGCTTTTCCACAAGCGGACACAAAAACATCCTCAAGCGACGGCAAAACCTGCTCCATCCTGTGACTTCAAGGAAATTGGATCCTCCAGGAAGCTCCGTATTATGTCTTCCGACGTCTTTTTCATCCGGTACGATAACGTGAAGATAAAGCCCGTAAAGCGCGACTTCGTGGAATGCGGAACGTTCCTGCAGTATCTCAAGCGCCTTTCATCACATTGGAGCATTCGACCTCGTACAGGAAGCCCCGTCATGCCGGTCTTCTTTCAGATCCTCGGGTGAGTCGCACGCGATGACCTCCCCCTCGCTGATCAACGCGATCCGGTCGCAGTTCTCGGCTTCGTCCATGTAATGCGTGGTGACCAGGACCGTAACGCCTTTCTGCGAAAGCATCTTGATGGTGTCCCAGAACTTTTTGCGCGCGAGCGGATCTACACCGGCGGTGGGCTCATCCAGGAAGATGATCTGCGGATCGTTTACCAGAGCGCATCCCAGCGCCAGATGCTGCTTCAGGGCCGCCGCAAGCTCCCCGGTAAGAACATTCTCTTTCCCGGCAAGTTCCGCCAGCTTGATGATCTCCTCCTTTTTTTCACCTCTCGTCGCGCTCTGCGTCTGATAGATCCCGGCGAAAAAATCGATGTTCTCTGCCACCGTCAGGTCATCGTAGAGCGAGAACTTCTGCGACATGTAGCCGATGATGTTCCTTGATCTGCTTGCTCTGTTTGGAAATATCAAAGCCGGCGACGGTGGCCTTGCCGGAAGTCGGGTCCATCAGCCCGCAGAGCATCCTGATCGTGGTCGTTTTTCCGGCGCCGTTCGGCCCCAGAAAATCCGAATATCTCGCCTTTCCTGATCTCAAAATTGATCGTAGTTAACCGCGGTAAAATCGCCGAATTTCTTCGTAAGGTCTTTGACGATTATAGCGGTATTTTCCATTTCATCTCTCGCATCCAGGCGTTCTCGCGCACTCTATCAGGTTGATGAACGCTCTCTCAAGGGTTGGCTCTTCGGTCCTTTCCTTTATCTGCGCGGGAGTATCCACGGATTAGCAGGATCCCTCCCTGATAAGCCCGATCCGGTTGCATCGTTCCGCTTCGTCCATGTAAGGGGTGGAAACGAACGATAGTCGTCTCCTGCAGGCCGTAAAGCAATCGCCAGAACTCGCGCCTTGAAAGAGGATCGACGCCCAGAGTCGGTTCATCGAGGAAAAGGATGTCCGGCGTGTGGATCAGGACAGAGGCCAGCGCCAGCTTTTTCTGCATTCCGCCGGAGAGCTGCCGCGCATATCTTTTCCTGAACGGAGCAAGTTTCGTGAAGTCCAGAGCCTTTTGCCTGCACGTTCTTCAAGGTCTGTGCGGTTGATGTCGTAGATGTCGGCGAAGAATTCGATGTTCTCATCGACAGTCAGGTCGCCGTAGAGGCTGAATTTCTGGGGCATGTAGCCGATGCGCCGTCTTATCTTCTCTTCATCCTTTTTCACGTCAAGGCCGAGGACCAACGCCTCGCCGGCAGTTGGCAGCATTGCGGTGGAAAGCATGCTGCAGAAGGGTGGATTTTCCGGCGCCGTCCGGCCCAAGAAGCCCGAATATTTCGCCTTTATGAACGTGAGGTCAAGCGAGGAGACCGCGGTCGCGGCCTTGAATTTTTTCGTGAGCTTATTCTCGTTACTACAACATCTTCCACGTTATTACTTGAAAGATATATTATGGCATCCGCGGGCATGCCGGGTTTGAGCTTCATCTCCGGATTGGGGATTGCGAGCTTGATGCCGAAGACCTGCGCGACCCTTTCTTCTTTTGTCTGTATGTTCTTCGGAGTGAACTCGGCTTGGTCGGATATATAGACGACTTTCCCGCAGAACGTTCTCGCCGGGATATGAATCAACGAATATGTCGACCTGATCGCCCAGCTTGATCCTGCCGTACCTGTTCTCCGGCACGTAGACCATCATCTGCAAGGCTGGTAAGGTCCGCCATGGTCACAACGGTCGTGTAAGGAGAAAGCAGGTCGCCGATCTCCACGGCCTTCGTGAGGATCGTCCCGGATATCGGGGCCTTGATGTTGGCCTCATTATAAGAGATCTCGGCAACTGCCCTAGCCGCGGAAGCGCGGTTAAGCTCGGATTCGGCGCTCTCATAGTTGCTCTTGATCGCGTCGTAATCCTGATCGCTCATCATATTCTTTCTTACCAGCGCTTTCGCGCGGAGATAATTCCTCTTGCGCGTTGTCATACTTTGATCTGCGTCGGATTTTTCAGCCGCGACGGATTGTTTGAAATCGCATAAAGCTCCGAAGTTTCCAGCGAAGCTATTATCGTGCCTTTTGTCACAGTATCGCCTTCATCGGCAAGAAGAGATATGACCCTGCCGGGCACCTTCGTCGAGCTACATCAGTTTCGACGGCTTCGATCGTGCCCGGTAGCGAATATCTTGTCCCTGTTGATGTAACCTACGATGAACACGACGAGGTAATAAGCGGCTGCCAGAAGCACCGCGGCAATAACGACGGTCCTGATGAGGTCCCTGCGTTTCATGCTCCTTATAGAATTGATAAGTTTCAATATGTTCATATTACCGCCTCCTACTTGGTTTTCGATCCAAGAGCTCCGAGTTTTTTGGATATCTTCGACATCATGGCGTTCATCGATCTCATCTTGAAGAAAACTATCGAACTTCCCATGGGGCCTTCCAGCGCGAGCAGTTTCTCGCCCGCTCTTATTCCGAGCGCTTTTCTGGCGTTAGAGGGGATCACGACCTGCCCTCTTTCCCCCACCGTCACGACATCATAAAAACGATGCTCAAAATCCTTGAGATTTTTTGCCAACATTGATCCCTCCTAAAATGAATAAAGTTCGGTGCCCAGGGTCTGATTTACCTTCGCTTTTGCGACCTGATAATCGAACTGGGACTGATAAAGGTCTGTTTTTGAATTCAGTAAGGGCAGTCTGAGCGTCCAGCATCTCAAGGTTGGATCCTATCCCGCTCCTGTATTTTTCTTTGGATATGCGGTAATTCTCCTCTGCGGAATCAACGGCTGCCTTCGCGCTGGTTATCACATCAATGGCGCTCTGGAGATCAAGACACGCGTCCTTCACCTGCAGGATGATGCCGTTCCTTACGGCTTCTTCATTCGCCTTAAGGCTGTCAAGGTTTGCCTGCGCTTCTTTTATCCTAGATGCGGTGGAAAATCCGTCGAAAAGGGTCCAGGATCCCGTCGCCATGATGGACCATGAATTTACGTTCAAATTGCCGGGGTAAGTGGGATATTGCTCTCTGCTGTTCCCTGTCTTCCCTACTAGTGCGAAGTTGGGGAAATAATCGCCAAATTCAACATTAACGCTTTTTTCGCCGATCTTCTTGTTGAAGTTATAGATCATCCAATCAGGATTCGTCCCGAAGACCAAGGCCACGCACTCCTGGTATCGCTTCGGGACCACTATCTCTTTCGCGATCTCTCTTTCGCTCAAAGTGACCGGAGAATCAAGGTCCCGCCCAAGTACATTATTGAAAGCATCCTTGGCAAGCGCAAGCGCGTTATCCGCCTTTTTCAACTGCAGCTCCATTTTCGCCACCTGGACCTGGCTCCTCAGAACGTCGGCCCTTGTCGCTGTCCCGGCCGAGTACATTGCCCTTACCTGGTCCAAATGGGAATTCGCCATATCAAGCGACTCCTGGGAAAGTTCGTACATTTTCTTGGCCCGAAGAGCGCCATAATAGGAATTTACAACATTGAATGAAAGGTCATACTGGGCTTTCCTGTAGCTCTCTTTCGCGATCCCGTATCCCGCCTGGGCGATCTCGAGAGCGCTCGAAAGTTTCCCGCCAGTAAAAAGCGGCTGGGTCAGGCTTAACGAATAATTGGACATATCAGCTTTTTCCGTAGTGCCCATTTCCACTGAAAGCTGAGTTGCTCCCTCCTGAAAGGTCATATTTTCCGGATCTGAATAACTCTGTCCGGCCGCACCGGTCAAGGAAATATTGGGCAGGACGGCTCCGAAAGCCTGTCCGAGCCTGCCGTCGGCCGCAACAAGAGCTTCCTTTGCAGCCATGATGGACGGGCTGCTCTCAACGGCTATCTGTATGCTCTTCTGGAGTGTCAGTTCTTTTGCCTCACCCGTAACATCTGCCATCGTCGCGCCGCAGAAACAGACCGCCATTAAAACCGCAAATATATACTTCCTCATGGGCCACACTCCTTGCCAAAATATTACAATATGAAACGTATGATTGGTATGAAATGCTACACTCTCAGAAGTTTTCTGTCAAGCGGAATTATATGATCTCGACGCCGGCATTCATCCTTTTTACGACGTGACTTATGGCATTGATCCCGCTCAAGGCATCTGCGTACCTCTCCGCTTCGGACAGGTCCCGAAGTTCGAGGAAGAGGGTCGGACCCGAACCTGACATCTGCCACGTTCTGCCAGTAGCTCTGCTCAGTGAATCTTTGATATTTTTAATTTCCGGAAAGAGCGAAACAGCCGCATTTTCCAGGTCATTGCCCGAAGTCCCGCTTCCGATCCTGTCATATTCGTCATAAACCAGCTTCGTGGATACGGCGAACCTGGGGATGACAAGGATGAAACCCGCGCCCGAGCGGGGATTTTCCCTGGTAATCGCCTCTCCTATTCCCGCGCATCTGGCGGTGCCGCCTGACAGGCAGAACGGAACGTCCGCGCCAATCCTTGCGCCGATCTCCGCAAGCTTTTCAACATGGAGATTAAGCCCCAACAGTTTGTTGATGCCGATAAGAGTTGCAGCCGCGTCTGCCGACCCCCCGCCCATGCCTGAAGACAAAGGGATGTTCTTTGTTATGTTCATGCGGATGCAGGGAGTTTTCTTGACCTCCGCGAAAAGAAGTTCAGCCGCTTTTTGGGCCGTGTTTTTCTGGATGCCGGGAACAGAGCAGATGATCTTTATGCCGTTATCCGACTTGGCGATGTCGATCTCATCATGCAAAGAGACCGACTGCATGACCGAGTCGATAGAATGGTAACCATCCGGGATTTTGCCTGTTATTTTGAGAGAGAGATTTATTTTCGCGAAAGCCCGGAGCCTGATCCCGTTATTTTTTGGTGAGGGCATTGAACTTCTTCATCAGCCTGGATTTTTTCCTCGCGGCCGTATTCTTGTGAAGTATGCCGTTCTCAACGGCCTTGTCAATGGCGCTTATCGTCTTCTTTATGGCCGCGGCAGTATCCTTGCTTTTTGCGGCGATCTGCTTCTGCGAATCCTTTAGAAGTCTCTTTATGTTGCCTTTTACAGCAATGTTCCTCAAGCGGTTCTTCCTTGATTTCCTGATATATTTGATAGCGGCCTTAATGTTTGCCATTTATTATCCTCTTTTCAAAAATAATTCAACCTTGTTCGGACTTTCGGTCATTCGGATTTCGGACATTCCAATACCAAATAAATAGTATAACATCCACAAAATCTATAGTATAATATCATACGTTTTTTATGAAATCAATACATGACTGGTTCTCGAACAAAAAGGAACAAAAAGAGCAGGCCGCAAAGGCCGATAAACTGGATCTTCCCGGCGATCTGTGGATTAAATGCCCCAGCTGCAAGGAGACCATCTACAAAAAGGACCTGGATGCCAACCTTAAGGTCTGCACAAAGTGCGGATATCACTTCAGGCTGACCTTTCCCGAAAGGATAAAGATAACCGCGGACGAGAATTCCTTCACCGAATACGACAACCTTGTGGTCTCAAAGGATTTCCTCAAGTTCGTCGACACGATGCCCTATTTCAAGCGCCTTGAAGAGGCAAAGAAAAAGACAGGGCTTAACGAGGCCATCATCACGGGAGAAGCGAAGATGAACGGGCTTAAAACCGGTCTGGGGATAATGGATTTCGGTTTCATAGGCGGAAGCCTCGGCTCCGTCGTGGGCGAAAAGGTCACAAGGCTTATAGAGCGGTCCATAGAACACAATGTTCCCGTCATAATTTTGAACGCCTCAGGCGGCGCCAGGATGCAGGAGGCGATAATGAGCTTGATGCAGATGGCAAAGACCTCCGCCGCTCTGTCAAAGCTGAAAAAGGCAAGGCTCCCGTTCATCTCTGTGTGCACCGATCCCACGATGGCGGGAGTATCGGCAAGCTATGCGATGCTGGGCGACATAATAATTTCGGAACCCGGAGCATTGGTCGGGTTCGCGGGTCCAAGGGTCATAGAGCAGACCATAAAACAGAAACTTCCGCGCGGGTTTCCAGAGAGCGGAATTCGTCCTTGAGCACGGATTCATCGACATGATAGTTGAAAGGAAGAACATGAAAGACACGCTGGCGAAGATCATATCGTTCTTCATGGAGAAACAATAATGGCCGATAAACCAAAAGGGCTGCTGGAATTCGAAAAGCCGCTCCTGGAGCTTTACAAGAAGATCGAGGAAATGAAAAAACTTTCCAAACACGGGAAGCTGGACCTTACAGGCGAGATAAAGGCGATCGAGAACAGGATAGAAGCTCAGAGGAAGGAGATCTTCGCGAACCTTACGCCCATGCAGATCATCACCATCGCGAGGCACGTCTCCAGGCCCACCACTCTCGATCTTGTAAAATATGTTTTCACGGATTTCATGGAACTTCACGGCGACAGATATTTTGCGGATGATCCGGCAATGGTCGGAGGCATAGCGAAACTCGACGGCCGATCGGTCTTCATCATAGGCCAGCAAAAAGGCAATTCAACGAAAGAGAACATATACAGACGCTGGGGCATGGCAAATCCGGAAGGATACCGGAAAGCTCTCAGGCTGATGCAGATGGCCGATACTTTTGACAAACCGATAATAACCTTCATCGATATCTCAGGCGCTTATCCCGGAATCGAAGGCGAAGAAAGGTCCGTTGCGGAAGCGATCGCAAAGAACCTCAGGGAAATGTCGAGCTTCGAGGTGCCGATCATAGTCGTGATAACCGGCGAAGGCGGAAGCGGCGGAGCGCTGGGCATCGGCGTGGGCAACAAAGTGCTGATGATGGAATACTCCACATATTCCGTCATATCGCCAGAAGGCTGCGCTTCAATATTATACAGAGATGCCTCAAAAGCAAAAATCGCCGCTGAATCGCTCAAGATAACGGCAAAGGACCTTCTTGAGCTGAAGGTCATTGACGAGATAATCAAAGAACCTTCAGGCGGGGCTCATAACGACGTTGAACTCGCCGCCAGGAACATTAAAGCCGCATTGATCAGCAACCTTGCGGAGCTCAAAGAAATGTCAAAAGAAGAGCTTGTGGACCACCGGTATAACAAGTTCAGGTCCCTGGGGATTTTCGAAGAGCTAAGTCTGTAACCGCGTCTTGCATGCCGAAGTGACGGAACTGGCAGACCTGCCTGCCGGCAGGCAGGCGCGCGCGACTTAAAATCAGTTTATGAAATACTACGTTTACATCCTTCAAAGCCTAAAAGATCAAAATATCTATATAGGATTAACTAATAACCTTGAACGACGGTTAAGACAACATAATAATGGTAAAGTTCTCTCGACAAAAGCTAGGCTACCGTTTAAAATGATCTATCGAGAAGCTTTTGATTCACGCAAAGAAGCCCGATTAAAAGAAAAATACTATAAGTCAGGGTTTGGCAGAGAGATCATCAAAAGCTCGTTCCTTGATAAATAATTTTGCCGCTGTGGCGGAACTGGCAGACGCGCGCGACTCAAAATCGCGTGAGGTAACCCCTCATGTCGGTTCGACTCCGACCAGCGGCAATTTCGGCTCCCTGCCCGCCGACCTGTCCGCCTATGGCGGAAGTCCGAAGGACGCAGGAGGATCCCCTTTGGCAATGATTAAATGTGATATAATGCCCGGGTGGTGGAATTGTCCGCCTTCGCTAAAGCTGCGGCGGATAAAGTAGACAAACAAAGTGCCGCGGTGGTGGAATTGGTAGACACGTACGCTTCAGGAGCGTATGCCTAAACAGCATGGAGGTTCGAGTCCTCTCCGCGGCAGTTTAGACACGCCTGCCCGACGAAGCCTCGGCGAAGTCGGGTACGCTTCAGGAGCGTATGCCTAAACAGCATGGAGGTTCGAGTCCTCTCCCGGGCATAAATTGGATATAGAGTCCCAGCCCGCCGACCTGTCCGCCTCTGGCGGAAGCCTTGGCGAAGGCAGGCTCTCCCGGGCATTGGCAACAACAAGGAGGCTCATATGAAAAGTAAAATATTAAGACACGTTTCCTTTATTATCCTCACGGTATTCACCGTTTCAGCGTTCCTCCAGCC
Organism: uncultured bacterium; assembly: GCA_963727815.1. GTDB lineage: Bacteria > Margulisbacteria > WOR-1 > CAVSGV01 > CAVSGV01 > CAVSGV01. Next base: position 256,372 of record CAVSGV010000003.1, read on the forward strand.
CAGTTTTGCTTATGCCGACGTCAAGACCGGTTCGATCAAGATATTTTCTGAGGTCAAAGGCATTCAGCTCTTTATCGATGAAAAGCCTTTCGGCACTGATACCGTGGAAATAAACGATGTACCCGCGGGACAGCATTACGTTAAGGCGACATACAACAACGCCATAATCTACAGCGAACTTATAACCGTCAATCCCGGCCAGGTGTCCGCCGTCCTCATCAAAGCAACGGGTGAGGCGAAACAGAACATAATGAACAGCATGTACAAGGAACAGCAGGAATACAAGAATAAAAAGCTGGACATCATTGTCAACCAGAACACTCAGACAACAGGGACAACCGTCACTACTTTTAACAGATATCCGGGATTTTTCTCGTTGATGGATACCGATGTAGCCAACTCAACGTCGACTACATCCACGATCACGGACTGGAAGATAATACAGGGCGGCGTTCAGGAAATATCGGACACAGAGTTCGCCAGCTTGGTCAATGACACCGACACTCAAAAACGCATGTCCCAGGATTGGGACAATTACAACAGTACTACCAATTGGGGCGGGTTCATCGGGCTGACAGGCCTTATTATGGTGCTTGTCGGAGGGTATATGGCATTTTCATCGAAGAGCAGTTCCGATACTGCGAACAGCGGCGCTGTTATCTGCGCGGTGGGCGTTATCCCGACCGTAGTTGGCTTGGGTATGTTGTCAAAGAACCCGCCGTCGGGTCATTACGTTACGCCGGCACAGGCCGCCAAACAGGCGCACGATTACAACCAGAACATCAAGAAAACTCTTGGACTGCCAGAGGATTTCGAGCCTCAGCAATAGATATCAATAATTCTCGGCCAGTACCTCGTAATACGCCTGGGGATGTTTGCAAGCAGGGCATTGTTTTGGAGCTTCGGGCCCTTCATGGACATATCCGCAATTCCTGCAGTGCCACTTGACCGTACCGCTCTTTTTGAATACGGTTCCGGCCTTGATATTGGCCAGCAGCTTGCGGTACCGCCTTTCATGCTTTTCTTCCACTTCGCCTATCTCTTTATATGTCCTGGCTATCTCATCGAAGCCTTCATCCCTGGCATCTTTTGCAAAATCCGAGTAAAGTTTTGTCCACTCTTCCTTTTCCCCGTCAGCGGCAGCCTGCAGATTGGCGGCCGTATCGCATATCGCTCCCGCCGGATACATGGCCGTTATCTCAACGGCCCCGCCTTCCAAATATTTGAAGAACACTTTCGCATGCTCTTTTTCGTTCTCGGCTGTCTCAAGGAATATGGCGCATATTTGTTCATACCCTTCCTTCTTCGCGGCAGAAGCGAAGAACGTATACCTGTTCCTTGCCTGCGATTCTCCGGCGAATGACTTTAACAGGTTCTTCTCGGTCTTTGTTCCTTTTATGCTTTTCATATTATCTCCCCCTTAATTCCCTTATTGCATCCGATGCTATCCATCGTCCAGCTTTTGAGTTGCTCGACAGTATATCATTTGCCGTTCTTATGGCAACAGCTTTCAAGCTATTATTCCGCTTCCCTATCTGCCTCAGGGCCCAATTTACGGCCTTTTTCACGAAATTGCGCTCATCTGCCGAACCCTTCACAATAACGGGCATAAAACGCTCAAATTTAACATCTGGAGCGCTCTTATCGTGGACGGCCAGAACAGCCATCATCGCATATCCGGCCCTTTTTACGAACTCTTCTGATGAGCGGGACCACTTGAAGGCTTTTTGATAAGCGTGCCGGGTTTCGCTGAAAAGATTCATGCAGACCTGGTCGCAGATATCCCAGGAATCAAAGTTTGATGTCCATCGATCCATCTGTTTTGATGTAACAAATGCGGGATCGTCGATCATCCCCGCGAGTATCCTTGCTTCGTGATAGCCTGACCTCCAGAGTTGAAGAGCAAGATTGTGATCCTTGCCGATCTTTTTCGCCATCGATCTCAAGGCCGGCATCGATATTCCCAGAGTGTTTTTGGCTTTGATGCCGAACCGCGCCATGCCGGCGATGTTCTTTTTGTTCTTAAGAGATTTCAATTTTTTGATTAGCTGATCTGCTTCCATGCAATTATTATATCATGATAATTAATGATATAATCAACGTTATGAAAAACCACGACACGAAATTGATGGTCCGCTATTCCGAGACCGATCAGATGGGCCGTGTTTATTACTCGCGATATCTTGAGTGGTTCGAGCTAGCCAGAGCAAGCCACCTGAAAGCTGCCGGTTTCCCCTATTCAGATATGGAAAAGCTCGGGCTGTATCTGGTGATATCGGATTGTTACATAAAATATCAAAAGCCCGCTAAATATGAGGATGAGCTGATAGTCCGCACTAAAATAGCTGAAGTCACAAAAGCTTCCGCAACCTTCGAATATGAAGTTATCAACGAGAAGACGAAAGAACTTCTTGCGACCGGCAATTCAAAGCTCGTCGCCATATCAAAGGACGGGAAAGTGTCCGTGATACCTGAAAATATCAGGATGCTCCTCAACAAATGAGCGAACAGATATTCAGATGTGACTATCTTGTCATCGGCGGAGGCATTGCCGGACTATCCGCCGCTATAGAAGCGAGCCACCACGGAAAAGTGATTCTTCTTACAAAAGGCAAGACCGGCGAGACCGCGACTGAATACGCCCAAGGCGGCATAGCTGCTGCAGTGGACGAACAGCAGGATTCTCCCCTCTTCCACATGCAGGACACGATGGACGTCGGCGCTGGCTTGGCGACGAGAACGCGGTAAAGATACTCGTCACCGACGGAGTAAAACGCGTCCATGAACTGGTCAAAATGGGCGTAAAGTTCGACAAGATCGGCGATGTTTATGAGCTTGCGCTTGAAGGCGCGCACAGCCACAGGAGAATACTTCACGCCGGCGACGCCACAGGATATCGAGATAGAGCGGCGCTCGCCGCGAAACTGCTCAAAGAAAAACTTGTCGATGTGAGGAATTTCATTTACGGCAAGGACCTGATAATTCACAAAGGCCAATGCGTCGGCGCGCACGCCGTCGACATCCAGAACAACAAAGAACCTCATCTTCCTCGCCAAGGTCACGATACTCTGCACCGGAGGGCTGGGCCAGGTCTACCTTCACAACACAAATCCAAGCTTTGCCACCGGCGACGGCATAGCGATGGCTTACCGCGCCGGAGCGGAAGTGACGGACATGGAATTCGTCCAGTTCCATCCCACCACTCTTTTTCTTCACGGCATCGTTGAAACAAGGTTCCTGATATCGGAAGCCGTAAGAGGCGAAGGCGCCGATACTTGAAAATGTCAACGGGGAAAGCGTTCATGCCGAAGTACCATCTTCTGAAGGAACTTGCGCCGAGAGACATCGTTTCACGTTCGATCCTTGAAGAGATGAAGAAAACGAATTCCGACCACGTTTACCTGAACCTCTCACCGATCGGAGCAGAAAAGATCCCAAAGAGGTTCCCCAAGATCTATGAAGAATGCCTGAAGTACGGGATCGACATATACAAAGGACAAGATACCGGTGACGCCGGCAGCGCACTATTTCATGGGCGGAATAAAGATCGATATTGACGGCCGGACAAACATCACCGGCCTTTACGCGGCGGGAGAAGTTTCAGCCGTCGGCATTCACGGAGCGAACAGGCTCGCGAGCAATTCGCTTCTTGACGGGCTGGTATTCGGCTACAGGGCCGCGGTGAACGCCACGGAATACATCAAAGGCGTGTCAATCGATAACATCGAATATCAAACCGCACATGAAGCAGAACCGTCAAAGTATCTCCAATGAAGAGATCAAAGACGCTGAAGACGAAGCTTAAGACCGTAATGTGGGACAAAGTCGGCATAGTCAGGAAGAGGAAACGACCTGAAGAACGCGCTTAAATGAACTTAAGAAGATCGAGAGAAAGGTTGAATACATTCCCGATGACAAGGACGAGCTTGAGCTGAAGAACATGATAACGGTTTCGATACTTATCGCACAGGCGGCGTTGAACAGGAAGGAATCAAGAGGCGCGCATTTCAGGGCGGATTATCCTCTGCAGGACGATCATCCACTGGAGAAGGCATCAGATATTCAGAAAACGGAAGCTATTTTTTCTGCCGTAAGCCCGTATGACATCCAGTATCTCCGCTTCTTTTCCCGTGCTCGATGAACTTTGAAGGAAGGCCGATCCTCTTACGGGTTTGTAGATCCCTTTGTCAATCAAAAGTTCCGGCACGGCGCTGCCAAATCCGCCGTCAATGACCCCTTCTTCAACGGTCACTATCTTATCGGCATCATTTGCAAGCTCGATGATCAGTTCTTCATCAAGCGGCTTCACGAACCTGGCATTCACAACGGTCGCCGTTATGCCCTTTTGTTTCAGCGATTTTCGCCGCTTCGATCGACGGATAGACCATCGATCCGATAGCAAAGACCACTGATTCAGAATTCGTTTCCATCTTCTGGCTTGCGGACTTCGGATTTATGAACGACTTCCGCTTTCCCGATCTCGATACTTCTTAGGATCGGCGTCCAAATCGACGCCCATCCCCTGCCCTCTCGGATATCGGATGGCGACAGGACCATTATGATCGACGGCGGTGAACATCATGTGCTGGAGCTCGTTCTCGTCCTTCGGCGCCATGATCGTCATGTTCGGCATCGATACTTAAGAAAGCGATGTCGAATATCCCGTTGTGAGTTGCGCCGTCCTCTCCCACTATCCCCGCCCTGTCGATGGCGAAAACAACGGGCAGGTTCTGAAGGCAGACGTCATGCATTATCTCGTCATATGCTCTCTGAAGGAAAGTGGAATAGATCGCGACAACGGGCTTCATCCCGCCTCTTGCAAGTCCGCCGCAAAAGTCACCGCGTGTTCTTCGGCGATTCCCACATCGAAAATCCTGACGGGAAATTCCTTGGCGAAAACTTCAAGGCCGGTCCCGTCCAGCATCGCCGCCGTGACGGCGACGATCTTTCGTCCTTCGCCGCCAGTCTTGCAATGGTCGTTCCGAAGATAGAAGTGTAAGTGGGATGATCGCTCTGACGAGTCACTTCGCCGGTCTCGATCTTGAACGGCGCTACCCCGTGGAATTTGGTCGGGATCGGTCTCGGAATGCTCGTAACCTTTTCCTTTTTTCGTCAGCACGTGGACAACGATCGGGCCCTTTGACTTCTTTCGCGTAATGAAGCGTGCCGATGAGCAGCGGGATATTATGGCCGTCGATCGGGCCGAGATACCTGATCCCCAGCTCTTCAAGGATGACGCCCACTTTCAGGTCAACCATGAAATGCTTGACCCTGTTCTTCAGGTTCTCGGCGCGTTTCACAAGGGAAGTCGCCGATCTTGGGTATCCTCTCGATCATCCTCTCCATGCCTGTCGCGGAAGTTGACGTAAGTCTGGCTTGTCCTGAGCTTCGTAAAATAATTCGCTACCGCTCCCACGTTCTTTGATATGGACATCTGGTTGTCGTTAAGTACTATGACCAGGTTGTCCTTAAGCCCGATGAGATTGTTCATCCCTTCAAGCGCAAGCCCGCCCGAGAGCGAGCCGTCGCCTATTACCGCGACGATGCTGATAGCTTTCGCCCGTCAAGCTCCCTGGCCCTGGCAAGCCCCAGCGCGGATGAAATCGATGTGCTTGCGTGTCCCACGGTGAACGGATCGTGCGGCGATTCTTCCCTGTTAGGAAATCCCGAGATGCCGCCCTTCTGCCGAAGAGTGCCGAACCTGGAGCTCCTGCCCGTCAGTATCTTGTGAGCGTATGCCTGATGCCCGACGTCCCAGACGATCTTGTCCTGCGGGGAATCATAAACAGCGTGGATCGCAACGGTCAGCTCCACGGCGCCAAGCGAAGAAGAAAGATGCCCGCCGTGCTTTGAAGTCGTCTCGATGATAAGCTGACCTTACTTCTTCCGCAGAGCTCTTCAGCTCCGCCGTATGAAAGACGCTTAAGGTCGTCCGGAAGGTCCAGCTTGGAGAAAGCTTTGGCACGATTACTCCTAGAAATAACGTAGGAAAGAACTGCGACAATAACTCCGAGAGACCGCCCCCGCCGAAACCTCGATGAAGCGTATGGACGACCTCTTCATGCCTCACCTTTATGGCGTCATACATCACGATAGCGGCGAACACAGCGGCCGCTGCAAAAAGTACGGAATCAAATCCTTCGGTAAAGCCCATCATCATACCAGAGGAACATACAAGCGCGGAATGCGACGAAGGCATGCCGCCCGCCTCAAAGAACATGATACCAGTTGATCTTCCGCTCCACGATCAAGGTAATAAATGATCTTGATGACCTGCGCGATGAACATCGCAACAACAGAGGTTATGAGTAGTGAAGTTCGCCAGAAGCTGGTTCATCACATTATTCATGGACATGTATCCCTTTCCTGTTGGCCAGATATATCGCGATCTCTTTGAGCCTGCTGTAACTTTCCTTTTGAGGAAGAGCATCAACGGCAGAATCGATCTGTTTTTTCTGCTTCGAGTTTTGACCGTTCAACACCCAGGAGCGCGGGATAATCGTTCCCTTCTTCCCGGGCCTGTAATCTAATATATCATCATGTAATCTGAAACGCAAGTCCGAGATGAAGCGCGAACCGCCTGAGTTTCGCGAGCACCGCCTCCGATGCGCCTGCCGCCAATCCCTCCGCAAGCGACAGCAGCAATGAAGAGACAAGCGGTCTTCCTGGATGTATGAAATCCAGCTCGCTGCGGCCTATCTTTTTGCCCTTTGCGGCAAGATCCGCCAGCCTGTCCGCCAACTACCCCGTCGATCCCGAGAGCTGAGCCAATTTCAACGATCATCTTTGACGTGATGTTCCCGTAATTGGCGGCGATGACCTCGAAAGCCAGAGTGTTCAGCATGTCGCCGGCAAGTATCGCGATATCCTCCCCGAATTTTTTATGCGTCGTGGGCTTTCCACGCCTCATGTCGTCGTCATCCATCGCGGGAAGATCGTCGTGGATAAGAGTGTATGTATGGATCATCTCGATGGCACACGCGACGGGAATAGCCTTCCTGTGATCTTGCGGAAACAGCTTCGCATGCGGCCAGCGTCAGGATGGGTCGGATCCTTTTACCGCCGGACATCAGTGAATATTTAACGGCGTCATGAAGCTTCCCTGTATATTTTCCTCCGCGCGGAATAAAGGACGGCAGGACGCGTTCGATCTGTTTTTTTCTGCTGGAGAGATATTTCTCAATGCTCATCTTACAGCCTGATGGGGATTCCCTTCCGGGTAAGATATTCCTTCAGCTCCTTGATCTTGAATTCGCCGTAATGGAGCGTGGAAGCAAGAAGAGCCGCATCGCGCCTGCCCGCGCGTCAGCCCTTCATAAACGTGTTCCATCGTTCCGGCGCCGCCGGACGCTATGACAGGGATGCCCACGCTGCTCGCGATGGTTTTGGTAAGCTCCAATCGTAGCCGTCCTTTGTCCCGTCCCTGTCCATGCTGGTCAGCAGTATCTCGCCCGCGCCCAAAACTCTCGCGCTTTCTTTGCCCATTCCACGGCATCAAGTCCGGTGGGCGTCCTGCCTCCGTGAAGAAAGACCTCCCAGGAGGGTTTGTCGGAAGACCTTTTCGCATCGATCGCCACGACGATGCACTGCGCCCCGAACTTGTCCGATGCTTTCTTTAATGAGTTCCGGGATCTTTTACCGCGGCGGTATTTATCGAGACCTTGTCCGCTCCGGCCTTGAGAAGTCTCGTTGATGGTATCCATGTCGGTTATTCCCCCGCCGACGGTAAAAGGAATGAAAACCTTTTCAGCCACTTTCCGGACGATGTCGATAATAATGTAGCGTTTCTCGTGGGACGCGGTGATATCAAGGAAAGTGAGCTCGTCGGCTCCCTCCGAATCGTAAAATTCGGCGAGCTCCACGGGATCTCCGGCGTCGCGCAGATCCACGAACTGTACTGCCTTTTACAACGCGTCCCTCGGATACGTCAAGGCAAGGTATTATCCTTCTGGCCAGCATCAGATATTCACCTCTGTTAGATCGCTTATTGTCACAAAACCATAGCCTTCATCCTTCAATTGCGCGAGTATCAGCGGAAGAGCCCTGATGGTTTGTTCGCTTCCGTTATGGAAAAGTATTATAGACCCGGGAGTGACTTTGTCCACGACCCTTTTCACGAGCGCAAGGGCCATTACCTGAAAATCTTCCGGAACCTCGTATCCCGGGGTCGTTTCAGAGTAATCTCCGGTATTCAGCGTCCAGTAAACGGGCTGCAGCCCCATCTTCGCGATCGCTTTGGTCATCTTGCTGTTGAACCCTCCGCCCGGCGGCCTGAAATATTTCGGCTGCTTGCCCGTGATGTCATATATCACCTGGCTGCATTTCTGGATATCGGCCAGCGCCTGGCCCTGTGTCATTTCTTTTATCGGGATATGAGAATAAGTATGATTGCCCACTTCGTCGCCGCTGTCCACCATACGCTTGATGAGGTCGGGATTTTCCTGAGCTTCCTTCCCCACGACAAAAAAAGTGGCCTTGGCGCCGTATCTATCGAGTATATCAAGGAGAGGCTGGCAGAATTCCGGTTTCGGTCCGTCATCAAAAGTCAGAGCAATGACTTTCCTGTCGGCGCTGCCGCTCCAGAGACTCTTGGCTGAACAAGGAATGACAAATGACAAACTACAAATGACAAATGAAATCCAAACAACAAAAACCAAAAAGCTTTTCAGTTTGTTTTGGATTTTGTCATTCATTTGATATTTGTCATTTGGATTTTGGATTTTCAAAAGTGGCCCCCTTCATCTCTGAGCAGTCTCTTTTTCACTGCCGGTCCCCGTGCGAATCCGCCTATCTCGCCTGAGCTTTTGATGACGCGGTGGCATGGGACCATCGGAGAAAGAGGGTTCTTGTGAAGCGCGTTGCCCACCGCCCTCGCTGCTTTCGGCCGGCCAATATTTTCAGCTATCCACTTATACGACCTGACCTGTCCGGAAGGAATGGCCGATGCGGCGCGCCAGACTTTCTTTTCAAAATCGCTGCCTTCAACATCTCGCAAGGCTTTCTTCAGGGTGACCATCAGGTGATCTTATTAAGCTCCCTGTAAAAACAGCTCCTGTTCCCCGTGTGGCACGCAACTCCGGTCTGATCGATGATGAGGAGGATCGTATCCATGTCGCAGTCATAATATATTTTCTTCACGCGCTGGAAATTGCCGGACGTCTCGCCCTTTGTCCAGAGTTTTTTCCTTGAACGGCTGTAATAACATGCCTTCTTATCTTTTATCGTTTTTTCGAGCGATTCCCTGTTCATGTATGCCATCATTAGCACGTCTTTGGTCTTTTCATCCTGCGCTATCGCGGGAATAAGCCCCTTCTCGTCATATTTAAGCTCATCAAGTATTGACATCTTTTCCTCCTTTAATAATCGCTGTCTACCCACGCCGAATCTTTTCCCAGCAGGTCCTCTATCTCGTTCACGATGGCGGGTTCTATCGTGACGAAATGTTCTTCTCCAACCTTTATTATCCTGCCGTCCATGTGAAGGTACACCGGGTCCTTGCCCCTGTATGAAGTGAAAATGTGCTTCAACTGAGGTAGGGAATCGAATTTCTCCTTGTTAACTTTAACATGAAAGACCCTGTTTTTCCCCTTCTCTTTCGCCAGCGGCTTCACTATGTCGCACAGCACTTTTTTTTCGTCGTTCATCGAATCGATGTTAACCTTCCCTTTTATTATTACGACCGCGTCGTCAAAAAGCATTGGCGCGTATTTCTCGTACGCTCTAGGGAAAACAACAATTGGGATTGTACCCGATAAGTCTTCGAGGTTGCAGACCATCATCAGTTCTTTCCGGCGTGTCGTAAGTTTCCTGCATCCTGATAATATCCCGCCCACCGTGACAAGCGCGCCTTCCTTCCTTTCGGAAAGTTCTGACGCTTTAGTATCGGTGGCCTCCAAAAGGAGCGCGCTGACCGTGGCAAGCGGATGGCCGGAAATATAAAGCCCGAGCATCTCTTTTTCCATGGCAAGAAGTTCGTCCGGGCTGAATTCCGCGGCGTCATCGGCGGGCGACTGTTCCGTCTGCGGCGTTTTTTTGCTGATCGCAAAAAGCGCGCTCTGGCCGTTCATCTGTTCCTTCTGCGTCAGCGCCGCCTTGTTCATGATGGATTCGATGGACTTGAGCATGGAAGCTCTTTTCCCGAGAGCATCGAACGCTCCGCTCTTTATTAGGCTTTCAATGACCCTTTTGTTGACGGAACGGAGGTCAACTCTCCGGCAGAATTCGGCAAGCGAAGTAAAAGGGCCTTCCTTCTTCCTGACAGCGATTATGTTCTCCACCGCCCCCACGCCGACGTTCTTTATCGCGATAAGCCCGAACCTTATTCCGTCACCGACGACGGTGAAATCTTTCAGGCTCTCGTTGACGTCGGGAGCCATTACCTTTATTTTCATTCTCTGGCACTCCGCTATATAGGTGGAGACCTTGTCGGCGTCTCCCGTGACAGATGTAAGGAGCGCCGCCATGAACTCAACGGGATAATTTGATTTGAGATAAGCCGTCTGGTAAGAGATGACCGAATATGACGCAGAGTGGCTCTTGTTGAAGCCGTATCCCGCGAACTTTGAACACAAATTGAAAAGTATCGTCGCCTTGTTCTCGGAGAAGCCTTTCTTTTTCGCGCCTTCGATGAACTTTTCTTTCTGTTCGTGCATCTCTTTCACTTTTTTCTTTCCCATCGCGGACCTCAGGACGTCCGCCTGAGCGAGAGTGTATCCCGCTATCTTGCTTGCTATCTCCATGACCTGCTCCTGGTAGAGAATTACGCCATACGTCTCGCGGAGTATCGGTTCAAGCTCGGGCAGTTCGTATTTGACCTCCACCTGCCGGTTCTTCCTTTTTACGTAATCCTCGACCATTCCGCTTTCGATGGGCCCGGGCCTGTAAAGAGCGTTAAGCGCGATGATGTCCTCGAATGCCGAGGTCTTCAGGTCCCTTATAAGGCCTCTCATTCCGCGGCTTTCAAGCTGGAATATTCCCATCGTGTTCCCGCTGGCCAGTAGCTTAAAGGTCGCCTCATCATCGAAGGGGATCGTCTTTATGTCGAGGTCGATCCCTTTCGTGCGTTTTATGATCTGCTGCGCGTGGGCTATCATAGTAAGGTTCCTCAACCCCAGGAAATCCATTTTCAGGAGGCCAAGCGATGCGAGGTCTTCCATGGAATATTGGGACATCACCTGGGTATCGTTCACGTTCTGCACGGGAACGTATTCGCTGAGCGGCTCCTTTGATATGACGACTCCCGCCGCGTGCATGGACGCGTGCCTTACCAGACCCTCGATGCTCTTGGCGTCGTCAAGGAGCAGCTTCACTTTCGGATCATTGTCATACATAGCTTTCAATTCCTTGTTGGAGTTCAGAGCGATGTCCAGGGTCATGTCCGGCGAAGCAGGGACCATCTTGGCGATCTTGTCGACTTCCGTGAGCGAGACCTGCTCCACTCTTCCGACGTCCCTTATCGCGGCCCTCGCGGCCATCGTCCCGAAAGTGATGATCTGCGCGACCCTGTCCGCTCCGTATTTCTTCACGACGTATTCGATGACCTCCGGGCGTCTCTCATAGCAGAAATCAACGTCGATGTCAGGCATTGATATGCGCTCGGGATTGAGGAACCGCTCAAAGATGAGGCCATACTTGAGAGGATCAATGCTTGTGATGCCGATCGAGTAAGAAACTATGCTGCCGGCAGCGGATCCTCTTCCCGGCCCCACCTGTATCCCCGCGCTCCTCGCATAATTAATGAAATCCTGCACGATGAGAAAATATGAGGCGAACCCCATCTGCTTGATGACCGATAGCTCGTATTTGAAACGCTCTTTCACTTCGGGAGGGACGACCACTTCATTTTGGCCCTCTACCTTAACGCCGTATTTCGTCTTGATGCCCTCCATGCACATCTTTTCCAGATATGTATCCGGAGTTTCGCCTTGAGGGACCGGAAATTCCGGAATGAGAGAGCGGCCCGTCTCCAGGTCGAGATCGCATTTTTCAAGCACTTCGATCGTATTGTCGAGAGCGTGCTCCACATGCCCGAAGTTCTTTTTCATGTCCGTCGCGGACTTTATGTAGAATTCGTCGGCGATGAACTTCATCCTGTCCGCGTCAGAAAGGAAAGACCCCGTCTGGATGCAAAGCATTATGTCCTGCGTTCTCGCGTCTTCAACGTTCGTGTAATGGCTGTCGTTCGTTGCAACGCACTTGATGCCCATATCGGCGCTCAGCTTCTCCACGAATTCATTGATCTTCTTCTGCTCCTCCATGCCGTGGTACATCATCTCGAAATAATAATCGTCGCCGAAAAGACCGCGGAAGTAGCCGGCCAGCTCTTTCGCTTTTTTATCCTCGCCGGCCAATATGAGGCCCGCCAGCTCCCCTTTTGCGCAACCGGAAAGCACGACGAGCCCTTCCTTATATTTCTCCAGTAGTTCATGGTCAACGCGGGGCTTCGAATAAAACCCTTCGGTGTTCGCCAGCGAGACCAGCTTGACCAGGTTCTTGTATCCCGTCTTGTTCTTGGCCAGGACCGTAAGGTGGAACGGTGACCTGTCCTCTTTCGTGGCTTTGCTGAAACGGGAGCCAGGCGCAACATACAGTTCGGAGCCGATAATGGGTTTCAGCCCCGCTTCTTTCATTGTTAAATAGAACTTCACCGCCCCGTACATGTTGCCGTGGTCGGTGATGGCCATTCCTTTCATTCCAAGTTCATGCGCTCTCTTGGCAAGGTCCTCTATGCGGCTGGCACCGTCCAGAAGGCTGTATTCGGAATGTACATGAAGATGTATAAAACCTCGAGGCATACGGGGCTATTTTATCACAGATTCTCGCTTTTTACTTCAATGTCAAAATAATTGCTCGTGCCAAACCCTTTGCTGTCGGCCAGTTTCATGTAGCCTATCTTATCGGGATCGATCTTCAGCATCCTCATGGCGACGCTGTCGGTGGAAACGGGATCGTTGCCGGCGATGATGGCATGGTCGAAAGCCAGCCCGTCGATTATGACAAGATCGCTCTGGCGTATGGAGTTCATGTCAACAATGAGGTCGTCCAGGTCCTTGCCTTTCGGAAGCCTTCTCTTCGCCCTCTTGTCGCACATTATCCCGATGAGGTTCTTCAGGGCGAGCGAAGGGGATTCGGGATCTTCCACTTTCATCACCGGGACGTTGATGAAGACCTCGGTATTAAGCACCGTGGTAGCGACGCTGTATTTCTTGTAGCTGTCCCCTTCCGGCAGCCAGGCCCTCCAGACATAATCGCTGTCCAGGTCCTTCAAGACGATATCTTCTTCTTTGGCCATTTTCGTATAGCCGGCCGCGTCAAAAGCTTTCCAGGTGTTCGTCTTTATCGAGCCGTCGGCGACGGTGATCCGTCTCGCTCCCGCTTCCTTGCATAATTTGACTATCGCCCTCACCACTTCCACGTTAGTGACAAGCCCCGAGCCTGAAGGTTTCGCGTCATCCAGAGAGACCTTTATCAGGACCCTGTCCCATTTTTTTACCCGTCCCGAAATGCCGCCGATAAGGTCAACCGCTTTCCTGACGGCAGCCTCGATGGACCCGCCTCTCACAACGGCGACGACGGTCTTGTCATCACAGTAAGATGAGAAGGCGCATATGATGATCATGAACGAGATCAATAATGTCTTTTTTATCATTGGTCCAACTTTACCACATCATCAGTAATATTTAAACCATCCACTGTGACTTTCACGTAATTATGATATCCGCCGTTGAAATAAGGCATGTAAAGCGGAGCTCCCGCGCCCGCCGTCACGACGTAGACGATGCCATGCTCTTCCGCCCTTAAGTAACCGTGGATGTGCCCCGAAAAAACATATCTCACCTTGTCGCGGATGAACAGATCATCCAATTTCTCGGCTTCTGATGACGGCGCCATTACGTGTTCCGGATACATGCCGGAAGGATCGAATATCGGTTTGTGCATGAAGACCAATTTCTGTTTCTTTGTTGCCAGCGCTTTTTTTGCCCAGTTGATCTGCTCTTCGCCCATCCCGTCAGACCGTGAATTGTCCAGGATGATGAACCGCGCGTCGCCTTTGTCGAAATAATACCAGGTCGATCCGTATTTTTTCTGGAAGATCTTCCGGCCTTCTCCGCTCGCCCCGTTATCGTGGTTGCCGATGGTGTCGTAGATCTTGATGTTTGATGCCGCGCACATTCCGAAATAGCGTTCATAATCGGCTTTCGTTCCCCGCGGCGTGATGTCTCCAACGCTGACAGCGAAGCTTATGGATCTGTCAGCAGATATTGAATCAAGGACGTTCTGGAAAGTGCTGTAGCCGCCCTCATTATCGCCGTAGACCGCGAACGTGAATTTATCCGCAAAACAGGAGGAGTGTAATAAAAGGATCAGAAGAAAACCGAGGAGATATTCCCTCATTGATCCTTGAGCTTTTCTATTTCTTCGCGGAATTCCTTTGTGACGGCCTTCACCGTCAGCGCAGTCTCGCCGATGACCATCTTGTTCAGTATTATTCCTTTCGCTCCCGTGTCCCAAATTATGGGAACTTCGCTCGCCCTTACCATCTTCTGGGTGGGGACAAGCACGGGAAGGCCGGTGGAGAGCGCGATGGTGATGTAATTCTGGAGGTCGCCCACAGTCAGGTCCTTGCCCAGCGTATCGTTCGAAATGACGGCGGCGTCTATCGCGTTAAGCTTCTTGTGCGCCAGTTCCGTCAGGTCGTAAGCGGAATAATCCTGGTTCAGCGTCACGAACTTCGCTATGCCTTCAAACTTGTTGATCCACTGGGGTATGATGTCCACGCATATCTCAAGGAAATCGAATCCCATTTTGCAGAGTTCTTTCGCCTGGTCTTCCGTGAGTTTTTCAGAGCCGCATGAGACGCCGACAGGTACCGTCGAACTCTTTATTATCGCCGCAACATCGGACTTGTTATCTTTGACTTCGGAATAGTCGAGAAGCAGAGCGTCGCAGCCTCCCGCCTGAGCGGCTTTAGCGAGGTCAGCATCCGCTTCCGGTATATTCACGATGAGGGTCATCGCCTGTTTATCGAGGATCGATAGTATTTTGTTCACTGTGGTCATTTTACACCATCAAAAGATGATTTTCTAGGCAAGGCTCAAGCGGCAGCCGCAGTATTTCTGGCGGTAAAGGCCCATCTGCTTCGATATGGTGATAGATTCATGGTAATGCGGCCGAAGGTCCTGATAATAGAATTCGACGCCGTATTTCCGTGACATGTCTTCGCCGATGGTCTTCAATTTGTCGTGCTTCTGATAGGGACTGAGAAGTAAGGTCGTCGAGAATTGATCGAATTTATTGTCCGCCGCGTATCGCGCCGTCCTGTCGAGCCGAAGCCTGTAGCAATTTTCGCATCTGTCCCCGGGCTTATCGATGACCTCGCGGTCGAACATGCCTATATTATATGTAACATCCACGATAGTAAGGAAACTTTTGGCATTGCTGTATGTTTTAAGCGCATCAAGCCTTTTGTTGAACTCTACTTCGGGATGGATGTTCGGATTATAAAAATATCCGGTGATGCAAAAGTCTTTATCGGCAAGCGCTTTATCAGTTCCGGAAAGACAAGGAGCGCAGCAGACGTGGAGCAGAAGCTTCTTCATATCAGCTTGAGGTCTTGGAGTACTTTCTTTATCTGTTCTTTTTCCGACTCGTTCGCTTCGATAAGAGGCAGGCGAAGCCCTCCGACCGGCCTGCCCACCATAGCAAGCGCGGCTTTTACCGGCGTCGGATTCGTTGTGATGAACAGAACTTTGAACAAAGGCGCCAGCCTGTTGTTTATCGCTTCGGCTTCCGCAATCTTCCCCGCGTGGAAAAGCTCGCACATTTTCCTTATCTCTTTTCCCACGATGTGGGATACAACGCTTATCACGCCTTTGCCTCCCCTTTTCATTATCTCGAGCGTTCTGTCGTCGTCGCCGCTGTATATGACGAAATCTTTCGGCGTTTTCGCGCGCATCTCGGAGATCTGCTCCATTATCCCGCTCGCTTCTTTGATCGCGACGATGTTTTTTATTTTCGCCAGGCGCGCGAGAGTATCTGCGGTCATGTTGACCCCCGTCCTGCCCTGAATGTTATAGATTATTACAGGCAGTCCCGTTCTTTCCGCGATGGCTTTGAAGTGCTGATACATCCCTTCCTGAGAAGGTTTGTTGTAATACGGCACCACCAGCAATACACCGTCCATGCCGATCTTCTCGGCTTTTTCCGTGGCTTCGATGGCTTCGGCCGTGGAATTCGATCCTGTGCCGGCGACGAGCTTTGTTTTTTTGCCCACAGCTTTTTTCATGATCTTTTCGAGCTCGAATTCTTCCTCATGTGTGAGGGTCGGAGATTCACCGGTCGTCGCGTGCAGGACAAGGCTGTCGCTGCCGTTCTCCAACAGATATGAAGCGAGTTTTTCCGCGTTGGCGTAGTCAACCGAGCCGTCTTTTTTGAACGGCGTCACCATCGCTGTAAGAACATATCCGAAGTCGATCATGTTTTCATCACCATGAGTGATTTTATCATAATCCGCCCGTCAAGGCAAAAACGCTCTCGATTATTTCGCAAAAAAGTGAAATTTCGGTGACTGTATTCCGATAAATTCGTAGCTCACAAAATATTCCAAGGAGGAATAGATAATGGCATTTGAAACAGTTCAGGTACTTAATCAGCCCTTATGGAACAAAGGATACGTCCCCGGATCAGGCCCTTATGGAATATACAATCCCAAGACACAGGAGTTTGATGTTTTGAGAGGTGATACTCCTGTAGAATGGTACCATTATTTGGGGGATCAAAAGTTTACTGTGCTTATTTCGCTCCACGGTGCCGTCATATCATGTCAAGACAGCCCCGTGAATTGCAGATTAACGAATTTCGACATCAAAGGGAACCCCATCGAAACGCCAACAAGGGTACCCTACATTATTGATAACGAAGATCATTCCTATCATACCGGGTCCTACTATCCCTTCCTTATGCCGCCGGACCTGTACAAATATATGTCCCACATCGGGAACGGATATTTGAAGATCGACTTATGGTGCCAGGGCATCAAGACAAGCCAGTTCTTCATGGTCCCTGTCGGCAAAAATTATGAGGTATGGAAAGTTGAACTAACGAACGAGACCGACAGGCCCAGGGACATTACTTTCGCCGAGTATATGCCATCGACCATATTTGATGCGGCAAACACCAGAGGTAATCCTCAATACAGCAACTGCGTCGCGGAAACCGAATTCCATAACGGCATCTGGTATAACCTGACTAACGCAAGGTTCAAGAGGGGCAACTTCGGTTTTGTGGTCCCCACCGTTATGCCTACAAGTTTCACCGGCACCAGAGAATCGTTCTTCGGACGCGGCGGTTCACTGCAATTCCCGAAAGCAGTAATGGAAGGACATGCGGACAACAAGAATGCCCGCGGAAACACTCCAGCGGCGGGACTTGTCTGGGAACATATAAAAATACCAGCCGGAGGTAAATGGTCGGTAACAACGGCAATAGGAAATCATGACATGTCGCAGGAAACTGTAGAACAAATACACGACGATACGGTCCATTTCAGCAAAAAGCCGGGAGCAAGAGATATTCTGCTCAGAACGATCGAGCATCCGAAAGTCCAGTCATTCATGAGGGGAGTATTAGCGCAGATCGGCGAAGAGACCCTTGAGGTAGAGAAAATAAAACTGAAACAGTACTGGGATGACCTTCTTTCTCACTGCACGGTCGAAGAGATCACGGGAGAAGACCCGTATGCTCAGGATTTCATCAACATGCTAACTCTTGTGCAAAAACAGGCAAAAACCACCTTCGACCAGTCCAGAAGGATCGGCCCCGCCGAAGGCGGCTTCGAACGTCCAGCCTTGGGCGTGCGCGAACTCGAACCAGGACGCTTTCGGGTTCGGCCACATGCTTCCCGCTGAATGGAGAAAAAGGATATTACAACTTGCAGGAGCCCAGTTCGGTCCCAATGCCAAGTTCGACGATGGCAGGTCTAAGGCGGGAATGTCTCTCCATCAGATAGATCCCGCGACCGGAAAAGGCATAGTGAGCGAACAGGCGGAACAGCTGAAGCTCTACGGCGATGATCATCTGTGGCTGATCATGAACACTGCGCGCTACCTCCGTGAGACTGGAGACTTCTCCATCCTGGATGAAATGGCGCAGTTCTGCGATGAGGGCAAAGCCACTTTATACAAGCATCTTGCGATGTCCCTTGAAGTCACAAAAAACAATTGCGATCCTGAAACAGGGATACCTTACTCGTTTTTTGCTGATTGGAACGATTGCCTCAGGCTTCCAAAAGGCAGCGTATCGGTATTCCTCGCTGATATGTACGTGAATGATTCGATGGATATGTCAGAAATCGCAAGCTATCTCGGCAAACCTGAGGAAGCGGTTTACTACCAAAAAATGGCCAGCGATATGAAGGCGAACATAAATAAATATTGCATGGATAAGCTCGGCTATTACATACGCGCGATCATGCCCGGCAATCACAAGGTTGGATCTTCTGAGAATCAGGAAGGTACGGCTTTCCTGGAACCGCAGGTTTGGGGGGTCATAAGCGGGACCGCCAATGCTGAAAGAGCGGAAGTTATTTCAAAATTCGTCAAGGAGAAAATGTTCACGAAATACGGGATCCAACTGATCAAAGATCCGTATACGAAGAAAAACCCGGAGGGCGGCGATATCCCGATCTATTTCCCGGGCATAAAGGAACAGGGTGGTTTCGCGCATGCGCACTCTTGGGCCATCAAAATGGAATGTATGCTTGGACACGGTGAGCTTGCCTATGAATATTTCCTGTCAACTCTGCCGCTCATAATAGATACGGACATACATAAGACCGAAAAACATGTATATTCCCAGACCATAGATCTTGACCAGAATTCCGAAGATTTCGGCACTGCAAAGAACTCTCATCTGACCGGAACAGCCGCATGGATGTACGTGGCTCAGGCTCAGGAAATATTGGGAATAAAGCCTAAGTTCAATGGCTTACAGATAGATCCGTGCATTACGAAGAAATGGAGCGGATTCAAGGCTACTTACAAATTCAGAGGCGCAACTAACAAGATATCTGTTGAGAATCCGGACCGTATCTGCAAGGGCGTTAAACAGATGTTCGTGGACGACAAAGAAATAGCGCCGAATGAAAAAGGTGAATTCATCATACCGGACTTCAAAGAAGGCGTTCACAACGTCAGAGTGATAATGGGCTAATATAACGGGTCACGGGAGCTTGAAGGCGTCTTTAAGCTCCCTGATCTTGTCCCTTACCTCCGCCGCGCGCTCGAAATCTAGCGCAGTTGCAGCGACAAGCATGTCCTCTTCCATCGTCCTCAAAAGGTCGGGCAGTTCATTCCTCGGTATGAATTCCTTAAGCTTGTTGATCTCTTCCTTCTTCGTCATCCGGATAGTTTCATTTATGTCCTTCACGTCTTTTACGATCGTCTTGGGAGTTATATTGTTCTTCTTGTTGTAAGCGATCTGGATCTTCCTGCGCCGGGCGGTCTCATCAAGAGCGAATTTCATCGACTTCGTTATTTCGTCGCCGTAAAGAATGACCTTCCCCGAAATGTTCCTCGCCGCCCTGCCTATCGTCTGGATCAGCGATGTCTCCGCTCTCAAGAATCCTTCCTTGTCCGCATCAAGTATTGCGACAAGTGAAACTTCCGGAAATCAAGCCCTTCTCGCAGAAGGTTGATGCCGACAAGAACGTCGAATTCGCCCAGCCTCAAACCTCTGAGAATGTCGATCCGCTCAAGCGTGTCGATGTCCGAATGGAGATATCTTACCTTGATGCCCTTGTCGTTGAGGAATTCGGCGAGGTCCTCCGCCATCTTTTTTGTCAGCGTCGTGACAAGAGCCCTCTCTTTTCTCGCGAGAACGAGTTTGATCTCTTTGATGAGGTCTTCGGTCTGTCCTTTTGTCCGCTTGACCACCACTTCCGGATCGATCAATCCAGTCGGGCGGATGATCTGCTCCACCACCCTTTTCGATCTCTCTGTCTCATATTTCGACGGCGTCGCCGAAACATAGACCACCTGATTGATGTGTTCGCGGAATTCATCGAAGTTCAGCGGACGGTTGTCCACGGCGGACGGCAGCCTGAATCCGTATTCGACAAGAACGTCTTTTCTCGCCTTGTCACCGGCGTACATTCCACGGACCTGAGGCAGGGTGACGTGCGATTCGTCTATTATCATCAGAAAATCCTTGGGGAAATAATCCAGGAGCGTTCCCGGCGGCTGTCCCGGCGCTCTCCCGTCAAGGTGCCTTGAGTAATTCTCGATGCCGTTGCAGTATCCCATCTCGCGTATCATCTCGATGTCATATTTTGTTCTCTGCTCAAGCCGTCTGAGCTTCAAGGAGTTTGTTCTGCGATTTGAGCTCGGTCAAGTCTGAGATCGAGCTCCGTCCTTATAGAAGTCTATCGCTCCCTCAAGCCTGTCGCGGAAAGTAACGTAATGCGTGCCTGGATATATCGCGATGCTTTTCCTTTTTGCCGATTATCTCGCCCGTCACGGGATCGATCTCATAAAGTCTTTTCCAGGACGTCGTCGAATATCTCCAGCCTGACGATGTTCTTTTCATAAGCCGGGCATATCTCGATGACGTTGCCTCTCACCCTGAATTTTCCGCGGGTAAGCTCCAGGTCGTTCCTCTCGTATTTCATCTCCACCAGGCTGGCGGAGAATATCGTCGCGCTGGTATATCTCACCCACCTTGAACTGTATCATCGCTTTAAGATAATCTGCCGGCGTTCCCAAGTCCGTAAATGCAGGAAACCGATGCCACCACGATGACATCGCGCCGCTCAAAAAGCGACATGGTCGCCGAGTGGCGCAGCCTGTCGATCTCCTCGTTGATCGGCCGAATCTTTTTCGATGTATGTATCCGTCGTCGGGATGTAAGCTTCCGGCTGATAGTAATCGTAGAAGGAAACAAAATATTCGACGGCGTTATCTGGAAAGTAGGTCCTGAACTCCTGGCAGAGCTGGGCGGCGAGCGTCTTGTTGTGGGAAATGATGATAGTGCGGTTTCTGTACCTTCTCGATTACGTTCGCCATTGTGAACGTCTTGCCGGAACCTGTTACGCCGAGTAGCGTCTGCTCCTTATCGCCCGAAATTATCCCTTTCGTAAGATCCTCGATGGCTTTCGGCTGGTCGCCGGAGGGTTTGTAATCGGATACTATCTTGAATTCGCTCATAATTTCGTAGTGATAAGGCTAACTTTTCTGACAAGCTCCTTGATGGTCCCGTCGTTCGTGATGACGATATCCGCCAGCTTCCTGTATTTTGCCGCGCTCATCTGAGCCTTGATCCTTGTCGCGGCGTACTCCTTCGTTTTTCCCGCTCTCAACATCCGCCTGATCCGGACCTTTTCGCTCGCCAGCACCACTATAACTTTATTGACCAGCGGGATAAGCTTCATTTCCGCCAGTATCGCCGCGTTGATTATCACGATCCCTGTCTTGGGTGAACCTATCAAGCGTTTGATCTCCCTGATCATTTCGGGATGGGTAATGCTGTTAAGTTTTTTCAACGCCGAGATATCCGAGAAAACTATTTTCGCGAGTTTCTTCCTGTTTATCGCTCCACCCTTGTTCAACACTTTGGAACCGAAGGTCCTCATTATCCCGCGCCATGCTTTTTTCTGCGGCGCGATGACCTCGTGCCCTATCTTGTCCGCGTCGATGACGAACGCGCCGCGCCGCGCGAGTATCTTCGCGACCGTATCCTTTCCCGCCGCTATAGGCCCGGTCAATCCGATAACTGTTTTTTTCTTCATCAGAACTTCACCCCTATGCTTAAAGTTGATGTGCTCATGAGCTTAATGTCGCTGTCGGTCCCCGGCGTCGTGGAAATGTCCGACGAAAATCCCGTCAGGACGGGGTCCATGGTCATGAGATAGCTTACCTGCCAGTTCCCTTTCTTGTAATAGATGTTCGAATAAAAGACCTTTGCGATCGATGACATGTCGAACATGACCGCCTGCAGCAGCGGCAGTCCGCCGCCCCCGACGCCCACCCCAAGCTCGCCGTCAAGCACCCCGAAGCCCAGATAAATGTTCCCGTCAACGGGGACAACGGGCGTGTTCTTATAAAGGTCGTCAAGGCTTTGATCGACGCTCTTGTCATCGGTCTCAGGCCTTATAAGCCCGGTAATGCTTCCTCTCAGCATGATCGGAAGGAAGAACAGCTGGGTCTCGCCTCCCACCTTGATAAAATTGATATTGCTGATCGTAATGTAATGAGCGGTATCCGGATGTGAGGGATGGCTCGAGAACGAATATTCGTTCTGCCATTGCTCCCAGTCCACTGCAAGCAACACCGGTTTTTTCAGCGCGACCCCGAACTTAAGCTTCACCGGCAGTTCGATCGGCTGAAAAGTGAGGGCGCTCCGAATAGTGTTCTCGGTCTCCACTTCATGAGTGGGTGTGGAAAGGAATGGGTCATAGTAAGTAGTGCCTTCAAAGGTCGGCACCTTTGCATTCACGTCCACCCTGTGCTCAACGTACTGGATCACATCCACGCCTTCAAGCTGCAGCGTTCCGTGATTGAAGTTCTCATAGACCGCGCCCATGCTGAAATAATCGTTCGGGTTCCACTGGAAACCCAGGTCCATCCTTACCACCGTTCCCGTGTACTTTCCGGCGACCTTTGCGGCGCCTATCTGCTGTCCGGCAAGAGTTTCAACTTCCAGTGTCCGGTATCCGGTCGGGCTGCCGCACTCCTGCGTCACCCAGTTGATCGCATCCTGCGTGGAGCCAAAATCAAGGTTGGGAATATAGACGGTAAGATTCGAATTGCCCGGGTCGCTCTGCACCGACATCTCATTGTTCATTTCAATGTCATACGTCATCGGCATGACATTCAGTCCCCAGCTGACCTGTCCCGTCTGAACGGCCGCGGAAAGGACAACGCTGTCCTGATTAGTTATCGAATCGTCAAATGTGCCCTCTACATCATTGGCCTCGCTGGTCCCCTGGTCAAGGAACCCGCTCCAGGCGGGAACCTTTGATGTGCCCAGCGTAATGCCGCCTATGACCGCTTCGATAGTGCCGTCGCTCCTTATCTGGATGTAATTCCCCTGTCCGCCCGCTTCAACGCTTGTGCCCCTGAAATTCGCCTTCACATCGGCCATCACTGGAGCCATCATCTGGTAATCAAAAGAAATGGCCGTGGGCCTCTTTCTCGTGATGGCAAAAGCCAGCCAGTCGTTCACTTTGTAAGTCGCCCCGAAATAATTGATGCCTCCGCCCTTGGAATAATCCTCGTCGATGTTGAGAGGCCTGGCCTCGGGAGTTACGGCGGTCCTGTCATTCGTAAGCCTTATGTAGGCCCGCGAGTTCGGCGAATTCTGGATCCCTTGTACGCTCTGGTCATCAACATACACCGTGTTCCTGTCGCTTTTTATCGGATTGCTAACGAAGGCGCTGGCTCCTACTGCGACCTCAAAAGTGTTCACCTGCATAAGGCCAGCGGGATTCGCAAGAACATCTGTGACGCCGCACGAAAGAGAAGTGAACTGGCTGTTAAGACTGGGCTGGAATTCCGGAGGAGAAGAATAATCGTAAGTGTAACTTGAAGAGACCGATCCATTATCGCAAAAAACCCCAAGAGGGATGATGAATATCAGAAAAAAAATGGCGAACTTTTTCATTAAGACCTGCTTTCGCAAGCGTTGATTTTTCGGTTATTTATAACATAATACAGAGAGGATTACAATTTGGAAGTCTGGACGGAGATATTGATACCGTCGCTCGTGAAAATGACGGCCCCGTCAAGGTCGGTTCGGAACGTTCTTATTCCTTCTGCCGCCAGACGGTCCAGCGTTGCGGCCGCAGGATGACCGTACCGGTTCTTCGCGCCAACTGATATGACGGCGTATGTCGGGTGAACCGCTTTCAAGAATTCATTTGATGATGCGGTGCCGCTGCCATGGTGTCCCACCTTTAGTACGTCGCTTCCCAGCTTCCTACCCGAAGCGAGGACGCGCTGCTCTCCCTCATTTCCCAGGTCTCCCGTAAAAAGGAAGCTGTCCTTGTCATATACCAGACGGATGACGATTGAATTGTTGTTCGGATCGGAAAGAGTTCCCGAAAGGAACGGTTTCATCGGGCTCAGGACATATCCTTTTGCGCCGCCGCCCATGTCAATGACCTGGCCAGGCACGGCCAAGAACATAAGGGATCTTTTTGTCGTTTATTTCCTTCAGGAAAGATTTGTAATCTCTTGATGAATATTCCTGTCCTCCGTCCATGACTTCATCCACCTTGATCTTGTCCAGAACGTACACAAGACCGCCGACATGGTCGTCATGCGGATGCGTAAGAACGACAAGGTTCAGCTCATTGATGCCCTTCTTCCGGAGGAAAGGCACCACAATGGAACGCCCAATTGCGTCATCGCCGGTCTGGACGCTTTGCGCCTTTCCGGGCGCCGATTCTTTTCCTCCGCCGTCGATGAGCACTTTTTGTCCGGAAGGAGCTTCTATAAGTATCGAATCCCCCTGCCCCACATCGATGACAGTAACTGTAAGCCTTCCCGCAGCATTGCTGCCGCCCCAGCTGAATACGATCACCGCCATCAGAACAGATGCCAGGATCAGTTTGCCGATCTTCATTCTCTTTTTCAGCATTTCGATCACGCTTATCAGGATTATATAATATCCGATTACGAACAACAAATTAGGCTGTTGGAAGTACATACAGGCAAAGGGAAGGCCGGCAAAAAATGAGACAAGCCCTTTCATCAAAGCCAGCGCTAACATTAGCGCGTTGTTCACCGCCCAGGCCAAGGGAAGAAATATCAGGCCAATCGCCGTCGAGGCAAAACCTGTAATGACCGTTATCTCGAACCAGGGAAATAAAAGGAAGTTCGATAATACCGCTATGAAAGACACCTGGTTCAAATTATAGAGTATGAGAGGCATGGTCGATATTGTAGGGGCTATCGATACTGCCGTCATTCCGGCAAACCATTGCGGCAGACATTCCTTCAATCTTTCTTCAAGCACCGGGGCCGCGTAAAAAAGCGCCCACGTACCTACAAAGGATAATTGAAAACCGATATCGAAAACAGAAAGCGGATCAAAGACAAGCATTATGAACGCCGACAAACAAAGCGAATTGTAAAACCCGTTCGTGCGTTCGAGCATTTTTGATATGAGAACCGCCTCTCCCATTATGGCCGCCCTCATTATCGACGGGCCCGCTCCTGCAATTAACGCAAAAATAACATTGGCGAAGGTTAGCAGGATAAAACGAAGATTTTTCTGAACGCTTGTGATCTGGCATAATGTCACCAGCATTGAAAGCAATATCGACACCTTTATGCCGGATGCGACAAGAAGATGAATTACGCCGGTTTCCCTGAAATCATCTTTGATGTCAGTGGGAACGGGTGATGCCTGCGAACCGAAAAGAACGGCGCCAAGAAGTGAAGAGTATGGTTCTTCCATGGTATCTTGAATGACACGCATGAATCGTCCCCTTGCCGCGAACGCGATGAACTTCAGGGGATTACCGATGCCCTTTTTGAGTATTTCCACGCCTGAAGCTGATGTGAACATCTGGCATCTGATACCTTTTTGGGCCATCATATCGCCGAACGAAGCAATTCCCGGGTTCAAGGTCGAAGTGATGCCCGATAATTTTCCGCTGAGCTTGAGCTGATAGCCATATCGGATATCCTGTTTAGGATCTCTTATGAATACGCTGAATTGACCGGAAACATTGTATCTTACCCTACGGACGATCAATTCAAAGGCTCTTATGGTGAATTTGACGGTGTCCCCGGAAACCGCGGGCTCATCTACGACAGATCCCGTCACTCGCACGTATTTCTCGTTCGCGAAGCGTGAAATATCGTTGTGAGGGATAGAAGAAGAGAATTGGTATGCCAGCATACCTGCAATAAAGATCATCAAGATAAATAAAGTGACCGGTTTTTGACGGATTAGGATCAAAGACGCGATAAGCGATACCGCCAATGCCATTAGCAGCGGTTGGATCGGGATCAAGCATACTTTGCCGATAATAATGCCCAATGCATATACGACGGTAAATAGGATGACGGGGGTAATAAAGTTTGCCATTCTCAGTACACCGAAATAAGATCTTTCAGCTTATCGAACTTCTTTTCCGATATTCCCTGCACTTCTTTCAACTCATCTATGCTTGAGAATTGGCCGTTCTTCTCCCTGTACTCGACTATTCGTTTTGCTGTGGTCGGGCCTATACCCGGCAGGCTGTCAAATCCCTTCTCATCAGCAGTATTTATATTGATGATCTTGGCCTGTTGAGCGCCATTATCAGAAACTGCCTGAGCATTTGAGCCGGAAATCGCCTGTAAATGCCTGTTCGGAATGAATATCTTCTGGCCGTCGGAAAGTATCGCGGCAAGATTGACGCTGTCCAGGTCCGCATCAGGGTCGGCATGCGCCATTCTTAAAAGTTCGAAAAGTCTGTCGCCTTTTGTCAGCTTGAACACGCCTTCATTTCGGACGGCTCCGCTTATATGCACAAAGATCTGCTCTGAAATCCCTGTTTTCTGTGATCTATCAATTAAAACCTCTTCAGGCTTGCCCTCCGTAGCCCGCAGGGCGAAGGAGGGTGACGATATGGGTGATGATTGTTTTATTCCAGAATTTGTGTCAAAAAGTCCAATCACGCATCCTATAAGCACCACTGATATGGCTCCAAGTATTATGTAAAGCTGCTCTTTTGTTAGTTCCGGCATACCCATCTATCAGCAATAATCAAGCCAAGGCTAATGTGCGTGTATATGAGATAAAATTGACGTGATTTGTGACTTTTGTAGACGGCTTGGACTATATTTTCCAGTATATTTTGATGATATCTTCTACGTATCCCTTTGTCTTTGTGCTGTATCCGCCGTTCTTTGAGATGGCATTGTGCCCCTCCGCGTAAGAAGCCAGCGTCAAAGGCACCTGCTGAGGATTGGCTTTCCATTTGTCCAGGAGGAATCTGAGGTATCTTGTGGTTCCTCTTATATTCTGGTCCGGATCAAAGGCGTCATCCACCTCAAGCGCCTGAGCCGTTGCGGGCAGAAGCTGCCCCAATCCTTTAGCCCCCGACGACGATACCGCTTTTGAATTGAAACCCGACTCCCTGGCTATAAGCGCACACAATAGTTTTGGGTTCACGTCATACATGCTGCAGTGCTTCAGCATGCTTGCCGACATGAGGCTCGCGTCCCAATACGAAAGGTTCTTGTTATATTTCAGCATGAATTGCTCTAATTTGTCCTGCGAGACCTCATTGGCCACTGAATTATATGACGGATCGGGAACGGTCACGTTGACATTGGAGTAGATCGGGACCTTGTCGTTGTCGGATGAGCCGAGGCCGGGAACGGCTACTTTGCCGCCCGTTGAGGCGGAAATGATTGTAATGACGAACAGGATACTGACGATCGTTGCTGTCGCATCCATTTATCTCACTTCCACTGCTTTTTCAATGGAATCATAATAGGCACCGCTCATGGAACTGACCGGCAGGTCGATAAATGTCCTCTTGCCTTTCTTAATAATCAATCCGCTGCCGCCCACCTTCCCTATCACCTCTATCGGCGTTCTGTATTTCGATGACAGGCTCTCGATAAGGAACAAGCTCTCTGGCGCTATCGTGACCAATATCCTTGATTGAGTTTCAGAAAAAATAAGAGGCGCGGGATCCATTTCGTCCATCAGGGATATCATCGCGCCGACCTTACCGGTGACGCAGCTTTCCGCCAGCGCGACCGCGAGTCCGCCTTCCGACGTATCATGCGCGGACTTGACCAGCCCCATTCTGATCGCCTCCAGACAGGTCTGCTGAACCGCTTTTTCTGCTCCGAGGTCCATCTCCGGAGGATTTCCGGCGATCTTTCCATGAACGGTCTTGAGATATGCGCTGCCGCCCAGCTCTTCCTTGTTCTTTCCCAGAAGAAGAATCACGTCGCCTTTGTCCCTGAACGCCATCTTGCAGTGCTTCAATTCTTTTTCGCTTTTAGCCTCGATGATGCCGAGCATCCCGATGACCGGGGTTGGATGTATGGCTACGCCGTTGTTCTCATTATAGAAGCTGACATTACCGGATATAACAGGAACATTGAGCGCCCTGCACGCATCAGCCATTCCTTCGACGACTTCCTTGAACTGCCACATGACCTCCGGTTTTTCAGGGTTGCCAAAGTTGAGACAGTTCGTCAGCGCAACGGGTTCGGCTCCGGTGCATACCACATTCCTCGCTGCTTCGCATACAGCCGACATACCGCCGCTGCGCGGATCAAGGTAGCAGTAAACGCCGTTGCAATCCGTCGTGAGCGAGATCGCTTTCCCGGTATCCTTCAGACGAAGGACGGCCGCATCAGCGGCGCCGGGGATCGCCATCGTATTCGTCTGCACCATGTGATCGTATTGTTCATAGACCCATTTCTTGTTTGCTATGTCCGGCGAGCCCAGCAACTGAAGAAGCACTTTGTTCAGGTCTGCCGGATGTTTGATCTTTGCTGTATCAAATGACTGCAGCTTTTCAATGTAATCAGGTTTTACGTACGGCCTGTTGCATGACGGCCCTTCATCTGCCAGAGAGCGGGCCGGGACCTCGGCAACCATCTTCCCGTTCATCCGTATCTTTACGATGCCGTCCGCAGTGACCTTGCCGATGTTGACGCAGTTCAATCCCCACTTGTTGAATATTTTTTTAACTTTGGATTCGGTCCCGGGTTTCACGACGAGGAGCATCCTCTCCTGGGATTCCGAAAGCATTATTTCGTAAGGCGTCATTCCCTCTTCTCTCTGCGGAACAAGAGCGATGTCAACGTCCATTCCCGTGCCGGCCTTTGAGGACATCTCCGACGTCGAACAAGTTAGCCCGGCCGCGCCCATATCCTGCATGCCGACAACATAGTCGGTGGTAAGTACTTCCAGGCAGGCTTCGATGAGGGATTTCTCTGTGAACGGGTCGCCTATCTGAACATTAGATCTTCTCGATTCAGACTCTTCAGAAAGCTCGACGGATGCGAATGTGGCTCCGTGTATTCCGTCGCGACCCGTTGACGAGCCAACATATAAGACCGAATTACCTGGCCCGTGGGCAGCAGCGGTCATTATCCTGGGGCCTATCTCCGTTGATTGGCCCTCAACGGGTTTGCCGTCCACGCTGACGACCCCGACGCACATCGCGTTGACGAGACAATTCCCCGTATAGCATTCATCGAAATAAACTTCTCCTGCAACGGTGGGCAGTCCGAGGCAGTTGCCGTACCCCGCGATACCGGAAACAACGCCGCCGAAAAGATAACGGTTCTTCACATTGGACAACGGCCCGAACCTTAATGAATTCAATCCTGCGATGGGACGCGCTCCCATGGTGAAAATATCCCTTACAATGCCGCCCACGCCCGTCGCTGCGCCCTGATATGGCTCCACCGCGCTTGGATGGTTGTGGGACTCGATCTTCATTGATATGGCAAGCCCTCCCCCGATGTCAACTATTCCGGAATTCTCTCCGGGACCGGCAAGGACCCTTTCTGACTTTGTGGGGAATTTTTTCAGATATATCTTTGAACTTTTGTAAGAGCAATGCTCGCTCCAGAGGACGGAATACATTCCGAGCTCCACGATGTTGGGCTCCCGGCCCAAAGTCTTGACTATCCTGCCGAATTCTTCTTTTGTCAGGCCGTGTTCGGAGATTATCTTGTCGGTTATCTTGATGTCCGTCTGCTTCATTGCGGTTACATTTTATCATCTTTTGGAATGTTTGAAAACGCTCAAATAGCGTGAAATTTTCAGTCCAAAATGACGATAATATGTATGAAAGGTAGTATCGTGTCAGGAGGCATACTGTGAGCGATAGTTCTACGAATACATCTACAAATACATTAGAATTTTATTATCCGGCGTCGGTAGAAACTCCTAACCGCTCCGCCAAACCTCTTAACAGGACATATAAAAATGAGATCGATTACGTAACACAATATTACAAAGACCTTGATGGCAAAGAACAGAACATCCTTATAGAATATTGCTACTCGAAAGAGAATTTCGGTATGAACAGTGAAAGATACAGGATCAACAGGAACGGCCTGGACCTGTTCATCGCTTCGCTGATAAAAAAACATTCCTGGTTGCCGATCAATCATCCGACAAGAATGCAGCTGGCCGCAAAGCTCAACGATCTCAGCATGTTGATACGTTTCGATCGCATTACAACGAAGGAGATCGCCGTTGTGTCCGGGCTGTCCGATATAGGGGCCGTCAATAAACACGGGAACCCGGTGCCTGCGGACCTTATGATGATATATAACCGTGAAAAGAACACGGAGATAAACGTATGTGCGCTCCCCAAAGAAATACGAAATATTCTGGTTCATCTGATCGATGATGAGACCGGCAAAAACGCCTATCATTTATTGAAGGACAAAGCCAACACGATAATATTCACTCCTAAACTTTCAAACTACCTGCTTACGCGGAACAGCCATGATATCGGGTCGGCTGAAGAACTTACAAGGACCATCATCGTACAAACATACGCCTACGACGGAAAGAAAACGGCCGCCCCGTGGTTGCTTGCAGCGACCATCATGACGGGGCTTTCGCACATAACGACATATTATGAGAACAACGGGATAAAGGCACTTACGGACTACAAGCCGAACGAGATCAAAGCTGCGTCGGTCGAATTGAAATATTTGAACCAAATGCTCGGCCTATGCGGAACGGTGATAAACGAAAGCGAACGGCAGAATATCCAGGATGCGATTGACGAGGTAAAGCAACATATAAAGACCCTTGACAAATGAGCCCTCTGATTTCGGTTATTTATTCCACTTTATCCGCGTTCGGGTCCGCTTTATAGCTTGTCGCCGTACCCCACCACGATGCCTTTTTTGTCGGTGTCGGGGTCGAAGCTGGTGATGTCGGTTGTGTCTGGGTGACAGGTTGGGCCTGCGTAACTGGTTGAGCCAGAGTAACCGGTTGATTCTGAGTAACAGGTTGAGCCTGAGTAACAGGATTACTGTAGGCACCAACACCGCTAACAGGTTCGCTAACAGGTTCGCTGTTGACCGTAGTTGGGGCAGCAGCCGTTGCCTTATTCTGTTTTACAACATTCGCGTCCGCCATTAACTTATCGAGTTGTTTATCTGGAAAGGAAAGGTTGTTCAGGAACATGAATGTTCCCTGGTCCTTACCGCTGTTGTCTTTTAATTGATATAGAACCGTACCGGCATATTGATAATTAGAGGGATCTGATTTCGTTTTAATTAAAATAAAGCTATGCTCGCCTTTATCGTTCTTTCCGTAGGCAAGAAGACAATCTTCTTCTGTCTTGTAATAGTTAGAATATAGCCGGATCGGAGTATAACTCAAAGTCATAGAATCGGTTTTCTTACCATATGGATTAGGAGTAATAGGCGTGAACACTCCATCCCGCATTTCGCCGGCCACATAAGAACCGGAATCATCCTGTTTGGGTACAACAGCGAATTCAACATCTGATCCACCGGCCATCTTTGCCGGGAACTTGTAACCTTTTTGAAAAAGCCAAGAAGCTTTTACTTCGGCATCATGAGACATCTTCAAAACATCGCCTGCCATGTCCTTAGTCTTGCCCCACGCCTGGTCCCACGCCCCTTGAATGGATGAAGTACCCCCCGTATTTGTAACTGGTCCTGATCCCATATATCTCCCCTCCTATATATAAGATAACTTGCTATTATTCCGTCTAACACTATATATATCGTGGGTTCCGGCATAGAACTTGCATGATTATGCGGCACAAAAACAGGGAAACATTTATTGTAATGGTGCGGTAAATCCGGGGTCGGAGCAGCTTGTTTACTTCTGTTCCGCTTCTTTCATGGAGAGGTTGATCCTGCCCTGGTCGTCAATTTCTATGACCTTAACTTTAACCTCGTCGCCCACCTTCACAACATCCTCAACTTTTGCGACGCGGGTCTTGGCCAGCTGGGATATGTGCACAAGGCCGTCCTTGCCGGGCAGTATTTCAACGAACGCGCCAAAATTCATTAATCTGACGACTTTTCCGGTATAAGTTTTACCGACCTCAGCTTCCATGGTCATATCCTGGATGATGTTCTTCGCCATTTCCGCGCCTTTTGCGTCTGTGCCGGTGATGAACACCCTGCCGTCATCCTCGATATCGATCTGCATGCCGGTATCCTCTATTATCTTACGGATATTCTTTCCGCCGGGCCCTATCACCATTCCGATCTTTTCCACGGGGATTGTGATGGCTATTACCCTCGGAGCGAACTGGGAAAGTTCCGTCCTAGGATTATTTATGGTCTCAAGCATTTTCGAGAGAATAAAAGCGCGCCCGGCCTTCGCCTGCTCCAGCGCCTTTTTCATTATCTCAATCGAAATTCCTTTTATCTTAATGTCCATCTGGAGAGCCGTGATGCCTTTTGATGTTCCCGTCACCTTGAAATCCATGTCGCCGAGGAAATCTTCCATTCCCTGGATATCGGACAGCACTGCCACTTTATCGCCTTCTTTTACAAGTCCCATTGCGATACCGGAGACAGGAGAAGTGATCGGAATGCCTGCGTCCATGAGCGCCAGAGTGCTCGCGCACGTGGATGCCATGGACGTGGATCCGTTCGACATCAGGACTTCCGAAACAAGCCTGATGGTATACGGAAATTTATCTTCGTTCGGGACGACCGGCAGCAATGCCCGCTCCGCAAGCGCGCCATGCCCTATCTCTCTGCGTCCGGGGCCTCTCAGAGACCTGACCTCGCCGACGGAATACGCCGGGAAATTATAATGATGCATGTACCGCTTTTTGCTCTCTTCGGCATCCAGCCCTTCTATCCTCTGCTCTTCGCCCATGGAGCCAAGCGTCGCGACGGTCATTACCTGCGTGGTTCCCCTGGTAAATATTGCTGAGCCGTGTACCCTGGGCAGCAGCCCGACTTCGGAGGATATCGGCCTTATCTCATCCAGTTTTCTTCCGTCAGGCCTGATGTGTTTGTTCACTATCATGTCCCTGACGATCTTCTTTTCGATGGATTTTATGATTGCTTTAATATCGAAGGGCCTTGATTTGACGAGCTCAGCAAGCTTTTCATCCTTAACGCCGTCGATGATCTCCTGAGTGACCCGGTCCAGCTCTTCGTTCTGCTTATCGCGTTCCTTTATCTCAAGAGCGGAAGCTAATTTCTTGGTCGCGGAATCTTTCACGTATTTTTCTATTTCCGCGTTCGGCTCATACAGTTTCGGGACCATTTTCTTTTTGCCGGCGAGTTTCGCCAGCTCTTCCTGGAGCTTTATGACGTCTTTGATCCTCTTGTGCGCCATGTCTATCGCATCGAGTATGACCTCTTCGGAAACCTGATCGGCTCCCGCCTCCACCATCATGACCGCATCCTTTGTTCCGGCTACGATGATGTCCAGTTCGCTCTCCTCCATCTGTTCTGCGGTCGGATTCACAACAAGCTTGTCGCCGATCTTTCCCACCCGTACGGCGGCGGCAGGACCCATGAAAGGGATCTCTGATATTGTAAGAGCGGCTGACGCTCCGATCATTCCAAGGATATCGGGGGCATTGTCAAAATCAACGGACAGCGGAGTAACGACTATCTGCACTTCGTTCCTGAAATTTTCGGGGAAAAGCGGTCTTATGGGACGGTCAACAAGCCTCGATGTCAGGATAGCTTTCTCCGTCGGACGCCCTTCCCTCTTGAAAAAACCGCCGGGGATCTTCCCCGCGGCATACATTTTTTCTTCAAAATCAACTGTGAGAGGGAAAAAATCTATGCTTTCTTTGGGGACATCGTTCATTGTGGCTGTGGCCAGCACCATTGTGTCGCCAAGCCTTACTATTACGGCGCCGCCCGCTTCCCTGGCTACCCTTCCGGTCTCCAGAGACAGCGTTCTGCCGTCAAAATCCATCTCGACTTTTTTTATCATAGTTATTTTTTAAGGCCCAGACTTGCGGCAAGAGTGGAATATCTCTTAAGGTCTTTTCTGTGGAGATAATTCATCAGCCTTTTGCGTCTGCCTACCATCATCAGAAGCCCGCGCCTTGAATGATGGTCCTTGCTGTTCTCTTTCAGATGCCCCAGAAGCTTGTTTATCCTCTCGGTAAGTATGGCTATCTGCACTTCAGGCGAGCCCGTATCCGAATCTTTCCTCTTGTACTTTTTGATTATCTCGGTCTTTTTCAGATTTTTGATCGACATTTATACCTCCGTAACTTTATGATACTAACATGACGCCCTAATTTTGTAAACAATTAATCTATGTTATACTGGCCGCAATGAAAAAGATATTCCTGTTGATATCATTGCTGGTCCTGGAAGCGGGGATCTCCCTGGGCGCTCAGGATATCCAGTACGGCGCGCTTAACGTGTTTTCGAAGACCGCCGAGGCGAACGTATATTTGGACGGACAGTTTTTGGGCAACGGATCCATAACAGCGCCAAAGGTTGAGGCAGGCGCTCATTTTATCAAGGTCACCCAGGCCGGCACGACGCCGGAAGTAACGCTGTACGCCGACGTGGTGAACATAATAGCGGGAGAAGTTTCGACCCTTTACATTTCCAGCCAACCGGCGGAAACAACATCAGCCGTTCCGCCGATAGAGGAAGAGAACAACGTGGATGTTTTCAAGACCAAAAGAGTGCTGGACTACAGCAAGGAAATGCACACCGGCTGGTATCTGAAATTGGGGTACGTCACGAATCTTTATTACAATCTGGACTCGTCGGACCTTAACAAATATGCATCCACTTTCGCTCCCGCGCTTGGGTTCAAGATAGCGTTGGCCCAAAGCCTGGATCTTACGCTGGAGCTGGAGCGGGCCGAGATGGCGTCCGCGCACAACAGCTGGTATTTCATGCCGATCACCGCGAACATTCAAATGAGCTATCTGCCTAGCCCGTATTTCAGGGGGAAACAATATTACGGCATGGGGATAGGTTATTACATGACGAACCTTAGGAACGAACTGGACCAGAACCTCTCCGCGCTGGGTTTTCACTTTTTTTACGGTCTCGAGATCCCGGCCGGCGACAAGAACGCCCTGTTCTTTGAAGTGGGATATCATACGGCAAACGTGAGCCGCTACGATTACGATCTCAACGCAGCTTACGCCTCCATGGGATACCGCTGGGACGTTAAAGAATAAGTTCAAAATGTAAAATTTGAAAAGCAAAATTACAGCTAAAAATCCAAAATAGAATAAAGTCGCTTCGCGACCCCATAGTTTTGAACTTTTCATCTTGAATTTTGAATTTATTCATGATAGTATTCTGCCTTCACGGAGGTAACAATGAAGAAAGACATACATCCAAAATATTACAGGACCACCGCCACATGCGCGTGCGGGGCATCCTATGACATAGGCTCCACCAAAGAGAACATAAGGCTGGATATCTGCTCGAACTGCCATCCGCTCTTCACGGGCAAGCAAAAAATGATGGATACCGAAGGCAGAGTGGAAAAGTTCAAGAAGAAATACGCGAAAGTTTCGGCCGCAAAGCCCGCCGCGAAGCCCAAGAAAAGACGTTAACCTCTTTTAAAGGTCTCTCGCATCTTTTACGGATAAAAGAGAACTGACATGTTCATAAAAAACCTAGAAACCATAGAAAAAAAGTACGCCGAGCTTGAGACCATGATGGCTTCCCACGATGTGATATCGGACACCGAAAAATATCAGAAACTTTCAAAAGAGCTTTCAGATCTTAAGCCTACCGTTGAAAAATACCGCGAATACCGCACAGTCAAGTCCGAGATAGACAACTTGAAGGCCATGATGAAGGACAAGGAGGTCCGCGATATAGCCGAAGCCGAACTGAGAGATCATGAAAAAAAAGAACTGGCGCTGGCCGCGGAGCTGGAATACCTTCTTCTTCCCAGGGACCCAAGCGACGACAAGGACGTCTTTCTTGAGATAAGGGCCGGAACGGGCGGCGAGGAAGCTGCGCTTTTCGCCGGTCAGCTGCTGAGGATGTACCTTAAGTTCGCCGAAAAGAAAGGCTTCAAGACGGAAATGATAGATGAGAACCCGACAGGCCTCGGCGGATTCAAAGAGGTCGTGATAGGCGTGCACGGAAAAGGCGCTTACAGCGTATTTAAATATGAAAGCGGAACGCATCGCGTGCAAAGAGTTCCCGCCACGGAAGCCAGCGGCAGGGTCCATACATCCGCGGTGACAGTCGCCGTCATGCCGGAAGCCGAGGATGTGGACGTAAAGATAGATGAAAAGGACCTGCGAGTGGATACGTTCCGTTCCGGCGGCGCGGGAGGTCAGAACGTGAACAAAGTAAGCTCCGCAATAAGGATAACGCATATTCCGACCAACACCGTCGTCGTATGCCAGGACGAAAGGAGCCAGCACCAGAACCGGGCCAAGGCCATGACGCTGCTCCGGTCAAGGCTGCTTGACGAAAAGATCATTAAGCAGAAGGATGCAATGGACGAAATGCGCAGGATACAGATCGGCACCGGCGACAGGAGCGAAAAGATCCGCACTTATAACTTTCCCCAGAACAGGGTAACGGACCACAGGATAGGGCTTTCACTGTACAAGATCGATGCCATAATGGAAGGCGACCTTGTGGAACTGGTGGACGCGCTGACCGCCGCGGACAAGACAGCAAAGCTCGAAAAAGCAAAACATGCCCAGTGAGGTTTGGACAATAAAGAAGGTGCTTGATTTCGCCTCCGATTATTTCGGAAAGTCCGGCATCGAGAACCCCCATCTTGAAGCGGAGATACTCCTCGCCAAAGCGCTTAATATGAAAAGGATCGATCTTTACGTCAATTTTGAGAAGCCGATGCGCGCGGATGAACTCGGGTTGTTCAAGAGCTATATAAAGAGAAGGAAAGAGCACGAACCGGCGGCATATATAATAGGAAGCAGATCTTTCATGTCGCTCGATCTTGAGGTCACAAAAGATGTGCTTATCCCCCGCCCCGAGACAGAGCTTATCGTAGAGGCTTCAATATCGTTGATGAAAGACGTCCCCTCTCCGCTGATATTGGACATCGGCACGGGTTCCGGCGCAATAGCGGTGAGCCTCGCCAAATATCTGCCCTCCGCCAGGATAACGGCAACGGATATTTCCGAAAAAGCGATCGACAGCGCGAGCAGGAACGCCAAGACACATAATGTGTCTGACAGGATCCAATTCGAAGCTATCGATCTCTTTCCCGCCACCAGTGATAAGTTCGATCTCATCGTATCAAACCCGCCGTACATAAGATCGGATGAGATATCAAAGCTGGCGCCGGAAGTACGGGCGCATGAACCGGTATCGGCTCTTGATGGAGGCAAGGACGGTTTGGCATATTACTCATCGATAATCCCCGGTGCAAGACAGCGCCTTAAGGAAAGCGGCATCCTGGTCCTGGAAATTGACCCCGGCCTTTCCGACGGAATATCGGCTGTGCTTAAGGATTCCGGTTTCCAAAAAGTGGATGTCAGGCGCGATCTTAACGGCCATGAAAGAGCGGTAATCGCCAGTTAAATCCTCTTGCATAGGAGCGGGCGTGCTGATATAATACCGATTCGTTGTTTTTAATTTTTTACGGAGGTAAATAAATTGACAGTAGTAACCATGAAACAGCTGCTTGAAGCCGGGCGTTCACTTCGGGCACCAGAGCAAGCGCTGGAACCCGAAAATGAGGAAGTACATCTATTCATCCAGGAACGACATACACGTTATCGACCTTCATAAGACCATCCCGCTCATCGAAAAAGCCTACAATTTCGTGAAAGAAGCTGTCGCCAAAGGCGGCACGGTGCTTTTCGTGGGCACAAAGAAACAGGCTCAGGAATCCATTGAGGAAGAAGCGAAGAGATGCGGCATGTTCTACGTGAACCAGAGATGGCTTGGCGGAATGCTGACGAACTTCAAAACGCTTAAAAAGAACCTCGCCAGGATGAAAGAGATAGAAAAAATGGAGACGGACGGCACTTTTGAAAAGCTCCCGAAGAAGGAAGTCGCGACACTTAAAAGGGAATATCTCAAGATAGTAAAAGGACTCGGCGGCGTAAGGGAAATGAACGCTATGCCCTCCGTGCTCATTGTCATCGATTCAAAGAAAGAGATCATCGCCATTAAAGAGGCAAAGCGGCTTGAGATACCGATAGTGGGCGTCGTGGACACGAACTGCGATCCGGAAGAAGTGGATTATCCCGATACCCGCGAACGATGACGCGATAAAATCGATAAAGCTTCTTACTTCTCTCATGGCTGATGCCGTCATCGGAGGACGCCAGGTACTGAATCCCAGCGAAGTATCTTCGGAAGAGATAGCCATACCGGCGGAACTGGAAGAAGCAGAAGCGCTTGGCCAGGAAGAGCAGATGGAAGCTCTTGCAGCTGCCGCAAAATTGAAGATCACCGAAGAAGAAGAAGAAACCGGCAAGGGCGAAAAGAGGATCGGCTTCTAACATGGTGATCACCACAAAAGAAGTCCAGGAACTGAGGGAAAAGACCGGCGTAGGCATGATGGACTGCAAAAAAGCGCTCTTGGAAGCCGGCGGAGACATGGAAAAGGCCATCGAACTGTTGAGAAAGCTGGGACTTGCCGCTGCCGCAAGGCGTGCGGGCAGGACCGCGGCGCAGGGTGTTGTGGACAGCTATATACACCTTGGCGGAAAGATAGGCGTACTTGTTGAGATCAACTGCGAGACCGACTTCGTTGCCAGGAACATAGAGTTCCAGTCCTTCGTTAAAGACATAGCCATGCAGATAGCCGCATCGAATCCGCAATACATTTCAAAAGAAGAGGTCCCGGACGGCATCGTGGACCACGAAAAAGAGATATTAAAGAGTCAGACGATGGCGGAAGGAAAACCTGAAAAAGTGGCCGACAAGATAGTGGAAGGACGTATGGAGAAATTCTATAGCGAAGTATGTCTTCTCGATCAACCTTTCATAAAGGACCCGAAGAAAACCATAACCGATCTTTTGGGCGAGTTCTGCGCCAAAATAGGCGAAAATATAGTTATCCGCCGATTTGTCCGCTACCAGCTGGGCGAAAAATCTTAAAATAATACCCTCTCGAACTGAAATTCCCCCGCGTTTTTTGCGATAAATAGCCGTGATATATCATGGATAGTCCAGCCATCGCATTATGCGGAAGACCGCTTATTCACTTCATCGTTCTCGGCCCTGAAGCGCCTTTTAACGTGCCCAGAGGCGCTCAAGAGTTGTCTCAGAAACCGGCTTTGCAGCTTTTCGCAAGCTACTGCGAGAGCGTCCTGCCGCAAAAACCGATAAAAGCCCAGGTGTTTTTGACCCTTGCGGCAAGCATGAGAATGACAAGAGCATGCCAATCATTGGTTAAAGCGCTGTATGAAAGCTCGATCAGCACGCTGGACCTTAAATTTGACGCTATTCTTGGCGCTCAAAAACTTACAACGCTTTATGATCCGGATAAGCTCAGTTTCTGGATAGTGGCAACTACCGACCTTGAACAGCTGAAAAAAAGCCCACAAGAATCGGCGGCCAAAACTCCAGCCGAGCAAACACCCGTTACAACAATTACCGCCGAGCAGTCGCAAGTAACTGAAAAAACCGTTAAACCCACCGTGGTGATAAAGCCTGTGAAATACGAATATTCCATTTCCAAAAAAGAATTTCCCACTGTCGATAGTCTGATGCTTTCGCAGATACAGAGCATTTTAGATGTCATTGGAAAAGAAAAGCTGGATAATATAGAGAAATTCGAGCCAGCCGCCCTTCTGGAGATGTGCGGATCATCACCGGCAGACCTGGAGGAAGCCTCAAAATTCCGCAATACGCTCCGCAGCGCATTAATGGAGAACCGCGAAAAAATAGATTCGGATACTTTTGGCGACCTGACAGTTTTTCTCCACCTGTTAAGCCATGCCATCGTTATTATCAGGTCACAAACAAGGAAAACCGACGATGAAGGCCCCGAGCACAAATCATAATATAGCCCTCTTATAGCGCATGTGTTAAGATTGTCCCCTGATGAGCAAGAAAGTGATCCTTATTGACGGCAACAGCCTAGCGTACAGGGCTTTTTATGCTCTTCCGGACACAATGAAGACAGCCTCTGGCATCACCACAAACGCTATCTACGGCTTTACCACAATGCTCATCAAGATACTCGAAAAAAAACCCGATTACATTGCCGTTGCGTTCGACCGCGCAGCGCCGACCTTCAGACACAAGGAATATCCGGATTACAAGGCCACCAGACAAAAAGCGCCCCCTACCCTTTACGAGCAGATGCCTTACGTTAGAAAAGCCGCAGAGGCATTCGACATTCCCATTTTCGAACTTGATGGTTACGAAGCCGACGACCTCATTGGCACGCTTGCAAAACAGGCGGCGCAAAAAGGGTTTGATGTTGATATCTACACCGGCGACATGGACGCGCTTCAGCTTGTTGACGACAAGATAACCGTCCAGAGAACGGTCAAAGGGATTACGGATATCGTCGCGTTCGACCCCGAAGAGGTCAACAAGAAGTATGAGATAACCCCGGAACAGATAATCGATTACAAATCCATCCTCGGCGACGCTTCTGACAACATTCCCGGCATCCACGGCATAGGCAAGGTGGGCGCGGTAAATCTGCTCAAGCAATTCGGTTCTCTTGATAAATTGCTGAGCGGATCCAGCGATATCAAGAGCCCCGCGCTCAGGAAAAAAGTCGAGGAAGGCATCCAATCCGCGCAGATGAGCAAAAGGCTCGCCACCATCGTGACCGATGTCCCCATAAAAGCGGAACTTGATAAGCCCGCCCCGAAGGAGATCGACTGGAAAAAGGCCATCCCGTTCTTCGAGTCGATGGAATTCAGCAGCCTTGTTAAGAAGTATTCGGCAAAAGAACAAGGGATGCTTTTTGAGGAGAAGAGACATGAGATCAAAAAGTCAAAAGCAGATTATC
Organism: uncultured bacterium; assembly: GCA_963727815.1. Classification (GTDB taxonomy): domain Bacteria; phylum Margulisbacteria; class WOR-1; order CAVSGV01; family CAVSGV01; genus CAVSGV01. The sequence continues at coordinate 297,277 of CAVSGV010000003.1, forward strand.
GGGCAGTGACATCAAAACAAGATCTAGATGCGCTGATAGGAGAATTGAAAGATTCCAAAGGCTTTGCGTTCGATACTGAGACCACCGGCAGGGATCCTTTCGACGTTGACCTGGTCGGATTGTCATTCTCCACCAAGGCGAACAGCGCATGGTATGTTCCCGTCGGCCACGACAAAGGCGATCAGCTGGACATCAAAGAGGTGATCGCCGCTCTGAAACCCGTGATGGAAGACACCAAACTCCCTAAATTCGGACAGAACATCAAATACGATATCAATATTCTTTTCAATTACGGCATCAATGTTCAGGGAACAGCTTTTGATACGATGGTCGCCGCCTATACGCTCGATCCCACTTCCGGCAAATACGGCTTGAAGAGCCTGGCCCACGGTTTGCTTGGCAAGAGGATGATCGAGATAACGGACCTTATCGGGACCGGAGCGAAGCAGATCACTATGGCTGAAGTGGAAATTGATGTCGCCACCGATTACGCCTCCTCCGATGCCGACATGACATATCAACTTGTGCCTATATTGAAAGAAAGCATAGAAAAAGAAGGATTGAAAGACCTGCTGGAAAAGATCGAGATACCTCTTGTAGAAGTGTTGTGCAGCATGGAAGAAAACGGAGTTTCGATCGACACGGATCAACTGAAAGTGATGTCAAAGGAGCTTGAGGCGGAGATGAAGCATCTCGAGGTCCAGATATTCGCCATCAGCGGCGGAGTGTTCAATATCAATTCGCCGAAACAGCTCCAGAACGTGCTCTTCGACAAGCTTCAGCTGCCGGTGATCAAAAGAACGAAGACCGGAGCATCGACAGATGTTGAAGTCCTGGAGGAGCTGGCCGAGAAATTCGAGATTGCGCGGCATTTGATGGACTACAGGCAGCTGCAGAAATTCAAATCAACATACATCGATGTCCTGCCCACCTTGGTGAACAAGAAAACCGGCAGGATACACACGTCGTTCAATCAGACGATCACGGCAACGGGAAGGCTTTCAAGTTCGAACCCTAACATGCAGAACATACCCGCAAAAGGAAAAATGGCAAAAAGGATCCGCAAGGCTTTCGTTCCCGCTCAAGGTGGCTGGAAGATACTCGCGGCGGATTATTCGCAGATAGAGCTGAGGATACTCGCGCACCTGAGCGGCGATCCTGTTTTTTCCAGAGCATTCAATGAGGACAAAGATATTCATCGATCAACAGCGGCTGAAGTGTTCGATGTCCCGCTTGATAAGGTCACGGACGAGATGCGCGACAAAGCCAAGGTAGTTAACTTCGGGATAATTTACGGCATGTCCGATTTCGGGCTCTCAAAGAGCTTGAAGATCAAGAGGACCGAAGCCGCAAAATACATCGACAAGTATTTCATCAAGCATGCCGGCGTGAAAAAGTTCATCGATGAAGTGATAGCACAGGCCAAGAAAGACGGGTTCGTCTGCACCCTGCTCGGCAGAAAACGTCCCCTGCCCGACATCAACAACCCAAATCAGGGCTTGAGAAGTTTCGCCGAGAGGACGGCCATCAATACGCCTGTCCAGGGAACGGCGGCAGACATAATCAAGGTGGCGATGATCAACATATACAATATCCTGAAGACCAAAAAAATGAAAACAAAAATGATATTGCAGGTGCACGATGAGCTTGTATTTGAGGTCCCCGATGATGAATTAGAAATTCTTCAGAAGATGGTCGAATACGAAATGGTGAATGCCGTCAAATTAAAAGTACCCGTAAAAGTCCACATCAGCTCCGGAAAGAACTGGGCAGAGGCGAAGAGTTAACGACGTTAAGAGGATGTTTTTGCCAGAACACCTCGAAGGCCAGGACCTCTTCATCGGTAAATTTCGGCACTATCATTTCAATGTCCTCTTCATCATCGGACAATTCGGGAAGCTTCGGGTTGAATATTTCCATGCGCCTTACCATAGCTATAGCATCATCCTGTGCCTCTTCTATTGAAAGTGCCATTCCGGCATTCACATTGCCTCGCCCAACAATAAGAGTATAGAGCGTTGGGCCAAATCTTTTTCCCCGCGGAAGATTCGGGTTCAGATCGTCGCAATATAACAGATTTAACCCGTCAGGTTTTAAAAAAGTGATACTTCCAATTCTGTCGCCATGAAATACATTGAAACAGAATGATTGAGGTATAAGGTTCACCGCTTTCTTGACGTCCACTGATATGACCAGTCCCGGTATCGAGTTCCAGCCCTTCCATGTTCATGAACGAAAGCCGCTCTTGAAGCACCTTTGACGCGCTTTGCAGGTCCTGCATCCTGCCAGGCTGCCGCAATAATTGCGCGTAGTAATTATCGAATGATAATTGTACCGATGTTATCATGACCTTCTATTATCGTCAGAACTGCAATAAAATTTCACCGTTCAACCGCCATATTTCTCACTCTTGACCGAGACTGTCACAATGATATACTACCCAAATCGGAGGTGTTCTATATGACAGATATGACCAACTTGTATCAGACTGCTGATTGGAAAAAGGAGAAACACGTTCCCGCTATCGATGCCCCGGCAAAAGCTAAGCAAGGCGAGAACATTAAGGTCACAGTGACCGTAGGAAAGGAAATAGCGCATCCCAATACTACCGAGCATCATATTGAATGGATCGAACTTTTGTTCCTGCCAAGCGGAGAAAAATTCCCGACATCTATCGGAAGGGCGTGTTTCAACGCCCACGGAGCTTCAACTCAGGGTCCGAATACCAGTACGATATTCACCAATGCTGAAGCCACCTTCAGCTTCAAGACCGACAAGCCGGGGACTTTGATCTCCGCATCAAGCTGCAACATACATGGTCTCTGGCAAAGCTCAAAAGACATCGACGTCGCATAGTTTTTCCGTCCTTATCGGAGGGAAGGCGGGCTACGGCATCGATAAGTCGAGCACGCTTCTCGCCCAGTTATGCAATCACCTGGGATACCGGGTTTATATTTACCGTGATTATCCGTCGCTGATACGCGGAGGCCACACTTTTTCCATCATCAGAGCATCAAATGAACCCGTCTTCACTCATATTAACAAGGTGGATTTCCTCCTTGCGCTGAATCAAGACACTTACGATCTTCATAAAGATAAATTGAATAAAGATGGTTCGGCGATCTTCGATGCCGACACCGTCAAAGCGGACGGCATAGGTGTGAAAGTCGGTGATATCCTGAAGTCTGCCAAGGCGTCCGATGTGATGAGGAACACCTGCGTCATCGGCGCGTTCTGCAAAACAGCGGGGATCGATTGGAAAGTCGTCAAAGAGGTTTTTGAAAAGAACATGCCAAAGGAACTTGAGCTGAACCTTGCCGTCGCAAAGTCCGGCTTTGATATCGTGAAGACCCTGAAAAAGATCGAACTCATCGACCGGAAACCTCTTCCGATATTGACCGGCAACGAAGCAATAAGCCTGGGATTGATCAAGGCTGGGTTGAAGACGTATATTGCATACCCGATGACCCCGACATCCACCATCCTTCATTTCATGGCCGACAATGCCGACAAATTCGGATTGAACGTCCTGCATCCTGAAGGCGAAATCGGCGTCATACTCATGGCACTGGGGTTCGCTTACGCCGGCCAAAAGACCGCGGTGGGAACGTCGGGCGGCGGATTCTGCCTCATGACCGAAGGCGTAAGCTTCGCCGGAATGGCGGAGCATCCGATGGTGTTCGTCGTCGGGCAGAGGCCGGGGCCAAGCACCGGACTACCCACATACACTTCTCAAACCGAGCTTCATTTCGTCCTCAATGCGGGTCAGGGCGAATTTCCGAGGTTCATCGTAGCTCCCGGAGATGCCGAAGAATCTTATTACTGGTCGGCATTCGCGCTCAACACGGCCTGGAAATATCAGGTGCCGGCTTTCATCATGACAGACAAAACTTTGAGCGAAGGCGGCTTTAATTTCGACATCGATTCGATAGAAGACATTAAAGAAGAACAGCCGCTGATGTGGGACGGAAAAGGAACATACAAAAGATATCTTGATACAAAGAACGGCGTCTCCCCTCTCGCATTTGTTCCAAATCCGGACGCCGTGATAAAAACCAACAGCTATGAACACGATGAAGCCGGCCTGACGATAGAGGATGCGATGATAACAAAGTCCCAGCGGGATAAACTGATACGCAAAGGTAAGACCCTTGCCAATGACCTTGAAAAACTCGATTCTGTTAAAGTCTACGGGAAAAAGAACTCGCCGAAAGTGATCCTCTGCTGGGGATCGAACAAGGGCGTTTGTATCGAGCTTGGTCAAAAACTTGGATTGAAGGTCATTCAACCTCTCATCCTCTGGCCGTTCCCCGTTAAGAAATTCGCGAAAGCTATCAAAGGCGTCAGGCAATTGATCTGCGTCGAGAATAATTCGACCGGACAGCTGGCGAAGCTCATAAAAATGCACGGATTTGATGTTGATGAAATGATATTGAAATATGACGGGAGGCCCTTCTCCCTCGATGAACTGGAAGCAAAGATCAGAAAGGTGATGAAATGAGCGAAAGAGACCTGGATACTCACGCGCGAAACGACTGGTGTCCCGGATGCGGCAACTTCGGGATAATGGGCGCTCTCAAGTCCGTCCTGATGGAATTGAATTCTGAAGGGGTGCCGTATTCAGATATCGTCCTTGTCAGCGGCATCGGCCAGCACGCCAAGATAGTGGATTATGTCAACGTCAACAGTTTCTATTCGATACACGGCAGGGCCATTCCCGCCGCCGAAGCCATCAAGCTGGCGAATCCTAGACTTAAAGTGATAGCTTTCGCCGGGGACGGCGACGCATACGGCGAAGGACTGGAACACCTGATATTCGCGGCAAAGAGGAATGTCGATATGACGGCGGTGATACACAACAACAGAGTTTACGCTCTCACGACGGGACAATATACGCCGACATCGCCTCTTGGATTTAAAGGAAGGTCTACGCCGAAAGGTTCGCTAGAGCGGCCGATCAATCCGCTGGAGCTCATGCTCTCATCGGGCGCAACTTTCGTTTCGAGGACTTATTCTGCCAACCAGGCTCATCTGAAGAATACGCTAAAAGACGCCATCATCCATAAAGGATTTTCCCATGTCGACGTTTTGCAGGTATGCGTCACTTTCTACAACATGTACGAATATTACAACAAACACACTTACGAACTTAAAGACCACGACCCGGCGGATCATGATGAAGCCTTGAAAAAGATAAGGGAATGGGATTACAATTCCGATGCGCAGATAGCTTTGGGGACCTTTTACGCTAAGGATGCGGCTGTTTTTGACGGCGGATTCCCGGCAGCAATGCCGAAGGAGGTCAACAGGGAAAGAACGATCCGTGATCTTTTGACCAATTACGTATAAGGGGGGCTTTATGAAATTTCGTATGACCGCATCGTTCATCTTGTTGTTAGTTTTGTGCATTCTCGTCATTCCAGCGTTCGCGGCTAGGAACATAGTGACGGTAAAAGACATAACTTTCACCTGGATAGTGAATGACAATGTCCTTTCGGGCACTCTCACCGCGCCCGGTAAAGGATGGGTCGCTGTCAGATTCGGCGGCGACACTATTTTATCCTCCGGCAAAATGGTCATCGGCTCGATCTACAACGGAAAACAGGCCATTGAGATACAGAACGTCTCATGGAGAAGCCATTCGCTGGCGGAAGGAAAGTTGATCAAATCCAAAGTGATCATTAAGAAAGGCAGGACTATCGTCACGTTCAAAGCATATCTGGCCGACCTGGGTCTTGACGGAAAGACCGGAAAAACTTTCCAGATAACGCTTTCGGCGAACAAGGATGATCCCGACCTGGAAAAATACCGCGGCGGAACGAGAGGAAGTGCTATAATAACTTTATGAAAAAATATGTTTGCAAGGTCTGCGGGTACGTCTACGATCCTAACATCGGGGATCCCGAGGGGAAGATACCGCCGGGAACTTCTTTCGAGAGCCTTCCTGACACATGGGTGTGCCCGTCATGCGGCGCGCCAAAGGACGAATTCGAAGAAGTAAAATAACAAAAAATGTGCGGATCGGCTGAAGGATCCTACCTGGACCTGTTCTCTTTCGCCACTTGCAATCCTTTTGTGATGAGCCACATCGTGAACATCAGTCCCATCGCGACCACCGCGATTATGGTCCCGCAGATGATCAGCGTAATGATAATTCCCGTTTCCAATATAACACCTCCCGATCTGAACACAGCTTACAGTCAAATAGAAATAAAATCAAGTTTTCCGGGCTGATATGGCCATGAAAAGAGGTATCTCCTCCCTGGATGAATCCTCCGCGCGCGAACGCCCTCCGGGAAGGCTTTTTCTTTGCGACACCCACTCCTCCAGGCCGGTTACCACCAGCCCGTTGGAAACAAGGTCGTTGATGTAAGCTGAAAGCGGCCTGTGAAAAGTCCAGGTGTGTACGTTCGGCAAAGCTCCCGGATGCATCTGGATGGGGATATTTCATTTCCGACATGTATTTGTCGATCCTGCGATACTGAAGCTTCCTTTTTTCGTCGAATCCCCATCCGCTCTGCCTGGGGATCCTGAAACACGGATGGTTCATGACCCAGATCAGCCTTCCGTTCTTTTTCAGCACTCTGGCGGATTCTTTCGAGACCGCATCAAGGTCTTCCATGTTCTGTATGGCAAGGACGCAAGTCAGCGCGTCGAACGTTCCGTCCGCTAAACCTTCGAGGTTCGATGCGTCGGCTATCCTGTAATTGATGTTTAATTTGTCGCCGGATTTCTTTTTTGCTATGTCTATCAGCTTCTTTGAAGCGTCAACGCCAAATGCGATCGCGCCGGCCTTCGCGAGCTCCCTGCAAAGGACGCCTTCTCCGCAGCCGATATCAAGTATCTTCTCTCCTTTAACGGGCGAGAGCAATCTGATAGCGCCGGGGATGACAAGTTCGCGGTGGTGATCGGAGGAGGCGCTCACGTGCCTGTCATACCATCCCGCCACAGAATTCCAGCTGGTATCTTTTTTCATATTTTCGCCGTCCTTTTGGAGGCGTTCAGCTGAGAGATCGTGACAAAGCGATATCCCCTTTGTTTGAGAGCTTCGATGATGACCGGAAGCGCTTTAACTATTTGATCTGAATCGTCATGGGCAAGTATGATGTCGCCTCCCGTTACCAGTCTCAGGACCCTTTTTTCAATGGATCTTGAGGTCCTCATTCCCCATCCCAGATGATAAAAGTCATCGGCATGAACGCTCCAGAGGACAACAGAGTATCCTGCTTTTTCAATGAGCTTCCGTTGCCTGTAATTAAAAACGCCGAAGGGCGGACGGAAATACGCCACGTGTTCCCCCGTTATCTTATATATGATGCTGGAGGTCGCTCTTATTTCATCCATCATTTTTTCGTCGGAGATGGTGCTGAGCCGCGTATGATAATACGTGTGGTTGGCCAATTCGTTGCCGTTATCGGAGATCATTTTCAATATCTCGGGGTTCTGTTCGGCTCTCTGGCCCACGATGAAGAACGTTGCCTTTACTTTCTCGCTTTTGAGGATATCGAGCACCTTCATCGTATATTTAAAAGAAGGGCCGTCGTCGAACGTAAGAGCTACCTGCCTGGGATCGTCTCCGCAATAGATAATGGAAGCCCAAGCCGCAGTGACCGGCAACGCGATAAAAGCCAGCAGTATGAGAGCGGAAAAAAATCGAGAGTTGGATCGCACGGCATCACCCGTATTTAACTTTGAGAAAAAGCACGTACAGGTTCAGAACGAGCACCGCGCCGTTGGCGATAACTATCGGGACTTCCCTGAGCATGAGGCCGTATATAAGCCAGAGCGCCGTGCCGGAAGATATCATCAGATACATCATCAATGATATGTCCTTTGTGTGCTTTGTCATGTGGGTCTTTACCACCTGTGAAAAGTAAGCAAGCGTGGTCAGCACTGCCGCCAGCGCGCCAAGATATGAATAGAGGCCCATTTACAGTTTATATCCCAGCTGCAGCTGCAATCTTATCGTGTTCGCTACGAAATCTGCACCTGCCTCCATGTAGAGAGGCTTGGTCCCGAAAAGCCTGTCAAAGATAACAGAGAGCGAAAACCCGGGAGTGCCCTGGGTGCCTACATAACCCACGATCCCCAGGCCGAGATATACCGGCGTTCTTGCGCCGATGTGTGTCAGGAAAAATTTGCCGCCGAGAAGAAGAATGAGCCCTTCGTTGCCCGTTGTGCCTTCCGCGCCCATTCTCAGCGCGAAGTCATTGCTCACCCATTCTTCGCCGAGCAGCCCTATCGCGAGCCCGTTCCTGACGCCGCCAATTATTTCCGGCGTCATCGCGAACGCGCTAGCGCTCGATAAAACCGTCAATGCTATAAGGATCATCAAAGTTTTTTTCAAGAATATTTCCCCCTTTTGTTCTCATTATACATTATTTCACGCTCTCAAAAAAGCAGCTCTTTAATAACGTCCGCTGCTTTATTGGCGGCCTTCTGCACGGTCTTTGTGGCCGGACTCCCGAAATCCAATATCTTCGGCTGGATCCCGATGACCACTACAACACAGCCGATCGACCGGGTCAGATATTCAGCCATAACTTTGATGGGCAGCTTATGGGTTGAAAAAGACATTCCCCCGGCATCCTGCGGAGAGAACGCTCTGATCTCTCCGGGTTTTTCTCCCATATCAGCGGTATCGATCATGATCAAATGGGACGGCAAGAATTTCCTGATCTCTCCAGAAAGATTCTCGGGAGCGGTATAGCCGAGGAAAACCTTGAAGGGGATCTTTTTTTCGATCTGCTTTGTTGAGCTTTCAAGTTCCTGCGCGGCCAGGATCCCCGCGATATCATCCCCGCGAAGTTCGGAACCTATCCCGAGAACAGCTATGCGGCTTGCGCCGTTAAGGCTGTTTTTCAGGCTGGTCTTGAGGTTTGAGCTCTTTGGCTTCTTTGGCATCTATTATCACTTTCAGCTTTTTGCTGTCCAGCTGCGCCAGTTCCACGTCCTTCGTGACCTCCAGCGCTTCTTTCGGGCATGAAGTCCACGCACTGCCCGCAGTATATGCATTTGTCCAGGTCCACCACCGCCTCGAACCTGCCGTCGGGAAGCTTGTTGATGGTGATGGCGTTGGACGGACAATCTTTCATGCAGAGCTTGCATCCTATGCATTTCTCCGGATAGAACTTCAGCTTCCCTCTGTAATTGGCGGGCATGTCGAGTTTTTCCTTCGGATACAATACCGTGGCAGGCTTCTTGAACAGGGAGCCAAGCACTTCGAAAAGCATTTCCCCCAGGTGCATTAAAGTATTACTCCTTTAAGAAGGAAGTTCAGCATCAGCTGAAGAAGAGCGAGAGGAACAAGATATCTCCAGCAAAAATCCAGCATCTGGTCGATCCTGAGGCGCGCCACCGTCGTCCTCAGCAGGGATATCAAAGCTACGATGAAGATGACCTTTGCCAGGAAAAGAATGAAACCCATGACAGGCGGAAGGTCCAGGCCGAAAGGAAGGAAGACGGCGGCAAGCAGAGCCGCGCCAACCACCATTTCGACGTCGATGGCCAACCTTAGAAGAGCGAGGAACCTGCCGCTGTATTCCGTAAAACTTCCCGCGACGATCTCCGTTTCGGCTTCCGGTATGTCGAAGGGACCTTTTTCAAGTTTTCCCAGGAGCGCCACCACGGAGATGCCGAAGCCGACGATATTGAAAAGCCAGTACCACGGATGCGAGTTGTAAAAACGCGCGATGCCCGCGATGGACCACGTATCGGCAAGAAAAGCCGACGTCAACACCGCCATGAAAAGAGGAACTTCGTATGAGAAAAGCTGCATGACCGCCCTGACGGAGCCGATCCTCGCGAAAAGCGAGGAGGAATACCAGCCGCCGATAAAGAAAGCCAGCGTGGGTATTGTAAGAAGATAAAGGACAACGACGATGTCGCCCGTAAAAGACGAGACAGCCGTCGTGTTCCAGAGCGGAATGTATAATATGGCGACAACTGTCGCGGTAAGAGCGAAAAGAGGCGCCAGAGAGAACATGGTGGGATTCGCATCCTCCGGCAGAACGTCCGCTTTTGCCACCAGCTTTATGAAATCGGCGAGAGGCTGGAACCACGGCGGTCCCACCCTGTTCTGCAGTATCGCGTATATCTTCCTGTCCAGATATTCCGCGTACATCCCCGCGGCGCTAAGGAAAAGGAATCCGGGGAAAATGAGTATAACGAATAGTGCCGTCAGCATGATTATTTAATTTCCGTCCTTTTCATTTTAGAGAAATCGACGCCTCTCTTCTTGTACCATTCGATGCTGTATTCCCGCAGCTGCTGCCATTCGATGACATCAGTTCTTTTTTTGTCCAGGTCTTCGATCTCGATCTGCCTGTCAGTGCAGGAGAAGCAGGGATCGATGGCGGCCACGACAATAGGCATGTCCGCAAGATATCTGTCCTTTAGCATGGTCCGGACCGATTGCAGGTTCGCCAGCGTCGGCGCCCTTACTTTTACTCTCTCCGGATGGTCCGTCCCGTTCGCTTTGACGTAATGCATGGCTTCTCCGCGGGGCGCTTCATACCTGCTAACAGCCTCCCCGGCCGCGATCTTCCTCGGAGCTTTGACGGTGATGGGTCCTTCGGGCATTTCGTTGATCGCCTGGCGCACTATCTTGTATGATTCAATGAGCTCTTTTAATCTGACCACTGCCCTGCCGAATACGTCGTTGTGGTCATCGGTGATGACGTTGAATTTTAGTTCCGCGTAAGCGGCATACGGATCGTCGCGCCTTATGTCCCTGTCAACGCCGGAAGCGCGTCCGGTGGGTCCTACCGCTCCAAGCTTTATCGCATCTTCATGAGAAAGCATGCCAACCTTGGAAAGCCTATTGATGATGGTCGTCTCCGTTGTGCAAACTTCGATGTAATATTTCGTCCTGTCCTCCAGAAGGTCCATCGCCTTCAATACTTCTTTTGCGTCGGCAGGAGCAATGTCCCGCCTTACGCCGCCTATAGTATTTATCCCGTAATTGACCCTGTTACCGGTTAGAAGTGCCAGAAGGTCCATGACGATCTCCCTGTCCCTCCAGGAATACATGAGAAGAGTGTCAAAACCTATTTCATGCGCGGCAACTCCAAGCCAGAGAAGATGGCTGTGTACTCTTTCAAGCTCCCCTATTATTGACCTGATATATAACGCCCGCCTTGGGACCTGCAGACCCGCGATCTCCTCCACTGACATTACAAAACACGTGGAGTGGACGTGCGAACAGATGCCGCATATCCTTTCTACGAGATACACGTCCTGAAGGAACGTTCTCTCCTCGCAGGCTTTTTCTATCCCGCGGTGGTTGTATCCCAGGCGTATGTCAACCCCCATGATCTTCTCGCCTTTGAGCGCGAGGCTGAAACTGGCTGGCTCTTTCAGCGCAGGATGCTGAGGGCCGATAGGTATTTTGAATTCCTTGTCATTGTTAGTCATGTTACTGACACCCTTCCTTTTTATCCAGTATGTCCGCATTAAAATCCTTGCGGAGCGGATAGACGTTCGCGGGCCAGTCATCCGGAAGCGGATATCTGTTGCCTTCCGGCATGTCGTTCACCGTTATCCCGAGCAGGTCCATCATCTCTCTTTCGTATATCTCCGCGGCGGGAAAATATTTCGTGACCGTATCAAGAACAGGCTTGTCCTTCGGTATGCTTGTTTTGATCATCAGCATTATTCCGCTGGGCCGCGCGAGATGATATACAAGGCCGAAATCGCCGCCTTCATCAAGACCCGTCACCGCGATGAGCATGGAAAAATCCAGGCTCTTCACGGCATAGTCCAGCACCGTCCAGAACTTGTCCATGCCCACCGTAAGCCAAAGCCTTCTGGGCCTGCTGATGACCACGTCGCTCTCAGCAAAATTGAATTTCGCTGACAGCTTCCCTTTCATTTCTTCTTCGGCTGACATTACTTTCGCCTCCAAACTTCCCAACAGCTTTACCACGCCGTCGATTATTGCCTTGGGACTTGCGGGACATCCCGGTATGTAAGCCGAGACCGGTATCACTGTATCGATCCCGCCTTTTACGTTATAGCACCCGCTGAAAACGCCGCCGGAACAAGCGCACGTTCCCACCGCCACAACGAATTTCGGCTCGGACATCTGCTCGTATATCCTTATCAACCGATCTTTTACCTGCCGCGTGACCGGGCCGGAACATACAAGCACGTCGGCGTGGCGAGGCGCGCCCTTCAACTGGATCCCGAAACGCTCTATGTCGTACCGGGGAGTAAGGGCGGCCACTATCTCTATGTCGCACGCGTTGCACGCGCCGGTATTAAAGTGGATGATCCACGGCGATTTTATCCTCGCCCAGGTTATTATCTTACTTACCAGTCCCATTGCCTTTTCCTTTCAGCAGTATCACCAGCGCCATCACGACCACGACCATGTACAGGAACGACAGCAAAACCACGTCCAGGGCGCTTTTCGGAACGGTCGCCATTATAAGGACCGCGACGTGCGCCAGCGTGAAAAAGAACGCGAAAACAAAGAACTGGCTGTAGTCCGGCTGCGCCATGTTGTCGTAATCATCTTCGCCGCACGCGTAAGATTTCCTGGAGCCCTCCGCGATGTTCGGCTTGCACGAAAGAAAATGCGACGTCACCAGTATCAACCACGACACCGCAAGCACTATAAGGAACGCGGCCGGAGGCGTAAGCAAAAGGTCTTTCATTTTTATCCTTTCAAGTTCCTCAAGTTATCAGTTTCAAGAGAACGGTTGTTTCCGTAAATGCTCAAGACGATTCCCATCGCCACCGCTATGGCAACGGTCTCAACAACGATGAGCGTGACCACCAGCGCCTGGGCGAAAGCTGGACGCCCGCTCAGGTTGCCGGAAACTATGATGAACAGCGTGACGGCCTTCATCAATATCTCCACCGCTATGAGCGCCCGGACCAGGTTCTGCGTCACCAGCAGGCAGTAGAACCCAATGATGAAAAGCAATATTATGAATATGCTGAACGTCCAGAATATGTTCACCGTCTGGCTATCCATTTTTATTCTTCATCTCCTTCAACAATATGATTATGCCGAACACTCCGGCAAGAAGTATTATCATCTGGCCGACTATGTCCAGCTGTCTGGAGTTCCAGAGCACCTGCCTGACGTCGGCGTCCATTTGCGGAACGGGGAGCTTCAGGTCCAGCTTCAATGACATAAAGCTCATGACCACGGCTGCGACGAGCATGATGATGGGCAGATACCAGTATCTAGCGACCCTTATTCTCATGTATTCCGCGTTCTTTTTCAGCGACAGCGGATGTGTTATGGAGATCGTGCAGAAGAACAATGCCGATATGAGGCAGGCGCACACCGAGAGTTCGAAAACGGCCGCGATGGGCGAGTTCAGCCTGAATATGATTATCGCAAGCAGAGCGCTCGTTGCCGCGAGGCCCAGCGCCAGATCTGAGAAGGCTCCTTGTCATGACGGTAAGGAAAGCCCCTGCCACCAGGAATATCAGAAGTATGATGTTAATTAACAAGTTATCCCCCCATCATGCCCGTGGGCATGTTAAATGCGCCGATGAGGAACGGGAAAAGCAAGCCTATGACTACGATGAGCGCCGCGAGTATCACGGCCGGAAAAATAATGCCGAAACCGGCTTCTTTGATATTCACAAATTCTTTTCCCAGTATTCCGAAGAAAACCCTTCTCTGAAGAGAGAGGAGATATGCAAGCGTTATGAGACCGGCAAGGACGGCGATGATGGCATATGTGTAATATCCGGCCATCCATAGCGCCAGGATTATCAACAGCTTGCTCCAGAAACCGGAGAGCGGCGGAATGCCCGCGGCCGAAAGACAAGCCAGCACCGACGTGACGCCCGTGACCGGCATCTTCTGTGCCAGCCCGGACATCTTGTCCATGTCACCGGATCCGGTCTGCTCCTCCACCGCTGCGGCGTTAACGAACAAAAGTGATTTGAATATGGAATGGTTCAGGAGATGGAATACCGCTCCGAATATTCCCAGCGGCGTTCCGCATCCAAGACCTATGACTATGTATCCCACCTGGCTTATGCTGGAGTAAGCAAGCATCCTCTTGAAATCGCTCTGGCCGAGAGCGGCAAGCGCGCCCACAAGTATCGAGACCGCGCCTATGAAAAGAAGTATCAGTTTTATCGGGCTGTCAAAAATAAAAACAAGAGTGACTATCCTTATCAGCGCGTAGACTCCCACCGTCTTCGTGACAACGCCGGCCAGCAGGACCGACACCGGGGTCGGCGCTGCGGAATACGCGTCAGGCAGCCATCCATGGAAAGGAACTAGACCGCCTTTGATGAAAAGCCCGCAAATGAACAATCCCATCGCCAGCATGAAGAACGAATTGTGCGGAGCAACGAGTATAACGGAGTTGATCGCGGCAAAACTAGTGTCGCCGGCTATAAGCAAAAGCATCGCGATGGAAGTAAGCATAAGGACACTGGCCACGACGGAAAGGATGAAATACTTGAACGCCGCCTCAAGGCCGTTGGCGTCCCTCTTGAAGCAGATAAGTATGAACGACGCGATAGCTGTGATCTCAAGGAAAACGTATAAAGAAAAGACGTCGTTGACCATTGTGACGCCGTTCAAGCCGGCCATGGCGATGATGAGAAGATTTATGAAATTGAACCTCTGTTCCTCATCCTTCAGCATCTGCTGTCCCACGAAAAGCGCCGTGAAAAGGACTATCCCCACGCAGAACAGGACCACCCTGCTAAGCTCGTCCACTATGAGGGAGAATTTAAAAAGGTAACAAGCCACGCCTTCCGGCGGGAAAATGGAGATATATATCTGGCCGACAAAAAGCACCAGGCCGAACCAGAACGCCGACCTTCGGACCACCCTGAACGGGAGGTTCATAAGTATGACGGCGAACAAAGGTATCAATATAAGCGAACAGAACATTTTCCTACCTCACAAGATAATAAATGACCAGAAGCATGGCTACGAGCGACCATGCCATATAGACCGTGTAATTCCCGTTATGCGCTTTCCTTATATAATATGTAAAGCCGGCTGTAACACGGACCGTGAAAACCTCATAAATCCAGTCCACGGCGGAATCGATCATTGAGCCGATCTTTGAGACAAGCCATGTAAACTTCAAGCCGATCTCATAAGGATCGAGAAGCTTTTTCTCGGCCATGTCGTAAACGGTTGAAAGTCCGGGCGCATAATGGATGTGATCCACCGCTTTAAGCCCGCTGCCTTTTTTCCACACGCCGTAGAAGTGGTTCGCAACGGCGGCAAGCAGGACTATGATCGTTAAGACAACGAGCATCCCGTTCGCCGGGAACCCGGAAAAATCGCGGCCTCCAAGCCTGGCATCTCCGAGTATTGGCTGGAATATTCCCTTGATCGGAAGGCCGTTGAAGAGCCCGAATACGATACAGCCCAGCGCGATGACGATCATCGGAACAAGCATAGTCCACGGAGCTTCTTTCACGCTGCTATTTTGTCCTCTGGATCTGTCAACGAACGCCGCGTGCCCCAGTTTCAGGAACGAAGCAGCCGTGAAAAAAGAACCGATGACAGCCGCGGCATAGAATATCCAGCCTCTATCGAGCGCGCCGTCATAGACCAGCTCCTTCGAGAAGAATCCGTTGAACGGAGGCACGCCGGATATCGAGAGCGCCGTGATGATGAAACAGGTAAAGGTTATCGGCATCTTAACGCCTATTCCTCCAAGCTTGTTGAGGTCCGTCGTGCCCGCTTCTTTTTCCACCGCGCCGCCGGTAAGGAACAGGCAGCTCTTGTACATGGCGTTGTTTATCATGTGGAAGAGCCCGCCGATTATTCCCGCGGGGACTGCCGTTCCTATGCCGAGTATCATGTATCCCAGCTGGCTTATCGCGTGATATGAGAGCAGCCGCTTGAAGTCCTTCTGTATCAAAGCCATCATTACCGCCAGGATTATCGTGAGCGCTCCGATGATCATGAGGAGCATGCTCAACCAGGAACCCGGCGTTAGCGCGAACATGTCAAGGCAGATCCTTGTGAGAAGATATATCCCGAGAAGTTTTTCCAGAGCGGCCGGGAATGCCGCCATGAAAGGAAGCGGCGCGTCTATCGCCGCGTCAGGTATCCAGCTGTGGAACGGCATCGAGCCGCCTTTTGAAATGGCTCCGATCATGAACAAGACAAAGGCAAGAGATGAGAGGTGGGAGATGGGAAGATGTATATCGGACATCGTCATTGTCCCCGCGATGTGTCCTGTGATCACTATGCCGAGCATCATGCACAGGTCGCAGATGCCAAGGATGATGAACGCCTTAGTCGCCGTCCTGAATGAATCTTTTCCGCCGAGAGCGATCATGCCGAACTGAAGGCCGAGCAGTCCCTCCCAGAAGAAAAGCATCACGATGAGATTGTCCGCGAGGACCGCACCGTCGATGAAAAGCAAAGATGTTATGAGAAGAAGATAAAAAGCATTGGCGTATTTCTTTCCCTTGAGAAAAGCGGTTGAATAAAGAGTGACGAGAAAACCGAAAGTGGAGGCCGCCAGCATTATGAAAGCGCTGAAATTATATATTCTGATGGAAAAATCCAGGCCGAAACCCAGCCACGGGACCGTGAAACTTGCGTTCGTCCTGAAAAGCAGGGCGGCAGCGCAGAAATTCAGGAAGGTGATAAGCAGAGCGAATATCGTCATTTAAATACTCCCATCATCTGCATCGCGGCAGACCTGGCGAATCCCGCCGGATAATTCACGAAGATCCCTCCGGCCAGCGACAGAACGGCGAGAACAACGACGCACGCGACCATCAGCTTTGATCCTTCCCTGGCGCTGGTTGTTTTAGCCTCGCCGAGGAAGATAAGGTTGAAAGCCCTGAAAAGATACAGGATCGTCATGAAAGCGCCAGGCCAGGAAGAATGCCGAGACGGCCCACTGCTTGCCCTGAATGCCGCCGGCAAAGACCATGTACTTGCTGAAAAATCCGCCGAAAGGAGGAACACCCATTACGGACAACGCGCAGAAAAGGAATGATATCGCGGTAACAGGCATCGTATTGATGAGCCCGCCCATCTTTGTGATATCCTTTGTCTTTGCGTTCTGTTCTATTATGCCCGCCGAAAGGAAGAGCCCGGCTTTTGCCAGGCCGTGCATTAATATGTAAAGGAGCCCGCCCGCCACCCCTATCACGCTGCCGGTCGCGAGCCCGAAGAAGATGAAACCTATCTGGCTAACCGTGGAATACGCGATAAGCCGTTTGATGTCCGTTTCCATGTAAGCCGCAGCCGCGGAAACAAGAGTGCTGGACACCGCGATGACCGGCACTACCGTGTGCCAGATCGCCTCGATGGGAAAAGTGGCAACGAAAAGCCTGGCGTAAACGTAAACGCCTATCTTGACCAGGACCGCCGCGTGGAGAAGCGCGGTAACAGGAGACGGCGCGACGCCGGCGTCAGGAAGCCATGTGTGAAAAGGAAGCGTGGCAGATTTCGAGAGAATACCGGCAAGTATCATCAAAAGGATGATATTGGAAACTGGTGATGAGCCTAGTGCGGCCTTTATCGCTTGAAGATCGAAAGATCCTGTCTGCTGATAAAGAGCTATGAATCCCGCCAGCATGAGGAGCGCTCCGAAAATGGTGACCATGAAAGCTTTGTCCGCTTTCAGAACATATTTTTTCTCCCTGAAGAAGCCGATCAAACGCCAGCTTGTAAGAGCTGTGATCTCCCAGAAAACGTAAAGGAATATAAGGTTGCTGGAGTAGACAAGCCCCATCATTGAACCGCAGAAAAGGACCACCATCGAATAGTATTCGTTCTGATTCTCGTAATGCTCTATGTATCCCCAGGAATAAAGCAGGATTATCGCGCTGATGAGGGACGACACGCAGGCCATGAACACCGCGAGCCCGTCCGCCAGGAAGCTGAAGTTAAAACCAAAAGCGAGGCTGGCGGTAAAGAACGGCGGATTGCCGGACAATGAAGAAGGAATGAGGGTCAATGAAAGAAGGAATGAACACGCGATAAAAATAAAAGCGAGAACGTTCCTGGTCTTGGGAGAGATCCAGCCGATCAACGGAAGAATGAACGCTCCGAATACCGGTACGAATATAATGCTTAATATTACTACGTCGTTGTTCATGTTTTGCAAAACGGAAGTAAACTATATCAAAAATATCCGCAGGGTTCAACGGGATTTTTTAATCGATACCGTATCTTTTTACGAACCAGGATTTTACCGCCTGCACCAGAATCAGGTATGCCACGACGATAACGGCGAGTATCCAGAAATACGATACCGGCGGCGGAACAAATCCAAGGCTGGCGCTGAAACGCGAATAAGGGATCAAAAGCCCCACGACGACGATGATAAGAGAGCTCAACAAGAGCAGCCCGCTGGCAGGCTTTCAAGGAACGGTATCTTCGACGTCCTTATTACATATATGACAAGCGTCTGCGTGCAGAGCGACTCTATGAACCAGCCGGTGTGGAAGAGCGGCGCGGAGGCCTTGAAGACGTGCAGCATGACCCAGTACGTGACGAAGTCAAATATCGAACTTATGGGGCCGATGATCATCATAAAAGTGCTGATAGAAGCTATGTTCCAGGGCCTCGGTTTTGAAATATATTCACTGTCCACGGCGTCCGATGGGATGGCAAGCTGCGAAAGGTCGTAAAGGAAATTGTTGAGCAGTATTTGCACGGGAAGCATTGGAAGGAAAGGAAGAAAGATGCTGCCCCCCGTCATGCTGAACATGTTGCCGAAATTGGAGCTTGATCCCATTTTAACGTATTTAACTATGTTGCCGAAGGTCTTTCTGCCTTCCGTCACGCCTTCATGCAGCACGCCGAGGCTCTTCCGGAGCAAAATGATGTCCGCTGTTTCCTTCGCTATGTCGACGGCATTGTTCACGGATATTCCCACGTCGGCCGCTTTCAGCGCAGGCGCGTCGTTGATGCCGTCACCAAGATATCCGACGTTGTGCCCGTTGTCCTGGAGCGCGCGGATGACCCTTTCTTTCTGCAGGGGCGATAACCTCGCGAAGACCGTAGTGGATTCCGCCGCTTTACGCAGCTCTACAGAGTTCATTCGGTCCACGGCCTCGCCGTTGATAAGCCCGCTTACGTTAAGCCCCACGTCACGGCAGATCTTTTCGGTCACAAGTTCGTTGTCGCCGGTCAGGACCTTTACCGCTATCCCCATCTTGTTGAGCGAAACTATTGCCTGCCGCGAGCTTGGTTTGGGCGGATCGAGGAAAGCCACGTAGCCTATGAGCGTCAGAGCATCCTCGTCATCCCTGGAATAAGTCTCCCTGTCCGGCGGCGTTTCCTTGTAAGCAATGGCGAGCACCCGGAACCCTTCCCTGCTCATGTCGTCGTATTCTTTTTTCATGTTGGCGTGTATGCCGTGCTGCATGTCCTGGACCTTTCCGTCCAGTTCATACTTCGTACAACGCTTGAAAATCTCTTCGGGCGCGCCTTTTGCGATGATCGTGTGTTTGCCTTCCATTTCCACCACGACGGACATGATCTTTCTCTGGAAGTTGAACGGGATCTCGTCGATCTTTTTGAAATGCCTGCAGGAGAATTTTTCGTAATTCAATATGGTCTTGTCCAGAAGGTTTTTCAGCCCGGTCTGGTAAAAGCTGTTGATGTACGCCATCCTCAGCACTTCCTCGTTCGGTCTCCCCAAGACGTCGCAGTGCTTCTCCAGAACAATGTGGTCCAGAGTGAGCGTCCCCGTCTTGTCGGTGCAGAGAACGTCCATAGCGCCGAAGTTCTGGATGGAATTCAGGCGTTTGATTATGACCTCTTTTTTCGACATGACCATCGCTCCCCTGGACAGGTTGACCGTGACGATCATGGGGAGCATCTCCGGCGTCAGCCCCACGGCCACGCCGAGAGAAAAAAGCAGAGATTCGATGAAGTTGCCCCTGCGCAGAGCGTTGATGAGGAATATGAACGTCACCATGACGACCATCGCCCGTATCATGAGCCATGTGAAGCGTTTCACGCCGCGCTCGAAACTTGTCTCGATGTTTATGGTAGAGAGGTGCTCCGAAAGTTCGCCGAACTGGGTGCGTATGCCCGTCTTCACCACGACCCCAAGCCCCGTTCCGCTGGCCACGCTGCTTCCCATGAAGGCAACGTTCTTGATGTCCGCGACCGAACTGGTCTTGAGCGGCAGCGCCCCAGAGAATTTCTCGGCCGGGAAAGATTCGCCCGTAAGCGACGCCTGGTTGATGAAAAGGTCCTTGCACGAAATGATCCTCAGGTCCGCCGGGATCATGTCCCCGGCGAAAAGGTCCACTATGTCCCCTGGGACCACTTCCCGGATCCTTAGCTCCCTCGATCTGCCCTGGCGGATGACCGTGGCAGTGGTATGCACCATCTCCATAAGCTTCTCCGCTTCCCTGCCCGCCCTGTCCTCCTGCACAAAAGAGAGAAGAACGCTCAGGACGGCCATGGCAGAGACAATGCCGGCGTTCACCGTCTGTCCAAAGAAAAGCGAAAAGCCGGCAATGATGAGCAGAATGACCACCAGCGGGTTGGAGAACATGATGACGATCTTCACCGGAGCGGAAAGTTTCTTCTTTTTTGCCGGTTCGTTGTATCCGGCGAGCAAAAGACGTTTATGCGCTTCTATGTCGCTGATCCCTTTTTCGGTCGTGTTGTAATGGGAATAGACCGATTCGATGGGACTTCCCACATAATCGAACCCGGATGGCTGTGTGTTCTTATCAACGACGGCTTTCACGATCCGATTATAATCCGTTATACGATATTAGTAAATTTTATTCTTGACAAGCACTGTGATAAAGCATAATATTCGCCTGCATTTATGAAAAAGTTATTCCTGTTCCTGCTTGTAATGGCGCTGGCGAACGCGGCACTCGCCGATCCGCCCAAAGTCCTGCCTCAGGGAGGAAGCTCTTTTTCGACCGCAACTGTTCTGCCGAACGATCTTTACATCACGAGCCGCAGACTTGCTCCTGGTAATTTTGAGTTTTTCAAGATCAATGTGCCCGCGGACCAGCTTTTGACGATACAGCTCTCGACTTTCGGCAAGGGAACGACGTCTCTTGCCATTTTTTCATATGACAGGAAGAAGGTCGCTGAAGAAGTGATAAATAAGGACCTGAATGAAACAAAAGCCATCCAGTTAAGATCGCAACTGGCAAGGCAATACTACATTCGGCTTGGCGGAGACTGTGTGAACTGCGAGAAGACCATCATCAATATGGCGCTGAACTATGAAGGCCCCACTTTCCTGACTGACGAGCCCATAATCGTCATGCAGCCGGCAATCAAAACGAACAAGTAAGTCCCTCGTTCACTGGTTTTTTCTCATCGTTGACTTGTAGATGAACCTGCCCGTCTTGTCATAGACCGTCCTGCCGGTTATTTCGCCGTTTTCGTAGACCAGTTCCGCCATCAGCTCGCCGGTCTCATAAAATTCCTTTGTTGTTCCGTTAAGAGCGCCGTTCTCGTAACGTTTTTCGGCCCTCAGCGTTCCTCCCGGATAATGCTCCTGTTCGATCCTTGCGCCTGAATCCCCGGCTCGGGGAGCTTCCCGCGCTTTCTCCTGGACAAAAACTTCCGGCTTCAGCGGTATCTCTTTGCTGTCCGGCTGAATGTCCGGCCCTTCCTCCGCAGCCTCCGGCTCCGGCATTTTTTCTTCAGCGGGAGGATCAACAGCGGCCGCGGCCGCTTCTTCCATCTTCACTGTTTCTGTCGGAACAACTTCCTTTTCAGCAGGTACGGGTTTCTTCTCAACCTGTACGTTCTCCTTTTGGATCTGAGGCTTTAGTTTTTCCGCTCCCGCGCCGCCCTTGAAGAAATCCATTATAGCTTCAAGCTCGCTCTTCTCTTCTTTTATGTTGTCGGCAAGCCTGCCCGTCGCGCTTACTATCTCGCCTTCCCTGTTGTATCTCCTGCTGCCGACAAGCTTCCCCTCATCATAGCCGTCCTCTCCGGCGGTCTTTCCGTTCTCATAATATTCCGTGATCATCCCGTGCGGTTTCTGGTCCTTGAAGTGAGCTTCCTTCTTCAGAGCTCCCGAGCGGTAATATTCCCTGTATATGCCTTCCTTGAAATCTGTCTCGGTCTTCAACGCGCCGTTGGCGTAGAACTCCGCGACCGGCCCCTCCATGTTGCCGGACCTGTCGTATCTCTTCCGGCTTATGAGAACGCCTTCCTTGTAATATTCCTCCGTCTTTAGAGCGCCGTGGTCGTGGTATTCCCTTGATATGCCTTCCGGCTTTCCGTCCTTGAAACCGGCCTCTATCTTCAGTTTGCCGCTGTCAAAGTATTTCCTGACCGAATCGGTGAGCTTTCCGTGTTCGTCGTATCTTTTCTGAAGCGTCAGCTGGCCGTTATGATAGAACTCCTCGGCCATGATGGTGCCGTCCTCGAAATATTGCCTGAATTTTCCTTGGGGTTTTCCCTTGCTGAAAAAGGCTTCGATCATGAGGATGCCGTCCTCATAGAATTGCCTTGTGGGGCCGTCGCGTTTTCCCCAGAGATATTCGCTCTCCGTCTTTGTCGCGCCGGTATCGTAGTATTCTCTTATGATCTTTCTGCCCAAGTTCAAATGAACATCCCTCTGACCGATATTATAGCACCGTAAGGGAATTTTTCCTTAGCTGCGCGATCATCTTGCGGTAATTCTTAACGTGAAGGTCTTGACCGGAGGCACGCCGCTCTCCCAGGGTCTCTTGTAGGAAAGCATCAGCTTTGTTCTGCCGCGTCCAACTATCTTAAAGTAAAATCTGGTCGTTCCGCCGGACCCGATGGCTTTTGAATCCGGAGTGTACTCGGCCACGCCGTTCCGCCGTATGATCTTCCTGCTGCCAGACGTCTTTACCCATTCGAATCCCGTCGTTGGATTGCCTTCGAGGTCTATCTCGATCTTCCGGTCTACGCGGAGCCGCACGGACCTGTTGTTATCATTTTCGCCGAACTTCACAATGGCGCGTTGAACGGGTATTACCGCGCACATGAGGAACACACATGCCACAAGAGCAGCGGCCGTTAAGGACCTTTTCAATCCCATATTTCCGGACGCGTCTATTTTTTGACCAGCGACACGTTGTCGAGGCTGTACTTCAGAGAGCCGACCTTCTTGGGGCCTATGAAAATGAACTGCACCTGTAGAAGTCCGCCTTTGCCGTTCTCCTGGCCAACTGTCAGCAAGCCGTCCCCGTGGCCGGGATTGTCAAGAGTAAAGTCGCTGAACGGGATCGTAACCCTCTTCCACCCTCTCCAGTCCACGATCAAGTTGTACACGAACTGGTCGTCGTACAGAGGAACGCCTTTGGAATCCTGTTCCACCTGCCAGTTGCCCTTGTCGTCATCCACAAGCTCGATCTTTATCGTGCCCGATCCGGGCCCATAGCCGAAAATATCCATCTGGATCGCGTTATACCTTCCGAGATCGTTGTTCTTCTTGGCAAGATACGTTCCCATTCCTCCTGCGTACCAGTCGGAGGCATTCCCCGTTATGCTGACCGAATATTTTCCGATCACGCTGACAACGGCCGGATCTCCGGTCTGATAGTCGGAATTGCCGACCACATTCACCGATACGTTGTCAAATTTCCACCATACAGGATTGGTGGTGTAATTTCCGTTCTCAAAATTATCTATCATGTAAACATTTGAAAAAGTGGATGATGAGGCGCTTGACGCAGGAGCCGAAGATGAAGAAGCTGAAGGAGCCGGACCTCCGAAACCGCAGGCCAGGAACGAAACACAAACCAAGGCAATAACAAGTTTTCCTTTCATATTGACCCTCCTTAAAAAATATAAAAAGTATTTTACCTTATGAGCCGGGCGTTTGCAAGGTTTTTTATTCGACCTTGATGACCGAAACGGGACATTGGGCGGCGGCATCCATTATCTTCGCTTCGTTCGCCGAAAGGTCCGCGTCTATCAACACAACGGCGACATCGTCCACCTTGAACACTTCCGGGCAGGCCGACTCGCAAACCCCGCACGATATGCATCCTTCCTCGATGGTCACTTTAGATATCGCCATATGACACCTCCGTTAAAAAATCCAAGCAGGCGAATTATAACAGATGGAAATCAAATGAAAAGTAATACATATGCGGCATCTTCGCCAGTCTGGTATAATAGCATCAACAGGAATGTCAGGAGGGAAAACGATGCCGATCCCCGAATTAACATCGACGCAGGCCTTGATAATAGTTTGCCTTATTGTTTGGTCGCTTATATGGAAAGGCATTGCATTGTGGAAGGCCGGTAAGAACGATCAGCTTGTGTGGTTCATCTTCCTTCTGCCGATAAACACGATCGGCATTCTGGAAATAGTTTATCTCAATTTCTTCCAGAGAAAAAAGACCGGGAACTAGATGACGTGCTTCCTGTGTTCTATAAGTATTATCACCACAAGCGCAACGAGCAGCGACAGGAATTTGAACCAGTCGTATATGTGGACCCAGTTGTAAGCGTATCCGTCAACGATAGTTAGTACCCCGCCGAATATCAGCCCCTGGCCTATCGACATTATCGGAACGAAAGACCCGATGATGATGGCCACAAGCCCCACGGGTATCGCCGCCGCGAAGAGATATATCCTGAACTTCCTGTGGTCGCTTGATACTTTGCGCGCAGGTTCAACATGCTTCTTATGTATCGATCTTGCCGCCGGAGCCTGTTTCATCTCTCCAGAATAATATTCCTGTATCTGATAGATGCCGGTGTTCGGCGACGGGACGATGGAGCTGACCCCGTAGTGCACGAGAAGCGGAAGCAGGACAGCGATGCATAACCCCAGAGCTATTTTCCTTAGCATTGTTCATTCCCCCCTTGATCCGATCTCACTCGATATGGCCGAATTCTATACTATCGGCCCGGCTTTGTATAGAAGGGACAAGCCGCTCCCTGTTATTTAAATCAATCTTCTATTTTAAGGGAGCTGAACGACCTGTACACAAATATCATCGACAACAGGAAGAATATTATCGCGAGCGTCAGGTTCATCGTTTTTGAAAGCTCTATCGATATCTCGATGGCGAGAAGCCCGAACAGCGTCGTGAACTTTATCAGCGGGTTGATGGCCACGGATGACGTGTCCTTGAAAGGATCTCCCACAGTATCGCCTACGATGGTCGCCGCGTGAGTTCCGTCCCTTTAAGTTCTTTGTGGTCCACTTCCACCAGCTTCTTGGCGTTGTCCCATGCGCTGCCCGCATTTGCCATGAACATCGCCTGGAAAAGTCCGAACACCGCTATCGAGATAAGATATCGCGATGAAGAAGAACGGGTTCAGGCACGCGAACGCCAGAGTTGAGAAAAGAATTGTAAGGAATATGTTCACCATCCCCTTCTGGACGAACCTCGTGCATATCTCCACCACTTTTTGGCAGTCCTTCGTTGTTGGCTTTGCCTTTGCCTTTTTTAAGGTCCATGTTGTCCTTATGAAAGCCACCGCCTGATAAGCTCCAGCGGTGACGGCGTGCATGGAAGCTCCGGAGAACCAGTATATGACCGCGCCGCCGGCGATGAGGCCGAGGAAGAACGGCGGATAAAGCAGCTGAGAGCTTGTCGATATTCATTGTCAGGTCCGTGGGTGAGTATCATTATTATCGAGAAGACCATCGTCGTGGCGCCGACGACCGCCGTGCCGATGAGCACGGGCTTGGCGGTTGCCTTAAACGTGTTGCCTGCTCCGTCATTCGATTCCAGGTTGTGCTTTCGCCTTCGTGAAATTCGGAGTGAAGCCGTAATTTGCTTTTCATCTTCTTGGATATGCCCTTCTTCTCTTCAATGAGAGAAAGCTCGTATATCGACTGGGCGTTGTCGGCTATCGGTCCGTATGAATCCACCGCTATCGTGACAGGGCCCATGCCGAGGAATCCGAAAGCCACAAGACCGAAAGCGAACACGGCCGGGATCCACCATCAGCTGGTCAAGCCCCTGCCTGCTGAACAGATACGCGACGCCCATGAGGAACAGCATCGCCATGCCCATCCAGTACGCGCTGAAATTGCCGGTGGTAAGTCCCGACAGGATGTTCAGAGAAGCGCCGCCCTTCTTGGAGAACTTGAATATGTTCCTTACGAACGCCGAATCGGTCGACGTGAAGATCTTCACGAGTTCCGGTATTATCGCGCCGGCTATCGTTCCGCAGGTGATTATTCCCGCGAGTTTCCACCACAGAGTTCCGCCGCCGAGGTCAGGGATAAGAAGATATGATGTAATGAAAGTAAAGCCGATGGAGACGAGCGACGTTATCCAAACGAGGGTCGTAAGAGGCGATTCAAAGTTCATTTTGCTGGCGCCGGAGAAGCGTAGCTTTACATATAATGAGTTGATCCAATATGAAAGCGCGCTCGCGATTATCATGATGAGGCGCATCACGAATATCCAGACCAGGAGCTGTACCTGGAAAACGGGATTCTTTATTGCGACGAGTATGAAAGTGATGAGCGCGACTCCCGTGACGCCGTAGGTCTCGAAGCCGTCGGCCGTGGGGCCCACAGAATCTCCCGCATTGTCGCCGACGCAGTCGGCTATTACTCCGGGGTTCCTGGCGTCGTCTTCCTTGATATTGAAAACTATTTTCATGAGGTCGCTGCCGATGTCGGCGATCTTCGTGAATATTCCGCCGGCGATCCTCAGCACGGACGCTCCCAGCGATTCGCCGATGGCGAAGCCGATGAAGCACGATCCCGCGTATGACGGATCAATAAAAAGAAGGATGCACAACATCATGAAAAGCTCGATCGATACGAGGAGCATTCCTATGCTCATGCCAGCCTGCGTCGGGATGGTGGAGACCCTGTAAGGCTTGCCGGTAAGCGAAATAAAAGCGGTCGCGGAATTGGCCAGGGTGTTTATCCTCATGCCGAACCAAGCGACAAAATAGCTTCCGAGTATGCCGAGGATGCTCGCGCAAAGGATCACTATCACTTTTGCTGCGATGAAATGACGCAGCCATCCGAAGTACGCGACAATGACAAAGCCGATTATGACCTCCAGGATGAAAATGAACTTTCCCTGCTCAAAGAGATATGTCTTGCATGTTTCAAATATCAGCTCCGATATCTCCTTCATGCTCTTATGGGCGGGAAGTTTCCTTATCTGCATGTACTGCACAAGCCCGAATATCATTCCGAAAATGCAGATGGACATTCCGCACAAAAGCAGAAGGTGCCCGCTGACTCCCAGGAAATTAACGCTGGAAAGGTCCGGCACAATGAGGTCGGCCTCGCCTGCGTAACAGCTGGGGACAATAACGGAAAGAAGGAACAGAGAGGCCGAGAAAAGGATCGCGGACAATTTACTTAACTTCAATTAGATCACTCCTTTGTTTATTTTGGATCGGGGATCTGAAAAATAAGTATCAAGGCGAAAGTTTATCACCGCCGGGAACCGAAATCAAGAAAAATCGATTTTTGCGTGATGAAATATTAATCAGGCTTGCCGGTATGTTATAATCTCCTCATGGCAAAAGAAAGAATGGGCGTCGTAAAGGACCATTTTGACGGAGAGGCGAAAGCCTGGGATTCGATAGTTCTGCAGCGCATCCCTTATTACAAGGAAATGCTGGACGCTCTCGTATCGGTCCTGCCCTTTTCAAACAAAGATCGGATCAAAGTCGCCGATCTCGGCGCGGGATCGGGAACCATCGGTTATCTGATCGGATCAAGGTTTCCTAATTCGTCGATCCGGTTCGTCGATCTTTCCCCCGCTATGCTTGAGACCGCCAAAACAAAAATGAAAGGTTTTGACAATGTCGAATTCGAGCAAGCTGATCTTTCACGCTATGATTTCAAGGAGAAATATGACGCGATCGTTTCTTCGCTAGCTCTCCATCATCTTGATCCTAAGGATAGCAAGAAAGGGTTTTATAAGAAGGTTTTCGACGCGCTGAAGCCCGGCGGGATGTTCGTCAACGCCGACATAATATTGGCGAGCGATGACAAGACGCAGGAAGTTTACCTCTCAAAGTGGAAGGAATTCCTTTTAAAGCATTTGAGCGAAAAAGAGGTAGAGGAAAACCATCAGAGATATCTCCGCGAAGACCGCCCGAACGTTCTGATGACCGAGCTTCAGTGGTTGAAGGATATCGGCTTCAAAAGCGTGGACATCCACTGGAAATATTTCAACTTCGCGGTATACGGCGGGAAAAAGTAGTTACTTCTGATCCGTTTTCCAAGCCTTGAATTTCTCGGTGATGTGACAGCCGTCGCAGAAAGGTTTGTTCTTCGTTTTTCCACAGCGGCAGAGCGTAACGCGGTTCCGCACTTCATATTGAACTCCGTCAGCGGATTCTATCGGTATTCCGCCTTTTACCCAGATGGGCCCGCTCACTTTGTGACGGGTATCTTCCGTCAAACTTATCGATGGCTCGAACTTGGGTTCAATGGGCTGGCCGGTCTTCTTGTCGCACGCGACCAATCTTCCCGACGGGCAATCCGCCGCTTCCTGCACCGCCATCTCCCTGCATTTGGGATCACTTGATCTCTCGGTAAGCGTCCACGCGTCCCCTCCCCTGTGGCAGAACCTGGCGACCGCGCATAATTTTTCCGCGTCGTTCAATATCAGCTCGGGCCCGACGGTGGGATCGTTCATCTCGCTGAATTTTTTAAAGCCCGCCGTTTCCGTTCCGTCAAAATCGGTTTTGACGTGGGACCCGTCGCAAAAAGGCATCGTCTTTGATTGTCCGCACCGGCAGAGCGAGTAAACGGCTTTGTCAGGATATTTTTCGCCCTTGATCCATCGGGCCGGTTCTTTATCAGGACCGAGCTCCATTATCTCGGACGAGAGAGGAACACCGCCTGTGACAATGTATGGTCCGTTCTTCGTAATTTTTATTTTTTTCTCAGACATATTTGGTTTAGTTTAACAATTATTCACTTCGTCCGCAACACATGTTACCTTTTATCAATTTTTGTCTTGTTCCCCTTTGGCTCGCCACCACTGTGGTAGCCATAGTTATCTCATTCCGGATGTTGTTATATTACCTTGTTTACCTTGCGAGCAATTGTAGAGGCGGCGAGCCCTCGGGCGAACGCCGAGTTTTGCGAGCTGAGTTAATACGAGGTTGATCGCTGGGAAAATGGGGTCAACCCGTCTCCAGCCTGCTTATCGCGATCTCAATATCAGGCCCCTAAATACTGGTCCATTGCGGGCCGCCGGGTCCGTCTTTCTTTTCGGATTCTTTTTCCTTGTACTCTTTTTCTTTTTCCTTAAATTCTTTTTCCAGCGCTTTGTATTTATCTTCCACGCCGGCCTGTATCTTCCATCCCATACCCTTGTAATGGCTGATTATCAATCTTTCGGCAAAGAAGGGATATATGAACATGGAGATCCCGGAGGTCGCTACCGCCAGTACGGCGGAGATGAGCGTGTGCAGCCACATCTTGTGATAAGAAAAATAAATGGGGCCGAGAAGCAGCGTCCACCAGAAAGCGCCGGAAACTTCCGCTTCACGCGTGCCCGCGGGACTGACAAGCCTAACCAAAATTCATCCTCGAGCTTAACTTACCAGGCGGCACATGTAAGCGTTGCCGAACAGGAAAACCAGAAGTATATATATGGTAAGGATCACCAGGACGGCCATGTGGCCTTTTTTGATGATATCCTCCGACTTCCGGGTCTTTTTTATCGAAGCCTTGAACCCGTAGAATTTCATCGCCCTCTCGTAACGGTCGATGGTGAAATCTACAACGTTCTTTGGATTCGTGACGGCGTAAAGACAGTACATCCAGAGGATCGCGAAGATAAGCTGGACGGCCAAAAGATAAATGGACATGTTTTGTTCTCCTTTCTTTTGATATATTACATCACGCGCCGGCGGCGCACAAGGATATAATGGCGGCATTTATGTGATATAATTTCCCGCGTGAGAGTCAACAACAAGCATTACAGGACCGTCTGGATGGAAGGCCGGAACGTTTTCCTCATCGACCAGGACCGGCTGCCGTTCAGGTTCAGGATATTCAGATCGCGAAGCCACATTGAGACCTGCGAAGCGATAAAGACGATGATCGTCCGGGAGCCGGCGCTATTGGAGCCGCCGCCGGTTTCGCGATGGCGCAGGCGTTCCTTGAAGCGCCGGAAAAAGGTTTCCGGAGATATATCGAAGCCGCCGCAAAAAGGATAAAAGCGACAAGACCCACCGCGCAAAACCTTTTTTTCGCCGTCGATAAAGTATTCATCGCCGCGAAAATATCAGATGATCCGAGAAAGACGGCGGTAAAAGAAGCTCAGGCAATAGCAGATCGTGATGCGGATGATTGCAGGCGCATCGGCGAGATAGGAAGCGGGCTGATAAAAAAAGGATATCGGATAGAGACCCACTGCAACGCCGGCTGGCTTGCATTCGTCGACTACGGCACCGCGCTCTCCCCCATTTATGCCGCAAATAAACAAGGAAAAAAGATATTTGTTTTCGCTGATGAGACCCGGCCGAGGAGCCAGGGCGCCAGGCTAACTGCCTGGGAGCTGAAGAACGAGAAAGTCCCGCACGCGGTGATCCCCGACAACGCCGGTGCGTACTTGATGTCGCTGGGAAAAGTGGACATGATGATAGTTGGCGCAGACAGGATCGCGGCGAACGGCGACGCCGCAAACAAGATCGGTACTCTGGAAAAAGCGATCGCGGCAAAAGAATACGGAGTGCCGTTCTACGTGGCCGCACCGACATCGACGTTCGACCTGAAATGCGCCAGCGGAAAAAGGATACCCATCGAGGAAAGAAGCCAGGATGAAGTGCTTTATCAGACGGGCCTGACAGCAAGAGGAAAGATCGAGAAAATCCTTGTGGCTTCTCCGGGTTCGGGCGCGATCAACCCGGCGTTCGACGTGACCCCCGCGAAATACATCAAAGGCATCATCACGGAAAAGGGCATCATCAAGCCGGATAAAAGATCGATAAAGAAACTTTTCGGGCGCGGCTGACATGGAAGAAGCGAAAGTCCAGCCTAAATTCAAGACTGATTTCCTCGACAAAAAAGTTCCCGATGACGCGCGGATAAAAGAGCTCCGCTCCTGGTGCGGGCAATTCCTGAATAACGGATTGATGCCGGCGAGCGGCAAGAGCGCTCTGGGAAATCTGAGCTTCAGGATAAAAAAAGGTTCGAATGAATTTATCATCACGCCATCCGGTCTTTCCGCAGAGGACAAGATGTCAGATGATTCTTTTGTCAAAGTTTCATCGATCGATCTGAAGAACAGGACCGTCAATGCATCCGGCAAAAGGGAGCCGTCATCGGAAAGCATGCTTCATTATCTGATATATCAAAAAAGGAAAGACATAAACGCGATATTCCACGGCCACTGCCCGCAGATACTTCTGAATGCCAAAGAATTCGATCTGCCGGTCACGGCTAATGAGAGGCCATACGGAACAATCGAGCTTGCAGATGAGGTGATGTCGGCGCTTGACGATCATCAGTTCGTCATCATGAAGAACCACGGATTCCTTTCTTTCGGAAAGGACATGAATGAAGCCGGCGAACGCGCGCTTGTGATCCTGAAAAAATGTTCGTGACCGATCGATCTTTTACCTCATTGTAAAATATTTTTTATCTGATAAAATTTGTATCGATGAAATTTAACGGAAAAGTTCTAGTTATCGGCTGCGGCTCTGTCGCTCAATGCGCCATTCCTCTTATCCCGAAGATATTGAACATTCCCCACGGCAACATAAGCATAATAGATTTCGTCGACAACAGGCACAGGGTAAAGGATTCTCTCAAGCAGGGCGTTTCTTACGATGTCATAAAGATCACTCCGGAAAATTATTCCACCATACTGAAACAATACGTGGGCCGCGGCGACCTCATAATCGACCTTGCCTGGAACATAGAGACCATCGATCTTCTGCAGTGGTGCAGGAAGAACAAGGTGCTTTACGTCAACACGTCGGTGGAGGAATGGGACCCCTACAAGGACAAGGAAAGAAAAGACCCCACCAGGTACACGCTTTACTACAGGCAGATGCAGATACGCGAGATGATACGCAAGTGGGGCGACAACGAAGGGCCCACCGCCGTCGTGGACCATGGCGCGAATCCCGGGCTCGTTTCTCACTTTACCAAACAGGCGCTTCTGGACATCGCCAAGAAGATAATCACCGAAAGGACGGCGAACGGCCGGAAAGCAAAGCTCATAGAAGCCATCGATAAAAAGGATTTTCCCGCTCTGGCCATGCTGTCGGGAACAAAAGTGATCCACATCTCGGAGCGCGACACGCAGATAGCCGACGAGCCTAAACAGGTGAACGAGTTCGTGAACACGTGGAGCATCGAGGGTTTTTATGAAGAAGGCGTGGCGCCGGCGGAACTGGGCTGGGGAACGCACGAAAGATGGATACCGAAAGGCGCGCATTTCCACAAGAGCGGCCCGCAGAACCAGATATGTCTTGAATCCATGGGAATGAAGACGTGGGTCCGCAGCTGGGTCCCGTGCGGAGAGATAACAGGAATGGTGATAAGGCATGGCGAAGCTTTCGGCATATCCGACAAGCTGACGGTGTGGAAGGACGGCAAGGCAGTCTACAGGCCGACGGTCCATTACGCTTATTGTCCCTCGGACGCGGCGATAAATTCTCTCCACGAACTTGAGATGAGGAATTACAAGATGCAGGAAAAAAAGAGGATAATGTCCGACGAGATCATCGACGGGCGCGACGAGCTTGGCGTTCTTCTTGATGGGGCACGATTTCAACGCATGGTGGACCGGGTCTCTGCTTGATATCAAGACAGCGAGGAAACTTGTGCCGCACCAGCAGGCCACCACTCTTCAGGTGGCGATATCATGTGTCGCGGCCGCGAAATGGATGATAGAGAATCCCAGGAAGGGCTACTGCCTGCCGGATGACGTGGACCATGATTACATTCTCAAGATATGCATCCCGTACATAAAGCCGTTCGTCTCTCAGCCGGTGGACTGGACCCCGCTGAAGAACATGAACAGGAAGTTCGTCCAGTTCGACGAGAATAAGTTCGACAAGAAAAAAGACCTTTGGCAGTTCACCACGTTCATGATAGACAGGGACATGGCGGCTCTGGCAAAGAAAAAAGCGTAGCTCTCCGTCGGCGTCAATTTCCCCATCCCATCTTTATCATCTTTTCAATCCTTATTTAACGGCCGAAATAGATTATCGGAAAAATTGAAATTATTTATCCGATCTATCGAGATATTAATGATGCAACCCTTTTCGGGCTAAAAAAGAGAACGGAGGCTACTATTATATGCAGATCACATTTGAAGGTAAGGCTCCTCAAGGAGTGGATACAGGTCAGTGGTCGTGTTTTTCCAATCCACTTTTCTCGCAAATGCAGATGAAGGTCCGCCTGGATATTGGCCAATCCACCGTTACCCCCGCTGAAATACAAGACCGCTGTAAGAACCTGACCGCTAAAACACCCTTCAAAATGACGATGAACGGCAGGGACATGCCGTCAGTAAAAAATCTGGAGCAGGCGCTGAAATATTTTAAAGAGGATAATGTTAAGCTCTTGAAAATGGTCATCACGCCGAACGCCATAAAAATAATGCCGTTCTTCGGCGGCAAATTGGAAGCTGCTACCAATGCCGAGATCGCGGCTGCAGCGGCGAAACCCTCTGCATCACCGCTTCCGCAAATAGAAGTAGCGCCTGAAAAAAGAACCTTCGTATTAGGCAAGTTAAAACTGCTTCAATCAAATGAGCGGAATGATCTGCTTGAAGCGTTATACAGGAAATGCCACGATCCCCGAGGAATTGAGCTTGAGCCGAAGGAGATCGCTGCACTAAAGGTCTTTGGCCTTTGTGATGAGCAACGGCGTTGTCCCTCCGCATGTAATAGGAACGGTCTTAACTTCTCTTGAAAAAACGCCCGCCGGGTTCCAGATAAAGGGTTAAGCGACCTCCGTCAGGAATTTCGCCTTAAGAAGTCCTTCGTTCCATTCTCCCTCGGCCGTTGAATCCCAAATAATTCCTCCGCCGATTCCCATCTCGCCCTTCCATATATCATCTCGCGTCTCGCGTCTCTCATCTCGTTTTAATAGTATCGTCCTTATCGGTATATTGAAATACATATCCCTTGCGGGCGTGATATACCCGATAGCGCCCGTGTATATCGCTCTCTCTTCTTTTTCGATCTCCCTGATGATCTCCATCGCCCTTATCTTTGGAGCGCCGGTAACGGAACCGGAGGGAAACAAAGACCTGAAAATGTCGATAAGCCTGATATCGACGGGGACGTTGCCGGTAACAACGGATGTCATTTGATAAAGAGTACGATATCCAGTCACCTTGAATAAATGCGGAGCCCTGATATTTGATCCGATGCGTCCCAGGTCGTTCCTCAAAAGATCAGCGATCATGACATTCTCCGCCCTGTTCTTCTTGTCATGATAGAACCTTCGCTTTTCGATGATATCGGATGCGAAGTTGCCGCCCCGCCACCAGGTGCCTTTCATCGGCTCTGTGATGACATGGCCGCGGTCCTTCTTGATGAACCTCTCCGGCGAAAGGGATAATATCTTGAAGTCACCGGATTCGATGTAAGCGGAATACGGAACTGCCTGCGCCTTCAGGAGATCGTTGTACAACGCCAGCGCGTCCCCTCGGTATCCGAATTTCATCTTTAAGCAGTAAGTTATCTGATACACGTCGCCGTTCTCTATGTGGCTCCGTATAATGTCGATGTTCCTGGAATAATCTTTTTTTGAGATGTTGATCGAGAGGCCTTCCAAGTTCCTCCCTCCTGCCGTTCGATGTCGATCGTTCCGGCTTAGGCCGATCATAGACACCGAATTGTAAAAGAGGGAATTCATACGTCTTGTCATCGACAAGCTTGTTCTCAAAGCCGTATCCGGCCTCATAAGAAACGAACCCGGCGATGTGATGGCCCGCCTCAAGATATTTCTCCGCTTCCATGAACGCGGCATTCAGTCCGTGATGACTGCGTACGCTGATGATGTGACGGGGGTTCTCGAATAGCAGCGGTCTTTTTTCGAACTCTATCAGTACCTTCATACCCTCGCCTTTCCGGCCTGGGTGTCCGTTTATTTCCGGACTGAAGGTCATGACCTGATATAATCGATATTACCATTTTAAGTTCGTTCGCACAATTGACACAAGGCGCGATAAATAGTTTAATGTTCACATTATGGACCTGCAAAAAACAAAAGAATTCCTTAAGGCGATATCGAACAACCTTATGATGCTCGTGCTCCTCGCGCTAACTTTCAGCATACTTGTGCTGGCAATCGCGCTGGCGGGATTCACAGTTGAACTGGCGGCCACAAGAAAGAGCATCCCCGCGACATTGAACAGGATAGACCGCCAGATAACGGAGGTTAACAAGATCGTGAACAGCGCCGAAGCCGCGGGAAAGGTCTTTTCATCGGACATGAGCAGTGACATTTCGAACAGCGTTTCCGGCGGCATAAACGAAGGCATTGCTTCCGGAATAGTGAACCTTCCGGTGAATACCGTGAAGAACGTGGGCGGCCAGCTGACCAACACCGCTCTGGATACGGGAAAACACACCATAAACATCTGGCAGGGAATAAAAGAAAGACTGATGTTCTGGCAGAAAAAGAGCTCCCCCACTCAGGAAGCCTTGCCGGCAAAACAAAAATAATATCTCGCGTTATTCCATCATCAACAGGTTATTTGCCCTCCTGATTTATTTTAAGCGGCCGATCCTTACGCAGGCGGTTTTTATGAGCCTTTCCTGCACACGCTGACAAAACCCATAAGATCGCCTTCGTCAAGGCCTTCTCCGTGCGCTCCGTCGAGCCTTTTTGAGACCTTCCCTTTTTCAAAGAAAAGGACCGTTGGAAACACCTCTATGGAATATTTGTCGGTTACGCTGTCCAGATCGTCCACCATGACGCGCAGAGCGTTAAGCTTGTTGTGGCGGACGTGATCCTCGAAGACGGGAAGGAATCTCCGGGAGAACGGGCACCATGAAGCGTAGAAAAGCACGAAAGCCTCGTTCATCCCGGCCAGGGCTTTATCAAGGTCGCTTTCTTTGGTTATCGGCTCCATATTTTTTTCTCGCTCATTGTGACAACTCCTATCTTATTACGGATAAAATCTGAATTATTCATCCCATGTCCATCTGTTGTCCCTGCAAACCTTGTCCGCCGTTTCCTGCAGGTACGCCGCGGTATCATCGTCAAGCGACGACGGATGAGAAAGCCCCACCGCGCTCTGGCCGAAGATGACGTGATAGAAAACGCACGCCGCAAGATAAGTGCCTGTAGGGTTCGGATGCGTTTCATCGGCGTACAAGCCGATATCAGGACGCTCATCCCTGACTATGGCCCACGCCGCGCCGACGGGCGCGGTCATGGCGTTGTTGTCCATCGCCATAGTGAAATAGCTTTTGTTTATCCTTCTCTGCATGCCTGAATACGTGGCTATCTCCGGCAGTTCCGCGCTGTACGCGGTATCGCCGTTAATTTTCGCCATTGTCATGTAAAACACTATGTGAGCATTCGGGTTAGCGGTCCTTATGGCCGCGCAAAGCGCTTTGGCGTAAGGGAAAACGTCCCTCTCCACCTGTTCCGGTGAAAATTCCGGCAGCTGGCTCTGCTCCTGAAGGACCACAAAATCCCATTTCCCGCCGGCGATCTTTTTCATCGCGTTCGCGTCTTCCGAATGCTGCCTCAGCGTATAGCCGCCGGGAGCATACATGTCGTGGTCCATTTTGTGATGTTTCGATCTTGCCATTTGCGCGAGCATGCCGGGCAGGTCGTTCGAGAACGTCAGGCTGTTGCCGATAAAAAGTATCCGAGTGGCGGCGCCGTCGCAGAACGATGTTCGCGAGAAGAACAAGAATGCAATTATGATAAAGCAGAGACATGTTTTCTTCATTATCCGATCTTCTCCCTCCGGATATTTCTTGTTCCCTGACTTTTAACTGAAAGCTCTCAACTCGTACCTCGTTTTTGATAGTATATCATTTCATCGGCGATTTTGGACAAAAAAAAGAGCCCATTACGCTTTCGCATAACGGGCCCTCTGCATTGATCTAAGAAAATCTTAGAATCTGCTGTTGTATCCGCCGCTTCTCGGCCTATCGCCGCCTTCGGTCCTCGGCCTTGCTTCATTGACGACGATCTCTCTATCGCCAATTTTCTT
Source organism: uncultured bacterium (assembly GCA_963727815.1). Lineage (GTDB taxonomy): Bacteria > Margulisbacteria > WOR-1 > CAVSGV01 > CAVSGV01 > CAVSGV01. Next base: position 334,324 of record CAVSGV010000003.1, read on the forward strand.
GCCGTTCATCGCGGTAATAGCCTTGTCCATTTCGGCGTCGTCGACTTCAACAAAACCAAAACCTTTGGCTTTGCCCGTCATCTTATCCGTAATGAGCCTAACAGCTATAACCTTTACATGTTCCTCGAACTTGGACTTTAATTCGTCCTCGGTCACGGACCATGGAAGGTTACCTACAAATAAACTCTTTGCCATGCTAATTTTCACCTCACAATACAATTTGATCTTTTTCGTTAATGTCTTTAAACAAAAAACCCAAGACCTAAGGTCTCGGGTGAAATTCGCGCTACATATAATTAAATATATACAACATAAACATTAACTTCGACTCTTACGGGGAATAGCATAACACACTATATACCAAATTGCACGCTTTATTTTTAGATCGGCCATCAGCTCCCCGCCCCCGCTTTCTTCCCGAGATCCTCAGCCTTTTTAAGCATATCCGCTCTGCCCTTCAGGCCGCCGGATTCTCCGGCGTTGGGCACCAGCAGGGAAATGAATTTTATTCCGGTATATTCGGCGGTCAAGCGGAACGGTTTCTCCAGGGCGTCCAGTCCGATGTCCTCATAAGCGCTGCCGATCAAAACCATTGTCTTCCCTTTCAATACGGTTTCCATAGTATCGTTCTCATTGTCCCAGTGGTATAGAGAGAACATGCGGTCAACGATGGTTTTGAGCTGGGCGCTGGCGCCGTAAAAATACAGCGGCGTCGCGAACACGATGACATCCGCTTTTATCATTTTACGGATAATGGAGCTGGCGCCGTCGTCTATGACGCATCCGTAAGCTTTCTGTTCCTGGCATTTCCTGCATGATGTGCATCCGTTCGCTTTGTTCTTCAGGAAGGCTGCGTGGACTATCTCGATGTGCGCGCCTTTGGATGCGGCGCCTTTCGCGAAAGCGCCGATGAGTATCGCGGTATTGCCGTTCTTTTTCGGGCTGCCGGATATCACAAGTATTTTCTTTGCCATTCCCACGCACTCATATTATATCGAAGGCCATTGAGGTTCAAGGAGGTTTAATAAGGCTCAATAATGGCAAAACCCAAAGGAATCGTTTAAATCCAAATGACAAATCGATTACAGTGTTCTCTTTTGTCATTTGTCATTCTGTTTTGATTCATTTGTCATTTGATATTTGTCATTTGAAATTTATGCTCCTATAATGCTCCTTGAGGTGATATCAATGAACCGTTGGCAAATGATAATTCTCTGGATCGTAGGTTTGTATGCCGCGCTTGTATTCTCCGGGACCGGTGTAACGCTTCTGGCTCACGCTTATAAGTCCGCTGAAACGCTTGAAACGGGTTATCCGTTCACGCTTCTGGCCGGAACCGCCTGGGCATACATTGTTCCGATAGTTCTCGTCGGCGGTCTGATAATGTTCACGGTGAGGGATCACAAGAAGAAATAAGGGATAAAGGCAGGGCTCGCGCGAGGTGAAAATATGACATTCGTAAGGGAACTGATATATGCTTTGTTAACGGGGATGATAGTTGGCGGGATATTTGCGGCTATGAGGCTCCCCACCCCCGCCCCGCAAAGTCTTGCCGGCGTGATAGGGATACTCGGGATATTTCTCGGATATTTACTGGTCAAGGCATTCGTGAAGTAATGGATAGAGGTTACATGACGTTACTTGAGGTTAAGTAACGTTAAATGAGGTTGCGAAACCTTGGGTAACATTAATTAACCTTTTGTAACATCAAGTAACATTCCCATTCCTCATGGCGTGGATTGAAATCAAAGCGCCGCAGCAAGATTTTGACCCTCTGGCTGTTCCAGCCAAGCCCACTTGATCTCCTCTACCGCAGCGCTTAACTAAATAATACCTCTATTAAGAGGTATTGTCTACGCTTTCCGTTAAAATAGAATGCACGTATGGAATTGATCGACAAAATTGCCAGGAACATAAAAAAGTACCGCAAAGGTTTGTCTCTTGCGAAATTATCCGAAAAAGCTGACGTTCCTGTCAAAACGATCGAAAATATCTACTACAAGTTATCCTCAAGAGATGTTCGGGTCTCGACCCTACAGAAAATAGCTAAGGCTCTCGGCGTCACCACAGATGATCTTTTGAGGTAAGCACCAAAAGTTCTCTAAGTATCCTTGTGGCAGACTGTGGTAAGACATGTGGTAAGACAAAACATCACGTACGTTCATCCCTTTCAAATCCGCCCTCTCGCGTCTTTGATACAATTATGTGTTTTTAATGTCACCATGCGTATTTTTAGCTGATTTGCGCTAGGCGTTCCCTCTGTTTGAGGTTGTATTGGTGTAAGGCACACAGAAACAAGTTAGAAAGATGATATAAGTAGAAGGGACAATTAACGACTTGTGTATCAAGTTCAGATGTAGTAGAGGTTATATTGATAGATAACAGGGGGTAATAACAATGAATAAATGCAAGGCTTATAACAAAGGACTAATTCTTCCGCAAAATATGAGGGTCCACATCAACCAAAAACAACTTAAAAATTTGACAGATTTTTTAGTTTTACTATCATGGATATATGATTAAACGAAAGCAATTCCCCATAATATGCTGGACGCTGGCACTAATACTAGCTTGCTTTTTCTGTTTTGTTATTAATAATCAGCTGGAACTAACCATGGAGCAGCTTTTACTTCTCGCAATCATAATTATATTAATTATTGCGCCATTTATAGACATAAAAAGAATCAAGCTTTATGGGGTCGAATTAGAATTATAAGTTGGCAGTAAACGAGTCTCAAAACCCCGCATACAAGATATATTGCGTTTTCTTATTATAACTTCATCTATACGAAACCGATAACGATCAAAGCCTAAAAATCAGGCTCAGGATTTCACTTCCAGAATCTATACACCGATCTTACCACCAATTCTACACATTAATTCCCCAACACCACCGCATATCCGTCATGATCGCCGGTAGTCAGCATCCCGCCTGAGAACGCATTATCGAGGAAAATTTCGGTGACGACCTTGAGCTCCGTCTTCCTCGCCGCCTGTTTAACAAAATCTTTCTGCGCTTTCATGAACGACCCGTACTTGTGCGTCAGCCCCATCCCCACCCGACCCACCACTTCCCTGCTGAACGCACCTATGAAATAGAACTTCCCGCCGCTCTTGTACGGCCCGAACATCCGCCCGTGGTTGTTGCTCAATTCATAAGGCCCGTTGGAGAATGCGTGATCGTTCTCCCGCGGGAGCTGCGAACACACCGATCCGCCGATGTATCCCGAATAACCCGACGAATGGCCCTTTCGATCCTTGTAACCCGCCTTTTCGCAGTAACCCGATATCCTCGCTATCGAATCTTCCGCTGTCTTCGACTTGACGTCGATGATGACGATGTTGATGGGCTCGCGCATCTCCTTGCCTTTGTATTTGATCCCTATCCAGTCCGCGGGCCTGCCCGACGGCGCTATCATCCACTTGCCGATGACCGGAAAACCTTTGATGTGCGTAAGATCGGAAGATGCCGGTTGGTACGCGGCACCGGAGGCGCAAAAAACCATCGCCGCCAGAAATATTATTAAAATATATCGATCGATGCTTCTCACTTCCAGAATCTGTATACCGGCCTTGCTGCCAGGACCACCAGGACCAATATCAAAATAAGATAATTGATGCTCAGAAGCTGAGGGAATATTTTGATTATTATCAGCGCCGCGACGATCGCCGTCCATTTTATGAGCCCGATATCAAGAGTATCCAGCTTTTTTACACGCTTATTCAATTCTTCGAACATTTTTCACCGCCTTGCTGTAATTAATGATACGCTTCCGGAAAGAAATGTCGAGCGTTAACGCAACCTGAGCTCCATCTTGTGGTCGCACATCGAGAACTTTTCGCCGATGTCGACATCAACGTCGCCGGCCTCCACAAAACCGTTCTTCTTGTACATCGCGATGGAACCGACATTCTTCCTGTTAACAGTAAGAGTTATCTTCAAGGCACCGATTGTTTTCGCCTTCTCTTTCACAAATTCCATCGCCGCGTTGCCGTACCCCTTCCCTCTCTCAGTTTTGCGGATATAAAGCTTGCTCAGAAAAAGCTCATCGCCTTTCGGAACAATTGCCAGGTATCCGACTGGTGATCTTTTGGGACCGTTGATGAAATAATATTCATAATGTGATTTCCTGATCTGTTCGGCGATAGCTTCTTCCGACTGGAATTTTTTGAGCATGTATTCTACCTGCTCCTTGCCGATGATGGAGGGATAATGTTCGCGCCATATCGAGTACGCAAGAGCGGAAACTTCCTTTATCTGTGCGTCTGTTGATATCGGCGAAAAGGAAACCTTACCCATATTGATCCGCCTATTTGTACTCGCAGAGATATGCGGTGTCTTCGGAAACCTTCAGCTTGAACTTGGAATTGGCGGCAACCTCGAATTTAGATCCGGCCCTGAAAACCTTCCATTCGTTTTTGCCGGGAAGCTGGACGTTGAGCGCGCCGGAGATGACGTGCATTATCTCCTTCGTGCCCGTGCCGAATTCGTATTCGCCCGCGTCCATCACTCCAACAGTTTTCTTCCCTTCCGCGGAATTGACGGTCAAGGATTTTACTTTTCCTTCAAAATATTCGTTAACGTTGACCATAATGTACCTCTTACTTGACCTTCATCAAAAAATGATGCCGATCAGCAGCAGCCGAACTTATCGATGAATTCCTGGCTGACCGTCTCCTTGCCCATTTTCTTTAACTCTTTGTTCACTACATCATAGAACACCGGCGTACAGCAGCTTCCGACGGGATTGAGGACCGCGCAGTTGCACATCGGTTTTTTTCTGTAAGCGCCCACTATCTCTTTCCAAATCTTTTTCCCGGCCTTTACCTGCTCGCGCACCTGGTCGAATGTTATGTTGTTGCAATAGCAGGCGACCTGTTTTGCCGCGCCTTTCTTGTACCAGAGCGGGACCTTCAGGTCATCCACCTTGAACACCGGGGTTCCGCTCCCGTTGAAATATGAAACGCGGCAGCCGCTGTCCATGCAAAGGAAATATTTATCGTCCTTCACGAGGTCGGCTTTCTTTTCATTCTTGAGCAGATTGCTGACAAGAGGAATGGTCACCATTATCCCGTCTTTCCCGCACACGGGACATTTAGCTGTCACATTTGATGGAGTCCCACATTTACCGCCGCAATTACATCCAGCCACAAGGATCCCTCCTGTTTATTTGCCAACTATTCTCTATCCACCCTGCCTGCCGGCAGGCAGGTATCCTCTATTCACTAATTAGAACTTCATCAACGCGAAACCCATGCCGATAAGCCACAACACCCAGGTATCTATTCCGTGAAGCAGCCCAAGTCCGTTAAGCGCTATCAATATTCCGATAGCGAACAACGCCCTGCCGAAGAATCCGCCGCCGCCGTGCTGATGATGCATGTGCATCCACTTATGCCACGGACGCTGGCAGCACTCCCCATCCTTTGTTCCCTTCTCCATCTTTTTCCCTATCATCTTTCCTATCTCGTCCCATCCCGGCTCAGCAGAAACTTTTTTTCTTGGCATGCCGATCACCATCCTTTGATAGAATTCTACGCTCGATTATCATATGCGGCAAGTGCGGAGTGAGGCTTCTTTACTATCCTCACTGATTCAATTATAATTACAAAAATTTATGGCTAACAAAACCAAAGGATCAAGTCACGTCTTCCGCGCGCTGTCGTCAAGGAACTACCGCCTGTTCTTCATCGGACAGGGAACGTCGCTCATCGGCACGTGGATACAGAGCATTGCGCAGGCGTGGCTGGTCTACAAAATGACCAACTCCGTTTTTCTCCTCGGCCTGGTCGGGTTCCTCAGCCAGATAATGGTTTTTCTCTTCGGTCCGATAGCCGGAGTGATAGCGGACAGGTTGAACCGCCACCGGATACTGGTGATAACTCAGACGGCCGCGATGCTGCAGGCGTTCGTTCTTTCATTCATCGTCCTGACACACACAGTGCAGGTCTGGCACATAATGGTCCTCAGCCTTGTATTAGGCCTGATAAATTCGTTCGACATGCCCGTCCGCCAGTCCTTTGTCATCGAGATGGTGGAGAAAAAAGAAGACCTGGGGAACGCCATCGCTCTTAATTCTTCGCTGGTGAATTCGGCAAGGCTCATCGGCCCGTCGATAGCGGGACTTCTGATAGCGGCATTCGGCGAAGGTTTGTGCTTCTTCATCAACGGCGTAAGCTACCTGGCGGTGATAATCTCCCTGCTGATGATGAAGATCACGCCAAAAATGGCACGCGCCAGGGATTCGCATGTGCTTAGAGAGCTTAAAGAAGGCATAAGCTATGTCGCGCATTTCCCGCCGATAAAACATATCCTTCTGACTCTCGCTGCAATAAGCCTGCTCGGCGCCCCGTACGCCGTGCTCATGCCCGTGTTCGCGAAAGATATTTTGCACGGAGGCCCGCAGACGCTCGGCTGGCTAATGTCCTCCGCGGGATGCGGCGCGCTTATTGGAGCGCTCTACCTCGCTTCCAGAAAGAATGTGTTGGGACTTCTCGGAATGATGGTGACCGCCTCGCTGATATTCGGCTGCGCTCTCATCGCTCTTTCGATCTCATCCAGCCTGATCATCTCCTGTTGCTGCCTTCTGCTGGTCGGGATAGGAATGGTAACCCAGATGGCTTCCAGCAACACGATACTCCAGACCATAGTTGATGAAGACAAACGCGGACGCGTGATGGGGCTTTACGGAATAGCATTCCTGGGCATGGCGCCGTTCGGAAGTCTTTACGCGGGCTCTTTCGCGCACGTCTTCGGCGCAAGAGCAGCGATCATGGTAAGCGGGATATGCTGCGTCATCATCGCAGCGGTTTTTTATTCAAAGCTGCCGGAGATCCGTAAACACGTCCGGCCGATCTACGTGAAGATGGGAATAATCCCGGAGGTGGCGAAAGCCATCGACATGGTATCGGACATAGAGGTCATCGCTGACAAGGAGTGATCTTTACATCCTCGCGTTCATCATCTGAAAACTTTTGTCCAGATCGGCTCTTGATGCGGTCTTAAGCCCGGCGGTCATGCCGTAACCGATCTCTGGCTCGTCGTTCGCGAGCCCTTTCATAACGGCGGCAACGAATTCTTTCGGTTTCAGATCGGGCGCCGTCATGTGTCTCTTTGCCCTGCCCTCTTTGTTCAGTTCACTGTCCACCGTCGGCGGGACCACTTCATAAACTTTGATGCCAAGCTTTAGCAGCTGCTGTCTCAGGACCATCGAATATGCGTGCATGCCCGCTTTCGACGCGCTGTATATCGGCATCTTCGCCGCGAAAATAAAACCCAGCCCGGAAGAGACGTTGATGATGGCTGCATCCTTCTTTTTTGCAAGGAACGGGATGAACAAACCGGATAAGAATATCGGCGCTTCCAGATCGATCTTGATCTCGCTCGGTCCGGCAGTGATGTCATCAAGTCCTTTTGTCAGGTCTATGTCGCGCTGAATGCCCGCATTGTTCACAAGCACATTCAGATCCGGAAATTTCGATGTCGCCCAGTCGAAAAGCGATCTTCTGTCCTTGTCATCCGCCACGTCGCAAACCTTGATGTGAAGTTTTGAATGGTTCTTCTGCGCTTCAAGAAGTTTCGATTCTCTGCGCCCGCAGATAAGGACTTCATTGCCCGCTTCCAGGAACGCCTCCGCCATTGCATAACCGATCCCTGTAGCGCCGCCTGTGATAAGGACCATGTTGCCTGACATCTTCATGTTTATGTCCCCCTTGTTCTTAGCATGGGAATGATACGCTTTTTAAAAACGAGGAGCAAGGTATGATAGAATAAGCGCGTGAAAAAGAAATACTGGTCCGGCCGCGTGACAAAAGAGAGCTGAACTTCCACATCAACCGAGCCGGTAAGAACCTCCCATTTGTCCGCAATGAAATCCCCCGCCTGAATTGTCGATAATCATATAGAAGGAGAAAACATGTCATTAACTGTACCTGACATACCGCAGGCGTTGCAGCAAAAATTGGCGTATTTGACGCCGAACTCGCAAGCAATTGTCGGGAATATTAATGCAATATCGATAAAAGGTTTTCAGAATATTAATAGCATTGTGACTTTTTACAATTATGTTATTCAGAGTTTTAACGGTCTGCCAGGATATAAGGTCTCCGGCTCCGGCAATGATCTCCACCTTGAAAAGATATCGCTTGAGTGCGGTCCCGCTCTTAACCTGGAAGAAAAGCACGTAACTCATATCCTTGAGAAGACTCACATTTGGGATTATAAACGGCCCGTCGACCTCGGCTGCATGCTTGGACAGATCCCCGCGACCGGCCTTTTTTACAGGATCCTCGACAATGCCGTTTTTACCGGCGTCGACCTTGATTATGAATTTATTCTTGCCGCCGAAGCAGCGAAAAGACGTCTTGCCGCCGTCGATCCGCTGTTCAGCTTTCTGAATTTCCTGTGGGGGAACGCGCTCACGCTGGATTTTTCAAAGCACGATTATTTCATAGTCAATGCACCGGCACTTTTAAGTTCTGAAGCGCTGAAGAAGTTCGCGAGCGAAGCCGCGCCAAAATCGCTTTTCGTGCAGATAAACGAGACGCTTGAGGATTTTTCGGGTGAGCCCGCAAAGAATAAAAATATCGCTCATGTGACAAAGAAATACAAGGTGGAGCCTTTTGTCAGGGTCTTCAGCCATAAATGAACCGCATTAAATCAGAACGCGAAGCATTGAGCACGTTCTGCGCTCAACACTCCGCGTTCCATAAAAACTGAAAGTTACTTTTTGGCGCCCTTTTCCGGAGTTTTCTCGGGATTTTCAACTTTTTTATGCCCGCCGACGAAAAATCTCTTTATGCGGCTGAGGACCCTGTGAATGAAACTTCTTTTCTTGGGTTGCTCAACGGTTTTGGCAGCTTCCATCTTCTTGCCTTTTTCCGCGCTCTTCATCATCTTTTCGCCCTTTTGAACTTTGCTCGTCTTTGTCATCTTCACTGTCCTGGTCTTCGCTCCTGTTTTAACAGGCAACGCCGCAAACCCTGCGTTTGAAACAGTGAACAGCAGTAACAACGCAATCGCTATCGCTCTCAACATCTATTTCACCTCCCCGTCATCATGTTATATTTTTCTTAGCCGCGTAATAATATCAGATAAAACCAGATAGAGCAACAAGGCGTAAAGTCAAAATGCGGATATCACACCCACTTCACGACCGGCTCTTTTTTCGGCGGTGATTGAGGGAAGTCTCCTTTTGGATATCCGAAAATGATCGGGCCGAAAACTTTTTCGTCGTCCTTCAACTCCAGCATTTTCTTTACTTCGTCATCGTCTATCACAAGCTGTCCGAACAGGACCCAGCAGCTGCCAAGTCCAAGTGACCTGCCAGCCAGCATCATGTTCTCGCAGACCATCGGACAATCGAATGTGGCCATGTTTCCGCTGCCGATGACAAAAATGATGACCGGAGCCCCGTAATATGTAGTATCGGCATTCTGCGATGACAACCGCTTCCGAAGGGTCTTGAACGTCGCATTGGCATATTTCTCCATCCATTTTTCTACTCTGGGCGCGGCAAGGGCGGCAAGTTTCCCACGCGTCTCCTTGTCCTGAATGACGACGAACCTCCAACCCTGCGCATTTGAGCCGCTGGGAGCGGCATTCCCTGCTTTTATTATCTCTTCCAAAAACTCTTTTTCAACGGCCTGGTCCTTGTACATGCGCACACTTCTTCTTTCATGGATGTTCTTTATCGCTTCGTTCATTTTATCATCTCCTTATGATCGCGCCTGATCTTCGCCAACCGCTCGAATGGTTTTTTCTTTTTGTTGATGCTTCTTGTGAAGCATGCTGTTGTGCTGGCCGTAAAAACCGTAGACCACAAGCCCTATCAAAAGCCAGATGACGAAGCGGTACCACGTGATGACCGGCAGTCCCGACATGAGGAAAAGGCATGAAGCGACCCCCATCAGCGGCACCCAGGGACTGAACGGGACCTTGAAGCCGCGCCGGCGGTCCGGTTCCTTGTGCCTCAAAATAATTACTCCGAAACAAACCAGCACGAATGCAAAAAGAGTTCCGATGTTCGTGAGATCCACCATCTCATCGATGTTCGTGAACGCGGCGACCAGTGCTATCAACGAGCCGGTGATGATCGTAGTTACGTGAGGGGTCTTGAAGACCTTATGCACTTTTGAAAAGACCGGCGGAAGCAGGCCGTCGCGGGACATGGAAAAAAATATCCGTGATTGGCCGAGTATCAGCGCGAGAAGCACCGCCATCTGCGCGATGACGCTTCCCAGAGCGATGAATCCCGCCGCCCAGCCCATGTTTATGTACTGCATCGCAAGAGCGAGAGGCTCCGCTTTTGAAGCTACAAGCGACGTCTTCAGAAGATTGAACGGGACAATGCCGGTAAAGACAGCGGCAACGGCCATGTAAATGACAGTGCATATTATTAGCGAGCCGATTATCCCGATGGGCATGTTGCGCTCTGGATCGCGTGTCTCCTCGGCGGTGGTCGACACTACGTCAAATCCGATGTAAGCGAAGAAAGCTATCGCCGCGCCCGCTTTTATACCGGCGAAACCGTTCGGCGCGAAAGGGATCCAGTTTTGCGGCTTCACAAAGAACGCGCCCAGCCCGATAAAGAATGCCAGCACCAGAAGCTTTACGAACACTATCGCGACGTTGAACCGCGAGCTCTCCTTTATTCCCACCACCAAGATCGCGGTAAGCAGCATGACTATCACGACCGAGGGAAGGTTCAGGATCACCGGAACGCCGGAAATATGAGGCGCGCCTGATACCGCACTCCAGGCGTTCTGCATCACCGGCGGAAGTTTTTCAAAAGGCGTGCCGGCCGCAAGGAGTTTTTTCGCGGAATTAAATCCGCTGATGGCGGACCTAACGTCCGTAGTGGACCATGAAGGCAAGTTGATCCCGATGCCTCTCATCAACGCTTTAAAATAGCCCGCCCAGCTTATCGACACGGCGATGCTGCCGACGCAATATTCAAGCATGAGGTCCCAGCCGATTATCCACGCCACCAGTTCGCCGAACGTTGCGTAAGAATATGTATACGCGCTTCCGGATATCGGGACCAGCGATGCAAGCTCCGCGTAGCACAGCGCCGCAAAACCGCAGACAACGGCCGTTATAGCGAAAGATACGATGAGAGCTGGTCCGGCGCCGGGCCTCATTGCGTCGCCTGCGGTCGCGGTGCCCACCGTTGCGAATATTCCGGCGCCAATTATGACGCCGATGCCGAGGAGAATAAGCTCAAGCGGGCCGAGGACTTTTTTCAGTTTGTTCTCCGACGCATTAGCTTCGGCGACTATTTCTCCCAGGTTCTTTGTTTTGAAAAAGCGTTCCAGCGATCTTTTCATTTTTCTTTTTCTGCGTGTTCCTTACCTTGAGAAATAGAACATGGACATGAAGGCCAGCGCGGCGATGATGCGGTAAACCCCGAACGGAATGAAAGTATGCTTCTTGATGTAACCCATAAAGAACTTGATGCTGATCACGGCTACGATGAACGAGACGACGAAGCCGACAGCAAGAGTGCCGAATTCCGCGCCTGAAAATGAGCTGCCGCTCTTTAGCAGGTCGAGCGCGGAGGCGGCAAGCATCGTCGGGACCGCGAGTAAAAATGAGAATTCGACTATCGTCGCCCTTTTTACGTCAAGCGCAAGGCCGCCGATTATCGTCGCCGCAGAGCGTGAAACACCCGGTATCATGGCAAGAGACTGAAAAAGTCCGATGCCGATGCACTTTCCATATGATATGCGGCTGATGTCCCCGGCGGCGGATTCTTTTTCGCGGTGGAACATTTCAAAGGCGATGATGATCAAGCCGCCGATGAGAAGAGCCCAGACGATTATAGAGTCATTGGCCAATAAATATTTTTTGATCGCTTTGTAAAGGATAAATCCGATGATGGCGGTCGGGATGAAGGCCGCGATAACCCTCTTCAGGCTTTCCATGTCCACAAAAAATCTTTTCCAGTAGAGCATGACGACCGAAAGTATTGCGCCGACCTGGATGATGATCTCGAAACTTTTCACGAAATCGGATTGCGCGACGTGCATGAGCTTCGCCGCCAGTACCATGTGCGCCGTGGAAGATATCGGCAGGAATTCAGTTATCCCCTCGATAATGCCGAATATAATGCTGTGTAATATGCTCATTTATTGTTTCCCCTATCTGTTATATCGATTTCTTAGTAAACGGATGGAATTCTACCTCGCGGACGGGATTTTGTATATATGCTGATGGATTTGCTATAATGCCCTATGTTTTGAAAGGAGAAAAATGAATCCCGACAGAAATAACAGGGTCTGCCCTATTACGATCGCAGGAGCTTTGGATTCAGGCATCCGCCGTCTGTTCCAAGATCCAAAACGCATATTAAAACCCTTCATCAATGCCGGGATGACCGTTCTTGATCTTGGCTGCGGCCCGGGTTTTTTCTCAATAGAGATGGCAAAGATGGTTGGAGCGTCCGGGAAAGTCATTGCCGCTGACGTACAAGAAGGCATGCTTGAAATGGTCAAAAGAAAGATCGAAAATACCGATCTTCGATCCACGATCGAACTCTATCAAACCCCGAGAGATAAGATCGGTTTGGCCGTAAAGTTCGATTTTATCCTGATCTTTTGGGTTTTGCATGAGATCCCCGATCAGCTCGCATTATTCAAGGAAATAAGGACATTATTAAGACCCGAAGGAAAAGTTTTGATCGTTGAGCCGAAATTCCACGTTTCGAAAAAAGAGTTCAATGATTCGATAAAAACAATAAAAGATATCGGGTTCAAAATCATTGAAGAGCCAAAAATGTGGTTCAGCCGGGCTGTAGTTATAAGTATTTGATAAGGAACGATCACTTTGCGATCAATAATACTACATCCACAACGATCATCCCGATGACGGCGCATCCGCCAAACAGGTCCAAAATAGCGACTATCCAGCCGAGGCATTGGAACCAAAAGCCCGCGAACAGTCCGAGGAAATAGCCGATAATAAGACCGGCAAAACTTAACGGCAGCCACCAGTAAGATGAGAATTCCGTTTTGCCGACAAATAACCCAGTCGTGATCCCGAGAAACACAAAAAAGAAGAACACACCATAAAGAAAGTTGTCGTAAGAAGGCTTGATCCCTGCTTGCATGATGATGCTGGAAATAATAAGTGCCAACGTTCCGGCGATTCCTGCAAGGCCGACGATCCAGCCGATGACAGATCCATGCTTTAAAGCCAAAGGGAGCCCTATCGCGATGAGAAAAAGGAAGAAAGCCAATAAGATAAAGAACTCGAAAGTACTTACAAAACGTGTGCCGCTTTCTTCTTTCTTATTTGGCCGTAATTTAGACCATAGAAGCCGGGGAAAGAACCTCAAGTGGAATTCAATGTTTGATATTTTAGGTATATTTAAATTGTCCGACATCGTATATTTAGGAAAAGAAAACTCCCCCGGCTGACTGTCCGTTTACCCGCCTTGCGATGGACTCTGGCGGGGACGTGTTTCACAACTATTTAAGTGTCTTTATATAGATCAGGATCTTTTATCTGCCCATCCAAAAGTCTGGGCAAAAAGGACCCGCTTGGTCGAGGGCAGATCCAGTTTTTTAGCCAAAATGTCCCTTTGGCAATTGTGGAACCACGCTTCGAGCCCGATCGATGCCGCAAAAACCGCGGCATTCCCGGCGATCCAGCCGCAGTCAGCATAGTAATATGATCTTTGCACGTCCGGATCTATCAGCCCCGGCTCCATGAATCCTTTTGAATGAACTAGTTTATCGATGTCCACGACATAAATGATGCGCGCCGGAGCATCAGCGCCCAGATTATCCTGCCCTTTGTTTATCGCGAGTGGACGCAGATCACCCTCCAGAACAAGGACCAGCCGGTGAAGCGCCGCCTCATAAAGATAAACGCCATCCTCCATCGCGACATAAAGCTCTATCTCCTGCGAGTTACTTGCCGAGCCCGCTGTCCGCCCGGGAATTCCGAACGGCCCTTTTTTTCTATTGATACCGAACGCCGCCCATAAAAGATCGGAAAGGATTTGAGTGGGGATTTTTTTGCCGCTTATCTCGCGGACGGTCCTTCTTGCCTTAAGCGCCTCAAGAACGGTCTTTTTGCCGGCGTTCTTTGGTGCCGGTAATTTTATAGATCTGTTAGTTGCCATCTATTGGATTCCCCCCTCGTTCAAAAAAAACTCCCCCCGGCTAGACTTTCAATTAAGGCGCGTATTTCATGACAGTAACTCTTCCGCCATTGGCCATGTCTCTGAAAGCAACATAGGGGATACCGCCGCTGTTAATGAACAACGATGTATAATACACTCCACCTGAAGAAATTCCCGCATTCCCTACTGCTTCCCATGTTGAACCGGTATATTCCATGACAGTTGCTTCATTGCTGATGCTCCCGTCACTGTATGATACATAAGGGATACCAGCACTGTTGATGAAGAATGAAAGATATGCTGCCGAACCCGGAGAAAAACCCGCGCCGCCGACAGCTTCCCATGTCGAACCATTTAATTTCATGACAGTCGCCTTATAGCTGTTCGCGGAATCCTCGTAGGCGACAAAAGGGATCCCACTGCTGTCAATGAACAGCGAAATGGAACTTGTCCCACCGGCAGAAAAATCTGCGTTGCCCACCGCATCCCAGGTCGTGCCGGCACATTTCATTACGCTCGCTTTATAGATATCATTGAAATCATCATAAGCGACATAAGGGGTCCCGCTGCTATCTAAAAATAATGAAGTGTCTCCTCCATTAGCAAAACTTGCGCTGCCGACCAAGTCCCAGGATGCTCCATTATATTTCATGAGGTAAGCTCCACCAGTACCTCCGTCATTATAGGCCAGATAAGGGACGCTGTTGCTGTCAAAATACAAGGAGGTGTTATCCGCTCTTCCGGAGGTAAAATCCGCGCCGCCGACCGCTTCCCATGTTGAGCCGTTTAATTTCATTACAGTTGCCTTAAAGCTGTGCGAGTAATCCCTATAGGCAACATAAGGAACTCCGCCGCTGTCGATGAACAATGAAGTGAAATCCGCCTCACCGGGGGAAAAGCCCGCATTGCCCACAACTTCCCAGGTCGTGCCTGTATATCTCATTACGGTCGCCTTGTTGCTATTGTCGATGTCCGAGTAAGCAACATAAGGAACTCCGCTACTATTAAGGAACAACGAAACATAAGAACCTTTTCCGGTGGAAAAGCCCGCGCTCCCGACATATTGCCATGTTAAAGGCGCGTTGCTTGGATTGGAGCCTCCGCCAGAACCTCCGCCTGTAGGATTATTACAGCCAAAAAGGAATATAGCAGCTGCGCTACAGAGAATTGGCATTAAAATAAGTGCGAAGACGTTAAGCTGTTTATTCAAAATGTCCCTTTAAAACAGTTCGCTCCAAAAAAGAAAACTCCCCCGGCTGGGCTCGAACCAGCAACCCCCTGATTAACAGTCAGGTGCTCTACCATTGAGCTACAGGGGAATGTCTCGACTTGCTTGTGATTTTATCAGTTCCTGTTTTTTATGTCTACTATAGCCTTTTATTTGTCTTTCCCTATTATACGCGTCACGCCTGTTTAAAAATTCTTCTTTATAAACCATTGCCTCAGCCTTATGCAACCTTACATACCTGCTGCCTTTCCCTTTTTTATGCTCATTGAATCGCCTTTGAATATCATTTGTCGCTCCAACATATAAGCTCTTGTCCGCACATTGAAGGATATAAACATACCATTTGGAAATATTCGAGGTTTTCATTTTCATGTTACCATTGAGCCTTCGGCCCGAGGCCAGTTCTTCGATCACTAACATAATTTAATGTCGGATCCTCAGGCCGAGGGCTACAGGGGAATGCTCAGATTTGTGCGGTCATTTTAACAGTTGTAGTTTTTCCTGTCTACTCAAGCCTTTGATGGCCACTTCTCTTTTCATCGCCTTGCTTTTACTCTTGAATGTTTCGACGTGAACGATCTTCTTCGCTTTCCTCGATCTTACGTATTTGCTCCCCTTCCCGCTCTTGTGCGCCTCAAAACGTTTTTTGCTATCATTTGTGATGCCGGTGTAGAGGCTTCCGTCGCCGCATTTGAGGATGTAGACGAACCATTTCGATTTACCTGATGTTCTCTTCATATATGTAAGGATATCAGAAGATATGGGTATCGGGTAGAGGATATCGGGATGATCTGTTTGCTTTTCGATCTACTATATTACCAGATCAACTGATTTTTGGCTGTCTTCCTTAGTCTGGGTATCATCGACACACTAAATTGTCCGTAATTTTCTGTTATAAATGAATTCCAGATGTCCCATGCCGGGAAGATCTTATGTAATTTATACAATAGTTTCTCGCCTTTTTGCTTTTCACTCTCGTGCATATGCACGTTCAGCCGCAATCTTATATAATCCCTATGTTTATGCCCTTCCAAGTATTTATTATCTGCGATCGTTTTTAACGCTTTGATCAGTTTATCATCGGTATCATTTGCAAAATTGTCCAGCGACAAGCATATTTCGTTCAGCTTCAACCCATCCTTGGAACTTCCGAACGCTTCGAGGATCCTGATCAGTGCAGCGTTGTCCATAGCCTCATATATGACCAGGGCCTTGAGATTCAATTTCAAGCTCGCCATTACCGCTCCATCCATGTCTTTAGGGGTCCCATGCCAGTACAGCGAATCCAGATTAAGGTTCAATCTTTTCTCGGGTTTGCTATCCACGATCTTGCCCGTTTCACATAATGACAATACCCTTATTTCAGACCAATTCAGTAAGCTTATGTCAAATTCCGGCGTCCTGTCCAATATCAGCCATTTACCTTGTGTTGCCTTTGGCTTCTCGAACAGGGCTTTCAATTCGGGAGCTTTACCTTCGATCCCTAAAAAGGCCAAATATGGCAGTTTTGCGAGCCCCTGGATCACCTCGTCCGTTATATGTTTTCCGTCCAGATAAACCGCGCTCCTTTTGACCAACTCAGGTACGGTCACATTCTGCAAATTTGCTATTATCGTAAGGCCCATGTTCGCGGCTTCGTTCGTGAAGTATTTTTTGAACAGCCCCGTAATTGCTAATGACATTGTATTCCCTCCATTAAATCAACATTAAATCCCTATCAATATATTTATCGGCAAAAAGCTATAGGGATTTCACTTTAATGGGAAATTGCCGGAGAAAAGATCAGCGAATCAACAGTTACAAATGCGCCAGGTTCTGCAGGACTATCTTGAATTCAGATGGGGAAACTGTAACGGAGCCGGTAAAAGGATAATCGAAAACAAATATCGTATATAGTATCGATGATATCATGATGGCAAGGAGCGAGGTCATCACCATCTGCGCGCCGAAATTCTCCGTGCCGAAGAAAAGAGTAAAAACTATCGTGACGATGCCCCCGATGATAAGCACGGTCCACAGCACCCCCGGTATGCCGGACTGCGAATCAAGTATCCTCCCTCTCCTCAGCTCGCCCTCTTCGTTGAGTTTCTTGACCGATTCCTGAAAGAATATCTTTTCCGCTTCCGTCTTCGGCTGGTAGTCGCCGAATAATTTCCATATCCCGTCGGATATCTTCTGGACCTTCATGCTCCTCTCGCCTTTCGCAAGCAGCGGCCATTCGTCGTTGATGACCGCGTTCACATATTCATCGAGCGAGGCCCTGACCCTTGTCCTGAACTCGGGAGAGAATGCTTCCGAATCCCTGTAGATGGAAGCGATGGCGTTCGCTTCCTTCACCACGTTCGTGTTCGTGTTATCGAACTGCTGCCAGCTGACTACGACCATGAATGCGAGAAGAACGGCGTATATGGCGCCGAGCGAAGCAAAAATGTATCCGGCAACGTCATTGTGGAACTTTATCTTGTGTATGGGAAAATAAGAGCGCGTGACGATCAATCCGGCGATCGATATGACGACCGAACCCAGGATGATAATGATCGCAAGGATGAAAGGATGGATGTTCAATAGCATCGATTGCGCAGGCGACATTTTTCCTCCTCTTAAGTGTTGGTATGAACTATCTTCGCCTTCGCGAACCCGTTGAAGTTCGTTGCGGATGCGTTCGAGTAAGCGCCGATATCATTCACGTACAAAAGATCGCCTATCTCCAGATCCGGCAGGTTCTCGCTTATCGATATAGTATCCAGCGCGTCGCACGTCGGCCCCACCACCGCGCTGATGGACGGCTTTCCTTTTTTGAAAGCGTGCAGATGATAAACGCAGTGGTCGAATATCACGCCGGAAAAAGTATTGTAAACCCCGTCATTGATGTAATAGAACGTCTTTCCGTCACGGTATGCTTTGCCGACGACTTTGACGATGAGTTTCGCAGATTCCGCGACGAGATATCTGCCCGGTTCCGCGACGATCTCGATCTCTTTCGGGAAAAGCCTGTCTATCTCTTTTGCGAGTTTTTTCGCGAACTTTGTGAACGAAACTTCGGCTCCTTCATATTTCGCCGGGAATCCCCCACCGATGTTAATCAAACGAACGTTGTATCCTTTCCCCCTTGCCGTTTTCAGAAGTTCCGACGCGGAGTTGAAAGCGTTCAGGTAATTATCGATGTTCAAACACTGGCTTCCTACATGGAAGCTGATGCCCTCAACGTCCATCCCCATCCCTATCGCCGCGTCAATGAGAGGCATCGCCTCGGTGGGTTCGATCCCGAATTTGGACGAGAGCTCTACGACGGAACCGATGTTCGGAACTCGTAATCGGATTATAAGTCCGGCGTTCGGGCAGTATTTTTTTATCTTCTTCAGCTCTTCGATGTTGTCGAAAGTCATGAGCGTCCTGTAAGGGATCATTCTTTTAAGTGTTTCAACGGGTTTGATGGTGTTCGCAAGGATGATGTCGTTATAAACGAATTCAAGTTCTTTTTTCAGAGCGGACTTCGGCATGGCGTTAATGACCATGTCGAACTCTTCCTGGCTCGCCACGTCAAACCCGCTGTTGAGAGAATGCAGAGTCTTTGATTATCTGCGGCAGTGGATTCGCCTTGATAGCGTAATACACTCCTACCCTTGGGAGGAATTCCCGGAATTGTTGGTATTGTTCCCTTATGACCTTGTGATCGACAACAAGCAGCGGCGTCCCGTTCTTTTTCGCCAGCGCCTTCAAATTACTCGGCATTTTTTTCTATCCTCTCCTTTATTCCCTTGTAATACTTGTTGTGCTTGTAGAAAGCTTTCTTCAAAGTCTCGAGGTCCTCTCCCCTTTTCTGATAAAGCCTCTTCAGCTTCCTCGGCTTCACGTTCTGTAATAGATATGATGTCATGAGCGGAAGAACGATCGTGGAATCGCTGTAGACGATGACTGTGTCATCGATACCGCTGGGATCCACCTTGCCCCAGCTGACAGCTTCAGACGGCGTGGCGCCCGAAAGTCCGCCCGTGTCCGGCCTCGCGTCGGTTATCTGGACGAAATAATCATGGCCCTTTTCGGGGATCATCAACACTTCCTGGATCTGCGGCTCCGTCTGCAGGATGAAGTTCTTGGGAGAACCTCCTCCGCAAATGATGACGCCGGTCTTGCCGCCTCTTGCTTTCGCAGCATAAACTATCGCAGTTGATTCGTTAACATCGATGCTCGGGTTTATCTTAAGCTTGAATTTTCTTGATATCATCTCCATGCTGGCCATGTCCATTCCGATGGTGGAATCGCCCGGGCTTGATGTGAAGACCGGCACGTCACATTGATAGCACGCGGAAAGAAAGCTTACATCCTTCAATCCCGTTCTCTTCTCCCTTTCATACACCAGTCTGCCCAGCTTATGATAGAACTCGCTGGTCCCCATTTCTTTCTGGAATTCCTTCCCGCAGATCATCTCTCTTAATAGAGCGTCCGTCTTAAGAAGAACGTCGCTGCCAAGAACGATGTCATAGATGCGCACAACGCCGCTCTTGCGCAGGTCCGCGTCGTTCATAAGATGCGAGCCCTGCCTCAGGTCCATGTTAAAAGCAAAGTGAAGGTCATGGTACATGTTCGCCCCGGTCGCGACTATCCAATCGACAAAACCAGCTTTGATGAGCGGGATGAGGCTTGATGATCCAAGTCCCGCCGGTGTCAGGGCGCCGGCCAGCGTCATGCCGACCGTTACATCGCTCTTAAGCATTTTTTCTTTCATGAGCCTGCACGCGGCGCGAATACGTCCGCCGTTATACGCCAGCATGTGGTGGTCGATTATCTCGGAAAGCGAATTGTCTTTTCTTATCGGGGCGGGAAGGATCTTTTTGCCCTTCAGGTATTTGCATTTGTTATTTCGCATGGTGAAAAGTATTTTACACGATATGCGCTGATTTGCATAATAAAATTATTCGGCGTTATGGTATAATCACCGGGTCATGAGCAAATACACCAAAAAACACGCCAAATCGGGAATTGATATCAAGCTTCCGAAGATAGAGACCATCCCGAACATGCACAGGGATTACGAGATAACCATCGACATCCCGGAATACACGTCGATGTGCCCCAAGACAGGTTTGCCTGATTTCGGAACTATCACTATCAAATATGTCCCCGACAGGTTCTGCATCGAGTTGAAATCGCTCAAGTATTACATGATCGGCTACCGCAACCTCGGGATTTTCTATGAGAACATCGTTAACAAGATACTTGATGACGTTGTTGCGGCTTGCGGGCCAAAGCAGGCGACGGTCACCGGAAAATTCAACGCCAGGGGCGGAATGACCGCCGTCATCGAAGCAAAATATCCGAGGAATTCAGGAGCCTGAGGCTGAACGCCTCGGCTCCCTAAAACAAAAATGGGGGAAATCTGCACTCTACGCTTATTTAACCAATCGGAACCGCGACGTTTAGTCGCAGGTTCCGTTCTGCTGATTTTGGGATTGGCTCTGTTCGCCGCTTCCTGCACGCCAATAGATCCTCCTACTGCGACTTTTGACCATTATGATATAAAAGGCATCGGCCTGACAAGATCGGACATTGAGTTCTATTTCAACGTAGAGAACCCGAACACCGTACCTCTGGGCCTGAAAGAGATAACTTATGACATCGCGCTTGACGGCGCTGAACTGGTTTCCGGCACTATCGAGGGCTTCGATCTCAACGCCAGGGAAAAAAAGATGGTGGCGATCCCGATCCAGATCGTTTACGCCAGTATGGCCGGACAGGCCGCGAATATAGCGGTAAAATTCATAAAGAGGGAGATGATCAAATATTCGATTAAAGGCGAGCTCACCGTAACGGACAGGACCGTTAATTTTTCCGTGAAAGCGCCCCTGCAAGCCGAAGGCGAACTTAAATTATTCCAGTAAATTACCCAGCTGTGTTTTCGGTTTTTCTTTCGGGGTAACCGTCAACGTCAATACTTTGTCGTTCTTTAAAACCGGTTTTGCAGCCAGCAGAACGTCATGCCCATTAGCTATCGATCTGGCGATATTCCAGGCGATCTCTGTATTCAGTCTATCATCGTGCATTTTCGTAAGTGCAAACGAGACCTGCCAATTGCCGCCGTCTTTTTTCAGTACCGTAACTTTTACGCCATACTTCGTTTCGTAATTCGGGGTGTTCTTAAGGGGGCTCTCGCCTCTTGGATTCGTCGCGATATCCTCCCAGCTGAGCACGAAATCCCGGACCTCGCTGGGGACTTTCATCCCCTTGGGAATTCTCACGTTGCTGCCGATGTTCTGCATCTCCTGAATGTGCAATTGATTTTTTGATGTTGGCTGTTTCTTCGAATCGCCGGAAACTGGGGTTGGCTCTCCTACCATGAGGATCACTCTCCTTTGATTTATGCCGATAATATAGCATTTTTCTCTGAAAAAATCAATCGGTATTATTCAATAAAAGTGAAATTTCCGGTTTTTATTGACGATATAGTATTGTAAGTTCCGTGTAATCAAAGGAGGAGAATGATATGGGCGGTCTGGAAGGCGATCCCGATTTTTTTAAGGTGGGTGAAAAGAATTTTTTGCGTTTGGGCGAAAACAGCTCGCCGATAGAAATACTTCCAAGCGCCACCAGTCTTGGACAAATTACCATCAACAGATCACTATTGAACCAAGCCTCGAACGCAATAGATTTCGCTGCCAGCACAATGGAAACGGCTGCAACTTCGCCTAGCAAATTTCATGAAGCCTTGAAGAGATATGATATCGCGGTACAGATCGTTGAGACGGCGCTTAAGAAACCACTTGCCGAGATGAAGACGATAAAAGTGTATTACCATCTTGGAGTATTGACGGCGGGTGTCCCCAGCCAAGAGATTAAAAAGGATGACGGCGGCAAATACATAGAGTTACGCCACCTCTTCACCGAAGCGGAAGACTTGATCATGCAGCTTAATTCTCAGGAAACCCCGGATGCAGAAATGATCAAACATGTTGCTGAAAATCTCAATATCATTCAGCCGGCATTGATGTACGCTGATGGCATTGTTCTTGATACGCCCAAACAGCCTAAAAAACCTGTTTAAGCATTGACCCATCAATCGCGAAGCATGTTCGTCCATTCGCAATCCGCTATTATTGAGAATTAGTGAATTTTCTGCTAAAATTTGACGATATATCTGGTAGAGGACCCAAAAAATGCGAACACTTAAATTTTTTATTCTTATGCCTCTTTTAATGCTGGCTCTGGGGTTCGCACAAACCCCTCCTGAAGCGCCGGCTTCTCCGGATAACGTTCTCTACGCAGCAAAAGACTCCGGCGGTTTCAATAACTGCGAATATGAATACAAGGGCAACACTATAAAGATATACGCGACGGACACTTCCGATCCCGGCGTGTATTTCAACAAGATAGACATGGACACCTCCAACCTGAAATATTTCACGTTCGCGATAAAAGGCGACCTGATACGCCTGGGCCAGTGGTGCTTCCCAGTCGTGCAGATATATGACGCAAGGGACGACGAATATACGCCGTCAATTACAAAGACGTCCTTCACCATGAAATCGGACGAATTCACCACGGTGACCGTGCCTCTGGAAGGCAAGATCAAGAGGCTTTATAAGATCCAGTTCCTGCTTGTCACCGACAAAGGGTCCTGGAACATAGAAGTGAAAGATCCGAGGCTTGAATAATATCGCTTGACAAAGATCGGGGCCTGAAATAGTATGGCCTCTGAGAGACAAAATATACTTTATTAGCTTCCCGGATATTCTTCATATTAATAATTATAAAGATCGCTAATACAAATAAATTCCCAAAACAATGACCGGCAAAAAGTTTTCATCTAAGTCCAATGAATGAAGGGGGGGAAAATATAATGGCAAAAGAAGACGCAAAGAAAGAAAAAGAAGAGTTTAGAAGCGGCGAGCCCAAGACCGACATCGCCGAGCTGCAGGCAAAGAACACCGCGGATCTGTACGAGATAGCGAAAGAGCTGAGCATTTCCAACTACAGGCAGTACAGGAAGCACGACCTCATATTCAAGATACTCGAGGCTAAAACACAGGCCAACGGGCTTATCTTCGCGAAAGGCATTCTTGAGATACTTCCGGAAGGCTACGGATTCCTCAGGACCAGCGGCTACCTGCCGAGTTCGGAGGATATATATGTATCGCAGACGCAGATAAGGCGCTTCGACATGACCAACGGCGACCTGGTTTCCGGACAGGTAAGGCCGCCGAAAGAAGGCGAGAAATATTTCAGCCTTTTGAGGGTGGAGGCGATAAACAGTCTTGATCCCGAGCTCGCCAGGGAAAGAATTCCTTACGAGGACCTTACGCCGATATTCCCCAACGAAATGTACCGGCTTGAATATGACAAGGCTCCCGTCGCGTCTAGATTGATCGACCTGGTCTCCCCCATCGGCAAAGGCCAAAGAGGAATGATAGTGTCGCCGCCGAAAGCGGGAAAGACAACGATACTGAAGAACATTGCCAACAGCATAACCGCGAATTTCCCGGAAGCCATCATAAAGGTCCTGCTCGTGGACGAAAGGCCTGAAGAGGTCACCGACATGCAGCGCTCCATAAAAGGCGAGGTAGTTTATTCTACTTTTGATGAACCGCCAGAGAATCACATCAGGATATCCGAACTTCTTATCGAATCGGCGAAGCGGCTGGTCGAGGGAGGCAAGGATGTCATCATACTTCTCGATTCAATAACGAGGCTGGCAAGAGCGTATAACCTGGTAACGCCTCCGAGCGGAAGGACTCTTTCAGGCGGCCTTGATCCAACGTGTCTTCACAGGCCGAAAAGATTCTTCGGCGCCGCGAGGAACATCGAAGGCGGCGGTAGCTTGACGATAATAGCGACCGCGCTGGTGGAAACCGGCTCCAGGATGGACGACGTAATATATGAGGAGTTCAAGGGCACCGGCAACATGGAGCTTCACCTCAACAGGAAGCTGGCCGACAGAAGGATATTCCCGGCTATCGATGTCAGGATGTCGGGAACAAGGCGCGAAGAACTTCTGCTTACCGAGGATGAGCTTAAGAAAGTCTGGCTGCTGAGAAAAGTGCTGGATAACTACGAGGGTTCCGAAGCCACTGAACAATTGATCGAAAGGTTGAAGGAATTCAAGTCCAACAAACAGTTCCTGCAGTCGGCAGAGGTCAAGTAAGGATCAGACTACAGGCTGTACTTGCCCTTCGAGACCATCCAAGGTTTCACGCCGGGCAATGACCGATCTTATCTTCCAATTCGTTAATTGGATCGGGTCAAAGAACTGAGCCGCCGCCGCGCCGAGCCACAGGAAAGCATCCTTATTCAAATCTGTAATAGTTGCGGCAACGTTAAAGGCGTCGTCCATGCTATATTTATCGGGCACGTGGATTACCGCAAAATCGATGTTATCTTTCAATCCTTCATAACTGAAGGAGATTTTTGGATCTTCTAACAATACCCCTATCTTGACTATGTCTGTCACTATTTTAGTCACGCTGTCCAGGTCCTTCCCGACAGAGGCCGGGTTACTGTCCGCAGCAAGGCGTGCTATTAAATTCATCTTTCCCGATTGAACTTCCCTTTTAGTAAGATCGAAACTCATGCGGCTTGAAAGCACGGGGAATACCATTCTGATCTCCGGGTATTCAAGGTGTGCGCGCAGTGCGGCTCTTATGAGCTGACCATTGGCAACATTGATGTCGCCGACCTGTCTCGTTTCGCGGAGCATTTCGATCAACAGGGGGAAATTCCCGAGCGATTCCGCCATTGCTTTGAATTCGTCATAAAAAGCGGTTTCGACGGTTTTATTCAACTCTCCAATATCATCTTTTAATTCATTGATTGTATCTTTGGGAATATTATTAATTACAGCCTCAACAAAAGCTTTCGCACTTATGAAAGCTCCTTTGCCGCTCTCAAGTTCTTTCATCTCATCGCGTTCGCCGATGCGGACAATGTAGCTCAAAGTTTTAACGGGAGGATTGACGGCATTGATTATCGCGTAACCTTTGCGGATAAGGAAATCGATGTTGGCTTTTGTCCCGACGATGTATAGGTAATATTTGCCGTTGTCTTTTTTTAGGCAGGCAACTTCCAACATGGTCGTTTTAAGGTTGTTCTCCAACACGCCTATTAACGGCTTCCCGCTATTTAGCTCGTTCGCTATGGCCGTTGCCGTTCCCGTATCCAGAATCCCTTTAGCCGTTGGATCGCAATAAACCCCATCTATACCCGCTTTACTCATGGCCCAAACGAACTCCCCAACATTATAACTGGGAAGATCTTGCAAATTAGAAGCGGCTCTCCCCTCCGAATCGATGTCAGCTACAACCATATATTTCGCTTTAGGGAACGGTCCTTCAATTGGCGTTGTCATTTGTTACCTCCTCTGGAAAAAGCAGCGGCTTGATCAATTCCAACCCGGCCCATTCGCCGGACTTGATCTTTTGCTTCGTGAAGTCATCGATGAATTTCCGTATCGAGGCAGCTTTTCTCATTTTCATGACGGTCGCGAACATGACATCCAGGTCGGCAAGTTTTACGGACCTGATGATCCTAATACCAATGTCGAAGAATTCCGTAGCCAGAGAAGGTATCCTCATCTTCCTGAGCCAGAGAAGGAAGAGCAGCCCATGCCAGTCGCTGGCAAGTCCGCCGCACTGGGAAAGCAACTCTTCGGCGTTCTCGATGTTCGGGATTATCTTTTCGTATTCCGCTTTCAGCAGTTTCGGATCCAATACGTCCAGAAGCACCGAAGCGTTATCGCTTTTCCTGTTCACGTTGGCCACGGACTGCAGGAGGTCGTTATCCCCTATGCTGAAGAAAAGCGGTTTTGCGGGAACTTCGCCGGCTAATACCTGCAGCAATTCTTTGATCTCTTTATTGTCCTGAATGTCTTTTAAGGCATCCAGGATTCCGGTATGCTCGACCATCAAACCCCAATTGATCTCCCTGTTCACAAATTTGCCTTCCGTCACCAGTTCTGGAATGATCTCATATGCTATCATTTTGAGGGTCTGGATCACTTCATCTTTCGATTTAACGACAGGGAACATCGCCTTGAATTTCCCCTTAGTTTGAAGAATACTTCGAAGCTGCCTTCGGAACGCGAAATTCAACGGGGTATTGGGTTCCAGACAGAGAGCCAGCCCCTTATTGCCGTTCGAGAGCTGGTCATGGTCGATCTCGAGATATCCGATCTGCTTGTCACCGTCCGGATCCAGCGTTCTTAACGTCGTTGCACGGCCGTTAGCGGCCGTGACTATCGCGGAATATTCTTCGATCTGCTCATCTTCCGTGGGTTCTTCCTGCCGGGGGGAATGATCTTTATTGAACCTGAAAAAGTTCTCTGTCCTCACAAGATTGATACTGTTATATCCCATCTCCACCGCAATTTCCACCTCGTGCTTGGTGCTCACATTGGCACCTATCTGGATCTTATAATCTGCGCCACGCGGATAGACCGTAAGACCTTTGTTCCCTTCCTCTTCCTGAAGATCTTTGTCCCTTTCCTCTTCCAGTACCGCCATTATCTTATTGTATATCTCCGCCCTCTTTTTATATTTTTCCCAGACAGCCGCGGAAGGTCTCACAATTATTTTGCCGGTTCCGCAGTCACATATGATCTTATCGTTAGTGCGGATCTTACCGGTGATGTCAGGTAGACCCACCATGCAGGCTTTTTTCAGGTCCTTGGACTGTTCCGCGATATGGTCTTTCGTGCTTCCGTGTTCGCGGAGCGTCCCGACAAGGTTATCGTTAAATAGCACGCCGACCTTGACCGGCGTCAGGACGTTTGTTACAAGGATCGTATCCGGCCCCATCTGACTCAGCTCATCCCCCAGCTCCACCGCTTTAGTATGCATGTTTTTCAAAACGTCGAGACAGAAACTATAGAAGTCCGAATAGATGGTCTTTTGTTTTTCATCCGGACTGTCCTTTTTTTTCTCTATTGTTTTCAAAAATTTTAAGCAGGCTTCCTTCGCGCAGATCTTGTCGCCGCTCATGATATCCAAAACTTTTGACTTTACCATGCCAACATACATTTGCAGATTTTCGCTGACCGCGCCGCCTGAAGACAGCTTCATGATAAGCGCGTCAAAAGCGTTGGCCGCCGCTGCCACCCTTTCCTCCACAAGTTTCTCTAAAGTGATGCCCAATTTTACTGCTTCCTCTTTGTAATTGATGGTGGGGAAATCGTTCTCGATGGACATTTCGTCATAAGATATCACAAGAGCATTTCCCAAAATTATTTTCCCCATGACTGCGGGTGATTTACCCAATAGCTCAATCATGCCGTCCCTCAGCACCTCTCTACCCTGAAGCGCGAGAGCAGCTGTATCCGGCTTGTTAGCAAGGAATATCTTCATCTGGTCTTTGCCGTTTACCAACAAGACCATTGAATTCTGCGCGTTCGGTTCAAACCCCTTATCCACCAGCACCGGATAAGCATGTTGGGCATCCTTTTCGAAAAGTTCGTCGGTCACCTGAACATATACGAGCCGCACTGTAACATTGAGGCCATGTGCATCGGAAACTTCCCTTACGATGCTCGAAAGTTCGTCCAGGGGTATCTCACTTCTGTCCCGTGTCCTGTCGGACAAGACGGAAAACAATTCGGAAAGGTTTTTTGCTCTCCATAAAGTTGAATCTACTGGAAGAAAGTCGCGCGAAAAAGAAGCGACCCCGTCGGCAAAATGTCCGGTAACGCCATTAACGCTTTCACTTTTTATATATTCGAAAGGTTTCGGCCCTATTTGAACGCTATAATTAAAATCACTCATGCCCGCACTATTTCACTCCTTTATGCGCCAGGATATCGTTGGACATTCCCCTCACATCTATTTATCGTCAGAAACCAGATAAAATTTCAGTTTTTTCAGTAATTCCGCTATAATGGCCGCAATGCCAAATCTTGATGATCTTAAATATTCCGGGATATCCACCGACACCAGGACCATCCGCCGGGGAGAGCTTTTTATCGCCATCAAGGGGAAGAACTTCGACGGCAACAGGTTCGTTCAAGCAGCTCTTGAGAAAGGCGCGGCAGCCGCGATCATATCCAGGAAACTCAAGCTTAAGACCGACAAGCCGGTGATAAAGGTCAAGAACACATTGAAAACGCTGCATCAGATTGCAAAGGCCCACAGGAAAAAGTTCAACATACCTTTCATCGGCGTCACTGGAAGTTCCGGCAAGACCACCACAAAGGATATGCTCGCATCGATACTCTCAAAAGCCGGAAAAACTTTGAAGACAGAGGAGAATTTCAACAATGAGATAGGCGTTCCAAAAACGCTTTTTCAATTAAGGAAAGGTCATCGATTCGCGGTCATCGAAATGGCGATGCAGGGCGTCGGCGAGATCGGGGAGCTTGCCTGGATCGTTGAGCCGAAAGTCGCGGTCATCACGAACATCGGGTCATCGCATCTAGAATATCTTAAGTCGCGGCAAAACATCGCAAAAGCTAAGAGCGAAATATTGAAATTCCAGAAAAGAAATGATATTGCGGTATTACCGTCAGATGATGAATATTTTCGTTTTCTGAAATCTCGCTCAAAAGGAAAAGTGATATCTTTCGGGCTGGGAGATGATGCCGACGTCAGAGCATCAAACATCGAATTCCAGTCTGAAAGATCGATATTTAATTTGGTCTCTCGCGGCATGGACGTGAAGATCGAGCTTCCTCTTCCGGGAAAACATAATATATATGACGCTCTCGCCGCCGCTGCCGCCGCCATCGCCCTGAAGATCGACCAGGCAAAAATAAAAAATGGACTTGAGAGTTTCCGACTTTCCGGCAAAAGAACTAATATCATTCACGCGAAACACATTACGGTGATCGATGACACCTACAACGCAAATCCGGATTCCATGTCCGCCGCTCTTGAAATGCTTGAGAATTATCCGGGAAGGAGAATCGCCGTTCTGGGCGACATGTTCGAGCTGGGCAAAGCATCAAAGGCAAGCCATGAAAAGATCGGCGCTCTCGCGAAAGAGCTGGGCATCGACGTGTTGATCACCGTCGGAAAAATGATGAAACTGGCGCGGGGTGCTCATCATTTCTCCTCCACCGGCAAGGTATTGAAAAAATTACGGTCGATCGTTAAGCCGGCTGATACGGTTCTTGTCAAAGGTTCGCGCGGTATGCATATGGAAGAAATCGTCAAAGGGCTTATTAGATGAATGGCCCGCTTGCAATGTTCATTTCGGCGGTCTTCTTCAGCTTTATGGCGGTGCTGGTAAATATAGCGGGCAAAACCATTTCCGCCGCGGAGATCACCTTTTTCCGCTCTGCAATATGCACCATGATCCTTCTTGCGATCCTGCTCTTCGACAAAAGATCCGTAAAAATAAACCGGATGGACAAGCTGATATTCCGTGGGATAGTCGGCGGCATTTCGCTTGTCCTGTTCATTTACGCGCTCACGCTTACAAAGGTCGCCAACGCGATGCTGCTGGACTACACCCAAACTATTTTTGCCGCGATATTCGCGGTAATGTACCTCAATGAAAAAATGACGAAAGAAAAAGTGATGTTCCTTATTATGGCTTTTATCGGCTTGCTCATTGTTTTCCATTTTGATTTTTCATCTATCAATATCGGCGATATGCTGGCGCTTGCCGCGGGATTCGTAAGCGGCCTGGCGATCGTGGCAATACGGGACCTGAGAAAAACCGACAACTCATTAATGATAACAATGTCGTTCTCTTTGGCCGGGCTTATCTTCTCCTTTTTTTTGCTAAAAGGGAACACGGTCGTCCCGACCATGCATGAGGACATCCTCCTTATCACTCTTGGAGTTTTTGGCACATTGGGACAGCTTTCCATGACATACGCTTACAAACACTGTTCCGCGGCACTGGGAAGCGTCATATCGATGAGCGCAATAGTGATGGCCGCTCTTTTAGGCATTCCGATATTGCATGAACCGCTTACGTATTCGCTTATCGTCGGGGGATCGCTGATAATCGCAGCCGCAGTTTTCTTCAGCCGCGAGGAACAGCGCAAAGTAATCAAATAGAACATTTGACACTTTGACGCATAAAATATAGAATAATGACCACCAAGCGCCGCGGTGGTGGAACTGGTAGACACGTACGTTTGAGGGGCGTATGGAGAAATCCTTGGGAGTTCGAAGTCTCCCCCGCGGCATTAACGCTCGCATCAAGCGAAGTTCAGGTGCAAGTTATATGGGCCCCGACTCGATTAAGACAGACGGGGGGATAAAAAATTGTCTGAGGTGCCGGCCATATCTGGCGATACGCGCGCCGCAAATGAAACTGAACTGAACACGGTTCAGCAGGTAAGCGATGATTTTTCCCAACTGCTCGAAGAAGAAAAACTGAAAGCTCTTTTACCAGCGATGGCTCCCGTGAATCCCCAGCCGATGACGGACGTTCCTCTGAACTTTGATAGCAAGACGGATCGATCCGCCAATAAGGTTAGCTCCCTGCCCTCTCTGAGCCGCGACGTATCAAATCAAACCGAGACGGCGCACTCCGTAACGCCGATGAAAAATACTGAAGAAAAGACGAAGGACCCTTTAAAGACATCGAACGAAACGAAGAGGGTCGACCCCATTCAGTCCGCTCAGATAAAGATGGAAGCTGAAGCGATCAATAAAATATTCGGCGGCGAAATGGACGTGTCGGGAGATTTCATGAATTCAATTGACTTCAGCAAAAACAAGTTCGCTCAGCATGGCGGGAATGGATATCGACGACCTTGTTTCCCAGATAAAGGACAAGATCAAATTCCTGCAGGATAACGGAAAAATGGAATTGACCATAGAGCTGAAACCGGAGAACCTCGGGACCGTACTCATGAGCGTGTCCAGCAGCAAAGGCGTGCTGACGATAAACATTTTCGCGGACCAGGCGGCGAAGTCGGCGCTTCAGGAGAACATGAAAGAGCTTGAGCGGTCGTTCGAACTGGCGCATCTTAACGTAAAAGAGCTGAATATCCAGCTTGGCGATGGAAAAAAGAATAATAAGGGCGAAAATTTAGCGGACTTATTGTATAATATTTAAAGGAGGAAAATATGGCAAGTTCATCCGTCTCACCGATAAACAACAGCTCGAACGTTGACGCTGCGCAGCTCGCCTCCCTGAACAACAACCAGATCACCTCCCTTCTTGTCAGCGGCAACCTTGACCCGAAGTTCGTGAATCTTCTCATGAGCCAGATGTCGGAAAATGACGTGAACTCCATCCTTTTCGGCAATGACAGCAGTTCCACCGGTTTCGACGAGCTGGGAGCCTCCGGACTCGTTCCAAGCAACATTCCCACCAGCAGTTCTCTTGCGGGCTCGGACGTTTTTGCGGCAAGTTCCCCCACTACATCCAACGTAACTCCGCAGTTTGAATTGAGCGTATTCAGCCAGCTCATCGGAAAGACCGTCACAGTGGTAGACCCTCAAAGCCAGAAGCGGATAACGAGCAAGGTCGCCAGCGTTCAGTTGTTGAACGGACAGATCGTGCTGAGCGTGAACGGTATTTTGGTGCCGACCAGCAATATAGTTTCGATACAAAGTTAAAAAAGGAGATGGCTTAATATGTTGGATCTTCTGACCAAAGCAAAGAACGCGATAGATACTTACAATACCCAGCTCAGGATCAACTCATCGAACATAGCGAACATGTCCGTGCCCGGATACAAAGCGATGAAGGTCTCGTTCCAAAGCCTTTTTGAACAGTTGATAAACAGCGGCACGGCGGCAAGCGACAAGTCGGGCGGCAAGAACCCCTTGCAGCTCGGGTCCACCGTTGGCGTTAGCGATACTTCCATCGATTTCACTCAAGGTTCGATAGCCGCCGGGGATCATCTTGACCTGGCGATAAACGGGACCGGGCTTTTTATCGTTTCTCCGGACGGCGGCAACACGATGCTCTATACAAGGGCCGGCAAATTCCACGTGGATAACGA
The DNA here is from genome assembly GCA_963727815.1 of uncultured bacterium. Lineage (GTDB taxonomy): Bacteria > Margulisbacteria > WOR-1 > CAVSGV01 > CAVSGV01 > CAVSGV01. The sequence continues at coordinate 366,569 of CAVSGV010000003.1, forward strand.
CGGGAACCTCGTTACCGATACCGGCATGCAGGTTTACGGCTTCAAGGGCGGCAACCTCACCCCCATCACCGGGCTCAATTCTTATCAAACGGGTTTCCTCACGTGGTCTGATCAGGGCCAGCTGGTGCAGTACAATGACGACAACTGGAGCAGCACTGATCCAACATCCCATTTCCAGACCGCGGACACCGGTTATACCATCGGGTTGACCACATTCACCAACAACTCCGGGCTCGAACAGGGACCCGGCACCACTTTCGTGGAAACAGGCGCTTCCGGTGTGCCTCTTGATAATGAAGTCCCGGGCGCAGACTACGGAACGGTGAGCGCGAGAAGTTTTGAGCAGTCGAACGTTTTCTACACAGGCGAGATCCTTGACTCCATGGAAGCGCAGAGAGCGATGAGCGGCAATCTGACCATAGCGAAGATGATCAGCGACGAGATAAGCCAGTTCATAAGCAAGATATCATGATAGAAAGGAATTCTTTTGGCCGATAAACTGGACGCAGGCATCCTTTATAAGAAAGAGATCAAACTTCCGCCGTCGTTCGGCGACTGGACCACTTACAAACCGCCAAAAAGTCCGGCAAAAAAAATCAAGGCGCTCGCATACGGTTCTCAGCGCGTTTCAAGAGAAAGCCTTGAAAGCATACTGATCATCCATCATTTCTTTGCCATCGAGTTCGCCCGCCACCTGAAAGAGTCGCTCAAAGCAAGCACCGATGTCATCAGCGTCACGCTGGAACAAATAACCTATCTGGATTTCCTGAAGCGGGTCTCCGGAGGCATCATTTACAACAAGCTGACCCTGGGCGAGGCTGGAGAAGCTATGTTCCTTGTGGACTATCAGATGGCGAACATAGCCATAAACTTTTCGCTGGGTTTTCAGACGGCGGACACGAAAGTAAAGGAACTGACGGAACTCGAAGAATCGCTCATCAATTCGATATTCTCGACGATCATGGAAAAATACGCGAAATGCTGGCACAACATATTTGAAGCGCCGTCGTTCGAGATAGTCAGCTATCCGAACATCCAGAGAGAAACGCATCTCAACCTTAACGAGATAGTTACCGTCATTACAACACAGCTTTCAGTTGCGAACGCTCTGCCCGCCACTTATACGTTCGTGTTCCAGAACAGCCTCATCAAGAAGCTGATGGACGCGTTTTCGGATAAAAACGAAAATGCGCCGTTAAATCTCTCCGTCCTTTCAGATGCTCTGCTTAACGCGATACGAGTGCCTATAATAGCCCAGGCAGGCTCCACTTTCATCACTACAGAGGAAGTAATGTCGCTGGAAGAAGATGACGTCATATCTCTTGACCAGCCTGTCAATGAACCCGTAAGGCTCATCTTCGGCTATCTCGCAGAGGCAAAAGCACAGCCCGGCGTCAAGAGCGGCAAACTGGCAGTGAGGCTGCTCAGCGGAAAAGCAAAAAAAATAAAAAGCTCCGCCGTCATGACCGCTGAAAAGGAAATAACCGAGGAAATACCTTTGGCCGAGGGAAGCGCAGCGCCTGAACAGCAGACCCCTGAACAGCAGAACGCGGAAAAAGATGAGGATTTTGATTTGCCTCTGGAAGAGGAAGGGAAAGAAGCGTATAATGAGCCGCTAGAAAATATGTTCGAGGAAGAGAACAACAATCCGGGGCCGGGAGGGCAATAAATGGACCTGAAAAAAATCCAGTTCCCTGAATTGCGGAGCTAGAAAAAGGCGGGAAATTCCAGGAGAGGACGCTGGGCGACATCCCGATAGAAGTTACCGTGGAGCTTGGAAGGACGCACATGACGCTTGAAAGACCTCCTTGATCTTAGGGAAGGTTCCATCATCGAACTGGACAGGCTGGCGGGCGAGCCTCTGGACCTTAAGGTAAGCGGACAGCTCGTGGCCCAGGGCGAGGTCATTGCGATTGACGATTATTACGGACTCGCATAACGAACTTGCTCATTAATAAATAGAAAGACCTGGATTTATGCTTGAGATCCTTATATCCCCGATGATCGCTTCCTCCGCAGAGGCAATGCCGGTAAGCGGCTCTCCTCTTGTCACGGTCGGTTATATTTTTCAGCTGATTATCTCGCTGGCCGTCGTCATAGGGCTCATTTATTTTTCCGCCAGATATATCCTCCCGAAGATACAGCTCCCTTCAACGGGAAGGATGATAGAGATAAAGGACAGGATCGGACTGGAGCCGCAGGTCTCCGCATACATCATATCGGCGCAGGGAAAATCATATCTCATAGTGGTCAGCGCAAAAGGCGTAACGCTGATCGATAAACTGGAGAACGGCGCGGAGCAATCGTAATGTTCAAAAAAATATCCGTTCCATTAATTATCTGCACTCGTGATCCTCTTGATATCAACCGTCGCTTACGCCGCTCCGAAAAGGGCCGGGCTTGACGTTGCGACCATAATGAACTCGCCCGCGTTCAGCAACAGCGTTCAGATAACCATGGCGCTCGGGCTCATATCCCTTCTTCCGTTCCTTCTGATGTCCGTCACCTCTTTTCTCAGGATCATCATCGTTCTCTCGATGATACGGTCCGCTATCGGCACGGCGCAGGTACCGCCGAACTCGGTGCTGATAGGACTGGCTATTTTCATGACGATCTACACAATGGCGCCGACGTTCGAAGAGGTGAACAAAACGGCTATCATCCCTTACAACGCAGGCAAGATGACCCAGATGAAAGCGTTCGATGTAGGCATAAAGCCTTTCCAGAGGTTCATGCTGCGACAGACGCGTGAAAAAGACCTCGCGCTTTTCGTCCAGTTCGCGAAGATCGCTCCGCCAAAGACCATTGACGACGTCCCGCTATATGTGGTGATCCCGGCGTTCATGATATCGGAGCTCAAGACCGCTTTTCAGATAGGATTCCTGCTCTTCATTCCGTTCGTGATAATCGATCTCGTCGTGGCCAACATACTTCTCTCTCTGGGAATGTTCATGTTATCGCCTGTCATGGTGTCCCTGCCGTTCAAGATATTGTTGTTCGTCCTGTCCGACGGCTGGAATCTTATTTCGAAAGGATTGTTGATGAGCTTCAGATGACCACAGATTTCGCGGTACAAATTATATATAACGGCGTGATATTGACGATACTCATTTCAATGCCGGCCGTGGGTATAGGGCTCATCGTGGGTTTCATCATCAGTCTTTTCCAGGCGGTGACGCAGATACAGGAACAAACGCTGACCTTCGTGCCCAAGGTGGTGGCCGTTCTGGGGATAGTCGCCGTGACCGCGCCCTGGATGGCTTCTCTGCTCATAGACTTCACGACCACTCTCTGGTCCAATATTCCGGCGATGGTAAGATAAAATGTTCATTTCGATCCCGCAAATAGAGGTATTCCTCCTGATATTCGCCAGGATAATGGGGCTGTTCATAGAAGCCCCGATATTCAGCGCCAAGTCCATCCCTTCACCGCTCAAGGTCGCTTTCGCGATATGGCTGACGACCATCCTGTGGTTCGTCGTACCCGTAAGAGCGCTTCCCGATTCCCTTTTCGCTTTCATGCTGGCCATTGTCTCCGAGATTATCATCGGATTTATCCTCGGATTCGTATCGTCGCTGGTGCTCCAGTGCGCTCAGGCGGCCGGCGACGTTCTTGACCTTCAGATGGGACTTTCGGTAGCGAATGTCCTCTCTCCCACTACGGGCCAGATGACGTCCATAACGGGAACATTCCTTTATTTCATCGCGCTTGTCGTTTTTCTTCTTGTGGACGGGCATCATATGGTTCTGTCCGCCCTGCATCAGAGCTTCGTGGCGATCCCCATCGTAAGCTTCGTCGACTTTTCCAGGCCGAACCTTGTTATAGAAATAATGAGCCTTATGACGTTCTTCTGGATATCGACGATACAGCTGTGCGCGCCGATACTTCTTTTGATATTCCTTATGCGATTTCTCGTTCGGGATAGTCTCCAGGGTCGCGCCCCAGGTGAACGTCTTCATGCTGGGGTTCCAGGTAAAGCCCAGTCTTGGATTGTTCGGTATCATGCTCATATCGCCGCTGCTCATAAGTCACCTGATAGTTCTGATAGGCCAGACGAGCGTAGAGCTGACAAAGAGCATATTGATCATGTCGGGGAGGTAGCAAATGGGCGAGGATGCCGGGGAAAAATCGGAGGAACCTACACCTCATAGACTGCGCGAAGCCAGGGAAAAAGGCCAGGTCGCGAAAAGCAAGGAGATAACCACCGCCCTTCTTCTGATATTTTCTTACATGCTTTTCAAGTATATGGGCGTCAGCACATGGCTGAACCTTACGACCATGGCGCAATCCATCTTCTCGCAGATACCCGAACTCAAACGATTTTTCTCTCTCTTTCGCAGGCTACGTGCTTCTCTTGGGGCTTCGGGGACTTGCGCTCGCGGTCATGCCGCTTTTTGCTCTGACGCTGGTCGTCGCTTTCGCGGCCGAAGCGCTCCAGACCGGTCTTCTTTTTTCTTTCGATCCTCTTTCACCCAAGATTGAGAGGCTTTCCCCTGCTGAGGGTTTCAAAAAAATGTTCTCCCTGCAGGGATTCGTGGAGCTTGTTAAGTCCATCTTGAAGATCGTGATAGTTTTCTGGATAACCTGGCTGGCCATCAAGGAACGATCTCCCTTTCATCGCCGTGCTCATCAACAGCCAGCCCTGGGACGCCGTAGTCCTGGGAGGATCCATTGCGTACAATGTCGCGGTCAGGGTCGGGCATTTTCTACGTCGCGATAGCGATACTGGATTACATGTATAAACGATGGGAATATACCAGGGGCCTCAAGATGACGAAACAAGAGATCAAGGAAGAATACAAGCGTCTCGAGGGAGACCCCATGATAAAACAGCGCATGAGGGAGCTGCAGAGGCAGGTGGCTTATCAGAGGATGATGGCCGCTGTTCCCAAGGCCGACGTCGTCGTGACGAACCCCACTCACATAGCGGTCGCGCTTAAATATGAGGCGCCGAAAATGAAGGCCCCCACGGTCCTGGCAAAAGGGGAAAGGAAAGCCGCCGAAGAAATAAAGCGGATCGCGGACGAGTTCTTACATCCCGATAGTCGAGAACGAACCTCTCGCCAGGTCCGATTTACAGGACCACGGACATCGGGAAACAGATCCCCGGCGAACTTTATCAGGCGGTCGCGGAAGTGCTCGCGTACGTCTACAAGATGAAGAAGCAACGAGCTGAAAAACTGAAATCCTACCTGGGGCCGCTCGTGGGCGAAAGAAAAACTTGAATAACAGCCAATCCCTGATAAAATTACTATAAATGTCTTTCCCTGTGAATTATCGATCTTCAAAAGCTTAAGGAACCTCTTTTCCTTAGCGGACATTTTCGTCGCGGTACTATTGATAAGCATCATCGCATTGATGATCGTTCCGCTCCCCACCTTCGTGCTGGACCTGCTGATCACGACGAATATAGCGTTCGCATTGACCATACTTCTTGTCGCCATGTACCTGAAGGAACCGCTGGAGTTCGCGGCATTCCCTTCCATTCTTTTGATAGTGACCCTTTACAGGCTCTCTCTCAATATCGCGGCATCAAGGCTGATACTTCTGCAGGGCTAACGCGGGAGAGGTCATTACGTCATTCGGTAATTTCGTGGTCAGGGGCAATTATATCGTCGGCGCCATTATTTTCGTGATAATAACGATCGTCCAGTTCGTGGTCATCACGAAAGGCTCCGAACGTGTCGCCGAGGTCGCCGCAAGGTTCACTTTGGACGCCATGCCGGGAAAACAGATGAGCATAGACGCGGACCTCAATGCCGGTCTCATCGACGCGAACGAAGCTAGAGCGCGAAGAAGAAAAATAGAACAGGAAGCCACGTTCTTCGGATCAATGGACGGCGCCAACAAGTTCGTAAGAGGAGACGCCATCGCAGGAATCATTATAGTCATGGTGAATATCCTTGGGGGCATTTTGATAGGCTGGCTGCAGAGAGGCATCGGCATAATGGAGGCTCTTTCCACATACGCTCTGCTGACCATCGGGGACGGTCTAGTAACTCAGATCCCGGCGCTTTTGATATCGATAGGAACGGGTCTCGTAATAACAAAATCGGCTTCGGAGATGAGCCTCGGCACCGATGTCGCTGCACAGATGTTCGCCCAGCCGAAAGCGTTCGCGTTCGTGTCCGTCATCCTGGGTTTCTTCGCGGTCATACCCGGCCTGCCTACTGTTCCGTTCCTTTTCCTGTCCGCGTTTGAGCGCCGGGCTTACGGTGGTCCTCCTGCGGACGAAGGAGAAAAAAGAAACCGCGAGGTAAAGAACGTCACGGAAGAGATATCCGCAAAAGAATTGCTGAAAAGGCCGGAAAGCATTCTGGGAACTCTGGGACCTCGATCCTCTGAGCCTGAAAGCCGGCAGGAACCTCATCCCGCTCATAGATCCCGCGCAGAAAGGCGCTCTGCTGGAAAAGATAACGCTTATCAGGTATAGGATCGGACAGGAGCTTGGATTTGTCATCCCGGGTGTGAGAGTTATGGACGATCTTTCTCTTCCGCCGAACCAATACGTGATAGAGATACGCGGCTCCAGGGTCGCGGTGGGCGATGCGCTGGTCGGCCACAGATGCATACACATGACCGCCGCTCAGCTACAGGAAAAGAACATCACGGGCATCGAACTTAAGGACGCTCTTTCGAACGAACCAGTGGTCTGGGTTCCGGAGGACATGGCGGGAGAGCTTCAGAGACAGAACATCGAATCGGAAGAAACCGTTGAATATATGGCAAAACATTTTACCGAAGTTATAAAACGTTATGCCGACGAGATAATGACAAGGCAGAACGTCCAGTCCCTCATTGAGCTTGTGAAGAACACGAACGCCGCGATAGTAAGAGAATTGATACCGGATATGCTTTCTCTGGGCCAGGTGCACAAAGTGCTCCAGCTGCTGGTGAGGGAGCGCGTTTCGATCCGCGACCTATCTACGATACTAGAGCGCCTCGCAGATTACGCGCATCTTTCGCGCGATATCAACATCCTGGCTGAGTATGTCCGTCAGTCTCTGGCGCGGCAGATATGCGAGACCTATACGGACAAGGAAGGCGTCATAACCGTTGTGACCATCGATCCAAGCCTGGAAGAAGTTATGATAGGAGCTATTCATCAATCTGAATACGGATCGTTCCTGGCGCTGGACCCGAACGTCGGCGAGAGAGTACTTGTCCAGATATCTTCCCAGATGGCGAACTTCAAGAGGATGAAACTTCTTCCGGTAATATTGTGCTCGCCAAGACTGCGTCCGCATTTCAAGAGGTTCATTGAGAGAAGCTTCCCGGACGTGGCCGTCCTTTCTTACAATGAAATAGTCCCGCAGGTAAAGGTGCAGTCCATAGGGATGATTTCGCTGGAATAAATGAAATATTTGACCGTAATGTGCGATAGAATAGCACGGAGATGAATGATAATGGCTGATAAACTGGAAATATTCCACTCAAGGATGCTCGAGCATATCGAGGCGGGAAGCAGCGCGAAAGACCTCGTGGAGAAGATCGTCCGATCCGCTCTGGAGGTTGAGTACGGCGCAACATTTACGCTGAGCCCGGGTTTTGCTAAAATGGTATCGAAGCTCGCGGATGTGGTAGTTACGAACCCGGAACTGCGAAGGCAGGCGCTGTCCATTGCGAGCACTTATATTGATAAAAAAATGGAAACGTCAAAACTGAGGAGACCTTCCGGGGAGGCCAAGAAATGAGCGAGAACAGGATCGACAGAGTAAGCATCTCAAGAGAGGCTCAGATAGGCAGAGCCGCGGGTCCCGCTCCAAGCTGGATACCTCCAGTTCTAAAGCGTTTCTATGAATTCACGCGGAGATGGGCCAAGGCTTTCAACGGGGAGCTTAAGGAAGACCGCGAAGAAGAACTTGTGAAAGCGGTCGCGAAATCGTTCAAAGGAGAGGTCTAGATTTGCCTTCTAAATCGGAGATCGAAGACAGGATAATCAGCTTGATGAGGGAGCACTTCCTCAAATATTCTGATGAGGTCTTCGACAAATACAAGGATCAGATAACCAAGACCGTCAGGTGGTACATCGGCGGTCTCCCCAGGCACGTGGCAAAAGCGGAAGCAGAAGACCTGTTGTCGGAAGCAAAAATAGCATTCGTCGATACTCTCAAGACATGGGACCCACGCAAGGGAGCGCTCTGGCCTTATGTGAGTCTTCGCCTCAAAGGAGCTATGCAGGATTATCTCAGGAAAAGAGGCTCGGATCCCGTTACCGGGATGTATGAATTCATCACGTCAGCGGCCAACATCTACATGGCATTCAACAGAGAATCCATCGTTCAGGAGGAATCCGACGCGTCCATCACCGTGGAGAGCGCAATGAAATCGCTGAACGATTCCGAGCAAAAGGTCATCAAAGGATATTACAATCAGGACAAGACGTTCAAGGAGATAGGAAAAGATATAAAGCTCTCGGAGTCGCAGGTTTCCAGGATCGCGAAGACCGCCACGGAAAAGCTGAAAAAAGCGCTCAACAAATAACAAAATATTTCCCCGGCAGCTGTTTTATCATGTCCTTTATCTCGAGAACCGATAATATCCCCAGAGCTTTTGATATATCCATTCCGCTCTTTGTGGTGATCTCGTCGATGTGAAGCGGCTCTCTGCTCAAGAACTTGATCATTGAAGCTTCCTCGATTGAAAGCTGGGAAGGATCTATCTCTTTCACGGTCCCGGTCTTTTGCATGTTGAATTCTTCCAGGACGTCGTCGGCGCTTTCGATGAGCTTCGCTCCCTGCTTTATCAGCCAGTGCGGCCCTTTTGACTGTTCAAGCTCAACGTTGCCCGGCACCGCGAACACTTCCCTGCCCTCGTCGATGGCAAGCTTACCGGTTATCATCGCGCCGCTCTCATATCCGCCTTCCACCACGATGACCCCGACCGACAATCCGGATATTATCCTGTTGCGCCTGGGGAACGTCCATTTCGCTCCTTCGATTCCCGGACCGTATTCGGAGACAAGCGCCCCGTTATTTTCTATCTCCCCTGCCAGCGCCCTGTTTCCCGCGGGAAATATCTGATCTATGCCGCAGCCGAAAACCGCGATCGTTCTTCCTCCGGCATCAAGAGCTCCTCTATGCGCCTGCGTGTCGATGCCCTCGGCAAGACCCGATACGATGGTGAATCCGGACCGTGCAAGGTCTTCACCCAGTTTTTTCGCGATGCTGAGACCGTATTGAGTGGGTTTTCTTGTCCCGACTATAGCGATGCAGCGCGTGTTGAGCGAATTCACATCGCCTTTAACGTACAGCTCTTCGGGAGGATCGTAGATCTTTTTGAGAAGTTCGGGATATTTTTCGTCTGATAATTTCAGGGTTTTAAACTCGGTCATGTTCAGGATTTTATAAGAGCTATTGCTTCCGCTTTCGTTGTGGAGTTCTTCCGGAAAATCCCTCTCACCGCTGACGTAATGGTGACCGATCCGGGTTTCTTCACGCCTCTCATTGACATGCAAAGGTGTTCCGCCTCGATAACAACGAGAACTCCCCTGGGTTTCAATCCTTCCATGAGGCTGTCCGCTATCTGGCTGGTAAGCCTTTCCTGCACCTGTGGACGCTTCGCAAAGCATTCTATGACCCGTACAAGCTTTGAAAGTCCGGTCACCCTTCCCTTTGTGGGAATGTAAACAACATGCGCTTTGCCGATGAACGGGACAAGATGGTGCTCGCACATTGAGTAGAAAGGAATATTCTTCACAATAATCATTTCTTCGTGGTCTTCCTCATGGAAGACGGTCAATTCTTTGAGCGGATCCTTACCGAGGCCGGAGAAAAGCTCCGCGTACATTCTTGCTACCCTCGCAGGCGTGGCTTTTATCCCCGACCTGTTCGGGTTTTCCCCGACGGCTTCAAGGATCATTTTTACGGCCTTTTCTATTTTTTTCTCGTCTATCATCTAGAATAACCCCTTTATTTTCCCGTTCTCGGAAATATCCATGTTCTCGGCGGCTGGATGCTTTGGAAGCCCGGGCATTGTGAGAATGTCACCAGAGAAAGCGACTATGAAACCGGCGCCTGCCGACACCTTCAGTCTCTTCACGGTAATATTAAACCCTTTCGGCGCGCCCAGCAACTGGGGATTGTCCGATAACGAGAACTGGGTCTTGGCCATACAAACAGGCAATTTTGAATAGCTGCTTTTTTCGATGTCCGCAAGCTGTTCGATGGCATCATTCGTGTATTCAACGCCATCCGCTCCGTATATTTTGGTCGCGATCTTTTCGATCTTTTCCCTGACCGGAATGTTCAAAGGATAAAGAAATCCGAATTTCGCCGGCATTTTCATCATTTCGACCGCCTTTTCGGCCAGTTCTATGCCTCCTTTGCCGCCTTTTCCCCATATATCGCATTTGACCGCCTCGATGCCAATATTTTTGCAGTGGTCTAGGATCGCATTGACCTCTTCTTTTGAATCTTCAGGCCTTAAATTAATCGTCACCATAATCGGCACCCCAAATAATTTGAGACTTTTTGCATGACTATCCAGGTTTGGAAGCCCGTTTTTCGCAGCTGCAACGCTTTTTTTTGATAGCAGGTCTTTTGGGATGCCGGCTTGTCGTTTTAACGCCCGGCATGTTAGCGTAACAACGACGAGATCCGGTTTTAATCCCGCTTGGCGGCATTTTATGTCGAAGAATTTTTCGGCACCCAGGTCCGCGCCAAAGCCGGCCTCCGTCACAACGCATTGTGACGTCTTTAGAGCGAGTTTAGTTGATATTATGCTGTTGCATCCGTGGGCAATGTTGGCAAAAGGCCCTCCGTGAACAAAGGCGGGAACGCCTTCAATGGTCTGAACAAGGTTGGGTTTAATGGCTTCCTTTAGCAATAAGGCCATCGCACCCGATGCTTTTAGGTCGCCGGCCGTAACAGGTATGTTGTCGAAGGTGTAACCAATGATCATTTTGCCAAGTCTGGATTTCATGTCGGAAAGGTCGCTGGATAAACATAAGATCGCCATCACTTCCGATGCGGCGGTAATATCGAACCCGTCGTGTCTGGTAACATCCTTATAGCTGTATGTGATGCTTCTCAATGCCCTGTCATTCATGTCGATACATCTCCGCCAGACTATCCGGTCAGGATCGATCTTAAGCTCATTTCCCTGAAAAATATGGTTATCGATCATTGCCGAAAGAAGGTTGTGAGCCGCCGTTACCATGTGGATATCGCCGGTAAAATGCATATTGATATCGTCCATCGGAAGGACCTGCGAATATCCGCCGCCGGCCGCGCCTCCTTTTACGCCCATTACGGGACCTAGTGATGGTTCTCTTATGCAAACGAACGACTTTTTTCCGATCTTTGCCAGCGCCTGCGCCAGTCCGATGGTAGTGGTCGTCTTGCCTTCTCCCCATGGCGTCGGAGTGATAGTGGTCATGAGGATCAGTTTACCGTTTTTTCGCTTTGACAGCCTTTTCATCGCAGAAAGGGATATTTTAGCCTTGTCTTTACCGTAAAGCTCGATTTCAGAGGCCAGAAATCCGGCTTTTTTAGCGATCTTATCGATCGGCTTCAGTTTGGCTTTTTGAGCTATTTCGATGTCAGTAAGCATAAACTCAAGGAGTTTAACATAATTTTATGCCTCTATAAATGAAATTATTCAATTCTTTTGGCGATAATGTCTTGAGGTGCTTTTTGTCGATAAGGATTAATTTACTTAACGGTTGGAATGATTGGACATCGAATATTTCGCCTGCCAAGGCCCTGACCGTCTTGGACAGCCGATTTGACCTGCGCCTTGCTTCGGCGCCGCTCCAGAAAGGATTTCTCCTGACGAGGCTTGAAGAACTCTATCAAAAGGACAGCCGATCATTATCCGGCCTGATGACTTCTTTCAATATATCGCAGATGAATAAGCTCTTGTCTAAAACGGGATTGATGATAGTCAAAGCCGGCGGATCTTATCGCATATTGGCCAAAGAAAAAAAGCATTTCGCGCTTCTCCCTCAAATGTCCTTTGCCGCCGCAACTCCCGAAGGCGCGAACATCAATATTCCTGTCACGTTCATAGAAGCTGGCAATGGAGGCTCGGCAGCCGTCAAGAAGTTTTCGCTAACTAGTTTATTGATGGAGCTGATGATGCAGGAAGAAGGCTTTAAACACAAGATGGGCTATAGGCTCATCGGCTATGAGAAAAAGGAATATGAAGAACGACGCAAGATCGAGATCTCGGCATGGGAACATTACTGGGACTATTACCCATCAATGCCGAAGGTAACCAAAGCACTTGAGGAACACGGATTCGAGAATCCGCTCATCACGATCGACCCCGAGAACAAGCTGAAGAATTGGGCCAATAATTATGTAAAAAACATGGAATCACAAACAGATAAATCTCTAGAAGATAAACTTGACGTGATAGTTTGTGGTTTGATGCTGGACCTTCCCGAGAGCAAGATAATGGAATCGATGACGGAAGATATACTTGAAGACAGTTTCTATTTGTGTTCAGCGTTCATCGTTATGGCGCGGGCAGCCGGTTTTAAAGCCGGGATGGTATTCAGCGGCGACAAAGCGAACTGCTGGGTAGAGCTGCACGGTGACAAGTTCATGTTCGATCCGATCATCCCCAGAAATGAATACAAAGAATTCAAAAGATCAACCACCTTTCATGTCGATTACACTCTTATCAATAAATATAAACTGCTCCGGACGCATTTACCGCATGTTCAGGGTAATAAGCTTGTGGGAGAGCCGGCGCCAGCCGCACAGATATTCGCGGAATCAGAACGCATTTTGGCCTCGCAACTGTTCAAGATGGGCGATATGTTTTCAGCGGAAAGCTCGTTCCTGAACGCCGCTGACATATTTCCCTGCGATGACGACATAAACACCATGCAGAACTTCGTCAAGACACTGCTTGATGAAAGCAACATAGTCCTTCTCGCTGAAGCCTTAATGAACGGACGGCTCACATACGAGGACGGCAACGGGCTGTTACTAAAAAAACTCATCGACGAACATACGATGGTCGCTCTCGCGATGAAAAAAGCAGAAACGATCCTTAAAGAGCGTCAAAAGAATGCCCCGCAAGTGTCTCTTGATCTGAAGATGGATAGCCCGATACTAAAGGATAAGGAGCGGACAGCATGGGGTGAATATAACAAAGAACTTTCAGGTATGACAGACTTTCCAGCGGCGATGAAAAAGTTCGGCCTGAGCTACCCGTTCGAGGACGACAATAACGGGCTTCGCGACCTGGCGCGGAAAGCCGTAGAAGGAATATCCGACGAAAATGACAGGGTTAAGGCTATCATCAGCGCGCTCGTGCCCGCCCTTTATGACGCTTCCTCAAGCCGTCAAAAAGATTCTCTTAATGATAGATGCCGCATGTTGTACATAAGCTGCATGTTCATCACGGCTGCAAGGAGCGTGGGAATTGAAGCAGGCGTCATCTCCGGAGCAATGAACATATCACAATCGGCTGACACGAAAGGTTTTTATTTTCCGGATGCGGTTAACTGGGTAAAGGTGGGGAAAATATATTACGGTTTCACTTTCAACGAATATAACTCGCCTGACCTGAGCAAGCATGCGCCCCTCACCCGCATTCCCATTCTTTCGGAATGCGACCCTGCAACAGCTGCCCTGGAAACCTCTCAGAGCTTCTTCGCATACTATCATTATTGTTTGTTTCTTAATTCAATGGCGGATATCTACACAACTCCGAAACTTGAAACGGAGAAGAAAGAAACAATGGCATCGAACGCTGAATCGTATCTTGTCAAAGCGGCAAAGATCCACCCGGAACAACCATATTACAGACAATTGCTGGATAAACTGGCAAGAGATCATTTCAAGGAAGCATCGATTGATCCTGATGAACTGCTCAGGAAAACTTCAATAGCAGACATTTCTCAACAAAGGAACATTGCGGCATGGAGACTAATGATAGATTATCCAAGTGTGTATTTCTTTTTGGATGTCCACTCAAAGCCAGCTCCTAATAAGAAAGGTTCTATCACGAAGGGTAGATCCTAAGCCTTCTCCTCGGTTCCTCGCCCACGCTTTCGCTCCTCAGCCTGTGCTGCTCTATCAACTGGTGCTGGAGCCTCCTGATGTAGGAATTCTGCGGGCTGAGGTCGGTGGACCTTTTGGAGTTGATGACCTGGCGGATCCCCTCTTCCGCTTCCCTCATGGCTATCTCTTCGGTCTCATCCGCACCGCCAACCTTGAAGAAATATTTCAGGAACTTGTTGATCTGGTTCGATACATTCTTCTTGATGACGTGCACCGGCAGTCTTCTCTCCTCGGCGGCAAGCATTATCTTTGTGCCGGGCCTCGCTTTTGATTTTACGGTAAGAAGTATGTCGGCGTCGTCCATGCTGTCAACGACCACCGAAGGTATCTGCATCGCCTTGATCGCTCGATCGATAAGCCCTTTGTTGACACCGAATGGATATATCCTCAGCTGGTTCTTTTCTCTTTTTATTTCCGCCTGTTCTTCGTCGGCAAAAGTGAACTCAGGCATTTCCTTGGGCGCTTCCTGGATCTCGATCTTCCCCTCCGGCGTCCTCACCCTTATCTCCGGCTCCGGCTGAGTTCCTCTCAAGAGCTTGTCAATGGCGGAAGCAACGTCCTTGTAAATGGCGAACTTGTCCTTTTCCCTTATCTCTATGGCAATGTCGAATGTCGGCGGCGCTTTCCTTTCCAGGACCGCTTTCTGGGTGTGCCGTCTTCTCGCTTCTTCGTCGCCGAGTATTACCGTCTGGATGCCGCCCACAAGGTCCGATAACGTGGGGTTTTTCAATATGTTCTCGAGTATGACGCCGTGCGCCGTGCCTATCAGCTGGACGCCGCGCTCGGCTATCGTCCTGGCCGCCGCCGCCTCAGCTTCCGTGCCGATCTCATCGACTATTATGACCTCTGGCATGTGGTTCTCCACGGCTTCGATCATTACCGCGTGCTGCCTCTCCGGCGATGAAACCTGCATCCTCCTGGCCTTGCCAATTCCCGGATGCGGAATGTCGCCGTCCCCGCCTATCTCGTTGGAAGTGTCCACCACGATGACCCGCTTCTCGAACTCATCGGAAAGCACCCTTGCGGCTTCTCTCAGCTTCGTGGTCTTTCCGATGCCCGGCGGTCCCATGAATAGTATGTTCTTGCCGGATTCTATCATGTCGCGGATTATGTCGATCGTGCCGAAAATGGCGCGTCCTACCCTCAGCGTCAATCCGATTATCTTGCCGTGCCTGTTGCGTATCGCGGAGATGCGGTGAAGAGTGCGCTCTATGCCGGCCCTATTGTCGGAAGTGAACTCGCCTATCTGGCTAGTGACCGATCTTATGTCGTCCTCCGTCACGCTGGCGCCTTCCACATAGTAGACCTTGCTGGCAGACCTTACTTCGGGAAGTTTGCCCAGATCGAGGACTATCTCCACAAGGTCCTGAAGCGCTATTTTTTGTTCAACGGATGATTTGATCCTGAGAGGCAATACTTCAAGCAAAAGTCCCAGGTCATCAAAGACCTGGCTTTTTGATGGTTTGGGCATTAATTTATTTTCCTTTGATCGCCTTTTTCAGATTTATTCCGGGCACGAAGGCAGGAGATTTCGACTGCGGTATGTTTATCTGCGCTCCTGTCTGCGGATTTCTTCCCACCCTTGAAGCTCTGGACCTTACCAAAAAGTTGCCAAAACCCACCAGTCTTACCTTTTCACCTTTTACCAGCGATTCCGTTACAGTTGAAAGCATGGTCTCCATTACCTTCTCGATCATTACTTTCTTTATTTTGTCCTCTTTCAACTTTTCTGCGACCTTGTCCGCCAATTGCTTTTGGTTCATCGATTTCAGCCTCCTTTTCTCCTGCTTCACTTTTATCCCCTGAATGTTGAGGGGCTTCGCCCCTCAACGGTCCGACTTCTCGCCTGCCTACCGGCAGGCAGGTCGGACCTACTCCTCACCTAAGTTACGTTACACTTCTTAAGCAGATCTTCCCAGTTCTTGTCCACGTTCGCCTGAATGGTCTCGATCAATTTTTCATTGCCGGGTTTAAAAAGGTGCCTGAAACGGCTTTGAAGTTTGAGCCATTCCGCTACCGGTTTTTTATCTTTCGGCTTGTAAGACAGAGTGTATTTGCCGTTCTCCACTTCATACAACGGCCAAAAACACGTATCGATGGCGAGCTTTCCCATTTCAACCGTCATTTCCATTGGATACCCCCAGCCAAGCTGGCAGGGTTGAAGTACGCCGATGAACTTCGGCCCCTTTATTGTCATCGCTTTTTCTACTTTTTTTGTAAGGTCCATCCAGTTGCCGACGGCAGCCTGAGCGACGTACGGAATATTGTGCGCGACCATGCACGCCGTCAGGTCTTTCGGGAATTGCTGCTTCCCCTGCTTCACTTTCCCGGCCGGAGCGGTCGTCGTGTTCGCTCCGAAAGGCGTAGCGCTGGACCTCTGGACGCCTGTGTTCATGTATGCCTCATTGTTGTAGCAGATGTAAAGCATGTCATGCCCGCGTTCCATTGCTCCCGACAATGACTGGAAACCGATATCATAAGTTCCGCCATCTCCGCCGAACGCCACGAATTTTATGTCCTGCGTTATCTTTCCTTTTTTCTTAAGGACGTTGTAGGCGGCTTCCACGCCGGATACCGTCGCCGCGGCATTCTCGAAAGCGTTATGGATGAAAGGCACATTCCAGGCCGTAAAAGGGAATATCGTGCTTACCACTTCCAGGCAGCCCGTCGCGCATCCGACCACGACCGGGTCCTTTATGGAATGCATTACCTGCCTGACTATTATCGGTATGCCGCATCCGGCGCACGCTCTGTGGCCTCCGCACAATCTTTCTTCCTGTTTCGCCATTTCCTTTATGTTCGCCATTATATTCCCCTCACTCCTAAGAAATTATAAACGCTGCCGAGCTTGCCGGTCTTCGCTATCCCGGCGAGAACGTCATAAACGCCTTTAATGTCGTTCAACGTGATCTCGCGACCTCCGAGACCGTATACGTAATTGATGAGCTTCGGCTTCTTCTCCATGTCGAACATGGCGGACCTTATCTCCGTAAAGACAGGGCCTCCAGCGGAGTTGTAGCCGCCGGACCTGTCCATTACGGCGACCGCCTTAAGACCGGCCAGCGCTTTTGATATCTCTTCATACGGGAATGGCCTGAACACGCGCAGTTTGAGAAGGCCGGCCTTGACGCCGCCGTCCCGCAGATCATCAACGACCGCTTTGGCAGTGCCCGCGGTGGAACCCAGCGCTACAATAGCGATCTCCGCGTCATTCAATTTATACTCCTCGAAAAGTCCGTATTCCCTGCCGAACCTTTTTCCAAAATCTTTGCCTACCTCTAGGATGACGTTCTTTGATGCTTTCATTGCGTCTTCCACCGCCTGCTTATGCTCAAAATAATAATCCTGAAGGTCGATGGCTCCCACTGTGATGGGCTTGTCTATGTCCAGGAGAGCATATTCAGGTTTATATTCTCCGATGTAATCCTTGACTACTTTATCATCCATAACTTCCATCCTGTCCATGCAGTGGCTGATTATGAATCCGTCGGTCGTAACCATCGCAGGCAGTTTTACTCTGGTATCTTCACATATCTTTATGGCCTGCAGTATGTTGTCGTATGCTTCCTGGGCGTTCTCGGAAAATATGTGAAGCCATCCGAAATCTCTGGCGGCCATCGTGTCGCTGTGGTCGCAGTGGATATTGATGGGGCCCGATATCGCCCTGTTCACTTCCGGCATCACTATCGGCAACCTAAGAGCTGAAGTTATGGGCAGTATTTCGTACATGTAAGCCAGACCCTGGGATGAAGTTGCTGTCATCGCTCTCACGCCCGCAGCGGCGGCTCCCAAAGTCGCGCTCATCGCGGAATGTTCCAACTCGACCGCCACGTATTCGGTATCAACAAGTCCGTCCGCGACGAACTGCGCGAATATCATCGCGATCTCGGTCGCCGGGGTTATCGGATATGCCGCGACAACGTCAGGGTTAATCTGGCGCATCGCTTCCGCCATAGCTTCATTGCCTGTTTTTGCGTATATCGCCATTTTATTTCTCCTCGTCTTCCATGCTGATGGCCTTTTTCGGCTTCACCGGGCATATCTGCTCGCAAATGCCGCAGCCTTTGCAGTGCTTGTAATCGAATCCGGTCATTTTGGACGTTGTCCTGTCCACGTTAACGGATGAATCCGGGCAATGTATCCAGCAGAAAAGGCACTGGATGCAAAGCTCGGGGTGCCAGATGGGCTTTCTGCTCCTCCAGTCGCCGGTCTCAAATTGTTCAGCCGTACCCGCTTCAAGAATGTCGCCTTTTGGTAATTCCTTCCAGTTCATTTGTTGTTTCATGTTATGCCGATCTAACCTCCTCGTAAGCACGTCTCACCGCATTCAGGTTGCCCTGAATGATCTCCGGTTTTGATGCGAATTTTTTCTTCAGCTTCTGCTCCATGTCCTTCAGAAGCCTGTCGATGTCCAGAAGCTTGGTCGCCGCCACTATGGCACCGATCATTGGAGTGTTCGGGATCTCCCTGCCGATGGTCTCTTTTGATATCTTTGACGCATCCACGGTGAACACCTTGATCTTTTTAATGTTCAGTTCTTTTTTCATCTCTTCGGGCGTTTTCGATGAGTTTATCACTATCATTCCGTCGTCAGGGACGCCGGCCAGTACGTTAACGCTCCTGATAAGCGTGGGATCAAGCACGGCAACATATTGGGGGTTCGTAATGCCGCAATGCAAAGTGATCTGCTTATCCGAGAGCCTGTTGAAAGACTGTACGGGAGCGCCCATCCTTTCCGGGCCGTATTCCGGGAATGCCTGAATGTACTTTCCTTCCGAGAGGGCCGCGTCGGCGAACAAAAGAGCCGCCGTTTTCGCTCCCTGGCCTCCTCTTCCATGCCACCTTATTTCCGTTATCTTTTGTTTCACGTTCTCATTTCTCCTTTAACTAAATATCCCTGCCAATTTCGGAAGAACTTTCGCAGAGAAAACTATATTGAACAACACCAGCATGACGAATGGGACCGCAGCCGCCAGCAGCGCTCTCCACCTTGGCAGATTATGGGTCTTCTCGCCTATGACCGTGAAAGCCCCGAAAAGATACAGACAGACCAGATAAAAAACGAACTTTTCAAGAAGGATCCAGACGGGCATGGAGACAATTTTGTATTTGACCAGCATCATGATAAGGATATTGAAAGAACCGGCGATGGTAGCGGCCGCTGAATAAAGGACGGCCTTACCCACCTCATATATATTGCCGTTGCCGCCGAGCAGGACCAAAAGGAAATTAAGCGCCGCTGCACAGACACCGTAAAGGCCAAGTATGCCGATTATGAGAAGCCCGGCAACGATGAAAAGCGTCATAAGGAAAAATGCCACGCCCATGACGGCCAGCACAGGGAAAGCGATGATGAGCTTTTTCCCGTATATCCCGTCTATAAGGGTCAGACCGGTCGGCAGATAGCTGTCCACGAACACGACCAGCGTAAAACAGAAGGAAAGTATCCATCCTGTGACCAGAGCAAAAGAAAGTGAATCTTCGCTCCACGTGCCCTTGGGCATGTTCTGAAAGAAATATTGAGGCCTTACTATGATATTATAAAGGTTCTCGAGATACCAGTTCACTGCACTTCTCGCCTTCCTTCGAACGCTTTTGTAAGCGTGACTTCATCCGCATAATCCATGTCGCTGCCCACCGGCAGGCCGTATGCTATCCTCGTGATCTTTACCCCCAGCGGTTTTATGAGCTTCGTCAAATAGATGACCGTTGCTTCGCCTTCCACCGTCGGATTAAGCGCCAGGATCAATTCCTTTACGTCCTTGGTCAGGCGCTTAAGCAGTTCTTTTATCCTCAAATTCTCGGGGCCGACGCCGTCCAGCGGCGATATCACCCCTCCGAGAACATGATAAAGGCCATTATACTCTCTGGTCTTTTCTATCGCAATCAGATCCTGAGAGAGCGCAACGACGCATACCTTTGTTTTGTCCCTGTTGATGTCCCTGCATATCTCACAAGGGTCTTCAACGGTAACATTATAACAGATCGAGCAATACCTGACCTTTTTCTTTGTCTCTTCCAGCGCCTCTACAAGTTCTTTTACATCCGCATCGGACGCCTGAAGAATGTAGAACGCCAGTCTTTGCGCCGATTTAGGCCCAATGCCGGGCATTTTCGTGAACTGCGACACCAGATCCCCCATCGGTTCAGGATATTTTGACATGTTGCTCCTAGAACAGACCGGGAATGGAAAGACCGCCAGTCACTTTTTTCAACTTACCCGCCGCCTCTTTTTTAGCTTTGGAAAAGGCTTTATCAACCGCATCGGATATCAGCCACTCTATCCGGTGAATATCGTTGTTCTCAAGTATTTTTGGCTCAAGTTTAAGCTCTCTTAATTCCATGTCGGCGGACACTACAACTTTGACCCCGCCGGAATTCTCTTCAATGACGGTTTCAGAGAGCTCTTTTTGAACTTCTTTCATGGTTTCTTTCATTTTACTGACTTTACCGAGGATATCTCCCATTTCGCCGAATATCATATGTAATGATTATAAACAGTTTTTTATTATGGTCAAGGGAAAATTCAGGGAGATTATGAAACTACTTTGCCGCCGAACAATTCAGCGACCTTTGAGACCGATATTTGCGGAGCGGAAGCGATATTTTCAATGACAGACTCTATTTTTATGTCTTTTCCGCCGATCTTCTTCAATGCGCTCTCGACCGCAGCTTTCAAGGCCGGCTCCTCAAGTCTTTCTTTGTGGAAAGCGAACCCTTTCTTGAACTTTATTGTCAGCTTGCCGTTGTCAAGAGCGGCCGGTTCGCCCTCGTGCAGGGATATGAACGCGAAAAGATTGTTCTTCTTCACTTCTCCAAGTATGTCTTTCCATTTTGACCTGATATCGGATATGCCGGAGATGTCCGCCGGCGCCGAAGGAGATTCTGTGATCTTCTGTTTTATCTCGTTGTTCAGCTCGGATAGTTTAATGCTTCTCTTTTCCTGTATCTCAACGGTCCTGATCGACTGCTCCTGCTTCCTTTCCGTTTGCCCTGTCGCCGCTTCCATCACGGCCACCTCGAGCAAAAGTCTCGCCTGAGGATGCCATTTCATGTCGGTCTCGGCTTTTGAAACGACGGCCATCATCGTCTTCAACCTGTCTGCCGTGAAAAGTTTCGACTGGTCCGCAAGTTTCTTGATGTGTTCATTTGATTCTTCCACGACCGAACTGCTGTTCATCATTACAAGAAGCAGGTTCCTTAAATGCATCAATATGTCCTTGGTCACCTGCGGAACGCTCCTGCCTTCGGACACAAGATTATTGATAAGATCAAAAAGTTTGGGAACGTCTCCTTTGCCGAGCGCGTCCCCGAAATCAAATATGAGGTCGGCGTTCGCGGTGCCGAGCACAGCGATGACGTCGTCGTGATGCACGGACTTCCCGCAGAAAGATATGAGCTGGTCGAAAAGCGATATTCCGTCCCTCATAGATCCGTCGGAATTCCTGGAGATGAGAGAAGCGGCATCGTCCTCCAGCTTTACGCCTTCGGCGGCGGCGATCTTCTTAAGTTGTTCGGTTATCTCCGGGTTGGAAAGCCGGCGGAAATCAAGTCTCTGGCATCGGGATGATATCGTGACCGGGACTTTTTGCGGCTCTGTGGTGGCAAGGACAAAGATGATATGAAGAGGCGGCTCTTCCAGAGTCTTGAGGAGCGCATTGAAAGCTTCCGACGTCAGCATGTGCACCTCGTCGATGATGTATACCTTGTATTTTCCCTCGACCGGAGTGTATTTCACTTTTTCACGCAGGTCGCGTATCTCATCGATGCCGCGGTTCGAAGCGGCGTCGATCTCAATGACGTCCACCGCGTGGCCGCTGGTTATCTTCTTGCACATGTCGCAGACGCCGCACGGCTTGTCGGTGGGGCCTTTGACGCAGTTAAGAGCTTTGGCGAAGATCCTCGCAGTGCTGGTCTTTCCCGTCCCACGCGGTCCGGAAAAAAGATAGGCATGAGATATCCGTCCGCTCGTGATAGCGTTCTTCAGCGTCTGGACTATGAATTCCTGTCCAACTATTTCTTCGAAGTTCTGGGAACGCCATTTTCTGTATAAAGGTATGTATGTCATTTTATGTTGACCCTGGGCACTCTCTTGCCGATACCGCATATTATCTCATAACTGATCGTATCAGCCAACCCGGCAACCTCATCAACAGGGATCGTCTCCTTCCCCTGGCTGCCGATAAGCACGACCTCGTCCCCTTCTTTGACATCCGATCTACCGACATCGATGAGCGTCAGGTCCATGCAGACCCTGCCGACGATGGGATATCTTTTGCCGCGTATCAGGACATGGCCCTTATTTGATAGAGCTCTCGGAAGCCCGTCCGCATATCCCACCGGCAGCGTGGCGATATTCGTCGCGCGTTTTGTGACATAAGTTGAACCGTAGCTGATAGGAGTACCCGCGGGAACGTTCTTGATGAACACAATGTGAGTTTTGAATTGAAGCGCAGCCTTAAGTTCAACTGTGCCTTTACCGGCTCCAGGCGGATAAATGCCGTACATCGAAAGCCCGATGCGAACCATATCGAGGTGGGATGCTTTATGATAAAGAGTCCCCGCGCTGTTCGCGGCATGAAGGATGATCCCCTTGCGGCCGATCTTCGAAACGATCGCATTGAATTTTTTGAGCTGCTCCCGCGTGAAGCCGTTATTTTCGTCCGCTTTCGCGAAATGAGTGAATATGCCTTCGATCTTCAAGCTGGGAAGTCGTGATATCCTCTCGAAAAGTTCCCGCGCATTGTCCACGTTCACGCCGATCCTTCCCATTCCGGTGTCGATCTTCATGTGTACGACGGCTTTCTTATTCAGCTTGTCCGCCGCCGCGGACAGGGCCGAAGCAAGTTTATACGTGTATACGGTCTGGATGAATCCCATCTTAACTATTTCCTTGGCGTTATCAGGCCTGGTTTCGCTCAAAATTAAAATGGGTTTTTTGATGCCGGCGCATCTAAGCTCGACAGCTTCAGGCAGAGTCGCCACGGCAAGGTAATCGACTTTCTTCTCGATAGCTTTGGAGACACTTACGGCTCCGTGCCCGTACGCGTCGGCCTTGACCACGGCCATTATCTTTACATGAGGGCCGATGAGCCTTCTGATCTCTTTTATATTATGTAAGACGTTCGAGAGGTTTATCTCAACCAGCGTTTGATCTTGCGGCCGCATTTATCGCGTACTCCTCTAATTTATTGAAATATTTGTCCTCGAGCTTCAAGTCGCCAAGCTCTATGTCCCTTCCCGTTCCAAGACCGTGGAAATCGGAACCGCCGGTGACCAAAAGATTATGTTTCTTAGCGATCGACAGATAATGTTTGACCTGGAAGAAGGAATGCCGAGCATAGAACACTTCGATGCCGGCCAGCCCTCCGGCGACCAGCTCCGGTATCATTTCATCTTTTTTTGAGACGGCCGGATGGGCGTAGACGGGTATTCCGCCTGCATTGATTATGGCCTTTATCGCTTCAATGGGATTCAGCCTGAAATGCGGCACGTAAGCGGGCGATCTGAGGTCAAGATATTTGTTGAAGGCTTCCTGTATGCTCCCTACGACGCCTTTTTTTACAAGCACTCTCGCCACGTGAGGACGTCCCGCGGACCCGGAATCGACAAGCTCCATCACCTCATCCACTTCGATGTTTATACCGAGTTGTTTGAGCTTATCGACGATCTTGGATATCCTTGCTTCCCTGTCTTTATGGATCTTGGATAGAAGTTCGCGGAACGGAGCGTCATTGTGATCTATGTAATAACCAAGTATGTGTATCTCTGTCTCCGGCAGGTCAGTGGTAAGCTCGATGCCGGGAACAATTTTGATCCCGCACTTTTCCGCAGCGGCGATCCCGTCCGGGATGCCGTCAAGAGTATCGTGGTCCGTTATCGATATGGCTGTAAGTCCCGATGAATGGGCTTTTTTGACTATCTCTTCAGGGGGCAGGAGTTCCGTCTGAAAAGCTGCTGTGAATGTGTAGGTCCGCCGGCATAACCAGCGAATTATAACATGAAAAGAAAAAGCTACCAAGCAATTTGGCCGTCTTACTTGGTAGCTTTATAATCTGCCAAAAGAAACTATTTCATTCCGCCGATCCTGAACATTTTGGTCCCGCATTTCGGGCATTTCCCCGATACGGCTTTCCTCTTGTTCTTCAGCGTCACTTCCTTCGCGCCTTCCATTATTTGTTTCTTTTTGCATTTTACGCAATAACCTTTAACTTCTGCCATGATTCACCTCCTGCTATTAAATTGAAATATCGTACTCTTGCTGAATTTTAGAAGCAGAGCGCTGTATAGTCAAGCGTAATTTTCTCGTCATCACAGCTGCCCCATCATCTTATGGACCTGGGGGATGACCCGTACGTCGTTCAGGTGTCTTTTTGCGATGGAATGAAAAGACAATGTCTGCTCCGCGGAGGGACCGTGCTTTATTTCGCCCGCGGGCGTGACAGGCTGAAGGACGAGCGGAATGTCCGCGTTGACCTCCGATATCATTTTCGCGGCGTTCTCGATCTCGATGGGCTTGGATTCTTTTCCGAAGACCATTTTCAAAAAAATGTTCCTGTCCTTCGCGAGCTGGATGCACTTTTTGTGTTCCGCCAGCCTGTCGGAAGAGCCTGTCATGCTGGGAAGCTTCACGTCCATCGCTATGATATCGACAAGGTCAAGTATCTCCGCGAGCCTCTCCGGCATAGTCCCGTTGGTCTCCAGGTAAACGTTCAATCCGGCCAACTTGATCTTTGGTATCAGGTTTTTCAGAAGATCCACCTGCAGGAGCGGCTCCCCTCCGGTGAAAGAAACGCTTTGATGAAGTTTTTTCTGCTGATTAAAGACGCCGATGAAAGAGGACAGCTGATCAACGGAAGCAGGATTGTTGTAAAGCTTAAAATCCCTCTTGCCTGGAGTTTCTTCCACTCTGAAAGTTTTCTGGGGAACGAGACTGTCCCGGCTGTCGCAGTACGCGCACGAAAGATTGCACATGAGGAAACGTATGAATATCTGGCGCTCGCCTATGTAGATGCCCTCTCCCTGGATGGAAGAGAAGACCTCGTGGATCTGAGCTTCCGTGCTGCTCACTGCGACGCCCTGAAAGTCCTTTGCGCTGTCGTGTTATCAGGGCCTAAAGTCCCTGTGTCTTCACCATTGACGTAAGCCTTAACGCCTGAGCCGTTGCCAGCTTTTACCGTGAGAATGCCGCCGAAGAAGTTCAGTTTCGCGCCTGGATCAAGCGTCTTATTGAACAGCACCATTGATCCGGAAGTGACCTGTATCCAGGATCTCTTCAGGACTTCGAGCTTCAGTTGGACCTTTGCGGCCGGAACATTTACCATTGATGATTTTTTCACTTCGATCTTCTTGATCTCCACTTTCGCGGTGGAAGGCGGATTTGCCTTTATCAGGATGGGTTCCTTCATGCGGGCGGCGATGGATCGATATGAGTGGACCGCAAATCTTGCAACAGGCAGTGCGCAAATAATTACGATCAACCCCGCGATAAGCAGATATGCAGCTCTTCTTGTCACGTTTAGCCTTATCTTCGGCATCCTGATGCTTGGCACGCTGAACTTCGGGAGCTCGAGCTTCGGAAATTCGATCTTCGGCATTTTGATTTCGGAGTTCGCCTTGGTTTTTCGTAAGGGGACCTTGCGCGTCCTTTTTTCTTCCGCCACTCTTTTGAAATAATTCACGAGCTCTTCCACTAGAGGCTTTGGGTCCAGCCCCAGATATTCGCAGTACGCTTTCATGAAACCTTTCGCATAGACCTGCGAAGGGATCAGCAAAAAATTATTGTCTTCCAGCGCCTGAATATATTTCTTGCTTATCCTGGTGGCCGCCGAAACGTCTGTCACCGTGATCCCTTTTTCCTCTCTCGCGTCCTTTAACACTTCGCCTATGTTCATTGTTCCTCCCCCTGTTGCGGCTCGGCAGCCGGTTCCTTCGCTTGTTCCTGCGGAAGTATGGATCCCTGTTTGAACGCCGATATATCATCGGCCGGCAGCGGCGCAAGGTCTTTCAGGTCCTTCAACCCAAAATGCCTCAGGAATTCAACGGTCGTCCCGTAAAGCAGCGGCCGTCCAAGCCCCTCGCTCCTGCCGGTCTCCTCGATAAGCCTTTTCTCAAGCAAAGTGGTAACGACGCCGTCTGAATTCACGCCCCTTATGTTCTCGATTGATAACCTCGTGATCGGCTGCTTGTACGCGATTATGGCCAGCGTTTCAAGCGCCGCGTTCGAGAGAGTGGTCGCGATGGGAGAGTGGATGAGCCTGTCAACGAATTCCACGTTGTCCGGCTTTGTCACCATCTGGTACCCGCCAGCGAACTTGACGATGTTCAGCCCCCTGCCCTCATATTCCACCAGAAGGTCGTAGAGCGACCTCTCGATGAGCTCCTTGTCCACTCCGATGACCGTCTGAAGCTCTTCCAGCGAAACGGGCTTCTTCGTTATGAAAAGGAGCAACTCAAGGATCGTTTTCAATCTGGGATAACTTATTTCTATGTTCTCGCTCATACCGCCGTCCAAACTATTATTATCTCGCCGAACATTTCCGCCTGCGCTATCCTTATCATCTTTCTTTTTATCAGCTCCAGCATCGCCAGGAATGTTACTATTATCTCAAGTTTTGAGAAAGTGACAAAGAGGGAAGTGAATTCCAGCCCCTGCGGACAAGATTTGATCTTGAAACTTATTTCCTCGATCTTGTCCTTCACCGATATGCTCTCCTGAACTATCTCTCTTGTCTTTTCTTTAGCCTCCGACATTTCCCAGACCCGCTTGAACGCTCCCACCAGGTCTTTCAGCGAAACATCGACAAGGAATATTTCCTGGTCCGCCAGCGCTTCTTCGGGAGCATATCTGGTATAAACTTTCTGGAAAACATCTTTTCTTTCCTTGAGGCTGTTCGCCAGGCCTTTGTATATCTTGTATTCAGCGAGCCTTGCCAGAAGTTCCTCTTCGATGTTGATGAGGCTTTCTTCTTCCTCCGCGACCGGCGGCTGAGGCAGGAGCATCTTGGATTTCATCTCAAGAAGGTACGCCGCCATCAGGAGGAATTCTCCGGCCACAACGATGTTGGTTTTTTCCATCGTCTTGATGTAATCGATGAACCCTTTTGTCAGGTCGGAGAGCGAGACCTTATAAAGATCGAGTTCCTTTTTGTCTATCAGCGCCAGCATAAGGTCGAATGGGCCCTGGTAGACTTCCTGCTTCACCTGATATCCGGAGAGAAGGGATCTTTCTTCTTCCGCCTCCGGCGCCTGTTTTTCTTCCGTGTCAGCCATGATCATTTTATCCTCATCGCGTGTTTCGCCTCTTCCAGCGTGGCCCGCGCTATCGCCTGTGCTTTCTTCCCGCCCTGGGAAAAGATTTCCATCACATGATCTTTCCTTTTCTCAAGGTCTTTTCTTTTTTCATATATGGGGGCGAGGTACTCGTTCAGTTTCTTCGCGATGTTCTTCTTGCACTCCACGCATCCCAGTTTCGCGCTCTTGCAGTCTATCTCGATCTGCGATACCTCTTTCTTGTTGAAGAGTTTGTGATAGGCGAATATCCCACAGATATCGGGATGGCCCTTGTCCTCGCGCTTAACTCTCGCCGGATCCGTTATCGCCGATGATATTTTCTTGAGCACTACCTCGGGCGGATCGGAGATCGCGATGGTATTGCCGTAGCTCTTGCTCATTTTCCTGCCGTCGAGTCCCGGAAGAACGGGAACGTTGGTCAGCAGGTCTTTCGGCTCCGGGAATATCGGCTTGTAGAAATGGTTGAACCTGGCCGCTATCGAGCGGGTAAGCTCGACGTGCGGAATCTGGTCCTGCCCCACCGGCACGAGATCCGCTTTATATATAAGTATGTCCGCCGCCATAAGCACCGGATATCCCAGGAAACCGTACGTTCCCAGGTCTTTTCCCTTCAGCTCTTCGATCTGAGATTTATAGGTCGGCATGCGCTCCAGCCACGGCAGCGGCGTGATCATAGAGAAAAGAAGATGCAGCTCCGCGTGCTCGGGAATGTCCGATTGGATGAAAAGCGTGCACTTCTCGGGGTCGAGTCCCGAGCTCAAGAGGTCGATGGCAACGTCGGTGATGTTCTCTCTGAATTTGGCCGTGTCAGCGTAGCCGGTGGTAAGCGCATGAATGTCCGCAATGAAAAAAAACGATTCGTATTCGTCCTGCAGCTTTACCCAATTGGAAACCGCTCCGACCAGATTGCCCAAGTGCAGCTTGCCGGAGGGCTGTATGCCGGATAATATCCGTTTCTTTTTCATGATTTTATCCATTATATCACAGACTTTTCTTCTTTGTCGGGGGCAATGTTCAGCCTTCTGACGGAATATTCCGCCACATCCTTGAAAACGGGAGCCGCGACGCGCTCTCCCCAGTAGACCGGCTGGGGATCGTCAATGATGACCAGGACCGCGATCCTCGGATCGCTCATAGGCGTGAACCCGATGAAAGAAGAAATGTAATGTCCGGGAATGTAGCCCGCGCTGCCCTCCTTGTGTTTCTGGGCCGTCCCCGTTTTTCCCCCGACGCGGAAGAAAGGTATCTTCGCCAGGTGTCCCGTCCCGTTCTCCACGGCATCCTCGCAGAACGCCATCATGTCCTTCGCGGTCTGCGGCGATACCACCTGTCCCCTGTCCTCGGCAACGAACATCCTGATGAAATCCGTGTCGACGCTCTCGATCTTCTTCACCAGTATGGGTTTCACCCGCCTGCCGCCGTTAGCGAGTGCGGAAATGGATGATAAAAGCTGGATGGGAGTTACGGCGATGGTCTGGCCGAAAGATATCGTCGCGATGTCCGGCTTGTTCCAAGTTGAGGGATCGTTGAGTATCCCTCTTGATTCGCCCGGCAGTCCCACGTCGGTGTAGTCGCCGAAACCGAAATCCTTTATTGACCTGAAAAATCTGTCCTTCCCCATTTTTATGGCGATGTTAGCGGCTCCGGTATTTATCGATTCTCTTAATATCTCGCTCACCGGCAGATAGTGGTTGTTCTCTTTCGATTCGTGCGAGTTCTTTATGACCCGTCCGCCCAGCTCCAGCTTGTCCGGGCAGTAGACCAGCGAATTCTTGGTGATGACCCCGTTCTCAAGCCCGCTGGCGACCGTCACGAGCTTGAACGTGGAGCCGGGCTCGTAAACGTCCTTGACCACGCGGTTGTTCCACTCATCCTGCTTGTATTTCTGATAATCGTTCGGGTCGAAATCCGGGTATGACGCAAGAGCCAGTATCTCTCCGCTCTTCACGTCCATCACGATGACACTTCCGGACTTCGCGTTGCTCGTCTGGACGGCTTTCTTGATCTCGGACTCGGCCTTGTACTGCACCGTCTCATCGATGGTGAGAGTAAGGGTCATTCCGTTGGTAGGCGCCTTCAGCTCTCTAAGGTTGGAAGTCATGATGTCCCTGCCGCGCAGGTCGCGCTCCGTGGTGAGACTGCCCTCTTCGCCCTTCAAATAAGGATCAAAAGAATATTCGATGCCGGAAAGTCCCTGATTATCCAGACCCACGAAACCAACGACCGATGATGCGAGTTTGGATCCCGGATACACTCTCTTTTTTTCCGGAAGCATTGCGATGCCCGGAATGTTCTTTTCGATTATTTTTTTTGCCAGAGGTTCCTCGATCTTCCTTTTGATCCAGACAAATGGTTTATCTGAGTTCAGTTTCTTCAGGATGGATGCCTTGTTGTCTTTTAATATTACTGACAGCGTTGATGCGACCGCTTCCTTCGTCATGACTTCTGAAGGAAAAGCTCCCACCGAATAAGCATTTATCGAGGTCGCCAGCACGTTGCCGTTCCTGTCGAAAATATCGCCGCGGTCGGGAGAGAGAGTAATGATCCTCAGGCGCTGGTCATATGAAAGATCGGTATAGAATTGGTGCTCAACTATCTGAAGATAAAAAAGCCTGGATGCGATGATAAGCGCGAACAGAAGTGAAAGATACAGCAGTTTCAGGGCTCTTTTGGAGGCCGAAGCTCCCGGGTCGATCTCCGGAGCGCTATCCATTGCAGAGGTCCCCGACCAGCATTTCAAAAGTGAACCGGGGTGATGAGCCGCTCTTCATCTTAAGGTCCGCGCGGTGGAGTTTCTTCATGTCGCCGATCAGCTCGTTCAGGGAGAACGCCGACGTTCTTTCCATGCACTTTTTCACGAAGAAGGGTTTGGCGTTCAGCTTTTTCGCGATGTCATACTGCCCCATCCCTTTGTCCTCCAGGAATTTCACCTGCAGCAGCGTCCTGTAAAGTTTTGCCAGCATTCCCAGCATCATGTGAGGGTCCTGATTGTCCTTGAAAAGCCTGTTCACGCTCTCCATCGCCCATTTGATGTCCTTTTCGCGCAGAGCGTTGGAAAGCGCGAATGAATCCGCCTCGCCGGAGCTCGCCATTTTCTCGACGTCATTCTGCTCGATGACCGGCCTATCCCCGATGTACGTGGATATCTTTTCGATCTCCTTGTCCAGCATGCGAAGGTTCATGCCGATCATCTCGATGAGAAGGTTCGCGGCGGCGCCGCTTATCTTTTTGCCGTAATGCTTAATCCTGTTCACCAGCCAGGCGAGCGCCTTGTCCTGTTCCCAGTCCGTGAATCGTTTGAACTCCCGGACGTCGCCTATCTTCTCCATCAGCTTGTAGAACCGTTTTCTGCGGTCAACGCTGCCGTAATAAACGAATATCAGGCTGACGCCGTCCGCGAGGTTCTGCGCGGCCTTGAAAAGTTTTTCTTCGTCCTCCTCCTCGTATTGGAGGTTGTCGATGGTGACCAGCCGCTCTCCGCCGAGCATTGGCATGGAAGTAAGCGCGGCCAGGACCGGATCTATCCCGGACGATGCGCCATTGATGCGTTCAGTGTTGAGAGCGGAATGCTTCGATCTTAGAGCGTTAAGCTCTTCATCAAGCAGGAAATCTTCGTCGCCGAAGAAAAGACTAACTTTTTGCATATATCGCTTTTTCCTGGCCGATGGTCGTCGCCTTTCCGTGGCCGGGATAAACTTTCGTTTCGGGCGGGAGTTCCATCAGCTTTGCTAGCGATGCCGCCATTTCCTTGTCGTTGCCTCCGACGAAATCGGTCCTGCCGCTGTCTCCCGCGAAAAGAGTGTCGCCGCTGAATAGCACGCCCTCGGAAGCGGAGTAAAGGCAAATTCCGCCTTTTGTGTGGCCGGGCGTCATGATGACCTTCAGCTCCAGATCTCCGGCCTTGACGATGTCTCCGTCATTCAATAGTTTCTTGAAAACATATTTGTCCATGTCGATGCCCTCGAACTCGAAGAAATAGACCGTTTTCCATTCCTTGATGAGTTCGAATTCCTCTTTGCTTATCGCGGCCACGATGCCGTACCTTTCGGCGAGGAAATCGTTGGCGGTAATGTGGTCGTGGTGCGCGTGGGTGTTGACGATGAGGACCGGCTTAAGCGATTCCTCGTCTATGGCTTTGAATATCTTTTCCGGCTCCGCCCCCGGATCTATGATGAGCGCTTCTTTCGAGTTATCGGAAGTCACGATATAGCAATTTGTGCGCAGAGCGCCTACTTTGACGTTTTTTATTTTCATATTTTTCGGTAAAAAGCCGCAGAGTGGGATCGAACCACCGACCTGCTGATTACAAATCAGCTGCTCTACCAGCTGAGCTACTGCGGCACGATATTAGCCAGCGAGTGGGATCGAACCACCGACCTGCTGATTACGAATCAGCTGCTCTACCAACTGAGCTACGCTGGCGGGACAGTGCCAATTATACAATACACGGGTGATTCTTGGAAGATATACCGCCAGTTCCCGTTACTGGATCCGCACGCTGAACATGTTGTAGAAAAAGCTGGTGATAAGGGTCAGATTGTCCATTACAAGGAGCAGACCGATGATGATAAGGATGGCGCCGCTTATTATGGATATGACCCGCAGATATTTGACGACGCTCTTGTAGGCCGACAGGAAATAATTGAACGCGACGGCTGAGATCAATATGGGCAGCCCGAGCCCCAGGCTGTAGGAAAGAAGAAGTATCCCGCCGTAGAACCTTGAGCCGGAAGTCGAAGCGATTATGAGTATCGACGAAAGAATCGGCCCAACGCACGGCGCCCATCCTGCGGCGAACGTCATTCCCAGAAGGACTGCGCCGAAATATCCCACTGGCTTGTTATTCAAGTTGAAGCGTTTTTCGATCTCAAGGAATTTGAAATCGATCAGCCCGGTCATAACAAGGCCGAAGATAATAATGACGACCCCGCCGATGATCCGGATGTAGTTCTGAAGATCGTATACCAGGCTTCCGGCGAACGAGGCGCAGACGCCGAACAGGACGAATATCAGGGAAAAACCGAGTATGAACGAAAGCGACCCGCAGATGGATCTTACAAAGAGGCCTTCTTTCCTGCCCTTTGCCAGCTCTTCAAGAGAGGACCCTGTGATATAAGATATGTAAGATGGTATCAAAGGGAATACGCACGGAGTGAAGAACGTGAGAATGCCGGCCAGGAAAGCCACCGCTATGTTCATTGCAGGTCCTTGACTACCTCTTTTTCCAGCATATCCATCGGGAGGTACTGTGCCTGGAATAGCATTTTGCCGCTTTTGTCGAAGATGAAGATCCTGGGTATGTAGCGGACCTTGTACTGCTGGGAAACAGCGCCGTCGTCATCAAGTACGACAGGAAAACCGATCTTGTAAGCCGCAATGAAACTTTTTACGTCATCGAGGGAGCCCTTTATGTTGACGCCGAGGACATCGAACCCGCGCGACCTGTATTTTTCGTAAAGCGTCTGAAGCTGCGGCATTTCATCCTGGCATGAAGGGCACCAGGTCGTGAAGAAAGCGACCAGCACGACGCGTCCTTTGTATGAATCAAGCGAGACGGGGCTGCCTGAAAGGTCGTTCAGGGTAAAATTTCCCGATGCCGCCGAATTCGGAGGCGTGCTCATCGCAAGGGCCGAACTTGCGATGGCGGCAAAAAGGAGCAGAAAAATTGTTTTTTTCATCTGGGACTTATTCTACCTAATACAATCAATATCCACAAGCGGGGAGCCTGATATGGACAGAAGTGCCTTCCTTTTCTTTGCTTTCGACGGATATTTTTCCATTATAGCTCTCTATTATCTGCTGGCATATGGAAAGGCCCAGTCCGGTCCCGCTCGCTTTCGTCGTGAAGAAAGGCTCGAATAACTTCGGCATATTTTCCTTCTTTATCCCGCAGCCGGAATCGCGGAACGTTACGCATATCATATTTTGATCCTTCAGGTATGACATGCTTATGCGCAGAATGCCCCCGTTCTTCATCGCGTCCAGAGCGTTCATGGAGAGGTTCAGCAGGACCTGCTGGATCTGTTTTGGATCGACCAGCAAATGCGGGGGATCCGCATCCAGCCGTGTTTTTATCTTGATCTTCCGCTTTGACGCATCGTGCTCTATAAGAGCAATGGAATCATGGATCAATTTATGGATGTCCGAATCGATCGCCGCTGTTTTTGAAGGCCTTGCAAAACTGAGGAGGCTGTCCAGCAGCGATTCCATCCTTTTTATCTCATTTACCGCCAAGCCGGCTATTTCCTGCTTGTCCTTTTCTTTTGTTCCTTTGTCGTTCAAAAGCTGGAAAAAGCCTTTTACGGACACGAGCGGGTTCCGTACCTCATGCGCGATCCCGCTTATGAGCGTTCCGATGATCCTGTGTCTTTCGGACTTTTGCAGCTCTTCCTCCGTCTTCTTGCGCTCCGTGATATCTATGCAATAGATACGCTTAGCCTCCTTGCCCCGGACAAAGTAAGAGGGCCTGAGATACCATTTGCCGTCCACCATGACCTCATTTTCGATCTTGTCGTGTTCTTTAAAAATGCCTTTTAAAATGGGATGGGCCGATCCTTTTTTGATGATATCGGGGAAATGCTTAAGCGCAGCGTGGTTGTAGTATGAAACTTTCCCTTTTCTGGTCACTTCCATCACCGGGTTCGGGTTCAACTGAGTAAAAGAAGCAATGGTGCGAATTTCTTTTTCAGCACATTTAGCGGCTTTTAATGATGTCCGTTTCATTTCACGCTCTCATCATATTTCCCTGCCTTCCCGAGCGCTGTAAAGCCGCTCATTGTTGAAGCCTTGTACCCGGAAGCATCTGGTAAATATGGCTGCGTTCAATTTGCTCGCTGGTTTCTTCGCCGCCGGGGGCTGTAATGGTATCGCCGGCCTGCTTTAGAAGTATGGTAAATAACTTGCTTACGCTTGGCTTGTCATCCGACACAAGTACCTTTAGCTTAATAAAGAAGGAAATAAAAACGCATTCCTTGTATATTGCGCGGTAGGACACTGACTAAAGGATATAATACCTTGCCGGTTATATACGTGAAGAAGTATAAGTGACGGCTTTCGTCCTGTCAAACGATATGGCAAAATTTTCGTGGGGTCGTATAAAACCGGGCCCGAAGGGATTCGAACCCTCGATCTTCTGCGTGACAGGCAGACGTGTTAGGCCAGCTACACTACGGGCCCCCGGTATGAGGGAATTATAACTGAAATATTTTATTAATTCTATCGATAGATATGTAGGAGGAGGAATATGATCGATCTTGGGCCAGTAAACAGGGGTCGTCAAACAACAGGAATAAGTGAACAGAGCTTGCGCACTATGCGTACACTGTTACAAGAAATGGGCTTAATTGACCCTAATATCCCTGTTAAACACGATCTGCTTTTCTTTAAGGGTGTTGCGAATGACCTGGGTGAAGTTGATTGCTTCGTTAGTAAAAAAGTCAGCAAAGAAAATGTGGAAATTGCACATGGGAACAGTATTGGATGTATATTAGAAGCTATGACAATGCATAGCATATTCGATCTAAAGCGTTACGAACCTCTCTACATCCCTTTCATAAGCACGTATTGCGAGCATACCCCCCCTTTTCGTATAGCCTTTGTGTACGCTCATGAGGCTTGGGACAAGCAAAATCGTTGGACCTTTGGAGGAAACACAAAAGATCATACCATGGATTGGCTGGTACAAAGATTGGAAAAACGCTATTCAGTCATCATATTACAATCGTGCAATTCGCAAGATCTGCCTTTACAGATCAAGCCAAAAGCTATGGTCGTAAGGCCGGACCGGGATGTCTCGTTTTTTGAAAAGCCATGTTATACAATGCATTATCTTGACCATGTTTACACACCCCAAACAATAGAAGCAGAGCTGAATCTTCTCCGTGACAAGTATCCCGAAACTCATGGGCCAAAGGAATCCCCCGGGCAATAGACAACTTCTCCGTATTTTGATAAGCTATTTTCATGCTTTGCAGGAAAAGTAAAAGTATCGTTGATGAAAAAGGCCGTGAGGTCATTCTCCGCTCGATAGGCATCGGCGGCTGGCTGATGATGGAAGGCTACATGCTGGGCGGCAGGAACATCGCCGAGCATGAATTCAAGGCGACCCTCAAAAAATTATACGGAAAAGCCAGGACTGATCGTTTCACCATTAAATTCCGCGAAAGTTTCTTCAATGAAAAGGATGTCGAGAGGATAGCAAAGCTCGGCTTCAACTGCGCGCGACTGCCTATCAATTATCGCATGCTCCTGGAAAAGAACGGTTTCAAGCTGCTCAACAAAGTGGTCGGCTGGTTCAAAAAATATGATGTTTATTTGATACTGGATCTTCACGCGGCTCCCGGCTCCCAGAATTACGACTGGCACAGCGACTCAGATGGCGTCGCTCATCTATGGGACAGCAATAAATATATCAAGCAGACCGTTGATCTCTGGTCATCGATATCGAAACGATATCGAAATGAGGATATCATCGCCGGATACGATATTTTGAACGAGCCGGTCACAAAGAAGGTCAACAAGGTCAACGAACTGTATTCAAAGATCATTAGAACGATCCGCGCGAACGGCGATCGCCATATCCTTTTCATCGAACCGAACATGTGGGCGGCGGATTTCACGGGGATGAAAAGTCCCCTGCGATGATAACTTCGCCTGGAGCGTTCATTTTTATCTTCCGCATGATTTTACTTTCAACCTAAATCCGATGTTGAAGAATCCCGGCTGGGCATATCTGAAAAAAGAGCTCTTGAGGTTCCGGAAGATACAGCAGCGCGATAACGTTCCCGTTCTTGTGGGAGAGTTCGGCGTAGCCTCAAGGTGTCCGGTCTGCCATAGCGAGCTGAAATGGGTAAGTGATGCGTTGTCGATCTTCAAGGAGTTCGGCTGGTCGTGGAGTTACTGGACCTACAAAAGCGTCGCGGGAGCGCTGGTCCCGGACGGTTTATATCGGACTTACGACCGTGAAATGTTCAGGAGAGAGACAAATGAGGCCGGAATGGAGAACATCTACAAAATATTTGGGAATTCTGAGCGCAGATTATACCACGCGCTGGATACGGAGAGCTTCACTCTCCATAAAAAACTTCATCAGATACTGATCTGACCTTCTACTTGCTCATCTCCTCAAGGACCTGAGCAAGCACCGCGTAAATAGTATCCGCCATTTTCCTGTAGCCCGCCGCGTTGGGATGTTTGTTGTCCTCTGAAAGATAGTGCTGGTCGCCGGTTATTCCCGCCATGATATCGGGTATCAGGACCGCGTGCGTATCACTTGCGAGCTTCCTGTAGCCGTCTTTATAATAATCGTTGAGCCCGACGCCGGCAACGATGACCACGGCCCCCGCGTCCTGCAGTTTCAGGATTATCATCTTCAAGTTCTTGAACGCTTTGATGTGGCTTGTTTCGGCTTTCCCTATGCCGCCTTCAAGGGACCTGAGGAAGTCGTTCGCGCCGAATTCCACGATAACGATCCTGGGATTCATTTTCAGCACGCTGTCGAGTTTTGAGATGGCATTGTCGGTGGTTTCGCCGCTTTCTCCCATGTTGATGACCGGGAGATCCACTTTCGGCCTGATAAGGCTCGGAAAATCCTCGCCTTTTCCCGCCCCCTG
The DNA here is from genome assembly GCA_963727815.1 of uncultured bacterium. GTDB lineage: Bacteria > Margulisbacteria > WOR-1 > CAVSGV01 > CAVSGV01 > CAVSGV01. The sequence goes on from CAVSGV010000003.1 coordinate 403,494, forward strand.
CCCCGCCGTAAGGCTGTCGCCGAAGCAGATGATGCTCTCGCCAAATGAAGAATGGATGTTCGTGACCTTCGAAAGAGGAGAAGAGCATCCACAGAGGAATAATAAAAGCGAAAGGATTAATAATGAGTTTTTCTGGATCATTAAAACCTTTTACTTAACAAGTTCATCAAGGCTGATATCGAGAGCTTTGGCAATCTTAAGGAGCGTAGTAATCTGAACATCTTGGATCCTCGGGTAAATGATCTTTTCAAGGGTTGAAAAATTCATGCCTGCCTTTTTTGCAAGATTTGCATAAGAGGTTTTTCTGTATTTCTTTATGTTACGAGCGATCCTTTTAACGATCTCCGATGTTTTATTTTGCACTGTCAGATACTATCAAGCAATATATTGCTTGACATCACGTAATATATTACGTATTATTCTTTACTGTGTGAAGCAAAATTGATCATACTTTTTACCGATGATGGACGCTGCAGCAATGGGGGAATGCTCCTACCGGAACAACCGGAGAATCGGTTTCAATAGCTGCGGCGTCTTTCTCTGGCCATTCATCCGTTGATGAAAAACAATGCAAACGCAAGGAAAAGGATCGCCATTCTCATTTCCCAATGCTGAAAGCATCTCCAAGAAACTTCCGCCAGCGACATATCCGCGGTTCGACGGATCAAAAAAGAACGCGTCAATCTTTCCGGGGTCGGGCATTCCGTTCTTGCCCAGGACGAACTCATCCGCTTTCACGTCCATTATCTCGCCGATGAACTGAGTATGAATGCCGACTTCGTGCGTTTGTATCAGTCTGCATTCGATGACCAATGAGAATTCTTTCACATAAGGCGCGTCGACCTTATCGCTTTTTACCGCCGTCATTCCCGCCTTGGCAAGCTTATCCTCGTCCCTGCCGGAGACAACGCCGAAATGGTCGGCTTCTTTTATCTGTTTGGCCGACGGAACGTTCACTGTGAACGCTTTCCTGGCGGTGATATTCCCGTGAGTTAATGTGGCCTTGCGGATTGAAACGGAGACCGCCGGTGGTTTTGATGAACAGACGCCGCCCCACGCTGCTGTCATGACATCCGGCTTCCCGTCCTTATCGTATGAACCAATGACCCAGACGGGCGTGGGAAAAATAAAAGTGCCGGCTCCAAGGGATCTTTTCATTGGAACCGCACCATGTGTCCCAGCCAGAAGAAGAATATCAACGCAGCAATGTGAAGGATCCACCAGCCGGGCTTGAACAACATGAATCTATGCATGATATTTTACCTCCAGAGTATATTTCCGAGCGCGTAAACTATCGACGCGCCCGCGAGATGCACGAGCCAGAAACCTGTGTTTGGCCATCGGAACCATCGGCCTTTGATGACCTGGTCGTTCTCCGACCGGATCATTTCAAGATCGAATATCGCCTTGCCCACGACGAACTTGGCCCAGGCAAGAGATATATCCGCCAGCAAAGTATTGAACATAAGAGAATATAAAGTGATCGGTCCGTGAAAATGCGCTATCGAAAAATGCGCCATTGTTATCGTCGCGATTATGATGAGGAACCCGTTGACGAGATAAGCCCATATCAGTGTCGGCTTGTACCAGAACATGAAAGGCAGGATGAAAATGCTGAAAATGCCGGAAAGGAAAGGGACCCAGCCGTATGACACATTTGACGGTGAGTGTATCCTCGTATGAAGCAGCCAGCCGCCCAGCGCCAGGAAGAATAGGCACATTATCAATGTGTTCTTAAGATATTCTTTTCGCGTCATGAATGCCCCCCTTTGATCAAGCTTTCAAATTCACTGAACTGTCCTGACCGTCGTTATGCCCCATGGTTTTGTTCCCGTTGATAAAGGCGTGCCCAGCGATTCCAGAGTGCCGGTGTCGGAATGGATGGCATATTCGGAAACGCTGCTGGAAAGCCAGTTCGACGCATACAAAAATTTGCCCGTGGGGTCTATCGCTAAACCGGTCGGGTATGTGGATGCTCCATTATTAAATGGCGAACCTGTCACCGTGGTCAGAACTCCTGAAGTGGGATCGATATTGAAAGCATATATTTTGTTCGCGTCGATATTTGACACATAAAGATATTTTCCGGTTGGATCCACCGCTAATCCATTAATAACGTATCCCGCATCAGTGCCTGCTACTGCGCCTGCGGAATAAGAGCCTATCACTTCCAAAGAACCGTTATCGGAACGGATCTTGAACGCGGAAACGTTCCCGTCGTTCCCGTTCCACGCATAAAAGAATTTGCCCGCGGGATCTATAGCTATGCCGTCCGGGTTGGCTCCGGCCGGGAAAGACGAGACAGCCATTGATGTTATGACCCCTGTAGTAGTGTTGATATTATATGCATAGAAAGTGTTTGCGCTCTCATTCGCAGCGTAAAGGTATTTCCCCGAAGGATCCACCGCAACCGACCAGGCATATCCTCCCGCCGTAACGGAAGCTTCAACTGTTGTCAAAGCGCCGGTCGATTGATCGATGCTGAAGACGGTAATGTCATTTGAAAGCTGGTTGGCTACATAGAGAAATTTTCCTGTCGGGTCCACCGAGGCTCCGATAGGCTCTGACCCTGTCGAATAAGGCGTGCCGATGGCATCCAGTGAACCAGAGTCAGACCGGATCCTGTAAGCGGAAACGGTGTAATCGTTGAAGTTCGTCACATAAAGGAATTTGCCGGTGGGATCGGCTGCGACCCCGACTGGATTTGATGATGCGTTTGGAGAAGAAAAAGGCGCACCGACCGCAGTCAAAGTTCCGGTTGTGGTGTCGATCTTGTATCCGGTAATTGTTCCTAAGTCACGGTTCGCGACATAGGCAAAATAAGTATAAGTATATGTCGGCGTGTTTGTTGCTGCGCCACTTCCGCCTCCCGTGGCATTTGAACCGCAGCCGTAAATAAAAGCCACGGACGCAATGCAGAACGCCAAAACAAAAAAATAAAGAGCGCGATCAATTTTCATATTATTTCTCCAAAAAAATGGTGGCGCAGGCCGGAATCGAACCGGCGACACGCGGCTTTTCAGGCCGCTGCTCTACCAACTGAGCTACCGCGCCATCAACTGAGCCGCCCGGGGTTCGAACCCGGCACCACTTGCTTAAAAGGCAAGTGCTCTACCAAATGAGCTAGCGGCCCGCTAATTGCTCGCTGATTTCCTGAAAAAGTAGGAGAACCAGCTCGTCGGAACTGAACTCTGTCTCGTTATCTGAAGGTATAGGCTCGACGGCGGCTTGTACGGCGTGCCGATGAGCTTCATCCCTTCTTCTTCCGGGAGCCTGTCGCCTTTCTTGTTGTTGCATCTTATGCAGCAGGCGACCACGTTCTCCCAGGCATCTTCCCCGCCCTTGGACTTCGGGATAATATGGTCTATGGTCAGGTTGCCGGTCCTTCCGCAGTACTGGCAAGTGTAATTATCCCTCAGGAAAATATTCTTCCTCGTGAAGACGACGCCGTTATAGGGAACGGGAACGTAATCTTTCAGTTTGATCACCAGCGGAAGAGTGAACCTGCCGCTGTTTATCTTCTTCTTCCCTATCTCGATACCGTCCGCCTTGCCCTTGAAGAGAAGCACTATCGCTCTCCTCCAGCTGCAAATGTTTATGGGCAGGAACGTCGTATTCAATACCAGGACCTTTGACTGTACATCCTGGCGTCTCCGGTCAGACTCCATTAATGTTGCACCTTGGCGCAGAATTATAACATAGGTATGTATGTTGAAACAACGGGCGGACTATCTTAGCCTCGGGAAGAACATAGGCGTACGCTTTTTATACTCAACATATTCCATGCCAAGCCTTTTTTCCAGCTCCGGCTCTTCCACCATTTTCAGTTCAAGAGCGTTCAAGATGATGAACAACGGGGTAAATATGATGATCAGGCTGAAGGAGTCCCAGCGGAAGCCCAGGCCAAAAAGTAGAATGAATATGCCGGTCAACATCGGATTCCTGCAGTATGCGTATGGTCCATCGGTAATGAGCGTTGGAGGCGGGCTGAAGGGTACCGGCGTTCCTTTGCTTCGGAAAAAATACAGCATCGGCCACCCGATCATCAGCAAGCCAACAATGATAAAGGGGATCGAAATCAGAGAACTCAAGCGGGCAGGCAGGAACGCGGGGATACCCATTATCCCATCCAATTGGAACGAGCAAAATATCAAGAGGCAAACAAGAGCAAAAAAGAAGGCCGCCCCTATCGGAGCAAGGATGCTTCGGATATTCTTATCGCCAACGGCAACGCCGTAGAAAAGATCGACCACAGGATTTCTTTTTCCCACAGGTGAATTCTAACATCTAACATATTTATTTGATATACTGTCGTCATGCCCGGACACGAACACGGAGAGCACGAACATCATCAGCATCACCTGAACAAGAGGGCGCTTTCTCTTGCGCTTATAAATACTCTTGTCATCATGGTCGCCGAATTCGCCGGCGGCATACTAAGCGGCAGCTTGGCGCTTATCTCGGACGCCGGCCACATGCTCACCGATGCCGGGTCCCTCCTTTTGTCCCTTCTTGCGACGCAGTTCTCAAGACAGCCCTCGACGAACGAAAGGACTTTCGGCCTTTACAGGCTTGAGATACTCGCCGCGCTTTTTAACGGCGCCGTTCTTATCGTGCTTTCGGTGTACATATTCTTTGAAGCGGTGATGAGGGTTTTCCATCCGGAACCGATAAAAGGAATGCTGATGATGGTAATCGCCGTCATCGGTCTTTTATCGAACATACTGAGCGCTTACTGGCTTGCGGACAAAGGAGAGAACCTTAACATAAAGGGCGCTTTCCTCCACGTCATATTGGATGCGGTCACTTCCGTCGGGGTCATATTCGCAGGCCTTATAATAGTGTTCACGGGTTTTACGATCGTCGATCCGCTGGTAAGCTTCGTAATAAGTATTTTCGTTCTGAAAGGCGGCTGGGGGCTTTTGCGTGAATCGGTCGACATCCTGCTGGAATCGACCCCGTCCGACATAAATATCGATGAGGTAAAGCGGTCGATCAAAGAGAACGCGAAAGAAATAAAGGATGTCCACGATCTCCATGTCTGGACCATCACTTCGGGGATAAGGGCGCTTTCCGCGCATCTGCTGATAGATGATGCTAAGGTGAGCAAATGCGCCGATATCGCCGGAAAGACCAAAGAAATGCTCGAACGGAAATATGATATAACTCACGCCACGCTGGAGTTCGAATGCAAGTCGTGCAAAGAAAGCGAAGGGTGCACGATAAACCGGGTTAAGGAATAATCCTCCTCGAACAACGACCGGATTTACACTCCATATTTATTAACGTATAATCTGACTGTCAGACGTGGAGAGGTGGCCGAGTGGTTTAAGGCGGTAGTCTTGAAAACTACTGAACTGGAAACAGTTCCGGGGGTTCGAATCCCTCCCTCTCCGAGTTCGCTTTAGCGAACGAGGGAGCCGCGTTCAGCGGCGGGTTCCGCGAAGCGGAACAGAGGGAGGATGAGAAAGGGATTTTCCCGCCGAGCAAGGCGAGGAAAAGCAAGCGACACCGGCGCCCAAGCGCGGTGAGCGAGCGGAAGGGAAAATACCATGTCTCTGAGCCGCCGCCCAAAGCGGCGCGAAGAACGAATCCCTCCCTCTCCGTTTAAGTAGTTAGTGTGAGCAAGAGTTGAGAGTTCTTGAGTAATACAGAAAATCCCAGGCTCATTACTCAATACTCAAACTCACACTCAAGACTGTATTGTCGGCACGGAGGATGAAGCTCCATGAAAGATTTTCCGCTCTCCAGGGTCTTTACTCTGATCGAACCGAGTCCGGTCGTCATACTGACGACCGCTAAGAACGGCCGCACCAACATCATGACGATGAGCTGGCTCATGCCGGTCGAGTTCGAGCCGGCACTCATTGCCTGTGTCGTCAGCCCCGCGGATTACAGTTATGCCGCTCTGCGTTCCACCAAGGAATGCGTTATCGCGATCCCAGCCGTTGATCTTATTTCCAAAGTTATCGATATCGGCAACTGCTCCGGCAAAGATGAGAATAAATTCGACGTTTTCGGCCTTACACCTCTTCCGGCAAAAATAGTTTCGGCGCCCCTGGTCAGCGAATGTCTTTACAATATCGAATGTAAAGTGGCGGATACGTCGATGGTAAACAAATATGCGATCTTCATTTTAAAAGCTGTAAAGGCATGGAAAGATCCGCATCGCAAGGAAAAGCGGACTTTTCACGCCAATGGTGATGGGACTTTCGTGGTCGATGGCAAGACGATGAACCTTAAAAAGAAGATGATAAAGTTTCAGGCTTTGTTGTAATTATTTTTCTTCTTACTTCTTCTACTCCGCATCTCGTCACCTCATTTTCCCTATGATATAATCTCGCTACATGTCGAAACTTGATCCATATTTAAAATTCCTCTCCGGCGATGAAGCGGTCGCCCAGGGCGCGTACGAAGCGGGCCTTGAATTCGCCGCGTCCTATCCCGGAACTCCAGCCACGGAGATACTCGAATACCTGGCGAAGTTCGATGACATAAAAGCCCAGTGGTCCGTGAATGAAAAAGTCGCCTATGAGGTCGCTCTTGGCGCGGCGTGGGGCGGCGTGCGCTCCATGTTCTCCGCCAAACACGTGGGAGTTAACGCCGCTATGGACCCGCTCATGACCTCAGCATATACAGGAGTGAACGCAGGCTTCGTTCTCGTTTCCTGCGACGATCCCGGAATGCATTCTTCCCAGAACGAGCAGGATAACCGGCTGATAGCTGCATTCGCAAAAATGCCGCTGATCGAGCCTTCATCTCCAGCGGAAGCTTACTCGATGATGAAGCAGGCATTTGATATCAGCGAGAACTTTGATATTCCCGTCATGATGAGGTTGACAACAAGGACCGCGCATTCCAAAGAGAATTTTTCGATCGGATCGAGGACAACATATCAAAAAAAACCGTTCAGCCGCGACATCGCAAAGCACGTGATGGTCCCGTCGAACGCTTACAAAAGACACGTCCTGCTCGAGCTGAAGCTCATCAAGCTGAAAGAATTCTCGGAAAAATGCGAATTCAACCGCATCGAGGCTGGCGAAAAAAATCTGGGGATAATCACCAGCGGCGTAACTTATCAATATGCCAAGGAAAATTATCCGGATGCCTCGTATCTTAAACTTGGATTCACCCATCCCCTGCCGGAAGAAATGATAAGGAAGTTCGCGTCGGGAGTCGACGAAGTGTTCGTACTGGAGGAGAACGAGCCGTATCTGGAGAACGCGATCAAAGCTATGGGCATCAAGATCAGATCAAAACATCCAACATTCCGTGTGGGAGAATTAAGGCCGGAGCTTATTCCTGACGTCATGGCGGGAAAAGAAAAGACGGATAAGCCGATGACCGGCCGCGATCCGCAGCTCTGTCCGGGCTGCCCTCACAGCGCGGTCTTCTCGGTATTGAAGAAACTTGATCTTACTGTCGCCGGCGACATCGGATGCTACACGCTCGGTGCAGCGCCTCCGTTCAGCTCGCTCCACACCTGCCTGGACATGGGAAGCGGCGTAACGCTCGCCGAAGGGTTCATTCGATCCGGAGAAAAGCGGGTCGTAGGAGTGATAGGAGATTCGACGTTCGTTCATTCCGGCATCACGGGACTTATCGACATGGCTTACAATGGAGTGAACGGAGTTATCATAATATTGGACAACGGAACCACCGCAATGACAGGGAATCAGCCTCATCCGGCGACGGGAAGGAACGCGAAGAACAAGCCGACGAAAAAGCTGAGCCTTGAGAATATCTGCAAGGCGGCGGGCGCGGACAACGTTGATGTTGTAAAAACTTTCAAGGTCAAAGAACTTGAAAAGCTGATATCGAAACGTCTGACAGAGAAAAAGCTTTCGGTGATAATAGCGAGGCATCCGTGCAAACTTCTGGAGGTACTGTGAGCAAAGTGATGAGCGTATTTTTCTGTGGCGTCGGAGGGCAAGGCGTTCTTACCGCCGCTGAGGTTTGCGGATGGGCGGCGATATTGGACGGCTTCCACGTTAAAAAATCGGAAGTGCACGGCATGGCGCAGAGAGGCGGAAGCGTTGAATCGCATCTCCGGTTCGGCGAAAAAGTATTCTCCCCTCTTATCCCTGAAGGACAGGCGGATATTCTTGTCCCGTTCAATAAAGAAGAGGAACAAAGGCATATCAACATGCTCAGATCTGGCGGAGTTGACCTTATCAATGAGCTTGATAGGGCTATGGCTATTCCCGACAAGAAATTTGTGAACACTTTTATGCTTGGAGCGCTCTCATCAAGGCTGGATATCAAAGAAGAAAGCTGGCATGAAGCAATAAAAATAGTTTACAAAGGGCGGAAATTGGAAGAAAATATCAAATATTTTGATGCGGGGAGAGGTGCAAAATGATACTTGATGAAAAAATAGAAACAATGCCGACGGAGGATCTGAAAGAGTTGCAGTCCAATGCTTTGAGGAAGCTTGTAAAATACGTTTATGAGCGCAACGCCATCTACAAAAAGAAATTCGACGACCTCGGCATAAAGCCTTCTGATATCAAGAGCATAGACGATATCACAAAACTCCCGATCACAACGAAAGAGGACATGCGCGACAGCTATCCTTACGGGCTTTTCTCTGTGAAAAAAGAAGAGCTGGCGGAGATCCACGTTTCAAGCGGCACGACAGGCAATCCAACTCTCGTTGGCTACACGAAGAACGATCTCAAGCTGTGGAGCCGCGTCATGGCAAGGTCAATGGCATGCGCCGGAGCAAAACCCGGAGACTTTGTCCAGATAGCTTACGGGTATGGAATGTTCACCGGCGGTCTCGGCTCTCACTACGGAGCGCTGGAACTCGGCCTGACGATAATCCCCGCTTCAGCCGGCCAGACAAAAAGACAGTTGAAGCTGATGTCAGACTTCAAACCAAAAGTCCTCGCCTGCACGCCGAGTTACGCTTTATATATGGTGGAAGAAGCGCGCGAGATGGGAATGGACCCGAGAGAAAGTTCGTGGGAGGTGGGCGTGTTCGGCGCCGAGCCGTGGAGCGAATCCATGAGAAAAGAGATCGAATCCTCTCTGGACATGCTCGCCACGGACATTTACGGCCTCTCTGAAATAATCGGCCCCGGCGTCGCGCAGGAGTGCGAAAATAAGAACGGCCTTCATGTTTTTTCCGACGTCTTCTATCCGGAAGTCATCGACCCCAAGACCCGAAAACCTGTAAAACCCGGTGAAAAAGGCGAACTGGTGATAACAACGCTGACCAAGGAAGCGATCCCGCTCATCAGATATGGAACTCGTGATATTGTCAGCATTACATATGATAAGTGCAAATGCGGGCGAACCCTGCCGAGGATATCAAAGATAAGCGGGAGGACGGACGACATGATAGTTGTGCGCGGGATAAATCTTTTCCCGTCGCAGGTGGAGCACGTGCTCCTGCAGATAGAAGGAGTGTCCCCCAATTACGAGATCGTGGTGGACAGGAAAGCTTCCAGACTTGACGAACTTGAGATACACGTGGAAGTGGAAGAAAAAGTTTTTTCCGATGAGATAAAATCGCTGGAAGCTCTGCAGGACAAAATAAGAAAAGAACTTGAATCCACTCTGGGGATCGGCGCAACGATCAAGCTGGTAGAGCCAAGGTCCCTTGCCAGGAGCGAAGGAAAAGCGAAACGCGTCATCGATAAGCGTTCGATATAAGGAGGATTTATGAAACTAACTCAGGTATCGGTGTTCCTTGAGAACAGCAAAGGAAGATTGTGCGAGGTCTGCAAACTTCTTGGGAATAACGCGATCAATATAAGAGCGCTTAACGTGGCCGACAGCAAGGATTTCGGCATCCTGAGGATGGTCGTGAAAGATCCCGAGAAAGCGTTGAAGGTGCTGAAGCTGGCGAAGATAACCGCGACGAAAACGGATGTCATCGCCGTGGAAGTGGACGATGCGCCGGGCGGTCTGGCGAAGATACTGAAGGTGCTGAACGACAGCGACATCAACGTGGAATACATGTACGGTTTTGTGGAGAAAAGGTCCGGCAAAGCGCTGATGGTCCTGCGAATAGAAGCCATCGATAACGCGATAGAAATGCTGAAGAAGAACGGGATCAACCTTCTGACTAAGGCTCAGATAGAAGAACTATGACCTGACGCTTCTTCATCTCCCATCTCGCATATCACATCTCGTCCGCCTTATTTAAAACAAAAAGGCCCTACGGCCGAAGCCATAGAGCCCTTTGTTTAATCATCAACCAAGAAAATTACATTCTCGGATTGAAATCTCTGCGCGGTCTGTCGGACCTTTCGGTCTTCGGACGGGCCTCGTTCACTACGATCTCGCGATCGCCGAACTTCTGGCCGTTCATCGCAGCGATAACCTTTTCCGCGTCAGCATCTTCTACTTCGACAAATCCGAAACCTTTGGACCTGCCGGAGAATTTGTCTGTCACGATCCTGGCTGCCACTACCTTGCCGTGTTCCTCAAACTTCTGTTTGAGTTCGTCTTCGGTCGTGGACCATGGAAGGTTACCAACGAATAAACTCTTTGCCATTTACTTTTCACCTCACCTGATTTTCTTCGTTAATGATTATAAAAACAAAAAATCCAAGGCGAAGTAGGCCTTGGATGTCCACAAGCTATTCTATAAAAATAATAACGGACTTTACGTTCAAATCATTAACCTCGACTCTTACTATGCATATTTTATATTTGCGGAAATCCGGTGTCAAGCGGCAAATAGCCTTTATCCATTCATCCCTTTCAGCTTCTCTCCCAGGAAATAGAGAACGTCGCCGTAAGCCGGCTCCTCTTCCGCAAGTTTTCTGCAGGTGACAACAGCATTCTGGAGTATCTCTTTCCGCGGCTTCCCTTTCGCGTCTCCGGCTTCGAACAGCTTTTCATATGCTCTCTCCATTTTTACTCCGACATCCTTTGTGGTTATTTCGCAGTAATTGGCAAGCGCATTCAGGACGTCCATCATGTTATATTGAACGGCATTCAGCAACGGGTCGGATGACGTTTCGAGTTCACTGTCCGCCTGCTCATCGGTTATCTCTTCAACGGAAAATATCTCTCCCTCGCCAAAGTACCTCATTGCCGTGCGCTGAAGGTCTTGAAAATCTTTTTTTGGCTTGTATATCTTATTAAGAAAATCTTCGCTGAGAAGGCTTTCTTTTGAGACCCCTCTTATCGACAGAGCATCCATCAATGAATTCACATGAAAAACAAGGGGCGGAACAAACGATTCCAAAACAGATCCTCTTGTATCGTCATCCATATAAGCGAAATTCTGTATGAAGTTAATCAGATTGGACTGATCAATAAGCCTATAGAAATACCGCAGAGAAAGCCATGTGAACCTGTCCGTTATCGTTTTATGATTGGAAGTGAATACTTCGATCATCGATCCGGCCAGATCTTTATTGTTAAGATCATAATGGTAAAGCGGTATATCAATTTCGTATCGAGAAGAAAGGATGCTGTTCACGACAAAAACTTTCATGAGGCCGTTGATAGCGCTGCATGCCTTCTTTGCATGAGACTTGATGATAGCATCGCTAAAGTTTTCAACATTCCGAATAGGATATTTCCTTGAATATTTTGCGATGGCGTTCGGATCACATATCGGCTTGCCTGATATCGAAACATAGCCCATATCCCCGGCCAGGATATTTCCTAAAGCGAAAACCTTTGGAAAGTCGGGATTCATTGCATTTGTGACCATTCCAGTAGGGATCGTTTCCCAGGGTTTGGAATTTATCGCGATAACCGCTTCTTCGGGCGTTATTTTGACAAGTCGTTCTCTTTGCATGGCACCAAAATAAGGGGACTCAATGAATTGAATGTTCCTTTTGCAATCACGCGTCATATCTATTATCTGTGTTTCGAACATGTATTTTCTCCATATCTTTATCGCATTTTATCGATGGAAATTTCAATATTATTGTTGTTGAGCGCGCATCTTGTCTGTGATATAAATCTTCCATGCTTAAGATAGGCGGATATAAGCTTGATTCCAACGTCCTTCTCGCCCCGATGGCAGGCGTCACCGACCTGCCCTTCCGGCTGATATGCCGCGAACATGGCGCGAAATTCGCTTTCTTCGAAATGATAGACTGCAACGCCATCATCCACGGGAACAAGACGGAGAATGACATCATAAAGACAACATCAAAGGACAAGCCGATAGCCGCACAGCTGGTGGGAGCCGAACCGGAGCTGATGCTGACCGCCGCAAAAGAGCTGATCAAGACACTTGATATCAAATTCCTCGATATCAATGCCGCCTGCCCGGTAAAAAAGATGATCAAGAAAAAAGCAGGCGCCTACTTTATCAAGGATCCTGAAAATCTTTATTCAACGATAAAGCTGCTCGCGTCAAAGCTCGATCTGCCGATAACCGTAAAGCTGAGGACCGGCTATCACAAAGTAGATCATAAATGGATAAGCGAACTGGCGAAGAACTGCGAGAAGAACGGCGCTTCCGCCCTCTTCGTCCATGGAAGGACGCAGGATCAGGGATATTCGGGAGAGATCGATTTCGAAGCGATCAAGGTCATCAAGCATTCGGTAAATATCCCCGTGCTGGGAAGCGGCAACGTCTTTGATCCCCAGCTGGCGAAAAAGATGATGGACCTTACGGACTGCGACGGAATAATGGTTGCGAGAGGAGCTTACGGCGATCCGTGGATATTCAGGGATATCGAAAATTATCTGTCGAAAGGGAAATTGCCCGAGAAAAGGTCCATCGAGGAAAAACTGAAGACTCTGAAGAAACACCTGTCATACATCGAGAAGTACAGGAACATGACCCATGACGGAAAGCTTGGTTACATGAGGAAAGTATCCCAGTGGTACCTGAAGGATTTTCCGAACGCGTGCAACCTGAGGCGCGTTATGAACGGCACAAGGACTTACGAACAGCTGGACGCGGTCATAAAAAGAACGCCGGAGCTCATGAGAATCGACGGAGAATTTCCTTCAGCTTTGTGATCGGCAGGCCTATGACGTTGTCACGGTCGCCTGTTACGCCCGCAATGAACCTGTCGCCGATGTCCTGGATAGCATATGATCCCGCTTTGTCATGGACGGAACCTTTCTTAACATAGTCGCCGATCTCTTTGTCATCAAGCTTATTGAAGATCACATTGGTCGACTCATGGTCTACGACCAGCTTGCCCGAACTTTCATTGAAAACCGCGAGGCCGGTTATCACCTGATGCGTCTTTCCGGAAAGTTCCTTCAAAGTCCTTTTTGCATCGTCGATATCTTTCGGCTTGCCAAATATCTTACCATCAAGAACAACGATGGTGTCCGCGCCGATGACGACTGCGTCGGGATATTTTGAAGCTACGTCTTTCGCTTTTTCTTCGGCGGCTGTCATTGCGAACTTTTTAGGGTCATCGATTCGAATGGTCGATTCATCGAAGGAGCTGGGGACGACCTGAAAATCGCTGACTATCTTTTTCAGCAGTTCTTTTCTTCTCGGGGATCTTGAAGCGAGTATTATCTTCAATTTATCCTATTGGCGAGAAAAGGAATCCAACGTTGAAAGTGACTTCGTTCGGTATATGGGTGGTGCCCACGTCAACTCCCGGCCTGAAACCGCAGCCCATCGTCAGCCCGCCGGAATCATATCGGCCAGCAAAAACAAGGTCGGCCCTGAAAAGAAGGGAGAAGAACATGTCGTTGCCCATTCCCAGGCCTCCCAAAGCGGATATTTTCAGGCGGACGGGAGAATCCAGGATGCTGAAGATGGGATCTTCGGGAAAATATGCTCCGCCGATCATCACATCGCAAACGCTGGAGCCGTTCCCTTCCGTGGTGGCCACGTACCGGTAGTCAAGCCAGGTCTCGAACTGCAGGTCGCCTTCCCTGGCCGAGGTAAGTCCCAATCCGCCGCCGCTCTGATTTGCGCCCGCCTCCAGATTCATGCCCAGATAAGCATATACGTGTCTCTGCGGTCTGTATCCGTAGCCGTAGCCATAACCGTAAGCCAAAGCGGCGGTAGATATACAACAGGTCATTATAAGAGCGAAGAGCAAGATCAAAGTTTTTTTCATGGTATTTTTCCGGTACAAGTATAAACGCTTTATAAGATACGGCAACTATTTTCAGCCTTCGAACCGGACCACTTTATACAACGGACGTTTTGCCGGCGAGCTTGTCTCCCGTTCGGGATATCCCACGGCGATGACCGCCATGAATTCACCTTTGGGTTCGTTCAGGTATTCGAGTATCTCATCCTTTATGAGGAACATTATCCCCAGCCATACAGTGGCAAGACCAAGCGATGTTGCCGCAATGAGAAGGTTCTGGACCGCGGCGGAAGAACTTTGGATCTCCATTGTCCTGAAAAAGTCGCCTGATAATCTGATGTCGATGTTGAAAAGCCTGCTTCCGTGCTTTATCAGCTCTCCGGTATTGGCGACCGCGACCACCGTTGGCGCATTTGAGATGCTCCTGGCGGCCATGCGAAGGAGCGCCGCTGAAGTTTTCGGGAAACGGTCTGCGTTGGCGGAGATGAGGGCGGCAAGCCCTTTCTTTTTTTCGCCGCGTATCACCACGAAACGCCACGACTGCTGGTTGTGCGCGGAAGGCGCCTGGTTGGCGGCGTCAAGGATGGATTTCAGGTCGTCGTTGCTGACGGCCCTGCTGCTGAAGACCCGTGTGCTGTGCCGGTCCGCGATGACCTTCAGCGTTTCGTTCATTTCTTTGGATTTTGGCATCAAAAAAAGATTATCACCAATATAAGGCCGCGTCAATAAATTAAAACCCGATGCCTAGAAAGATGAAATTCTGATATAATCACCTTGTTCGACAAAAGGCATTAAGTTTGAGCCTTTAGTTTGGGATTTGGAATTTGGTAATTGGTCATTCCTCCCGCTATGCGGGAGGTGCGGAGGAGTACCCAAGTGGTCGAAGGGGACGGTTTGCTAAACCGTTAGTGGGAGAAATCCCAGCGAGAGTTCGAATCTCTCCTCCTCCGTATAAAGTCTTGAGTGTGAGCTAGAGTACGGAGTATTGAGCAACACAGGGAATCCAAAGCTCACTACTCAATACTCACACTCACACTAATTACTTGTTTTGGAGTTAATGTAAACTATGTTCGATTTCGAGAAACTGCTCGTTTACCAGAAAGCCAAAGAAGCCAGAAAGACCACATACAAGCTTCTCTCACAGAAACACGCTCTGAATCGGGTCACATCCGACCAATTGAACCGCGCGATAATGGCAATAATCCTTAATATAGCCGAGGGCACTGGAAAGTCATCAAAAGCAGACAAGCGCAACTTTTTCACGATAGCCCGCGGGTCAACTTATGAAGTCGTCGCTATTATTGATATATTATCGGATGACGGGATATTGAGCAAAGATGAACATGATCAGCTTTATTCGATTTATGAAGAGATATCGAAGATGCTTTTGGGGCTGATCAATTCGTTGAGGTAATAATAAATTATATAAAGTAGTTAGTGTGAGTATGAGTAATTAGTCTTGAGCTGGATTTGCTCACTACTCAAAACTCACACTCAAACTCAAGACTAGGAGCTTTAATAATGTCTGACTGGAACCCGCAGCAATATCTTAAATTCAAGAACGAACGGACGCAGCCTTCCATAGACCTGGTCTCCAGGATCCGCGTTGATTCCCCTAAAAATATAATCGATATAGGATGCGGGCCGGGCAACAGCACTAAGATACTGGTCGATCGATGGCCGAAAAGCAAAGTGATCGGCCTTGATAATTCCCCCAAAATGATCGAACAGGCGAAAAAGGATTTTCCAGAACAGGAATGGATGCTTGGCGATGCGAACAACATCGATACAAAACAAAAATACGATATCGTTTTTTCTAACGCCACTATCCAATGGCTTCCCGATCACAAAAAACTGATACCTCGATTATTCAGCCTAGTAAACAAGAACGGCGCTTTGGCGATACAAACTCCCGAGTTCGACAAGATGCCGCTAAGCCGTGCGATAGAAAGCGTTGCCGAAAAAAACAAATGGAAAAAATATACCGCGGGCGTTGAAGCCATTTTCAATTATCACGATGAAAATTATTATTACGATCTTTTGATTCCTCTGGCCGGAGCGATCGAGATGTGGAAGACATCGTATATTCATGTTCTCGATTCGCAGAATGCGCTCATCGATTGGATAAGAAGCACGGCGCTGAAGCCCTATCTTGACAGTTTACCCGACGACAAAGAAAAAATATCTTTCGAGAATGAAATATTGGCGGCTTTGAAAGATGATTATCCCGCGCGTAACGACGGCAAGGTTCTGTTCCCATTCAAAAGATTGTTTTTTGTAGCGTATAATTGATATATAATCTTCAGGGTATATAATTCATTTCATCATGCGCTCGTAGCCCAACTGGATAGAGCAACTGCCTACGAAGCAGTAGGTTGGAGGTTCGAATCCTCTCGAGCGCATTTTTCTTTTTAACTTCCCGCCTTGAGGTATTGTCTTATCTTATCTTTCCCGCTGGTGGTCTTGGAGAGCAGCTCCGCTATTTCCGCGCGTGATATCTCTTTGTCCGGCTCGAACTTCTTCCCGATGAGGTAATCCAGAAGCCCGAAGTCTGAAGCAGCCTTAACGTATTTCGCAGCCCAGTGGTCGTGCGGCAGGTCAACAAAAGGATCCTTGTCTACAGCGGACGGCTCCGGCGCTTCCGTGAATTTCTCAAGTATCACCGCAGCTTCAAGCCTTGTCAGTTTTTTTTCAGGCTTGAATTCGCCGTCGGGATAATTTGTCATCAGGTCCAGGTATGATACCGCCTTGATATCCTTGGCGGCCCAGTAATCTTTGCTTACGTCAGGATATGGGTCGGAGTTCACTTCGTTGGCTTCCAGGCCTTTCAGCTTCACCATCATGGTGGCAAGTTCAGCTCTGGACACGGAATCATCGGGCCTGAACTTTCCGTCATAAAATCCGTTCATGACGCCCAGCGTTGCCATGAACTCTATCGGGCTTTTCGCCCAGTAATTGGAGGGAACATCGGGGAACGACTTAAGTCCCACCTTCGGGACCGTAACGGTCAAGATGTTAGTCGGCTTATCAACGGCCTTTTTCTGCTCATCGTCTCCCACATAACCTATGGAAAAGAACTGTGTGGTGTTCTCCGTCAGGTCGCTGAACTGATGATAGCAGTAATCGAAAGTGAAGCCGTTGAATTTCAGACCGATGCCGGCGGTAAGATTGTTGTCCGTGCCGGTCCCGTCCTCGGTAGCCATCGGCTTCTGGTCTATCCCGGCCCTTAACGCCATTACCGATATGGGCCACCACTCTATTCCGGAGTGATATACCGACTGCCTGTTCTGGGTCGGGGTCATGTCCATGTCCAGACTGAAGGATACGTTCTGATTCCCTCCCAAATATGAATCGGCCCCGAAAACTTTTGCCATTCCGCCTATCTTGATAAGGGACGGTATGTTCTCGGTAACGTTGTCCTTTTGCCAGACGAACTTTCCTCCAAGCGATTCAGGAAGTATGTTTATTGCGGAAAAACCCAGTGTCAACGCCTTGCTTTGCTTGTATTGAAGGGCCACGTCCATGTCCTGGCCCGTGCCGGTCGCGCCCTGCATCAAGTCCCCGCCGCCGTTGAATCCCTGCATGAAATATTTTAAATTAATGCCGTAAGTGATGTTCTTGTAATCGCTTAAAAAGTCGATCTTTGAAAGGTCGTTGCTGTATGAAAGCGTAAGGACCGTAGAGTAATACGCGGTCGAACCCGCGGGCACTACTTCTTCCGAACTTACCGCGCCGGTGATCGTTGTAAGCGGGATCGCATCCATGCCCACGTTCACATAGCCGATGCCGAAAGTGCCCCAGTCCGTGGGGCTTGCGCCGCTAAGCACAACATAATTAAGGTCTTCCATTACCTGGCCGCTCATGCTCGTGGCCTTTTGGCTTGTGATATCGGCAAGGCCGGCAGGATTTATAAATATGTCGCTGGCGTCATCGGAATATCCGACAAATGATTTGCCCAGCGCCAGAGGCCTTGCCCCGACGCCTATGTCAGATGGATCGGTCGTGGAGGCGGTCACTGTTGCCGCGAACGCTGCGAACGGCAGCAGAAAAGAAAAGGTAAATATCAAAATGAACTTTTTCACCGATGCTCCTCCGAAAACCAGTATATCATAAGGGTCATGACCGTCAATTCACCCAGAATAGTATCGTTAAAAGTTTATCAAAATCCCAGTATTATGCTAAAATCATACAAATGTCAGATATCTCAAAGATCAGGAATTTTTCCATCATCGCGCACATAGACCACGGCAAGTCCACGCTCGCCGACAGGCTCGTGGAATTCACGGGGACCATCGCGAAACGCGACATGCGGGAGCAGGTCCTGGATACCATGGACCTTGAGCGCGAACGCGGCATCACGATAAAAAGCCAGGCTATCAGGATGGAATATAAAGGTTACACGCTAGATCTTATCGATACGCCGGGACACGTTGATTTTACGTATGAAGTTTCCCGCGCGCTCGCCGCGTGCGAAGGCGCGGTGCTGTTAATAGATGCAACGCAGGGCGCAGAGGCGCAGACACTTGCCAACGCCAACCTCGCTCTCGCTAACCACCTCAAGATAATTCCAGTGGTGAACAAGATCGACATGGTTAACGCGGAGCCGCAAAAAGCCGTGGATGAATTCAAGAATATTTTCGGTTTTGAGGACGCGGACATTGTCCTGGCTTCGGCAAAGACAGGGGCCGGCGTATCGGAAATACTTGATAAGATAATCGAGGTCGTACCTGCCCCGAAGGGCGACCAGAACGCTCCTCTGCAGGCGTTGATATTCGACGCCAAGTACGACGCTTACCGCGGGGTCGTTGTTTACATAAGGATAGTCAATGGCAGCATCAGAAAAGATTCGAAGATCCTCATGATGGGTACTGGCGCGGAATTCGAAGTGCAGGAAGTAGGGATACTGCGGCTCGATTTCATTCCCAAGGACGAGCTTACGGCGGGCGAAGTGGGATATGCCATCGCCAACATCAAGACCCTGCGCGACGCACGCGTCGGCGATACGATAACCGATTCAAAAAAACCCGCGTCGGAAGCTCTTCCCGGATATAATCCGGCGAAGCCAATGGTTTTCTGCGGCTTCTTCCCCGTCTCCGCGGAAAAATACCACGAGCTGCGCGACGCGATAGAAAAACTCCAGCTGAACGATGCCTCGCTTTTTTACGAGCCGGAGAATTCCGCCGCTCTGGGCCTGGGATATAGATGCGGGTTCCTGGGACTTCTCCATCTCGAAATAATACAGGAGCGTCTTGAGAGGGAATATGGGCTGGACATCATCGCGACGGCGCCCAGCGTCGTTTACAAGGTCAATAAGACCGACGGAACTTCGTTGCTGATAGACAGCCCGGCAAAACTTCCCAACCTTGCTGAAGTTAGGTCCATCGAAGAGCCGTATCTGAAGATCACAATATTTGTCCCGCAGAAATACGTCGGGGCGGTGCTCGAGATATGCACGGATAAAAGAGGCGTGTTCAAGAACATGGAATATCTGGACCCGACCAGGGTAATGCTTACATACGAGATTCCGCTGGGCGAAGTGATAACAGAATTCCACGACCTGCTTAAGTCGGCCACGCAGGGATATGCATCAATGGATTATGAGATCATCGGCTACAGGGAATCCGATCTGGTAAAGATGGACATCCTTCTTAATCAGGAGCCGGTGGACGCGCTCTCGTTCATAGTCCACAGGGATAAAGCTTATTACAAAGGAAAAGCGCTGGCGGCGAAATTGAAAGAAGTGATCCCGCGCCATCAGTTCGAGATACCCATCCAGGCCGCGGTGGGAAGCCGCGTCGTGGCGAGAGAGACGATCCCCGCCAGAAGGAAGGACGTGCTCCAGAAATGCTACGGCGGCGACGTCACGCGAAAAAGAAAACTGCTAGAAAAACAGAAAGAGGGAAAGAAACGCATGAAAAGGATCGGGCGCGTTGACGTACCTCAGGAAGCTTTCATGGCGGTCCTGAAGATCAAATGAGCTATTCTCTTTATGTCCATATCCCTTTCTGCAGGAAAAAATGCGCTTACTGTGATTTTCCTTCGTATGCTGGCAAGGAAGAAGTGATCCCGGAGTACATGGAGGCGCTCAAGTCGGAGATAGGATACATCTCGTCTCTCTATGAAAGGCCCCAGGTCGAGACCGTCTACGTCGGCGGAGGCACCCCCACCCTGCTTGGAGGAAGCGATATCCGATCGTTGTTCGACACGCTGAGAAAAGATTTTGACGTGAAGCGCGATGCGGAAATATCCGTTGAGGCCAATCCAGGGACGGTAACGGCAGAAAAACTCCAGGTCCTTAAAGGCTGCGGAGTGAACAGGATGAGCCTCGGCGTCCAATCATTCAACAACGAACACCTGAAAAAACTGGGCCGCATACATCTGGCGCATGAGGCGGTCGAAGCGTTCGAAATGATACGCGCCACCGGTTTCAAGAACGTGAATCTTGATCTCATCTTCGCTCTGCCGGGAGAAAGCAGGAAAGACTGGGCCAACTCGCTCGATAAAGCGATTGCGCTCAAACCAGAGCACATCTCCGTTTACAACCTTCAGCTGGAGGAAGGAACTCCGCTTCACGCGGAAAAAATGGAAGGCGGGCTCCTGCTGCCCGATGAGGACGAGGAACTGGAGATGTTCAAGAGCGCTATCGACAAGCTTCAAAAGAACGGATATGTTCATTATGAGATATCGAATTTCGCGAAGAAAGGTTTCGAATGCGAGCACAACATAGCTTACTGGACGATGAAGGACTATATCGGCATCAGCGCCGGCGCGCATTCATACATCAACGGCGTCAGGATAGAGAACACACCGTACCTTGATAAGTATATTGCCGGGAACTTCGCCGCTATAAAATCTGAACACGTCAACACAAAGAAAGAGAACATGGAGGAAACTGTTTTCCTGGGGCTGAGGCTGCTGAAAGGTTTCCACCTGAACGATTTCACCGGCAAGTTCGGGATAAGTTTCCGCGAAATTTACCGAAAAGAGATAGCGGAGCTGACGGATGAAGGCCTATTGGAAATCGACGGGAAAAACGTTAAACTTACCGAGAAAGGTTTGTTCCTGGCCAACGAAGTGTTCAGGAGGTTCCTGTGAAAAAATATCCTTCATATCTGGATCTTCATGAGACCGGCGAACTGAAAAAACTGGCGGAAAAGCTCAAGGAGATCTACAAGAACTGCGTTCTCTGCCCCTGGGATTGCAGGATAGACCGCATTTCGGGGCATCTGGGCGTCTGCAAGGCGGCGGACAAAGCGGTCATTTCGTCCGCGACGCCGCACTTCGGGGAAGAACCTATGATATCGGGCACGAAAGGCTCGGGGACCATATTCTTTTCTTTCTGCACTCTCCGCTGCAGCTTCTGCCAGAACTATCAGATAAGCCAGGAAGGCACGGGAGAAGTTATAGATGATGAAGCGCTGGCCGAAAAAATGCTGGAGCTTCAAGGCAAAGGCTGCCACAACATCAATCTCGTGTCCCCCACTCATTTCATTCCGAACATCGTGGCCGCTCTCGCCATCGCGGCCGACAAAGGCCTGAACATCCCGATCGTTTACAATTCCAACGGATATGAAAAAGTTGAGACGCTGAAGATGCTGAAAGGCGTCGTGGATATTTATCTTCCCGACATCAAGTACAGCGACGATCTCATCGCCGTAAAATTATCGGACGCTCCAAAATATACTGATTATAACAGGAAGGCGATAGAAGAAATGTACTGGCAGGTGGGCGACCTGAAGATGGACGGCAGCGGCATTGCAATCAAGGGGCTGCTTGTGCGGCATCTGGTCCTGCCCAACAACCTGGCAGGAAGCGAACAGTCGATCAAATTCCTGGCTGACGAGATCACAAAGAACGTTTACATCGCTCTGATGTCCCAGTACACACCCTGTTACAAGGCCGGGGAAAATCCGGACCTTTCCAGGAAGCTTATCCCGAACGAATACACCAGAGTGATACGGATCGCGAAGGAAGCGGGGCTGCACAACATATTGATCCAGGAACTGGGCAGTTCAGGCATTCTCATGCCCGATTTTAAGAAGCCTGACCCTTTCAAATAACTCGTCGGTCACGGCCTTGTAAACGTCATATGCCATTTCATTCTTTTTCCTCTTGATGTACGCGTCCATTTTGATGGGTTCGCCGAAGTACACGTTCACCTTGTGGGGCTTTGGAATGACAGTTCCCGGCTTCAGCGACTTGTAAGTACCTTCGATGTATACCGGGACGATTGGCGCGCCGGTCTCCACCGCCAGCACTCCGACCCCCACCTTGAAAGGTTGCAATTCCCCGGTCTTCGATCTGGTGCCCTCGGGATTTATGTAGACGGACTTCCCGAGCTTCAAAAGTTTTGACGCGGACTTGAGCGCCGGAACGAAATCATCATCCCTGTCCAGCCTCATGACGTTCGCCCCCACCCTCATGAAGAACCTGGTGAACGGATTGTCAAAAAAATGTTTTGCCGCCAGAGTGTAGAGATCCTCTCTCCTTTTTGGCCCGATGGCGAACGAGACCATTGTCTGGTCCAGGACGCTGACGTGATTTGGCGCGATGATGTAGGGCGGACTTGCGGGTAAATTTTCCAGGCCGTGCGATGTGACCCTGCAGTATAATTTGCAGAGAAGGCCGATGATGATAAAAAATAACGGCCTTAAGGATTCGATGGGTGAATGGAAATTATTGAGAAAGCTTTTATCGACCGGCTCGTCGACCCCTAAAAGTTTTCTCCAGTAGTCTGAAGTGGCTTCGGTCATTTCATCCCTTTTGGGCCAACTGTTCCCTGGTCAGCTTTATGATGTCGTTGAGGGTCTTGATCTGCCGTATCTTGTCCTCTGGCACGTTCAACCCGTATTTCTTGTCCAGTCCGGCAAGTATCTCCACCCCCAGGAGAGAGTCAACGCCGTATTCGCGGAAAATGTTCGCGTCGGGATCTATCTTCGACCCGTCCATCTTGATGATCTTCCCCACTATTTCGCGTATCTCCTTTTCTATTTCTGCCAAATGTGTTCCATCTCCTTTCGGACCACGAATCTTTTTATCTTCCTCGTGGAGGTCTTCGGGAAATCAACGAACCTCACCTCGACCCCGGATATCCTTTTGTGCATGGGCATCTTGTCGTTCAGCTTCTCCACCGCGTCAGATATGGCATTGTGCACCGCATTCTCTTCGGTTGATAGTCCCATCTTTTCAAAATATTCGACGTTCGGTGAAACGACGGCGAAAACTTCTTCCGAGCCCTTCCTTACTCCGGACGCCACTTTTTTTCCGATGACGCACGATTCCTTGATGTAGGGGATCTTGTTGAGCTCGAACTCTATTTCATCGGGATACACGTTAAGGCCGGAGCTCGTGATGATGACGTCCTTCGACCTGCCGGTTATATATATGTAGCCTTCGTTATCTATGTAGCCTATGTCCCCGGTGAAAAGAAGGCCGTCCTTCAGTATCTTGTCGGTCTCTTCCTTCATCTTGAAATAGCCCTGCATTATGTTCGGTCCGCTGGCCACTATCTCATCGCTTATTATCCTGACGCAGACGCCGGGTACCGGCCTGCCCACGGACCCGTACTTGTTCTCGGTAAGCGTGTTCGCGGAAATAAGCGGCGCCGTTTCGGTCAATCCGTATCCCTGGATTATCGTAAAGCCCATAAGATCGAAATTGTCCAGAAGCTCCGGATCTATGGCGGCGCCTCCGCTTACCCAGAACCTGAAACTGCCGCCGAGTTTGGCGTGGACCTGTTTGAAAAGGTTCTTCCCCATGTTAACGCCGAATATGTCGCGTGATATCCTGGAGACGACCATCATGCAGTTGAACAGGATGTTGAAAAGTTTTCCTTTCGCTTCCACTTCCCGCAGTATCCCATCGTAAAAAAGCTGATAAAGCATGGGCACGCCGATAAGTATGGTCGTTTTCGTTTCCACCATGTTCTCGATGAGCTTGAAGGATTTCAGGCTCTCCGCGTAAGTTATCCTCGCGCCGCTGTAGAATTCGGCTAAAAGTCCCGCGACGGTCTCAAAGGTGTGATGAAGCGGCAGGACGGAGAGAAGCATGTCGTGCGGACCGATATCGAAAAGCGCGCAGCCAGTCATGACGGTAAAAAGTATATTATCATGGGTCAGCATAACGCCTTTCGGGATCCCGGTGGTGCCGGAGGTATATACGATGGCGGCAAGGTCCGAAGGGACGACATCGTAGCCGAAATCGTCGCCGGCCTTGTCTTTCAGGCTTTCAAGATCCTTGTCCATGGAAATGACGAATTGGAGCGACGGCGCGTCCTTTATCTCGGCTATGAACTTGTCGGAAGCTATGATGCCCTTGGATTCGGAATGCGCGATTATACCTTTCAGGTCGTATTCCGTCCCGAGGGAATCAAGCGGCACGGCAACGGCCCCCATCGCGGTAACGGCGAGATATGAGATGGACCATTCCGGACGGTTCTCCGCCAGTATCGCCACCCTGTCCCCTTTCGCGATCCCGAGGCTTTTGAGCCGGGAGATAAGCCCGGTAGCGTATTTGCCCACGTCGGCGTATGTGTATGTGACGAACTTGTCGTTTCTTTTCATCTGAAAGGCGAGGCTGCTGCCGAAGGTTTTCGTGCTGTTCCTTAAGAGATCCTTGAATGTGATCTTTTCTGAGATTGCTTTCACAAGGCCGGATTATGCCTCAATATTAGGCAAAGTTCAAGTTGTTTGCTTTGTTGTGCGTGTTTGACTTTACGGCCCTATTCTTGTATCATTTCTGAATCATGAACAAATTAAAACTTGGTCTTCCAAAAGGCAGCCTCCAAGAATCCACGTTCGAGCTTTTCAGGAAAGCGGGGTTCAACATAAAGGTGACCGCAAGGTCATACTTCCCCAACGTGGACGATGAAGAACTGGAAATAATGCTGATAAGGTCACAGGAAATGGCCCGCTACGTGGAGCAGGGTGTCCTTGACGCCGGCATAGCGGGAGCGGACTGGGTCAAAGAGAGCGGCTGCAGCGTGGAGACGGTGTCCGAGCTTGTTTACGCGAAACAGGGACTGCGGCGGGTTAAATGGGTGCTTGCGGCACCGGCGGGCGGAAAGATAAACAGCATAAAGGACTGCGAAGGCAAGCGTGTGGCGACCGAGCTTGTCGGCGTGACAAAGGAATACTTCAAGAAGAACAATGTGAAAGCCGATATTGAATTCTCCTGGGGAGCCACAGAAGCAAAGCCGCCGGAGCTGGCGGACGCTATCGTCGAGCTCACCGAAACCGGCTCATCCCTCAAAGCGAACAACCTGAAGATCATTGAAACCATTTTCGAATCGACAACCGTATTGATCGCGAACAAAAAAGCGATAAGTGATGCGTGGAAGAAGGATAAGATAGACAACATACTGATACTGCTTGACGGAGCCCTGGCCGCCGAAACAAAGGTGGGGCTGAAGATGAACGTCCCTGCAAGTAAA
Organism: uncultured bacterium; assembly: GCA_963727815.1. Lineage (GTDB taxonomy): Bacteria > Margulisbacteria > WOR-1 > CAVSGV01 > CAVSGV01 > CAVSGV01. The sequence continues at coordinate 428,919 of CAVSGV010000003.1, forward strand.
TTAAAAGATGTTCTGGCTATTCTGCCTGCCCTCCAGAAGCCGACGATCGCAAAGCTGTCCGATGAATCATGGGTGGACGTGGACACCATCGTTGATGAAAAGACCGTGAGGGAGCTCATCCCGAGACTGAAAAGGGCGGGCGCAACCGGAATAGTCGAATATCCCCTGAACAAGGTGATAAACTGATGAGACTTCTGATCCCTCTTCTGTATTCATTCTTCATAGTGGGCCTGGCGGAATTTGGCGACAAGACCCAGTTCCTAACGCTCACTCTCGCCTCCAAATATCCGATTGAAAAGGTCATCTACGGCGTAGTGTGCGCCGCGACCGCAGCCATGGCTCTGGCGGTCATCGTTGGCGAGCTTGTCCAGAAGTTCATCCCCGTGATATTCATTTCGATATTCGCGGGAGCCTTTTTTATCATCTACGGATTGATGATGATACGGCCGGTCAAGGAAGTATCCGAGAAAAATGAAAGGGATGTTAAATCACACGATCCATTCTTGATCGTTTTTGTTTCGCTTTTCATCGCGGAATTCGGGGACAATACGCAGCTTGCCGCCATGGCGCTGACGGCTAAATACGGCGCGCCTGCTATCATCTGGCTGGGAGCTTCCCTGGGCATGATAACGGTGAATCTCTTCGGCATAGTCATAGGCAACATCCTGAAAAATTATATGCCGCAGAGGATAATGAACTACGTCGCGGGCGTGATATTCATTCTGTTCGGGCTTATTACTTTCCTCGGGGTCATTCTGAGGGCTTAATTCTCGCCGGCAGATCCGGCCACGCCGACCACCGCGTCATATATCTTCTTTGTTTCCGCGCGTTCCCTCTGGACGTCAACGTTCGCATTATCGCTCTCAAGATATTTGTCATACAGGTCGAGCGCGTCCTCGAAACGCTTCATGTCGCGGTAGAGCCTTGCGATCCTGAGATATAAGGAAGATTGATTGGGATATTTTTTCAGCTCATCCTGATACCTCTGAATAAGTATGAGATCTATGCCGAGGTTCGCGTTGATGTTCAGCGGTTCCTCGTCGATTATCTTCTTGTAAACTGCGGCCAACTCCGCGTATCTCTTGTCCAGGTAAAGCACTTCGCCCAGGTTCTCCCTGAAAACTATGTTGTCGGGCCTGTCCTTTATGAGCGCCCTGAAGAAATTTTCGGCCTCTTCGTACCTTCCGCTGCACTTGTAGATCTCCGTAAGCCCCAGATAATTCAAAAGATTGTTGGGGTCTTCCCAAATGCGGTTCTTGTACTTGATGCTGTAAAAGGCCAGTTTCGCCATAGAGGGAACATATTCGTTCTTATTCTCCCATTCATGGATCTTTTCTATTATGAGCTTCCTTTCGGGATCGGACGGGTCCACAATAAGGATCTTGTCGAATTCCCTCGCAGCCTGCTGGCAGAGAGAAAGATCGGCATAGGACATTCCCAGATATTTGTAAACGGTGACCGGGTTCGGCGAAAGCTGTTCCGCGAAGCGGAAACTGAGTATTGCTTCAAGATAATCCCCGTTCTCAAAATCAGCTATGCCTTCGCTTATGTAAGCGGAGGCAAGCTTCTTTTCTTCCGCATACGAGTGGCATGAAAGGAAAAGAAGCATCACAATCAAAATGTACTTAAAAGATGTTTTAAGCATTATGAGGATATATTTTATACTAATTCCAGCATCCTATCTATCGCCAGTTTTGCCTTTGATGCCGTACCTGACGGGACCACTATCCTGTTCTTCTCCTCCTGGAGCGACCAAAGCACCTTTTCGAGCGTGGTCCGCTTCATGTTCGGGCAAACGGCGAGCTCGGTGGCGGGATAAAATTTCTTGGCAGGGTTCTCTTTCTGGAGCCGGTGGATGATGCCAACTTCGGTGGCGATGATGAACTCTTTCGCTTTCGACTCCCTGGCAAATTTCATCATCCCTCCGGTCGACGCCACTTCATCGGCAAGAGCTATCGTTTCCGGCCTGCATTCGGGATGAACAAGGACAAGCGCGCCGGGATGCAGATTTTTGGCTTTCAATATGTGTTCCGGCAGGATCTTCACGTGCGTTGGGCAGTAACCGTTGAAAAGGGTCATTTTCTTGCCGGTTTTCCTTGAAACGTAATCGCCCAGGAACTTATCCGGAATGAAGATAATGTCCTTATCTATGAGTTTTTGGACCACTTTTACCGCGTTCGCGGACGTGCAGCAGTAATCAGACTCGGCTTTTACCGCGGCTGAAGTGTTGACGTAAGCCACGACCAGTGCCCCGGGGTGTTCCGATCTCAATCTTTTGACGTCTTCAGGCTTTATCATGTCGGCCATGGGACATCCGGCATTCTCGTCTGGGATAACGACCTTCTTTTTCGGACATATTATGGCCGCCGTTTCCGCCATGAAATGCACGCCGCAGAAAACGATAAGGTCAGCTTTCGTTCTGGATGCCTCTATCGACAATCCAAGCGAATCCCCGACATAGTCGGCTATGTCCTGGACCTCCTCAAGTTGGTAGTTATGCGCCAGAATGACCGCATTCTTCTCTTTTCTCAGCTTATTTATTTCTTCAATTATATTATTCATTCTCTTCTAACACTTTTTCCCCTTATTAAGCCCTATTAAGCCTAATGCCTTTTCGATTATACCCCCACCGATGACGCTATCCCCTTTATAAAACACAACTGATTGTCCCGGCGTGATCGCAAATTGAGGTTTCTTAAACGTCACCCTGATTTTTCCTTGAGATAGCGGATTAATTTGAGCCTCCGCTTCGGGACTGTTGTAACGTATCTTTGCCTGCACATTCATAGGGGACGATATATCGCTTACATATATATAGCTGATGGAGCCTGCTATCAAATCGTCACCATAAACGTCACCCTTGTCTCCGACGGTTATTTCATTGCTTTTCGGGTCGATCCTGACCACATAAGCCGGCCTTTCCCTCGACAGGCCAAGACCGCGCCTTTGACCCACCGTATATAGCTGATAACCCTTGTGTTCGCCTATTTTACGGCCCTCCAGATCGATTATAACGCCCTTTTGAGTGGTAAAAAGGTCGCCAAAGCTGCCCTCCACGAAGCATATCTCCTGGCTTTCTTCCTTCTCCGCCACGTTCAATTTGTATTTCCTTGCGAGTTTTCTTACTTCCGGCTTCGTCAGACATCCAAGCGGGAACAAAGTCCGGGACAGCGCCTCCTGGCTTAATGGATAAAGGAAATATGATTGGTCCTTCTTCTTATCCTTCCCTTTTTTCAGGATGAACCTGCCGTTCTTCCCCTTCTCCACCTTGGCATAATGGCCCGTGGCAAGCATATCAGCGCCGATCTCTTTTGCCTTTTTCAGGAGGGAATCGAACTTAATGAACTGGTTGCACCTTACACAGGGATTCGGGGTCCTTCCGCGGCCATATTCCGACATGAAGTTATCGATTACCTTTTCCTTGAATATCTCCCGAAAGTTCACCACGTAGTATGGAATATCAAGCTGATGAGCTACCCTCCTGGCATCCTCTACGGCTGAAAGCGAACAGCACCCATCCGAGCGATTTGTGGAAGGCGCGCCCTCCGAAGCCTTGGCGAAGGAGGGCCAGATCTGCATCGTCATGCCTATCACGTCGTAGCCCCGATCTTTCAGGAGAGCGGCGACAACGGAGCTGTCAACTCCCCCAGACATGGCAACTACGACTTTTTTACGCTTAGTCGTGCTCTTCATGCGGCGTATATCCCGGCAGCCCTTTCCCGGTAGTCTTTTTAAGATAATCATCGATGGCCGCTTTAAGAGCGTCCTCAGCCAGAACGGAACAATGCATTTTTACGGCAGGCAGGCCTCCCAGGGCTTCTGCAACGGCAGCGTTCGACACCTTCAGCGCTTCTTCGAGCGTCTTGCCTTTCACCATCTCCGTGACCATCGAGCTGGTGGCTATCGCGGCGCCGCAGCCGAACGTCCTGAACTTGGCGTCGGTAATAATATTGTTCTCCACCTTTATGAAAAGCTCCATGATGTCCCCGCAGACCGGATTCCCCACTTTCCCTACTCCGCTCGCGTTCTCAATGACACCCACGTTCCTCGGATGCGCGAAATAATCCATCACCTTTTCCGAATATCCTCCTGGCATACCTATCATCCTCCTTTACCCGCCAACGGCTGGGTTCATTTTAACGGCGACATTTCTCTCAGCTTGCGCACGATGTCCGGCATCAATTCTATGACCAGGTCCACTTCCTCCTGCGTGGTCCATCTTCCCAGAGTAAGCCGCAGGGAGGAATGCGCCATAGCGTGGTCAAGCCCTATAGCAAGCAGAACATGGGACGGCTCAAGGGAACCCGAACTGCATGCGGATCCTGTTGACGCGGCTATGCCTTCCAGGTCCAGCCTCAACAGCAAGGATTCGCCTTCAATGTGCTTTATGCTGACATTAAGGTTGTTAGCCAGCCTTTTTACCGGATGGCCGTTCAATTTTGTTTCCGCAATGTTCATAATGCCGTCCTTCAAGTTGTCCCTGAGCACGGATATCCTCCCCTCATCGTCGAAATTCTTTCCTGCGATCTCCACGGCCTTTGCGAACCCTACTATTCCCGGAACATTTTCAGTGGAAGCCCGCTTTCCTTTCTCCTGCTCTCCTCCCCGGATGATGGGCTCTATCTTGACGCCCTTCCTGATGTAAAGCATTCCGACCCCTTTAGGTCCGTAAAGTTTGTGCGCTGACGCGGAGAGAAGATCAACGTTCATATTGTTGACGTCGAAAGGCATGTGTCCGAAGGTCTGAACCGCGTCCGTATGGAAATGGACCCCTTTCTCCCTGCATATTTTTCCGATCTCCTCTATGGGTTCGATAGTGCCGATCTCGTTGTTCGCGTGCATTACGGAAACCAGAGTGGTCTTGTCGGTGATGGCTTTCTTGATATCTTTTGGATCGACAAGACCATCCTTATCGACCGGGACAAAAGTGACATCAAAACCTTTTTTTTGCAGGGCGATAAGACAGTTCAGGACCGCGTGATGTTCGATGGTGGTCGATATGATGTGCCTGCCCTTTTTCTCGTTCGCGTATGCGACCCCTTCAAGAGCGAAATTATCCGATTCCGTGCCTCCGGATGTAAAGAATATCTCCTCTGACCTTGCTCCGATGAATTCGGCTAATTTGTCCCTTGAGGCATCGACGGCTTTTCTAGCCTCCCTGCCAAAGAAGTGTATGCTGGAAGGATTGCCGAAAATATCAGCGAAATATGGCTTCATCGCCTCCAGAACTTCCGGATGCATCGGTGTGGTCGCGGCGTAATCAAAATATGTGCGTTTCATCTTCCGTCCTCTTTGCCCTGAGCTTGCCGAAGGGTTAACACAGGTCGCTCAATGTGGTCTTTTCGAGCACGTTCCTGATGACCGAATCGAGTTTCGACCAGAATTTCTTCGTCTTGCATTTTCCCGAGAGCCTGCACACGTGATCGCTGCTTATGGTCGCGCACTCGCCCAGCGATATGGGGCCTTCTGTAGCTTCAAGTATCTCGGATATCTTGATGTTCTTCGGGTCCCTGGAAAGGATGTAGCCGCCTTGAGGCCCCCGCACAGCCTTGATAAGCCCTTTCTTTTTCAGCTTATTGAGTATCTGCTCGACATATAACGCGGATAACACATGCCTCGCCGCGATATCCTTTGCCTGAAGATACGTACCGCCGCTTTTCGAATACGAGCAGGCCAGTTCGCACATGGTAGATACCGCGTATTTTCCTTTTGTGGTCATTCTCATGGCTAATATTTTATTATTGTTGAGTGTTCTTGTCAAGAAATAAATTAAGATTAATCATGAAATTTGCCGGCCGAAATTGCGATAATTTCCTGAGGTGGATAATGACCGAAAGCGTAAATTTCCCCGCGAATGCCCTGACCTTTTTAAGGATATCGGGACTGAAACAGCCCGAACTTATAATCAAGGACATTTATGATATACCTTCCATGGTCATCGCGCCGGACATGGAGATCCAGCTGATCAACCTTAATGACATTCCGCCCGATCCCATGACGTGTCTCAGGGACGAAACAAAACCGGTCTGCATGGTGTTCAAATCTCTTTCATCGCTAAGCGACAATTTTTTGAGACTATCGGACTGCCTCAAAAATGACCAGACAAAGGCATCCCTGCGGTTCTCTTTCGTATTTGAGCCGAATTCCCGGTATTTTGCCATGTATCAGATGGATACGAACTACGACCAGACGAAAGCCCGCGAGCTGGCCCATGACATCCTGGGCAACGTCTTCACGGTCCTGAAAGATGAAGGCAAACTTGACAAGGTGCCGGCTAAGCTGATGGTCAAGGGGGCAATGGACATTAACATGCAGAGACAGATATCGAAGGTAACGTGCGCCGTTTTCATGATGGGCTATGAGAAAGCAGCAGTACCTTCCCTGTTAATGCCGACCAATAACACAAAGGCGATCGGGTCATCGATAAATAAAAAATACCCGGACGTGCCAGAGATCCTGGTCGAGAAAGTATATACTTCTTTTGGCGCGGCGCTTCATAAAATGCACTGTCCCGATGACCTGGAGATACTCGAAATGCCCTACCCGATACCATCCCTCGAAAAATTCCTGGATAAGCGCGACATACATAACCTGGGAGAACTTAGAAGCAAATTGGTAGCCTGACAAAATGGACGGATTTCAAACCCCGCCTAAAACTTCGTTCATGCTTCCAGTCCGATACCCTTTAAGGTCGATGGTGACGTAAGTATATCCAAGCTGTCTGAACTTTTTGTCGATCTTGTCCGCCAGCCCGCCTTCAACGAGATCGCACAGATGGTCTTTATCAACTTCTATCCTGGCAAGGTTGCCGTGGTGGCGAACTCTGACATTATTGATGCCCAGGCTTCTGATGTATTTTTCGCCTTCATCGATCCTGTGCAGTATTTCCTTAGTGATCCTGGTGCCGTATGGGATACGGGATGCCAGGCAGGCAAGCGACGGCTTTTCGGCCGTCGGAAGCTTTAGTTCCCTTGATAATTCCCTGATATCCTCTTTTGTGAACCCCGCTTCTCTTAAAGGACTTCTGATGCCGAGTTCCTTTGAAGCATTTGTCCCCGGCCTGAAATCCGATATGTCGCTCACGTTGGAGCCGTCGGCAACGTATTTGATATTTTCTTTTTTGGCGATGTCAACGAGCTTTGAGAAAAGCTCTTTCTTGCAGTAATAGCATCTTTCGGGCGGGTTCGAGATGAAGCGTTCATCGCTGAATTCGGACGTCTTGATGACGTTGTATCGGACTTTCAGCTTTTTCGCGAACGCCTCCGCATCCCTGGCTTCTTCTTCGGGATACGTCTCGGACGTCGCGATGACGGCCAGTACCCTATCGCCCAGCGCGTCATGCGCCGCCTTAAGGAGCAGGCTTGAATCAACCCCTCCTGAATACGCGACAAGGAGACTCCCGATCCTTTCGAGAATCTCCTTGAGCCTGACGTATTTCGTTTTGACAGTTTCCGCGATAATTACATCCTTTTATGTCTAGTTTTCTGCAGTATTTTCTTTCTTTATGAACTTCTCCGGATCCTTGTCAAACTCTTTTTTGCACGTGGCGGAACAGAAATAATAGGTCTTCCCTTTATAAAACGACTTCTGCGTCACTTTTTTCTCGTCCACCTGCATTCCGCAAACAAGATCCTTGGCCATAAAGACCTCCAGCTATTTTGCCATCCTTTTCTTCATCGTCGGCTTGGTCGTTTTCATCATCGGATTGGCTTCTTTTTCTTTCATCATTTCGACTTTCGCCGGGTTCTCGCCCTTCTCCATCCATTCGCCTCTGCCCATCATCATCATGCCGTGGCCTTTGCCCATCAAGCCCATTATGAGGGCGACTATGGCGACCAGGAATATCAAGCAGGATATCACCTGGCCGAGCATCTTCATACCGGAGTCATCCTTTGCCGCCAGGGCCCATATAATGTACGCAAAACCGCTCATCATTATGAATCCGACTATTGCTCCCCATATCATCATAAACAACATCTCCTTTATTTACTGTTCATCATTTTCTTCTGCATCATCGCACGAAAGCTCTTGTCCTTCATCATGTCATCCATCATGGAGGGATTGCTTTCCATCATCTTCATGAAGGCTTTGGACGGAGTTTCTCCCATCCCCTTCATCATCATCCCGTTTTCGCCCATCATGCCTCCTGATATCGGGCATTTGCCAGTCATGCCACCCATCATCGGACAGCCGCCCATGCCTCCGCCCCATCCCATTGAGCCGAGGATCAGCACGGAAAGCGCCACGAGCCCGATCAACACCGCGAGTATCTGGCCGCCGAGCTTCATGTTGCCGGATTCCTTATTCGCAAGGATAAGTATAATGTATGCGAAAGAAGCAAAAAATAACGCGGATATTATGGATCCTAATACCATTTATCTCACCTCCCCCCGGTTCTGAATTTGTAACGCCTCATTAAAAGCGCGTTCGATACCACCGAGACTGAACTGAAAGCCATCGCGGTGCCGGCAATTATAGGATTAAGGAGGAACCCTGTAAAGGGGTATAGCGCTCCCATGGCAACAGGTATCCCGATGATATTGTAAATGAAAGCCCAGAACAATCCTTGTCTTATCTTGTTCATGGTATAGCGTGAAAGATCGATGGCCATTACAACATCCCGCAGGTCCTGCCTGACAAGAACTATATCTGCCGATTCTATTGCCACGTCGGTCCCTGAGCCGATCGCTATGCCCAGGTCCGCCTGCGCCAGAGCGGGCGCGTCGTTTATTCCGTCACCCACCATAGCGACGTTCCTGCCTTTATCCTGAAGCTTCCTGATCTCGGCAGATTTATCGGCGGGCAGGACTTCAGCGATGACGTCATCTATGCCGGCCGCTTTCGCGATCGCTTTTGCAGCTCTTGCGTTATCTCCAGTTATCATCACGGTCTTCTTCCCGCCGCGGTGCAGCATATCGACCGCTTCTTTCGAGAACTCTTTCAACGTATCGGCGACGGCGATCATTCCCGCGGCCTGTCCGTCGACCGCGACTATCATCACGGTCTTGCCGTTCGACTCTAGCTCGTCGATCTTATTCGATAAGCCGGATGCGTTGATGCGGCTTTCTTCCATCAATTTCCTGTTCCCCAGGATCACGCTCTTTCCCTGATATTTGACCTTCACGCCTTTGCCGGGGATAGAATCGAACGAATCCGGCGCGGGAACTTCGATGCCATCCGCTTTCGCCTTTGCCAATATAGCCTCGGCAAGCGGATGCTGAGAGTTCTTTTCCGCGATCGCGGAATATTTCAAAACTTCACTAGCACCTAGCAACTGGCCACTAGCAACTATTTCGGTGACTTCCGGTTTCCCCCTGGTCAGCGTTCCCGTCTTGTCGAATACGATCGTGTCGATCTTCTGGGCTTTCTGCAGAGCCTGAGCGCTCTTGATAAGTATCCCGTTCCTTGCCCCGATGCCGGTCCCCATTATCACGGCCGTAGGAGTTGCCAATCCCAGCGCGCAAGGACACGATATCACCAGGACGGTGATGAATATCGAGAGAGCGAAAGTGAATCCCATCCCCGCGATCATCCATACAGCGAACGATATGAGAGCGAGAATGACGACGGCCGGAGTGAAATACGCGGCAATGAGGTCAGCCAGGTCCTGGATCGGCGCCTTGCTTCCCTGCGCTTCTTCAACTATCTTGATCATCTGCGCCAGGAACATTTCGCTGCCAACATTGGTAACCCTGAACCGGAATGAACCCGTTTTGTTTATCGTTGCGCCGATCACTTTGTCGCCGGATCTTTTTTCAACGGGGATGGATTCGCCGGTGACCATCGATTCATCAACGCTCGAATCTCCGTCGATCACAACGCCGTCGACAGGTATCTTCTGTCCGGGTTTGACGACAACGATATCTCCGACGATCACTTCATCAATGGGCAGTTCGATCTCTTTTGAGTCACGGATCACTGTCGCCGTTTTCGCCTGAAGGCCGAGAAGCGCCTTGATGGACTCGGAGGTGCGGCCTTTCGCAACGGCCTCCATCCATTTACCGAGAAGTATGAAAGTGAAAAGGAAAGCGGCGGTCTCATAATAGAGGTCGCGGCCGAGGACAGGATCCCCGAACCAGATGAATATCGATGCGATCAAACTGTAAGTGTATGCCGTCCCGACGCCCAGGGCGACGAGAGTGTCCATGTTAGCCACGAAATTCTTAAGGAAAGTGACGATCCCTCTTCTGAAGAATATTCCGCCGGCGAACATCACCGGCGTGGCTAGAATGAACTGGATAAGCGCCATATTGTCCATCAGGAACGCGGGAACGGGAATGAAAGATGAGAGCATATAAAGGAAAAGAGGAAAACTGAAGCACAGAGAAATGATGAATCTGTTTCTCAGGTCCCTTATCTCTTCTTCGCGGGCTTTTTGCTCGGCATCGATGGAAGCTGCAGCTTCCTCTATCGGCGTGTATCCCTCTTCGGTTATCGCATCCTTGATCTTTTTCAGGGAAATAAGGTTCGGATCATATGTGATGGAAGCTTTTTCATTCACAAGGAGTTCTTTTGATATTATCCCCGGAAGTTTACCCAGCACTCCGTTCACTATGCCGACGCAGTGAGGATTGTCCATGCCGATGACCTTCATGACCACGGTACTGGCATTGGCTACATCACAAGTGGCGCAGGGAACTTCGCTCATATGGATAGTTTTTCGGCCAGAGTAAGAAGGGACTTGTCTATTGTTTTTTTCGTTCTTAACGCCTTGGCGTAGTCGGCTATCGCGACTTTTCCGTTCACCATACCGACGAGTTTGTTCTTCTGGCCTTTCAGGAGCAGCTCGACGGCCGCGGAGCCCAGCTTGCACGCCAGCGCCCTCGAATGCGCCGACGGAGATCCGCCTCTCTGGATGTGGCCCAGTACCGTCACCCGGACGTCAACATTCAGTTTTTTTGTTATGATGTCCTTCAGTTCATGGCCCGCGCAAACGCCTTCCGCGAGCACGATTATGCTGCTCAGCTTGCCCCGATCGAGACCATCCCTCAGCCTCCTGGTGACCTTCGCGAGGTCCGCTCTCACTTCCGGCACGAGAATTATTTCGGCGCCAGCGCCAAGTCCCACTTCCAGAGCGATGAAACCGTTGTCCCTGCCCATGACCTCCACGATAAAGATCCTTTCGTGTGACGCCGCGGTATCGCGTATCTTGTCTATCGCGTCCAGAGCGGTATTTACGGCGGTATCGAAGCCGATGGTGGAGTCCGTGCACGGGATGTCATTGTCGATCGATGCCGGCACGACCATCGAAACCGTATCAAAATCTTTCTGCATGTCGTACGGCTCCGCCCAGCGATCCGTTGCCGCCTATTATGACAAGCGCGTCGATGCCGTGGTCTTTCATCTGCCTCGCCGCTATCTTCCTGAAAGATATTTTCTGGAACTCCGGGCAGCGGACAGTGCGAAGTATCGTCCCTCCCTTGTTCACTATTCCGGAAACGGACCTGAGGTCCATTCGGGCTTATGTCCCCGCCGATGAGACCCGCATAGCCGCGCTCTATTCCCATGACCTTAAGCCCGTGGAATATGCCGTGCGGACAACGGCGCGTATCGCTGTGTTCATTCCCGGAGCATCGCCGCCTGGAGTTACCACGCCGATGGTCCTGATCTTTGCCATATTAATCTCCCTCCGTGACCTGCCTTCGCCAAGGCTATGGCAGGCAAGCTTTCTTGATTGATGAGTAGATTATATCAAGCATACGGCTCAAATCCACCTTTGATATGCACAGCGGAGGCATTATGACGATGATGTCGCCCAGCGGCCTGATGATCAATCCCTGTTTTCTCGCTTCATTGATCACTTTGATGCCGATCTTCGCGGTCATCGGATAGTCGGCTTTTGTTTTTCTGTCTTTCACAAGCTCGATCGCCGCGAGAAAACCGCACTGGCGTATATCGCCGACATGCTTCAGTGATCTGAATTTATCGAGCTTTTTCGATAGCAACTTGATCTTTGGCTGAAGGTTCTTGATGGTCTTTTCCTTCCTAAAAATGTCGATGCTCGCGTTAGCCGCCGCGCATCCGAGGGGATTTCCCGTGTAAGTGTGCCCATGATAAAAAGTCCTGCATTCCTCGTGTTCGCCGAGGAAAGCGTCGAATATCTTTTGAGTTGTAAGAGTTGCCGCGACAGGAAGATAGCCTCCCGTTATTCCTTTAGCGACTATCATGATATCCGGCCTTATGTTCTCGTGTTCGCAGGCGAACATTTTTCCGGTCCGGCCAAACCCCATCGCCACTTCATCAACGATCATAAGGATATTGTATTTTGTGCAGAGTTTCCTGATGCCGCTCAGATATCCCTTCGGATAAACGAGTATTCCCGCCGCCGCCTGGACAAGGGGCTCGACTATCATCGCCGCGATCCCCTTGTGATGTTTCTTCATGATCTTCTCAACTTCCTTAAGACATTGCATCTCACACCCTTTACCCCTTACCTTACACCTGTAGCAATAGGGAGTGGGTGCCTTGAACGACTTGAACAGCAGCGGCTTGTATATCCGATGGAAAAGGTCGATCCCTCCGACTGAGACCGACCCGATCGTATCCCCGTGATACGCATTGCCCAACGTCAGAAATTTCGTTTTGAATTTCGGATTTCGGATTTCCTTCGGTTTTCGATATTCGGATTTCGGATTTTTAAGTTGTTGCCAATATTGAAACGCTATTTTTAAGGCTATTTCCACTCCTTCCGATCCGGAATCTGAGTAGAAAACCTTGGTCAATCCTTTCGGAGCGAGCTTGATCAGTTTTTCAGCAAGGATGGTCGCCGGAACGTTAGATAATCCAAGCATCGTCGAGTGGGCTATCTTGTCGATCTGGGCTTTTACTGCTTTGTCGATGGCCGGATGTCTGTGCCCGTGGACGTTCACCCAAAGGGACGATACGCCGTCGATGTACCATTTGCCGCCGGTATCCTTTATCCACGCGCCCTTCCCTTCCTCGATGATGACCGGTTCTTCCTTAAGCCAGTCCTTCATCTGCGTGAAAGGATGCCAGATGTATTTTTTGTCGATATCCTTCAGCTTCAGATCAATCCCTCCAATATATTCTGCTCCCTTATCTGTTTCAAAAGCCCCTTAAAGGAACTTCTCGCCCGTATCCTGCCGATGACCGGAACGCCGGAAATTTCTTCGATGATATGCGCGTTCGATCTCTGCGACGGCTCGCTGTCGTCAAAGCCGTTCATTATTATCCCTGCGATCCTGATATTCCTTTTCCTGAAAGAGTCGACGGTCATTAAAGTATGGTTGATGGTCCCAAGCCCCGCCCTGGATATTATCACTGCCGGGATATTCAGATCCTTTATCATGTCCGCGACAAAATATCTTTTTGTTATCGGGCAAAGCGCGCCTCCGATGCCTTCAACGAAAGTGATGTCGCAGAATTTGACCAGTGATCTGAATATGCTCTTGATCTTTTGAACGTCGATCTTCACTTTCTCGGTCTTCGACGCCGCATAAGGCGAGAGCGGCTGCTTGAATTGAACGGGATTGATGAGATCGATGGGATCGGCAAGGCCGACCATCTTCTTGAAATACAGCGCGTCATCCATCCCGCCGCAGGAGATGGGCTTCATAATGCCGACGTTCCTGCCCATATCCCTCGCCGCCGCTGCAAGTCCAGCCGTGATGAAAGTCTTGCCCGCTTCCGTGTCCGTAGCCGTTATAAAATATGCTTTGATCAATTTTGATTCCTTATTTGTCACTCTGAGCGATAGCGAAGAGTCTGCATTATAAAAGACAGATTCTTCGCCTTACAGGCTCAGAATGACAATCTAAAGTCGCAGGTCCTCATCCTAAAAATTTCTGTTTAACCTCCGATAATCTTGTCGCCAAAAGATCAATGTCCTCTTTCGTATGTTTCGCGGTAACGGTAAGCCTGAGCCTGGAGGTGTCTTTCGGCACCGTCGGCGGCCTTATCGCCGTCAGCAGAATGCCTTTATCAAAAAGATGATCGGATATTTTCACGGCCTTTCCCGCGTCCCCCATCAGGATCGGAACGATCTGGGTCTGGGAACCGAGAGTGTTCAGTGATAAAGTCTTGAGCTTCGTCTGCAAATAAGTGACGTTCTGCCACAAGGTTTTCCTGAAGCTGTCATCCTTGCCTATTATTTCTATCGCGGCGATGGATGCGGCAGCGATGGACGGCGGGAGTGCGGTCGTATAAACGAAAGTCCTCGCCTTGTTCCTCAGATATTCTATTAACTGTTGCGACCCGCTGACAAATCCGCCGAGAGAGCCCACCGCTTTGCTTAGCGTTCCCATGATTATCAGTTCACTTATGGCGGCCTTGTTCTTGATCTCCATCGGGAGCACGCCCGTTGAATGAGCCGTGTCTATCATCAGGAGAGTTTCGTTCTTTTCGCAGACGTCGATCAGTTCGTTGACCGGAGCTATGTCGCCGTCCATGCTGAAGACATGATCCGTCACCACAAGCCTTCTCCGGAACGTTTTAGCTTTCGATAATACTTTTTCGAGAATCTGCCATATCCTTGTGGGAGTAAACGAGAAGTTTGGCTCCTGATAGTCTTGCGCCGTCCACGATGCTGGCGTGGTCCAGCCTGTCGATGATGACCGCGTCCTGTTTCCCGACGAGCGCCTGGATCGTCCCCATGTTCGCCATGTAGCCGCTGGGAAAAACTATCGATGATTCCGTTCCTTTGAATTTTGATATGTCGGATTCAAGCTCTTCGTGTATGCCGTAGTTGCCGGAGACAAGACGGGAAGCTCCCGCGCCGACTCCGTGTTTTTTCATTATCTCTATGGCGCGCTCAACCACTTTCGGGTGGTCGGAGAGGCCCAGGTAATCGTTTGAGCAGAAGTTGATGAGGTTCTTGCCTTTGATGGTGACCTTTGAATCCAGGCCTTCTTCAATGGACTTCAGCGTCCTGAAAAGATCGTTCTGTTTTATCTCCTTCAGTTCTTTCTCGATGAAATCCGTCTTTGCCATATTACTTCGCCACTTCCAATCCCATGTCTGTTATCATTTTCAGGTCCTGGTCCGGCGTATTGCCCGTTGACGTAAGGTAATTGCCGAGCAAAGTCATGTTCGCGCCGGCGATGCACATCAAGGGCTGAAGGCTGCCGAGAGAAAGCTCGCGCCCGCCGAAGATCCCGATGTCCTTGTCAGGCATGACGAACCGGTAGGCCGCGACCAATCTAAGCACCTCAAGCGGAGGCATCACTTTCAATTTTTCGGCCCTGGTCCCTTTGAAGGGCATCAGAATATTTATCGGAACGGATTCGGGGTCGACTTCTTTCAGCTGAAAGGCGAGCTCGATCCTTTGTTCCAGCGATTCGCCCAGCCCGAATATCCCGCCGCAGCAAACTCTCAATCCGCTGGTTTTTGCGGCCTTAACGGTATTGACCCTGTCCTCGAATTTGTGAGTTGTGCAGACGTTATCGAAGAAACTTTTCGCGGCTTCAAGGTTGTGGTGGAATTTTCTCAATCCCGCCGCTTTCAACTTTCTCAGCTGTTCTTTCGTGAGGATGCCGATGGAAGTGCAGTGGTCCATGTCGAGTTTTTTGTCGATCTTTGATACCGCCTTGCATATTTCGTCGATCTCTTTATCGGATTTGATCCCCTTCCCCGCAGTGACTATTCCGAAACAGGTCGCGCCGTTCTTCTTCGATGCCTGGGCGCTTTTATACATCTCGCCGGATGATATCAGCGGATATACGTCGACTTCTGTTTTGTGATGGGCGGATTGGGAACAGAACATGCAGTTCTCGGAACATCTGCCGGATTTCGCGTTGACGATGGAGCACAGCTTGATCTTATTGCCCTTGAAGTGCTGGCGGATCTCGTTGGCCGCAAACATCAGATCAAAAGTTTCGTCATCCGGACGTTTGATGAGATACAAGGCTTCTTCAAAAGTGATCTTATAGCCTTTGATGACTTTTTCCTGGAGTTGGGTGATCTTTGGCATAAGGATATTATATCACATGTGAAATTTTCGGCTTATATGACCGATAAACTATTGTAATTTATGAGCTCAATAACACCTGCTAATAACAATGGGACACCGGGAGGTAATGGAATAATTCCTTCTCCTGCCGGCAACATGATGAACTCGCTGACAGGCATCATTAACAGTGCCATTGCCGACATAAGCTCCGGCGGCGGTTTTAACCTTAGATGGCTGGCAAAGGAAATAGGTGCTCATAAAAGTGAGTTGACCAGCCAACACATAGAATTTTTGGCGGCGCCTCTCGCAGGATATGTTATATCGTGCCTCGAACTTGGTACGGCAAAAGACCTGAATGGGATCGATACATTCATCCCGATATTTAAAGGGCTGCAGATCAAGCTCAGGTTTTCTCCGGAAACCGTATCTAAATTGAGAACTCTCTTCGAGAAATACGACATTTCCCGGATAAGTGAATACATTCACTTGAGAGGCGCCGTTCTTGACCCGTTCACCAATGAACCTGTTATGCGTCCAAATCGATCCTTCCAAAAAGAAATGACGGCTGAGAAAGAGGAGATGTACAGATTAAGGTCAATTCTATTGGCGATGCATGGGGAAATAACTATCTACGAAGGAGCAAGCAAAGAAACCATTCTTGCCGTTAAGCAATTCCTTGAGGAAGCTTTGGGTGTGCTCCTGCCTGAGATCGAAGCTGACAACCTGAAATATTTGACCTGATATACGCCTTTCCCTTCTTTATATCGTCATTTTTTTATGCTAAATTGTCCGTGTGAAGAAACATCTTGTCATGCTCCACGGCTTCGGCTGCGATTCGAGGGTCTTCGCCTCGATCGGGCATAAACTTTCGAAGTCCTACGACGTGCTGATGGTCGACATCCCCGGCCACGGGCAGACCAAGGAGATGTTCGGGGATTTTTCCTTCTCGGGATATACGATTCTCCACGCGCTCGACCATTACCTCGGCGAACCTTATGCGATTCTGGGTTGGTCGATGGGAGGAGAGATAGCCCTTGAGATGTACAAACAAAAAGCCAGGGAAAAATGCAAGGACCTGCCCGCATCGCAAGGCGAAGCGTTGCAGGCGGGCCCGGAATGCAAGCACGATCACAATTCGATATCCGAGCTGATCTTGATATCCTCAACGCCGAAATTCACCGCATCCGACGACTTCAAGATAGGAATGAACCTCGCCGTGTTCAAGAAGTTCAAAAAAGGGATTGAAAGTGATGCGGAAAAGACGATGGACGATTTCTATAAGATGATATTCGCCAAAGGTGAGGACCCATCGAAATACATCGAAGAACTCAAAAAGATGACGCCGCCCCAGAACACCCTTCAAGATTGCATGGAAAGTTTCGAGCGGTTCGACGAAAGAAAAGCAATGCCGATGATCTCTGTACCGACGCTTGTGATCACGGGGGACAAGGATGAAGTGATCGACCCGAAAGCATCGATGTATCTTGCGCAGGAGATAAAAGGTAGTAAACTTAAGGTGTTGAAAGGCGCGGGACACGCTCCCCACCTTACACGCGAAGCGGAGGTCATGGATGAGCTCACCGGATTCCTTGGATAAATCGAAGATAGCAAGGTCCTTTTCGAGGGCGGCAAAGACCTATGACAAATACGCCAACCTCCAGCAGAGCCTGGCCAAAGAACTTGTGGATGCGGTCGGATCGCTGAAAATAAAACCTGTCAACATCCTGGACATAGGAACAGGCACTGGTGAAGCGGCTTTTCTGCTGAAAGAAGCGTACCCGTCAGCCAAGATAACCGGAATAGACATAGCTCCCGGCATGATCGACATTGCGAAGTCAAAGCCTCAATCTTCAGGAATAAATTTCGAGGTCGCCGACGCCGAACGCCTGCCTTATAAGTCCGGTTCCTTCGATCTTGTTGTTTCCGCTTCCACTCTGCACTGGGTCGCGGACATAAGAAAAGCTTTCCGCGAAGCGTTCCGCATGCTTAAGGAGGACGGGTGTTTTATTTTTGAGACGTTCGGACCGGATACGCTTATCGAGCTGCGGAGCTCGTTCATGCTGAAGGTGGACTCCTCCGCCGATTATTTCCACGAATACCTCTCTATGGATGAGATACGCAAGATCCTGGAACAATGCCAGTTCAACGTCTTGAACATATCATCAAAGAACCTGAAGCAGCTTTACGACAACAGCAGGGAGATATTCAAGACCATAAAAGGGCTGGGAGCCATGAACGCGTCCAGGAGGCTGCCCGAAGGTCTGAGAAGCAAGTCGAAAATAAAAGATCTCATCGAATATTACCAGAAGAATTTCCGTTCGGGCGATCATATCTTCGCGACGTATCAGGTCATCAGTTCGGTCTGCAAAAAAGGCGACAGCAACGTCGTGTTTACCGGGTGATATTGGTCTTCCCGATGAGGAATATCGCGTCTATCGCAAAAAGGTTCGGCCAGAACTTCACTTCCGAGCTCTCTCCAATATAACGCGAAGCAACGACCTTCAACCCGTTCCTGCCGCAGTATTCCCTAAAATCTTTGATGGAAAGGAAATGCACGTTCGGAGTGTCATACCATTGATACGGAAGCGATTTCGTTATGGGCGCCCTGCCGAAAAGGAATATGTCCAGCCTGGACTTGATGTGCGCGAAGTTCGGAAATCCGACTATCACGTATTTTCCCACCCTGAAAGCTTCCTTAGCAAGTTTATCCACGTGGAGGACCTGCTGCATGCTCTGGTTAAGGATCACGTAATCGAAAGAGCCGTCCGGGATACCAGTTAGGCCGTCCTCGATGTTCTCCTGCATGACGTTCAGACCCTTTTTCGATGCACTTCTTCACGGCCGCCGGATCGATCTCGATCCCCTGCCCGTTTACCTTCTTTTTCCTGATCAGCTGAAGCGAGCAGCTCCCCTTCGCCGCAGCCCAGGTCCAGGACCTTTGAGCCCGGCTCAACGAATTCCGTGATGATCTTTATGTCGATCCTTTTGTCGCTCATGACAATCCTTTCAGGAAGTGCTTGATGAGATGCGCTTCCTCGTCCGTCTCAACAAGGAAAGAATCGTGCCCGTAGTCCGCGTTTATCTCGCAGAACGAAACGGGAACGTGCCTGCTCTTAAGAAGTTTCACGATATCCTTTGACTGCTCGGTCGGATAAAGCCAGTCGGAAGTGAAAGATATCACCAGGAATTTGGTTTCGATCTTCCTGCCATTGTGAAAGAACTTTTCCCCCGAGAGGTCGAAGTAATCCATCGCCTTTGTGATATAAAGGTATGAGTTCGCGTCGAATCTTCTGACAAAACTTTCGCCGCGGTAGCGGAGATAACCTTCCACCTCGAAATCGGCGTTGAACGAAAAGCTGAGATCGTCGCTCTTAAGCCTCCTCGAAAACTTATCTTCCATTGAGCTTTTGCTCATATATGTGATGTGGCCGATCATCCTCGCCACGGCAAGCCCTTTATCCGGCAGAGGCCCGCCGTAATAATCGCCGCCCTTCCAGTTCGGGTCGGCCATTACCGCCTGCCTGCCCACTTCATCGAATGCGATCTGCTGGGGAGAGTGTTTCAGCGAGGCGCTATCGGTATGGCGCTAGTGACGCTGTCCGGATACCGCGATGCCCATTCCAGCACCTGCATTCCGCCCATTGATCCTCCCGCGACGCTCAGTAATTTTTTGATGCCCAGATGATCGATGAGCTGTTTTTGCGCCTTGACCATGTCGCCGATGGTAACGATGGGAAAATGAGTGCCGTACGGTTTGCCGGTGGACGGATATATGGATGACGGACCCGTTGATCCGCGGCATCCGCCGATGACATTCGAACATATGATGAAATATTGTTCGGTATCGAAAGCCTTGCCCGGGCCGATGACATCGTCCCACCAGCCGGGAGCGGTCTCGCCTTCATAAAACCCGGCCGCGTGGGAATCCCCGGAGAAAGCGTGCTCGATGAGTATCGCGTTGCTTTTGTCGGAGTTAAGCTTCCCCCAAGTCTCATAGGCGATGGTGACCGGGCCAAGCGACTGCCCGGAATCAAGCGTGAAGCGGGCCTTCGAACCTGAACGTCTCCACTTTCACTGTGCCGGCGCTTCCGGCGTTCGCTTTTGTTTTATTTGTCATTCGATCATCACTGCTCCTGGAACAGCCATGTGCTCAAATATCTCTCGCCCGTATCGGGGATAAGGACTACGATCCTTTTTCCTTTTGCTTCCGGCCTATTGGCTATCTCAAGTCCCGCCCAGAGCGCCGCGCCGCTGGATATTCCCGCGAAGATGCCTTCTTCTTTCGCAAGACGCCTGGCTATATTCCCCGCGTCATCGCTCTCACACCTGTATTATCTCGTCAATGACTTTTTATTCAAGACCTAGGGCACAAATCCCGCGCCTATCCCCTGTATCTTGTGCGGGCCGGGTTTTCCGCCGGAAAGCACCGGCGAATCTTTCGGCTCCACGGCGACGATCTTGACCCCTTTATCTTTTTCTTCAGCACCTCGCCCACCCCGGTGATGGTCCCGCCTGTGCCAACCGCCGAAACAAAATAATCAACTTTCCCGTCCGGTATCGTTCGATGATCTCGACGGCCGTCGTTTTACGGTGGATCTCCGGGTTCGCCGGATTATCGAACTGCTGAGGGATGAAGCTGTTCGGCGTTGTTTTCGCAAGTTCCTCAGCCTTCGCGATAGCGCCCTTCATGCCTTTTGCTCCTTCGGTCAGCACTATCTCTGCGCCGAATATTTTCAGAAGCTGGCGGCGTTCAACGCTCATCGTCTCGGGCATGGTGAGGATAAGCTTATATCCTCTTGCCGCGCAGACAAACGCCAGAGCGATGCCTGTGTTGCCGGTAGTCGGCTCGATGATCACCGTGCCTTTCTTTATCAGCCCTTTCTTTTCGGCGGCCTCGATCAAGGCAACGCCAAGCCGGTCTTTTACGCTTGAAAGCGGATTGAACGATTCGAGCTTGAGCACGACCTCCGCTCCCAACCCCGCGGTCAGGCGGTTAAGCCTGACCAGCGGAGTATTCCCGATGGTCTGTGTTATATCATCTATATATTTTTGTCATATGCTCACGTCCTTTAAGATTTCTTTAGTGCCTGTTCGATATCGGCAAGGATATCGTCGATATCTTCAATGCCGATGGAAAGCCTGATGAAGTCCGGCGTAACGCCCGTCGCATATCTGTTCCTTTCCGAAAGCTGCGAATGGGTGGTCTTGCCGGATGTATCGCGAGGGATTTCGCGTCGCCGATATTGGCAAGGTGAGATATCAGCTGCAGGGATTCGATGAACTTCTTCCCCGCGGCCGCTCCGCCTTTTATGCCGAACCCGATGATCGCCGCCGGCGCCTTTCGGCAGATATTTCTTCACCCTGTCTTTTTCCGGGCTGGATTCAAGCCCCGGATAATTCACCCACTGGACCTTCGGATGCTTTTCCAGGAACTTGGCGACCTTCAGAGCGTTCTCGCAGTGCCTCGCGATCCTCAGGTGCAGCGTTTCAAGCCCCTGGAGGAGCAGGAAAGAATTGAACGGCGACTGTGCCGGTCCCAGGTCCCTTAAAAGGTTGACCCTGGCTTTGATGATATAGGCGATGTTCCCGAACGGCCTCAGCGCTTCGACGAATTTCAGGCCGTGATAGCTCGGGTCCGGATCGGTTATCAGCGGGAACTTGCCGTTCTCCCAGTTGAACTTTCCGGAATCCACGATCACGCCGCCAAGCGATGTCCCGTGTCCGCCGATGAACTTTGTCGCCGAATATACGACGATATCCGCGCCAAAATCTATCGGCTTGAATATATAAGGCGCTGAAGTGTTGTCAACGATGAGCGGAATTCCGTGCTTATGCGCGATCTTCGCGTAGCCCTTCGATATCGGCGATATCAAGTTTCGGGTTGCCGATCGTTTCGGCGTAAACGGCTTTGGTCTTAGGCGTTATGGCCGCTTCAACGCGCTTTAAGATCGTTCGACTTTACGAAGGTCATCTTTATCCCGAATTTCTTGAACGTTTGTGACAGAAGAGTATACGTGCCGCCGTAAAGGTTGTCGGCGGAAACTATCTCATCTCCCGCCTGCGCGATGTTCAAGAAGCGCCAGTGATATGGCCGCCTGCCCGCTTGACGTGGCCAGCGCCGCCGACTCCGCCGTCCAGAAGAGCTATCCTTTTTTCAAGGACGTCGGTCGTCGGGTTCATAAGCCGGGTATAGATATTCCCGAACTCCTTCAGGCCGAAAAGGTTCGCCGCTTGTTCGGTGTCCTTGAACTGGTATGACGTCGTCTGATAGATCGGCACCGCCCTGGAACCTGTCGTCGGGTCCGGCTCCTGCCCACCATGTAATAGGATCGAATCTGCTTTTAACTTACTATCTATCTTGCTCATTTTATTTTCCCCCTTTAATTTGTTTTCTATTCCTCTATCCACTATCCTCTATTCCACCCGCTCATCATTATATGTAATACATGTCGGGGCCGCGCATCTTCATCTTTTTCATCTGTTTGTTTTTCAGGTCTTCGAAAGTTACGCTGTCCACTTTATTCGCCGTGTACTTGCCGATGTCGTCGAAGACGTCCTGAGACTACAGCGTTCCGAGTAGCTGCAGCGTTTTCTCCCCGCCCTTGCATACGCAGCCGATCGGCTCGACAGGCCCTTCAACGAACCTGATAACCTCGCCGAGAGTTATCTTTGACGGCGCCCTGGTAAGCAGATATCCGCCCTTCTTGCCTCTTTGCGCTCTTACGAATCCGCCTTTTTTCAGCGAGATCATTATCTGCTCGAGGAACTTTGCCGGGATATCCTGTCTTTTCGCGATATCCTCGGATAGTCTGCGGCCTGCCCTGGTTTATGCTCAGGTCTAGTATCGCCTTCAGCGCGTAATCCCCTTTGAACGTGATCTTCATGCGATTCTTGTCTCCTTGTTTTCCCTATTCTCCATTCACTATCCTCTATACACTACTAACTTGATAGGGATTATATACTTATATCGGAACTTGTCAAGCGGAATTTCATTGTTTTATAAAATACCGATCATGCGGAATAATTGAAATCCTTATCCAAAATCTACGATAAGATATCTAGAGCTATATGACACCTATCAAACCATTAGTGACAAGCATGCTGCCTCTGCCTTTCTCAAATGCGAGATTACTGCGCACTGAATGGCCGGACGTATTCAAGCCTTTCAACGGCCGGTACCGGAACGGCGAGAAGGAAGCCGCTTTCCTTATCGAACAGGGAGTGATCCATCCGGAGGACAGCATTCTGGATATAGGCGGCGGCGTGCGCAATCGCTTTGTGAAAGAACTGCTCAAGAACGGCTTTAAGAAGGCCGTTGGCATCGATCCAGATCCAAGGATCTTTTCGGAAGAACACCTGGAAGCGATCAATATCCGGGACTTGTCCGCGGCAAGGATGTTCGACGTGATCCACTTCATGAACCTGCTGTGTTACTTCCGCGACTACAGAGACCCGCACGACATAGGCCCTTCTCCCCGGCTCCTTGCCTTGAAAGCGGACATTCACACACTGCCCGGAGGCCTCATATGCATCAATGACACGCCGGGTTTTAAGAGGCATATTTTTTTAAAAACACTCCAGTTTAAAGGCTATAAGCGTGAAATCATTAACGGCTGGGCAGATCGCGTCAACAATAGGAGGGTACTGCTCCGTAAGCCGTTCATCATAAGCCATCCGCGGTGATACGAACATGTTCTTTGAGAATACCGATAAGTTCAATTAAGCTCGAAACAATCGACCATAACGGTACTGGCTAGCCTTGGGTGAATGTGGAGTGGTAACTTAGCTAAATGGCTTTCCTAGCCGCCTTAATTGCTCCCAAATATCACGGTCGTTTTAATGTAATCTGTTTTGCTCTCATCGATCATCGCGCCAAAAGTAATATTTGCTCTTGGATTGACCGCGCGGTAAACCTGATCAGCGATCTCATTTACTTCGTACAATGTAAGGTCCGGGCTGCCGATTACGCTGAAAATAACGCTGTCGGCTTTATATTCGGTGGCGCTGGAATAATGAGAGACAAGCTCATGCCCCACTTTTTCCGCGCGATATCTTCCTTTTGCCTCGGCAGAGACGCCAATTACCTGATTGCTCGAATCGGCAATCTTTTGGATATCTTCTTTGGTTATATTAATTATGCCGGGAGTGGTGATCATAAAGGCAATATCATCGACGATATTGACCATGGAAGTTTTGGTGTCGGGGACCCCGTGCAGTTTATTTGAGAAACATTGACCCACAAATTCCTTTTCATTCATATTGATCACCTCGACAATTATATATACCCTATCTTGTCCTACTAACGACAACTTCTGCTCAATTGTGATAATAGGAATTGAATCGTTCTATGTCAATAGAATAATCATTTAATTACTTCCCACCTATCCAAATAAGAATTCACATCATATTTTTGAGTGCCAAGAAAAATGGTACCATTTCGGAATTTTATGTTTACGCGATATCTTTTGCCATGATCAATTAAAAGAATACCCTTGCGCTTCACTTTCCTTTTCATTTCGCTTAAAGGCAATATTAAAAACTGGGTTTTCTTTTTTTCATGCAAAACAAAAACATAGAATATCCTACTCATATCGTGCCTTTCAAAAGACACTTTCCTGACATCAAAAGCATATGTATTATTGGCTTTGTTTAAGTTTGCTGTCTTAACTTGTACCCCATACATTTTATTATTCTTGGTAGCAATTATATCCAAACCAACATCAACGCTCATAATGCTCGCATTAAACCCTCTAAACAACAATTCACTGCAAACTAAATATTCACCGGCTTTCCCAGTATATCCGCTCTCGATTATACTTTTACCATTTTTCATGTTTTAACTTTCCTCCACCCTAACCACCCAATAACGCATCAATACTGTCCTACTAGGCAACGCCGTAAAGTTCCTTCTGAAAATTGAAGAACGTTGCCCGTATCCTATCAACCCCGCCAAGCGTTCTTCCCTCATCCAAAATGGCATGATATTTCAAATTAAGCAGTCCGGGCAGTTTATTCGAGAAGCATTGATCCGCAAATTCCTTTTCTTTCATATTTTTCACCTCGCAGAAATATACGATACTTATTTCACTCTTTTTAGATAGGAATGATATTCGCCGTTCACTTCTTCCGTCCCAAGGTACTCCTGCCCCGTCGCCTTGCACCACGCCGGCATGTCTTCCTTGATGCCTTCATCGGTCGCAACGACCTCCAGGACCTGGCCAAGTTGCAGCTTCTTGATCTCCTCCGCCGTCTTGATTATTGGCATTGGGCAAAGAAGTCCGTAAGCATCTAATTTAACATCTGATCTCATATAATATATTTTCCTTACCTAGCAACTGGCACCTAGCGCCTGGCAACTAAATAAAGTAGCTTACCTTTCCCTCTCTCGCCAATTGTAAGTACGTCGCCGCCCCGGCAAAAGAATCCACGCCCTCGATAAAATCCTCCTTCTCAAATCCCATGAACGCGAAAGACGTTGTGCACGCAATGAACTTTATCCCCTGTCCCTTGGCGATCTTTATCATCTCCGGGATGCCGGGCACCTTGGAGTTCTTCATCATTACCTTCATCATCGCCGGGCCCGCTCCCATCATGTTGAACTTGGAAAGGGTCAATCGATCGGCCCCTCCCCTGTTCATAAAGTTCATCATCTTCTGCAGAAAATTCTTTCCGCTGGTGAATTTTTTCTTGCGGATAACGTTAAGTCCCCAGAAAGTAAAGAACATGTTCACTTCCATCCCCATCGACGCGGCGGTGGTAGCAAGTATGAACGCGGCCAAAACCTTGTCCATATTGCCGGAGAAAACTATCACATTGAATTTTTCTTTATCCATGATTATTGCTCCGATCCTGGAAGCCTGCGACAATATCGTCGCGGCTTCCAACTCTCTGAGGAAACCGCGAAGTTTATTCGCAGGTTTCCTCAGGATGTTTTATCTCAATGGCGACATCGCTCTAAGACGCTCAACGATGGGCGGAAGCTTTTCGATAAGATAGTCCACATCGGCCATCGTGTTCGATACGCCAAGAGAAAATACCAGCGAACCGTGGACGTCTTCCGGATTGACCCCGATGGCAAGCACGACGTGCGAAGCTTTCAACGCTTTGGACGCGCACGCCGAGCCCGTCGATACCGATATGCCCTCCATGTTCAGGAACATCGACATGGATTCACCCTCGACGAATTTCGCGTAGCCGCTCGCGTGGCCGGGAAGCCTCTGAGTCGGGTGTCCGGTCACAAAATAATCTTTTATTTTTTTCGGCAGCTCGCTCATCAGCTTGTCCCTCAGCGGAATGACCAGATCGCTCCTTTTCTTCATTTCGAGTTTCGCCAGCTCCGCCGCTTTTCCCATTCCGACTATCCCGGAAATGTTCTGGGTTCCCGCTCTCTTCCCTTCTTCCTGCGTCCCGCCGATAAAGAACGGGATGATCCGGACGCCTTTCCGCAGATAAAGAGCGGCGACTCCCGTCGGGCCATAGAATTGATTGGCGGATAACGTAAGAGCATCAACTCCGAGGTCTTTCACGTCCACCGGTATGGTCCCTGCCGTCTGCACCGCATCCACATGCATGATTATTCCGTTACCCGTTACTCGCTGCCTGATCTCTTTAATGGGCTCGATGGTGCCGATCTCATTGCTCGCATGGGTCAGTGATATCAATGTCGTTTCGGGAGTGATGGCGTTGATGACCGCGTTCACATCGATGAGACCGAACTTATCGACGGGAACATACGTTACTTTGTATCCATCCTTCTCCATGTCCCTCAGAGTGTAGAGCACCGAGAAATGTTCAATGGCGGAAGAGATGATGTGTTTTCCTTTTTTGATATTCGCCTTTGCGAGTCCTCTGACGGCGAAATTGTTGGATTCCGTTCCGCAGGAAGTGAAGATGATCTCTTTCGCGTCGGCATTGATGAGGTCCGCCGTCTGTTTTCTCGCGGCTTCTATCGCGTCAAATGTCTTTACTCCCATGTCGTGGACGCTAAGCGGGTTTCCGTAGGTTCCTTTAAGGTGCGGGAGCATCGCGTCTATGACGCGGGGGTCGACGGGTGTGTTCGACATGTTGTCCATGTACACGGATCTTTTTGTTTCTTCAGCCACTTAAGATCACCTCCAGAGCCGGATCGTTGTTTGCTAATTCTCTAGAAGAGATATTCTATTCCCGCATTGCCGCCGGAAAGCGTATAAGATCCGGCATAAGTAACGTTCCCCGCCTTATCCCTGTTATCCGGCCAGGAAACGTTCTCGGAATATCCTTCGAACGCTACGGCAAGGTCCTTCGCTATCCAGAACTTGAAGCCGTATGTGATGTCCACTCCTGTCTCAAGCATCCCGTAAGTATTGTAATCATCATAAGTGGCGAAAGTATTCAGGAGTTGGAATTTGGAATCGTAAGTCTGGATCGACCTGTAATCCAGCGATGCGTATGGAACAAGGTCTCCGATCTTTTTGCTGATTATCCCGCCGATGGTCCAAAAAGAATCGAAGTTCGTGAATCTTACCGTATTCGTGTTCATCGTATCGCTCAGCTCGAACTGGGAGCTGTCCGACCCCACGCCCGCATAGACGGCAGTATTAAGAGGAAGGTAATCCGCGAATTCACCGAGCGTCCATTTTACTCCCGCAAAAGTGGAGTAACCCTGCTGAAGTTTCAGGTTCACGACGTCGCCGGCAGGAAGCGACCCGCCTACGAACTGTAAATAGTCATCGGCAAGATAGGCCTGGTTCGGAAGAGTGTTGTCCGAATAAGACAGGAAGAGATCGACGTTGGAAAACAGACCGTAGAGAAGCCTCACTCCTCCAAGAGAAACATCCGTATGCGACGTCCCTTCGGAATTATATCCCGAACCCATGTGCTGGCCGCCGCCGTAAGCCATGATATCGAATTTCTGCAAGCCTATCCCCGAAGCGGTAAGAAAACCTCCTATCGCGTATGAATTTGCGGAGACCGCCGCGATAATGACCATCGCCAATATCAGTTTTTTCATAAGTCCCCTCCTACAATTGTCCCTTGCTTATCAGGAACTGCGTCGTATCTACCAGCCTGTGCGTTTTCATGTCCACGCTGTTGATGAGGACCTCCGCCAGGTTGCGCCTGCCCTGCGCGTAGCTCCCGGACAGCCTTATCAGCGGGCCGCCTTTCGCGGCCACGTGGATACCCTTTGCACTATAATAGAAAGGTATTTTGATTTCAAACGCAAATTTTCTGCCGTATTTTGCCATCCACCAGAACCTGTCCTTCTTGCCGCCGAAGACCTTCGAAATGGTCCGGGGATATGATATTCTTATCTGTCCGGGTTTTGCGGGATATATGGCGACCCTGACCCTGTTCAGCGGGCTCTGCACGGAACTGAAAGATATGCGAAAGCTCGTTTTTTTCGCTCCCCATCCCCTGTCGATCTTCTGTCCCGCGACGCTTACGCCTTCGATGTACATGTACAGATATTTTCTCCCCAGATACATCTTCACTTTCTGCAATGCTATTCCCGACCTGTCTTTTTCAAGCAGCCGCGGAGAGCAGTAATGAAAAACTCCGATGCCGTCCCAGTCCCAGAATTTTCCGTCGATGGTGATGGCAAGCGCGGAACAGCAGAGTATCGTCAAAATGAGAGAGGAAAACAGGATTTTTTTCACACGGATATTCTATATCATTAAAAGTTGAGCGTCCATCGCCAATAGGGTATAATCCGGACATGCTCAAATCCTTCGACGGGAAGGTCTTCTATCGCGAGTGGAACTGCATGGACCCGAAAGCAGTCATAATCCTCGTCCACGGAATGGGCGGATACTCGGGCAGGTTCTTCGAGATGGGCCCCTACCTCGCCAGGTCGCGCTTCCAGGTTTACGCAATAGAACAGAGAGGCCACGGCGAATCTTTCTCTGTCAAAGGCCACATATCGAATTTCAAGCTCTACACTCAGGACCTTAAAGCTCTCGTCGAGTTCGCCAAAAAGGAAAATCCGGGGAAAAAGGTCTTCATTTTCGGGGAGTCGATGGGAGGGCTTATTACTCTCGATTTTTCAATGCACCATCAGAAACTGATAGACGGCATCATACTTCAATCGCCCGCCATTCAGGACAAGCTGCCCATGACGCCCGCAAAAAAACTGAGCATATTCGTCAGCTCGATATTCGATCCGATGCGATTGTACGGATCCGATTTCGACGCAGGCATGTTCACGCGCGACAAGGTGATGGCGAAGAGAGTGGACAACGATCCTCTCGAGGTGAGGAAATTCACCGCGAAGTTCTATCAGGCGATACTGAAGACCATCATATATGTAGGTATGATGCCGCGCAGGCTAAAGCTTCCGGTGTTCATGCAGCTCGCCGGGCACGACCTGATGATATCTGCCGAGGCTGCGGAGAAATATTTCAAGAAGATCCGCTCGAAGGACAAGACGCTGAAGTGGTATCCGGAAATGTACCACGCGATCTACGCGGATAAGGACAGAGAGATAATTTTTAAGGATATAATTGATTGGATGAACCAGAGAGCTTAAAGGAGGCCGGACAAATGGAACACGTTGAAGGGAAAAAGAAAGACAGGAAAGTCTTCATTTACGCTCTCAGCACGTGCATATGGTGCAGAAAGATGAAGCAGCTGCTGAAGGATATGGATATCGATTACACGTTTGAAGATGTGGACAACCTTACAGGCGACGCCGAAACGAAAGCCATTGATGACATCGTCAAGAGGACGGGCAAGGAACTGTATCCTACCGTGATCATCGACGACAAGATCGCCATCAGCGGATACAAAGAGGACGAAGTAAAAAAGGAGCTCGGTAAATGAGTGAGCCCCTGCAGGTAAGCCAGCAGGAGATCGATCAGCTCTACCAGAAACTGAACAAGGAAGCCGAAGCTTCCGGATATCATCTTAATCCCGACGTTGAATTCACAAAAGGGCTCGTGCTGGGCCTCCTCAAGAACGAAAAGAAATACGGATATCAGGCCTGCCCGTGCAGGAGGGCCGTCTACGACAGAAAAAAAGACCTTGATATAATCTGCCCCTGTGATTACCGCGACCCTGACCTCAACGAATACGACATGTGCTACTGCGGGCTTTATGTGACAACAAAGGTCCTGAAAGGAGAGAAACAAATGCAGTCAATACCGGAAAGAAGGCCATCGGAGGAGGAACGGAACAAGCAATCGAAGGCTGGTGCTACACCATCGAATTTATCCCAGCCGGTATGGCGATGCAAAGTGTGCGGTTATCTGTGCGCGCGTCCGGAAGCTCCCGACCAGTGCCCGATATGCAAAGTGCCCAAGGACCGCTTTGAGAGGTTCATGTAAGTGAAGAAATACATTTTAGCTATCGACCAGGGAACGACGGGTTCGACGATAATAATCTTTAACAAAAAAGGACAGATAGTATCGAGAGCATACCGCGAGTTCCCGCAGATATTCCCCAAACCCGGCTGGGTTGAACATGATCCCGTCAAAATATGGCAGTCAGTGAAACTTACGATGGCTGACGCTCTCAAAAAGGGGAAGATAAAAGGAAGTGATATCGCCGCTATCGGCATCACGAATCAGAGAGAAACAACGATAATTTGGGACCGCAAGACATCAAAGCCGGTTTTCAACGCGATAGTGTGGCAGGACCGACGGACCGCGCCGATCTGCGACGCGCTTAAGAAAAAAGGCTGGTCAACGTACATCCAGAAAGCGACCGGCCTGAAGATCGATGCTTATTTCAGCGGAACGAAGATCAAATGGATACTCGAAAATTACAAGAAACGAGTAACGCGTAACGGGAAACACGGTACTCGTTACTCGTTACCCGTTACTCGTCTTGCATTCGGCACAGTTGATACGTGGTTGATCTGGAATCTGACCAGTGGAAAGTCTCATGTTACGGATTATACGAATGCATCGAGGACAATGATATTTAATATCAGGAAGCTTGATTGGGATGCGAAACTGCTTTCCGAACTCCGCATTCCGCGCTCGATACTCCCTAGAGTAGCTTCCTCCTCCGGCATCGCCGGATATACGAAAGGCATCGGTGTGATCCCCGACGGCATTCCGATCGCCGGAATAGCAGGCGACCAGCAGGCGGCGCTTTTCGGCCAAACTTGTTTCGAGCCGGGTGATGTCAAGAACACATATGGAACGGGTTGTTTCATGCTTCTCAATACGGGGACGAAAGCTCCGATATCAAGGACCGGATTGCTCACAACGATCGCGCTCGGATTGAACGGAAAAGTGACATACGCTCTTGAAGGTTCGGTATTCATCGCGGGTGCTGCGATACAATGGATACGCGACGGGCTCCAGTTGATAAAGAAAGCTCCGGAAACCGAAGCGATCGCAAGGTCGGTGCCTGATACCGGCGGAGTATATTTTGTCCCCGCTTTCGTGGGTCTTGGAGCTCCTTACTGGAACATGTACGCGAGAGGCACCATCACGGGAATAACCAGAGGAACGGTCAAAGCTCACATCGTAAGAGCAACGCTTGAATCGCTGGCCTATCAGACAAAAGACGTGATGATCTGCATGGAAAAAGATTCCGGATTAAAGATAAAGTCGCTGAAAGTGGACGGCAAGGCGACAGAAAATGATTTCCTGATGCAGTTCCAGTCGGACATACTGCCGGTAAAAATATTGAGGCCGATGATACTCGATACCACCGCTCTCGGCGCGGCATATCTCGCGGGGCTTGGGGTCGGGTTCTGGAAAAGCCAGGCCGAGCTGAAGAAGCTGTGGAAAATCGAAAAACAATTCAGCCCATCGATGAACGATGAACGAAGAACCGATCTTTATTCCGGCTGGCTAAAGGCCGTGGCCAGAGCGCAATAGCTCGACCTTCTTTTTTATTTCCGCAAGCCTCGCGCTCGTCAGCGGATAGAACATCATGATGACGAACGCCGCAGCCAGCGCGACGACCGGCAGGACCGAGATGAGCGAACGAAGCCCGAAGATGAACGACGCGGTCTGATGCATAACATACGGATCGTAACCGGTAAGCACGAAAACTCCTCCTATGCTCGCCGCCTCCATCGCTATTGCGCCCCTCGTAATGAACGCGTTGAACCCGAAGAACATTCCCTCGCGGCGGACCCCGCTCGTCAGCTCATCCTCATCGATGACGTCGGATATCAAAATGTCGGAGATCAGGATTATTCCCGCAAGCCCAACGCCGACAAGAGAAGTTGATATCAGGCCAGCCATGTAATTGCCAACTAAAAGGAACGGCAGGAGCGAAACAGCCAGGAATATGATAGCTGCCAGATAGGTGTTCTTTGCGCCGTACTTCACGACGAAATATCTCCAGACGAACATGAAGACGGCGGCGGTAAGGAACGCGGCAAAGAGCATCAGCGAGGTACGTTTCGCGTCAATGTTCATGACGTACTTTGCATAAAAAGGTATCACCGCGAGCACGATGGTGAAAACATACTGGATGAGGAGGTTGGACGTCACAAAAATAAGGAAAGACCTGCTGGTGAAAGTGTTCCTTATCGCATCCTTAAGGCCGAGAGGCTTCTCGCCCGTCAGCTCCTTTTTTTCATGGCTGCCGTAAAGAGCGATAAGAACGGACGCCGTGATGACGGAACCGAAAATGATCCCCATCCTGCCCCATCCCAGGGAACCGTAGATCAGCGGCGGCAGAGCGACGCCGACCATCAGCCCGATCATGCCGAAAGCCTGACGGAAGGAATTCACCTCGGAGCGCTCTTCGAGTCCCGGATACATCTCTGGAAAAAGCGACGCCCAGTTGAGTATCACGACCGTGTAAAAAAGATCGAAAAGACAAATGATAAAAAGGAAGTAGGCGAAAAGACGGAACATGTGTTCCGCATTGAACGGCGGTATCCAGACCAGAAAGAAGACCAATCCGAACGGTATCGCTCCGACCGCGATGTACGGTATCCTTCTTCCCCACGGAGTGCGCCACCTGTCTGAAATGAATCCGGCTATCGGGTCGTTGACGGCGTTCCATATGCCGTAGACCAGCATCGCGGACGCGGCAAGCCCCGCGCGAAGTTTGACCACGTCCACGTAAAAGAAAAAAATATACGTCGAGAACGCCTGATAGGAAAGCGCGGTCGCTACGGCGCCCAGGCTATATGCCAGTTTTTTTATCACGTAAGTTTATTATCTCCTGCCTCACATCATCGGCGATCTTCTTGTATATGTAATAATTCCCTTCCCCGGCTTCGGACGGTTGGATCGGTTCGCCGAAAGATAAAGTGATCTTCCCGCGTCTTTTCGGGAAGACGGCATGCGGAGGAAGAATGTCGAACGTCCCGCTTATGTAGACCGGAACTATGGGGACCTTCAGCTCGTAGGAAAGCAGGCCGACGCCCGGCTTGAACGGCATCAGCTGGCCGGTCTCCGACCACGTTCCTTCCGGATTGATGTATACCGCTCCTCCCTGAGCCAGGACCTTCGCCGCGGTCTTTAGCGCGGGCCCGTAATCGTCGCTCGTGTCGATGCGTATGGAGTTCGTCGCCACCATTATGAAGAGATGGGCAAAAGGATTGTCGTAAAAATAGGACGTGGTCACAGCGTACAGGTTGTCGCGCGGCTCCCGGGGCATGGCCCAGGCAACGAGAGGATAATCCATTGCGCTTGAATGGTTGGCCGCCAGGATGTAAGGTCCTTTGACCGGGATATTTGAAACGCCTGATATCTTCACTTCGAACAATGTCTTTGAAAGCAAGGTCATCAGAAAATAGAAAGCGTCGCGGAATATCCTGGGAGGTGCCTTGAAGCTCTTAAGGAAGTCCTTGTCCCGGCGGGCCCCTTCAAGGTCTAGAAGTCTCTGCCAAATGTTTTCGGCCGGCATATCGATCGCTACTTTACTGCGCCGTTCTTCCGCCGTCAACTGTTCCATCAGAAAGCCATGGATCATTTTTATTTTTTCTGCAATTTTCCCTCCATTCCGCCGATAAAGACCTGGAACTCAAGAACGGGAGGAATACATATTGGACGTCAACTATCTCAATAAATGCTCCGTAGTTTCAGATGGCTTAAAGAACAAGGCCATGAACCAGGTCGGCAATTGGATAAATGGCAAGATATGCTCATTTGATACTGGCGCGACCCGCATATTGAATGCCCTTTACAGCACCGACCCCGCGAAGGTCTTGGAGGTCAGGAATTTCCTGAATTCCTCAAAACTGAGCGATGCCCGGGAAAAACAGAGCATTGTGTGGAATAAACAGAGAGCTGAGTGGAAAGCGGAACTTTTTAACAGCGCAGCGAAATATAGCGATGAATTCAGGCTGCAGGCCCTTACTGTCGCCTCCGTGCGGCATAAGGTCACACTTGATAATCTCTCCGCACTGTGCGATGACCTTCAATTCCCCAAGTACCATCACAGCAAGTCATTCTTCGACTGCGACGCGTTCATCGAGAGACTGCGCAACGCGGGATCGAACGTCAACGCCTTCCTCCGCTACAGCGCTCTGTCGTTAAAGGTGTCTAAATATATCGGGAAGAACGATCCGGCAGCCGTCATGGAGACTTTCCGGTCGATAACGTCGCATTTCAAAGGCTGCTGCCAGTTCACTTTCGCGATCAATCACCTGAACAACATCTTCAGGGAAACTCCGGCGCATTATGCGGGTGACGAGCTCGCGGTATATCTGGATATGTCTAAGAACCTGCGTCCTGCCGATCTCCTGCGCGTCCTGGAAGCTATCGCGCATTACAATTACGAACACATGGGAAGATGGGACATCGTCAAGTGCGCGTCCAAGATATTGAAAGCGACCGGGAATGTTGACACCTGCGTGAGCTTCATAAATCTATCGACAGTATTCGACCATCCTGACAAGGGCGGCTCGCTCCTTAACTCATATCTTTCGTTCGGGCATTTCGCTCTGCCGACGCTTATCTCAAAAAAATGGTCTGAAATCGAGATACACAAGACAGCGCTTGCCGTCAAACGGCTCTCAATGGCATGCGGGCATAAGACCATGACGGAATTCTGCAGGATATTGCCGAACATGATCAAAAAATATAATTTGGACAGCGGATCATTGATGACCATAATAAATGACGTTGAAACCCTGACCCGTATGATCAAATTCCTCACGGACGGCGCGTCTTTCCCTGTCGACGCCGAATATGCCGAGCTGGATATGATCGCCATCCTGAATGATACCGTTAACAACAAGTTCGTTTACAAGAAAGGAAATGATACGAAATACTATGATGTTTTTCAGAGCTTGTCGCTCCTGAAATCGATGATAATGGGATCATACTATCTGTCTTTCACGGAACTGAGACAATTAATGAAAGAAGGTTATGTTCCGGAAGGTATCGAATCTGAGCTTGATGTTCTGCTTATAGCTTAGGATCGGCAACGGTCGCGGTTCATTTCCTTATCTCAACCAGCTTTTCCCTTTTTGTCAGCCCGCTGATGATGGTGATCATGCTTTTCTTGACATGGAAATGCTCGGCAAGGAACACGATGAGAGCTTTGTTGGCCTTTCCTTCTACCGGCGGCGCCGACAGATAGACCCTCGAGCGCCCCTCTTCCATGATGAGCTTCTCCTGTTTCGCGTTCGGGAATACCTTTACGTTCAGTCTCATGATGCTATCTCCTCCTGAAACTTCTGCTGGGGCCGCGGTGCCTCAGTCCCATGTAAGCGACGCCCCTTGGCTGGGGCTTGGCTTCCTTCATCCCGTAAAACTCTCCGGCAGGCATATCTGGATGCTGCTTCACCGGGAGAACGGCGCTCATAACTTTTTCTATGGCCTTTACGTCGCTTCCCTGGTCCGGCATGGCAAATGATATGGCGTGGCCTTCGTGTCCCGCTCTCCCCGTCCTGCCGATGCGGTGCACGTAATTGTTCGCGTCATCCGGGATGTCAAAATTAAGGACCAATTCGATCCCGGTCACATCGATCCCTCTTGCGGCAATGTCGGTGGCCACCAGTATCCTGTACTTGCCAGATTTAAAACCTTGAAGAGATTCCTTGCGCTGGCTGAAAGACCGGTTGCTGTGTATCTCCGCCGCGTTGAAGTTGTGTTCGCGAAGAGCACGAGTGATCTTTGACGCGCCGAACTTCGTCCTGCAGAAAAGAAGCACCGACCCGTGGTATTGTTCAAGTATCTTCAAAAGAAGTTTTCCCTTGTCATCTTTTCTTACGATATAAAGCTCCTGCACCACGTTCTCGGCCGCAGTGCCGGACTTCGCTATCTCAACGCTCATTGGAAGTTTCATGTATGACCTGGCGAGCGACATTATTTCCTGCGGCATCGTGGCGGAAAAAAGCATCGTCTGCCGCTCCGACGGCACGCTCTGGAGTATCTTCGATATCTGCGGCGCGAATCCCATATCGAGCATCCTGTCCGCCTCATCCAGGACAAGGATCCGCACGTCGTCCAGACTGACGGTCCTCTGCTGAAGATGGTCTATCAACCGTCCTGGAGTCGCGATTATCACAGCCGGTCCGCGCCTTAACGCGCTTATCTGCAGTCCCATGGATGCACCGCCGATAAGCACGGCCGTGCCGGAATACATGGCGCTCCTGAACTTGAGGAAAGTCTCTTCGACCTGCAGGGCAAGCTCTCGTGTAGGCACTATGATAAGCCCTCTGCCTCTCACCGACGAAAGCCTTTGAATCATTGGGACCGCGAACGCGAGCGTCTTGCCCGTTCCCGTCTGGGCTATGCCCATTACGTCCTTGCCTTCGATAGCTATGGGGATCGCCCTGAACTGTATCGGCGTGGGTACCTTGAACTTCAGCTTTTCGATGAGAGATAGAAGGTTTGGAGCTATACCGAGGCC
Organism: uncultured bacterium; assembly: GCA_963727815.1. Taxonomy (GTDB): domain Bacteria; phylum Margulisbacteria; class WOR-1; order CAVSGV01; family CAVSGV01; genus CAVSGV01. The sequence goes on from CAVSGV010000003.1 coordinate 465,583, forward strand.
ATAGAAATCATTATTGTTCATTTTAAGGTCATTATACTCGCTTTCAGTCTTAAAAACCATTCATCCTTGACAAAACGCAATTTGGGACGATAATGACCTGCCGATGAGGAATATTGAGATAAAGGTTGCCCATGTACTGGTAATTCTGGCCATAGCAGCCATATTGATAGTAATTTTCGTGAAAGGGGTGATCTCGGTGCCGCAAAAGATAAAGATATTCGACGTCAAGCTTAACAAGGTAGTGGAAGTGGAAAAGGTGGTCAAGACGGACACTGAATGGAAAAAGCTCCTCACTCCCGAGCAGTACGATGTAACGACTAGAAAAGGCACGGAAGCGCCGTATTCCTGCCCGCTCGAGACAGAGACAAAAGAAGGCCTGTATCAGTGCGTGCGGTGCGGCACCGATCTTTTCATTTCCGGCACCAAGTTCCATTCGGGCACCGGCTGGCCCAGCTTTTTCGATCCGGTCTCTCCGCTTAATATCACAACCCAGGTCGATAACAGCCTCGGCACGTCAAGAACGGAGGTTCTCTGCGCCAGATGCGGCGCGCACCTGGGACACGTGTTCGACGACGGCCCGGCGCCGACGTATAAGCGGTACTGCATCAACGGGGTCGCGCTTAAGTTCGTGGCTTTCAAGGTGAAACAGCATGAGTTCGCGTCTTTCGCGGCGGGATGTTTCTGGCACGTGCAGGAGGAGTTCGACAAGGTAAAAGGAGTTATTAATACGACCGTCGGATATTCCGGCGGAAAAACAAAAAATCCCACGTATGAGAAAGTGTGCAGCAACACGACCGGTCATGCGGAAACCGTACTTATCGAGTATGATCCATCGATCATAAGTTATGATAAATTGCTTGATGTTTTCTGGAAGATCCACGACCCGACCACGCCGAACAGGCAAGGGTTGGATGTGGGCGAGCAGTACCGCTCGGTCATCTTCTATCACAACGACGCACAGAAGGCCGCCGCACTGGCATCAAAGGCAAAGCTGGAAAAGTCGCACAAATATAAGAACCCGATAGTGACGCAGATTATCCCTTCTCCGGAATTCTACAAGGCGGAAGAATACCACCAGAAGTACATGGAGAAGATGAAAGGGAAATAGGCTGGTGATGAGCGATACGGCAGGTCACTTGGAATACTTTACTTTTGACCTGTCGAGAAGGATCGTCGCGTAATTTATGGGCACCGCGAAATTCAGGTTCTCTCCTTCTCTCATAAAAGCCACGTTTATGCCCACCACCTGAAGATCTCTGTTCAACATGGGGCCTCCGCTGCTCCCTGGAGATATGGCCGCGTCCGTCTGGAGGAGCTTTATCCCGAGGTAATATCTGATCTGGCTAATTATCCCTTTTGATACCGTTCCCTGCAGGCCTATTGGAGAACCGATAGTATAGATATCATCGCCCATCTTTAAGTCGTCGGAATTCCCCAGCCTGAGGAAAGGAGTGTTCGTCGCCCTCACCTGCAGGATAGCGATGTCCTTTTCAGCGTCCGAATTAATGACGGATTCGACGACCAGCTCTTTCTGCCGGAACATGGCAAAAGCCTTGTACGCCCCCGCAATGACGTGCCTGTTCGTCAGGGCGACTCCGCTGGAATTTATGAAGAAGCCGCTCCCGAAGCCTATCAGCCTGTCCTGGTTGTCATAGGTCCAGATGGTCACTACAGATTCATCGCTCGACTTTATCCTGTCGGAGATGTTCCTCTCGTTGAAATACCTTAACGCGAAAAAGAATATCACGACGACAAAGACCGCCGCCAGAAGGACAGTAACGATCTTCATGAGGTACTCGACGTGCTTCTTTTTCGGTTCAGGCTTAGGCTTGAATTCCTCGCCGGCATCCACTACTTTTGTCCTCGCCAGGAAATCCCCTATCCTCCTGCGCTCCGAGTTCGTGAACACAACTATCAGCTCAATAAGCTGGGCAAAGGGCACGAAAAACACGATGTTCCTGACCAGCGACTGCCACCATCTGCATTTGACGCGGGAATACGCGTCCACCACGCGGAGTCCCAGCGCGCGCTTTGCGAAACTCTGCCCCTGGAACATGGCGTCCTTGAAAAGGATGTAGATCGCCGCCGCCAGCCAGCACGAAAGAGCGAAAAAGAAATAGCCTAGCTGCCAGACGCTTCTGTTGGCTTCAAGGCTGAGGTCCGGCATGACGTTGACGACAAGATAAGCCGCGAAAGGGATAAGGAACAGTTCGAGGAACGCCGCGATGACGCGCCTCGTCATATAGCTCATGGCCGGCCCTTTCTCGTGAAGCACTTTTTTATGGTATTGATATGTCGCCATCATTCCCATTATGAAAAAGAAAAGGAAGGCGGCCCGCACTATCAACGCGTAATAATTTATGTGCCCGTCCAGCGAGAGAAGTATGTTCATGAGCCAGTAAGCCACCATAAGGGTGGACGCCGTTCTGCTCTTAAGGATGAACGCGAACCCGGTAAGGGCCAGCACAAGCGCAGCATCGATGAAATTGTAATAATTGTATCCGGCGAAATGGGTCGCCGCGAAGACGCACGTTAATATCCCAGATATCAGCCCGCAGACGGCAAAGTTGCGCAGGTGCTCATGTATAGATATCTCTTCCATGATCGGATTATACACCCCGCCGAAGTATATCAACAAGCTTTTCCCTGCTGATGACGGCTTTATTGTATTCAATTAAATTGAAATTTTTCCCGTTAATTGACGAAAACAATATGAACATATTATGAGCGACTATGGAGTAAATTCGACGGGACCAGGCAAGGGCGCCTTTTATTCCAGCCAGAGTTTCGGCATGGCTGACACGCTAAAATTCTGGTCTGAAGTAAAATTCGTAGGGCTTTTTGCCACGGAATTGCCGGACATCATGAAACAGAACGCGTCCTCGCTTGCTGGTCTTGCGGAAGCGTTATACGTATTTAACGGCGGCGTTGAGTTCAACGTTTATAAATCTTTGCTCGACGATGGCACTGGCAACCGCGGCATTAAGATGAGCCCCCAGCTTATCAAGACCGTGCTTAACTGGATAAGACCAGAAGATAGCCAGTATTGCACTTCAAAATGCTCCCTTAATTCTGTCGTGGAAAAGTTCAACCTTTTCAAAAAGAAATCGCATAATAAGTTCATTGAGTTCCATATTTCTCTGGAGAACGGGCTGGTAAAGATGATGGTCAAACTGACGTGGGGGCAAAAGAACACCAAGGAACGTCCTACTGAGATGGCATATCTGTTCCACTATCCGTTGAATTTATTCGCATGACAAATCACCGATTACCCTCCTTTTATCTGTGATATAATCCTTTGCGGTGCCAAACAAATACGACATAGCCATAATCGGCGGCGGGATAGTTGGCAACGCGATAGCCCGCGAGCTTTCAAGATATGATCTGAAAGCTGTTCTTATCGAAAAAGAGATAGAAGTTTCGTTCGGCACTTCAAAGGCCAACTCCGGCATAATCCACTCTGGCATACACGAAAACCCGAAAACGCTCAAGGGAAGGCTCTGCCTTCAGGGCAATATTCTCTGGGGAGAGCTGTCGCAGGAACTGAAGATACCTTTCAACCGCGTCGGAGAGATCCTTGTCGCCAGGTCCGAAGAAGACCTGCCTGTACTCAACGATCTTCTTGAGAACGCAAAAAAGAACGGCATCGCTGCCGAGATGGTCAAAGGCGGAAAGCTGAAGGAGATCGAGCCGAACCTGGCGGAGAACATCACTACCGGCCTGCTCGCCCCCACCGCCGGGGTAATCCCGCCTTACGAAATGACCTACGCGCTTTATGAGAACGCGTGCCAGAACGGCGTTGAATATCTTCTTGAGTTTGAAGTCACCGCTATTACAAGGGACGGCAGGGATTTTGTCATCCGCGCGGGAAAAGAGGAGATCAAAGCGGCATACGTGATCAATGCGGCCGGCGTCTGGGCCGACAAGGTCGCTGGTCTTATCGGGGCCGATAATTTCAAGATATTGCCCAGGAAAGGTGAAGAATATCTTCTAGACAAGAGACTCGATAACATAAACAATCACATAATTTTCCCCTCTCCCGAGCCGAACTCGAAAGGAATCCTTGTGATAAAAACGATAGAAGGTTCAACGATGATCGGACCGACCGCGGACGACGTTACCGACAAGGAAGACCTTACGACCACTGAAGCCGGCCTGAAGAAGATACTCGATTTTGTCCGGACGATGGTGCCGGATATTTTGAGGAAGGACATCATCGCCTCCTTTGCCGGAATGCGGCCGGTCTCAGATACGAACGATTTCATAATCGAGGAATCGCGTTCTGTCCCTCACTTTATCAACGCCGCGGGCATACAATCTCCCGGCCTTACGGCAGCTCCGGCAATTGCGCTGCTGGTCATCCAGATACTCGGAAGCGGCGACATGAGGCTGGAGAGGAAAAAAGATTTTAAAAAGTATGACAAGCCCCACCGCCGGCTTACTCTCCTGAAGAACAAGGACAGGGAGCTTCTCATCAAAATGAACAGGGCCTACGGAAATATAATCTGCAGGTGCGAGGCTGTGAGCGAGGCGGAGGTGATAGCCGCGATCGCCAACGGCGCGAGGACCGTGGACGGCATAAAGTTCCGCACGCGCGCCGGCATGGGAAGATGCCAGGCAGGCTTTTGCAGCCATCATGTAATGCGGATCCTCTCAAGGGAGCTGGACATTCCGCAGGAAAAGCTGACCAAGCGCGGCGGGGGATCCGATATGATCAGGGAGAAAATGTGAAGAAGCTATCGACGGACATCATGGTTATAGGCGCCGGACCAGGCGGAATGGCGGCTGCCCTCAAAGCGCGCGAAAGCGGAGCGGAAAAAATATTGATAGTCGACCGGCTGGGAGAGCTGGGCGGCATTCTTCAGCAATGCGTCCACAACGGTTTCGGCCTCCACAAGTTCAAGAAGGACTGGACGGGACCGGAATACGCCGGATACTACGCTGACCTTGTCAAAAAAGCCGGCATCGAAGTTCTCCTGCGGACGATGGCGATAGAGATGACAAAAGACGGGAAGGTGATATTGTCGAGCGCTTCGGACGGTCTCGTGGAAGTTTCTCCCAAAGCGATCGTCCTCGCGATGGGCTGCAGAGAGAGGACAAGGCAGCAGGTAAGCATTCCCGGCACGCGGCCGTCAGGGATATTCTCCGCGGGAGTGGCGCAGAGGTTCGTTAATATCGAAGGCTTTCTTCCGGGAAAAAATGTGGTAGTGGTCGGCAGCGGAGACATCGGTATGATAATGGCGAGAAGGATGACACTGGAGGGGGCGAAAGTTCACGCCGTAACCGAAGTGCTCCCCTACCCCGGCGGACTCACAAGGAACATCGTTCAGTGTCTCAACGATTTCGACATTCCGCTCCATCTTAAGCACAACGTCATCAGGATATACGGAAAAGACAGAGTAGAGGGAGTGGACATTTCGAAGATCGACAACAATGGCGATCCGGTCGGTCAAATATTCAACATCTCCTGCGACACTCTTCTTTTTTCCGTCGGGCTGATACCGGAGAACGAGCTGTCGCGGATGGTGAAGCTTGAGATGCATCCCGTCACCGGCGGCCCGGTCATAGATGATAATTACCAGACTTCGCGGCCGGGAACTTTTATTTGCGGCAATGCCACGTTCGTGAACGATCTCGCCGATTATGTGAGTTCGGAAGCCGAGGTCGCGGGAAGAGCGGCGGCGGATCACGTGAGCGGAAAGCTCAACTCAATTTCCAGAGTGCCGGTCATCGCGGGAGATAACGTACGGTTCATTTCACCCAATTTCATTACAAGGCAGGATAACGTGATCCTTTACATGCGAGTGACCGAACCGATGACGCAAGTGACGCTCTCATCTGCGGATGGCATAGTGACCAGCAAAAAGCAGATGGTAAAGCCGAGTGAAATGATAGAGGTGGCTCTTGACGCCGAAAAGCTGAAAAAGATCGCTCAATTGAAGGAGTTCAGGATAGATGTCAGAAAAAATAACTGAGAAGAAGTTCACCTGCATAATATGCCCTACCGGCTGCGCGGTAACGGTGAAGGCGGATGATGCCGGCAACATCGTGCAGATACTGGGCAATGGCTGCAAACGCGGCGAGGAATACGCGCGCGAAGAGTTCAGCGCGCCCACAAGGGTTTTAACATCCACCGTGGGCATTAATGCTTACGGGATGGAAAGGGTCTCCGTGCGTACCACCGGTCCGGTGCCTAAAACAAAACTTTTCGACTGCATGAGAGAGATACGTAAGGTCAAGATCAGGAATTACGTGAAAAGCGGCGATGTCGTGATAAAGAACGTTCTCGGGCTTGGAGTGGACGTGATAGCCACAAAGGATGCAGTCTAAACCTTGCTTTTGAAAAATAACCAGCTTTTCGGGCCGGCCTTTTTGAACCTTACGAGATGGAAATGTCCGTGTAATTGATATCCCCGGAGCGCCATGTCCACTTTGCTGTCGGTGAACTCTATCGCATCGAATTCGCCGGAGTCCCATATCTTCACTTCCCCTGCCCCGTACTGTCCTTCCGGTATCGTGCCTTCGAATTCCGCGTAATCAAGAGGGTGGTCCTCCACCTGTATGCAAAGCCTTTTTACCGATGGATCGTCGGTGGGTTTTTTGGGGATGGCCCAGCTCTTCAGGACGCCTTTGTTCTCTAGGCGCAGGTCCCAGTGGAGGTGCGACGCATGATGCTCGTGAATTACGTATTTAGGCATTACGGGACTATTTTAGCATTAAGATATGACACTTAAAATATCAGAATTTAGACAACCAGTCGCGAAGCATAAATGATAATGATAAGCCGCTGCTTTCTTGTTTGCCAATGCTCTGATAGAACCCGCCTACGCCAAAATAGCCGGTATGTTCTTCACTCGTTGCTATATAAACGATCAATGTCCCTCTTTGTCCATTGCCTTCTTCGAGGGTCGTTGTACGGGATACGGAGCTTGTGTTCTTGCAATCCACACAATTGGTCCCGGCATAATCTTGCTCTACCACCCTGTAACTTGGCACCATATAAGTTGCGTTCAATATCACCGAGTCGCTCAACTCAACATCTGCTGAAACACCCAATGTCGGACCTGATCCGGGCTCAACTTTAATGGTCTCAAGCTTGACCGGATCCCACCATTGAAGGGTCATGGACTTATAGTCCGCGCCAAAAGTCTCCAATTCAACGCGCGGGCCAACGGAGAATGCGCCTATCTTTATTCCGCCTGATGCGCCGAAATGGGCTTGCATGAATGTGCTCGTGTCATCATTTGTTATGTCCATTGTCGTGCTTGGCGGCAGGAAGTTGTTTTGCCAACCCTGGTAAGCGGCCGCATCAGAGTATGGCCTGTTATCATAAAAGGCCGCAAGCATTCCCAGGTCAAGACTGCCCCCCAATCCAACCGTGATCTTTTCATTATTGCTTTGATCCTGTTCGTGAACTTTTTGATTATTGACCTTATCTGTGACCTTTCCTGTCTTTTTTTGATCGTGATCAGAAAGTCCCGGGATATTAAGGTCTTCTTTTTCATCCTTGGTTATATATTCCCATCCAGAGTATGGAAATAACGGCGGATAATAAACGTTCAATCTGGGGTCGGGCTTGGACGTAAGGCCATTGAGAGATCCGTCTTTCTTTGTTCTGTCTTTTTCATCCGGCGTTTTTTCTTCGGTAACATCCTCTGAAGTATTATTGAACGCATATCTTACCGAATATACTTTCGATCCCGATACCGCTGTAACTCCTGCTCCTGCCATATTAACATCTCCTTTGCTGATGTTCGGTTGCCAAGAGGTTATCGGCAGTTTTATGGAATAATTTCAGTTCGGGATGATTATTTTGACCGGGAGGTTAAAAATTTTCCGCAGGAGTTACCGTACAGTTCGGCAGCGCTTTTGACAACGATGCCACGACCTTCGTATTCGCGTCGGACGGCAGAACAACGTTCTCCAGCCAGGTCATCTTCGCTACCACTGTTATCTGATCTTTTGACAAGCCGCTGAAACCGGAAAGGTCCAGCGTTTTCAATTGTTTCGCAGCAAGTAAGCCGTTGAACTTCACTTTGCTTGCCCACCAGATGTCGGAAGTGTTCGATATCTTGAGCGTAACCAGGCTTTGTGCTGTGGTAAGCGGTGCCAGGCTGGCTCCGCCGACCCCGAGCGTTACATCAAGGGATTGTATGGTCTTGTTATCTCTCATGAACTCAAGCGTTTCCGTATAACCAACTTCAAGGTCCCCCAGATCGGGCATCAAACGTATCTGCTCGGCCATGGCCGAGTCAACGTAGTCAATAGTAAGATGGTCCACCAGCGTCATTTGTCCTACAGATTCCGGTCTGCTGATATTTTTCGCGCCTTTTATCTCCAGGGCCTTGATGCCGTCGAAGTCATTGATAAGAGATATGTCTGTGGGCCTGGATAGTTCCAACGCTAATGCTTTTTTAGTCTGAATGATCGCCTTGATGAAATCATCATCTTTATTGTCCATAAATGACTTTTTGCCGGCTGTTTCCTTTATAAGCCCGTTCATCTCTGCTACATCTGAATAGGTAAGCACATGAGGAGGTCTTATTCCGTTGAGAATGTTCTGCCGGAGCATTTGTTCGGCGCAAACGACATCTTCGTTGCAATCCGTGAGCGCCTTATCTGCCACCGCTTCTTCGTCAGGAGTAAGGTCTTTGCCGTTGCCGTCCAGTTCTTTCGCTGTTTTGATGAATTTTTCTGTGGCGGGACTCCTTTGAAGATGATGTTTCCCGATCGTTATGCTGTCGCCAATATTATCGCCCATCTGGATTTCCTCCTTAACAAGCTGAATTCCCCACTATGTAATTATCGACAAAATGGGGCTTCGATTTCAAGCCGTGCCGTAATATTCCCTCATGAACATTGCGCGCGAGGGACAGTATCTTGATATGACGCATTCCGGACAATTCGGCTTCTTGGCCATGCAGATGGCTCTCCCGTGATCCACAAAATAATAATTGAACTTAAGCCAGTGCTTTTTCGGCACGATCTTCAACAAGTCCTGCTCTATCTTGTTCGGGTCCTCGTTCTTGGTCAAACCGAGCCTCTGCGACAATCTGCGGACGTGAGTGTCCACCGCTATTCCTTCCGCCTTATGGAAAGCGCTGGAGAGGACGATGTTCGCGGTCTTCCTGGCGACCCCGGGAAGTTCGATGAGCTCTTCCATCGTGTCGGGGACCTTACCGCCGAAATCTTTTACCAGCATTTTTCCAAGGTTGATTATGTTCTTCGCCTTGTTGTGATAAAAGCCGGAAGAATGTATCTCTTTTTCAAATGTCTTGAGGTTCGCGTTAGCGTAATCTTTTGCCGTCCTGTATTTCTTGAAGAGCGTCGCGGTTATCTTGTTGGTCATCTTGTCCGTGCTCTGGGCTGAAAGTATCGTGGCTACCATGATCTCAAGCGGAGTTCCGAAGTCGAGGACCGTCCTGCCGTCGGGATACTCTTTTGAGAGGATCTCGATTATCTTGATGACCCTTTGCTCGGGCTTGTCCATCACATGATAATTATATCACACCTGCCTGCCGGCAGGCAGGTCTCACATCTCTCATCTCCCATCTCTACCTTTATTGTGTTAAAATATCCGTATGTATCAGATGATGAATATCCCGCTGAGCGCTGAAGAGCACAACACCTGGCACAACCTTCTGAAATTCCCTCTCTACGTGAGAAAAGAATGGATCGAAAAGCACATCGACAAGGTGACCGCCACCCTGCGCAAGCTGCTCTCCGACAGGAACGCCTTGATGAACATGTTCTCGGAGAACCACAAGACGCCGTGGGATTCGATAGGGTTCATCTGCCTTAACGACAATCTTTACATCGAGGCGGAGAAGATATATGACACTGTCTTCAAAAAATTCGAGGAAATGAAAGCGGACCCGACAATCGCTCTTTATAACCGCGGCATAGCAAGGTTCCTCCAGGGCCGCTACAAGGACGCTTACGAGGATTTTAAGCTCGCCAGGAAGAACGACCCGCACTTCTACGACAAAGGCAGCCTCACTTACGGCGCGATAAAATACATGGACGAGGTCCTTTTCCCCACGAAAGACACGATAAAAAAGAACCAGGAAAGGCTTATTAAGGACCTGAACATGCCCAAGATGTTGGACGACGTGGTAGGCCCCAACAAAATGAAGATGATACGCAAATGGAACTCATCTACCCCTCTCTACTCGCAGAACGCAAGCCTGGGCGGCGGATACTATCTGACGCTGAAGAACAAGCACGGCGAGACGAAAGGAATAGTTATAGACCCCGGCTACAATTTCCTGGAAATATTCAGGGAGCAGCTGCTGGGCGTGCAGGACATTGACGCAATAATAATAACCCACGACCATGACGACCATTCGGAAGCAGTGGAGGGAATCCTCAGTCTTGTGGCGAAATACAACGACTACAGACTGCACGGCCCCTCAAAAGTGATCGATATTTTCGGCTCTCCTGGGATCATGTTGAAATATCAGGGACTTTTCAGCAAGACCGACAAAACCGGCCAGAACGAGATCCACTTCCAGCTTATGATCCCCGGCAACAGGATAAGCGCTATCGACGGAGAGCCGACAATGGATAAATACGGGTTCAACATAACGGTGAACCAGGCATATCATCCGGAGCTGTGGACGAACCAGGAATCCGCCGTAGGACTTACCATCGAGACGAATCTTTTATGCAATCATCATCCGCTGAAGATAGGCATCACCGGCGATACCAGATACGAGCCTTTTCTGGGCAACCAGTACCAGGACGCGCAGGTGATATTGCTGAACATCGGCTCACTTGAAAAAGAGGAGGGAAAGTTCCTCCATTCGCATCTCGGTCTCTGCGGAAGCATCAACCTCCTTAAAGAAGCGAGAATGGGAAAGCCGCTCCTTGCCATCCTGACGGAATTCGGGGAGGAGTTCAGGGGCAGAAGGAAAACTATAAGCAAGATAATAGAGTTATGGGCCCAGCCCATGGAGCCGCAGCTCATGAACCACGAACTGCGGGTGATACCGGCGGACCTGAACCTTGAGATAGACTTGGCTGACCTGAACGTGAAGGAAACCAGGTCGGGCAGGTTCTATCCATACACGGAGATGGAATTCGACGAACTTGACCTGGACCTCATTACCTACAAGCACAGGCAGACGGTCGTATGAAGTTCATTGTGGATTCAATGCTGGGGAAGCTCGCAAAGAGGCTGCGGCTTCTCGGCTTCGATACGGCCTATGACGCCGCGCTCTCCGACAGGGCTATACTCAAGACATCAAAGGACGAAAACAGGATAGTCGTGACCAGGGACAAGGGCATTTCAAAGATACATGGAGCAAAAGTTTTCCTGATCGTATCCACAGACCTTCAGGAACAGCTGCGCGAATTTTATAAGCTTGCCGGAATACGCCCGGGCGGACAGGTCCCGTTCTCCAGATGTTCAGAGTGCAATTCTCCCGTTCGGGAAGTATCAAAGGAAGAGATAAAAAATATAGTCCCCAAGCGTGTGTACGAGACCATGGATAAGTTTGCTTACTGTGATAAGTGTAAAAAAGCTTACTGGCAGGGAAGCCACTACGAGAAACTGAAGAAAGAGCTGAGTTAATCCAATATCACAAGTTTGCCTGTTCCGATGACCTTGTTCTTTGAGATTATCTTGTAAATGTACATCCCGTTGCCAGAGACCTCGCCGAACAGGTTGCTTCCGTTCCAGATTACCGAGTTCACGCCCGCCCTGCCGCCGTTCTCCCCCTGGCCAAATGTCTTTCTCATGACTTCATGCCCGGTAATGTCGTACGTGATGATGGTCACCGGCGCGTCAACGCTCAACGTGTACTGGATATTCGTCGTATTCAGATTAGGGTCGGTTGAAAGCGGCTTGAACGGATTTGGATAATTGAGCACCATTCCTATCACCTGTACGGCACCGCTCAATATCTGCGCGTTCATCACAGAGCTGGTGATATTGCCGACGGAATCCGCGGCGAGGAACGTAAGCGTGCGCTTGGTCTGTGATGATGTTCCAAGAGTGAAGCTGCCTTCCCAATAACCGTCATTAGGAGTGCCCGATGTCAGCGTAAGTACGACTGGCGTTGATGGAATGTCCGGCGTCACTTCAATGTTGGTGACATTATTTATATCGACCAAATGCACCCTTATGCTGACGCTAGGCGATATGACGCCTCCGGAACTGAACGGCATTCCGTTTATCATCACAGATTCGATGGTCGGCCCCCCGGAACTGGAATTGACCGATTCATACGCGCCCATATCGAACCTTCCCCCTGGAGGCTGGGGCCTCGATACGTAGTTTTTATCAGATGCCGGAGCCCCCTCGGAAGTCCCCGTGTCGATGCAGGGCGATCCAGAACTCAACTGCAGGAAATGCTGATCTGTCTCATCGGTAGAAATAAATATCGGATCGGCAGAAATGCATTCGGTCGTAGGGAGATTCGCCGACCAATTGCCAAGATATACATCGCTATACTTCATACTGCCGCCGGCGGTCATGGAATCGAACATGTCAGAGCTTCCGCCGGCAAAAATACTGTTTATTATTGTCCATTTACCAAAATAAGCTACTCCTCCATGATTAGATATATTCCCGTTGAATGTGCTGTTTGTAACTGTCCACATGCCATTATAAGCAACTCCTCCATTAGGAGAGTTATTTCCGCTGAATGTGCTGTTTGTAACTACCCATGGGCTACCACAAGCCACTCCTCCATTTGTTGCGCTATTCCTGTTGAATGCGCTGTTGCTAACTACCCATGAACCACCATTAGCCACTCCTCCATCATAAGCGCTATTCCCGCTGAATGTGCTGTCTTTGACATAAACAGTCGCGCCATTCGAATAAACCGCGCCGCCATCGCTGCTATTCTCAGCAGAACAGCAACTGACAATAACCGTATTTAACCAAAGCGTTGAACCCATTTGTAAATATATACCGCCGCCGTTGTTAGAGAGATCGCCATTCCTTATTGTGATCCCTTCAATGGTCAGATTGACCGCGGTCCCGACATTAATAACCCTTCCTGAACTCTGCGCGTCTACCGTAACAGGCGATGTGGCGGAAGGATCGCTCCTAAGGGTAATGTTCGTGATCGCGGGCCAATTGATATTGTTTTCATAATATACTCCGCCCTGGCAATTAAGCGCATCTCCCGCCTGCAGGTTGACATCGTTCAAAGCATCTCTTATCGAGAAATATCCGGCGGCCGTCCTGCTGTTGGTCACCCTTAACGGCCCCATATATTCATAAGCGCCCATATCGAACATTCCCCCCGGAGGCTGGGGCCTTGCAACTCCAAGAATGTCGGTACTCGGCGCGCTTCCACTTGTGCCCGTATTAACACAGGGTGACTCGGAAGTCGATAGAGCAAGATTGTATGGCGCTGATGTTGAAACGAACATCGGTTCCGCTGAAATATTCCCGGTGCCGTAAGTATGCGTTCCTGAAATAGATGCCTCGCCGCTCGTTAAGTCGCTATATGTTACTGTAAGAGTCCCGTGATCAGATATTTCCTGCCCAATCCCGCCAGGAAAAACAGAATCGTTCCAAAAGATACTATTAATAACTACATTAGCCCCGCTACCAAAGTATATCGCACCGCCATTATTGCTTGTGTTCCCCAGGAAAGAAGAATTTACGACGCTTCCGTTTGAGGTATACACCGCTCCGCCGCTGCTGTTCGAAACGGAGCCTGTTTTCGAAGAGTTGCCGGCGAAAACGCAATTCGTTAATGTCGTCGTATTGGCATTTATAGCGCCGCCGTTCCCGCCGTTAGTCTGCCCGCCCGTCGCCAACCCCCCATTGTTTCCCGTGAACAAGCAGCCAACGACTGTCAGGTTTCCGCCATTAACCGCGCCGCCGGATCCTGCATCCGCCTGCCACCCCTCGGTACTGCCCGCTGAATTATTCACGAAAGAACAGCCATTAAGATAAATATTGGATGCGCCTTGGAAATATATGGCACCGCCATTCCCGGCTCTCGCTTGTGTATTTGTGGTACTTCCCGCTGAATTGTTCATGAATGAGCATCCGGTAAAAGAAAGACCGCTCGAGCCTGGGGAATATATGGCGCCGCCGTTCCCTGCTGTTGATTGTGTATTACTGGTGCCACCCGCCGAATTATTAACGAAGGCGCATCCTGACGCGCATATCGTTCCCCGCAGCGATATCGCTCCGCCGTTCCCGGCCGGTGATTCCGTCCCGCTGTTACTGGCCGCTGAATTATTCATAAAAGAACATCCGACAAGATAAAGATTGGTCGCCGCCGGGGAATATATGGCGCCGCCGTCTCCAGCCGCCGCTTCAAACGCGTTGCTGTTGCTCGCAACATTATTTATTAAAGAACAATTATAAAGATAAATATTGCTCGCGGCCTGGGAATAAATGGAACCGCCGCCTTTATAATTGGCAATATCAGGGGCAAGGCCGTTCATCAACGTGATCCCTTCTATTGTCATGGTAACCGCGGATTCTACGCTGATGACCCTGCCGATCGATTGCGCGTCTATCGTTGAAGACCCCGTTCCGGCGCCTTGAAGTATAACTCCAGAAATATTGGGCCATTGGATATTATTCTCATAATATACTCCGCCCTGGCAACTCAGCACATCTCCCGCCTGCAGGTTATTGACGTCGTTCAAAGCATCCTTTATCGTGAAATATCCGATGGCCGTCCTGCTGTTGGTCACCCTTAACGTTCCAACGTATTCATACGCGCCCATGTCGAAATATCCGCCCTGAGGTCTCGACACGCCGTCCAGATCGTTTGCCGGAGCCTCCAGAGTTGTTCCCTTGTTTATGCACGGTGATAGGCTGGTAAGATGAAGATCATTCCCGTTTTGGTTGACAAATAACGGATCGGCTGAAATATTCCCGGTGCCGTAAGTATGCGTTCCGGAAATAGATGCCTCACCGCTTGTCAGGTCGCTGTATGTTATTACTAGAGTCCCGTTACTATAGATCTCCGATCCGCTGCCTCCCGAACTAACATAATCCTTCCATAAAATATCATTTTCCATCACATTCGACCCGCTATATACCGCTCCACCGTTCTTGCCTAAGTTCCCCAGGAATGAAGAATTTATGACGCTTCCGCTTCCAAAACACGCTCCTCCGCCTTTGCCACCTGACGATGCGTTGCCGGCGAAGACACAGTTCGTTACGTTTGCTGTGATGTATGAATAAATCCCGCCGCCGTCCCCGGACGGCCCAGCTTCATTGCTCGTGAACAAGCAGCCAACGACGTTCAGGAAATTATTATTCCAAATCGCGCCGCCATTCGCGCTTGAGTTCCCCAGGAATGAAGAATTTATGAAGTTCCCGTTAACTGTAATGAATGCCCCGCCGCCGTCTCTCGGTGCTGAGTTGGCGATGAAAACACAGTTCGTTATGGTTGCGTTGCCTGTACAAATACCGCCGCCGCGCCCACCGGAAAAACTACTGACGCCGGCTGAATTATTCATGAACAAGCATCCAACAACGGTCAGGGGATTACTCACGGCCAAGGCATTAATCGCTCCGCCGTCTCCACCGTACGCACCTGAACCTCCACTCTCGGCACTGCCCGCTGAATTATTCGTGAAGGAACAATCATTAAGATAAAAACTGCTCGCGCCTTGGCAACAGATCGCACCGCCTTTTCCAGCCTGGCCTGTTAGACTGTTGCCCGCTGAATTATTCATGAAAGAGCAACCATCAAGATAAATATTGCCCACGCTTTGGAAAGATATGGCACCGCCGCTTCTAGCCGGATCTCCCGCCTCAGCTGAATTATTCATGAAAGAACAATCAATAAGGTAAATATTGCCCGCGCCTGGGAAATATATGGCGCCGCCGCCATTCGGAGCTACGTCTGAGGCATAGCCGTTCTTCAAAGTGATACCTTCTATGGTAACGTTCACTGCGGACTCCATGCTTATTATCCTGCCAAGCGAATGAGCATCGATCGTTGAAACCCCCATACCCGCACCGCTCAGGGTAATGTTGTTCACGTTCGGCCATATGATATCGTGCTCCTGATATGTTCCCGCCAACAGATTCACCGTCCCGCCGGGATTAACATAATTTAACGCAAAAGCGATCGTCTTGAAAGGATTTGAGGCTGAACCATCGCCCGATATGTCGGAACCCGTGGAAGACACATATACATTATCCATCATTTGCATTATCTTTTGTGCAAAAAGTTCCGGTTCACCCACGTAGTCCCTCTCATCTCTCCAGCCTATTATTGCGGACAGCGTCCCCGCATTGATTATCCTTGGCGTACTCTGGGTCCCAGATGCATTGCATACCAGGGTCCCGTCAGATGTCCATTTCACCGCCCCATTCCTATCGACCCTTTGCGCATAAATATCTCCGGAATCGGTCCTTGCATCCTGCCAAACAATGACAGCTCCACCCGCGCCGTCACTTGCCAGTTGAGGATATTGTTGATTTCCGGCTGCAGTACATATCGGCACACCATTCATTGTCCATTGAGGCACCCCGCCGCTATTTACCCTCTGAGCATAGATATCAGTATCGCTGCCTCTCTGGTCAGACCAGATGATTATGGCTCCGTTACTGCCGTCGTTGATCATGGAGGGCCCGTTCTGAGTGCCGGAAACAACACACACGGGTACGCCGCTCGAGGGGGTCCATTGAGGAACGCCGCTGCCGTTCAATCTCTGAACATATATGTCCCCGAGATCGTTCCTGCGGTCCATCCAAGTCACTATCGCTCCACCTGTGCCGTCACTGATTATTCCGGGATCGCCAAAGTTTTGCAAACTGGCCACGGCGCAGATAGTTACTCCGCCACCCCATTTCACCGCCCCCGTACTGTCTACACGCTGGGCATAAACTTCTTGTGTCCCGCTGCGGAAGTCAAGAAATATAATAATAGCGCCGTTGGAACCGTCACTTACCGCCTGCGGCATCATTTGAGCATTGTTCGCCGCGCATATCGTCACGCCGGTGGAAAAAGGTGACCACTGCAATGCGCCGATGCCGTTCAGGTGCTGCGCGAAAACATCCCCCGATGACACCGCTGAATACCACGTTATTATCGCTTCGTTCGTTCCGCAAGGGGCTATTCGCGGGATATTAAAGGTGTTAGCTGCACAAACCGTAACGCCGCCCGATGGGATCCATTGAGTGACACCGCTGCTATTGATGCGCTGCGCCCAAACTGGTCCGCCGCTTCCGGCTATCCAATCTATCCAGCTTAATATTTCCCCTCCAGAATTGTCGCTTAAGGCATCCACATTCAGCTGCATTTGAGCAGTTGAGATCCCTACTCCGTTAGCAGGAGCCCATAGTATCGATCCGCTGCTGCTTAATCTTTGAGCATATATTCCGACCGTATTGCCTATCGTAAAAGAATGAGCCCACGATAAGATAACGCCGTTCGAACCGTCATTCACCAATCTGAAGCCGCCCACAGAATCCAAGCCAGAAGAGGCACAAACTTCCACACCATTCGCCGTCCACAATGAAACGCCATTGTCGGCGGCATAGGAAATGTTAGAGAGCATGGACATGAAGAATATCGCGCTGGTGAACAGTGTGGATAATAGAACAAACCTTGCGGTCCTGCCCATTATTGACATGACGCGGTATTTTAGCACAAAAACCGAACTTTTTCAATGACATGTTGTCGGGAAAGACACGCTCTGACTGGATAACCAACAGCTATTGCCTTTATGCGTGTTCGATTGCAAAGGCATGAAAATTGCTATAAAACGAGATGTGAGGTGCGAGATGAGAGATGCGATAAAACATTTTACAGATCTAGAAGTGTGGCAAAAGTCACGCGACTTGAGCCTGATTATCTATACTGAAACACAAAATTTCCCGAAAAGTGAGTTTTTCGGATTAACAAATCAACTAAGAAGAGCCGCGACATCCATTTCAGCCAACATTGCAGAAGGAATGGGAAGAGGTAGTTTTGCGGACAGAGTTAGGTTCTATTATAACGCCAGAGGTTCGGTCTATGAAGTCGAAAGCCACCTGATCATTTCAAAAGAACTTGCATTTTTAAACAAAGACAAGTGGAACGTGATCATGGATGTTCTGAATTCAACCAGAATGCTGCTTAACGCATTTATTGCAAAAACTAAAGATTTGAGGGATATGAGATGAAAAACATGATGGGCTCATTCCCATCTCCCGTCTCGCGTCTCTCATCTCAATTAAACTGAAAGGAGGTGATACACAAATGAAGTCTCTTAACAGAACTATACTGGTGGGAAGGCTGGCCGCCGATCCGGAAGTCCGCTACACGACAAATGAGATACCCGTCGCAAAGTTCGCGCTCGCGGTGGGAAGGCCGTCAAAGAACGGCGCCAATGAAGTGGATTTCATAAACATCGTGGCATGGAGAGGCCTGGCAAAGATATGCGGAGAATACCTTAAGAAAGGCAAGCTCATCGCTCTTGAAGGCAGGCTGCAGGTAAGAAAATACGAAAAGGAAGGAGAGAGCAGGTATTTTACCGAGATAGTGGCAGACAACATGCAGATGCTGGACTCGAAATTCTACAAGGCTTCCGCCAACGACCCGAAAGAAGAAGAGGAGGAAGAACTGGAGATAGCGGAGAAACCGGCAAAAAGCAAAAAATAAAAGATCGGCCTCATTCCTGAACCGGGTGGGGCCTTCTTTTTATCTTATCAGAATGTAAAACCCGATACCAACAAGAAGAACTCCGCAGATGACGCTGAATGTCCTGGCGAATCTTTCGGTCAAAGCTCTGCCGACCACCGGGGCGAACGCTCCGATAAGAAGTATTGGCGAAAGAACGGTTCCCGCTCCGAATGACAGGCTGTATAACGCTCCAGTGAAAAAATTATCCGAGATCAATGCTACCTCCGTCAGGATACCGATAAGCGGCAGACACGGGGACAGTCCGGCAAGCAATCCCAACAGGAACATATTGCCCTGCCCTGCTCCGCAAAACCTGACATTTGTATCTTTGCCGGCGATGACCGCTGAACCGATGATGACAACTACGCCGGCCATGACCGTTTTGACATAGTATCCGGCAGCGGAGTGATAATAGAAATTCAATATGTAGGCGCCGAAGTAGCCGAAAAGCGCGCCCAGCACCACATAGACCGCCACTCTCGCCAGGGAAAAACTGAGAGCGGAGAAAAGTCCTTCCCGCCAATTTTTTCTCGTTGCGGCATACGGGAGCAGGATCGGCGCGCACGTCATGAGACATGGCCCGAAACCAAGGAAAAATCCCTGCGCGAAAAGATATATCATTTTGCCGATGTTCATACGGGTTGTATAATAGATATTAAATGGATTTCACGTTCGCCGCAATAGGTTTCACGTCAACGATAGCACAGGTAATGTTCCTGAGGGAGCTTTTCGCGTCCCTGAACGGCAGTGAACTGGTCTACGGCATCGCACTCACGATCTGGTTATTGTCCGCGGGATGCGGCAGCTTCATCGCCGGCAGGCTGATACACAAGCTGAAAGACCCCTCGCTTGCTTTCATATATATCCAGCTCGCAGCGGCATTGCTTTTTCCGTTGGAATTGTTCCTCGTCCGCACTTCAAGGGTCATGTTCGGCGTGCAAGCAGGAACAATACCTGCGCTTGGAACTGTCATTCTTATCTGCGTTGTTTCGATCGCTCCTTTATGCCTTCTGATGGGAGCTCTTTTCACTTTCGGAAGCAGGCTTCTTTCCAACATTGGAAGGATGTACATCCTGGAAAGTCTCGGATCGATGATCGGCGGATTCGCGTTCAGCTTCCTGCTCGTGGGATATCTCAATTCTTTCCAGATCGCCGGCTTTGCAGGCGCGCTCCTGGCATTCTCATCGGTATATTTCTACAAGAACTTCATGAGAAAAAAGACGCCGCCAAGCACAGGACGCATGGTCGTCTTCGCGCTGGTCATAGCGGTCAACCTGGTCTTCATATATCCGAGCGGGATCAAAGCCGACCTTTTGACGTCGCGTCTTCCATACAGGGGTTTTCACCTGGCCGCTTCCGCCGATTCCAGGTTCGGAAGGATAGCCGTCATAGAAGATAACGGCGAGCTAAGCTATTTTGAGAACGGCAACCTCATGTTCTCCACCGCTTCCCAGATATTGAACGAAGAAGTGGTCCATCTCGCTTTCCTGGAAAGCGCGCGGCCAAAAAAAATACTTCTCATCGGCGGGTCGCCCGGAATGATAAAAGAGATACAGAAACACGCGATAGACAATCTTGATTACGTGGAATTCGATCCGAAACTCATGGAACTGTCGGGCGAGAAATATCCCTTCTTTGCCGGCGACGGCAGGCTGTTCTTGGAACGCACGAAAAATAAATATGACCTGATCATGGTGGAGGTGGGCGACCCTTCGAGCGCGGCGCTGAACAGGTTCTACACTCTTGAATTCTTCAGAGGAGTGCGCGAATAAACTCACCGAAAGCGGCGTGATCACTTACCACATAACAGCTTCCGCGGACTACATGGGCAGCGAGATGATCGGACTGAACGCTTCCGTGTTCAGGACATTGAAGCAGGTGTTTCCGGATACAGTGATAATCCCCGGCAGTTATAACTATTATTTCGGGACAAACAGAAAAGGTCTTCTCACCGACGATCCAAATGAACTGGTCAGAAGATGGAACGGAATGAACATCAGGACAAAATATTTTGGAAGCTCGTCCATCCCGCACATCGCCTCAACGTTCAATCTCCTGTACGTAAAGGACAAGATAGCGGCGAATTCCTCGGCTCCGCTCAACACGGACCTGAAGCCCGTCTCTTATCTTTACACCATATTGATATGGCTCAGCTATTTCCCCGGCATGATAGGTGCTTCGCTTCAGCAGGTCCTGGGACTGCGTTTGGGGGTTTTGATCGTCCTGTTTTTCGCCGCGGCGGTCATCTACAGGCTTGCCGCTTCAAGGAGCAGATCGCTTGATGTCGCTGCCATTCCGGTGATGATCGGGATCACAGGAGCATCGGCAATGACAACTCAGCTTCTGCTCATATATTCTTTCGAGGCTGTGTATGGATATGTTTATCTCTGGCTCGGCGTCCTCATCGCGGTTTTCATGGGCGGCCTGACGCTGGGCGGATATTTATCGAACTTCAGATACAGGTATCTTTCGCTTGATGCGATCATCACAGCGCTTCTTTGCATGACCGGCGCCTTTGCCGTTTATCTGGCGTCATCACAAATGCTTGGTTACTATGCTTCTGAATTTTTTATCCCGTTCTTCTCGCTGATCTTCGCGGTGGCTTTCGGCGCCCTATTCCCGGCGGCCGTCAGGAAATTCAAGGCGCGCGGTCTCGAGAAAAAGGCCGGTATACTTTACGGGTCCGATCTTTTCGGGGGCGCGGCTTCGGCGTTCCTCACAAGCTTATTGTTCATTCCGGTTTTCGGGATAATGGGCGCTCTGGGGCTTACGGCATGCATGCTCGCGTGTTCGCTGATCCTCTGTTATTGTTCCTCGTGAAAAACATTGGCGGTGAACATATATAGTTCCGTGTTCGGGTCCTTCAGCACAGAGGGATCAAGCCCCGCCTTAAGACACACGTTCTGCAGGAACTCATCCCTTGTCCAGTGGTTCTCTGTCGCCACCTGCGGAAGCAAAATCCCGCTCCTTCCGCCATTGATTATGTAGAGCCCGTGTTTCCCGATGGTGATATCCTTATACAGCTCCACTCTTGTCATGCCGGAAAGCACAGAAACTTCTATGGTTATGCCCGGCAGCTCCTCCGTTGTTACCGGAGTAAATCTCTGGTCCTCGGTCGCGGCCGCCACCGCCATGTCGGCAACAGCCTGACAAAGCGGTTTTACAGGTTTAATGTAGCCGATGCATCCGCGCAGCTGGCCGTTCTCAGTGAGAGTGACGAAAACGCCTGTCTTCTGCTGGAGTTCTTTCTCGTAAGTGATGAAATCCGGTCTCTGCTTTGTGCTAAGGTAACTTTCGAGGGTCTTCCTGGCTATCTCCAGAAGCCTTCTCCTGTCAAAGTCGTCAAGCACCAGCGGCCTTTTGTAGATCGCGGCGGACATATAGCCCACCACTCTTGATTTATCTCCGGTCACATCGCCCGTATCGGCGTACTTGAGTATTTCATAACTGTTCGCGCCAAGTTGGTCGGCGGTCATCATGACGGATATCACGGGACCGTAGCCGCACATTTCGCATTGGCCGGCGGCGAGCCTTGATATGAGCAGGTTAATGTCTCCGTTGGAGATGGCATCGATGGCAAGAGCGTCCATTGAAGATGCGACCTCCGAAGTGTGGTAATGCGACATGTCGGAGCTTGCGATGAGGAGGACTTTTTTCTTGCTGTCGATGGACCTGAGTATCGCTTCGGACAGGACGCTGGCGTTCTCAAGGGACTGGTAACCCATGATGACGGGCACGATCTTGAAATTCCTGAGGGTTTTCTGGAGGTAAGGGATCTCAACTTCGACGGAGTGTTCTTTCTCCCACGCTTCTTTAACGTAGGTGATCTTTGAACTGTACGCCATGAGCGACTTCGCCATTTCTTCATCGATCTTCACCTTGCCAAGAGGAGTCGCATATTCGCCTGACGGTATGACCGATATGCCGTCGAACTGCATATAATGGCTGGGACCGACGATAATAACGGTATCATAATTTTTGTTCGTCAGCTGCTTGAAAGCATATCCTGCCACCGGACCGGAAAATTCGTAACCGGCGTGAGGCGCGATGAGCGCGATAAGCTGCCCCTCGCCTTCGATCACTTTATATGGAGACAGATAGCTGTCGATGGCTTTTGAGAGTTCGTTCTTGTCAGCGGGATAGAACTGGCCGGCGACTACCGGCCCGGTAACGCCAGCGAACGCTGGCAGAGCCATCCAAAATAAAAGCGCTGAAATTGAGATGAGAGATGTGAGATGCGAGATGCGCCGTTTTATCTTCATCTCTCGTCTCTCATCTCCCGTCTCGATTGTATTTCTCATTTCCATATTCCTGCAATGGGATATCCGCAATACTTGCACTTTCCGTCGACGAGGTCAACTTTCAATGTGTCGAAACCTTTTCTCTCAACAATGAGTTTGCCGCATTTCGGGCAGTAAGTTGATTGGCCGGCATTCCCGTAAACGTTGCCGATGTATACGTAATTCAATCCCTCGTCTTTCGCGATCTTGTATGCATCCTCAAGTGTTTTTTCGGGCGTCGGCGGCACGTCGGTCAGCTTGTACAGCGGAGTGAAAGCGGAAAAATACAGCGGAACGTCCGGCCCGACGTTCTCTTTTATCCACGCGCACATCGCCTTTATCATTTTCGGGTCGTCGTTCTTTCCTGGAATGACAAGGTTAGTTATCTCCAGCCACACCCCCGCCTTTTTGACGTTCTTGATGGTTGCAAGGACTGGGTCGAGATGGCCGGAACACATTTGAACATAATATTCCTCGGAGAATCCCTTGAGATCGACGTTCACGGCGTCCATGTATCCCAGAAGTTCCTTCAATGGTTTCGGGTTGATGTACCCGCACGTATGCATCACATTCTTTATCCCGGATGCTTTGGCCAGTTTGGCGGTATCAAGCATGTATTCATAGAACACCGTAGGCTCTGTATATGTATAGGCGATGGACGCGCAGTTGTTCTCTTTCGCAAGCCGAACGACCTCCGACGGCGGAAGGACCATGGATTGAGAATCCTCCGGACGCGCCTGCGATATCTGCCAGTTCTGGCAGAAGACGCATCCGAGGTTGCATCCCGCCGTCGCGATGGAGAACGCAGTCGTACCCGGAAGGAAATGCGAAAAAGGTTTTTTCTCGATGGGGTCAACGTGCACCGCGACCGGCCTGGCATATACCA
This sequence comes from uncultured bacterium, assembly GCA_963727815.1. Classification (GTDB taxonomy): domain Bacteria; phylum Margulisbacteria; class WOR-1; order CAVSGV01; family CAVSGV01; genus CAVSGV01. Next base: position 489,354 of record CAVSGV010000003.1, read on the forward strand.
TCGTGAAAAGTTTCCCGTCCACGTTGATGCGGTCGCCGCATCTTCCTTTTTTCCCGTTCGGGAGCGTGCAGAAATTCGGGCACATCTGGCACCGGACCATTTTGTCATCAAGCGGCTGCCAGTAACGGGCCTCCATAAGCTGGAGGTTGGCTTTGCGGATGTCCTGAAGCTTCTCGTTAAGCGTGCCGAGATCGAGCATCTGGATGGCATGGGCCAGGCAGGCGGTCATGATCAATATCAGGATGAGGACGATCGTTTTTTTCACGGTGATATATAATATCACCGCGTTCCATACTCTACAAGGTTATGCTAAAATGGTCAGCCATGGCTAAAAAGCTTGATCTTCTCAGGATATACGCGTTGCTCATACTTCTTGGAAGCGTCATATATTTTTACCTGAACCTGTTCTCCCCGAAGACGATACCATATTTTATCCGCTTCTCTCCCCTGCCGAAGAACATGAACGTGCTCGTGATGGGGCTGGACACCGCCTATGACAAGACGAAACACGTCGCACTGAACGAGGTCGGGCATACGGATACGATGATCCTGGTCAATATCAACACAAGCAGCTTCAAGGTAAGCATGCTCTCCATTCCCCGCGACACGCTGGTGGAGGTTCCCGGCTACGGCTGGCAGAAGATAAACGCGGCATATTTCCTTGGCGGGTCCTCGCTGGCCAAGGAGACCGTGGAAAAATTCCTGGGCATACAGGTCAACCATTACATCGCGATAAATTTCAAGGGGCTGATGAAGATAATAGACCTGATGGGCGGCGTAAGGATATACGTGGACAAGGACATGAACTACGTGGACAACTGGGGCGGGCTGAAGATCGATCTGAAGAAGGGCTGGCAGAGACTGAACGCTGAGCAGGTCCAGGAATTCCTTCGCTTCAGATATGAACCTCTTGGGGACGTTTCCAGAGTGCAGAGGCAGCAGGATTTCCTCCAGACCGTCCTCAGACAGCTTGCGACCCCGCTCATGCTCGCGAAAGCTCCGTGGGTGCTCGCCATCGCAATGGACAGCATAAAGACGGACCTTTCACTCAAAGATATATTATACTGCCTCAATTTCGCCAGAGCCTTGAGGAAGGAAGACGTGAACATGAGCATCGTGCCCGGCACTTTCGCCGTGGGCGAGATGAACGCCAGCGTATGGTCCCCCGATCAGGAAGCGCTTCGGGATATCATCAACAAATATTATTCCAAAAAGCTCCTGGCAAAACTTGAGCCGATGCGCGCGCCTTCAACGGCCGTGACCATCATAAACAATACTGACGATATTGACGTCGTCCGGCAGGTGATGAAGGTGCTCAACAAGCAGGATTACGCCATAGTGAACTTCTCCTCCCAGAAAAAACCCGGCATATCAAAAAGCGAGGTCATCGCTCAGAAAGGCGATAAGGCCGGAGCACAGAAGCTGGCGGACATCCTTGGCATAGGAGAAGTGGTCGTCTCCAGCACGGGCGACATCCAGTCCGCGTTCACGCTGGTCATATGCGACGACTGGAAGGAATCCCTTGAAAAGCGATTTTCCAAATAATTGTGATATAATTCGCGCATGTCAGCGGTGAGGAAAAAATATCCCGTTCCGGCTATCGCCTCCGCGCTGGTCGCGGGGTTGGGCCAGCTCATTAAAGGCGAAAGCAAGAAAGGATTGAAACTGATGCTCTGGTTCTACATGGGCCTGCCGATAATCATCTTCGGCGCTCTCCTGCTGAACGCATATCTCTTCCTGGCGGTCTTTGCTTTCATGGTCGTGCTTTATCCGGTGATATGGGCGCTCAACGTTCTCGACGCCTACAGTTCGCAAATGCGCAGAGGTTACCAATGAACAGGTCCATACATATTGTAACTATAATGAACATCCCGATAGAGCTTAACTATTCATGGTTCATTGTCTTTTTCCTGGTGACATGGACTCTTGCACAGAGTTATTTTCCCGCCGTCGTTCCCGGCCAGCCGGTAATAGTTTACTGGGCCATGGGCATCATAGCGGCCTTACTTTTTTTCATCTCTCTTCTGGCTCACGAGCTTTCTCACAGCGTTGTTGCGGCGAACAACAATCTTCCCATAAGCGGAATATCACTTTTCATTTTCGGCGGAGTGGCGCACATGTCAAAGGAACCCCAGAACCCCCGGACGGAATTCCTGATGGCTGCGGCGGGTCCGCTATGCAGTTTCTCGATAGCCCTGGTGTTCTTCGTCTTAACCCAGCTTTTTTACGGCCTTCATTTCCCGCCCGCGGTCATTGTAATATTCGATTATCTGGCAGTGATAAACCTGATAGTGGGAGTGTTCAACCTGATCCCCGCCTTTCCTCTGGACGGCGGCAGGATACTGAGGTCGGCGCTCTGGACGTTCTACGGCGACCTAAAAAGGTCCACGATGGTAGCCAGTTCGCTGGGAAAGGCGTTCGCCTATTTTCTGATGGGCGCCGGGATCCTTTATCTGTTCTATGGCGCGATAATTTCCGGAATATGGCTCGTCTTCATAGGTTTCTTCCTGCAGGAAGCGGCCTCCACCAGTTACGAACAGGTGGCGATGAAGCGGACGCTGACCGGAGCGGCGGTCATGAACATCATGACAAAGGATGTCGTAACGGTCAGCGAAGAATTGACCCTGCTCTCCCTTGTCGATGATTTTTTCTTCAGGTTAAGGTTCACGTCTTTTCCCGTTGTTTCGGAGAACGGGGAGATCAAGGGACTCATCACCATCCACGCCGTGAAGGACATCCCCCGCGAAAAATGGGGAACGACAACGGTAAAAGAAGCGATGCTCCCGCTGAGAAGGGACTTTGTTGTCAGCCCTCAGGTGGACGTTTTTGAGGCGCTCACGCGCATGGCAAGCAACGGGATACGGAAGGTTGCTGGTAACACAGGACGACAAACTGATAGGCATAATTTCACAAAGGGACGTGATAAGGCTTTTTGAGGTAAAATCCGACCTGGGAGAGTGATCCTTATGAAAAAGATCCTGATGATCATTCCGGAGAAACCGTTCAGGGACCCCGAGTATTTCATCCCCAGACAAATATTGGAAGACAACGGCATTTCAGTAATGACGACTTGCGCAGCGCCTGTAGCTCACGGAGCAGAAGGAGCGGAAGTTGAGGTGGACATACTGCTTAAGGACGTCAACCCCAGGGATTATGACGCGATAGTTTTTATCGGCGGGAAAGGTTCAAAACAATATTACGACGATTCCAAGGCGCATGAGCTGGCAAAATACGGAGCTCAACCTGGGAAACTTCTCGGATCGATATGCGCTTCGGTCGGGACATTATCCAAAGCTGGGGTATTGAAAGGTAAAAAAGCAACGAGCGATCCGATGGTCGCTGACATCGTGAAAGCGGGAGGCGCAATCTATACTTCCGAAGGCGTAACCGTTGACGGGAACATTATCACCGCAGATGGAGCCAAGTCAGCCAAAGCTTTCGGCGAGGCGCTGGTAAAGGCTTTAAGCTGATCCGGTCTTACGGATTGGCCTGGAATTTTACGGTGCTTCTCAGGGCGGCCGTCTCTCTTGCTAGATCCTCTTCTTTTTCCTCCTGTTCCAGGACCTGCTCATACAATGCCTTTATTTTTTCGCGATGTACCGGGTCGACATGATCAAGCGCGTAATCGAGGTTGAATGAATGATGCGTATCAGAAAGCGCTCCCAACCTGTAGACTATCACACCCCATAATATATCGCGCAAAGAGTTCGCATCTCTTTCTGTTTCCATTAAATAATCGTCATTTCTTATCTGCATCCTTAAGACCGGTTTTGGATCCTTCACCCCGGTCTTCACGTCAAAAACTTCAATGAACAGATGTTTATTGCTGAAGGTCACACAGAGAGTCAATTTCCCCAGGTATCTATACAAAACCATGGCATCCATTGTTTGCGGCTTGCCGAATTCAAATTTTTCATCCAGACCGAGCGCTTTGATGATATCGATCCGCTGGGGGTCAGCGCCGATATCTTTAGCGACCACATTCAATGAATCATAACGACCCTTTAATCCGACTATTGTCACTTCTGGAGCACCGGGGACCAGGATCTCCGGAACGCCGGCTTCAAGACTTTTTTTCAGGAGTTCGCGGACTTGACGTCCGTCGGCAATATTGAGCACCCCTCCAAAAGAGTTCTCTCCGCTAAGCCTTGTGCTTCCGAGCCACATCAAATCTCCTACAATGGTTGTAAAAGTCATATTATTGCCCTCCTGGAAATCATAATTCTTTACCGGAACGGTCAAAATGCTATACTGTTATCGGTCCCAAAAGGGAAAAATTTCACTTTTTAATCAAATGGAAAACTCAGATTTTGCGAAGATATTCGCCGAGATGGCCGAACTCCTTGAACTGAAAGAGGACAACCCCTTCCGCATCCGCGCGTACCAGAAAGCCGCACAGAACATAGAAAGTTTTACGGAAAATCTCGAATCGATCTACAAAAAAAGCGGCCTGAAAGCGCTTGAAGAAGTTCCCGGCATCGGCAAAGGGATAGCGGAACACATCGAAGAGCTGATAAAGACCGGAAAACTGAAGAGCCACGAAGACCTGCTAAAGAAATTTCCGAAAAAACTTCTCGATATCATCGCCATCCCCGGCATAGGTCCCAAGACTGCGATCCTGATATACAAGAAGATGAAGATCGATTCGATCGAAAAACTTGAGGCAGCGGCAAGGACCGGAAAACTTTCCAAACTTCCGGGCATAAGAGCAAAAAAGATAGAGAACATTCTTCAGGGCATTGCGCTCAAGAAAAGGAACATCGGCAGGTTCTCGATAGGCGTAGCCCTGCCCTACGCGGAAGTGATAGAAAACAAGTTGAAGAAATTGAAAGATGTGGACAAGATAGTCGTATGCGGATCATTAAGGCGCGCGAAAGAGACCATTGGCGACATAGACATCCTCATCACGTCGACAAAGCCCGGGGAAGTGATGGACGCTTTCGTAAAACTTCCCCAGGTTGACAGGATATTGGGCAGGGGCGAGACAAAAACGTCAGTGATACTAAAGAACGGGATGCAGGCGGACCTGCGAGTGGTGGAGCCGGAAAGTTTCGGAGCGGCGGTCTATTATTTCACGGGCTCAAAGCAGCACAACATAGTGGTAAGGGAAATGGCCGTAAAAAAAGGATTGAAAATAAATGAGTACGGCGTCTACAAAGGGAAAAAGAAGATCGCGGGAAAAGAAGAAAGTGATATTTTCAGGATATTCGGCCTGCCCTGGATCCCGCCGGAGATAAGGGAAGCGCAGGGAGAGCTGGAAGCCGCGAAAGCCGGTAAGCTGCCGAAGCTCATCGAGCTGAAGGACATGCGCGGCGACCTTCACGCTCATACCGTTGCCACCGACGGAAGCAATACCATCGAGGAGATGGCGCGCGCCGCAAAAGATCTCGGTTACGAATATCTGGCGATAACCGACCATTCTGTCTCGACTCGCGTTGCCGGAGGGCTGGATGTAAAAGAGTTGATGCAAAACATTAAGAAGATCGAAAAAGCGCGGTCTTCAGCCGGCATAAAAATATTGAAAGGAAGCGAAGTGGACATATTGCCCGACGGCTCGCTGGATTATCCCGATGAAGCGCTCAAGGAACTGGACATCGTCTTCGCATCGATCCATTCCAATTTCAAAATGAGCAAAGCCGAGATGACCAAAAGGATAATAAAGGCGATCGGCAACAAATATGTCCATGTCCTTTCCCACCCCACCGGGCGGCTCATCGGAGTGCGCGAGCCATATGAAGTGGACCTGGATGAAGTGATGAAGGCTGCGAAAGACACGGGCACCTTCATGGAGCTGAACGCGCAACCCTTAAGGCTTGATCTTGACGATGTTCACTGCCGAAAGGCCAAAGAAATGGGGATAATGATAGCCATAACGACGGACGCCCATGCCGCTTCCCAGCTTGAGAACATGAGGTACGGCGTGCTTTGCGCCAGGCGCGGCTGGATCGAGAAAAGTGATGTGCTTAATTGTCTCTCCTACGAAAAGCTGATTAAAGCGCTTGCCCGCAAGAAACAGCATTGATATAATCATTCCGCCTATCAGGCAAGGAGGTAACTATCATGTCGACTTGGGAATGGATACTAATAGTTATCATAGTTGCTGCTCTCGTTTACTGGTGGTGGGCAGGATCGAAGAAGTAAATCCGAATGTCAGAAATCCGAAAATCCTAATAATGAATAATATATAATATAAACATTGTTCTGAGATTCGGAGTTTAGGGAATTCGGATTTTAAGTAGAAGGAGGCGGAAAATGGGAACGATCATATTTGTGATACTTCGGCTCTCCGGACTAGTGGACACCAGGATGGATTGGGTCATATTGTGCTTCCTTATCTCGCTCGATACCATCGGCATACCGAACCTCATCACGCTCTTAAGAAAAAAATAAGCTGATGAAATAAATTTCGCGGAGATGAACTCCGCTCTATTGATAATTCATCATAGAGCAGGGCTTGCCTCTGCGAGAAGGTCATCTCTCCTATTTGTGATATAATATCCCCATGAAATTATTCAACTCCATCGACCCCCAGGAATCCGACGCCAACGCTCCGCTCGCGTTCAGGATGTCGCCCAGGACGCTTGATGAATTCGTGGGACAGGAAGATATCATCGGCGAAGGCAAGCTGCTGCGCCGCGCAATAGAAGCCGACAGGCTGTCGTCGATAATTCTCTACGGCCCGCCGGGCATAGGAAAGACCGCGCTCGCGAAGGTGATAGCCAATACGACAAAGTCCGAGTTCATAAGCATGAACGCCACTGTCGCCAAAGTAGATGACATCAAGAAAGCTCTGATAGAAGCCAAGGAAATGAAGCACGCTCTTTCGAAAAAAACGATACTTTTCCTGGACGAGATCCACAGGTTCAACAAACTTCAGCAGGATGTCCTGCTTCCTCACGTGGAGGACGGCACCATCACGCTGATCGGATCGACAGTAGAGAACCCGTTCTTTTACGTGAACTCCGCACTGGTTTCCCGCTCCCAGATATTCGAGCTGAAAAAACTGATGGCCGATGATATCAAGACGATCATCACGAGGGCATTAAAGGACAAGGAAAGAGGCCTTGGCGCTTTCAAGGTTGAGATCGACGACGAAGCGCTTGAACATTTATCCAAAGCCTCGGACGGCGACGCCCGGAAAGCCTTGAATTCACTGGAGATCGGCGTCCTGACCACCAAGCCCGACAAAAAAGGAATTATAAAGTTCGATAAGAAAGTGGCGGAAGAATCCATCCAGAAAAAAGCTGTTACATATGATAAGGCCGGCGATGCGCATTACGACACGATATCGGCTTTCATAAAAAGCATGAGAGGATCGGATCCCGACGCCGTTCTCTATTACCTGGGCAAGATGCTTTATGCCGGAGAAGATCCCCGTTTTGTGGCGCGCAGGATCGTCATCTGCGCGGCAGAGGACGTGGGCATGGCCGATCCTCTCGCGATAGTCGTCGCGAATGCGGCGATGCAGGTCGCGGAGTTCGTCGGCATGCCTGAAGCGCGTATTCCGCTGGCAGAGGCAGCCGTGTATGTCGCCACCGCCCCCAAAAGTAATGCAGCTTACATGGGAATAGAGAGCGCCATGTCCGACGTGAAGAACGAGGAAACAATGGAAGTCCCGACCCCGCTTAAAGGAACGGGATATAAAGGCGCGGAAAAGCTTGGCCACGGCATCGGATATAAATACGCTCACGATTACGAGGGCGGTTTCGTTAAACAGGAATACATTCCCAAGGAAAAACATTATTACGAACCGACTGACCGAGGATTTGAAGCGAAGATCAAAAAAAGGATGGAAGAACTTCATGGACCAGGCAAAGATCAAAAAAATACTTAAGAACGTCCGGAACGGAAGTCTGCCGGTCGAAGAAGCATATTCGCTTCTCAAGCATCTTCCGTATCATGAGATGGGTTATGCTAAGCTGGACAGCCACCGCGCGATGAGGAAAGGTTTTCCTGAGGTTGTTTACTGCCAGGGCAAGTCGATACCTCACGTAAAGGGCATCATAAAAGAGCTTTCGAGGATACACAGCAGCATAATGGCCACAAGGGCTGATGAGAAAGTTTACAGTGCCGTCAGATCTGTAGTTCCCCGCGCGCGATATAACAAGACCGCAAGGATCATCACGATCGGAAAAGGTGAAAAAGGAAAAGGTAAAGTTTTGATCGTGACTGCCGGGACTGCGGACATTCCGGTGGCCGAAGAAGCCGCGGTCACGAGCGAATTCCTGGGAAGTAAAGTTGATCGTCTTTATGACGTGGGGGTCGCGGGGCTTCACAGGATCATCAACAAGATAAAAAAGCTGAACGAGGCTGACGTTATAATCGTTATCGCAGGAATGGAAGGCGCTCTTGCGTCGGTGGTTGGCGGCCTCACCGAAAAACCGGTGATAGCAGTGCCGACGTCGATAGGATACGGCGCTTCGTTCAAGGGTCTGGCCGCTCTCCTTTCGATGCTGAATTCATGCGCTCCCGGGGTCGCCGTTGTGAACATTGACAATGGATTCGGAGCCGGAGTGATGGCTTCAATAATCAACCGGGGTTCAAAATGAAGATCGCCTATTTCGATTGTCCCACGGGGCTTTCCGGCAACATGATCCTCGGCGCCCTCCTGGACGCGGGCCTCAGCCTTTCTTACCTGAAAAAAGAACTGCGAAAGATCAATATCAAAGATTACTCTCTCAAAATGACGAATGTGACAAAGAACCGCATCAGCGCGTCACATTTTGACGTCGTGATAAAGGACAAGAAGACCAGGAGGAGCATCGACGAAATATATGCGCTGATCAAAAGGAGCAGGCTGAAACCACAGGTAAAAAATCTGAGCCTCCGGATATTCAATAAACTTTTCGAGGCCGAATCAAAAGTGCACGGCAGGCACATACATCATCTCCATGAGACCGGGGCGACCGACGCAATGGTCGACATAGTCGGGTCGGCGATAGGATTCGATAAGCTGGGCATAAAAGAAGTTTACTGCTCCGCCCTTCCGTTCGGACACGGACAGATCCGATGTGAACATGGCCTCCTTCCGAATCCCGCTCCCGCAACATTTCAGCTCCTGAAAGGAGTTCCTGTTTATAAGAAGAACATAAAAGGCGAGCTTGTCACGCCAACTGGCGCGGCGATAATCACTTCCATCGCAAAAAGCTTCACGGACATGCCGAAGCTTGAGCTTCAAAGGACGGGACTTGGAGCCGGAACTTTCGATCTCAAGGAGCCTAACATATTGAGATTGTTCATTGGCGAGGCGTCGGCAAATTTCAGCGATGACCTGGCGGTCAGCATCGAAACGAACATCGACAACATGAACCCTGAATTTTACGGCCATGCCATCGGAAGATTGATGAAGTTGGGAGCGCTTGACGCGTTCATAATGCCCGTTCAGATGAAAAAAGGAAGGCCGGGAGTAAAGCTGACGGTCTTTTCCGAAATAAAGGATAAAGATAAGATGGTCAACGCCATATTCGACGAGACCACAACGCTGGGTGTAAGGACTTTTCTTGTCAAAAGGGAAAAGCTTGAAAGAAAAATGGAAAGAGTAAGAACGAAATACGGCCCCGTAATGGTCAAGATCGGCACTCTCGGTAAAAAAATAAAGAACATATCGCCGGAGCTTTCAGACTGCCTGAAACTCGCAAAAAGAACAAGAACACCCCTGAAAGTGATCTATGATGCGGCAAAGAACGCCGCGGTCAAGCAGTGCTCCTCGCCACGAACGCATGCATGACATAGAAAGGCCGGCTATCAGATGTCTGACAACCGGCCCTTCAACGACCGCGATCTATACTCTGCTGATCAATCCAACACAACGATCTTCCCGGTGCCAATAACAGAGTTACCGGATATGATCTTGTAAACGTACATTCCGTTGCCCACCGCTTCACCGAAGATCGAATGGCCGTTCCATATAACCTGGTTGATGCCGGCCCTGCCGCCTTCGGTGCCCGGGAAATATGTCATCCTGTGGACCTCATGTCCGGTAATATCGTATATTATCAGCGTCACATTGGCGTCAACGTTCAGGTTGTACGCTATTTTTGTGGAGTTCTGCGCCGGATCCGCAGAAAGCGGCTTGAACGGATTTGGATAATTGTAAGCCGGACCTATCACCTCCACCTTACCCGACATGACCGCGAAACTGCCGGTCCATGAGGTAATGTTGCCTTCATTGTTCTGGCACGTTATCCTGAACGTATGCCCGTTCACAGGCGCCGCTGATATGGGAGACGCTATCCTTATGGTCATAAGATATCCGCCGGGAGGCAGGTCGAGGGTTGGATCGTTGTCATAAGTGATATTGCTCCCTGGTATCGTTATCGGGTTAACTCCGTCCCAGTCTATCATTACTGCGTTATTAACGTATGACAGGTTCACATCACCGGAGGCAACTGTCGTTGTATCGCCGGTGACTATTGCCGTTATGATCGGCGTTGATGAGATGACCTCTCCGGGCAAGTATGACCTTCCGTTGATCCTCACCTTTGATATGGTGCAGGGTATACCGCCGCTGCCTCCCCCGCCGCTTGAAGTAACATAAATGGCATCGGTATAAGCGGAATATTTATTTTCGGGGTTCAGCGCCCTTATCCTGAACCAATATGGAGTTGATGATTGAGGAACGCTTACGGTGTATGTCTTACCTGAAGTCCCCGCATCAACGGTGATGAAACCGCTGGTCGCGGAGCTCTGGGAATATTGAACTTCGTAGCTGGCCTGGTAATTGCCGCTGTCCGGGATCCAGGTCAGGTAAACAGAGTGTGTCTGGCTTGGACTTGGAACTCCTGAGAAAGGCGAAGGAACGACCGGCAGTGTCCATCTTGTCAGGTTCCCCGGAGCGCCCTGTCCGTTCGCAGTACTCACCGCCACTACGCTGCCCTGGTAGCCCCTGCAGGCATTGGGGCATTCAGATGTGAATATCGTAGCGGTCCCGGATGACTGAAGCGCGCCATCGATATTGAAAATATAAGAGTTGGCTCCCGCAACAGTGTTCCAATACCATGTTATTTCACTAGTGCTCACGTTAGTTGCCGATAATGTGGGTGCGGCCGGCGGGGTCGTTGCCGTAACTTTTGCACCGTAAGCCGTGTATGTTCCCGCATTCAGAGTAAGACCGTTCCTCGCTCTTACTTCATATTGATAGGTAGTGTTGGGCGAGAGGCCTTCTTCGGTGCCGATCAGCAGCGTTGTGCCGACAAGGTCGGTTCCCGTCCCTACCCTGTTCATATAATAATATGTGCCGGCGTAATTTGACGGCGCAGTCTGCCAGATCACCGTCACGTAATAACCGTCGATCGGGTCCCATCCTCCCTTAGCAAGCTGGGCGTCCGGTGTACACGCCAGAGTATAGGCTGTGAAAGTGTTCGATTTTGACGTGGTCAGTCCGCTCGTAAGAAGCGCTTGAACGTAGCGGGTGTACGGATAATTCCCCGCACTGAGTCCAGATTCGGCGGTCGTCACGTCATCGGTGGGCGTGGAAGTAATATAAACGTCGGAATTGGAATAAATATCATATCTTACTTCACCGGCTAGGTTGTCCCACGACCATCTTATTGATGAGATCGTCTCGCCAGTTCCGATGAAGTTCGTAGGCGCAGATGGGGACGGCTTCGACAAAGTTACAAAGAAACTCGCTGGCGTATACGTATAACTGGTGCCAGCTGGCACCTGGATCAGCGTCGAATCGCCGTACAACGTCGCAGCCGCAACGGTAGACGCGTTCCATACCCGGATAAAAATATATTCGCCGGTCATAACGCTTGGTTTAAACGCTCCGACGTTGTATTCCCCCGCTCCGTAGCTGGCTTCCGGAGTTGAGCCGATGTATAGCGCCATTAAGGCAGGGACCGTAGTAAGATAATTGTGACCCGTAGGATTCCCGTTCGCATCAGGAGGATTATCAGTGCTGCTGTCGGACGTGATGACCTGGACGAGCCATCCCTCTGAAGCTAGCGTCGGCGCGTTGGCGTATATTTGGTTACCGCCGGCAACCGTGCAGGTTATGCCGACAATAGCCGGATAAGCGCTTGAAGCCAGCAGAAATACCGCCATCACCCCCATTAACATTGATCTCATTTTCATATGCATCCCTCCTGTTTTAAAATATTCATGGGGTTTGTTCCCATGTTGATACGCTGATCAAAGGTTCATTAAGCCAATATACTTGACCGGGAGTAACGGACATGGCAGATGGCGCGCCTGTCGCCCAGTCATACCATGTATTCTGCGCTATATGAAGAGCAGCCATGTTATTGGAAACGTTCCAATTCGCGTCGAAAAGATAAAGTTCCGCGGGCGTACCGCCGTATGATAAATTGTTAAGTCCGGCGCTGTTCAGGCTGTTTTGAAGAGGATACGCCGCGCATATTCCGCCCCACCCTTTAAGGATGGTCTTATTGAATGAGCTTGATTCTTTGCTGCCGACTATGCCTCCGACAAAAGTAATGATCCTGGTCGGTGAAGTCGACCCTTCATCAACAAGGGCCAGATAGCCTGTCCCTACCTGTATTTGAAGCGACGATGCTTGGCCAGTTTGCCAGTCATACCAGTTCCCGCCGGTGTAAACGGCGCCCATTGCTACCGTTCCGTCCGGATTGTATTTATAGACGGCGTCGGATTCCTTCATCTGGCTTCCCACAGATTGCTGCACGTTCGGATTAGCTGTCTGCAGAGGAACAGAGAAGAACGCCTTATTCGGATTTACAGAGACCTTTGATACAGTGACATCGTATCTGCCCACTGCATTATCGCAGAAATTCGTCGAGCCGGCGGTGGCTACGGAATAATACCGCTGCGAAGCGCCGCCGCCCTGAGGATTATATGTTTCCACCATCGTGCCGGATGATATCCCGCTTTGGACCTTGGTATATGTAACGCCGAAATTAAAAATATCTCCCGGAGAACTGAACAGGCCATCGTGGGTCCAGATATTGCACGACATTCCGCCGTCCCAGGAGAGATACATTTTCCTCTGGGTATCGCTGTCAACTTCAATGGATATCCTTAAATTGCAGGGTTTTGCCAGGGAAGCTATCTTAAAGCTGGCGTCGCTTGTATCATAACCCCAAAGGCTGTTGTTGACCGCTTCAACGGAAACGAGGCATTCCGTAGACGGCAGGTTCGGTACGGTCCATTCATATGTTGTAAGCCCGGTGATGGCCGCAACATCATCAACCACCAAAGTATCCCAGCTGAAACCCTCATTCGTTGAAAGTCTGATGAGCGCTTCCGTAGCCTGCGGGGTCACTATATATGTAAGATTATATATCGACCCGACTTCGAGGGTTTCTCCGCCGTTCGGCTGGACAACCTTTACCCACGTGCCCTGGGTCTGCGTTCCCAGAGATGAATAGATCAATCCGCCTCCGAGCTGATATCCCGCGCTCTCAAAAGTTCCTACGGGCGACGACTGGCCGCCGACATCATAGAACTTGTAGCCGCTCGATTCTTTTGTGGATCCCACGGAAGTGATCTCATCAGCCTGGAGGATGTATCCTGTACTGGTCGCGGGAGTTGGCGAGGCAAAAGAGATCCCCGCAAACGCTATCAAAACAATAGCGATCGCCGCAAGGGTGACCCGATATTTTTCTCTAGACAACACTGAAGGAGTTAAGCCTCCTTTTACTCATTATCTTTCCATTAATTGACCAACATCCATCCGATGCTGGTGCTTCCGGAAACACCGATCGTCTCTCTGGATATAGTAAAACTTGTTCCTGGAATTCTTGACGAGACGAAAGCCCATGCTTCTGCGGATTGAGCTGTCAATAAAATTACGCAGTTCGTTGTGACGGCAGTCGTATTCACCGTCGCATTTCCCGCGCCGCCCAAGCCGACAGAAACGATGCCGATAAGCGGTGCGTACGCCTTTGTTTGAACGGATCCATCCGGGAAATGTATGTTAGTAGGATATTCATTAACATCGTACACACTACCGAACCTGTAGGAGGCATTACCCAAATATAAAGTATTATCCACGGAGGGATAAACTCCGCCACTGCCGGTGCCTGTGGGCCATGCGCCGACCACAAGCTTCACACCACTTTGCCCGTAAAAATATGACGTGTAATTGCTTTCAGAGTTATCAAGGGTAGCGCTAACGGTGGTCATTGCAGTAAGTTTTATGCCCGTGCTATCGTTAGTAAGATTTCTCGCATGGAGGTCATACGTTTCTATATCGGCGTACTTCAACGAGGTTTCGCCGAGGCTGAAATTGCCATCTGTAGCCGGCCATATTCCGACGTAGCCGCCACTGGGCGGAACCCCGATGCCGATATTGTGGCCGTAAAAATATGACGGGGCTGATGATGCTGTAGACAATACATCAATGGAATCGATAGTCGCCCTTGCAGTGAGTTTCATTCCAGTGCTATCGACCGTAAAATTGGTCGCATGGAAGTTATACGTTTCCATATCGGCGAACTTAAGCGAGCTTTCGCCGACGTTGAAAGAGTTATCCGTAGACGGCCATATTCCGATGGTGCCACTGGTGGGAGCCCCGATGCCTATCCCGTGGCCGTAAAAATATGACGGGGCTGATACTGATGTCGACTGAACATCAATGGAATCGACAGTCACCCTTCCCGTGACTTTTAAGTTATTTGCAGTAATGGTCGCATTGACCGTCAGGGCGCCGCTCATTGTATCCCCGGTCTTTTGGACATAAGCACCGGAGCCGCCTCCGGCCGTGGTCTGGAAAGTGCCGTCGGGGAACCTTATTCCGTTGCCCAGAGTTTCGATGGAAATATTGCCGACGACATCGAGAGCCGCGTTCGGAGTTACCGTTCCTATGCCGACGTTGCCGCCCATGATGGACATAACGTTGGCGGCCGAAACGGTGTGAGGGTTGTTGTCCAACCCTATTCCGACCGAATTGTTGCCGCCTACGGTCATTTTTGCCCCCATAGCCAGCGAAGAGTTGCCGCTGGAAGAGTTGCTGATGCCTATAGCCATTGAATTATTCCCGTTAACAATATTACTGGCGCCGATAGCGATCTGGGCCGAATAGCTGTTGCTCGATGTGTTCTGATAACCTATAAGCACGTCTTCCGGCCCATAGGCGCTGTTCTGGTAACCTAGCGCTACTTGGTAGGAGGCGCTGGCATAGTTGCCATTGCCGGCTGTGAACGATTTATCCGCTCCGACTGTCGCATGATTACCGTAGCCGATCGCGGCGGTGGCTGGTGCGCTGACAATATTGCTCTGACCCAATACTATATCACTGTTAGCAAAGGCCATGTTGTTGCTGCCGGCCGCCAATGAGTCATTTGCACTGGGGCCAAGAATGTTGCCATCCCCTTCTATAAGAGCGCTCATCATACTCGTCCACTGGGTTGCATTATTGGAACCTATCACAGCTGATCCGGGCGCCACAGTATTAAGTTGGCCGACGTTCAGAAAGGCGTTGCCGCCGATCATATTCAGCCCGACGTTGCTTGCGTTCATGGTCAAAACTCCCGTCATTGTATCGCCGGTTATCATTACGAACGATCCCGGAACATAGCTGCCGCCACCCGCGGTCGTTTGCAAGGTGCCGTCGGGGAACCGGATACCGTTACCGCCGCCTTCAATTGAAATATTGCCCACAACATCCAGAGCCGCATTAGGACTGTTGGTATTGATTCCAACTCCATTTTGAGCCCTTATAAGGAACTGGTTGGCGGCTGTAGATGCGAAAGTAATACCCTGCGAATCTGCCCAGACAAAAGTTCCAGAATTTGACGATGACACCACTGCCTTATCTCCCAGAGCAAATCCAAAATCGCTTAATGCTGTATTGTTTTGCCCTATAGCGCACGCAGCATTTCCAGACACGGTGTTATTTTGACCAGATAAAAGGTCGCCGCGGCCGCTCGCCGTATTATCAAAGCCCATTGCCATGGAATAAATGTTGCCTACGCTGTTGCCGTAACCCAACGCAAAGCTGTAAGATGACGCGGCCGTATTGTTTGTGCCAGCCGCGATAGAATAAGGACCCGATGCGGCATTCCCTGCACCGATCGCCGCGCTGCTTGCCACCGCCGTGTTGTTGTTACCCACAGTCAGGCCGCCTGCGCCGATGGTCAGCGTTCCCGTCATTGTGTCGCCGGTTATGCGGACAAAAGAACCCGGAGTGTAGCTGCCGCCAGCCGTTGTCTGGAAAGTGCCGTCGGGAAACCTTATGCCGTTGCCGTTGGTTTCGATAGAGATGCTGCCGTTCACATCAAGTGCCGCCTGAGGGTTTGTTGTTAATATACCGAAATTGCCGTTATTTAGTTCGGTCATTATCGGGCTACCGTTGGCGACCGACTGCAGGATAAAACCGCCAGCAGTGCCAAAACCTCCGCTTCCCTTACAGGTGATATACAAACCGGTATCGCCGACCCCCGAGTCGACGCCCACGATCTTAGCCGCGATAACTCCATTACCTCCGCCGGAATAACTCTTGGAAACATAAAGGCCCTGGAGGCCCAAAGCACCGGATCCCGCGATCACGTTCAATTCAGCCGTGGGAGTCGTTGTTCCGATCCCCACAAGGCCTGAAGATGTCGCTAAGTAGGCATTATTCTGAACGATCATTCCGGTTGTTGCTGAATTGGTCAAAGTCCCAGTCATCGAGTCGCCGGTTATGCGGACAAATGATCCAGGTGTAAATCCGTTTTTCGCCGTTGTCAGAAAGCTTCCATCAGGGAACTTAATGCTGCTTCCGACCTCAAGAGTAGGTGAAACATAAACACCCTTGCCGCCCGTGAAGTATCCGGTATATCCCGTTCCGTTAGTGGTAGCATACAAAACTTCCCTTGTGCTGGCGCCGTTCGTTATCGCCAGATTCATACCCTGGCCATACCCGTTCTCGTTACCTGTATATACGGTCCCAGTGCTAGGCAGGACCACGGTCGCGTTAATACCGTTACCATTACTATACTGTCCTATGCTAATAGCAGGCTGAGCCGAGGTGTTGTTTTGAGTGATACTGATAGCGGTGCCGCTGGAAGATATATTCAAGGCTGTTCCTGTGTTTTGCTGCGTCAGGTCAAGGCAATCAGGCCCATTTGCTCCATAGATAGTTACGCCAGGCCCGAAAGCACTGGCAAAATATGCACCGCCGCCAGAACCGGAATTATTTACATTGAGAAGATAACCCGTGTTAGATGCTGATATGCCAAGCGGTCCCGACATCGTATCGCCGGATTTAAGGACATAAATTCCGCTGAAAGCGCCGGCAGTTCCCGCCGTCGTCTGGAAGCTTCCATCTGGGAACCGAATTCCGTTGCCAAGAGTTTCTATTGAAACAGTGCCTACAACATCGAGCGCCGCTTTCGGCGTGATCGTATTTATCCCAACTGCTCCATCTTTAACTGTGAATTCAGGAGTTATGTCCGTGGCCGAGTTCATGAAGCCCACCATGAATGAATTTGCGGTATTATTGAGCAGGGGATTCGCCTGACTATAACCGGCGCCGATCACCATCGCATTGCCTGTTCCCTGCGCCGATGCTCTTGTGTATACGCCTGCCGCCAGATCGCCCGCCCATTCAGCCGTGCAATAATTACCAAGAGTGAAGCCTCCCATGTTCGCGTAAGAGTAATTGCCGAGAGCTAATGAATACCAGGTTGAATTGAAGGGCGTGCTTGCAATATTGGTATTGCCTATTGCAACCGCGCCTTGTCCCGTAGTATTGCAGTTGAAACCCAGGGCCATACTGTTGCTGTTGCCGGCAGTTGAACCTTGTCCTATGGCATAACTGTATGTTGCTCCGGCTATGGCCCTGTCGTTGGCTCCGATAGCCATGCTCTCGCTGGCTTCAGCGGACGTCTGATAACCAAGTGCTATCGCGCCTGCGCCTGGAGCAAAAGCGAAATAACCGATAGCAACACTGTTCCCGTTGCCGCCTGTCGAAGAACTATTACCCATCGCGATATCGTTCGTATAACCCGCGTAAGATTTGAAACCTTCCGCGAACGTATCAGAGTTATTGGCCGTACAAGTATCTCCAACAGCCATTGAATTTGTTCCGTTGGCGATAGATGCGCCTAAAGCGACGCCTCCCGACCCGGTTCCTCCCGAACTGCTGCCGGCAACAATGGACGGACCAGCTCCTCCATTAATGATTAATTGACCGCTCTGGGTGCTGTACGAACCGACCACAACCTTCTTATTCGAACCTGTTGCAAGATAGGCGTTACCGGCCACATCAAGACCGTTATTAGCTGTCGCGTTGGTCGTTAATGTTCCCGTCATCGTGTCGCCGGATTTCAACACATAGGCATTAAGGGCACCAGATGTAGCAACGCCGGTCAGATTCGATCCATCACCATAATGTTTGCCGGAGATCGAACCTGCAGTGATGTAACCCGTTGTGCTTATGTTAGCGCCGCTTGCCAGAGTGGATGCGGTTCCAGACAATGTTGAGTATGCTGCGCTTGATGCACTCCCAGCCAATGTCGCATATCCTGCAGATAAAGCATTCGTTGCATTCGCAACTGTGCCAGTGCAAGTTGAAGCGGTCCCTGATAATGTCGAGTAAGATGCTGTAGTTGAGTTACCAGATAGTTGAGAGTAGACAGCATTCGTTGCATTAGCTACTGTTCCTGTACAATTCGAAGCGGTTCCAGATAGTGTAGCATATCCCGCGGAAGCAGCACTCGTGGCATTACCCGATAACTGCGCGTAAACAGCATTGGTTGCATTAGCAACTGTGCCAGTGCAAGTTGAAGCTGTTCCTGATAATGTCGAGTAGGATGCTGTAGTTGAACTGCCGGATAGTTGTGCATATACAGAAGTTGCAGCCCAGGTAGCAGCGATCCCAGTAAGAGCAGATCCATCACCATAATGTTTGCCGGAGATCGAACCTGCAGTGATGTAACCCGTTGTGCTTATGTTAGCGCCGCTTGCCAGAGTGGATGCGGTTCCAGACAATGTCGCATATCCTGCAGATAAAGCATTCGTTGCATTAGCTACTGTTCCTGTACAGTTCGATGCAGTTCCAGATAGTGTCGCATACCCGGCCGATGCCGATGATGTTGAGTTACCAGATAGTTGAGAGTAGATAGCATTCGTTGCATTAGCAACAGTGCCAGTGCAAGTTGAAGCTGTTCCTGATAATGTCGAGTAAGATGCTGTAGTTGATGAGCCTGACAGTTGAGAGTAGATAGCATTCGTTGCATTAGCAACAGTACCAGTGCAATTTGAAGCTGTCCCTGATAATGTCGAGTAAGATGCTGTAGTTGATGAGCCTGACAGTTGAGAGTAGACAGCATTCGTTGCATTAGCTACTGTGCCAGTGCAAGTTGAAGCTGTTCCTGATAATGTCGAGTAAGATGCTGTAGTTGAACTGCCGGATAGTTGAGCGTAAATTGCATTCGTTGCATTAGCAACTGTGCCTGTGCAAGTTGAAGCAGTTCCTGATAACGTCGAGTAGGAAGCGGTTGTTGAACTTCCTGATAGCTGAGAGTAAATAGCATTTGCCACTGAACCGGTACAGTTTGAAGCAGTGCCTGATAAAGTCGAGTAGGAAGCTGTAGTTGATGAGCCTGACAGTTGAGAGTAGATGGCATTCGTTGCATTAGCTACTGTTCCTGTACAATTCGAAGCGGTCCCAGATAAAGTCGAGTAGGATGCTGTCGTTGAACTGCCGGATAGTTGTGCATATACAGAAGTTGCAGCCCAGGTAGCAGCGATCCCAGTAAGAGCAGATCCATCACCATAATGTTTGCCGGAGATCGAACCTGCAGTGATGTAACCCGTTGTGCTTATGTTAGCGCCGCTTGCCAGAGTGGATGCGGTTCCAGACAATGTTGAGTATGCTGCACTTGATGCACTCCCAGCCAATGTTGCATATCCTGCAGATAAAGCATTCGTTGCATTAGCTACAGTGCCAGTGCAAGTTGAAGCAGTTCCTGATAATGTCGAGTAAGATGCTGTAGTTGATGAGCCTGACAGTTGAGAGTAGACAGCATTCGTTGCATTAGCAACAGTACCAGTGCAAGTTGAAGCTGTTCCTGATAATGTCGAGTAAGATGCTGTAGTTGAACTGCCGGATAGTTGAGCGTAAATTGCATTCGTTGCATTAGCTACTGTGCCAGTACAAGTTGATGCTGTTCCTGATAATGTTGAGTATCCCGAGGAAGCAGCACTTGTGGCGTTGCCTGACAGCTGAGCATACACAGCGTTGGTTGCATTAGCAACAGTACCAGTGCAATTCGAAGCAGTGCCAGACAAAGTTGCATATCCCGCGGAAGCAGCACTCGTGGCATTACCCGATAACTGCGCGTAAACAGCATTGGTTGCATTAGCAACAGTACCAGTGCAAGTTGAAGCTGTTCCTGATAATGTTGAGTAAGATGCTGTAGTTGAACTGCCGGATAGTTGTGCATATACAGAAGTTGCAGCCCAGGTAGCAGCGATCCCAGTAAGAGCAGATCCATCACCATAATGTTTGCCGGAGATCGAACCTGCAGTGATGTAACCCGTTGTGCTTATGTTAGCGCCGCTTGCCAGAGTGGATGCGGTTCCAGACAATGTCGCATATCCTGCAGATAAAGCATTCGTTGCATTAGCTACAGTGCCAGTGCAAGTTGAAGCAGTGCCAGACAAAGTTGCATATCCGGCAGAAGCAGCACTCGTGGCATTACCCGATAACTGCGCGTAAACAGCATTGGTTGCATTCGCTACTGTTCCAGTACAATTCGAAGCGGTCCCTGATAATGTCGAGTAAGATGCTGTAGTTGAACTGCCGGATAGTTGAGCGTAAATTGCATTCGTTGCATTAGCAACTGTGCCTGTGCAAGTTGAAGCAGTTCCTGATAACGTCGAGTAAGAAGCGGTTGTTGAACTTCCAGATAGTTGAGAGTAAATAGCATTTGCCACTGAACCGGTACAGTTCGATGCAGTTCCAGATAGTGTCGCATACCCAGCAGAAGCAGCAGCAGTAGCATTACCCGATAACGTTGCGTAGCCAGCCGATGCCGCTGTTGTTGAGTTACCAGATAGCTGAGAGTAAATAGCATTTGCCACTGAACCGGTACAGTTCGATGCGGTTCCTGACAGAGTAGCATACCCAGCTGATGCCGCTGATGTTGAGTTACCAGATAGTTGAGAGTAAATAGCATTTGCCACTGAACCGGTACAGTTTGAAGCCGTTCCAGACAGTGTCGCATATCCGGCTGATGCAGCACTTGTGGCGTTGCCTGACAGCTGAGCGTATACGGAGTAAGTCGCGTTCGTCGCCACTCCGCATACCATCGCATAAGCCGCGGTGGTCGCCGTGATCCCGGATATTCCCGTCCCATTACCGTAAAGATTGGTGGCGTAAAGATTGGTGGTGGATAAGCCACCGCTTGCGGAGATCGAACCCGTCGTTGTTATGTTAATGTTAGGGGCCAGCAATGAAGAAGTGATGCCGCCGTTCTTTACCTCAAGTGAATTATTGCCGCTCAGATCGATGCTTAAGTTGTCATATTTAACCTCAAGCGTGCCGCTGGTCGTTATCGGCCCGCCGCTTAAAGCTCCTTTTGAATTAACAAGAATGACCGAACCGCTTCCAGCCCCTCCCGCAAGCGATTCGGCTGTAAGAGCCATATATGCATAAGGGACCGTTGCAAATTCCTGGCGGGGCGTCAGCGTCTGCCCATTCACCGTTATCTCCAGCCACCTGTTCCCTCCGTCAAAATACGAACTGTCAAAATCAAGCAGAACGCTGAACATTCCGTTCTGATCCGGCGTGATGGTCTTGTTTATCGTCGAGCCGATGTGGTGTATGCCTGAAAGGGTCGCGTCATCGTAGAGATCGAAATTTACGCTGGTGGAAGATGAGATCGGCCCGCCTTCAAACGAAGCAAGCCTTCCCTGAAAATTTATCTGTTGAGGGATCGCATGGGCACCTGCGGAGACGCAAACCAAAGCCGTGAACAGTATGACCAATAGGATCGATTTTTTAAACATGGAAAACCTCCAGATTTTTGGGAGTTATTTTGGCAACGGGAACTCGAACCGATGGCGCAATATGGCTCGGATCAACAAGAACGTTATTCGTTCTATTGACATTATATTTGAATATTACCATAAAACCGCCTAAAAATCAAGATTAAACCGCTAAAAAACGGATCACGGATTCCATGAAACCATTATCCATCTGGATGCCGTTGTATCATAAACGAACATTGCCGTTGCCTGTCCGGTAGATGTAACGTTCGCTCCCGTCATCGTATATATCCTGTTCGCCGGTTGAGAGCTGGCGCTGTCATGCGCTATCGTCATGTTCTGACCGGTCGTGTTGTACAATATAATGACCTTCCCATCCGAGCCTCCTGAAATGCCGGTGATGGTAAAAACCCCGGACGGACCAGTGATGCGGATAAAACTGAAATTGCCGACATTAATATCATTGTTACTCCCGTTACCGGCTGAAAAATCGGAACCCTTTCTTATGGCAACGTTGCCGTTAACATCAAGCGCCGCAGTCGGCTCAATAGTATTGACCCCAACTCCTCCCGCCGCTCTGACAAGGAACTGATCATTGGCGGTAGATGTAAAATCCGCATCCAGGCTGTCGGCAAAGACTATAGCTCCCTGGTTCGCGGATATCGCACGGCGTCCTATCGCGATAGAATTATCCCCTAGCGCGAGGCTAGACTGGCCGATGGCCACAGCATCAGCTCCTTTGGCATCGGTGTTGCGGCTCCCTCCCATGATACTTTCCGATCCTCCAATCGCAACTGCCCCGCCGACCTCCGCACTGACACCGTGTCCTATAGCGACCCCTCCGTTAAAGGCATGTGCATAATTACCTAGCGCGACGCTGCCGCCGGTCCCTCCCGTGGTATTGAATCCTCCGATCGCGGTGCAGTATTGATCGCTGGAACTGAGCCCCGCGATATTCCCGTACCCAAGAGATATACACCATTGTCCGTTTGATATGTTATTGCTGCCCATGCTTATCGATTGCTGGCCGTAGGAATGATTGTTCGAATCCCCGATTTCCACGGAACCTACCACGGTCAAGTCCACCTCTGGAGCAGGTGTGCCGACGCCCAATTTGCCTCCCATGATCGCCATCGTGTTTGGCTGGGTTACTGCATAGGCGTTTGTTGAAAGACCGATGCCAACGGCATGGTCACCCGAAACGCCAATGTTTGAACCAAGAGCAACAGATGATTCTCCTCCGGAAGAAACCCCCTCACCGATAGCCACAGAGCTTAAGCCGGTCGCAGCGCTTTGTGTCCCAAGCGCTACGCTCTGTGCCCCGTTCGCCGTGTTCATGTACCCTACCGCTATTGAATTGTCACCGGCCGAAGACCAGCCATTGTTTGTTGCATTATTCCCAAAAGCAATGGAATGGTTTCCAGTCGCTACGGCATAGTCAGGAAAACTTAAGCTGACCAGCGACCCGGATCCCACCGGTACGATCCCTCCTATTGGTCCCATGATTATCGATCCGTTATACATTGTTAATGAAGACGATCCTTCTAATGTAAGATTTCCTGTCATCGTGTCGCCAGCCTTCTGGACAAAATCCCCGCTTAATGCTCCCGGAGTAGCAGCAGTTGTCTGGACTGAGCCGTCGGGGAACTGGATACCTGTGTTCGTCTCGATCATGCTTCCGACGTATAGAGGATTGCCGGTGAAATATCCGGAATAGTACGTTGTAATCCCGGTATATCCCGAGGAATTATATGATGCAAGAAAAGCGTTGCTCGATCCGTTAGAAAAATATCCGGCACTTGTGTTCACAAAGCCGTGCTCTGAAGAGTAATAAGCAAGTTGGGCGGAGAGGTTCCCTAACGTCGAGTTAGTGAAATTGCCGCCAGCGGAATCACCACCGAGCGGACTTGTGCGATACCATCCCAGTTCCCCTGTCGCGCTGTTCTGATAGCCGTATACAGACGCTGTGTTGGGCCATTGAGCCCCGTCGGAATATCCCAGTTTGGCATCATAGTTGCCATAGGTCATTTCAAGAGAGCCGCTCATTGTATCGCCCGTCTTTTGAACAAAATCCCCGCTTAACGCGCCGGGTGTCGCCGCCGTGGTCTGGATAGAGCCGTCGGCGAACTGAACGCCGCCCGTAGTTTCGATAGTATCGGTCACATACAGCGGAGCTCCAGAGAAATATCCGGAATATAAAGTGCCGCCAATATTATACGCAAGGAAATCGGAGATCCCACCCCCGGCAGAGAAAGAACCTGCCCACCAGTTATTGTTGTCATTGCTACGATGACATAAAGTGGCGGACATTGATTGGCCCGAATCATCAAATGATCCTAATGTATATGCAGTGTTCCCTGGAGTATTTATTGTGGAGTTAAGTTTTACCGTAGTACTACCGTTGTTCAAATACAACCCGTCGTAAGCAGGGTAATTGTGTCCAATTATCGATTAACTCCAGGTGTCGAGGAGCTCGGCCGTATCACCTGAAGTGTCCGAAGCAAGCAATTGGGCATTAGGATAAAGATATGTGGCCGTGTTGCCAATGATCAGGCTGGGGGTGCTCTCGAGCGTCAGTGTTCCCGTCATCGTATCGCCGGTCTTTAGGACGTAAGGACCTGTTGCCCCGCCTGAAAGGCTTTCCGCGGTAATAGCCCGGTAAGCAAAAGGCACAGATGCAAATTGCTGGCGGGGGGTTAAGGTCTGTCCGTTCACGACCACTTCGAGCCATCTGTTATTTACGTCGTCAAAATTGGAGCTGTCACAACTAAGGAGAACTGAAAAAGCGCCGTTCTTGTCGGGAGTGACCGAAGTGCTTGTTGACCAAAGAGGACTGCCTCCGCTACTGGCATTGTAGAGATTGAAAGTAACGCTTGTTGACGTCGTTATCGGACTTCCTTCAAATGATGTTAGCCTCCCCTGGAAATTTATCTGCTGGGGGATAGCATAAGCCGACACAGGAATGATCACCGCCGCGAGAACGAACATCAATAACAAATATTTCTTTACCATAACAACACCTCCAAATGCATTAAAAGGGACCGTCCCTTACCGATCATTCTAATCGAATATTACGACTTTTCCACTCCCTATCACTTTGTTCCCCGATATGATCTTGTAAATGTACATTCCGTTCCCGGCAACCTCGCCGAACAGGGACTTGCCGTTCCACTGGATCGAATTTGTCCCTGCCCTTCCGCCGTTGACCCCGGCCGGGGAGGTGACCCTTTTGACCTCATGCCCGGTGATATCATATATTATTAATGTGATCGATGCATCGGCCGACAGCACATATTGAATGCTGGTCGTGTTCATTGTCCCGTCGTTTGAAAGCGGCTTGAACGGATTCGGATAATTTAGCGGCGTGCCTATGACCTGGACCTGCCCTGTCATTACCACGGCAGCCAACGATACATTCCTGGTGTTACCTTGAGAATCCGTAAGCCTGAAAACAAAAAGATGGGAGTTAACATTGATGTTTCCCGCAGGTATCGCGTATGTCCCGGTCCAGTCGCCTTCCAGAGAGGTCCCATCCGTAAAGGTCAGGATAATGGGTATGCTTGAATTATCAATATATAAGCTGGCGGACGCGACGCCATAATCGCTGATAAGCGCCAATTTTATGCTGCCGTTCATCGATACTATGTTGCCGGACATGAACCTCTGATTATTGATGTAGATAGCACGTATCGCGGGGCCTTCGGAACCCATGTACTCGAAAGCTCCCATGTCAACTCCGCCGCCGAACGGCCTTGGATTACCGATAATGTCATACGAAGGCGCTCCTACAATTGTCCCTGTATCTATGCATGGGGAACCTTTTGAAAGCATCAAGTTATAAGGCTCTGAAGTCGAAACAAACATTGGTTCCGAAGAAATACACGCCTCCAATGTTACAAAACTACTCCAGGCTATCCCGTTATCCTGGACATCTGAATATATAATCGGACTTGAAGATCGTTGCACCGGCCCGCAAACGTTCCCGTTCGGGGAATGGTTGCCAGCAAATATGCAATTTGAAAAAGCAAAGTCTCCCCATTCCATTACGCCGCCGCCATCAGTCCCACTGGATCCCTCGCATGTGTTGTTATAAAAAGTGCAGTTGGTGGCAACGAACGGACCGCCGTCATTCTGAACACCGCCTGTCTGCATTGCCCAGTTATCCGCGAACACGCAGTTCGTTGCCGAAGCAGTTGTATATCTTAGGACGCCGCCTCCTGTGTTAGCATAATTCCCCTCGAATACGCAGCTGTCCGCGTTGAATCCGCTGGTATTGTCCGACACAATGCCGCCGCAAAACGCAGCGTGATTGGCCTCAAATGTGCAATGAGATACAGTCCATAAACCTCCGTAACCTCCGCAATCAACAACTCCGCCTCCGAATCCGTAAATATGGCCGTCAGCGGGACTAAAATAGGTTACCGTCGAATCTGAATAGTTGTTACTGAATGTGCAATTGCTGCATGTCCACGTTCCCATCCATGAAACGCCGCCTCCGTGAGCCCTGTTCCCGATGAATGAACAGCCATTTGCGGTCACCGAGGACCCGAACGAATAAACCGCTCCGCCGTAGCTCCCATGATCGTTAACAAATAGGACTTTATTCAGCCACATAGATGATCCTTCGGGGAGATATATTCCCGCCGCATTTCCATCAAGAAGCCCGTCACTTATCGTTATTCCCTCCACGCTAAGGCTTATCGCCGCCTCAACAGAAATGCATCTCCCCTGTCCCTGCGCGTCTATCGTGGCCGCGGTAGCCCCGGGTGAAATAGTAAGAGTAATGTTATCTTTGTTGGGCCACATGATGTTGTAACCGGCGCCTTCCACCGTATGCGAACCATCCATAAGGTAAACGGTCCCACCTACAATCACCTTATCAAGAGCTTTATTCACTGTAAGATATGGGTTTGGTATGGAGCCGTCACCGTTAAGATCGCTTCCATACGGCGATACATACGCCTAGACTCAAGATAACTTCAGATGATATTGTAAAGACAGCATTGCTAACATCCCAGTTGCCAAACCCATTACCATCTCTAGCTTCAACTGATATTAGGCATTCCGTTGATATTTCATCAACAGTGGGAGTCCAAGGGAATGTGTTAGGCCCTAATACGACCAAAGACTGAATGCCGAGGGAATTCCATGACGCGCCTTCATTCGTGGAAAGCATGATGTTCGCGTTTCCGGTCACTGACTCCGCTGATATTACCCAATTTATGGGAACTACGTCATTAACATGGACCACCTCTCCGCCGTTCGGATATTCAACTGATACCGACGGACCCTGGAACTCGTATACGCCCATGTCATAGCCAAGGCCAAAAGGACGGATGTTGTCGGCGAGATCATATGAGGGTGCGCCGGAACTGGTGCCGGAATCGATGCACGGAGAACCGGGGTCAAGCTGCAGGAAGTTCGCGTTCGATTCATCGGTGGAAATGAACCGGGGTTCAACGGAAATATTGCCCGTCCCTGCCACAAAACCCAAAGGAGAATATCCGGCAGGCTGGGCGTCAGAATATTGAACGCTGGCAGATGTGTAGTAGAACATGGAACTGTTGCCCCACATTATCGAATTTACCGCGCTCAGGTTCCCGTTCCTCGCCACACCTCCATTAGCAGCCTTGTTCCCGTAAAGCGTACAGTTCATCAAAGTTACACCGTTATTCGTACTGTAGAACACGCCTCCATCGTTCGTTGCCGTATTATTACTGAAAATACAGTTCAGCGCGTTCAGTGTATCGCCATTAGAGCCATCAACAACTCCGCCATTCAATGCGACGGAATCCTTGACCACGCAATCATAAAACGAGGCGATGCAATGTCCGGATATTACCCCGCCATTAGCTGATGTTGAATCTCCTGAGAATGCGCAACCTGTGGCAACGAGCGGATAAACGTTATAAAAATCTCCTCCGTCATTACCGGCGACATTCCCCTCAAAAGTACAATCAAGGAAATAGCTCCCGAGGCCGCTGTTGTTGGCATAAGCCACTCCCCCATAACCGTGGGCCCTGTTGCCGGAAAATGTGCAGTTCTGCGCGTTCCATTCTGTCAATGATGCCGCTACTCCGCCTTGGCCGTCACTTTTATTGTCGGCAAAAACACAACCGGATGTGTATATCGTTCCGTTTATGAATACACCTCCATTACTGACGGCTTCGTTGCTGATGAATGAACAATTGTAAAAATTACTGGCAGTGGTATACGCTATCACGCCGCCCTGCCCGTTATTATTGAGGTTTTGAACAAATTGCGAATCGTATCCATTAAAATATCCTCCAACGGCCACTCCGCCGCCCTCGCCCGCGATGCTTCTTCTGAATATCGAATTATGAGCTTCGACAGTGGCCCCCCAATCGGCGAACGCGCCTTCGCCTTCAGTTGAACAATCTTCCACGATCACGTTGTTCAGCAAGATATTTGATCCGCCTTGAACGAACATGCAGGAAGCTCCGTCCGCTCCGGTGGATCCGTTCTTCATCGTAACGCCTTCAATGGTAAGGTTCACCGTTGTCGTCATATTGATGAGCCTTCCCTGGCTCTGCGCATCGACCGTTGCGGGGCTTGTCGCGTCGGGAGAAAGCATAAGAGTAATGTTGTTGGTGTTCGGCCATGTGATGTCGTGCGCATTGAAAAGCCCCTCACACCACAAAGTATCTCCGGATGAAGCGGCATTCAACGCAGACTGAAGATCGGAGTAAGGGGTCCCTGTTGTAGCATTTGTGACGGTACCGGCAAACGAGATCGAAGAAAATGCCAACACGATCACAACAGAAAGCAGCGCCAAAATACCAAGGGCTTTAGATCTCATTTTTATGCCTAAAATGATATCAATCATAAATAACGACCTTGCCGCTTCCTATAACTTTATTCGATGAAATGACCTTGTAGAGATACATCCCGTTGCCTGACACCTCGCCGAAAATAGATCTCCCGTTCCACTGGATGGAATTCGCTCCCGCCCTGCCGCCGTTGGTCCCGGACATCGAGTTGATCCTTTTTACCTCATGGCCCGTGATATCATAAATTATGAGCGTAATGGCCGCGTCCGTCGAAAGCACATATTGTATCGTTGTCGTATTAATGGTGGGGTCAGCCGAAAGCGGCTTGAACGGATTTGGATAGTTGAGAGGCGTTCCAATTACCTGCACCTTCCCCTGCATGAGCGCTCCGGTCATATTGAAAGTCCTTTCATTCCCCATGCCGTCAATAAGAGTGAAAAGAAATACGTGAGAGTTAAGGTCAACATATGCCGGAGCGATCGCGTAATCGCATGTCCATTCGCCCTCAAAAGATGTTCCTGTACCTGGAATAAAGTTCATTCCAACTGGCACGCCGGAATTATCGATGTAAAGTTCCGCTGATGCCACGCCGTAGTCGCTGAGCAGGTTTGCTTTTATCATCCCGCTTGGCTGTATGATATTTCCGGACATGAACCTGGCGTTGTTGAAATACAAAGATTCAATGATCGGACCATCAGTTATCCTTTGGGCATATACGTCATAGTCGAGCGGAATGCTGCCTCTCCTTCCATCCTGCCAGACGATTATCGCCCCAACCCCGCCATCACTTATTATCGGGGTTCCGTATTGGGTCCCCGGCATTACGCATACAGGGATCCCGTTCATTCCCCACACGGCATTGCCGCCGGGATCCAATTTCTGCGCATAAATATCCCCGTAGTCGCTCCTTAGATCGCTCCACGATATAACGGCACCGCCCGATCCATCGCTCGCGATACCGATAAAATTCTTTTGGCCAGACACAGTGCAGACCGGAACGCCGTCACTCGGCGTCCAGACAGGATGGCCGCCTGAGTCCAATTTCTGCGCATAAATATCGTTGTTGATGCCATCACGCATATCTGTCCAGGCGATCAAATATCCTCCTCTGCCGTCACTTATGATCTTCGACGCTCCTTTATTCCCTGTAGCCGTACAGACCGGTGTCCCGTTCGGCGTCCACACGGGATTTCCGCTTGGATCAAGCTTTTGCGCATAAATGTCGGTATTCCCATTCCTGGAATCTGTCCAGGTCATCACAGCACCTCCGGAGCCGTCGCTTGCAATAGAAACGCTCTCGGCAGTTGCAGCAGAACATACTGTCACTCCGTTCGTAACCCAGTCCACAGCACCCTCGGCACTGATATGTTGAGCATACAGATTGTCGATGCCGCTCCTGGGATCCACCCAGGCAACTATGGCTCCACCCGCGCAGTCGCTGATCATTTGAGGATGCAATGAAAAGGCCACGGAAACGCTAGAAAGTGTTACTCCGTTCGTCAACCAACTTGTAGATCCGCTCGTGTTCACTTTCTGCGCATATACTGCTTGGTGATAAGAACCGTACGGGCCCCTATCATCGCTCCAGGCAATGATCGCTCCACCGGAGCCGTCACTGATCACTTGAGGGTTCTGAGGAATGCTGGAATAATAGTAAATGCCTATTGAAGGACAAACCAAAACACCATTCGGTGGCCATATAAGGGAACCGCTACTGCTTACCTTCTGAGTATATATGCCACTATATCGAGCATCTTCCCAAACTAAGTATGATGTTCCCGTTCCATCGCCAGCCATCTTCGAATCACCCTCGTAGGTAGACGCAGGACAAACGGAGATCCCATTGGCCGCCCAAAGCATATTTCCGCTCGGATCCAGCCTCTGGGCATATAACATTAGTTGTGGGCTGTTTCTCCGGTCATCCCATGAAATGATAGCGCCACCATTGCCGTCACTCACGATGTTCGGGTTGAACTGATCTTGCGCCAAGGCGCAAACGGTGATCCCGTTCGTTGTCCATACGGGATATGCTGTGGAGGCAAAGGAATTACGGGATAACAGGAGCATAAGCGCGGCGGAAAGCAGCACCAAAATGCAGATGGCCTTGGCGGTCTTGATTTTCCTCGGCATTGAGAGCATATTTTAGCATAAAACCGTAAAATATTCAAGCTGTTTCGCTAGATATCCAAGTCTTTCAGAGGCTTGACATAATGGCGGCATCGGTGGTAAGATTAGCACTCGTTTAACTGGAGTGCTAACATGAAGACCACAAAAAAACTTACTCAGCGAAAGCAGAAAATATTGAGCTCGGTTATCAATGATTACCTTCATTGCGCCGAGCCGGTAAGCTCCGACAAGGTCGCGCAAAAAATACATGACCAACATCTCTCCCGCCACCATTCGGAACGAGATGGCGGAGCTTGAGGAAGAAGGGTTCCTGCGGCACCCGCATACTTCCGCAGGAAGGATCCCCACGGACATCGGATACGGTATTTCGTTGACCAGCTGATGAGACTGAAAGACCTTACGCCGAACGAGATTTAAGTTCCTCGAGGGCGAATATAAAAAGTCCGGAAAGAACCTCGAAGAGCTGCTGCATGCAACACTGAAGGTCACGGCAACGCTGTCGCACCTGCTTGCCGTTGTAACGGCGCCTAAGCTGCCGTTCCGCGTGCTATCGAGCGGGCTCAGCAACATAGCCGACCAGCCGGAATTCAGCGATTCCGAACACATAAAGAACATATTGAACGTCGTGGAACACGAGGATCTGATCTCCGACATATTGGACGAAAGCGCGGAAGATAAGGACATAACGATAAAGATAGGTCACGAGATAAAGCACAAACAGATCAAGGACTGCAGCATCATCATATCGAAATATGAGCTCATGGGGCAGTCGCTCGGAACAATCAGCATAATCGGACCGACGAGAATGACGTACGGAAAAGTTACGTCGATAGTCGACACGGTATCAAAAACGCTGAAGCACCTGCTTTCGGAGGGGAACATTTGAACAAGAAACAAGCTGAAAAGTCCGCGGTTGAGCCACAGGTTGACGAAAAAGACAGGCAGATAGAGGAACTGAAGAATAAATATCTTCGCGCTCTGGCTGATCTGGATAATTACAAGAAAAGAGCGAACCTGGAAAAAGAAGAGATCGCCAAGTTCGCCAATGAAACGATCATCCGCGAGCTTTTGCCCGTCCTAGACGGGTTCGGCAAGGCGATCGAATTCGCTCAAAAGTCTAACTCAGGGGAGCTGGTGAAAGGCGTCGCGCTGTTAAAGAAACTAATTGACGATGCTTTCGTTAAGTTCGGCGTCGCTGAAGTTAAGTCCGTGGGTCAGAAATATGACCCGCACGTCCACGAAGCCATGTTCATGAAGGAAAGTGATTCGGAGGCGGGTATCGTGCTTGAAGAGATACAGAAAGGTTACACTTTGCACGGCAGGCTTATAAGGCCGGCAATGGTCATAGTTTCAAAGAAAAAGGAGGAAGGAAAATGAGCAAGATAATAGGTATCGATCTTGGTACCACAAATTCCTGTGTGGCGGTGATGAGCGGAGGTGAACCGGTAGTAATAGCGAATTCCGAAGGCGGGCGCACCACGCCTTCCATCGTCTCTTTCCTGAAAGATGGAACGCATGTGGTCGGCCAGGTCGCGAAGAGACAGGCCATCACGAACCCGGAGCATACGATTTTTTCGATAAAGAGGTTCATGGGTAGGCGCTACGACGAGGTGGGTTCGGAGCTGAAGCTTGTACCTTATCACGTGGTGGCAGGCGGCAAGGGAGAAGTAAAAGTTAAGATCGACTCAAAGGATTACACTCCGCCGGAGATATCTCGGCGATGATACTGCAGAAGATGAAGCAGTCCGCGGAGGATTTTCTCGGCGAAAAAGTAACGCAGGCGGTCATCACCGTCCCGGCATATTTCAACGATTCGCAGAGACAGGCCACAAAGGACGCCGGCCAGATCGCCGGCTTGGAAGTCCTGAGGATAATCAACGAGCCGACAGCGGCGTCGCTGGCTTACGGACTTGATAAAAAGAAAAATGAAAAGATCGCTGTGTTCGATCTTGGCGGCGGAACTTTCGACATATCGATCTTGGAGATCGGCGAAGGCGTTTTCGAAGTCAAATCAACTAACGGCGACACACATCTTGGCGGCGATGATTACGATCAAAAAGTGATAGATTGGCTCACAGTGGAATTCAAGAAAGAACAGGGCGTGGACCTCTCGAAGGACAGGATGGCGATACAGAGATTAAAAGAAGCCGCGGAAAAAGCGAAGATCGAGCTTTCGACTGTTTCAGAGGCCGAGATCAATCTTCCTTTCATCACGGCGGATGCTTCCGGCCCGAAACATCTTGTGATGAAACTTTCCAGAGCGAAACTCGAACAGCTTGTTTCTCCTCTTAATGACAGATTGATCGGCCCGTGCCAGAAAGCTCTTCAGGACGCCGGGCTTTCAGCCAGCGAGATAGACGAAGCTGTTCTGGTGGGCGGAATGACAAGGATGCCGAAGGTAATTGAGATAGCAAAGCAGATATTCGGAAAAGAACCGCACAAGGGCGTGAACCCGGATGAGGTAGTAGCAGTCGGCGCAGCGATACAGGGCGGGGTCCTTGCCGGAGAAGTAAAAGATCTGGTACTGCTCGATGTGACGCCTCTCACTCTGGGGATCGAGACACTTGGAAGCGTGATGACGCCTTTGATCGAAAAGAATACGACCATACCGACTTCAAGGTCGCAAGTTTTTTCAACAGCGGCGGATTCGCAGACATCGGTAGAGATACACGTGCTTCAGGGAGAGCGGCCGATGGCAGCGGACAACAGGACGCTCGGGCGGTTCCATCTTGACGGGCTGCCGCCGGCACCGAGAGGAGTCCCTCAGGTGGAGGTGACCTTCGATATCGACGCGAACGGGATACTTAACGTTTCCGCGAAGGACAAGGGAACGGGAAAGCAGCAGAAGATCACCATCACCGCTTCATCCGGACTGACAAAGGATGATATCGACAAGATGAAGAAAGAAGCTTCCGCTCACGAGGCCGACGACAAAAAGAAACGCGAAGATATCGACACAAAGAACCAGTCAGACGCTTTAGCTTACACCGCTGAAAAGACCCTGAAGGATGCCGGCGACAAAGTTTCAAAGGACAAGAAAGAAAAAGTTGAGAAGTCGATCGCCGAGGTCAGGGAAGCTTTGAAAGGAACGGATATTGACAAAGTAAAATCGACGTTCGAACAGCTTCAGAAAGATATCTATGAAGTATCCGCGGAGATCTATAAGCAGAATCCGCAGGGACAGCCCGGCAACGGCGGCTCCGAAGGTGAAAAGCCGAAGGACGATAAGACAATGGACGCGGAATATAAAGAAAAATAATGGCTAAGCGCGATTTCTATGAGATCCTCGGGTTATCAAAAAGCGCATCTGCCGACGAGATAAAAAAAGCTTACAGGAACCTCGCACGGAAATATCATCCTGATGTCAACAAGGAGCCCGGCTCTGAAGCGAAGTTCAAGGAGCTCAGCGAAGCCTACTCCGTCCTTTCTGACGACCGCAAACGCGCGCAGTACGACCAGTTCGGACAGGCAGGTCCGCAGTTCAGCGGAGGCCAGGGTTACGGCGGACAGGGATTTGAAGGATTCGACCTGAACGATCTTTTCCGCGGCGGATTCGGCGGAGGTTTCGGAGGCGGCGCTTTCGAGGACCTTTTTGAATCCATGTTCGGCGGAGGAGGATCGAGGCGCGCGGGTCCTCAACGGGGCGACGATCTCCGCTACGACATGACCATCTCGCTTGAAGACGCCGCCAAGGGATTGAAAAAAGAGATCGAGCTTCCCCACTTCGTTACATGCCAGACATGCAAAGGAACCGGAGCAAGGCCGGGGACAAAACCTGAAAAGTGCGCGACCTGTCACGGCACAGGACAGGTCAAGAGAGTACAGAGAACGATAATGGGAAGTTTCACTCAGGTGGGACCCTGCCCCGACTGCCGCGGTTCGGGAGAAGTCATCACTTCGCTCTGCGTCGAATGCCACGGAAAAGGTCAGGTAAAGAAAACCCACAAGATAGAGCTGAACATTCCCGCCGGAGTTGAGACCGGAAATAAATTGAGGGTGCCGAAAGCGGGAGACACCGGCGAAAAAGGCGGCGGGCCCGGCGACCTTTACATATTCATAACGGTCAGGGATGATCCGCGGTTCGAACGCGACGGCGCGGACCTCCATCAAAAACGATCGATAACTTTCGCTCAGGCCTCTCTGGGGTTCGATCTGGATGTTCCAACGATCGACGGGAAAGCGGAGCTGAAAGTCCCCGCGGGGACTCAATCTGGATCCGTCTTGAGAATGCGCGGCCAAGGGATGCCGCACCTTAACAGCAAGGCACGGGGAGATCTATATGTGCATGTTGATGTTGAAACGCCTAAGGACCTGAGCAATGAGGAAACCGAGCTTCTGAAAAAATTCGCGAAGCTGCGTGGAGAAAAAACAAAGTGAGCATCAGAGTGTTCGTCGCTTTTGACAAGGTAAAGGACAACACCGCCGTCATTGAAGGCAGCGATGTTAACTACATCAAGAATGTGATGCGTCTTAATGTTGGCGACGAGCTGACGATAATGGACAGCAAAAGCAAGGAATATTCCGCCAAAATAAATTCGATGCAAAAAAATTCGATCCTTGTCGACCTTATCGAAGAGAAGAAGTCACAGGCGGATCCAAGATTGCAGATCACGGTCGCTCAAGGCCTGCCGAAAAATCCGAAGATGGATCTGATCATCCAAAAATCAACGGAACTCGGTGTGCATCAATTGATCCCCGTATTATGCGAAAGGTCCGTGATAAAGCTTGAGAGCGGAAAAGCCGACGCAAAGGTCGCACGGTGGCAGAAGATCGCAAAAGAAGCCGCTGAGCAATCCGGAGGTCTTGCTATTCCAAAGATATTCCCAGTGATGACATTTGATAAATTGATCGGCACATCAGAGTCATATGATAAATGCGTCATGCTTTGGGAAATGGAAAAAGAAAATACCATCAAGAAATTCCTTCAGAGCAACAAGGGCATCAAGAAGCTTCTTGTGCTGATAGGACCGGAAGGCGGCTTCTCGCATGATGAAGCTGAAGCAGCAAAGAACGCGGGTTTCCAGACCGTGACCATCGGCAACAGGATCTTGAGGACGGAGACTGCGGCAATAGCGGTATTATCAATGATCGAATACGAGTGCGAGATGTGACTAAAGTCGCCTTTTACACCCTCGGCTGCAGGTCGAACCAGTATGAAACGGACAGGATGATCGAGCAGGTCCGCTCTCTTGGTTATGAGATCGTCCCCTACCCCCAGGCCGCCGATATATATGTAATAAACACCTGCACGGTAACATCGAATGCCGCCAAGAAATCACGGAACGCAATAAGACACTCAAAAAAACTTAATCCCAGAGCGAAAGTGATATTCACGGGCTGCGACGCAGGAATTGAGGATATTACTGAAGCTGACATAACTTTACTAAATAAAGATAAGTTGCAAATTGTGGAATATCTTAGAGATGCGAGACGTGAGACGCGAGATGTAAATACTTTCTCATCTCCCATTTCTCATCTCCCATCTCGTGTTCGTGCCAATTTAATGATTGAAGACGGCTGCCAGAATTTTTGCAGCTACTGCATCGTCCCTCTTGTCCGAGGAAAGGTAAGATCAAGGCCGATGGATGAGATCCTCTGCGAGGCCGAAAAGATGGTCGCATCGGGAGTAAAAGAGATCGTTCTGACCGGCATCAACCTTGGTGAATTCACTTTGGAGCCTGAGACTAAAAGTCTCGGCTCCGAGGCTGTCATTCTGAGCGAAGCGAAGAATCTCAAAAAGCAGACCCTTCACTTCGTTCAGGGTGACACAAGGAACCGCGCCTGCCCGCCTCTGGCGGGACTTCAGTCGCAGGTTCCTTTGCTTATCAATCAATTATCAAAGATCGATGGATTATCGAGGATCCGTCTTTCATCCATCGAACCCCAGTATGTGACCGATGAGCTGATCGATGTAATAAAAAGTGATCCCAAGGTCTGCCATCACTTACACATTCCTTTACAGAGCGGCGATGACGGGATATTGAAGGCGATGAAGAGGCGATATACATCGAAACAATATCTTGACCTCGCGAACAAGATAAAGAAAAAGATCAAGGATATTGCCATAACCACCGATATCATCGTCGGCTTTCCCGGCGAAGATGAAAAAGCTTTCAGGAACACTTACAAATTGGCTGAAAAGATCAAATTCTCACGCATCCATGTTTTTTCATATTCGGACAGGCCGGGCACAGCGGCGATGGGCTTCAAGGACAAAGTTGATCCGAAAACTATCGCCAGAAGATATGAAAAGCTCACGAAACTTAGAGATAAACTGATGCTCCGCTTTCACAGGTCTTTCAAAGGAAAAGTGATGGAAGTGCTGATCGAGCAGAAAGATAAAAAGACAGGGATGTTCGAGGGGCTGACCGGAAATTACATAAGAGTGTTCTTATCCGACAATAAGCGCACTGATCTTTTCGGAAAGATCGTCAAATGCGGGTTCAGCAAATTCCAGGGTGAAACGGTCATTGCGAAGATGCGTCCATAGCCTCCAGGATCTGCTCGCTCATCTTTATCTTCGCTTCTATAAGCATGATTATCATCAAAAGGATGAATATCATGAACATAAGGATAAGCTCTTTCGGATAATGCTTTATGTTCTCGTCGGAAAGGACGTCCAGGAAAGCCTCGATATTCGGGCTTTTCCCGCCGCCAAAGCTTTCGCCGATCGCTCTTAGCCCGTCCCTGAAATCCTCCACGAAATCGTTCAGAGGAACGTTGGACCTGCCCTCCAGCTGGTCTTCTATCTCGTCGATCATAGAACTGAAGGACCTGAGGCCGCAGAACATTCCCACGGAAGCTTTCACCTGAGCGATCTTGAATTCA
The DNA here is from genome assembly GCA_963727815.1 of uncultured bacterium. Taxonomy (GTDB): domain Bacteria; phylum Margulisbacteria; class WOR-1; order CAVSGV01; family CAVSGV01; genus CAVSGV01. The sequence goes on from CAVSGV010000003.1 coordinate 526,997, forward strand.
AACACCGGTCTCAACAGTTCCTGCAGCTTCATGATGGCGCGGCTCGAATATTTTTCCGACCTGGAGAACAGAGCGCCGCCCATGCAGATGCCGCCGTCATCGCAAACGACGACGGAACCCTGTTTTATCCCTTCAACATACATAGCGTCAACGACGAAGTTGTCGGCTTCGAAAGACCTTGAATCCTGGCACAGCTTGAAGAGCTGCTCCTTGAACTTGTTGTTGCCGTTCTGATTGACATCAAAAGGATGATCGGACACTTCCATTGAGAAGCTCGATATCGAGGCGATAGCATAAATGTCTCTCAAAATGACCTCCCGAAGACAAAATAAAAGCCATCCATTTGCAGAAGGCTTTGTAATGTAACTTTTCACCGGACGCACATTTATTATCGTGACGATGCGCGGAAAACTTGCATGCTACTTTCGATGGTTCTGGTTCTGTGTTAAAATGGCAAACTGATCAAAATGAAAATAATACATTTAGCCGACACCCATCTTGGATATTCCGCGTACAGAAAAATATCAGAGAACGGATTCAACCAGAGGGAAGAGGACGTCATCCTCTCCTTTCTCGACGCCATCGACCAGATAATAAGCCTGAAGCCTGACATCGTCCTGCACAGCGGCGATCTTTTCGATTCGGTGCGGCCCACGAACAGGATAGTCAGCATCGGTATTAAACAGCTGATAAGATTGTATAATGCCGGCATTCCTTTTGTGATGATATCCGGCAACCACGAAACGCCGAAACAGATATACAAGGGCAGCATCTATTCGATCTTCGAGGAACTTACTCTGGATAAAAAACTTGATAACGGCACCAAACTTTTCAACATCGTTTACAAGGACGCGCTCGAGGTCTTCAAGTTCCCAGGCCTCACCGTCCACGCCGTCCCGCAATGCCCGGATGACAAGACATTCAAGGCAGAGCTCAAGAAGATAAAACCTGATCCTGCCACGAAGAACGTTGTCATGCTCCACTGTGGAGTGACCGGGATGAAAGAGTTCAGCCATGGCGAATCTAACGAGCTTCTTGTTGATTACCAGTGGCTGAATGAGTTAAAGTTCGATTACGTGGCGCTGGGCCATTATCACGGATACGTCAAGGTCGCCGAAAATTCCTGGTTCTCCGGCTCCAGCGAGAGGATGAGCTTCAATGAGGCGGGACAGGCCAAAGGTTTTCTGACCGTCGATCTTTCAGGCAAGGCTAAAACTGAGCTTATCCAGGTCCGTACACGGCCGATGATAGACATGACGGCGATAGACGCCGCCGGAAAAGATTCTGTCGCCCTGCTTGATGAAGTGATAAAGGCGATCGAAAAGACAGAACCCGCGGGCAAGATCATCCGCCTGACAGTACGCAACGTTCCCCAGCATGTGATGAACACTCTTGATACGAAGAGGATAAGGGAGGCCGCGAAGGACGCGGTCCATTTTGAACCGCGATATGAAAGGGTTGATGAGGAAGGCAATAAAGAAGAGGTCAAGATGTCCACCGGCGGGATCAAGGATGAGTTCAAGTCGTTCATTACGACCGACGGCATGGAAGATAACGACCGCGATTATTTCTTCAAGCTCTGGTCGCAGGAATATGACAAGGTGATAAAGGAAGAGGAAGAACAGAAACAATGAGGATCAAATCTCTCTCTCTGAAGAATTACAGGCAGTACAAAGACTCCACGATCGAGTTCGGCGACGGGATAACGGGTATCGTCGGGCTTAACGGAGCGGGGAAATCAACTCTCGTCGAAGCGATAGCGTGGACGCTCTACGGGCCCAACGCCGCAAGGACCGGCAAAGAAGGCATCAAAAGATCGAACGCGCCCATGAACGCAACCGTTGAAGCTCAACTGATAATGGAGATCGGCGGTATCGAATATAAGGTCGTAAGGGTCATTAAAGGTTCTTCCGCGACAGGCGATGCGTCGATAATCGCGGGAGGGAAGGTCATAGCTGATTCGGTAAAGGGAGTTGACAAAGAGGTCAGCTATCTCCTGGGAATGGACTGGAAAAGTTTTTACACCAGTTTCTTCGCGAGACAAAAAGAGCTGAACGCTCTTACAGAGCTGACCCCCGCCGCCAGACGCGACACAATAATCAGGATGCTGAGGATAGACGCCGTGGACAAAGTCATCGATTCGGTGAAGAAGCAGATAAAAGAAAAGAAGCTGGAGCTGGACCTTCTGAAAAAAAAGACGGTGATCAAGGACTCGAACGTGCTTGTGAGTGAAAAGATGGTGATCGAGAAGAACAGGAAGGAATCTGAGAAAGAGCTTAAGATAGTGGAGGCCGAGATAGAGAAGATAGAGGTGGAGCGGTCAAAATTCAAGGAGAGATTCAACGAAGAAAGAGCCGTTTATAATAAATTCGCGCAGCTGGACAAAAAGCGCGCGTCGCTGGACGCCCGGCTGACAGGGCTTTCCAAAAGAGAGTCGGAACTGAACGAGGAAGCGGCACAGATAAAGAAACTTGAAAAGGAATTCACATCCATCGAAAAAGCTTACAGTGAATACTCGGATACTGAAAAGAAGCTGAAAAAGCTCTCGATAGCCAAGGAATCGGAGATACGGACGACGGAGACCAAGATCGAAGAGTTGAGGGAGAAATATTCGGAGCTGTCCGAGAACAAGAAAAAGCTCAAAGCGGGCGCTCCCTGCCCCACCTGCGGACAGCTCATCAAGGACAAGCTGTACATCGACAAGCATTTTGACGAGGAACTTTCCAAAATAAAAAGCGACGGCCAGAAATTAAAGCTGCGTCTCGAAGCCTTGAAGAGCGACAAAAAGACCGATCAGCACGACATGAAAGTGGATATCGAAGAATACGCGGCGCTCTCAAAAAGACTGGATGAGCTTGAAGAGCCGCACAGGAAATATCCGCTGATGAAAGCAAAGCTCGATAAAAAAGGCGACATCGAAACATCCCTGGCAAGGCTGCTGGCCGAAAAGAACGATCTTGAAGGAGAGCTGAAAGCGGTCTTGAAGGAATTTAAAGGCGTTGATTATGATGAGAAGAAACACGCAAAGATGACCGAGGAGCTTGATTCAGTTGAAGCCGAACTGAAAAAGAAATATGAGATACGCAATGACATCAAGCTGGAGATAGAACGGCTTCTTCAGCAGGCGAAAGACAAGCAGAAAGAGATAGACGATTCCGAAGAGACCAGAAAAAGCATCGACAAGATAACGCTCGGCCAGGAAAAACAGGAGAGGTTCATAAATCTTGTGACAGATTACCGGCAGTTCCTCATATCCCGGATAAGGCCAAAGCTTTCGGAAATATCCGGCTTGCTGCTTTCCGAATTAACGGCTGGAAAATACACCGGCGTCGACCTGGACGAGGAATACAACCTTTACATATATGATGGGGCTTTAAAATATCCTCTGGCAAGGTTCTCCGGCGGAGAGGCGGATGTGGCAAATCTTTGCTTAAGACTTTCGATATCGCAGCTCATCGCGGAATCCAGCGGGATCGAGACTGGGTTCATCATTCTTGACGAGATATTCGGCTCTCAGGACATCCACAGAAAATCGTCGATACTGGAAGCGTTGAACAGGCTTTCAAAACAGTTCCGGCAGATAATATTGATAACTCACGTGGAGGATATCAAAGACACGGTTGAGAATATAATAGAGGTCGTCGAAAATGAAGAGGGTATAAGCTCCATCAAGGCTTGATGCAGCCCCAGATCACAAGGCCGATCTGACAAACTATTTCTTTCTTCCGGCCTTCTTCTTGGTCTTCATTTCAGGCAATCCGTTATATATCAGGGCGAGAACGCCGAAATAAATAAAACATGTGACGAAACCATATACCAGCCCCATGCCCGCTCCGTACCAGGAGACATTATATCCCTGGAATATCGGGTTCAGTGTCTTTATGGCTGTAACGCCCCGGCCCATGTACATCGCATCGATTGGCAGGAGGAACATGCAGATAGCCGAAAGAATGCCTGCGGAAATAGCAAGCTTTAACGCATCAAGCTTCAATAGTATCACCTCCCCTGCGGTAACGATATTACCTGAGGATAGCTTTGTCAACTCCGTCTATTTCCGCGATGTTGACCATGACATCCTCGTCCTTCGTTGTGGAAATTCTCTTTCCCACGAAATCGGGATGGATAGGGAGTTCTCTGTTGCCGCGGTCCACCAGCGCCGCCAGATGGATCCTTGAAGGCCTGCCGTAATCGTTGAGCCCGTCCATTGCCGCGCGGATGGTGCGGCCGGCGTAAATGACGTCATCAACGAGCACAACAACCTTTCCGTCGATGGAGAATGGGATGTCCGATCTCTGTATCTGTATCTGCGAGCCCTTATTGTGGATGTCGTCGCGGTGCAGTGAAACGTCAAGCGACCCCACCGGCACGTCGATGATCTTGGCTATCCTCTGTGCGATGGGCACTCCCCTGTTCATTACTCCGATGAGAACAATATCTTTCGTTCCGTGGTTGGCGTCAACTATTTCTTTCGCGATGCGTTTTATCGCGAGGGATATCTCTTCCTTGTCCATTATGATCTTTTCTTTTCCGGTCATACGCGCCTCCCGCCGATCGCCGAACTCACGAACTGTTCGAAATCCGCCACCATGTTATTGAGTTCCTCGCCGGACCTCGCCTCATAATACGTCCGGATTATGGGTTCCGTGCCGGACGGCCTGGCCAGAAGCCAGCTTCCGTCGTCGAACACCATTTTAACACCATCGCTCCTGTTTATGTGGCTTAATTTTGCGCCGCCCGCCTTTGACGGAGGTTCGTTCATCAGCGCTTGCATCAATTCTTTTTTCGAGGCATCGTCCATCTTCAGGTTCACCCTCCTGTCATGGTACTCGCCGTATTTTTTTGATATGTCCTTCATTATCTGGGACAGCGGCTTCTTGTAGTGAGCGATCATCTCGCATATCAGCAGGTTGGCGAGGATGCCGTCCTTTTCCGGTATGTGCCCGCCGATGGTAAGCCCGCCGCTCTCCTCCCCGCCGATGATGATCTGCTCCTTCAGCATTATTTCCGCGATATATTTGAACCCCACGGGAGTTTCATGGACCTTTATCCCGTGCGCCTCCGCGATGGCGTCTATCATGTGGGTCGTTGCAACGCTCCTCACAACCGAACCGCTCTCCGCTCTCTCATCGACAAGATACGCGAACACAGCCGCGATGACCCTGTTGGCGCTGATATAAGTTCCCGTGTCATCAACGATGCCGAACCTGTCGGCGTCGGGATCGGTGGAAAGTCCCGCATGGAGCTTGCCGTCGATCACTTTTTTCTTGAGGTCCGTCAGGTGCTCGCCTATCGGCTCCGGAGTAATTCCGCCGAAGAGCACGTCGCGGTATCCGTGGACAACGTCAACGTCAACGCCGAAATCCTGGAGTATCCTGTCCAGGTATTCCCTTCCCGTTCCCCAGAGCGGATCGTAAGCCACTCTCAGCTTCGCGTCCCTGATGGCGTCAAAATCGATAAGTTCCTCGATGTGTTTCCTGTATCTGTTTATGGGATTGAACCTCTCTATCTTGAATGACTGTTTCAGCTCCTTATGCTTCGCGGACTGAAGATTTTTCAATATCTCGTCGGTGATATTGGCGAAAGCAGGTCCGCCGTATTCCGGTATGAACTTCATGCCGCAGTACTGCGGTGGATTGTGGCTGGCGGTCATCATTATCGCGCCGCCCGCGTTCCTGTCCTTCACGGAGAAAGCGACCACCGGCGTGGGCGTGTCGCGGTCCGTCATGAAGCAGGGTATTCCGTTGGAATGAAGCACCTTGATGGCTTCTTCCGCGAATTTGTCAGCCAAAAACCTGGGGTCATAGCCGATAACGATCCCTCTATCGCCGAGTTTATGATCGTTGACATAGTCGGCAATAGCCTGCGCAACTATCCTCACGTTCGCGAACGTGAACTCATCGGAAATTATCGCGCGCCATCCGTCGGTCCCGAATTTGATGGACATTCTTACCTCTTTCTACTGTAGTCTTTAGTGTGAGTGTGAGTAATTAGTTTTGAGTTTAGATCCATTGTTTTGCTCAAGACTACATACTCATGCTCACACTAACTACTTAATACGGAGGGAGGAGGATTCGAACCTCCGAAACTCTTTCGAGTTTACTCGCTTTCGAGGCGAGCGCTATCGACCACTCTGCCATCCCTCCACGTCAGAAAATCAGAATACCAGATGATCAGCCTGCCTGCCGGCAGGCAGGGATATCAGGTGAATTATATCATTCTTTTCGGATTGGAATAAGCGTTCTATAAATGCGGTTTGTTTATCATCTCGTATCGCCCGGGCTGAAGGTCGCCGAGGGATATTGGTCCGATCGCGACGCGCACCAGCCTGAGACACGGCAGCCCCACAGCCGCGGTCATGCGCCTTACCTGATGGTTCATCCCTTCGCGGACGATGATCTCGAGCCACGACGTGGGTACTGATTTCCTGAACCTTATGGGCTTCACTCTTTCCCACAGCAACGGTTCTTCGATCCTTTTCACTTTTGCCGGGAGGGTCATCTTTTCATCGATGATGACGCCTTTCTTCAGCTCGGTTATCTGTTCATCCGTTGGGAAGCCCTCAACTTGAACAAGATATGTTTTCGCCGCCTTTTGCGCGGGATGGGTCAGCTTCTGGTTCAAATACCCGTCGTTCGTAAGGAAAAGAAGCCCTTCGCTTTCATAATCGAGACGTCCGACAGCATATATTTCTTTAATAGGAATGAAATCCTTCAAGGTCTTCCGGCCAGCTTCATCGGTGAACTGAGAGAGAACCCCCCAGGGCTTATTGAATATCACATATGTGAATGTTTTTTTATTGTGGCTCATATGGCTAGTGCATCGAAAGGCACTTTTAACATACTGGCAAATTCTTTCATGTAATTCGCTTCCAGCGCTTAAATGCTTTTACGTCGGAAGAATTTAAATCAAACCACTCCCCTTGCATTCTTTTCGTTTCAAAACGTCTATGCCAATATGCCTCGATCCCGCCTGGATCATCAGTTTTGATTGAATGAATTAAATGCATTTTTTCGGGCAGTTGAATTCGCAATTCGTGTCCACGCCGAACAGTATCATTGGTTTTTCCAATTTTGTAATAACGTCCTGACTTGAAAAGATATACTTCGCCAACACTTAAGTCAGCCTCATCACCACTTCCTGCCTCATCTGTTTTGCCGGGAATGGATTGACATAGCTTTATAATATCATCATAGCCAGCTTTTTCTTTGCAATAATCCATTATCTTTGTTGGTAGCTGTTTTTTTGATCCTAGACGATAGAAAGCTCCCTTATATGGAAGTTCAGGGTCATTACTTCTTTCTACATTTATTTCCCGATAAGTCGGGAATTTACCAAGCTTGCGTGTAAGCCCAATCATTTTCTCAATAAGAAATTCATCAGCGTGTGCACCTTGAAGTTGGTTTGGCGTAAACCCCGCCTCTTTTTGAGCATCGCCAAATCGCGCCCAATATTTCTCCCAATTATATTCATTTATCCCTGTTTCTTTTTCAAATCTGGCCTTACCTAAAGGTTTTCCGCCATTATCTTTGGCAGTTCTACGTATGGCATCGAGAATATCTTTTTTCGCTATGATGCTCATGGCTTTTCACCTCACTTAACAGACTTCCAATTGAAACATCCAATCCCTTTCTCATCCTCCGCTCCAGTTTCAAAGTCTTGAGTGTGAGTTTGAGTTTTGAGTAATGAGCCTTGACTCCTGCTTTGCTCAAAACTCCGTACTCCAGCTCACACTAAATACTTTTAAACGGAGAGGGCGAGATTCGAACTCGCGATACTCTTTCGAGTATACACACTTTCCAGGCGTGCGCCTTCAACCACTCGGCCACCTCTCCGCTCCGCGGAATGACAAATTTCAAATGACAAATGTCAAAAAGCTATTTGCTTTTCCTGAGCTTTTTGAAGAATTTCTTCAATATATCCGAACATTCTTTCTTCAAAACACCGGACGTTACATGAACTTTGTGGTTCAAATGCTTTGAAGAAATAACGTCCATTATGCTCCCGCAGGCGCCCGCTTTCGGATCATCCGCGCCGTACACGAGCGCGCGCACTCTCGCGTGAACAATGGCTCCAGCGCACATCGGGCAGGGCTCAAGCGTCGAATATATCTCCGCCCTGTCCAGCCTCCACCCGCCGAGTTTTCTGGCGGCTTTCTTTATCGCGAGTATCTCCGCGTGAGCCGTCGGGTCTATCAATGATTCCCGCAGGTTGTGCGCCCGAGCGATTATCTTGCCGTCCATCACCACCACCGCGCCCACGGGCACTTCATTTTTCTTGAACCCCTTCAAGGCTTCCGCGTGAGCGGCTTTCATGAATTTTTCGCAAGACATGTTTGAATTCTACAGTAATAATGGCCTGATTTCCATAAAACACATAAAAACCGGCCGCGATTATCGTCTTTATGCCGGGCTTTTGCGCCTTGCTAAACATGATATGGTCGGCACTACCATCCAGCCATGGTCAACGTTGATGCTTTTTATTTCAATGATCTCAAGTCCGCTGTTGGCAAGCATCTTTCTTAAAGATCCAACGGAAAAGAAATTCAAATGTTCGGTCATCTGGAAAAACCTCGGTGCCCTGCCAAAGACCTTCTTATAGGCCGAATAAAACGCCCTGTAAACGAACGGGCTCATCAGCAGGAAAGAAACGAATAAGCTCTTTGCCCCGCGCGCAAATGAATGTTTGAACGGGGATTCGTCGGGGACTTCAAAATAAAACACCGTACTTTCATGGGAAGCCTCCATTATCTGCTTAAGTAATGAGAGAGGGTAAGACGCGTGTTCCATAACATGACAACACATTATAAGATCGAACGTCCTCTGTTTGAACTGATCGACGCTCGTGAACAGCTTTATGCCCTCGAGCGGCGAGATGCCGGATATTTCGTAAACATATCTGTCGGCATTTTGAAATTCATCGGGAATAAATTGACCGTAATCGCCGCCCCAATCAAGGATACTATTGAATTTATGCCCGCTCAGATCCCTCTTTATCATGTCGGAAAGGTTCTTCTTCCTGTTCTTGACCGCGGCCTGGTCCTTTCCGATGGATTCGTTGATCTCTTTGGAATACCAGGGATCGTATCGCTGTCTTTTTATCTGATACTTTTCCCCGCGGTAATCTTTATAAAATTCCGAGATCTCCTCTTCATCGAGCCTTGTTCGGTAAAATACGAATCCGCAAGAGCCGCAGCGAAAAAGCAGCACTTCAAATGGCTCCCTATGCCATACCTGGTCCGCAAAAAAACTTGAAACAAAGCAGGGGTATGCAGAAAGCTTATTGGAGCCGCATGATATACATCTGTTCACATTTTGCATGATTTTTCTTCTGACAGGGAACGATTTTACAGTATTTCGATTGCCTATACAATATGGTATACTTTCCCCGAAATGGCGATAGAAATATATATCGACGGCGCGGCAAGAGGGAATCCCGGTCCTGCGGGAATAGGCGTGATAATAAAGGACGGCGGAAAAACGCTGGATGAGATAGGCGCGTACATCGGAAAGACCACGAACAACATAGCCGAGTACATGGCTCTGATAAGAGGCCTTGAAGAGGCTCTCACCAAAGGCCACAGGTCCGTCAAGTTCTTCTCGGACAGCGAGCTTCTGGTGAAACAGCTTAACGGCGAATATAAGGTGAAGCATGAGAACCTTGTTCCTCTGCACTATCATGTGATGGCTCTGGTGGAAAAAATGGATGATTTTTCCATCAAGCATGTCCGAAGAGAACAGAATCCCGACGCCGACAGAATGGCGAACATTGGGATTGACGTCCACGAAAGAAAGACGCTGCCTCTTTTTCCGCACAAGAAATAGTGATCGCTGGGTCTATGCTTTTAAGGTTGGTTGGGTCCTTGGAGTTTAAAACTATCTAACTGTTCAGGCCCGAATCCCATGAAAACATTCAGGGGATTCTCCCCTCTCCCGGCAATTTCATCGATCTTTGTCATTACTTTGCCCACATCATATTTCAACCAGGGTAGCAGATATTCAACATCTTTGATGACCATCTTGCCTGCCAGATACGACGTTTCCGCATCTGTGCTTGAAAGCAGATGATCGATCGTAATTCCGCGTTCAATAAGCTGCTTCATGATCTTTCCGATGATAGGCCCGTGCGACACGACAACATTATTGATCGGAAACACTCGCTGTTCCATGAAGCCTTTTCTTAAAGGTTTTTTATATTTATTCTCATATTCAGGGTCCTTGACGAATAATATCTCGCCTTCTTTTTTTCTGGCTTCGAGGAATTTTGTTGCGTATTCCCGACAAACGCTCTTAAGCAAAAGATCGTAATCCTCGGTCTTTCCTTTATCGAACAGGTCTTCAAGCTTTACCAATTTACCCTCGAACTCACCATCAAATCCGAATAAATTTCTTACCTCCTGCGGCAGGAATTTGCTTGGAACACCGAGAGCTGTTATCGCAAGGACCGGATCTTCTATATAGCCGTCGACTTTGTCCGCGGTAATAACAATGGCGGCTTCCATCGATCTGCTGGGATCTTCACGCAATACATCCTCAGCCCCTGATATCCAGTCTTCGCTTATGCCGGGCAGGTTTTTCATGAGATATCCCCTGATATTTTTAGCCTGATCAAAACCAAGCGCCCCTTCGCAGTTGTGCGCAAAAGGAAGCCTGTTGATATCGTGAGTTACTGCAAGGAATCTGACCTTGTCGAGGTCGACCTTTGGATCATTCAGCATAGATGCTAAATACTCCGCAATGCAGCTGACCCGGTCCAGGTGATTATATCTCGCGAATACTTCTTTCCTAGGATCAGCGCCTAATACAGAAACAAATCCTGTTACACCTTTTTGACGTTCAAGCAATTGCGGCAGCTTGTCGAGAAAGCCATATTTTACCGGCAAACTGGTGACAATAGCTGATATGCCGCCGTAACCTGATGTTTTTAAGGTCGGATTATTCGGGACGAGATTTGATACATTTGGATTGATTGGTTCGACCATATTCATTTGATTATCGCTATTATCATTTAAAAATTTCACTTATCTTATATTTCACATACTCCGATTATATCAATGCAAGGATATCCAATATGTTATATAATGCTCTCCGAGCAGCCCGGGTAGTCGCCCTACTTCGCTCCTTCGGAGCTCCGTAGGGCAAGCTCTTGTTAGATTGAGGAGCTTGCCCACCGAAGCACGAAGTGCGAAGGTGGGAGGAAAGTCCGGACTCCAAAACGCAGGGTTCCAGCTAACGGCTGGGCGGGGCGACCCGATGGAAAGTGCAACAGAAAGTACACGGCCCACTGCCCCCTAAAGGGGTAAGGGCAAAGGTGAAACTGGGAGGTAAGAGCTCCCACACTATCTGGGCAACCAGAGGTGCTGAAAACCCGACCCGGAGCAAGGCCAAATAGGGAAAGTCTGGCGTTTGACGTTATGATCCCGAGTAGGCCGCAAAGATCTTTGCAGTGATGCAAAGGCAAGACAGATGACTATCGACCTCCGCTCAAGGCTTCGGCCGACAAGTACAAATACTTGTGCACCGAAGCTCGAAGAGCGAAGGTGCACAGGATCCGGCTTACAGGGCTGCTCAATTTTTCTTATACCTGATATGCCGGAAATATCTGATATGCCGCAAAAAGTCCGCGCTTCGTACATCACATATTCACTTAAATGCATGATATCTCCATTGAGAAATCCGTCACGGCCTGCCGGAACTCATAGACAAACTGCTCATGAAATTTATATTGATCGTCTTGATGTGGAAGGCCTTTGGAATATCTGGAGTGCCCAGATCCACTCTGGTAAAAACCGAATTGTACGGCTTAAATGCGTCGCCAAAGTCCATTCCAAGGAATGTCGCCGGCGTTTGCCTCTCTTCCCGCGGCATGAGCATCCCCGCCATTAGTGAAATTGAACCGAGATCCATATTATTTATCCTGACCGTCTGCATGTCAGGATTGGGTTCCTTATCTAAGCTTATCAACTTTTCTTCGTTCATTATTGCTTCGCGATCCTGATCGGTAGCCAGCGCGGCAAGGCTTTGGATCAATTCCAGAGTGCCGTCGCCGTTCCCCTTTACGGTCCCATGAAGCGTGAATACCGCGTTCCCTTTCGTCTTATCCAATTCTGAAAGCGCTTCAGCCATGTTCTGGCGATTTCTGAATTCAGTGAAAGCGTCGGCAAAGACGATCCCCTTTACGGCCGCCTTCAGCGTGAATATCTCAGGAAGGAAGCGACGCTTCTCAAAAAAGTCCAAATCCTTAGGTTGGGTTATTCCGACGGATTTCAAATATTCCTGCTCGGTCATCACCGTTCCTTCCATATTACCAAGGACCTGCCACCTCGGAACACGGTCGTAGTGATATCTATCTCCGTCCGTCCTCCAAAAACTTGGCTTCTTAGGCAGTTCTGCCGACCCGAAAAATTCACTGGAAGCGAGCGCAGGATTTGCAACATATCCCGCATTCTTAAAAGCCAGAGCTATATCGGTGGACATGGGCAGCGTTTTACATTCTAAACTCATATGATCATCTCCTTTAAAATCATTCTTACCTGATCGAAAAACTCAATACGGCTTTTTATCGGCACAATGCGGGGGAATTTCAGTTTTTGGGAAAATTATTCGACGATCACCGTTTCATGCGAATGATGCATCACGTTCCTGTTGGGGAGGAAAATCGTGGGTATCAGCGACAAAAGAACTATGAACATCGCGGCAAAGAAAGCATCCTGGAAGCCGAAGTTCGTCTGCGCTACATATATATATTTCATAAGCGCCGTCCTGGCGGCAAGAATGGCGCTGCCGTGCGTCAATCCGATCTCATGAGCCCTTGTCTGTATGCCGTTGATTGCCTGCATGACCTGCGGTAAGTCGATGCGCATCATCGGTCCCGCGGCGCTCATGTGGAATTTCGTCCGGTTATCAAGGACAGTGGACAATATCGCGATGCCGATGGCTCCGCCCACCTGCTGGGTTATGCTCAACATGGAAGAAGCCATTCCAGCTTTCTGCCGCGGAACGGCGTTGAGAGCGAGTGTCATGATGGGCGCCATAAGGAAACACATCCCTATGCCTCTTATGATGGTGGGATAAAGTATCTGCCAGTCGCTCATGTATATGCTGATGTCCGTGTAAAGGAAAAGCGAATAAGCAAGGATGGTAAGTCCCGTCATCGCCAGGAAACGCGGGCTGGACCTGTTAATGAGCCAGCCGACGATCGGCATGACAACTGCCATGATGAGCGAGCCCGGCATCAAGAGAAGGCCGCTCTGCACCGCGGAAAGGCCTTTAAGCTGCTGAAGGAACAAAGGTATCAGGAATACGCCGCCGAAAAGAGCAACGCTGCGTATTATTGAAATAAGAATGGATATGCTGAAGACGGGATATTTGAACAGTGTCAGGTCCATTATACGGTCCCGCACCATCGTTTCCACGAGTATGAAACCGCTGAAACCAATTACAGAAAGCGCCGCGCATGTCAGGATATATCTGGAAGTCCAGCCTTCGGTCTCGCCCCTGGATACCCCCAGCAGAAAAGCGATGAGGAACAAGGTCAGAAAAATAAAGCCCCATGCATCGAACGGCCTGTGGGATTCATTGCCCGGCTTGTCGCTCACAAGCATTTCCATGGCCATTATCGCGCCCATTATGCCGATGGGAAGATTGACGAGGAATACCGACCTCCAGCCGAAAGATTCCGTAAGGAATCCGCCGAGAGTGGGACCGAGCGCAGGACCGAGAATTATGGCCACGCCGAACATGCCCATGGCTTTGCCGCGTTCCTTCGCTTCAAAAGCTTCCGCGATCATCGCCATTCCGGTCGGGTTCATGGCGCCTCCGCCAAGCGCCTGTATCACCCTTGCCGCGATGAGCGACGGGATATTCCAGGCCATTCCGCAAAGAAGCGAGCCGACCGTAAAGACAAGAAGACTTACCGTAAAAAGGAATTTATGCCCCACCCTGTCGCGGAACCAGGCTGTAAGCGGCATCAGCACAGCGAAGGCAAGCATATAAGCGGTCACGACCCATTCGATATCAGCTACGTTCGAACCGAAATCGGCCATTATCTTGGGTATGGAGACGTTAACGATGCTCAAGTCCAGCATGGCCATGATCATACCTATCATGACGATGGTCAGGACTATCCATTTGTAGTTCGGGTTCGGTGAAAGAGGCTTATGGGCCATGTTATCTGACTCTTATCTTTATAGTGACCGACTGTCCTGCGCGCAGCAGCTTGACGTCCGGATGCGGGTCAATGGATATCTTAACCGGTATCTTCTGGACGACTTTAGTGAAATTCCCCGACGCGTTCTCCGCCGGAAGCAGAGAGAATTGCGAGGCCGTTGCCGCGGTGATCTCTTCCACTTTTCCCGTCAGCTGCCCGCCCTCGTCGATGCTTATGGAAACCGGCTGGCCGAGCTTAAGCTGTGCCACTCTCGTCTCTTCAATGTTCGCGCTGACCCACGCGTGGTCGATATCTGATATCGTGACGGCGACCTGTCCCGGCTCAAGAAGATTGCCTACTTCGGCGGTCTTCTGCACCACAACGCCGTCTATCGGGCTTTTAAGATATGTGTCCTGCAGATTGACCTCAGCAAGCCTTAGTTCCGATTCGGCTATCTGGTAGTTCATGTTGGCGTTGTCCAGGTCCCGTTTGGAACTGAAGTTCTTGCCGTAAAGGCTCTTAAGCCTGTGCTGCTCCGAGTCCGCAAGCTCGAACTTTGCTTTCGCTTTCTCGTAGTTCGCTTCCGCTATACGATGGTCGATCTCAACGAGCACCTGTCCCGCCTTTACGTAATCACCCTCCTGGACCGCGACTTTTTCTATCGTGCCTCCGATCTCCGCCGGCGCGACGCGTATGAGGTCCGTGGCGATCCTTGAATCGTTCGTCGTAACAAAGGAGCGGAACAACACCCACCACAAAGCGAAAACAATTACGACAGCCACGACCATAGCGGCCGCGAACCATTTTACCCTGTCCCTTTTCCACCACGGTTTATGGTGATGCTGCTGCTGTTGATCTTTTTGCTGGTCTGTCATTTTTATTCTCCTTTTCTTGCGCTATCGGCAATGCCGGCAACGTCCGTTATTTTATCGAGCAGTGTTTTAAAAGCTTCTTTCTCATGCGAAGATAAACCGCCGAATATCTCGGTAGAGAACGATTCCTGCATGGTCCTTATCTGCTTCGCAGCCTTTTCTCCTTTTGAGGTAAGGCTCAGAACCAGTGCGCGCCTGTCCGTGGAAGAATCCTTTTTTGCTATGAAGCCGTGCTCTTCCAGAAGGTCCAGAGATCTGGTTATCGCGGCCGGATCGCTCATGGTATATTCTGCTATTCTTGCCGCGGATACAGGTCCGTCCTTGCTTAAGCATCGGAGCACCACGGCCTGCCTTGGCCCTATCCCTAGGACTTTCAGCGCATGTACGGCGCGCAGATTTATCACTCTCTTCAGCTTGAAGAACTTATCCAGGATATCGTAATGCGACATTCGAGCCCCCATTTGATTGACTTAACAACTATTGATATATCAATTATATTATGAACTGCCATTTTTGTCAACCGTCCTGCTTGAAAGAAATGATTTTCAAGCTATAATCATTTTAAGTAATGAAGGAGGATAAATAACATGTTAAAGAAAATATTGATCGGACTGGTTGTAGTGGTAGTGGCCCTGGCCGCCGCATGTTCCGCCTGGCTGGGCTACATGGGTTTCTTTTCAAAGATCAACGTCAGTGAGAACGAACTTGGACCGCTGACAATAGTATATGTAACGAATAAAGGCCCGTATTCTGACATAAGCCCCGCTATGATGACGGTAAGCGAAAAACTGAAAGCGGATTTCAACGTCACCCCTTCAAAAGGGATCGGCATATATTATGACGACCCTTCAAAAATTAAACCTGCTGACCTGAGAAGCGACATCGGCATTCTTCTGGAGGGAAAGGACGCGGCAAAGGCCGACGTAGTAATGAAAAAAATGAAGGTCAAGATCATGTTCAGGAAGAAATACGCGACAGCCGAATTTCCCATTAAGAACAACATGTCATATATGATAGGCGCCATGAAGGTTTATCCGGTGTTGATGGGATATATCAAAGCAAATGGATATAAAATGACGCCGGCGATAGAGATATACGACATAAAAGCGAACAAGATAACTTACGCTTGTGAGATCAAGAGATAGAGCTGCCGCAGTTAATCGACTAAAGTCCGGAGGCATCGTCGCCTTCCCCACCGATACCGTTTACGGCATCGCCGCGATGCCTTTCAACAGAAAAGCGATTCGAAAACTCTATAAGATCAAAGGAAGGTCCGACAAAAAACCGATCGCTCTTCTGGTAAGTTCAAAAAAGATCGCTGCGAAATTTGCCAGGAATATTCCTTTGAACGCGAAGAACCTGATGGATCGATACTGGCCGGGACCGCTGACATTGATATTCCACAAAAGAAAAATAGTACCTGATTTTTTGACTTCCGGATTTCAAACGATAGGAATTAGGATGCCGAAAAATAAAATCGCGCTAGGATTGATCAAGGCTGCCGGAGGTGCGCTTGCCGTCACATCAGCGAATAGATCTGGCGGCAAACCGGCGATATCTGCCAAAGATATCAAAGGATTAAAAGGGATCGACATGGTGATCAACGGCGGCAAATGCCCGATAGGCATGCCTTCCGCCATAGTCGCTGTGTCAGGGAATAAATTGACGGTCCTTCGAAAAGGCCCGATAAAGCTGGATCAGTAACTGATGCCCGCCTGAAAGTAATAAGTTTCGTACGGCTTCAGGTCTTCGTCGAAGGGCGTCTTCTTGTAGTTGAACGATAACGTTACGCCGCCCTTTGTCAGATATTCGATAGACCCTCCCACCATGTTCGCGTCCTTGCCTTTTATTGTCCTGAAATCGAGGAACGACAGCTCTTTCACAAAACCGGTCACCGTAAGCGCCGCAAGCGGGGTCATTAACATGCTTCCGGAGGTGGCAGAGCCGCCGTCGGTGTAGTTCTCGTTCGTCATGTTCAGCGCTACAAGACCCAGTATGCCCGCTCCAAGAGAAGCAAAGGTCCCGTACCTCGTTTGATCTCCGGCTTCCAGGGAGGTCATGTCGACAGGGTTAATGTCATACCCCGATGTAAAATAACCCGGAATGAATTTATTGTTGAAAGATACCGCTCCGGCCCTTATTGTCGTGAAAGCAAAGACCAGGTCATAATCGAACGACAAACCCGCCGTCTCGCCTTGTCCTCCGTTGGAAGAACTTGCCGCTTCGCCGTACAGGCTGATCATGTCCGTGATGGGAAGCTCCATGAAAGCGCCGAACGCCGAGCTCCCGAAAGCCTCGCTGTTCGTGTTCCCCGCATCGCTTATGTATTCGAAACCTATGTTGGAATTAAGGAGACTTATGCTCTTCACCTGAAAACCGTATAGATGCGAATAAGTGCCGAACCCTTCCAGAACGAAATATCCCGCATCGTAATCCAGCTTTAATCCAGACTGCTGGTTCGTAAGGAAGGCCGGCTGATAATCCAGAGTGTTAAGGTCATCAAGAAGAAGGCCGTAGCCGAACCGGATATCCTCCAACGGAGCATATCTTACCCCGAGCGTTCCATCATCGTATTCAACATGCCTTACAACGACCGATTCAAGACCGTAATTTTTGCCCGAAAGGTTCGCGTTGAAAGTTATCCCGTAAGACTGTATCACGTTCGAAATGTCCCAGTCCGCGGAAAGAAAAGAATAGCTCAATTTGGTATCCGTCGAATCGGAGAAAGATCCCACTCTCAGGTCTATCGCGAAAGCCGCGCCGTTCAAGACAGCGAACGCGAATATGACGAGTAACAATTTCTTTTTCAAATGTTCACCTTGATGACCGCTTTTTCGCGCTGTTTTTTGAGCCAATCATCGGCATATTCCTGTCTTTTCTCCTTGAACACCTGCGATCTTATCACGTCGCCGTCATCACTGGAACCCGGTATCGAGAGTCCTCTGTTCAGCACCATAACGATGTAATATTTATTCTGGCTCCTCAGCTCCGCCGCTTCGCCGGAATTCAGCGTGAAACACTGCTCTATGAGCGGCCTCAAGTATTCCCCGTTTATGATATAGCTGTTCCGCGAGAAAACTCCGGTTTCGACGCCTTCTCTCGTCACTTCTCCGGAAAGCAAGATCGCGTCAGCTTTTTCCTTGGCCGGTTCAGAGGCGTTCCTCATGGCAAAAGCAGCCGCCACCTCGGCTGATATCTCCGAGTATGAAGGAACATATGGCTGAGTGCCGCCCGCGGCCACCGTAAGGTAATATCCGTCGCTTCCGCTCTCAATGGAACCGAGATCCGCGGGAGCTTCCAGAGTGGAAGATATGTCAAAGCTTGATACATGAGCTTTTGTTCTCTTCTCGGCGATATCCAGCGATGATCCGCCCGACAGCATATCCTTCGCCGTCCTTGCAGCCTCAAAAGCCGCCGCTCTGCACCTCTCCGCTTCGATCTTTCCCTTTATGTTCTCCTCAACATCCGCGTATTCAAGATCTTCCTGAGAGACAACGCCGGTGGCCATGAACACAATATAGGAGTCATCGTTGTAGATATCTCCGCTCACTTCGCCGGACGCGAGCTTGAACGCCTCGCTCATGAACAATTTATTGCCGCCAAAGGACGGCTCAACTTTTGTGGGGCTGAAATAATCGGTTTCGTAGATCTCCATTCCTTTCTTCTGGGCGGTATTGTCAAAACCCGCCTTCCTTGCCTCAAGCTTGAAGCGTTTTGCTTCCGCTAGCGCTATCGGCCTGGCCGCGTCCATCAAAAGGTCCGATTCGATCTGGTCCTTTGCTTCATCAAATGTCATGAGATGTTCTTCTTTCCTGTCCTCCACGTAAACCACGCCGAACGCCTTGTCCGTCTCCACAACAGGGCTTGTCTGCCCGCTCTTCAGCGAGAACGCGATGGAATCATAAGGTTCCTTGATAGTTCCCTTCTTCACATATCCAAGGTCTCCGCCGTTCTCCGCCATGAAAGGGTCATCTGAATATTTCCCGGCAAGTTCGGCGAACGGCACACCCCGCGCCAGATCTTCCTTCAGCGCTTTTATCTTGTCAGGATCCGCCGGCTTTTTAACGGTTATCAACCTAACGTGCGCTTCGGCCGGCTGCCCGAATTTCTCCACGTTGTCCTCATAATATTCCCTCGGATTTATCCCTGTGTCGTAGATGCCTCTCGTATAATCCTTGACCCTGAACAGCACGTACTTCACCTTCACCAGTTTCTCGGTCCTGAACTCGGCCCTGTGCTCATTGTAATAATCGCGCATCATCGCTTCCGTTATCTCCGTCTCGCCGGAGAAGTCATCCGGATCGAAATAAAGCGTATGGAATTCTTTAGTGCCCGTCTTCATGAAATCCCTGCTGTGTTCCTTGTAATAAGCTTTAACATCATCCTCGTTCACGGACATGCCGTTCGCTATCTGGACGGGATCCACTTTAATGTAGCGGACCGCCATCTTTTCCGCCCTGTTCATGAATTCCGCTTGAACGCGCTGGTCATCGGGCGTGAGATCGTCCTTTAGCGATGCAATTGTCTTTGACGGGATTATCTCTCTCAATTTATACGCGAGGATTATTTTCTCCGCCTTGTCCCTTGCGGCCTGTTCTTCTTCCGTCGTTGACGGCGTCTGGACCAAAAGCTCTTCAATCTCTTCTTCGTCCGCGGCCGCTTTTGCCGTTATACCCCGCCTTCTGGCTTCCTGCATGTAAAGCTGGCGGTCTATGAGATCGTTGACGAGGTCGTTCTTAAGTTTTTCCTGCGAGGCTGCGTCATCGGGCGAGCCGATGTCTTTTGTGTATGTTTCCCGTAACCTGGCGAGGGCGTACTGGTAATCGTCCATGCTGATGACATCCCCGTTGACGACCAGCGCTTCATCCGTGGCGTATGCCGGCATAGCAGCTGTCAATGACAATATAACAAGAAATGGAGCAAGCCATGAAGCTGTTAGTGCTCGCATCTCACATCTCCCATCTCTTGAGTTTTAATGCCTGAAATGTCTTCTTCCGGTGAACACGAGCGCAAGGTTGTGTTCGTTCGCCGCGGCGATAACTTCTGGGTCGCGTATGGAACCGCCGGTCTCCATAATGGCGGATATCCCCGCTTTGCCGGCAAGATCGATGTTGTCCCGGAACGGGAAGTAAGCGTCTG
The DNA here is from genome assembly GCA_963727815.1 of uncultured bacterium. Classification (GTDB taxonomy): domain Bacteria; phylum Margulisbacteria; class WOR-1; order CAVSGV01; family CAVSGV01; genus CAVSGV01. The sequence continues at coordinate 547,153 of CAVSGV010000003.1, forward strand.
ATGCGAGCACTGCTCCCTTTGCGAGCGTTCCCGCCTTTTTAAGAGCGATCTCGACCGAGTCCACCCTGCTCATCTGTCCGGCGCCGACGCCCAGCGTCTGCTTTCCTTTTGCAACGACTATGGCGTTCGACTTGACGTACTTCACTACGCCCCACGCGAAGAAAAGGTCCTCCAGCTCCGCGACGGTCGGCTGTTTTTTGGATACGACCTTTATGTCTGATATCGTCAGCTCCAGGGAATCCGGATCTTGCACAAGGAAACCTCCCCGGACCCTTTTGTAATCCAATCCCCTCGTTTCGCTCGCCATGGATGTCTTGCCCATCTCAAGGACCCGAAGGTTTTGTTTCTTCTTAAAGATCCTGAGAGCGTTCTTGTCAAATTCCGGCGCCACTATCGCTTCTACGAAAAGACCCTCCATCGCTTTCGCCATTTCCTCATCCACCATCCTGTTGGCCGCGATAACGCTGCCGTAAGCGGATATGGGATCGGAGGCGTATGCTTTCTTATAAGCGTGAACGATCTTCTCGGCTTGGCCGACGCCGCAGGGGTTCGTGTGCTTAATGATGGCGACGGTCGGTTCGTCAAAATACGTCACTATGTTCCACGCGGCTTCCACATCGTAGATGTTATTATATGATAGCTCTTTGCCGTTAAGCTGTTTCAGCTCCGTGATGCCGCCCTTTGCTCCGGATTCCCTGTAGAACGCCGCCTTCTGATGTGGATTTTCTCCGTAACGCAGGTCCTGTATCTTTTCAAGGCCCAGGTTCATCACCTGCGGGAAAATGATTTCCTTGTTCGCGGTCTTTGAAAGGAAATTAAATATCGCGCCGTCATACTTTGAGGTCAGCCTGAAAGCTTCCCTCGCGAGTTTCGCTTTTGTTTCAAGGCTCAGATTGCCGCCCGACTTCCTGAGTTCCGCGAGAAGCTCCTTGTATTGCGACGGGCTTGTGACCACGGCCACGCTCTGATAATTCTTGGACGCGGACCTTATCATTGACGGCCCCCCGATGTCTATGTTCTCGATCGCTTCTTCAAGCTTTACCTTCGGATTTTCCACGGTCTTCTCGAACGGATACAGGTTCACCACCACCATATCGATGGGCTCTATAGCGTGATCCTTCAGCGTTTTCATGTGCTGCTTTGAATTCCTCAGGGCTAGCAATCCTCCGTGGATCTTGGGATGCAGGGTCTTCACTCTTCCATCCAGCATCTCGGGGAATCCTGTCACCTCGGAAATATCAACGCATTTTATCTTGGCCTTCCTCAGTTCCCTGGCCGTCCCTCCAGTTGAAATGATCTTGGCTCCCAGAGACTTCAATCCTCTCGCGAACGGGACAAGGTCCGTTTTGTCGGAAACAGATATCAGCACATTTTTTATCTTAGACAATTTTTACACGTCTCCCTTCTATCTTCAATTTATTCTCACTGAACAACCTTATCGCTTCCGGATATATCCTGTGTTCCTGCTCTAGTATCCTCGCGGAAAGTGATCCTTCCGTATCATCATCAAGGACCGGGACCACTGCCTGGATTATTATCGGGCCGGTGTCGCAGCCTTCATCAACGAAATGGACCGTGCATCCGGAGAATTTCACTCCGTAATCAAGCGCCGCCTTCTGCACATGCAGCCCCGGGAACGCCGGCAGCAGTGCCGGATGGATGTTCATGATCTTTCCTTTAAAGTGTTTCACAAACTCCGGCGACAGAAGCCTCATGTATCCCGCGAGACAAACAAGATCGACTTTCGCGTCGTCGATCGCTTTTATTATCTGTGTTTCGTATGATGACCGGTCCTGATGTTCCTTGCTGTTTATCACAACGGTCTTGATGCCGTGCTTTTTCGCTCTCTCAAGGGCGAACGCGCCGGGAACGTTGCTTATAACGACTGCTATCTCGCCTTTGATCTTTCCGGCCTCAAATGCGTCGATGATTGACTGGAGGTTCGACCCCCTGCCTGAAACAAGAACAGCGATCCTGGACATCAATTGATCTCTACCTCTCTGCCGCCTTTTTGTATCTCGCCGATAACAAGTCCACCGGCGAGCTTCGCGGCTTTCGCGGAATCTTTTTTGTCGACAACGAGGACCATTCCGATACCCATGTTGAACGCCTTGAACATCTCGGCGTCGCCGATGTTTCCGTATCTTTTTATCACGTCGAATATTTTCGGAGCTTTCCAGGAGGAGCTGTCAAAGACGGCCTTTGTGCCTTTCGGCAGGACCCTTGCAACGTTCTCGGGCAGACCTCCGCCGGTGATGTGCGCGATCGCCTTAACTTTTATCTTGTCGATAACTTTCAATATCGTTTTTGAGTAGATGATGGTTGGCTCAAGCAATGCTTCGCCCACAGTAACATCTAGACCGTCAACTTTACTGTTCACGTTCAATCCAGCAACATCAAAAAGCACTTTTCTCGCAAGAGTATAGCCGTTGCTGTGAAGTCCGCTGGATGGCAGGCCGATGATGTCGTCGCCGCTCTTCACTCCGCTGCCGTTGATGATCTTTTTCTTGTCGACGATACCCACGGCAAAACCAGCGAGGTCGTATTCCCCTTTGCCGTAGAGGTCCGACATTTCAGCGGTCTCTCCGCCGATGAGAGCGCAGCCCGCCTGCCTGCATCCCTCCGCCATTCCTTTAAGAAGTTCCTCGATGATGTCGGGATCAACTTTATTGCAGGCGATATAATCGAGAAAGAAAAGAGGCTTTGCGCCGAGGCATGCAACGTCGTCGGCGTTCATCGCGACAAGATCGATGCCGACGGTATCGTGCTTGTTCATGTCAAAAGCGATCTTGACCTTCGTGCCAACACCGTCGGTGCCGGAGACGAGGACCGGATTCTTATAGCCTTTTTTGTCGATCTCGAAGCATCCGCCGAAAAGGCCGATCTCACCCAAAACTCCTTTAATGTTCGTGGACTTTGCGAGGCGCTTCACGCGGCGGACTACTTCATAACCGGCATCGATATCAACGCCGGAATCTTTGTAGGATACGGACTTCAACTTTCTTCCCCTCTTTCTAATTCTATTTAAAGACCAGGTTCAGGTTCTTCAGCTTCTCGGGAAGCTCCACGCAATAGCCGCCGTTAAGGCAGGCAAGGCAGAGGCTTCCTTTCGGAAGGCTGATCGAATCCACAAGATGCTGGATGCTGAGGTAAGCGAGCGAATCTGCTTCAAGGAACTGGCGGACCTTCTCAACGCTCATGCTTGACGCTATGAGTTCTGACCGGGACGGAGTATCTATTCCGTAGAAACATGGATACAAGATCGGCGGCGAACTTACGCGGACGTGTATCTCGCGCGCTCCGGCGTCTCTTAAGATCCTGACGATCTGTCTGCTCGTTGTTCCCCTGACGATGGAATCGTCGATGACGACCAGTTTCTTCCCTCGCACCACCTGGCGGATAGGATTGAGTTTCAATTTTACGCCCAGATCCCTTATCGCCTGGTTGGGCTGGATGAAAGTTCTTCCGATGTATCTGTTCTTGATAAGCCCTTCAGCGAACGGGATCTTTGATTCCTGCGCATAACCGATGGCGGCGGCGATCCCCGAATCCGGAACGCCTATGACTATGTCCGCGTCAACTTTGTTCGATTTCGCCAGATATTTTCCCATCGTGACCCTCGCGTCATAAACGGACCTGCCGTCCAGCCTGCTGTCCGGCCTTGCGAGATATATGAACTCGAAAGCGCAGAGCGATTTTTTCGCCCTCGGCGCGTAGTTGATCGACTTGATCCCGTCTTCGCTGATGCTTACGATCTCCCCGTTCGTAAGGTCCCGGACGAAATTGGCGCCCAGAACGTCGAGCGCCGCGGTCTCGGAGGAGAAAATGTACGAGTCGTTGAGTTTTCCGAGGCATAACGGCCGCAGCCCGTTGGGATCTCGCAGGGCGATGAGCTTGTCTTTTGTCATGATGACCAGCGAGAAGGCTCCGTGAGATTTTTTGCACATATCGATTATCGCGTCTTCGATGGTGGCGGCTTTCGATTTTCCGATGAGGACCGCCATGACCTCGCTGTCGGAAGAACCCTTGAAAGCAAAGCCTTCAGATTTAAGTTCTTCGCGGAGCTCTTCCGCATTCACGATGTTGCCGTTATGGCTGAGCGCGATCGGTCCGTATTTTGTGTCGATGACTATCGGCTGCGCGTTTTCGATGCTGCTGGAGCCGGTCGTTGAATAGCGAACGTGGCCGCTCGCAATGTGCCCGCCGTTCAGACTGCTCAATATCTCTTCGTTGAACACGACCGCGCAAAGGCCCATGCCTTTGTGGACCTTTATGGTCTTGCCGTCCGCCACCGCTATGCCCGCGCTCTCCTGTCCCCTATGCTGCAGAGCGAATAAGCCGTAATAGACCATCTTGGCCAGGCTGTCGCTTTCGTATGAATAGATCCCGTATACTCCGCAAAATTCTTTCATGTAATTTCCTTTTTCGTCATCCTGAACGAAGTGAAGGATCTGCATTTGAGACTCTTCGCTACGCTCAGAGTGACAATCACTATTCTCCTATTATCTGGACCGCTATGTCCCTCGATCTCGCTCTTGTGTCGTGGTCTATCACAACTATTTGCTGCCAAGTCCCCAGTTTCATTTTCCCGTTCTCAAAAGGCACCGTCAGCGACGGGCCTATCACCGAAGCTCTTATGTGCGAATGGCCGTTGCCGTCGCCCCATGTCGCATTGTGAGAGTATTCCTCGCCGGACGGAGCCAGTCTCTCACCAAGAACCTTGATATCTCTAACAAGTCCGGGTTCATATTCGATCGTCGTCACAGATGCCGTTGAACCCGAAACGAACACGTTCACCAGGCCGCTCTTGATCTTTGAAGTTGATATCAATTCCGCGACCTTTGAAGTGATATCAACTACTTCATCCTTTCCTTTTGTATCTATCTTAATGGACCCGCTCTTTACAGGCATAGCTCCTTGATCTTTTTCACGACATCCGCGACGGCCACAAGCGTGGTCTTTCCGTCAGCTCTTGATTTGATCTCTATCTTACCTTCCGCCAGCGATTTAGGACCAATTATTATCTTGATGGGGAAGCCTATCAGGTCGATATCCTTCAGCTTTACGCCGATCGAAGCATCCCTGTCATCAAGGATCACTTCGATGCCGCTGTCGGTGAGCACCTTGTATAATTCTTCCGCGGTCTCGGCCTGGTTCTTTTCCTTCATGTTCACGGGAATGATCGCCGCCTGATAAGGAGCTATAGATATCGGCCACTTGATGCCGAAGTCATCGTGGTTCTGTTCTATGCATGCTCCAGCTATCCTTGAAACGCCTATCCCGTAGCATCCCATGATATAAGGCTTTGTCTTGCCGTCCTCATCAAGATATTCAGCTTTCATTTTCGAGCTGTATTTTGTTCCCAGCTTGAATATGTGCCCGACTTCGATACCGCGAGTTACGGTCAATTTGCCTGAACACTTCGGGCAGGGGTCGCCTTCTTTCGCAAGCCGAAGGTCCTCGATCTCATCAGCTTTATAATCCCTTCCATAACTGACGTGTTTGATGTGAGTATCAGCTTCGTTCGCTCCGGTTATTCCGTCTTCGATCTCGGTTACTGATCTGTCCGCATAGATCTTGATGCCTTTCAACCCGACAGGACCCGCAAATCCGACGGGAGCGCCGGATATTTTTTCGACGGTGGCCGCATCAGCAAGTTCGATGTCTTCTCTTGCCAAAAGCTTTTTTAATCGTGATTCGTTGAGCTCGTGGTCGCCCCTTATCAAAACCGCGATAACTTTATCTCCGGCTTTATAAAGTAATGTCTTGATCATTCTCTCTGCAGGAACTTTCAGGAATTTTTCCAGCTCTTCGATCGTCTTGACGTTCGGTGTTTTGACTTTTTCGGTCTTTTGTGTTGTCTTCACTGGCACCTGGCCCCTAGCAACTGGCCCCTTGATTTGCGCCATTTCCTTGCTTGCCGCATAATCACACTTGTCGCAGTGCATTATCTCGTCCTCGCCCGTGGGTGAAAGCACCATGTATTCCTGCGAGAATCCGCCGCCGATGGGACCGGGATCAGCATGCACTACTTTATATTTCAGGCCGCAGCGGTCGAAGATGCGGTTGTAGGTCTCGAACATTTTTTGATAGCTGGCCTCAAGCCCTGCCTCGTTCCTGTCGAAAGAATACGCATCCTTCATGATGAATTCCCGCGATCTCATCACGCCGAAACGCGGCCGTATCTCATCGCGGTATTTCGTTTGTATCTGGTAAAGGTTCAGCGGAAGTTCGCGGTATGATCTTACTTCGTTGCGGACAAGGTCCGTGACTATTTCTTCATGCGTGGGGCCGAGGCAGAATTCCCTGTCGTGCCGGTCCTTGATGCGGAACAATTCTTTGCCGTAAACATCCCATCGTCCGGTTTCTTTCCAGAGTTCCGACGGTAATATCGCGGGGAATTTGAGTTCGAGCGCGCCAGCGCGGTCCATTTCTTCACGAACGATGTTCTCGATTTTGTTTATTATGCGCCAGCCAAGAGGTAAATATGAATAGACCCCTGATGTAAGTTTCCTGATGAGACCTGCCCTGAGCATCAGCTTGTGGCTGATAATCTCCGCTTCGGTAGGATCTTCCCGGAGCGTCGGGGCAAGCATTCGCGACATCCTCATTCTGTGTGTCTTCCACCCCCAACGCTGTCCAATTATACACTGTCAGGCCGGTTTTATCAAGCGACGATTTTTGGCTTCATACCAACTAATATGCGGTTCATTCGGGATCGATTCAGATGGTTTTCGGGAAAGCCAGGTAGAAAGTGGTGCCTTCTCCCCGTTTTGACTTGAAATCAACCGTTCCGTTGTGGTCCACCATGATCTTCTGCGTTATGGCCAGCCCCATGCCGGTGCCTTCTTTTTTTGTCGTGAAGAAAGGAACGAACATCTTTTTCTGATTCTCTTCAGGTATGCCGGGGCCGTTGTCGACTATCTCCAGAATGACCTTGTCGTCCTTTTCATAAGTGGAGATGGTAACCTGTCCCTCCTGGGTCATTGCATCAAAAGCGTTAAGTATCAGGTTGGTAAGGACTTCAATGATAGCCTGGCGGTCCACGCGTATGTTCTGGACTGGTTGAAGCGATTTAACTATCTTGACGTTCTTCTTCCTGGCCTGCATCTCAAGGAATTTCGCGGTCTCGTCGATAACCTCGTTGATGTTAAGGACCTCGAAATCCCCGTCGATGGGTTTCGAATAATGCAGGAGGTCGTTCGAAAGTTTGGTGATCCTGTCTATCTCCTTCGGGACAAGGTCATTGAATTTGGCGATGAACGACTGGTCCCCGCCGGAAATGGAAAGCAGTTCGGTAAGCGTCCTCAAAGGCACAAGAGCGTTCTTTATCTCGTGCACAAGTCCCGTGGCCATGTAGCCCAGGGCCGACAATCTTTCGGCGCGCAGAAGGCTTTCCTGCTGCGATTTCAGCTGGGCGCTCATTTTATTTACTTCCTGCGCGAGCTCTCCGATCTCGTCCGTCTTGCTCAGATCGATCCTATAGTTCATATCGCCTTCGGCGACCCTGAACACGCCGTACCTCACCTTTCTTATGGGGACGACGAAATTCCTCGACAGAAGCGCCCCGACCACCACCGTAAGCCCCACCCATCCGAGGAAGAAAAGTATGAACATGCCTTCCATCTGCATTATTTTGCTGTAAGCAACGTCCAACGGCTGGCCTATTATCATGCGCCAACCGGGACTTATGATGGGAATGCTGTGTCCGATGTATGTCTTGTCGTCAAAAAAGAACTCTCCGCCGGAACTCTTGAACGTCTTGCCGCTGTAGGAAAAAATTCCGGGACTTATCTTCTCCCAGTCGCTGCTGTCCACGCAGTACGTATAGACCCTTTGGGCCGGCGAGATGAGAAAAACGCATCCGTGGCTCAGCAGGCCGCCGTTGTCCACAATTTTTTTCACAGCCGCGAGTATCTGGTTATCGGACATTTTAAATCTGCCTGAAACCGCCAGCGAACCGACCGCTTCTTCAGCAGCTGATCTTATAGTTGGCGATGACGGTTTCTGAAAGCGCGTTCTTCGCGATGGATATGGTTATCAGCGCAAGGCCTTCCAGCGAAAGCACAACGGTAATGACAAGAACGATGACAAGCTTGTAGAGTATCCTGGATCTCAGGTACATGAGAGGATTCGTAAGGAATGGGCTGCCTTCCGGTATCATGGTGAAAAAGAACAGGTAAAGCATGGCAAAGAAAGCAAGCACCCACAAACCTACATAAAAATAAATTATCCCCGTCAGATAATTGAGCAGCAGGCATAAAAAACAGGAAATGAAAAGGGTCCCGGCTATCTTGCTCAAACGGAAACGCTCTTCTTTCGTTTTATCGAGCTTGCTCATGCCGTGCACTGCAAGGAAAGTAACTACCACAATAAGGAACGCGAGAATGAATATGGCCCAGTAAAAAGGTTTCCCCACGCCCACCGGCACAATGACGCCCTGCTGGATGAGCATATCCACATCAGCAAAATTTATGAGGCCGATCGCAAAGAGGGCAAAACTGACAGAGCGAACGTCACCAGGCGCGCTTTAATGCCGTATACGTCGGCCAGATGAATCCAGACAAGCAGAGCGAACATGACCAGCGTGGCAAGGAAAATCTTATAGCCGAAAATGGAAAGCGCGGGAGAATGCAGGCTGAACGCTACCTGCGACAGGACAACGCCCAGATCGGAAATGCCCCCAACAGCAAGTATCAAAGCAACGTAGAAATCCTGTCTCCTGTTCGAGGCCATGTATTTGGAAGTGACCAGACCGGAACCGAGGAAGCATACAACGCCTATCAGCGCCTCAAAAAAGAATATTACCAGCATCAGGGATGAGAACATTTTTTATAATTTTATAGTAAAACCCTTGATAATGCAAGAGAAGCAATGGGGCCGGGATGATAAAACGTCATTTCGGGAAATAAAGAATGAAAGTTGTGCCGGATCCGAGCTTGCTCTTTACTTCGATATTTCCGCCATACGCTACGATGTCCCTCTGGGTTATTGCCAGTCCCATGCCGGTGCCTTCTTTCTTGGTCGTAAAGAAAGGGACGAATATCTTTTTCAAGTTCTCTTCCGGTATCTCCGGGACCGTTATCGGCGATCTCACTGCGACATCGCCTTCTTCATCGTAAGATGAAGCTGTTATTTCGCCGCCGCTCATCGCTTCTATTGCGTTGAGGATGATGTTCGTGAAGGCTTCCATCAGTTTCTGCCTGTCGCCTATCACCTTTATGGTCGCCTTCAGGTCGCGGAATATCTTGATGCCTTTCTTGTCGCGCTTGGACAGCCAGGAACTTCACCGATTCTTCCACTGCTTCGTTAAGGTCCAGCTGTTCGAAGGAGCGGTTCGGTGGGACGGGAATAATGAAGAAGGTCCGAAGAAAGCGTGTTTATGCGCTCGATTTCTTTTGGGACAAGTTCATTGAACTTGGCGATGAATGCCTGATCTCCTCCCGACACCGCCAGGATCTCGGTAAGCGTCTTGAGGGGCACTAGAGCGTTCTTTATCTCATGCGCCATGCCCGCGGCCATGAAGCCCAGCGATGCCAGCCTTTCCGACCTTATAAGGCTCTCCTGGGATTCCTTCAGTTCTCCGGCCATCATGTTTATGGTGCTGGCCAGACCTCCCATCTCATCGATCTTGTCGGTCTTGATCTTAACGTCAAGGTCCCCTTCCGCGATTTTCATGAGACCCTTGTTGACCGCCTTGATGGGGTCCTCGATGTTCCTGGCGAAGACCGTGCCCACGATGACCGTAAGGGCTATCCACGCGAGTATGAATATTATGTAAGTGCCTTCCATGGCCCTGATCCTCGAGTAAGCGTAATTTATCTCCTGCCCCACGATTATCTGCCAGCCGATCTTCTTTATGGGGATGAACGCGCCGATTATCCTGTCTCCGAAAATATCTATCTCTCCGCCTGGCAGCTGGGAGATGTGCCCTCTCTGCGTTTCCGGCATCTCACCCAGGCCAATCCATTTGTTCTCGCGGTTGATATATACGTTATGGGACGGCGATATGAGAAAGACCGAACCCCTGTCCCCGATCTTCGTTATCTCCAGTATCCTTGCGATGGAGACGAGCGTCTTCTGCTCTGATGGCGAATCTATCCTGCTCTTGTTTATCTGATCTATGGTATCTTCCGCCACCCGGTGATAGCTCTCGATGACCGATCCGGCGAGAGCGCTTTTTGCTATGTTTATGGATATAAGCCCCATTCCCTCAAGGGAAAGGACTATCATGACGACGAGGGTTATGACAAGCTTGAACAAGATCCTGGTCCGCAGGAAGTTAAAAGGATTTTTTACGTAAGGGCTGTCTTCGGAGATAAGAGAAAAGAACGAAAGGAAAAGCATCGCGAAAAAAGCGAAGATCCATACCAGGAAATAAAGAAATATCTCGCGGCTTATCATGAAAGCTGTCAGGCATATGAGGAAGATCATGAAAAGAGCGCCCGCCATCCTGCTTATCCTGTATCTGGGCGCCGATCCGCCTCCCACTCTGTGCAGTCCGATCACGGAAAAAATGGCCTCAAGTCCGACCACGAATATTATGATCATGAAAGCGCCGAGGAACGCCCTGCCCATTCCCGTGGGAACGATGATCCCATCCTGGAGGACAAGGCCCACGCTCGCGCGGATCATCAGAAAGGCGCCTAAGAGACAGATGGCTGTTATGAAAAATGTGACCAGTTTCGATCTGAAATCATAGATGTTCGCAAGATGGAACCAGACGATATACGCGCAGAACAATATCGACGCCAGGAAAACCTTGAACCCGATGTATGCAAGCGGGCTCTGAAGGCTGAACGCCACCTGCGCAAAAAGCATTCCAAGGTCGGTTGCCGCGCCGCCTGCAAGCACCAGCGCCACGTAAAGGTCCGGAAGCTTTCTGAATTTCAGGTATTGGGATGCGACCAGCATGCCGCCCAGGACGGTCACGACAGCTATCGAAACCTCCAGGAAAATGATGAAGAGCATTAAGACTGAAAGCATCTTGCCTCTTTATATGACGATCTTCGGAAAATCCGCTATCTCAAGATATAAACGCTCCAAAGTCTTGAGAAGGGCAAGCCTGTTGGTCCGTAATTTTTCATCCTTGTCCATTACCATTACCTTTATGAAAAAGTCATCCACCGGCTTCGTCAATTTTGAGAGCTCCAGCAGCGCCTTTGCGTGGTCATTCTTCGCCAGCGCTTCGCTTACAGCATCGTTCACGCTCAGGAAAAGTCCGTAAAGGCTCTTTTCATCTTCAGTGGCAAAGTCCGCCTCCAGGACGTTCCCTCTTGTGGCGTTCACCGCAAGCCGGCTTATGCGGTCCGCGGTAAAAACAAGCTTCTTGAACCATTCCTCTTTCGCGGCTCTTTGTATGGCCCTGGCTTTGTCGCGCGAATCGGGCGCTTCCTTGAAGACCGATAACACCGCGTCGGCCACGTCATAGCTTACACCCTCATCCATCAGCATTCCCTTCATCCTCGCGGCAAGGAATGACAAGACGTTCGTCTTAACTTTTTCCAGCGGATCGTATTTAACTTTTCCCGAAACGAATATTTCCCCCAGGAAAAGCGGTTCGTACAATTTATATGATCTTTCGATGAGGCCATCGAGATCGAGCTCCATCTTTTTCCCGAGGAGGACGCAGACGATGCCCTGCGCCTGGCGGCGGAGCCCGAACGGGTCTTCGGAACCGGACGGGATAAGGCCGATGCTGAAGCATCCTACGATGGAATCCATTTTGTCGGCGATGCTCACCACCGCACCCTCTATGGATGACGGCAGGATGTCGTCCGCGTGCCTGGGAAGATAATGTTCGAATATCCCAACGGCCACTTCTTTCGGCTTTCCTTCAAGAAGGCTGTATTCCCTGCCCATGACGCCCTGGAGCGACGGGAATTCATACACCATCTGCGTCAGCAGGTCCGTTTTGCAAAGCCCGGCTATCTCCTTCATGTTCTCCCTGTGGTCGTCCGTAAGCTTCATTTCCTTCGCGATCCAGTCGGAAAGAGCGGTTATTCTTTCCACTTTTTCGTATATCGTCCCGAGCTTGTCGTAAAATGCCACTCTGGTGAGCCCCGGAAGAAGGTCCTTCAACATTTTTTTCCTGTCCTCCTTGAAGAAGAACTGCGCGTCGGACAATCTGGCGGTAAGCACTCTTTCATTTCCTTCTATCACGTTGCTTTCGTCGGCAGGCGCGACGCCGTTAGTGACGTTGACGAACGCGGGAAGCAGTTTTTCGGAGCGGTCGACCACCGAGAAATATTTCTGGTTCTTTTTCATGCTGGTGATGAGAACGTCCTTTGGAAGTCCCAGGAATTCCTTCTTGAATTTTCCCGCCACCGCCGCCGGCCATTCCACAAGATAATTGACTTCTTCAAGCAGGTCCTTGTCGATGATCGCCATGCCGCCCGCCGCCTTGGCTTGCGAATTGACCATCTCGATTATCTTTTTTCTTTCTCGTCCTGGTCCAGGATGACCTTGCCCGCAAGCAGAGCTTTCTTGAAAACATCGATGTCGATCCCTTTCGCCAGGTCGATATTGATCTGTTTGAGAGAGAAATACCTGTGGCCGCATGTTTTGTTCGACGAGCTTACGCCGGCGATCTCGAAATCGATGACCTTGTTCCCGCAAGCCGCGAATATCCAGTGCAGAGGACGGATGAACTTGTAATCGACGCTACCCCAACGCATGGATATGGGAAGATACAGAGAACGGATGAGCCTGGGAAAAGCATCCACGAGTATCTTATCGGTCCCTATCCCTTTTTCGACCACGCTGGCGAACACAAATTCCCTGTCCCCCGCTTTTTTGATCTTCAGGTCGGTCACAGGTATGCCCTGGCTCTTCGCGAAGCCTTCGGCCGCTTTCGTGGGATTCCCGTTGCCGTTGAACGCCTGCTCTCTGGAGGGGCCTTTCACTTCTTTTGCCAGGTCATCTTGTTTCGCGGGAAGTCCTTCGATGTAAAGCACCAGTCTTCTGGGAGTGCCGTAAGTGCGGACAGACTTGTAAGCCAGCCTTGATGTCTGCAGTTCTTTTTCCGCTTTTGCCTTCAGGTCGGCAAGTAAGGCCGGCACGAACCTGGCGGGAATTTCCTCAAGTCCTATCTCCAGCAATGCATTTAATTTGGTATTCGGATTTGTTTTGGGCTTTTTCATTTGGATCTCGGATTTGTTTGGGATTTGGAATTTGGGATTTGGGATTTCACGAGCGGGTAGCCGAGTTTCTCCCTCTGTTCAATATAGAGCCTCGCGCATTCGCGCGCCAGTCGCCTGATCTTGCCGATGAACGCCTGGCGTTCCGTAACGCTGATGGCTCCTCTCGCGTCGAGTAGATTGAAAGCATGCGAACATTTGAGAGCGTAATCGAAAGCGGGAAGAACAAGTTCCGCCTTTATCATATTGACAGCTTCCTGCTGATAAAGATCGAACAGGCTGCCCAATATTTTCGTATCGGCGAGCTCGAAGTTGTATTTGCTGTGTTCTATCTCGCTCATCTTGTGGATGTCGCCGTACTTGATCCCCTTTGTCCATTCAAGGTCGTATACATTATCAACTTTCTGGATGAACATTGCGATGCGCTCAAGGCCGTATGTGATCTCCACGCTGACGGGATTTACATCGAAGCCGCCGCACTGCTGAAAATATGTGAATTGCGTTATCTCCATGCCAGCCAGCCAGACTTCCCACCCAACTCCCCACGCGCCTAGAGTAGGCGATTCCCAGTTGTCCTCCACAAAACGGACATCGAATTTTGCGGGCTCGATCTTCAGTGCGCGCAAACTATCAAGGTAGATGTTCTGGATATCCTTCGGCGACGGTTTCATGATGACCTGGAATTGATAATAATGGAACAGGCGGTTGGGGTTTTCGCCGTATCTTCCGTCGGTGGGACGCCGGACCGGGTCGACATACGCGACCTTCCATGGTTCGGGGCCAAGCACTCTGAAAAAAGTGGGCGGGCTCATTGTGCCGGCGCCTTTTTCCATGTCATAGGGCTGCTGAATGACGCATCCCTGTTTTGACCAATATGACTGCAGATTCGCGATGATGTCCTGGAAGTACATTTGGATCAATCTTAACATAGTGGTTGATGAGCTTCAAATCGATATGTTATCCTGTATATCGATCAGAAAGAGGTAATTTAATTGATAAATAATTCAACTCCCTGGAAAAAACTAATTGATCTTAAGAAGTCGGCCGAACCGGACCTGAAGAAATGGTTTGCCGACGATCCCGACCGCGCAAAAAAGCTATCGATCGATGCCGGGAAAGTGAGCTATGATTTCTCCCGACAGTTGATCGATGACAAGATCATTTCAAATCTTCTCAAGTTAGCCGATGAGGCTGAACTAAAAGACAAGATCAAAGCAATGTTCTCCGGCAAGAAGATCAACGTTACCGAAGATCGGGCGGTTCTACACATTGCGCTTCGCAACATCCAGAACAAGCCGATCCTCGTTGACGGCAAAGACGTGATGCCAGAAGTGAACGCTATCCTCTCAAAGATCGAAAGATTTTCGAATGATATCCATTCCTGTAAACTGTCCACTGTCCACTGTAAACCTTTCAAGCATATTATGGCCATCGGCATCGGCGGCTCGCAGCTGGGACCTGAGTATCTCGCTGAAGCACTAAAACCTTATGCAAAGCCGGGAATGAAGCTTGTCTTTGTGGCAAATGTCGATGGAACTGATTTCGCCAGAAAATCCGCGGAATGCGATCCGGAGCAGACCCTGGTCGTGGTGATATCAAAAACATTCACCACCGCCGAAACAATGAAGAACGCCGAAACCGCGAAAGCCTGGATTACATCAAAGCTCGGCGATTCACCTGAGTTGATCAAGAAGCATTTTATAGCCGTTTCGACCGCCAAAGAAAAAGTCGAGGCGTTCGGCATCGATCCGGCCAACATGTTCGGGTTCTGGGATTGGGTGGGGGGGAGGTTCAGCGCGACATCGGCCGTGGGCGCCGTTCCCCTTTCATTATATATAGGGTTCGATAACTTCCATAAGATACTTGAGGGAGCGAACTGGCTTGACCAGCATTTTCTTAATGAGCCGTTCGAATCGAATATTCCCGTTATCGCGGCGTTGATCGATATCTGGAATATCAACTTCCTCGATCTCCACACAAGAGCGATACTCCCCTACTCTCAGGCATGGTCAAGATATGCGGCGCACTGCCAGCAGGTGGAGATGGAATCAAATGGAAAGTCAGTTGATATCGACGGCAAGCCTGTCAAATTTGATACAGGTGAAGTGATCTTCGGCGAGCCGGGAACGAACGGCCAGCATTCTTTCTATCAGCTTATTCATCAGGGAACGACGCCGGTGCCGTGTGATTTCATCGGATTTAAAAAGGAGCAATATGACTTGACTGGCAACTGGCACCTAACAACTGACAACTTGATTTCTCACCACGAAGAGCTAATGACGAACTTCTTTGCGCAACCTGATGCTCTGGCATTCGGGAAAATTGATAAATATCTTCCAAAGAATTTCCCGGGCAACAGGCCGTCGAATGTTTTTCTTCTCAATGAACAGGGACCTTTTGAAGCGGGGATATTGCTGGCTCTAGTTGAACATCGCACAGCGGTCAAAGGCTTCATCTGGAACATCAACAGTTTCGATCAGTTCGGCGTGGAGCTCGGCAAAGTCCTGGGCAAGGATATGAGAGAGAGGATGAAACTCTACAAAACAAATAAGAACGACAAGAAAGTTTTTGAGGAGCTGAATCCGGCAACAAGAGCGCTCTTTTCCGGATTCCTAAAGGGTTAATGCCTGGTCACGATCTTTATGATGTCTATCTTTTTTTCTAAAAGGTCGATCCTTAACTTGAACCTTTTTTGTTCTTGTACGTCATCGTAAATGTTGGGCAGGTACAGTTCGATCTCTTTGATCCTTTCGATATCCTCGCCAATTTGTGTGGCAAACTTGAGATTCATTTCTTTCCCTTTCAGGGTCCGGCTATTACTGATGCGGTGAACATCTTTGCCGCGTAATATTCCTGTTCTTTAACACTCACCCCGTCCAGGAACCTTTTCATTGCATCGGCTATTAATTTGTCCTCATGACCTGTTATCCCATTCCTATTAAGCAATTTCCTGACTGCATCCTCTGGCGGGATCTTTTTTAATCCCGGGATACTTTTCCAAATATACATCTAACGATTCAAAGCCCCCAAACTTTCCCAGGCATTTTTGTTCAACTTTTTCGATATATCGTTCACATTCCTCGTACCAAGTATAAGGTTTTTCCGACGGGCTTGGCTGCTCTGTTGGCGCCGGGGTGCTGGCCAACGGTTCGGCCGGAGGAAAGGCCTCATCCACGCTTTCAATACGCAAAATTTCTTTCCCGTATAGATGGAAAATTATCCATTTACCATTGACCCTTAAAAAGCAGCAGAACGTTTCATGGTTCTGGAACGCAAATCCCATGTCGACACCATCCCAACTCAACAGATTTTTCAGGTTACGAAGATTTCTAATAGGCTCAAAACCTTTTCCTTCCAGCTCCACATCAAGAAGGTCGGGATCCTTCTTAAGATCTTCGAGCGTATAAAAGATCAGGTCCGGGTTCCCGGTGATAATATCGGAAGGCACTTTTTCCGGATCCTTAATAAGCCGGGTCGCGATGTCCCGTTTTATCAAAGCGATAGCGTCATCGCCAAGACGCTTATCGATCCTGCCATTTTGCCGTCCTATTGTGTTCTCATTATTTTCGCCCGGCATCTTTCCTCGGAGGCTTCTCCGTTCTTCGATCTTATTGCCTCTCAGGCCTACTTTGTGCCATCCGCCTTTGGCCCCAAAATATGAATTGAACTGATCGCCGTCCGGGAAAGCCATGATCTGCCCGTTGATCTGGTCCGGCAGGTCCTTTAAATTTCCGTTTTTGAGGTGGATATCAAGTGAATTAAAAAACTTGATGTCTACACCACTCAGCTCCACGTTCAGCAATTGCTCACGGTTATCCGAAAGTCTTTTCCAGTTATATGTGGAGTCAGGGAATTTGTCGTAAAGCATTTTCCAGGGAAGACGGCGCGGAATGCTGTTTATCAGCGCTTCCTCAAAGTCTTCTATGAACTTCTCATACTCTTCCGGCAGAAGACCGGCCCGTTCCGCCCTGTTGATATCGGCGTAATCAAATCGCTGTCTCACGGAATTTTTATCAAATCGCTCGCCGGACAAAGGCTTACCGGGCCGCCTTTTCTTCGTTTCCGCCGGCGGAGATATTCGATCGACAGGCGGGGCAACGAACTTGTCATTTATCAGATACAACGGTTTCTCGCCCAAAGCGTTAAGTGATATCAGCTTCCTATTGTTAACGTGTGCCAGCTGCCAATTGTCGAACGCCCTGAAATAAAAATAAATATTATCGTTATAGGTTGGCCCGAAAGGAAGCATCGCGTCTACGACGTTATCCTTGCTGTCGTCCAGCAGCTGAGCCAGGTTGTTTATGTCCCTTTTAAGAAGCGTCGATAACAACTTTTTTCCTTTCGGCCCTAGCTGGATGTTCAGAAGATTTTGCGATAAAAGCTGGTCGCGTGATAATGTTTTCGCGTTTCCCTGGCCGCACACCGCATTTAATGCCGCCGTATGGTCGCCGCCTTTTCCTTTTGCAAGCGCGGCCTCAACGTTCTTTTTGATCTCTCGTATCTTTTCCTGTTTTATAACGGGGACCGAACGTATCTCTTTGACCTTTTCCGGCTCCTGAGGGACCGGCCTTTCGTAAGTAATTTGTTTTTCAGGGGGAATGGAACTTTCAAGAGGAAAGGACCTTTCACTACGAATGGGCACTCCGCGGCTTTCTTTCAATTCCCCCTTCGCTTTTTCGTTCATTTCTTTCAATGTGCTGGCCCAGGAAACGGGACCTTGAGCCGCTGCTGAACTGTCATTATCGGTCGCTTTCAGTGTGTAGAAACGTTTTGGGAATCTCTTTCTTATCTCGTTCTGAACCGCAATGATCTTCTCTCTTGTATCCGCTACTTTGGTCCAATCCGCTTTTCTGACATAAACGCCTTTCAGCCCTGTAAGGATGAAGAACATCAGGTCGATCTTTACCGGCGAACAAGTTTCAAGAGCCTTAATAAAGAATGTCAGGTCGAGCTTTTTCGGAAAACATGCTTCAAAAGCCTTTTTGTATGACTTTTCCGCCGAATCCAAAAGCCGAACATCCCAATCCATAATATATTCTTTAAGATATTCGTCGCCTGAGATCATCAGGGTCGCCGGATCTCCCTTCAATTCGAGTTTTTCAAATGAAGGAAGTGTTCTGTGCCCTGCCGAGATTATATTATTTGGATCTGGGAAATCTGTGCTCATACCCGTATTTATCGCGCGATTGGACGGATAATTTCACGCGGATAATATTTATTTGAGGTGAAATTACCGGGAATTAATAACGATAACCGGGTATGACGGTACCAAAAATCCTGGCTGGCATACCATACCTGACGCGCGCTCAGAAACTGGAGCAGCTGCCCGGCCCGCTGAGTTCGCTTAATAAAGTGGATAATCTGGTTATCCCGAAAGATCTAGTTGAGCGGCTGAAGAGCATAGGCATACTTGCCGTTAACGCCGATACTGCTGCAAAAAAATCTTTCATTAAAGCCGGCCTGTTCGTCCTTTTGCGATCCACTTGCAAAACTCTGCCTGTCATAACGCCGTCCACGCCGAACCGTAACAGGTTCCAGGCTTATGACGCTTTCGTCAAGGCTCTTGCCGATGCTTTTTCCAGGGATCCGCTGGCAAGTTGCTGAGAGCCAAATATATTGAAGACACGAGTACATTGTGCTTTTACGGCGAGGAAAGCAATATCAAGAACCTTGCTATCATGAATAATCCCGACAGGGCATTCCAATCGATGACATCCACGACCGAATTGGATCCCTGGCAGGCTTTCCATGTCCAGCAATACGTCAATAAACGGCTGAGCAAGAAACTCGTACCTGAATTCGAAGCGCACCTGAAAACATGCGAAACTCACAGTAAACAGGTTAAAGACTTTCGAAAAAAGTGAGACCCCATCAGCCATATCAGCTGAAGCGCAAGACAGATTAATCTGATATAATCTCAATCCATGCAAAAAATAATAAATATCGCGATAATAGCTCACGTGGACCACGGCAAGACAACCCTGACCGATCATTTGCTCAGGCAGGGCGGCGCTTTCAGCGAGCGTGAGGAAGTTACCGAGCTCGTCATGGACAATAACGACCTGGAACGCGAACGCGGGATCACCATTTTCGCGAAGAACTGCTCCATTCATTACAAGGACTGCAAGATAAACATCGTGGATACTCCCGGCCACGCGGACTTTGGCAGTGAGGTCGAACGCGTTCTCAAGATGGTGGATTCCGTTCTCCTTCTGGTGGACGCGAAAGAAGGCCCTATGCCGCAAACAAAATTCGTGCTGGCGAAGTCGCTCAAGCTGGGGCTTAAGCCGATAGTGGCCATCAATAAGATAGACAAGGCGGGCGCGAGGCCCCACAAGGTAATGGACATGATATTCGACCTTTTCGTTAAGCTTGAGGCGAACGACGCCCAGCTCGATTTCCCCGTTGTCTATACCATCGGCCGGGAAGGCATAGCCAAATATAATATGGAGGATGAAGGCAAGGATCTGACCCCGCTGTTCGATACGATCATGAAATTCGTTAAGCCCTACCCGGACAAAAGCAGCGACCCTGTCCAAATGCAGGTAACAAATCTAAAGTATGACGACTACGTGGGACGCATCGCCATCGGACGCGTTGTAAGCGGCACGCTTCAAAAGAACGAGAGCATAGTTGTCTGCAAAAGGGACGGCTCCATAGTCCCGGGAAAGATAACCAAGCTTTCGACCTTCGAAGGCCTGAAACAGTTGGAGGTAGCCGATGCCCAATGCGGCGACATAGTCGCGGTTGCGGGAATAAGCGACATCACCATCGGAGAGACCATATGTGTCGCCTCTAAACCCGTACCTCTCCCCTTGCTTGATATCGACGAGCCGACGCTTTCGATGGAATTCCTGGTCAACAACTCTCCTTTCGCGGGACGTGAAGGAAAGTACGTGACCACAAGGCACATAAGGGAAAGGCTTTACCGCGAGCTTGAGACGAACGTGGGGATGAGAGTGGAGCCGCTGGATACCACGGAAGGTTACAAAGTTTCCGGAAGGGGCGAGCTTCACCTGTCGATACTGCTGGAGAGGATGAGACGCGAAGGATACGAACTTCAGGTCTCCCAGCCGAAGGTCATTTTCAAGACCATCCACGGCGAAAAAATGGAGCCGATAGAACAGACAGAGGTATCCGTTCCCGAAGAATTCGCGGGGTCTGTCATAGAGAAGCTGGGCAAACGGCGCGGGGAAATGGTAGGCATGAACGTAAAGAACGGCGTAACAAGCCTGACTTATATGGTCCCCACCCGCGGTCTGCTGGGATTCCGGGCGGAGTTCATCATGGACACAAAGGGCGAAGGCATACTGAACCATTCGTTCGCGAAATATGAAAGATACAAAGGCGAGATATCAATGCGCCAGAACGGCGTCATGATATCCTCCAATACCGGCAAGACCGCCTCTTACAGCCTGGCTCACATTCAGGAAAGAGGACGTCTTTTCATCGGGCCCGGTCTGGAAGTGTATGAAGGAATGATCATCGGCGAGAACTCTCGAGACCTGGACCTGCCGGCGAACCCGACAAAGGAAAAAAAGCAGTCGAACGTCCGCGCCTCTTCCGCGGACATAGCCATAAGGCTGACGCCGCATTTGACGCTGTCGCTTGAACAGGCGATGGAGTTCATCGATGACGACGAGCTGATAGAGATAACCCCGAAAAGCATAAGACTGCGCAAGAAATTCCTCACCGAGAACGAACGGGCCAGGAACAAGAAAGCCTGAAATTTTCCTCCTGATCCGTCGATATATCTTTGATAAATATGGCGGACATTTCATTTTCAACTTATAGCGGATTTGCGCCTCTTTCAATCAAGGGCAATGACGTAGAACGTTCGATCGCAATGGTAGAGATCAAGCCTGTGAACGAACTCGGCGCGTCTTTCGCATGCGATAACAAAAGCCAGATCGACGCATTCAGGAAATTCGGAATATTCAACCTGCCGCCGGGGATAAACTATGTGGGTGACGTCCTCCACAATACGCAGATCACTCCAGAACAGTGGTTCTATAATGATTTTGACCAACTGTATGACCGGGAAAAACAATTCCACGATAAGATTGTTACTACCAACGCAGGCAACGCCCCCATACATCAATGGGAAGTAAACTACGACGCCAGCCAGGAAAAGCCGCTGGCATGCAGGGATTTCGAGGTAGATCCCGCCCTTTTCGCCAAAAGAAAATATTTTTGCGTGACTTATGATATGGATAAGGGTCTCGGGATCGGATATGTCCGATTCTCTGAGGGCGGATATCCGCTCGATCGTGAGCTTAAGTTGGCTGTCGGCGGAAAACCCCTTGTGGATCAAGGAAAACCCGTCGATCTTGCTGAATTCCTTGAAACCTCCATCTCCGATCCAAGGCATCTTATAGGATTCCCGGAGGTGGACCTGGGCAGCGGCCACCACATGCCTCTGGGATTAAGGACCGTAGGCGCGATGATACAGGATGGCAGGTCCAGAGAGCTTATCGACAGGTTATCAAGAGGTGAAACCATCGAACTGGACATGGATGCGGAAAGAGCTAGCTGGGGAACCGTAAAAGTTTCCGATAAACAGATACTTGATAAGTTAAGCCTGTTCGATTATACGGACAAGGAATATGTTTTCAACAGCGAAAAACAGGAATTGAAGATCCTTTATAAGATGAAAGGATACAGGCATACATTCTGGGCTATGCGCGGCGACACTTTGATAATAGGCGTAATAAGGAACTGGCTCCCGCCAAATGACGGAACGATAGATCCCGTCCTTTACAGCCGCGTCCTCAAACCCTCCGGAGCAACGATCCCCGAGCTTCTGGGGTTCCTTGTGGACGAACTGAAAGTTGATCAAGCAGTGTTGCTCGGCAGCGGAAAAGATTGCCAGATAATATGCAAGGATGGGGAAAAGACTAAAAAAATGATCGACAATGATTCGGTGCGCGAACGCCCGAAGATCACGTCAGGCCCGCTTTCAGTGATCCTCTGACAAAACCCTTTCCCTCATCAACGCAAAATAAGGTATAATCATCACATGGCTTTCTATGATTACAAGTGCAATGACTGCGAAAAGATATTTGAAGTAGAAAAAGGTATGAACGACGCCGTCCAACCCTCCTGCCCTTCCTGCAAAAGCCCGAGGACCATCAGAAAGTTCAACCGTGTGGCATTGATAGGCGGCATCGCCGGAACGCTTGCCCATGAAGGACACGGGCAGGGCGGCTCTTGCTCCTCATGTTCCAGTGGTGTATGCTCCAGCTGTTCAACGAAAGGGAATTGATTTGATCAAAGACGCGATAAAAAAAGTCATCGAAAAAAAGGACCTCGCGCGCGACGAAGCCGCCTCCGTAATGGACGAGATAATGAAAGGCGAAGCTACGCCTTCCCAGATAACCTGCATCATCACCGCCCTGCGCATGAAAGGCGAGACTGTGGACGAGATAACCGGTTTCGCTCTGAAGATGAGGGAGCACGCAATTAAGATATCCCCGAATGTCGGCAACCTTGTCGATACATGCGGGACCGGCGGGGATTCTTCCGGCACTTTTAACATCTCCACGATCTCGGCGATCGTCGCCGCGGCTGCAGGCGCGAAGATAGCTAAACACGGGAACCGGTCGGCATCAAGCAAATGCGGCAGCGCGGATATCCTTGAAGCGATCGGAGTTAAGATAGATGTCCCGCCTGAAAAAGTGGCAAGGTCCATCGAAGAGGTGGGGATCGGTTTCATGTACGCGCCCAACTTCCATCCCGCCATGAAATACGCCGGACCTTCAAGAAAAGAGATAGGCATAAGGACCATATTCAATATCCTGGGACCGCTGACCAATCCTGCAGGAGCAAAGAACCAGCTGATAGGCGTATTCAGCGAAGAGCTGACCGACCTGCTTGCGCTTGTCCTGCAGAATCTGGGTTCAAATAAAGTGATGGCAGTTTTCGGCCGGGACCTTCTTGATGAGATCTCCGTATGCGACAGGACGAAGATCACGTCTCTGAACGACGGCGTCGTCAAAACATATGACATTGAACCGAAAGATTTTGGAATGAAAAGGTGGAGCAGGAACGAGCTGGTCGGCGGCACTGTCAATGAGAACATAAAGATAACTAACGACGTCCTGAAGGGGCTTGATAAAGGCGCGAAAAGGGATGTGGTGCTTCTCAACACGTCCGCGGTCCTCGCCCTCGCGGGCATCGCGAAAGACATGCGTCAGGGCATTGATATCGCGAAAGAATCGATAGAAAGCGGCAAAGCTTTCAAAAAACTGGAAGAACTGATAAAATTCACTAATTCGTGAGGAGGTTTTCAATCTGTTCATAAAGACCGATAAGCTTGTAAAGGAATATCACGGGAAACGCGTTGTCGATGAAGTCTCGATAGACGTAAAACAGGGCGAAGTTGTCGGCCTTCTCGGCCCCAACGGAGCGGGCAAGACCACAACATTTTACATGGTGGTCGGTCTTGTGCATCCGAATTCAGGGCACGTTTACCTGGACGATAAGGAGATCACTTCGATCCCGATGCATATACGGGCGAGGCGGGGGATCGGCTACCTGCCGCAGGAGCAATCGATATTCAAGAAACTCACTGTAGAAGAGAACATTCTCATATTGTGGGAGATCATGCCCGATATGGCCAGGAAGGAAAGCCTGGACACGATACTGGAAGAACTCGGCATATCCCATTTAAAGAAAAGAAAATGCTATGAGCTTTCCGGCGGCGAGATACGCAGAGTGGAAATTGCCAGGGCGCTCGCCACGCATCCTTCGTTCCTCCTGCTCGACGAACCCTTTACCGGCGTCGACCCCAAGACGGTTTTCGACCTTCAGAAGATAATAATGCTGCTCAAGAAAAAAGGCATCGGCGTTCTCATAACCGATCACAACGTAAGGGAAACCCTTGCGATAGTGGACCGCGCCTACATAATACACAAGGGCAAGGTCCTCATATCCGGCGACAGCAGGACGATAGCGGAGGACGATACGGCGAAAAAATTCTATCTGGGAGAAGAGTTCAAGCTCTGATGATAAAAACCCTTGACCGCTACATAATGAAAGATATCTTCGACCCGTTCCTTTTCGGGCTTGGCGCTTTCACCGCCATTCTTTCCGCCAGCATGATCCTTTTCGATCTTGTCAGGGCAGTTGTGGTGCGCGGAATGCCCGTTCTTTCGGCGGCTCAGATCTTCCTTTACAGGCTTCCTGGAACCGCCGTTTATATTTTCCCCATGGCAACGCTTTTGGCTGCTCTGCTTTCCTTCGGAAGGCTTTCTTCGTCAAGCGAGATCGTAGCGTTCAAGGCCGGCGGCCTGAGCATGTACAGGATAATGGCTCCGGTCATAATTTTCGGACTGGCGGTAAGCCTTGTGTCTCTCCTTTTCTACGAAGTGGTGGTTCCGAAATCCAACCTTGCGGCCACGGACCTGATGCTCCAGACAGGCGTAAGCAGGACCCCGAAGATTCAGAAGAACGTCCTTATCCCCGAAGTGGAGGAGAACGAGCTAAAGCGGATGTACTTTGCCGGCTCTCTCCAGGGGGACAAGATGGAGGACGTTGTGGTGGAGGAATTCACGGACGGAAAGCTTTCCGAGATAATCAACGCGAAAGAAGCAAAATGGGAAGGCGATAAGAATACCTGGCTTTTTACCAACGGGATCATTTATCTGCTTTCGAACACGGGCGAATACAAGCACCTGATAAAATTCAAAGAACAATATATGACGATAAAATACACTCCAGCCGATTTCTTCATGACCGACAGGAAACCGGAGGAGATGAACATGGCGGACCTGAGGAAGTTCATCGATCTGAAGAAAAAAATGGGCGAAGATACGGTGGATTGGTGGATACAATATTATCTTAAGAGCGCGATACCGTTCTCGTGTCTTGTCTTCGTGATACTCGGCGCACCGCTCGGCCTTTCGCCTCAGAGAAGCTCTTCTTCGATAGGTCTTGGGCTTTCAGTGCTGATAGTTTTCTGTTATTACCTTCTGACCTTTGTAAGCATGGCGTTCGGTGAATTGAAACTGATATCGCCGCTTATCTGCGCGTGGCTGCCGAACATCGTCATCGGAGGGGTCGGCGGATACATACTTTACAACTCCGCTCAGTGAACGTATATCTTTCCTGAAAGAACGGCCGCCTTCTGCACCGGGGCCATTTCAACTATCCTGCCTGTCGGGTCTATTATCGCCGATATTCCCGTGTTGGCGGCCTGTATCACGTACATGTTGCTCTCCACCGCCCTTAACCTGGCCGCCGCCAGATGCTGGTAGAGCGCGGAAGAATCGAAGAACCACGCGTCATTTGTAGCAACAAGAAGGAACTGCGCTCCCTGCTTCACCTTGTTGCGGACTATGTACGGCAGAGTGGATTCGAAGCAAATGACCACCCCTGCCCTCGCGATGCCGAGATCCAATATCTTTGGATGGGGATCTGAATTGTAATCCTCGGCGAAGAGAGGGTTCTCCTCCAGGAGCCTGTAGAACAGCGGCCGCAGCGGCAGATATTCTCCGAACGGCACC
This sequence comes from uncultured bacterium, assembly GCA_963727815.1. Taxonomy (GTDB): domain Bacteria; phylum Margulisbacteria; class WOR-1; order CAVSGV01; family CAVSGV01; genus CAVSGV01. Next base: position 572,798 of record CAVSGV010000003.1, read on the forward strand.
AGCCTCTGTTTGTCATATCGCCCGATGAGGTCGCCCTTTGCAGATACCGCGACAACCGAGTTGTAGATCTTCTCTTTATCCCTGTAAGGCGTGCCTATGAGGTAGACGCACTTGCTTTCCTTTATCATCTGCTTCATTTCGCCGAGCAAAGTCCTTGTCTCAAAGAGATACGTGGTTACCGCGGTTTCCGGCCAGATGATAATGTCGGGCTTGTCCAGCGCGGCAACCCGGCTCATGTTCATGTGCACGTTCGCTATCTCGTAGTAGAGGCCGAAATCCAGCTTCACGTCCTGATCGATATTCGCCTGAATGACCGCCACTTTTATCGCTTTTCCGGAATCCCTGTACGAGTTCGCTCTGTAGAAGCCGAAAGAAACGGCGATAACGAGCACTATCAACGCGGATACCAGCGGGACCCATTTTTTCTCCGTTAATTCGGCGAGCGCTTCGTTCACAAGGACAACAAGAAAAGAAATGCCGTAGGAACCGAATATGAACGCGACCTGCAGGACGGGAAGTACGCCGGCCTGGGAGTACGAAAGATCTCCGCCGGTAACGCCGTAGGGTCCGAGAGACCTTAACCATTCGAACGCGGCCCAGAGAAGCGGAGCCGCGATGATGCCGTAATTGCGATACTTATTCAGGGAATATTTGAACGCCGCCGCAAAACCGGCGATGAAAAAAGCCTGGAAGATCGTGAGCACCACCCAGGCAAGGTTAACCCAAGGGCCCGCCCATTTGGAAAGCGTGTTCAGCCAGAAAAGCGCCCCGCCCAGAAATATCGCGCCGCAAATAAAACCGCAAAAAGCTGCGAAAAGCGGCGACCTGGTCCTCCTGACGGCTATCAAAAGCGGCGCCAAAGCAACGTATGCCAGCCAAAAATATCCTATTTTGGGGAATATCAGGATCAACAGGCATCCTGACAGAATTGACAGAACGATCTCGATCACTGCACCATTACCCTCCATGTTCCGATATCCCAGGCCTCCGCGGTGGTCGACATGGTTTCATCGCTGCCGGTCACCACCGAATTCGTTATTGTGAAGACATAATAGGAAGAAGGCGATCTGTTATCCAAGGACAGATTATCTTCAACTATTTTGGCGGTTTTGTCAACAGAGAGGATATCGAAGTTCAGCCTGTCAGAATCGACGAAATTCCCCAGCCTGCTCAGGTCCAGGGTAAGCATAAAGCTGTTGGAATAGGGCCCGTTTATCGTGGCGAGCGCTTCCCGGGTGGGGATCGCTTCCGACGTATATGGAGGCGCCACCAGGTAGAAAGTGTTACCGTCAAGCACGATATAGTCCATCCATGTCGGGTAGATCTGGCCGTAATAATCGATATTGGGCTGCTGAGCGATCTCGCCGGGCTCAACGAACTGGTTCGGATCAAAAGGTATCTGCGGCGCGGCGTTCTTGTTGAATATTATGTAATATTTGTTATTGATCGTATCGAGGGCGCTCATGAAATTAACGTTGATCGTTATCGTTTTGCCGGGCTGGAATTCCGGCGTAACGACCTTCGCGCAGCCGCACAACAAAATTAAAAGTGAAAGGTGAAAAGTGAAAATATACAACTTTAAATTCAAGGGTTTTGAATTCTGCATTGAAATTTTACATATTGCATTTTTCATTTTAAATTTCATCAGTACCTCTGCGGCGATTCCTGGTCAAAGTGCATGTTGTCCATGAAGCTGTTGAAATAATTCCCCGCGGCGCCGGCCACATAAGATATTGGGTAGCTCGGGAACGCTTTCAGTGACAGGCTGAACCGCCACTCCTTCAGGTAATCGCTGTACGAGAACGTCGCTTCCCAGCAGTGAAGGTCCTTGACCACCGCGATGTTCATTAATCGGTATTGTCCGCTGTAGAAATCATATGAATGCTCCATCTTGAAATGGAACCTGTTCTCCCACGTATCGCCTATCACAAGGTCCTCTACGCTGTTCGCCGAAAGCAGGCTTCCCACGTTCATATCATAGACCAGGCTGCCCGTGTTGACAAACCCGGGGAAAGGAGTCAGCGTGGCCGAGCCTACAAGGTCCCTGTATCTCTGATTCTCTATGCTCCAGCCGGTGGAAGCGTTCAGCCTGAGGACCGGGTTCAGATTCAAAGATACGTCGGTAAGAACGTCGTCGTAAGTGCTGTTCATGTAATTGTAGCCGCCGGAAATGTGCTGCGTTACTATGTTCGAATAATAAAGCGTGATCGTGTCCTTTATGTAATTATATTCGCTGCCAAGGCTCTCGAAAAAGAACGGCGTGTTTCCGTCCACTCTTGCCCGTCCCCAGTCCGCGTTGTTGCTGAAGAATCCCCACAGGTCCGTCTGCATGTTGAGCAACTCACGGTACTGGAACCATTCATCGCCCAGCTCGTATTGATATTGATCATAGCCTATGCCGCTCCGAAGGGTCGTGCCGCAGCCGAGCAGGTCCGACCTTGAGAAATACGATTTGAACGAATACTCGTTCGACGTGATGTTCCTCATCCTGTCGAATTCCGGCACGTATTTCGCTTCGTGATATCTCGCGGCCCCCAGCGTCAGGTTCAGGTTGAAATATCTCATGTCGAAGGTATTGAAAGCAACGCTCGCTTCGGGAAGCTTTTCAAGATATTCGTAATTGTTGTCGCCCTGATACCTGTCCCCGTCATAGTCCACATACCAGCTCTCTGTAAGCCTGGCCATATAAAAAGGGCCCTTGTACGTAAGGTTCACCGTCGGTTCCAGTTTTTCGTCGGCGGCGTAGCCGTCGCCGGAAACGTAGCTGGTGTAATTCGCGTCGATCGACAGTTTCAGGTCGTCGGTATATACCGACTGGTCGTGATGAAAAGAGTCGTGCGAGCTTTTCCATAACTGCCCCTGAAGGCTCTTGCTGGAATCCCAGGCGAAAGAGGTGTTCATGTTCTTGTAGCTGTTGTTTATGTTGAACGCTTCGGTGTTGAGGAAAGTTATCATGTTGTTAGACACGCTGTAGTTTGAAGTCAGTTTGTCCTCGCCGGTATCCCTTGAGTAAGAAACGGTCGCATCGTTATTGTATATCCTGCCCGACGGGACCTGATAGATGAACGCAGTATCGCGGATGAGCGTCAACTTTGAGAACTGGTCAAGCTGTACGTTGTGATTTAGCTTCACCACGTAATCGTTAAGGTGGGTATCCTGCTCCTGCATTCCGTACAGGTACAGAGTTCCAGAATTTTCCTTGTTCAGAACGTAGTCATGCTGGACTCCGTATCCCGGCCCCTTTATGGACGTGGTGTCAAAATAGAAAAGACCGTTCGCGCTGTTGTTGATGAAATAATCGAAAGACGTCTTCAGGAACCTTCCTTCCACATCGTTATATCCGAACACGAAATTATACGGGCTCCTTTTTTTCTTTATGTTGTAAATGTAATACGGCGTTATGAAGGGCGTCGGGACGCTGCCCACGTAAAGGATGACCCAGTATCCCACCAGTTTATCGTCCGGGTAATAGTCGAACCATCTGGCATTTATGTGGTAATGCGGGTTCGCGTAATCGCAGGTGGTGATGGAACCGTTCTCCCCCATTTTCACGTCGGGAAGGTCCCTCAGCTTTTCGGCGGATACGTATAGGTTGGCATTGATGTCTGATGGATAGAATACCGTTCTCAGCTTGAAGACCACCGATGACTCGGCCGACATATCATAAGTTATAAGCTCCGAGGTGATGTCGTAATCCGCATGCTTTACCCTGACGTGGCCTTCCGCGGTGGCGAGGTTCGCGGCGGTATCCAGTCTGGCTGAATCGGAATATATGGTCAATCCCTCGAAACGTATCTCCACGCTCCCGGAAGCAGTTATGACGCCCGCTTCCTGGTCGAACTTGAGATTATCCGCTTTTATGTTGACGGGTACATCTTCGCAATAGACGGATACAAGCATTGACGCGGAAAATAAAAAGAAGAGGGCAAGTTTTCTCGCCACTTGTCAGATCTTGACTGTTTTATATGCGAGCCGTCTCAGCGCGATGGGAGTGAGAGTGTCGTTGACCTTCAGTTTTTCCCAGCTTGATATCGCTTCCTTGGCCGATCCTTTAAGGTACATCATGTCGCCCAGATTTATGTACGCCGCGGAAAGGCTGGGGTCGCATTCAAGAGCCTTGCCGAATTCCGCAGCCGCGGATATTATGTCGTTGTTAAGGTAATAGCAGATGCCCATGTTGTTGTGCATTACGGCGTTCCCCGGGTCGATAGTGAGCGCGTTCGCGAGCCTCGTCTGAGCCTGCTCAATGTGTCCTTCCTTCATGAGTATCACGGAAAGGTTGTTCAGGGCAGCGAAGAACTTCGGGTCCAGCTGCACGGCCAGAGAAAATTCCTCCATGGCGCCTTTTGCGCGTCCCTTTATGAAATGCTCGAACCCGCCGTTGTTGTGCTCCTGTCCGAATGACATGTTCAGAATGTCGCCGCTCTCCTGGGTATGCCGCAGGTCCGGTCCCCACATTCCCATCAGGCCGCGTTCGGAGAATTTCTCGATGACGGCGGCGATAAGCTTGTTCCTCTGCAACTCGGGATTTATTCCGGCGATGTTCCTCGTGCGCGACTGAAGACCCGGGAAATCGACGTCTTCCGCAAGAACGGTCTCATATTCAGCGACCGCCGCGGGAATATTCCCCATCGCTTCATGGGCCGCCCCGAGATTGAAGCGCACTGTCTTTGAAACATCGTTCAGCTCCTTAGGCATGACATCGAGCGCCCGTTCGAACTGCGTGGCCGCCAGGTCGAACCTTCCTAGCTCAACGAAAGTCAGCCCGAGCAGGTTGTACGCGAAAGGCGCTCTGCCTGCATCCTTTACGGCGGTCTGCAGCTCCTTTATGCCCTTGTCAAAATCCTGGATCATAAGGTAAAGCTTCGCTATGTCAAGGTGAGTGCCCAGCCGCCACGGGTCCTCATCCACCCTTTTCTTCAGGTTCTCGATGTCGTTCTTGAGCACCGCGATGCTCGCCTGAGCGTACCTGCCGTGTATCGCGGTGCTGTACGGATCCAGCTTCAGAGCGGAAATGAAGCATCCCTGCGCTTTGACGGGATTACCCATCTTCAGGTAGGCATCTCCCATTATCTGGTGCGCGGCGGAATTGTTCTTGTCCAGATATATCATGAACTCGGCTTCCGCGATGGCATTTGTTCCGTCGCCTGCCAATATATAAGCCTGACCCAGGACCTGATGGACCAGCAGCATGTTGGGATCTTCTTTTGATATTTTCCTGCATTTTTCTATGACGGACCTGGCCGCGCCGTTGTTCAGCCTCATGACATCAAGGTATTCGAGTAGAGCATCCTCCAGGCGGCCCACCTTGAGATAGGCGTCGCCGAGAGATTCGTGGGCGTGAAGCTGCCCGGGGAACCTGACGAGTATGTCGCGGAAACCTTCGATGGCGTCATCGGCATATTCATCGCTGTATCTCATCAGCTTCCTGTACTCATCCACCGCCTCGCTGAACTGTTCCTTTTTCGCCAGCGCCTTTGCCAGAGCCTTCAGCGTGTTCGGTTCATCAGGATATTTATCAAGTATGCTTTTGTATTTGGTTATGACCTCATCGAGCTTTGAGGGGTCGATGTTAAGGATGTCTTCCAGTTCCGCCACAGCAAGGACGGGTTTTACCGCTCTCACGTAAACTTCGGCCAGAACTTCTTTAACGTGAAGCGAAGAAGGATCCTTCATCTTCAGGTCCTCAAGCTTGCGCATGACCTCCGGCGCCATGGTAGTATCGGAGGAGAGCATGGAATAGAAACTGTCGGCCGCCTCGTCAAAACGGCTGACCCTTCCTTCCAGCTCGCCCAGCACCCGAAGATAGTTCTTGTTGGCCAGGTCCTGGGCGACCAGACCTTTGTAAAGCGATATGGCGTCCTCGATCCGGCCTTTTTCCATGTAAGCGCCGCCAAGCATCTCCACAAGGCCGGTATCTTTTATGCCGGACTTGAAGGCGGACTCTATGACGGTTATTGCGCTGTCGGTATCCGATTGTTTCAGGTAAAGCTTGCCCAGGATGTTGTAGACGTCGCTCCTTTCAGGTGCGATATCAAGTATCTCCTCCAGCTCGCTTATCGCGCCTTCCACCTCTCCAAGATAAAGATGCAGGTCCGCCATTGAAAGCCGCGCGTTGACGTTCTGGGGATCATCATCGAGGATGCTCTCAAAACACAGCGCCACTTTGGAAGCGAGCCGCGGATCGTAAAGGAGCGCAAGCCTGAACTTTACCCTGGCTTCCTTGAAATGCCCCGCGATGAGAAGTTCATGGCCGGCGCCGAAAAGCAGAAGCGGGTTCGTGCCGTGCCTCTTCATTTCTTTTTTCAGCGCGTCGGCGTTCGGGCTTATCATGCGAAATAGTTCTCCTTTATTATCAGAGCGGATCCTAGAAAACCGAAGAACAGGTTAGGGAGCCAGGCGGCGAGTATCGGAGCTATGAGCCCGCCGTGCCCGAAGGACCTGAAAACGGAAGCAACCACGTAGAAAGTGAATATCAGAGCGACGCAGAACACGACGCCGAAAGCCCTGCCGGAGCGCGCGGCCGGAAGGCTGAACGGTATGCCCAGCAGAGCGAAGACCAGGCACGCCACGGGAACGGATATTTTCATGTAAAGGTCTGTCAGGAGCGCTTTCGCGTCAACGCCGCCGCGCTTCAACATGGTGACAATGCCGGAAAGCTCCTTGCTGTTCATTTCGTACGATGTTTTCTGGTCCGTGAAATTTATTATGTTCTCGTTTACCACCAGGTCCATCTCGTCAAAATTCGCCTCGTATGAGAATTTTCCGGTCTCATCGTATCTGTGAATGAGGCCGTCCTTCAGCGTCCACGTCTCCCCGTTGTACGTCGCGGTCTTCGCGGATATCACTCTTGGGAAAACGCCTTCGCCCACTTCGTATATCAGCACGTCCTCAAGGGTGTTGTCCTTGGTGTTGACCCTGCGGATATAAAAGAAACGGTTGCTTGAGTCGTGGAAGAAAACGTTCTCCTTTATTTCCGGCAGCGGCTGTTTCAGTATCATCTGTCTTATGATGTTCTCGGAAGTGTGATTTGACCAAGGCACCAGATATTCGTTGGTGAAATAACACAGCAGGCTCACCCCGGCGGCCATGATTATTATGGGGAGGCTTATCCTGAGAAGGCTTATGCCGCTGGTGCGCAGAGCCACCACCTCGCTGTCCTTTGACATCCTTGAGAGCGCCATGGATGTGGCGAACACCATTGACACGGGGAATGTCAGCACCATTATGGCGGGAAGCTTGAATATGAGAAGGCGAAGCACCACCATAAGCGGCACTCCTTTGTTTATTATAAGGTCCGTATACGTGAACAACAGATCGGTTATCATTATCAAAATGAACCCTATGATGCCGAACATGAACGGCGGCAGCAGTTCAAAGAACACGTATTTGTCCAGGGTCTTCAAAAATCTTCTTGCCGTCTCCTTGCTTCTTTTCTTTTCGCTTTCTCCATATCGTGTCTTCTTATTTCGCTGGGTTTTTCGTAGTATTCCCTTTTCTTCAGTTCGTCCAGCGTGCCCTCTCTTCTCAGCTTCATCTTGAACTTTCTCAACACCTTATCTATGGACTCGTCTTTTCTTTTCTCGACTTCTGCCATGTTATCTCCTCCTTCTAATATGTACCTCCGCTGTAAGCGGCAGATCAGCCCGGCGGCCAGTGAAGCGCTCTGCCTCCCAGTACATGGAAGTGCAGATGGTCCACAGCCTGCCCGGCGTTCTTCCCTTTGTTCATTACGGTCCTGAAACCAGTTCCGTCGATCCCTTTCAGTTCAGCCACTTTCCTGACTGCCGCGAACATCTCCGGCAGGATGGCGTCCAGCTCTTCGATGCGCGTCATGTGCGCCTTCGGTATGACCAAGACGTGAACAGGCGCCTGGGGCGAGCTGTCGTCAAAGGCAAAAACATTAGCCGATTCGTGAACGAACGAGCTCTTTATCTCCTTCGACGCTATCTTGCAGAATACGCAGCTCATTTTTTATCCTCGTCCTCATACTGCAGGCAGCACATCAGCCTGCCGCAGATCCCGGAAGTTTTCGTCGGGCTTATCGATATCCCTTTTTCCTTGAGCGCCTTTACCGCCACGTGTCTCGGCTTGTCCAGCCACGCGACGCAGCAGAGCGGCCGCCCGCACGGGCCAAGTCCGCCGATGATCTTCGCCTCGTCGCGCGGGCTTACAAGGTGAAGGTCCACCTTTGCGTTAAGCGTTGTCGCAAGGTCTTTCGCCAGTTCCTTCGTATTGAGAGCTTTTTTCTGATGAGTTATCCGGTAATAGAAGTGGACTTTTTTCTCGTCGAAAAGGTATTCGACGTTTATGATCTTTATGGGGATCTCGTGTTCGCGCGCCTTCTGCATGCCGACCTTCATCGCCTTTTCCTCCAGCGCGTCCAGGCTTTCTATGTGGCGCATGTCGTCGGCATTCGCATAGCGGACCACTTTCCGCAGGCGAACGTCGCAGGTAAGCCCTTTCGGGAATCCTCTCATGAAAGAGATGATCTGTCCCGCCTCCAGCCCCCTGTCCGTCTCGACGACGACCCTGGCGCCTATTTTGATGGCCTCTTCCTTGTATCCCGCTATGGGGCATACACGGCCGAACTTCCTTAATTTAATTGCAAGGTTCTTAATTGTTCGCGACCTCCTTCAAAGAAAGGAACATGTTATCGAGAGTGAGTTTCTTGTTGCCTCTTCTTTCGAGCGACCTTATCGCGCTGAAAACTTCTTTAACCTCGGACAGTTTGCTGTGAGGCGCGTTCCCGATCTTTTCCCTGTAAGAGTAAAGAGCCGCGTTCAATACTCCGTCCACGTCCGGATCCGCGCTCAATTCGTCCGATACGGCAAGCAGATCGGGGATATCATGATCTTTGATATTAAGCAGGATATCGGCAAGCTTATCGGCGGCTTCGCTGGACGCCCTCTTTTCGTTCGAAAAAAGCACGCTCTGGCATCTGGATGCGATGGTCTTCAAAATCTTGGATTGTCTGGTTGTCGTAAGCACGAAAAGAACATGATCGAGCGGCTCCTCGAGCGTTTTCAAAAAACTGTTGGAGGCTTCTTCCGTCATAATATCGGCGTCCGGGACTATTATCAGCTTCCACTTGCACTGCGCGGGACCGTATTTGACGAACGAAGATATCTGCCTTATCTCATCTATCTTGATGCTCTTTCCGGAGCCGGAAAGAACGATGAGGTCCGGGCTCTTGCAGTTCAGCGCGTCGGCAAGGAATAAAGCTTCATCCAGTAATGCCTGCAGAGTCCGCGCCGATGAATAAATATGCGTTCGGTATCCTTTCGCTGGCAACAGCGCCCAAAAGGACCTTCCTTGATATATCCAATTGATTTCACCACCGTATCTGCATTATATCAGAATCCGGCGACCGTTTCCTTAAAAGTTCTTGCGAGTGACATTGTAAACGTCCGAAACCGACCGGACGGCTCTCAGGACCGCCGAAAGGTGGTCCACGTTCTTTACGTCGACTATCAGCTTCAGTATGGCCGAGCTTCCTCTTTTTGTTTTTATGTTGGCGGCGTTCACGTTCACCTTTATCTCCGCGATCTTTTCGAGTATGTCATGAAGGACCCCCACCCTGTCGAACGCCTCCACCTCTATCTCCACAGGAAAAGTCTGGTCCGGAGCGGGATTCCATTCTACTTTCACGAATCTTCCCTTCACGTCGCTTGTTTTCGCCACGTTGGGGCAATCTCTGCGGTGCACCGTAACTCCCTTGCCTTTCGTGACGAAACCCACGATCTCCTCGCCGGGTATCGGCCTGCAGCATCTTGAGAACCTGGTCAGTACGTTCGTTGTCCCCGCCACCTGCACGCCAAGCCTTGTCTTTTCTTTTTTCCTTGGCGTGAGAAGGGGCGTGATCATCTCTTCTTCCATCGGCGCAACGCCGTGGTGCTTCTCCCACTGCGCTCTCATTTTTTTCGCGGCGACATAAGGCGATATCTCCCCGTAGCCGATCTGTATGAGCAGATCGTTCTGGGATGTGACGTTGAGTTCATTCAGCACGGGCCCGAGCACATCGCTTGTTTCGATCTGGGACGGCTCTATCATCAGCTTCTTGAGCTCTTCGTTCAGCAGGCTCCTTCCCCTTTCGAGGTTCGCCTCGCTCTTCTGTTTCTTGAAGAACGATTTTATCTTCGCTTTCGCCGAAGATGTCTTTACGAAATTCAGCCAGTCAATGCTGGGATCGTCCGCCTTGCCGGTTATGATCTCCGCGATGTCTCCGTTCTTCAGCACGTAATCAAGCGGCACTATCTTCCCGTTCACTTTCGCTCCCGTGCACCTGTGGCCCACTTCGGTGTGGATGGCGTATGCGAAATCCACGGCAGTGGAAGCTACCGGCAGAGCGCGGACAGCGCCTTTCGGCGTGAAAACGAACACCTCGTCGGTGAACAGGTCGATCTTAAGGCTCTCCATGAAATCCTTCGCGTTGGAGAGGTCCTTCTGCCAGTCAAGTATGGAGCGCAGCCATTCCATTTTCTGGTCAAGCATGCTCGGCTTTCCGCCCTCCTTGTATCTCCAGTGGGCCGCCACTCCGTACTCCGCCACCTTATGCATTTCCTCGGTCCTTATCTGGACCTCGACGGGATATCCGCCCTCGCCTATGACGGTGGTGTGCAGAGACTGGTACCCGTTGAGCTTCGGCATGGCGATGTAATCTGTGAACCTGCCGGGTATCGGCTTCCACGCCGCGTGGACCAGTCCAAGCGTCGCGTAACAATCCCTGACGGTCCCGACGATGATCCTGATGGCCAGAAGATCATACAGGTCCTCAAATTCCAGGTTCTGTTCCACCATCTTGCGGTAGATGCTGTAAAAATGTTTCGGCCTGCCGTTTATCTCCGCCTTTATGTCGACCTTCGCCAGGATATCCTTGATCTTTGCTATGAAATCATTTATCCGGTCCTCCCTTTCAGCTCTCCTGGAGGCGATCTTTTTCCTGATCTCCTCGTACTTGTCGGGCTCAAGATACCTGAAAGCAAGGTCCTCCAGTTCCCATTTTATCCTCCATATGCCGATCCTGTGGGCCAGCGGCGCGAATATCTCCCTTGTCTCGATGGAGGTTTCTATCTGCTTTTCCTTGGGAATGTATTGGAGGGTCTGCATGTTGTGGAGCCGGTCGGCAAGCTTGATGATGATGACCCGGATGTCCTCGCCCATCGCCAGGAGCATTTTCCTGAAATTCTCCGCCTGACGGACCTCTCTTAACTCGAAAACTATCTGGCCGAGCTTTGTAACGCCCTCGACAAGATAAGCAACTTCATCGCCAAAGTTCTGCGCTATCTCGCTCTTCTGCACCTTCGCGTCCTCGATGAGGTCGTGAAGAAGCGATGCGGCGATGGTTTTCGGATCCTGTTCCAGGTCGGCGAGTATGTCCGCCACTGCGAGCGGATGAGTTATGTAGGGATCTCCTGAAAGCCTTTTCTGTCCTTCGTGGCGCTGCTTCGCGAACTCATAAGCCTTTTCCACGATCGCGGTGTCGGCCTCGGGATTGAACCGTTTTATCTTAGATATTAGGTCGCTGATCTCCATGGTTCACCTGCCGAACCCCCTCCTGCTTCCTCTGGACCTGTCCATGACGCCAATTCCCGGCGGGATAGCGGTCCTTCTTACCGGCGGCTGATCCGATCTTCTCTGCTGTCTTTCTCCGCCAGATGAAAGCATCTTCGCCAACGCGGAGATCTTGCATGAGACTTCAAGGCAGGTGGTGTATTGCAGAGCGTCAAGCAGCGATGCGCCTACCGCGAAGCTGCCGTATTCCTTCACGAGCGAGACCATGTATCCGGATTTGTATATCGGCGGCAGGTATTTTGTCAGCTCATCCGCGCCGATCTGTTCCCTGCCGGGCATGATGGCTTTTGCCCGGACCACAGGGATCGATTTGAGGACTATCTGCCCCTTTGCGTCCTGAGGCATTATCTTGTTCTCGGTGCTCACGGAAAGCGCGAGGCCATACGGCGGCTGCGCGTGTATGACCGCGTTGAAATTCGTTTCCTTGTAAATGGCCCTGTGAACCGGAAGCTCCCTGGCCGCGAGCGGCTCGCTTCCTCCCTCGAGCGGCACTTCGATAATGTCCGCCTCGGTAAGGTTCGCCAGCATGGCGTCCTGTTTTGTGATGAATATCCTGTCCCCGCTCCTAATGCTCATGTTCCCGCTGCGGGAATCTATGAGACCCGCCGTGAAAAGCGCTTTTCCTGCCAGACTGAATTCCTCGAATTTTTCCATTTTCATTTCCACCCTCTCTTTTTTATTTCATTGAGAATGACCCTCGCCGCCTCCTCCGGCCCGACCCTGTTAGAATTTATGATCAATTCCGCCCGCGGTTCCTCTTCGTACTCAACGTCTATCCCCACGACCTTTCCCAGTCCATCAAATTGCTTTCCTGTGTTCTTGCGCTCAAGCGATTTCCTGTAGAGTTCCGCCTGGACAAGTCCGTCGTTGCGCTCCGTTTCTCTTTTTATGCAGTCTCCAAGAGGACACCTTACGTAAACCTCGAGAAAATCGCTGATCTTCGACCTCGCCTCCCTGCGCCAGGCCAGCTTATGCGCGGTCGCGTCATATATGACGTTCTTCCCCAGGCCTGTCTGCTTCACGCCTTCATCGATGAATTTGGCGTACACCATTTCACGTTCTTCGTCCGTGAACTTCGGATCCTTCACGAACTTTTTCCGTATCTCGTCCAGACGCAGATATTCCGTGTTATCCAGCATCTTATGGAGATGCCGGGCTATCGTGCTCTTGCCGCAGCCGGGAAGACCGGTTATCCATATCGCGAATGTCATGCTCTACCTCAGGTATTCGTTGATCTTTGAAACATCGAAAGCGTCCGCGCCGAGAACGTTACTCATGAAGTTGACCATTTTCTTCCTCACTTCATCGCTTTGCGCCTGATAAAAAACGGGATGCGCCACCACCACTCCCCTGAAAGCGAAATAAATGCCGGCCGTTCTCAGGATGTGGCTTCCGTCCACTTTCCAGAAATAACCGTCCCAGAAAGCGTTGAACAGATCGGCAAAAGGCCCGCCGAAGGAGCCGTTCTGCATGACGGCGAACCAGATGTAATTGATGGCCATGGTCGTAACGTCGTCAGCGGGATCGCCGAATTCTTCGCGCGACGCGTCAAGCAGCGCGATCTTTTTTCCTTTGAATATGATGTTGCCCGGATGGAAATCCCCGTGCATCCTGCAGGGAGTGAATGGAACGTCCTTTATTTTTTCCCTGAAAGCGGCGGCCTTGCAGATGAGGTCTGTGAGCCCCTGTTTCGTGATGAATTTGAAGTCGTCGGGATACGTGTCGATGACGCCGATCATCATCTCGCCGTGTCCGAGAGCGTCGCGGCTGTGTCTTCTGCGCAGGGACTTCGACGCTTCCGCCGACCCTTTGAACTTGGTCGAATGAAGGTCGACCAGATAATCGGACAACTGTTTTGCTTTTTCAATGTCACCCTTCTCAAGTTTTCCGCTCTCTTTTATCCTCTGGAAATCTTCGGAATAGGATCTGCCGTATGCCACCTCCACGGCCTGGAAGAACTCGACGGCATCGCCGATGGAAATAAGCTTTCCGCCTTTCGTGTATCCGGAAACGTCGTAGGAACGGACATGTCCCGGAATGTGCTGCGCCATTTCATGCTGGGTCACGAACACTTTAGCCCTGTCGGAGACGAAATCGTGCGAAAATCCCTCAGGCATCAGGGTCCGGATGACGATCTCCCTGATTTTCCCTTTTGCACTTTCAATTTGAAATTTAATCTTATATCCCGTTCCATGCCACCCTGAGCCGAGTTTTTCATATTTGATGATCGTTATCTTTTTGCCTTCCCTGGCTTCGAGATATTTTTTTACAACTGATTCGGGTATTTTTATCTGAGTTCTGTCCACATTCCACTTCCTTATCTATTGAGGCGTTTAGTGCAAGCTATATGGATGCCAGGATCATCAACAGCAACTGCTGGACAAGGTAAAGCAACAGCAAAGCGATAAAAGGCGAAGCATCGATGCCAATTTTATTGGGCGGCAGTCCCTTCCTTATGACGGAAAGGAACGGCTCCGTCGAGTTATATAACGGCTTTATCAGCGGATGCAGCTTGTTGTGAGGAAGATATGTCAGGAACGCCCTTGCAACGATAAGTATGTATGTCACGTCGAACACCAGGTTTATCGCTGTAAGCAGCAGCTGCTTCATGACTACTTTTCGAACTCCTCGCTGATCTCTTTTGCCCTGGCAGCAGCCCTTACGACCGCTTTCTTGAGTATCGACTTGAAATTGTGCTCATCCATTACGCGGAGCCCCGCAAGCGTCGTACCGCCTGGAGACGTCACCATGTTCTTCAGCTCTTCGGGATGCTTCCCTGTCCTTATGACCGTCATGATGGATCCAATGATGGTCCTCTCGGCCAGTTTCTTCGCCAGCTCCTTCGGCAGTCCCGCTTCAACTCCGCCGTCCATGAGCGCGATGACCACTTCGTATATGAAAGCCGGCCCGCTGGCAGAAAGCGCCGTGACCGCGTTCATATATTTTTCCTCGATCCTGAAAGTCTCGCCCACCGACGAGAATATTTTTTCCGCGATCTTGATGTCCGCCTCGCCTGCCAGTTTTCCAGGGCAGATGGCTGTGACCCCCTCGCCAACAAGGCATGGATTATTCGGCATGACCCTTATGACCTTCACGCGCGGCATGTTCTTTTCAAGGTTCTTCAAGGTGATCCCGGCGGCGATGGATATGACAAGCTGGCCGGGCCGGAAGCTGCTGCCCGCCTGCGAAAGGACCTGCGCCATGAACTGCGGTTTAACCGCGAGAATGACGACGTCCGCCTCAATGGCCACGGAATTATTGTCGGCCGCCGCCTTGACGTTGTATTTTTTTGAAACGTGCTTCAGCCTCGCGGGGTCCTTATCGGAAAGGATGATGTTCTTTTTCGCGATCGCCCGTTTTGAAGTAAGGCCGTAAATGATGGCTTCGGCCATACGGCCCGAGCCGATAAAACCCAGTTTCATGGATGATCCTATCTTCTGGAAAATAGAGTATTACTTTCCGAGGTAACGCTTTCCTCTATGCCCGCTCTTTCCTCGACATCGGAGATGATTATGTTGTTCGAGGTGAACAGGAATATGGATTCTCCTATCTTGATCATGTGCCCGTCGATGGCATATGCGGTGCCGCACACGAAATCGATAAGCCTTGTGCCTTCGTTAGGGTCCAGATGCTTAAGGTTTATGACGACCGGACTGCCCGCCCGCAGCTGAGTGGATATCTGCAGGGAATCCTCATAAACTTTCGGCTCGTATATGAATATCTCGTACTCGGAAGGAGTGGAATTCTTTGTTTTTTTCGGCCGCAGCGCCGTCTCAACGTTGATCTCTTCCCTGGATATCTCCTGCACCGAACCGTCGTCGTCCTCCAGACCGATGAATGCCTTTGCCCTTTTCAATAAGCTTTCTACCATCCGGATCATCTCCTTTGATCAAACATGTTTATGCTCTATGCCGAAGATCGCCCGGCCTATCCGGACGACATTTGAACCTTCTTTGATGGCAGTCTCAAAGTCACCCGACATGCCCATCGATAAGTATTTTAGCTCAACTGAAGGCAAATTCAAGGCTTTTATTTCCTCGAAGATGATTTTCAGCATCCTGAAGCTTTTCCTGACATCGGATATTTCGGTCGAGTTCGGGCCAATGGTCATCAAGCCGGTCAATTTCAGGTTCGGCAGACCGGAAACCGCTCTGGCTAGATCAACTGCTTTGCCGGGATCGATCCCGAACTTGCTTTCCTCGCCAGATGTGTTGACCTCGATAAACACCTCGATGGGAGCGGCGGCCTTATTCGATATTTCGCGCGCCAGTTTTTCGCTGTCAACAGATTGGATCACAGAGAAGATTTCGAGCGCGGGCTTCACTTTGTTCGTCTGCAGGTGTCCGATCATGTGCCAGGTGAGCGGATATTTTTTCAGGGCCGCGTACTGGACCTGAGCCTCCTGGACCCTGTTCTCGCCGATATCGGTGAGTCCGGCAGCTATGGCTTCTTCGATAAGTTCGATGGGAACGTCTTTCGTGGCAGCCACAAGTTTTATGAGCTTTGGGTCTGTTCCCGCCCGCAGAGCGGCTTTTTCGATCTTAGATCTGACGCTACCGAGGTTTTCTGCGATAGTTGACATAAAATAAGTATACTAGAACTATAGGATTTTACAATTTATGTTATAATTGGCTGGATGAAAAAAGCTCTTATATCGGCCTTTCTCCTTACATTATATATATACGCCGCGTCCGCATGCCATGCCGCCACAAGATTTGAGTTCTATCCGCAGGATATAAAAGTTTACGGGCTCCTAAAGATCCCCAGTCTTGAATCGGAAGCGGCTTTCAATTTTCCTATCGACGTAACGCTGACGGGAATTTCGACCGACAAAAAATGGTTCCGTTTCAAGATCTTCTACGATCTGGTTTTCCTGGGAAAATACGAATATGAGGGCTGGTGCAGGGTAGACCCCTGGAAACCTTTCCTTGAAGGAGCTACGCCCGAAGTCATCGAACTTGAGTGACTACTTTGTGTTATTTATCTCAGTGTTTATGTCGGCTATGGATTTCTTCGACGCTTTAATGACCTTCACGATCTCTTTTACCTGAGAGTTGCCCGGTATGTTATCCTCGGATTTCTCGATGAGTTCGTAAACTTTCTTGCCAAGTTCTCCCATCGCCTTTGCTATCTTGTTCTCTTCCATCACGATCTTAACCTTTAATGAAGCGGTCCGCGCCCCTTTCTGCGTCTTGTCGGCCGCCGTTGAAAATGCCTGTTTTGCCTTACCGCCGAATTCCCCCAGCTTCCCTTTTATGTCTTCCCAATTGACCATTAAGAACACCTCCTAAAACTTCCTGATTATAACAGAAAACGATGCCAAAGCCACCGGATTATGTCCTAGGTACGCCGAGGAAATCCCTGTACTCGCTTTCCACGTCGTTCATCATTCCGGAACTGTAGATGGTATCGATCAGGTCGGACATGGTGGCATCGCCGTTCAACGCTTTCCATGCGGGGAATTTCATCTCGTATCCGGTCGCCTTGGACATTATATGGACAAGTTCCGCTATCGTCACTATCTTGTCGGGTTTGAATTCGCCGTTGTTGTACAATGACATGATCCCGTTCTTCAATGCCGCGTTGATCAACGACGCCGACCAGTATGTGGCGCTCACGTCCGTTGCCACCTGCGCACTGGGTGCTGAAATGTCGAGCTTCTTGGCTTTTGCTATGACAAGGGCAAGTATCTCCCTGGATATCTTTTTGTCCATCGTATAGTTCTTTCCGAGATAGCTGTAAAGTTCCGTGAATATCACCTTATATCTTATGTCCCTCTGGTTGCCCTCGTCCAACGGAACGTCCGAAGGCAGATAGAACCTGACGAGCTTCCTTTCCATTGTTGCCTCATCTCCAGCGCCGTCCACGATCCTGACTATCTTGACGTTCCTCCCCGGCGTAAGCGCGATGGCCTGCTCGAAGGTCTTGTCCTGTCTGATCTCAGCCCTGATCTGATCGATGTCCACTTCCGAAATATCGGGGTCGACGCTGCCGCTGAAAGTAATGCTGGGATCCAGCGTAGAGATCCTGTCCGGCGGATTCATCGTGATCTTTGAAGCCAGCGATTTGTTCTCCTTGAGCGGCACCGCCGGGACGGAAGCTGCCTGCGTCGGCGTAATTGTCGGTGTCGGCGGAGGCGGCGGCGGTGTCTGCTGGACAACTACCGGCGCCGGCTGTACGGGAGCCGGTTTATTAGCCTCAGAGCTTGGTTTATTATTTATCGAATACGGCAAGTCGCCCATGAATGAAATGGAGATTATATTCGAAGCCAGGCTGAGTTCCGAATAGTTCTGCATGTAAGAAAGGTTCACCGTAAAGCCGTTATAGTTCAGCCCGATGCCGAAAGTATTATTGGTGGATAGGTCCCCTGTTTGCGCGTCGGCCACCTGGTCAAAGCCTCCCCGAAGGGTAAGGTTCGGGTGCAGCTTCCATTCAGCTCCAAGGTGATTGGGCCACGGGATCTCGCGTCCGAAAAACATGTCTTTGTCCAGAGCGAAAATGACGTTCTGCTCCGTCCAGTAGAACGCCGCGCCGGCCTTGACCGCAAATGGCATGTCTTCCGGCTGTATGTCACCGGTTATCTTTGAGCCGAAAAAGATGTTCTGGAAATTTATTCCGTAAGAGATCCAGTCTTTAGGCTGGTATTTTAATCCGAGGTCAAAATTCAAGCCGGAGCCGGAAGCGGAAGTATCGCCGGAGAACTCCTTGGAGTAATATTTGAGGTTCACTCCCCCGGATATGTTCTCTTCCCTGCCGAGGTACTGGGTCAGCTTGTCGCCAATGTATCTGGCATATGAAAGCACTATCGCCCTGTTGCTGAACGTTGCCTTGCCGCCGCCGTCTGTCGTCACGTTTATGTCTCCGACCATGGAAGACACGACACCCAATCCCCATACCCCGTCGTTCGTGGGAAAAACGCTTGAAAGCATCGTGTACTGGTAGGTTTCCAGTAAATTCGTGTTCATGGAGGAGATAGCCCATTTGTTCTGGTTGGCCAGCCCCGCGGGGTTCATGAAGATGGCATTGCTGTCGTCTACCACCGCCACAAATGCCCGTCCCATGCCCAAAGGCCTTGCGCCTATGCCTATTGCGGTCGGGTCATCATAAGGGGTATCCGCGCCAAAAGCGGATACTGTGATGAAAACCAAAAATATCGACATAATTGATAGTAAGTTCTTCAATATAATTCCTTTTACGGCTAACGCCTGATAACCGCTACTTTTATCCTGCCTATTTCCTTGACGTTCCCGGTCTTGGAAACGATCATCAAGATGTACACTCCAGTGGGCACGTTCTCGTGGAACCTGGTGAATCCGTCCCATGAAGGATCGTTGTCGCCCGCCCTGCCGCCGTTATCGGTGGGCGAATACGTCTGCTGCCAGATAAGTTCGCCGTTCTGATTGAACAGGTAAAGCGCTATGGTGCCCGGCGCGGTCAAAGTGTATCTGAATTTTGTCGGCCCGCTGCCGGGATCGAACGGGTTCGGATCGTTCCAGGGAGTTCCTATTATGGAAGGCGCGCCTGGCGACATGACGGTGAACGCGCTTGCCAGACTGCCGGTATTCTGCGTGCTGAGAGGATGATTGATGATGTCCACGTTCCATGCTCCGACGGCCGCTCCCGCCAGACTGAAGTCGCATTCCATGCTGGTAGAGCTGTCAACAGTGACAGATGTTCCGAAAATATAGGGCGGCCCGGACCTTGAAAGCCTCGCTATAGCATCGGTAGATATGAGAGTGCCGTTGATGATGGCGTGATAGGTAACGTTAACAAAACCCGAAGTCGGGATTATGGATGTTACCGTCGGCGTCTCAAGAGTGCTCACAGTCCCCGAACCGTAAACTATGCCCATGAACCTGCCCTCCATAGTAAAGCTCGGGCTGCTCATGAACTCCGGCTTGTATTCCCTTATTTTGGCGAAAAGGCCGTAGGAAGTGGAATCCATGGAAGCTCCGCCCATGTCTATGACCTCCGCCGTCATGATATAGTTCGGGCTCTCGCCGGCATACACAGATTCAAAAGTGAAAATGAAAAATGCAAAAGTAAGGAGTAATATTTTAAAATAACGCGCGGAGAGCAGCGACGCGCACATTATTTTTACACTTTGCATTTTATCTTTTGAATTTTCCATCATCTTTGTTTCCTTATATAAGCATCGACAAGTTTGTTCTTATCATCGATATATTCCGCGCTCTGCGGAAGCTCCTCTTTCGATCCTATTATCGTCACGCTGGGTCTTTCTTCCTCGGCGGCGAAGGAACAAAAAGCGCCAGGCGAAAGCATGGAATTCGATTCAGATTTCAGCCATTGCTGGCTTCTCTGTGAACTTGACATCCTTAATTCATCGAAGATACCGTTAAACCACTGAGAAGTTTTTGTTGCCAGAGCTCCAGCGACACATTCATTGGATATGCTTGGCATGACCGCGACCGCAGCCGTTGTCACCAGATTCCCGTCCGCGTAGCCAGCGCAAACTGAACCTGACCAGGTAAGCGCATAATAATGCCAGGTGTTCAAAGGAATAAGGAAAGTGCTGACTGCCGCGGATGTGGTGGAAAAACCGATCTCAAAAGTCCCGTTAAGCTCGAGCAGATATAACCTTCCGGTGGTAGAAGTGACCCTGGAACTTACCATATAGCTCTGGGTCGCTCCGTGAGAAGTGAGTTCGTAAGCAAGTATACTGATGGTCCCCGCAGACGTCACTACGCCTGTGGTAGGGAAATCATCATAGTTTGAAACGCCGTTCAGGCTGTCCGCGCCGTCTATAGTCCCTATCTGCGTTCCTTCTGAGGTCACATTTACTACTGTTGAGTTGTTCCCTTTGCTTGTGGAATCAAAATGCTGGCCCGATGTCTCTTTAAAATGCTGGACATTTACATAATTGCTGTCCCACACCCCGGTCTTGCTCTCCTGTGTCGTAGCGTTCGGGCAGCCGTAATACATATAGATCGTCGCATCGGTGGTGGCGCTGATGTTCGGAACCCTTACCCATGCGCACAACGTATCAGTGTTGCTATTGTAATATTCTACCTCATGCGTGATCTTTGACGCGCCGTCTGATGCCGTAAAAAGGATGTCCCAATCGCTTGGCAGCGCTTTTGTGAATACCGGATTCGAAGCGCTCGTTATTTTTACAAGGACAGGAAATGCGGTCAACTCCCCGGATACACTCGAATGGTTGATCGTGATCTTCTGCCTGTACCTCCAGGCCAGGTTGCTGTGGCTCGCATCCGCATACCAGCTTGCCGCAAAAGAGGTTTGCGACATCAAGATCGCACTTATGGAGATCAATATTAATAATGAGATCGTTTTCCTCATTGTTTTTGCCTTACACAAGCATCGGCGAGTTTGTGCTTATCTTCGGCGTAATTCATGGATAGTGGACCCGCACGATCTTTTAGGCCATCTCCAATGACCATGACCGACGGCCTTTCCTGTTCCGCGGATAGAGCGTAGAACCCGCGCGGATTGTATTGATTCTTATATTCCGTCTTTACCCATGACGACAACTCAACCGTGTTCAAAACATGGACTTCATCTATCCTTCCTATAAAGTAATCCGCCGCCAAACTATACCCGGAACCGCCTATCGAGAACACCTGGGTATCTGTTGTTATCGCCCCTGTCAACGCCGCCGAAGCATCCAGGCTTCCGTTCAAGTATAGTCTCATGTTGGCTCCGTCATACGAGCCCACAACATAGCTCCATGCTGTTCCTGTCGCAATGACAGTAACACCGTTACAGGCATTCTGAGTGGCGCCCGTGGCTATTTCCAGCCTTCCATGCTGGGTATTATCGAACATTATGCCGTAAACAGTGTAAGGCGCAACATCCGAGGTGAAAGATTTTGCCGCGAACCTTATGTATCCGGTACTATTTAATGGCTGTATCCACGCTGAGACCATTACCATCGTAGTAGGAGATAAAGAAGTAGAATTCGGCGCCGCGATCTGCGAATTGCCGAAGAAATTGATACTGCCGTCGAGCAACCCCGCCGTTTCCTGGCTGGAAACCATTACGGCATCCGCGCTCGCGTTATTCGCATTTGTAGTGGAATCCTTAAAGAAGCCCGCGGTATGGGTGCTCGGATTTTCTTTCAGGTGATATACGGCAAGATAATTGCTGTTCCAGGTCGCCGTTTTGTTCTCCTGTGTCGCGGCGTTCCCGCAGCCGTAGTACATGTAGATGATCGTATCTGATGTGGCGGCAAGAGTTGGTATGTTCACCCATGCGCACATACTGGGAGTTGTAGTGCCCTGATAATATTCCAGGTCATGGTTCAACTTTGTCACCTGGTTCGACGAAGTAAAGAGTATGTCCCGTCCGTCCGCCCTGGCTTTTGAGAACACGGCATTCGCGGTATCAGTAATAACAACAGCTACCGGAAAATTTGTGAGCGTGGCCTCCACGCTGGACCCATGAATGGTGATCATTTGTCTGGCACGCCACGCGGATGATGGATTGGCGGTATCCTGGTACCATGCCGCGAAAGCGGACGATGACAGCCATGATAAACAGACGATCAATAATGCCGCCTTCTTGATGATTACCATTACCTCCCGTTATGGCCGCCTCTTGTAAAACACACAAATGGTTTCATTGGAAACCGCGCCGGTTACCACAGGCGTGTTGAATGAAATGGTCGTGAACGCATTATATGCAAACGGAAGTGCGGTGCCGGACATTACAAGCCAGCTGCCGCTGGTGCTTGCAGCTCCGGACCATGCGCCGGCTGCGGCAGTGACCGTGCCTGTTACGTTCGTTCCTCCGTCGAATTCCACTTCAAGAGATGTTATGTTCGCGTTGAACGGAAGCATCATGTCAACGTTGCCGCCTGCAAACGGGAACATGAAGCCCGCCGCTTTAATATCAACACCTGTATATGTTCCTTCAAATGTGCCGTAGAAAGCAGCTGCAGTCACAGCACCCGTAAGGTTCGCGTTGCCGGTAACGGTAAGTGCAGCGTTTGCTGCCTGGGTAACCGTGCCTATTGTCGCAATACCCTGTATAACGTTAAGATTCGCTCCGGTCGCGTTGATGGTCAACGTTCCCGTCATGGTGTCGCCGGTCTTTTGCACCCCGCTGTCCGACTCCCAAGTCGGGACGCTGTTCCTGTATGTCAACACTCTTCCCGCGGTTGCGGTAGCAGTGGACAACCTTGTAAGAGTATTGGCGGCTGAGGCATATAAAATATCGCCCACCACATATGTATTAGTGGATGTGCCGCCCAGTGTTGCCGATAAAGTATTAGAAAGAGTTGCAGCTGTCGATGCCGTTCCTGATAATGTCGAATATGAAGCTGTTGTCGAACTTCCAGATAACGTTGCATAACTCGCTTAAGTCGCTGTGCCAGTCCCTGTCGCATATCCAGCCTGAGTTGCAGTCCCTGATCCTGTCGCATATCCTGCCTGGGTCGCACTTCCAGATTGTGTTGCATATCCAGATGAAGCAGCACTTGATGCCGTTCCAGATAGTGTCGCATAGCCAGCTTGAGTTGCACTTCCTGATTGTGTTGCGTATCCAGCACTCAGAGCGCTTGTTGCGTTTGTTGCATTCGTTGCGTTAGTCGCATTGGTGGCATTGGTCGCATTTGTCGCGTTGGTTGCCGTTGTCGCCGATGATGCAGTCCCCGACAGAGTCGCATAACTCGCTTGGGTCGCTGCGCCAGTTCCTGTCGCATATCCTGCCTGGGTCGCACTCGCTGACAACGTCGAATAAGAAGCTGTAGCAACATTGGATGCCGTTCCTGATAACGTTGCATAACTAGCCTGGGTTGCAGTCCCCGATCCTGTTGCATACCCGGCTTGGGTCGCACTCGCTGATAATGTCGAATATGAAGCTGTCGTTGAACTACCAGATTGTGTTGCATATCCAGTTGAAGCAGCACTCGATGCATTACCGGAAAGTGTTGCATACCCAGCTTGAGATGCTGTGCCAGTTCCCGTAGCGTATCCTGCCTGAGTAGCACTTCCAGATTGTGTTGCGTAATTAGCTTGTGAGATATTCGTTAATCCTGATCCGTTGCCAGTGAATGTCCCGCCAGTGAATGAACCTCCTGTAACATTACCAGTTGTCCAGAATGCTCCACCCGTGATAACCCCTGTTGTATTGATACTTGCTCCACTTGCAAGTGTCGATGCTGTTCCTGATAACGTTGCATAACTCGCTTAAGTCGCTGTGCCAGTCCCTGTCGCATATCCAGCCTGAGTTGCAGTTCCTGTTCCTGTTGCATACCCGGCTTGGGTCGCACTCGCTGATAATGTCGAATATGAAGCTGTTGTTGCACTCCCAGATTGTGTTGCATATCCAGTTGAAGCAGCACTTGATGCTGTTCCAGATAATGTGGCATAACTTGATTAAGTCGCAGTCCCCGATCCTGTCGCATATCCTGCCTGAGTTGCACTCGCTGATAACGTCGAATAAGAAGCTGTGGCAACGTTCGATGCCGTTCCTGATAACGTTGCATAACTAGCCTGGGTTGCAGTCCCCGATCCTGTTGCATACCCGGCTTGGGTCGCACTCGCTGACAATGTCGAATATGAAGCTGTCGTTGAACTACCAGATTGTGTTGCATATCCAGTTGAAGCAGCACTCGATGCATTACCTGACAGTGTCGCATATCCTGCCTGAGTTGCAGTCGCTGATAACGTCGCGAAAGAAGCTGTGGCAACATTCGATGCCGTTCCTGATAACGTTGCATAACTAGATTGAGTCGCAGTGCCAGTTCCCGTAGCATACCCGGCTTGAGTGGCACTCGCTGATAATGTCGAATATGAAGCTGTTGTCGAACTTCCAGATTGTGTTGCATAGTTAGCTTGTGAGATATTTGTTAATCCTGATCCATTGCCAGTGAATGTCCCGCCAGTGAATGATCCTCCTGTGATATTACCAGTTGTCCAGAACGCCCCACCCGTGATAACCCCTGTTGTATTGATACTGGCTCCACTCGCAAGTGTCGATGCAGTTCCAGATAATGTGGCATAACTCGCTTGAGTCGCAGTCCCCGATCCTGTCGCATATCCTGCCTGAGTTGCACTCGCTGATAACGTCGAATAAGAAGCTGTGGCAACGTTCGATGCCGTTCCTGATAACGTTGCATAACTAGATTGAGTTGCAGTGCCAGTTCCCGTAGCATACCCGGCTTGAGTGGCACTCGCTGATAATGTCGAATATGAAGCTGTTGTTGCACTTCCGGATTGTGTCGCATATCCAGATGAAGCAGCACTCGATGCATTACCTGACAGTGTCGCATATCCTGCCTGAGTTGCTGTGCCAGTTCCCGTAGCATACCCGGCTTGAGTCGCACTCCCCGATTGTGTTGCATATCCAGATGAAGCAGCACTTGATGCATTGCCTGACAGTGTTGCATACCCAGCCTGAGTTGCACTTCCGGATTGTGTGGCGTAGTTAGCTTGTGAGATATTCGTTAATCCTGATCCGTTGCCAGTGAACGTTCCGCCAGTGAATGAGCTTCCTGTAATATTACCAGTTGTCCAGAATGCTCCACCCGTGATAACCCCTGTTGTATTGATACTGGCTCCACTTGCAAGTGTTGATGCAGTTCCAGATAACGTTGCATAACTTGATTGAGTCGCAGTCCCCGATCCTGTCGCATATCCTGCCTGAGTTGCACTCGCTGATAACGTCGAATAAGAAGCTGTGGCAACGTTCGATGCCGTTCCTGATAACGTTGCATAACTAGATTGAGTTGCAGTGCCAGTTCCCGTAGCATACCCGGCTTGAGTCGCACTCCCCGATTGTGTTGCATATCCAGCGGATGCAGCACTCGATGCATTGCCTGACAGTGTCGCGTATCCTGCCTGAGTTGCTGTGCCAGTTCCCGTAGCATACCCTGCCTGGGTCGCACTCGCTGACAATGTCGAATATGAAGCAGTTGTTGAACTTCCAGATTGTGTTGCATATCCAGTTGAAGCAGCACTTGATGCATTACCTGACAGTGTCGAATATGAAGCTGTTGTCGAACTTCCAGATTGTGTTGCGTAATTAGCTTGTGAGATATTCGTTAATCCTGATCCATTACCAGTGAATGTCCCGCCGGTGAATGAGCCTCCTGTAATATTACCAGTTGTCCAGAATGCTCCACCCGTGATAACCCCTGTTGTATTGATACTGGCTCCACTTGCAAGTGTTGATGCAGTTCCAGATAACGTTGCATAACTTGATTGAGTCGCAGTCCCTGTTCCTATCGCATACCCGGCCTGAGTGGCACTCGCTGATAATGTCGAATATGAAGCTGTTGTCGAACTTCCAGATTGTGTTGCATAGTTAGCTTGTGAGATATTTGTTAATCCTGATCCATTGCCAGTGAATGTCCCGCCAGTGAATGATCCTCCTGTGATATTACCAGTTGTCCAGAACGCCCCACCCGTGATAACCCCTGTTGTATTGATACTGGCTCCACTCGCAAGTGTCGATGCAGTTCCAGATAATGTGGCATAACTCGCTTGAGTCGCAGTTCCCGATCCTGTCGCATACCCTGCCTGGGTCGCACTTCCAGATTGTGTAGAGTATCCAGATGAAGCAGCACTCGATGCATTACCTGACAGTGTCGCATACCCAGCTTGAGTCGCAGTCCCTGTTCCTGTCGCATACCCAGCTTGAGTTGCTGTCCCTGATCCTGTCGCATACCCTGCCTGGGTTGCACTCCCAGATTGTGTTGCGTAATTAGCTTGTGAGATATTCGTTAATCCTGATCCATTACCAGTGAATGTCCCACCAGTGAATGAGCCTCCTGTAACATTACCAGTTGTCCAGAATGCTCCACCCGTGATAACCCCTGTTGTATTGATACTCGCTCCACTTGCAAGTGTCGATGCAGTTCCTGATAATGTTGCATAACTTGATTAAGTCGCAGTCCCTGTTCCTATCGCATACCCGGCCTAAGTCGCACTCGCTGATAACGTCGAATATGAAGCTGTTGTCGAACTTCCAGATTGTGTTGCATATCCAGTTGAAGCAGCACTCGATGCATTACCTGACAGTGTCGCGTATCCAGCTTGAGTTGCAGTTCCCGATCCTATCGCGTATCCGGCTTGGGTTGCAGTCCCTGATCCTGTGGCATACCCCGCCTGAGTGGCGCTGCCAGCGAGAGTAGCATAAGCTGCTGAAGCCGCGGCAATCGGAGCGCCGTTCCACGTTCCATAATGAGCACCGTAGACAGAGCCAGCCGTCACGATTCCGGTCGTGCTGAATCCCGCCGCGGTGATATAGCCTGTAGTATTGATATTTGCGCCGCTTGCCAAAGTAGATGCTGTTCCAGATAACGTTGCATAACTAGATTGAGTAGCTGTGCCAGTTCCCGTAGCATATCCTGCCTGGGTCGCACTCGCTGATAACGTCGAATATGAAGCAGTTGTTGCACTCCCAGATTGTGTTGCATATCCAGTTGAAGCAGCACTTGATGCATTACCTGACAGTGTCGAATATGAAGCTGTTGTCGAACTTCCAGATTGTGTTGCATAATTAGCTTGTGAGATATTCGTTAATCCTGATCCATTACCAGTGAATGTCCCGCCGGTGAATGAGCCTCCTGTAATATTACCAGTTGTCCAGAATGCTCCACCCGTGATAACCCCTGTTGTATTGATACTGGCTCCACTTGCAAGTGTTGATGCAGTTCCAGATAACGTTGCATAACTTGATTGAGTCGCAGTCCCTGTTCCTATCGCATACCCGGCCTGAGTGGCACTCGCTGATAATGTCGAATATGAAGCTGTTGTCGAACTTCCAGATTGTGTTGCATAGTTAGCTTGTGAGATATTTGTTAATCCTGATCCATTGCCAGTGAATGTCCCGCCAGTGAATGATCCTCCTGTGATATTACCAGTTGTCCAGAACGCCCCACCCGTGATAACCCCTGTTGTATTGATACTGGCTCCACTCGCAAGTGTCGATGCAGTTCCAGATAATGTGGCATAACTCGCTTGAGTCGCAGTTCCCGATCCTGTCGCATACCCTGCCTGGGTCGCACTTCCAGATTGTGTAGAGTATCCAGATGAAGCAGCACTCGATGCATTACCTGACAGTGTCGCATACCCAGCTTAAGTCGCAGTCCCTGTTCCTGTCGCATACCCAGCTTGAGTTGCTGTCCCTGATCCTGTCGCATACCCTGCCTGGGTTGCACTCCCAGATTGTGTTGCGTAATTAGCTTGTGAGATATTCGTTAATCCTGATCCATTACCAGTGAATGTCCCACCAGTGAATGAGCCTCCTGTAACATTACCAGTTGTCCAGAATGCTCCACCCGTGATAACCCCTGTTGTATTGATACTCGCTCCACTTGCAAGTGTCGATGCAGTTCCTGATAATGTTGCATAACTTGATTGAGTCGCGCTACCTGATTGAGTTGCGTATCCAGATGAAGCAGCACTTGATGCATTACCTGACAGTGTCGCGTATCCAGCCTGAGATGCTGTGCCAGTTCCCGTAGCATACCCGGCTTGAGTGGCACTCGCTGATAATGTCGAATATGAAGCTGTTGTTGCACTTCCGGATTGTGTTGCAAATCCAGATGAAGCAGCACTTGATGCATTACCAGACAGTGTCGCGTATCCAGCCTGAGATGCAGTGCCAGTTCCCGTAGCGTATCCTGCCTAAGTCGCACTCCCAGATTGTGTAGAGTATCCAGTTGAAGCAGCACTTGATGCATTACCTGATAGTGTCGCATATCCAGCCTGAGTTGCAGTTCCCGATCCTGTCGCATACCCTGCTTGAGTCGCACTCCCAGATTGTGTAGAGTATCCAGTTGAAGCTGCACTTGATGCATTTCCGGACAGTGTCGAATATCCAGCCTGAGTTGCAGTTCCCGATCCTGTCGCATACCCTGCCTGGGTCGCACTTCCAGATTGTGTAGAGTATCCAGATGAAGCAGCACTTGATGCATTACCTGACAGTGTCGCGTATCCAGCCTGAGATGCTGTGCCAGTTCCCGTAGCATACCCGGCTTGAGTGGCACTCGCTGATAATGTCGAATATGAAGCTGTTGTCGAACTTCCAGATTGTGTTGCATAGTTAGCTTGTGAGATATTCGTTAATCCTGATCCATTACCAGTGAATGTCCCGCCGGTGAATGAGCCTCCTGTAATATTACCAGTTGTCCAGAATGCTCCACCCGTGATAACCCCTGTTGTATTGATACTTGCTCCACTTGCAAGTGTTGATGCAGTTCCAGATAACGTTGCATAACTAGATTGAGTCGCAGTCCCTGATTGTGTTGAGTAGCTCGCTTGAGTCGCGCTACCTGATTGAGTTGCGTATCCAGATGAAGCAGCACTTGATGCATTACCTGACAGTGTCGCGTATCCAGCCTGAGATGCAGTGCCAGTTCCCGTAGCGTATCCTGCCTGAGTTGCACTTCCAGACTGTGTAGAGTATCCAGTTGAAGCAGCACTTGATGCATTACCTGACAGTGTCGCATACCCAGCCTGAGTTGCAGTTCCCGAACCAATTGCATACCCAGATTGGGTTGCAGTCCCTGATCCCGTAGCATATCCAGCTGATGACGCGTTGCCTGATAGTTGAGCATATGTCGCGCTCGTTGCAGTCACTCCAGATAGGTTCGATCCATTGCCTGTGAACGTCCCGCCAGTGAATGAGCCTCCTGTGATGTTCCCTGTTGTCCAGAATGCTCCACCCGTGATAACCCCTGTTGTATTGATACTTGCTCCACTTGCAAGTGTTGATGCAGTTCCAGATAACGTTGCATAACTTGATTAAGTCGCAGTCCCTGATTGTGTTGAGTAGCTCGCTTGAGTCGCGCTACCTGATTGAGTTGCGTATCCAGATGAAGCAGCACTCGATGCATTACCCGATAATGTCGAATATGAAGCTGTTGTTGCATTCACTCCGCTCAGGTTAGATCCGTTTCCATATAGATTCGTCGCGCTGATAGCTGCAGCTGTTATAGTCCCAGATGTCGAAAAACCTATCGACGAAGATAGCTTGTTGCCTGTGATCCCGCCATTTTTGACTTCGATCGAACCATACGGGTTAAGATCTATGGTTAAGAAATCAACTTCTACGCTTCCCGACCCGGATGTTGCGACCGCCCAATTCATGTCCGTACCGTCCCATCGCAGGAACTGGTTCGGGCTAGGTGAGTTGGTCGTGGATATTGCGGCTTGCGTCACGGAGTTCACCGCCATCTTTGCGGCTGTTATTGCGCCGTCTGCAACAGTTGATGCAGTCCCGGATAATTGAGCATATCCAGCTTAAGTCGCGCTGCCTGACAAAGTAGCATAATCAGCTGAGATATTTGTAAGCCCTGAACCGTTGCCGGTGAACGATCCGCCGGTGAATGAGCCTCCTGTGATGTTGCCGGTTGTCGAAAATGCTCCCGCAGTGATCGTACCGGTCGTGCTGACAGTAGCTCCAGAAGCCAGGGTTGATGCAGTTCCGGATAAAGTAGCATAACCGGCAGATGTAGCATTAGCTGATAACGTTGCATATCCCGCTTGAGTAGCGCTACCTGATTGTGTTGCATATCCAGATGAAGCGGCACTTGACGCATTCCCTGATAACGTTGCGTAACTAGATTGAGTTGCTGTCCCTGATCCTGTCGCGTATCCAGCACTCGATGCATTGCCTGATAGAGTTGAGTATCCTGCCTGGGTCGCACTCCCCGATTGTGTAGAGTATCCAGTTGAAGCAGCACTTGATGCATTACCTGACAGTGTCGCATATCCAGCTTGAGTTGCAGTCCCCGATCCTGTCGCGTATCCAGCCTGTGTCGCACTCGCTGACAATGTCGAATAAGAAGCTGTGGTCGAACTCCCAGATTGTGTGGAATATCCGGCAGATGCTGCAGTTGATGCATTACCCGATAACGTTGCATATCCGGCTGATGCTGCATTTGCTGCCAATGTTGCATTTTCAGATTGGATCGAATAACCTGCTGTTGATGCATTGGATGTTTGAGTTGCAAATCCGGCAGTTGATGCATTTCCACTTAACTGCGCATAAACTGCTTGCGTGGCATTTGCAGTCTGCAAAGCATATCCAGATGAAGCAGCACTTGATGCATTGCCTGACAACGTCGAATATGATGCTGTTGTTGAACTTCCAGATTGTGTTGCGTAATTGGCTTGTGAGATATTCGTTAATCCTGATCCATTACCAGTGAACGTTCCGCCAGTGAATGAGCCTCCTGTAATATTACCAGTTGTCCAGAATGCTCCAGCAGTGATAGCCCCAGTTGTATTGATACTGGCTCCACTGGCTAGTGTTGATGCAGTTCCAGATAACGTTGCATAACTTGATTGAGTAGCTGTGCCAGTTCCCGTAGCATACCCGGCTTGAGTGGCACTCGCTGACAATGTCGAATAAGAAGCAGTTGTTGCACTCCCTGATTGAGTTGCATATCCAGCGGATGCAGCACTTGATGCATTCCCTGACAGTGTCGCGTATCCAGCTTGAGTTGCACTTCCGGATTGTGTAGAGTATCCAGTTGAAGCAGCACTCGATGCATTGCCTGACAGTGTCGCATATCCAGCTTGAGTTGCACTTCCGGATTGTGTAGAGTATCCAGTTGAAGCAGCACTCGATGCATTGCCTGACAGTGTCGCATATCCAGCTTGAGTTGCAGTTCCCGAACCAATTGCATACCCAGATTGGGTTGCAGTCCCCGATCCTATCGAATATCCAGCCTGGGTCGCACTTCCGGATTGTGTAGAGTATCCAGTTGAAGCAGCACTTGATGCATTGCCAGAAAGTGTTGCATACCCAGCTTGGGTTGCAGTCCCCGATCCTGTCGCATACCCTGCCTGGGTCGCACTTCCAGATTGTGTTGCATAGTTAGCTTGTGAGATATTCGTTAATCCTGATCCATTACCAGTGAACGTTCCGCCAGTGAATGAGCCTCCTGTAATATTACCAGTTGTCCAGAACGCTCCACCCGTGATAACCCCTGTTGTATTGATACTGGCTCCACTCGCAAGTGTCGATGCAGTTCCAGATAACGTTGCATAACTTGATTAAGTCGCTGTGCCAGTTCCTGTAGCATACCCGGCTTGAGTAGCAGTCCCTGATCCTGTCGCATATCCTGCTTGGGTCGCACTTCCAGATTGTGTAGAGTATCCAGTTGAAGCAGCACTCGATGCATTACCTGACAGTGTCGCATATCCAGCTTGAGTTGCAGTCCCTGATCCTGTCGCATACCCTGCTTGGGTCGCATTGGCTGAAAGTGTTGAGTAGCCTGCAGAAGCTGCATTCGATGTAGTTCCGCTTAACGTTGCATACCCTGCCTGAGATGCTGTGCCAGTCCCCGTAGCATATCCAGCACTCGACGCGTTACCTGATAGTTGAGCATATGTTGCGCTCGTTGCAGTAACTCCGGACAGGTTCGATCCGTTGCCTGTGAAAGTCCCGCCAGTGAACGATCCTCCTGTAACATTGCCAGTTGTCCAGAATGCTCCAGCAGTGATAGCCCCAGTTGTATTGATACTGGCTCCACTGGCTAGTGTCGAAGCCGTTCCTGATAATGTCGCATATCCAGCTTGAGTCGCAGTCCCTGATCCTGTCGCATACCCCGCTTGAGTAGCATTAGCTGAAAGTGTTGAGTAGCCTGCAGAAGCTGCATTCGATGTAGTTCCGCTTAACGTTGCATACCCTGCCTGAGATGCTGTGCCAGTCCCCTCAGCATATCCAGCTGATGATGCGTTACCTGATAGTTGAGCATATGTCGCGCTCGTTGCAGTAACTCCGGACAGGTTCGATCCGTTGCCGTATAGATTTGTAGCGCTGATGGAACCAGCTGTTATGTAACCCGTGGTCGTTACTTCGATAGTTGAGGATAGCTTCCCTCCTGTTATTGAACCGTTCGCTATCTTCGCAGCTGTTATTCCAAGGTCCTTAACCTCGATTGATCCATTCGTGTTGAGATCTATTGTTACATAATCAATCTCAACGCTTCCCGATCCTGATGATGGCGTAGCCCAATCCATATTAGTGCTGTTCCATCGCAGGAACTGGTTCGGGCTCGGTGAGTTGGTCGTGGATATTGCGGCTTGCGTCACGGAGTTCACCGCCATCTTTGCGGCTGTTATTGCTCCATTTGCAACTGTTGATGCGGTCCCGGATAATTGAGCATATCCAGCTTGAGTTGAGCTGCCTGACAAAGTAGCGTAATCAGCTGAGATATTTGTAAGCCCTGAACCGTTGCCGGTGAACGATCCGCCGGTGAATGAGCCTCCTGTGATGTTGCCGGTTGTCAAAAATGCTCCCGCGGTGATTGTCCCGACTGTATTGATCGTTGCTCCACTTGCTAGTGTTGATGCAGTCCCCGATAAAGTAGAATATCCGGCAGATGTCGCATTAGCTGATAACGTTGCATATCCCGCTTGAGTTGCGCTACCTGATTGTGTTGCATATCCCGATGATGATGCGTTGCCTGAGAGTTGTGAGTACGAAGCAGTGGCAACGTTGGATGCTGTTCCTGATAACGTGGCGTATCCAGCCTGAGTGGCACTTCCTGATTGTGTTGCGTATCCCGATGACGATGCGTTGCCTGATAGTTGTGAGTACGAAGCAGTAGCAACGTTGGATGCTGTTCCTGATAACGTCGAATATCCTGCTTGGGTCGCATTGCCTGATAGAGTCGCATAATTAGCCTGGGAGATGTTCGTCAGACCTGAACCGTTCCCGGTGAATGTCCCGCCAGTGAATGATCCAGCTGTGACATTCCCAGTAGTCCAGAATGCTCCAGCAGTGATAGTACCTGTCGTATTGATCGTTGCTCCACTCGCAAGTGTCGATGCTGTTCCTGACAATGTGGCGTATCCAGCTGATGATGCGTTACCTGACAGTTGCGAGTAAGAAGCTGTTGCAACGTTAGAGGCAGTTCCTGATAACGTGGCGTATCCAGCCTGAGTGGCACTTCCTGATTGTGTTGCGTATCCCGATGACGATGCGTTACCTGACAGCTGAGAATATTGTGCCGATGCGATCGATCCCGTGCAGTTCGATGCCGTCCCTGATAACGTTGCGTACCCGGCTTGTGTTGCGCTCCCCGATTGGGTGGAATATCCTGCAGATGCTGCACTTGTAGCGTTTCCAGATAGTTGTGCGTATCCGGCGCTTGCAGCATATGCTGCTGTTGTTGCCGTTAACCCCGTCAGATGCGAAGCATCGCCATAATATGCGGAAGCAGTGATAATTCCCGTCGTGTTGATATTGATATTTGAAGCCAGTTTTGCCGCGGTTATTCCAAGGTCTTTCACTTCAACGGATCCATTCACGTTAAAGTCGGTCGTGATGTTATCTACTTCAACACTGCCTCCGCCGCCTGCCGGCGTAGCCCAATCCATGGTCGCCCCGTTCCATCTCAGGAACTGGCTGGATGAAGGTGAATTACTTGTGGATATTGCTCCCTGTGTGACCGATCCGTTTGTCAGTCTTGAAGCGGATATCCCGCCATTTCTTACCTCAACTGATCCGTTCACGTTAAGATCGATCGTTATATTGTCGACTTCAAAACTTCCGCCGCCGGTCGCAGGAATGACCAGTGGTGAAAGTTTTCCGCCACCGTCGGTCGTTGGGATAATGTTGGCGCCGGAAGCCGCGACCGAGTGGCCGTTCGCGGTGGTCGCATCATCAGCCTGGGCCGCTCTGTAAGCGTGAGCCGCGCTGGCTATCTGGATCCGTGGCGTCATTTCGGGATCGCTGCCAACTTTTACGCCGAGATATCTATCTGTCCCGTCAAAATCGGTGGAAATAAATCCGATGACCACGCTGAATATCCCGTTGCTGTCCGGTGTGATGGTTTCCTGTGATGCTGAGCCTATTGGCGAGCCTGAAGAATTATACAGCTGGAAAGTGAAAGTTTTCGCCGAGGTAACAGGCGCTCCGGTCTGGTCGGTCAAACGCCCTTCATAACCTATTATCTGCGGTACTACAGCGAATGATGCCGACGAAATTACTGCAGTTAATACCAATAGCGCCAATAAAAATCTTTTGATCATACGTATCATCCTTTAAATGGCCATCGGACAAAGCCGCAGGTATTCTGCAGCTTCTTTAAGCTTTAGGACTTTATCCATGAAACACCCCTTATTAAGTAAATACAGAGGAATATGTTAGCTCAACTTAATTCGACTATGATTAACATTATTTTACGCTTGTGCGCAGTCAAGTCAAGAATAATTTTGCGATTTTTGCAGATTTATTCTAGGAAATTTGCAGGTATCCAGCTATCGCCCGGGCTGCTTTTTTTCCGGCGCCCATTGCTTCAATTACAGTAGCCGCTCCGGTCACTATATCTCCACCAGCATATATGTATGGGATCGATGTCCGTCCCGTGGCAGGATCGGCGATTATTCCTCCCCATTTTTCGACCTTCAACCCTTTTACCTCCCTGGGAAGGAGGGGATTCGGATTATTCCCTATCGCGATAACTACAGTATCAACATCAATGAGGGATTCAGAGCCCTTGATAGGAACAGGCCGCCTTCTTCCGGAATCATCCGGCGCGCCAAGTTCCATCTTCAACAGCTCCATCTGAGACACCCAGCCCTGCCTGCCGGCAGGCAAGGCGTTATTTCCCTTGATAGCCGTGGGATTTGTAAGAAACATGAACTTTACGCCTTCTTCTTTTGCGTTCTCTATTTCCTCGATCCTGGCCGGCATCTCCGCTTTACTCCTTCGATAAACGATGGTCACTTCATCGGCGCCCAGACGCAGGGCGCATCTGGCTGCGTCAATAGCCACGTTGCCGCCTCCCACGACCGCAACTTTTTTGCCGATCTTCACAGGCGTCAAATATTCCGGGAAAAGATATGCTTTCATCAGATTTACGCGCGTCAGGAATTCATTGGCGGTGTATACTCCAGCCAGATTTTCCCCGGGAATTTTCAGGAATTGCGGCAAGCCTGCTCCGGCTCCAATGAATATCGCTTTGAATCCCTGTTGGAGCAGATCATCAACGGTCAGCGTCCTGCCGATAAGAGAATTGACCTGGACATCGACCCCAAGTGCCCGGATGCCGTCAACCTCGAACTGAACGATCTTTTTCGGCAGCCTGAACTCCGGGATCCCGTAACTTAATACTCCGCCGGTCTGATGAAGGGATTCGAACATCGTCACCTGATATCCCATTTTCGCCAGGTCTCCTGCACACGTCAGCCCCGCCGGTCCCGATCCGACCACAGCAACCCTCACCCCGCCTCGCTTGTGCTCGGCACCCCTCTCCACTTTGTGGAGAGGGGCCGGGGGTGAGGCAATTTCCCAGTCCGCCGCGAACCTTTCCAGGCGTCCGATCGCGATAGAATCATTCTTCTTGGAAAATACGCAAACTTTTTCGCATTGTGATTCCTGCGGACAGACCCTTCCGCAGACCGCGGGAAGGCTGTTATTTTCTTTCAGTTTCTTGGCCGCAGCATCGAACTTTCCGTCGGCTATCAGGGCAATGAACGCGGGAATATCTATCTCTACCGGGCAGCCGGCGACACATGAAGGTTTTTTGCATCTTATGCATCTCTTCGCTTCCTTGATCGCCTGATCTACAGTATAACCCAGAGCGACTTCATCGAAATTTTTCGCTCTTACATTTGGATTCTCGCTTATGCATGGGCTGCCTCATTATCTGCACCTCTCGCACTTTTCCAGAGCTATTTTTTCCATATCTTCGTATTGCCCAAGCCTGATAATAAGTTCGTCATAATCAACTTGATGCCCATCGAATTCCGGCCCGTCAACGCATCCGAACTTCGTCACGCCTCCGACGGTAACTCGGCACACTCCGCACATCCCGGTCGCATCGAGCATGATCGGATTCAAACTGACTATGGTCTTGATATTAAGATTTCTTGTGACATTCGCGACCGCTTTCATCATGGGCACAGGACCGACAGCGATAACGCGGTCGATCTTACTTTTCTTGCCGATCAAAGTTCGCAGCTCATCGCTGACAAATCCTTTTCTGCCGCACGAGCCGTCATCCGTCGTGATGTAAAATTCATCGCTGTGCTTTTTGTTGTCCTCTCTGAATATCAGAGCGTCCTCGCATTTCGACCCGATGATCGTAACGACCTCGTTGCCTTTCGCTTTCATCGCTTTGATAATGGGGTGAATGACCGCGATCCCCACTCCGCCGCCGATGCACACCACCCTGCCGAAATTTTCGATCTCTGTGGGATGCCCAAGAGGTCCAAGAATATCGGATATCACATCTCCCGACTTGCATCTGGATAATATTTTTGTGCTCGCGCCCACGACCTGGAATACCAGAGTTATCAGGCCTTTTGCCGCGTCGCTGTCGGCTATGGTAAGCGGGATCCTTTCGGATTTTTCGTCCGCCCTGACCGTCACGAATTGGCCGGCTTTTGCGGCCTTCGCGATGAGCGGAGCCTCAACGTCAAAGCGGAAGATGTTTTCCGATAATTCCGTTTTCGAGGAAATATTGAACATAAAATTATTGTAGCATAAGGGGGCTGAAAAAAACATTGGCGACCGGAAGTAGACGGGTTATCTGATCATTACTCCCCAGTTGATGGTCTTGTTCGCTTCGCCCGTAGGCACGCTGGATTTCTCCCATTTGAAATATTTTATGCCGGATCCCGTTGCGAAAGAGCTTGGCGCCAGAGTAGCATTGATGGTCACCCAGCCTGTCAGGTTGCCGTAGCCAAGGCCAGGAGATGCCGACGTTGAATAATAGGACGTCCATGTGGCTACCGCAGAAGGTTGGTTGGCGGAAATCGTTACATTGGGCAATCCGGCCTGATTTCCCTTGTACGCGTTGACATGAGCCGCCTCCGTGGTCGGCGGGACCTTGTCCATTATCACGACATTCTGGGCGGTAGCCGATCCGCTGTTGCTGTAAGTAATGATGAAAGTGGCCACGGCGCCTGGTACCGGATCGTGCGAGTGGTCGCCGCCCAACTGCGCGTTTGCATGCGCGATATATTGTGTCGGAGCATCAATGGTGACCACTCTCGTCATCTGCATTACGGAAGTATGGATGCAGGTGATGGTAAGATCGGTCGTATCATTTGTTCCGCCATAAGTTATGTTATTGGCTCCCTGATAGATCCCGATGGGTTGGCCGTCGGGTATCACCTCAAAAGTAACGGCGAGATATGAGCCGTCCGGAGATTGACTATCAAGCGTTGAAGGCGTCACTGTAATGTAAAGATGTCTGGTTTCACATTTATTATAATTACCCGGCGTATCAAAGCCCCGCCAATCTGTGACTGAAGACCCAAAGGTATAGTTCGGCCCTATCTGCTGTCCGGAATTGACCTCAGAGGAACAAAATATCTTCCAGCCAAGACCATTGAATCCCGCATAGCCCCCGGCAGTGATATGCAGCACATCATTGCTGGCATCACTTGAAACATTCGAACTTATTTGTAGAAACATAAAAATAGGTCACGGGCTGACCCGGAGACGTATAGTTCAAGTCGGGAAGGTTCGCCAGTTGGTCCCAACCGTACATCGGGGCAACAGTAGTTTCAATGGTCGTGCCATAAACGGTCGGTTTCAATGTCTGCACAGCATCGGTGTAGTTCAGCTTTATCTGATATGCATCCGCGGAAATGATGGCTCCTGCAGCGGTTTCATTAATATCTGCGAAAGCGGCTGAACACAACAGCGCTGAAAAAAAGAAAAGGAATAACGCGGCTTTCAACTTCATACGGACATTTTATCATCAATTGCCGGAAACTCAATAGGGACGGTAATTCCCGATAAGCGGCCGATATATCTGTCTATTATTTATATTAAATGCGACTTTGTGATATAATGTCCAGCAATATGCCGGAACTTAGACAGAACCCCGCAACAAAGGAATGGGTCATTATCGCCACCGAGAGGTCCAGGCGTCCGGAAGAATTCCAGATATCGAAAGAAGGAGAAGCTCAGAATTCAAAATACCTGTGCCCTTTCTGCGAAGGCAACGAGTCCCTGACGCCGAACGAGATCTTCGCGTACAGGACGTACGGGACAAAACCCGATACTCCCGGCTGGTGGATAAGGGTCGTTCCGAATAAATTCCCCGCTCTTGAGCCGACCGGCACCATCAACAGGACCTTGAGCGAATCTTTCTTCAGGCTCATGGACGGCGTTGGAAGCCATGAGATCGTAGTTGAAGGGACGGACCACAACAGGAGCATGGCCACAATGGAGCAGAAACAGGTGGAAGAGATATTCCTCGCTTACAAGGAAAGATACACGATACTTAAAAAAGATCCCAGGTTCGAGATGATATTGATCTTCAAGAACCACGGACGCGAGGCGGGGACTTCCATAAAGCATTCGCATTCACAGATCATCGCGGGACCCGTGACGCCGAACCACATAAGGCACTATATCGAAGAGTCGATGAGGTTCTTCGATGACAACGGCAAGTGCGTTTACTGCGTCATACTCGAGAAAGAATTGTCGAACAGCAGGGTGATAATGCAGACGGATAATTTTATCGCGTTCGTCCCGTTCGCGGCCCGCTCTCCTTTCGAAATAACCGTCATGCCCAAGAAACACGATTCCGCTTACGGGCACATAACCGATGCGGCCGCTAAAGAACTCGGCTACGTCATGAGGCAGACGCTCGCAAAGATATACAAAGGCCTCAACGACCCGGCCTATAATTTCATGATCCTTTCCGCCCCGTGCCACGAGGAAGACCTTGAATATTTCCATTGGTACATACAGATAATTCCCCGCGTGGCCGCGGTAGCCGGTTTCGAGATGGGCACGGGAATATACATCAATACCGTCATTCCGGAAGAAGCCGCCAAATTCCTCAGAGAGATCAAGATATAATAAAGTGAAAATCCGCCTGGACGAACTTCTCACCCGGCAGGGACATTTCGCATCAAGGGCAAAAGCCCAGGCAGCGATAATAGCCGGCCTTGTGCTCGTCGATGAAAAAAAGATCGAAAAACCCGGCGTTCAGGTGGAGGAAACATCCGTTATCCGCATATTGGGCGATGCTATTCCATATGTAAGCCGCGGCGGAATAAAGATCGAAAAAGCGCTCGATGATTTTAAAGTGGACCCGAAAGACCTTGTCGCAGCGGACATCGGTGCCGGGACCGGCGGATTCACAGATTGTCTTCTTCAGCGCGGAGCAAAAAAAGTTTTTGCGGTAGATGTGGGTTACGGACAGATCGCATGGAAACTCCGGCAGGACAAGCGGGTCGTGGTCATTGAAAAGGAAGAATGCCAGGGAATTAAAACCTGAAGACCTGGGAGAAGCCGTCGATCTTATCGTAATGGATGTTTCTTTCATATCGATATTGAAAGTACTCCCCGCTTTACGTGATATTTTAAAGGACAGCGGAGATGTGGTAACATCTGATCAAACC
This sequence comes from uncultured bacterium, assembly GCA_963727815.1. Lineage (GTDB taxonomy): Bacteria > Margulisbacteria > WOR-1 > CAVSGV01 > CAVSGV01 > CAVSGV01. The sequence goes on from CAVSGV010000003.1 coordinate 612,688, forward strand.
GCAGTTCGAAGTGGGAAAAGGAGAGGTCCCGCGCGGCGGCGTCATAAGGGATGAAAAAGTGCGTTTGAAAGTGCTCGATGACATCAAGGACGGAGTAACAAAGTTGGGGTTCGAGTATTTGAGGTCTACATTGTCGCCCATCACCGGAAGGGATGGCAACGTCGAATTTTTCATGCATCTGAGGAAACTCGTCCCGATGAAAGAGGGAGAGTGATATGGAGCCTTACATATATATAAGCATATTATCTGGCATCGGGCGGCGCTGGCATAGGGTTCGTGATCTTCTATTTCGCGAACAAGGCGTTATTCAGCCTAAAGATGTCAAGGCGCGTCGAGCTTTCGCAGATATCCCAGGAGGAAGCGGAGAATCTTCTGAAAAGAAAAGGTTTCAGGATATTGGGCAAGCAGAAACGCGCGGACATAATCACCTATGTGGACGGCAAACCGAACCTTGCTTTTGTGCAGGCGGATTTCCTGGTGGAAAAGAACAAGAAGACCTACGTCGCGGAGGTAAAGGCGGGAGAGATGGTGTCGTCCCCCACCGAGCCATCCACAAGAAGACAGCTTCTGGAATATAAGTTCGCCTACAAACCCGACGGCATCCTGCTCGTGGACATGACCGACAGGACGATACACGAAATTGATTTCGAGCTGCCGTCGTATTCCGACGATAAAATATTGA
>CAVSGV010000004.1:0-47646 GCA_963727815.1 uncultured bacterium
GGCGATCTTGCCGCGCCGGGCAAGCCGCTGTTGCAAATGGAAAACCCCGACACGCTGCGCCTTGAAGCGGACGTGCCAGAGGCGCTTATCGGCAATGTGAAACTCGGCGACAAACTCGCCGTGCGCATCGCCGCTGTCGCCAGCGAAATTGAAGGCACCGTTGCTGAAATGTCGCCTCCGCCGATCCGAACAGCCGCACCTATCTGGTGAAACTGGATTTGCCCGGCGCGACGGGTTTGCGTTCCGGGCAATTCGGTCGCGTCTCGGTCCCGTCGGCGAGGCCAGCGCGATTCGCATTCCCGCTTCCGCCGTGATTCAGCGCGGACAGATGGAATTGGTTTTGTGGTGGGAACGGTCACGCGCAATTGCGCCTCGTCAAAACCGGGAGCCGCATCGGTGACGAAATTGAACTGGTATCCGGGTTGGATTCCGGCGAGCAAGTCGTGACCGAAGGCGTTTCGGCTTTGACGGACGGGCAACCTGTAATCGTCAAACCGTGAAAGCCAGCCACGACAATTCATGGGGGGCACATCCTGGCATCGCCGGGCGCATTGCGCAGTCATTCATTGATTCCAAGCTGTCGCTGCTCATCGTCATCGCATCCCTGCTGCTCGGCGTGTTTGCCGTGGTGATGCTGCCGCGCGAGGAAGAGCCGCAAATCAAAGTGCCGATGGTGGACGTTTCGTTCAATGCCCGGCTGCCGGGCGAAGGAAGTCGAGGAACGCGTCACGAGGCCGATGGAGAAATTGCTCTGGGAAATCCCGGCGTGGAATACATCTACTCCACTTCCAGCGAAGGCCAGTCGCTGGCGATAGTGCGGTTCAAGGTCAGCTGAAACATGGAAAGCGGCCTGGTGAAGCTGAACCAGAAATTGCAGCAGAACTTTGACCGCATTCCCGCACGGCGTTTCCATGCCGCTCATCAAGGCGCGGACGATTGACGATGTGCCGATTCTGGCGCTGACGTTTCACAGTCCGCGTTATGATCACCTCATGTTGCGCCGGCTCGTCTCGCAAGTGGATGATGCGGTGAAGCAGGTGCGCTGGTCGCCGAAACGACCATCATCGGGGGCGCGCAACGGCAGGTGCGCGTGCTGCTTGATCCGGTGCGGCTGGCGTCGCGGAATCTTTCGACCGCCGGACTGGTGCCGATGTTGCAACAGGCGAACAAGCAGTATTCCGCCGGCGGTCTGACCAGCGACAACCATGAAGTCGTCGTGGAAACCGGCGCGTTTCTGCAAACCGCTGAAGACGTGGGCAACGTGGTCGTGGGCGCGTATTCCGGCAAGCCGGTTTATCTGCGCGACGTGGCGGACATCACGGACGGCGCGGAAGAACCAAGCCAATATGTGTCTTCGGTTCCGGTGCAGCGAATAAGATTTCTGCCGATGAGCCTGCCGTGACACTCTGAGCATTGCCAAGCGGCCCGGTGCGAATGCCATTCCCGTTGCCCGTCAGGTTTTGAAAAAAGTGGATACGTTGAATGGCTATATCATTCCGGCCGATGTCCAAGTCAGCGTCACGCGCAACTACGGCGTTCGGCGGAAGAAAAATCCAATGAACTGCTCTGGCATATGCTGCTCGCAGTGGTTAGCGTGTCGTTTCTCATCCTCCTCGTGCTGGGCTGGCGCGAATCCATCATCGTGATGCTGGCGACAGTCCCGTTCCCTGTTCGAGCGTGACGTAATCATCGAGCACCAGCGGAGATTCGCGATCCATGAACGGATGCTGGCAGATGATGCCTTCAAGGACCGAGCCTTTGAATTTTCCAGCTACCCGATGCTCCTTGATGCCAAGCTTATCGAGGAAGCCCGCCATCAAACCCTCAGCAACGACGTAGATGTCCGATCCAACAGCCACAGCAACATATTCGTAATCCGGGTGAGCGGCGATCGCAACGTTAGCCGGGAGCGTCCACGGCGTCGTCGTCCAAATCACGAAAAATGAATTGCCCGTCAGGACTTCCTGGAGTTTATTTAATTCCGGACTTTCCGATTCGATGGACTTTACCTTGAACTTGATATATATCGACGGTGACGGTTCATCCTCATACTCGATCTCCGCTTCGGCAAGCGCGGTCTCGTCCGTGGGACACCAGTGGATCGGTTTAAGTCCCCGGTAAACATATCCTTTTTCGGCGAGTATCCCGAAAAGCTCCACCACCCTGCTCTCATATTTGTGTTTGATGGTAAGATACGGGTTCTCCCAGTCGCCGAAGCAGCCCAGACGCTTGAATTCCTCGCGGTGGATGTCCACGTAGCTGAGAGCGTATTCCTGGCACTTCTTCCTGAAATCCGCGACGCTCATGGTCTTTCTTTTGACGCCAAGTTCCTTGATCATCTGCGTTTCGATGGGGAGTCCGTGGCAGTCCCAGCCGGGAATGAACGGAGTGTGGAAACCGCACATGGATCGGTATTTGACGATGATGTCCTTTAATATTTTATTGAGAGCGTGACCCAGGTGGATGTCGCCGTTCGGATAAGGCGGCCCGTCGTGAAGGATGTATTTGGGTTTTGACGCGCTGTTCCTGAGAAGTTTCCTGTATATGTCGTCGCCGAACCAGAACGAGAGTATCTCCGGTTCCAGCTTCACATGGTTGACCTTTATCGGAAAATCCGTTTTCGGAAGATTCAGCGTGTTCTTGTATTCCATAAAAGAAAACGAATTATATCACAGAATCCGGGAAGCTTCAAAAAGAGGCGTAAGGGAGGAAAAAAGCAGTGCGGATCAGATATCTTTTTGGGTCAGCACTTCCAGGGTATGTTGATCCGTCTGGTATGGGAATTTCCGGCCTTTTACGATCTCGGACCTGAGCGCCCACATCTTCAATCTGGTCAGGTTCACCTTTGCCAGCTTCGCGTTCTTTTGTGCCTGCTCGGTGAACACCAAATGGAAGCTGATCTGATTAAGATCTCTTTTAAGATCCCTGCGCATCAATATCCCTCTGAGCGGATATTTGCAGCTGAAACCCTTCTCATTGCTGACAAGAGGCTTCATGAACTTCGCTACTTCGGTCCGAACGGTTACACCGCTACGGGAAATAGCAAGCGTAGTGTTCGTTGCCTCGTTGGCTCTGCCCGTTAATGCTTCAAGAGAACTAACCTGAAGATCATTGTTAATGCGCGAGAAAGACAAGGATTTTTTGAATTCATAGATCTCTTTTGCGTCCAACAGATAACTGAACGTGTCCTGGCTCATCTCGATGTGAAGGTTCTTATAAGCTCCTGCCAGATTACTGTTCCTTGTGTGGCTGACAATGCCGCATGGCAGGCATAACCTCTCCAGGTCAGCTTGCATATCGCTGAATGTCGCGGCCAACCGGTCATCCGCGCGATAGCCCAGGACGAAAGAGCATGCATTCCCTCCCTCGATGGGAATGACGCATCCTCTTGTCGGGAAAGCCCTTTCTACTCCATTGATGATCGGAAAGTTCATATCATCCTTCCTTCGTTGTAAGTCGGTTCAAAGGATATTTCGACATTTTGAAGGAAAAATTTCAATTAAAAGAGGTTTTATTAGAAAGGGATCAGGAGACTATTCGGCCTTCCGTTTGCGGTGGTTCTTTCCGCGTAGCATTCTCGCCTTTCGCCGCTTCGGGTTTCCTTGTCAGGGCGATGGGAAGAACGTCATCGATCTCCTTGGCGAAATGGATCTTGAGATCGATCTGGACATCTTCTTTTATCTCATCGACGTCCTTCCTGTTCTCTTCGGGCACTATCACTTCCGTTATGCCGGCTCTCTTTGCCGCGAGAAGTTTTTCCTTCAGTCCGCCGATGGGAAGCACCTTCCCGAGAAGAGTGATCTCGCCGGTCATTGCGACGTCGCGCCTCGCGGGAATGTGCGTTAAAGCCGACGTCAGCGCCGTCGCGATAGTAATACCGGCAGAAGGACCGTCCTTCGGCACAGCTCCTTCAGGAACGTGGATGTGTATGTCGGTCTTCTTGTAGAAATTCTCGTCGATCCCCAGTTTCTCCGCTCTTGACCGTATGCAGGTCATGGCCGCTTTCGCAGATTCCTGCATTACATCGCCCAGCTGGCCCGTGATGGTCAGGTTGCCGCGTCCGGTCATGACAGTTACCTCGATCTGAAGCGTTTCTCCGCCGACCTCCGTCCACGCGAGTCCCATTACCGCGCCCACCTGGTCCTTTTCCTCTGCCATGCCGTACCTGTATTTCGGTGCGCCCAGATATTCATGGAGGTCTTCTTTTGTGATGGTGAAGTTCTCCTGTTTCTTTTCCTTTATGATGATCGTCGCTATCTTCCTCAATATGGTCGCCACGGTCCTCTCAAGCGACCTTACTCCGGCTTCTTTGGTGTATTCGCGGATAATGGACATTAGCGCGTCCTTTTCGAACTTGACCTGCTCCTTCTTAAGGCCGTGGGTCTCTAGCTCTTTCGGGATGAGAAAGCCGGTCAGTATGCCGTATTTTTCCTCTTCGGTATATCCGGACATGTCGATTATCTCCATCCTGTCGCGGAGAGGTTTTGGTATGGGGTCATACGTGTTAGCCGTCGTTATGAAGAAAACATCGGACAGGTCGAATGCGACCTCAAGATAATGGTCGCTGAAAGTCTTGTTCTGCTCCGGATCAAGCACCTCAAGTAATGCCGCTCCTGGGTCGCCCCTGAAATCGCTTCCGAGTTTGTCGATCTCGTCGAGAAGGAAGACCGGATTCGATACCTGGACCTTGCTTATGGATTGGATTATCCTTCCGGGAAGCGAGCCCACATATGTGCGCCTGTGGCCGCGGTATCTCCGCTTCATCGCGCATCCCGCCGAGTGATACTCTCGCGAACTTCCTTCCCATCGCTCTGGCGATGGATGATGCTATCGATGTCTTGCCGACGCCCGGAGGACCGATGAGGCAGAGGATGGTCCCGCCTATCTTTCCGGTCAGCTGAAGGACCGCGAAATATTCAAGGATCCTTTCCTTTACTTTCTTCAGGCCGTAATGGTCTTCGTTCAATATTCTCTCCACTTCAGCCATGTCCACTTTGCTCTTTGTTTTTTTCTTCCAGGGAAGACCGATCAGCCAGTCGAGATAGGTGCGGATGACGGTCGCCTCGGCGGACATGGAAGGCATCTTGTTCATCCTTTCAAGCTCCTTCAGCGCCTTGTCCTTCGCTTCGTCCGACATTTTCGCGGCTTCGATCTTCTTCTTGTATTCGGCAACCTCCGGCGGAGCGCCCTCTTCTTCTTCGCCCAGCTCTTCCTGTATGGCGCGCAGTTTCTCCTTCAGGTAATATTCCTTCTGCACTTTTTCGATCTGCCTTCTCACCTTGCCCTGAAGTTTTTTCTCCACTTCAAGGACCTCCAGTTCCTTATCGAGGAACTCCGATATTTTTTTCAGCCTCTTGGGTACGGATATGGCTTCAAGTATCTCCTGTTTCTCGTCCACTTTCAGAGTGAGATATGAAGCGATGAGGTCGGCAAGACGGCCCGCGTTATCAATGTTGATGATAGACATGAGCGTTTCAGCGGGATCCTCTTGTTCAGTTTCACGAACTTTTCGAACTGCCTTATTATCATCCTGACGGAGGCTTCCACCTCGACGGTCATTTCCTCCGAGTTCCGGTATCTTGGATATCCTTACCTTGAAGTACGGCGACTCGGAAAGAAAACTCTCCACCTTCACCCTGGCAACACCTTCCACAAGTATCTTCGTCGTGCCGTCCGGAAGCGTCTGCATCTGGACTATCTCGGCCAAAGTCCCGATGCTGCAGATATCCTTGGTCGACGGTTCTTCCACGTCCTCGCTCTTTTGCGAGGCGAAGACCACCATTTTCTCGCGGCTCAGGGTGTCCTCAAGCGCTTTTACAGATTTGCTCCTGCCGATGAAAAGAGGCACGACCATCTGCGGGAAAACCACCATGTTGCGCAGAGGTATGAGAGGAAGGGTTTCCTTCCACTCGGAAAGTTTTTCGGGGCTCTTCTTGTCCGCTTTTTCTTCCGCCATTTATGCCGCCTTCAGCTGGGTCGTTTCCGATCTTTTCAATATCTTCTTCACCAAGGATTCAGTGATCGCTACTTTTGTCACGCCGCCTTTGGACGGGGCCTCGAACATCACGTCCAGCATTATTTCTTCGATGATGGCGCGCAGAGCTCTAGCTCCGATCTTTCTTTTCAGAGCGGACCTGGCAATGAGCCTGAGCGCGGGATCCGTAAAATCCAGCTTCACGCCGTCCATGGCAAGGAGTTTCTTATATTGTTTTATCAGAGCGTTCCTGGGCTCGGTCAATATCCTTGTCAGCGCTCTTTCATCCAGCGGATTCAGTATGGCCATCGCCGGCAGCCTTCCAATGAGCTCGGGAATAAAGCCGTACTTTAGAAGATCGTCAGGCTGCACATGGTCCAGGACGTCGGTCCTTATCCTCTCGTTGATCACATCCTCGCCTTTGAACCCAATCCTTCTCTTCCCTATCCTCTGCTCCACTATGTTCTCAAGACCGTGGAAAGCACCGCCCACTATGAAGAGGACGTTCGTTGTGTCTAGCTGGATGAATTCCTGGTAAGGATGCTTTCTTCCGCCCTGCGGAGGAACGTTAGCAACAGTGCCTTCAAGGAGTTTGAGCAAAGCCTGCTGGACGCCTTCGCCTGAAACATCTCTTGTGATGGACGGGCTTTCCGATTTTCTGGATATCTTGTCGATCTCGTCTATGTAGATGATGCCTTTTGATGCTTTAACAGGATCGAAACCGGAGACCTGAAGCAGCCTTGTCAGGACAGATTCGACGTCCTCGCCCACATAACCCGCTTCGGTGAGCGTTGTCGCGTCAGCCATGGCGAACGGCACATTCAGTATCCTTGCCAGAGTCTGCGCGAGAAGGGTTTTGCCCGATCCTGTCGGCCCTATAAGGAGGATGTTGCTTTTCTGTATCTCCGTGTCGTCATCCTTCACGCTTTTGATGACCCGTTTGTAATGATTGTAGACCGCGACGGAGAGTATCTTCTTGGCTTTATCCTGGCCGATCACATATTGATTGAGAAGTTCGAATATCTCTTTCGGTTTCGGCATCTTCGCGGTCGATTCGACAGGCTTGGCCTCAGCGGGTTTTTTAGATTCCTCAAGGATATCCTGGCATATCTTCACGCACTGTTCGCAGATGTGTGCGTTCGGTCCCGCAACCAGGCGCCTGCCCGGCCCTTCCGGCTTTCCGCAAAAAGCGCAGACTATCTGTTCGCTCATTCTATTTGTCCTTTGAAGGCTTCCCGCTCTTTATCAAGCCCTTCTTGGCTTCTATCACTTCATCGATGAGCCCGTACTGCACGCCTTCTTCCGCCGACATGTAAAAATCCCTGTCGGTATCTTTCTCGATCTTCGCCAGAGGTTGTCCTGTGTGCTTCGCCAGTATCTCGTTCAGGAGCTTTTTCATCCTCAATATTTCTTTTGTCTGGATCTCTATGTCCGTCGCCTGTCCCTGAGCGCCGCCGAGAGGCTGGTGTATCATTATCCTGGCGTTCGGCAGAGCGTATCTTTTGCCCTTGGAACCCGCGGCAAGGAGAAGCGCTCCCATGCTGGCCGCCTGGCCCACGCATATGGTGCTTATGGGCGATTTCAGGAATTGCATCGTATCGTATATGGCGAGACCCGCCGAGACCACTCCGCCCGGGCTGTTGATGTAAATGTTTATGTCCTTTTCGTTGTCTTCCGCTTCCAGAAAAAGCATCTGCGCTATGATGAGGTTCGAGACTTCGTCGTCCATCGGCGTCCCGATGAATATTATCCTTTCCTTCAGGAGCCTGGAAAATATGTCGTACGCCCTCTCTCCTCTTCCGGTCTGCTCTATGACCATGGGAACAACGTTCTGCGCTTTCTCAAACATATGACCCCTCCTTTATTTCCCTTCTACTTTAGCTTTTGATATCACAAAGTCAATGGTCTTTTCCTTCAGCATAAAGTCCTTGATGGATTCGATGGAATCCGGCGAAAGGCTCGCTTTGTATTCATCAAGAGATTTACCGTAACTCTCCGCCAATACGGACATTTCTTTGTCCATGTCAGCCTGCTCCACTTCCAGTTTTTCTTTTTCCGCTATGGCCTCAAGCGCGAGTTTTGATTTTACCCTTATCTCGGCTCCGCTCTTCAGGTCTTTTCTCAGGGAATCCATGTCTTTTTTGACCGCTGATAAATACGATTCGATGGTCATCCTGTTCCGGCTCAGCGAATGCTCCATGTCGTGAAGCATGGAATCTATCTCGCGCTCTATCATTCCTTTTGGAACGTCCGACTCGATCGCTTCCGAAAGTTTCTTCGAGACGTCGTCCCTCATGGCCATGTCGGCCTCTCTTTTCTTTTCCGTTTCGATGTTCGACTTGATGAGTTCCTTAAGTTCCTGCAGAGTTTCAGATCTGCTCACTTTTTTTGCGAACTCGTCGTCAAGCGCAACTTCGCTTTCCTGAAGCCCGCTCTGTTTCGCGAGATCTTTTTTAACCATCTCCAGTGTCTTGACCACCTCGTCATCGGTAACGCTGGCATCCTGCTTCGCAAGCTTCAACCCTTTGTACGTTCCAAGTTTTACCGCCGGATAGACATCCACGGTGATATTGAATATGACCGGTTTGTCCTTTGATAGTTTCTTGACCTCGACGTTCGGATAATCCACCGGCTTGATCTTCGCTTCCTCTATTATTGACGGATAAATATCCGAGATAAGCCCCTGGACAGCCCTGTCGATGACCGCCTCTTCGCTGATATATTTCTTCATGATGTTGGCGGGCACTTTCCCTTGCCTGAATCCGGGGATCTTCACTTCTTTCGATGCTTCCTCGTAAGCCGTCAGGATGTGCGGCTCCAGCATCGAATACTGCTCTTCGATCTCAAGATCGACCTGATTTCCTTTTTTATCCTGTTTTATTATTTTCAATCCCAACCCTACTTCCTAATTCCTATACTTACTTCTAACCCCTAATCCCTATCCCCTAACCCCTTTTAAAAGGGTGGACGATCGGAATTGAACCGACAACCCCCAGATCCACAATCTGGTGCTCTAACCAATTGAGCTACGCCCACCACACGCGCCCGAAAGGATTCGAACCTTCGACCGACAGATTAGAAATCTGTTGCTCTATCCAGCTGAGCTACGGGCGCACAACAGCCTTCCCCAACGCTTTAGTTGGAGCGGGAGACGGGATTCGAACCCTATTCGAGATTTTCGTCTGCTTCGCATAATTCAATAAATTAAAGTAAGACAAAAATCTCTCACGACCTCCTGCCAGTCTACCCGCCTGCCCGAAGGAAAGCGGGAGACGGGATTCGAACCCGCGACCTCCTGCTTGGAAGGCAGGAGCTCTACCACTGAGCTACTCCCGCTTTCTCTTCGTTCAGATTCATTTTTACGGGCCTTGCAGGAGCTCCCTGCCCGCCTCTGGCGGGTACCACTGAGCTACTCCCGCATGCTAATCTTTGCCGAGGACAGGATTTGAACCTGCAAGGGTTTAACCCCACATGGTCCTAAGCCATGCGCGTCTGCCAATTTCGCCACCTCGGCTCATGGCCATTATGCACCGCAGAGGAATCGAACCTCTAACCTTGGCATTAAGAGTGCCCTGCTCTGCCAATTGAGCTAGCGGTGCATGATAACCTTCATAAAAATCGGGGCGGCCGGATTTGAACCGACGACCTCCTGCGCCCAAGGCAGGCGCTCTAGCCAAGCTGAGCCACGCCCCGACATAAAACAACTTCGGGCCTGACAGGACTTGAACCTGCAACCCTCTCCTTCGAAGGGAGACGCTCTATCCAATTGAGCTACAGGCCCACGATTCAAATCAACTTATTTGGACTTTAGTCACCCTGCTCAGGGGACCCGACCAAAGTCCAAAGCGGGAGACGGGGTTCGAACCCGCGACCTTTTGCTTGGCAAGCAAATGCTCTACCAACTGAGCTACTCCCGCAAAACGAAGACTTTTACTTATAAGACGGCTAATTTTGAGGAAAAGTATATCATGATGAGAATATGCTGGCAAGAACCGCTTTAGCTTTTTTCAGCGCCTTGCCGCGGTGGCTTATACGATTCTTAAGTTTCAGCGGCATCTGGGCAAATGTCTGGTAATATCCCTGAGGCACGAACACGGGATCATATCCGAAACCTTGTTTCCCGATCATCCTATCGATGATCCTGCCCATACAGATACCTTCAACGACTTTGATATCGCCTTTCGCTTTCACGATCGCGATATCACACACGAACCTTGCTTTCCTGTTCTTTTTACTTTTCATCAATCTGAGCAGCTTTGCGCAAAGCTTTTTGGTCGTCGGGTTTGGTCCGGCGAACCTTGCAGACCTGATGCCGGGTTTACCGCCGAGCGCTTCAACTTCAAGTCCCGAATCATCGGCAATTACAATCGAGTTAAGCATTTTTGCGACGGTCGAAGCTTTCTTGACCGCGTTCGCCTTGAATGTCTTTCCGTCCTCCTTGATATTCCCGATGCCGTTGATATCAAGAAGCGACAGCACTTTGAGCTTGAGAGGTTTTAACAAGTGCCTGATCTCGCGGACCTTCCCTTTGTTCTTTGTGGCTATTATCAATTGGCGCGACATGGGAGGAAATGCTACAGTGGATTCACGATCAAGTCAAATAGGACTAGCTTCTTAATACCGCGAACTTTCCCCGTCCAATGATCTTGCGCACGCCCGAATCCTGAGCGATTATCATGTAAAGGTAGGCGCCGTTGGACAGACGCTCTCCGAACGCATTCATTCCGTTCCATTCCACCCTGTTCGCGCCGGCAGATCCGCCTTTCCCCGATGATCCCATATCATAAGGAATGGAATCCTGCCATATCTTTGTGCCGGTGATATCATAAACATATATATCAACGGCAGCCGCGTTATTAAGTTCATAATAAAAAACAAAATGCTGAGTGCTAGGGTCGAACGGGCTGGGTCCGCACATAGGCTTTTCAGCGAGAGTAACTTCCCCGTCCAGGCCGAAAGTAACACCGGACACGGTCGGATAAGCTTCTCCGCTGGCGTCATATACGGTCAATCTGATATTGTATCTCCCGGAAAGATTTGAGACGCTCCAAATGCCGAGGATCCCGTTATCAACAGGAGAACTGCTGCTCTCTATAGTGGTCCAGGTGTTCGGATCGGTCGCGGAAGAAAATTCGATCTTGTAATTTGAGAAATTCTCGATATTCGCCGATCCTTTTATGGCCACAGACCCGCTTATTACGCTGTCACTCCTCGGATAGGTTATCCCGAGATTAAGATCTCCTAGAGCTCTCTGCGCATTTACCCTTCCCGCTCCAAGCATGCCTGCCAGAAAACCCTCGTTGTTTATCCCATAGATGTTGTCGGCAGTTGATTTCAATCTTGCTTCCACCTGTTCAGGGGTCCAATCTGGATGTTTTGATTTCAACAGAGCGGCCACACCGGAAACGATGGGAGCCGACATTGAAGTTCCGCTTTCGTATCCGTACGAGTTGTTGGGCAAAGTGCTGAGGATGGAAGTTCCCGGAGCGCAAATAGCGACAAAATCCCCGAAATTCGAGAAAGCGTCAAGGTTCCAGATCGAGAGTTTATCGTCGTTATCAACCGAAGCCACGGCAATGACGTGGTCATACGCCGCGGGATAGAACGGCTGGCCCGCGTCGGAACTGTCAACATTGCCAGACGAAGCCACCATTATGCATCCCTTGCTGTACGCGTAATTTATCGCATCGTGAAGCGTTTGAGAATCGTATTCGCATCCAAAGCTCATATTTATCACTTTAGCGCCGTTATCCGCCGCATAATGAAGGGCCGCCGCTATGTCATCGAGTTCAAGATATCCATTGCCATCATAAGCCTTGTAGCCCGCCTTGAGATCCATTATTTTGCAGCCCCACGTCATGCCCGCAATGCCCGTTCCGTTATTCGGTCTTCCGGCGATGATCCCCGCGACATGCGTTCCATGCCCCAGGACATCCATCGGATTGTTATTGGGGGAAGTGCTGTCTTCATCTGGAGCCATCCAGCATGGCAGAACGCTTACAAAATTCCAGCCAAGGACATCGTCAATGTATCCGTTGTTGTCAGCATCACTTCCCTGTCCTTTCGGCAACGGTGCGCTTCCGTTAGCGGCCGCCTCTCTTGTGTTGATCCAGATGTTCTGAGTAAGATCCTGATGGTTATAGTCAACGCCCGTATCTATGACCGCGACAATAACATTGGGATCGCCTTTTTCCACATCCCACGCGGCAGGCGCCCCTACCTTTGAAGGCGCCCATTGAAGAGAGAATTCCGGATCATTGGGGACAATTGATGCCTGATAAAGATAATTCGGTTCGGCGTATTCCACATCCGGGTTCTTTTTCAATTCATCTACGACTGAATATATGTCGCTTCTGCCTTCCGCGGATACCAGATACACGCCGGGCTCGTCCACTACGTCATCCGCGGCGCTGGTCTTTTGGCCGGAACCGACCGCCAAGGCTGTCATTCCGCCGGCATTTGTCGGATTGTGCTTGAATAACTTCCTCGCTTTTTTATACGACATCGCATGACCCGCGCCTATCGAGCTTAATGAGGCGGATGATTCATATTGCGCTTTTTTGTACTTCACTATGACTTGATCGGCCACGAACGGCATTTTTTTGTATAAAGGCCTGACCAGCGCATTCGGGTCCTGCGCCGACGCGGAACCGGCCATGATGAAAAACAAAAGGAAGATCGACAATAAAAGCCTTTTAAACATATGCTCCTCTTTGATTTCTTTCCGACTATTTATCGACAGGATCACCCCAGGATTTCATTGCGGTAACAAATAAAATATTGAAATTTTTAGACGAAGTTGCCGATAAAGCTTAGAATGTTATTTCCAGTTAACTATAAGACATTTATCAGTTCATTCTTCGGCTCCGGAATGTTCCACGGAGGCCTTGATCTTTGCCCTCAGGCAGCCCTGCCCGGATACGTTCCCCCTCAATTCAAAGCGCCGGCATTCGATCTCGGTCCGATGTTAGCAAAAACAAAAGGCGGGAACCCGGACCCTCTCGTTGAAGAAATTGCAAGGCAGAAAAGGCTGCTTGACGATTTTGTCAGACTGAAGGGCGAACTTGAGCCTATCATATCAAGTGTTGATGGTATCAATGCGAATCTTGACAAAATAAAACTTTTGATCGACAGGTGTTTGCTGCTTGATAAAAAGGCCGATGGGATAGCGCTTTTGGAAAAAGCGAAAGCTGCCGACCCGAAAAACGCGGAACTTATTCGTCAGATCTCCAGGCTTGACCTAAGTGCCGCCACAAGGACAAACGTTATTACGCAGACCGGTAAAGGCGGACATTGTATTGTCAAAGAACGTAAAGCCACCATCAAAAGAATGAAAGATCATTTGCTGAAAGAAAAGGAAACTGAACAACTGAAAGATGTTGACGAGATATGCGCTACCATAAACGATTCCATGACCGAAGAACAGGAAGACGAAATACTTATTATGGTTAAGTACACGGCAACCGCAAGCCGCTTAAAGATCCTGAATAAAATGATCCAATACAGGCCGAACAAGATCAAGGCGCTCACAATGCTCGCAAAAGCCTATATCTATACCGGACAATACCGCGAAGCCGATGAACGTTTGACCGCCGTATTAAAGAACGATCCTCCCAACATACACGCACTGGACATGCGCGCCAGGTTAAGGCTGATGACCGGGGATCTCGCTGAAGCGCTCTCCACGATCGACCTTGCACTTTCCTACGATAATAACGATGACATCCTAAAAGAGACCAAAGCCTTCATACTGTTCGCAATGGGTAAACGGTCCGACGCAATAGGTATCCTAGATAAAATATCCGGCAACAAAGTATTGGAAAAGCTCGAGATCGGAAAATTTGTTATCCTGCCCAGAGTTGAACATAAAATGCACTTCATGTCCGTTCATATTTCTGAACTTGGCGGCACGAACGACAAAATGACGATATGCGTTCAACGGCCTCTCGATCACAGGATATACAAGAAGGTCGGGAAAAGATTGTTCCAGGTATCGGTCAAAGAAAATGGGTCGCTGAAAGTAATCGACAGTGTCAGGATTCTTTGCAAAGAAGTGGTCAGCGGCTAGGTCAATGCTTTCCTTCCTATATCGCTCCTGTAATGCATTCCGTCGAACTTTATCATGCAGGAATGTTTGCCGTCGCAGAAAGTTAATATCGACGCTTCTTCTCCAATAGTCTCAGATAAGGTCGCGCAGTATTAGCTAAAGCTTGCTTTTTAATGTCCCTCGAAGAAATCACAAATCGATTTTTATCACCGTTTTTGACGATATATATACAGGAGGCGTCGTTTTGAGCTTGATCCCGAGAGCATACCTGAACATACCTGTGGAGTCCCTTTTGGGAACGCCGGCTCTGAAAGCCGCGGTGAAGGAATATTTTCCCGCGAACTGGCTGCGCGCCCTGCTCTTCCTGAAGAAGGCCGTGAACCCGTTCAACTCGCCGCAAAAAGGGCTATATGTGGATGCAGGACCCGATATCACTACATATTGCCTCGCCACCAACTCAAGGCAGGCGGTGTTCGTGGACGCCATAAAGTTCGATCTTCACGAGAAAGAACGCGGCGCTTTTGACGCAGAGAACGCTTTTAAGATACAAAACGTAAATGACATGCTCAACCCCGCGAACGGCGGATTCTCCTCGACTTTTATTCATCAACATAATTTATACGAGAGGGCCATTATCGGTCTTGCCATGATGGGAGCGAAGAACGTGCGAATGAGGAGGGTCGATCAAAATACGGTTGAGATCTGTTTTGACTGGAAGCATCCGAAGGATGATCATGCAAACAGCTGGAAGATCCTTTACGTAAGTGACGACATCAACGACCCTGGACTTCTTTCCAGCCTGAAAAAATACGCGCCTTTTGATCATATCTTCGAGAAGGCTCTTCACCACGGGAAGCCCGACCTGCCGGATATGTTCTACCGCGATAGGTTCCGCACCGAACTCCTTTCCCCGGTTTTCCTTAATAAGGACGGCTGCATAATATGTGATAAGCCTATTTACTGGAAAGTAACAGGTAATTTGAACGAGGCTCCTTCGAACGTTGGTCTCAAACAAATATTCCAAAAAGAGAAAGTTAAATTCGGATACGGCGACCAGCCCTATATCCTCAGACTGGGTAGCGAGCAGGGCGTAAAGGGGTCCGAGCTTGTGGAAGAACTTTCCGTAAGACACACCCCCATGAACCTCGACCTTCTAAAATTCACCCTTGAAAGAAGCATGTCGGACCCAAGCATAAAAAAAGAGATCTTGTCAAAGCTGGCCGATCGCTCATTGGACAATAATTCCGCAGACGATACGAATCATATGCGCCTGAAACTTGCGATCGCAGCTTCCCTGATGGTTGATGTCTTGGACATTCAGGAGGTTCAGCAGACTCTTCAAAGGCTTGCGCAGCTCATGGGATTATGTTCATTTAAGTTTCTTGAGGGTATCGATAAATATCAGGAAACCCATGATGCCGCCGATATCGCCATAAAGGTGATAAAATACAGGATGGGTGAGATCGGACTAAAAGAGCTTAAAAGCGCCAGGATCAAATATTACGATCCTTATACAGCCTTTGATCTGATCAATGACATGGGGTTGAAGAAAAGCAATGCTTCGCTGCTGTTCAAGTCTCTCTGGCCGTTCTGAAACGTTTATCTGCTGATCGCTTTCCTTCCGATATCGCTCCTGTAATGCATCCCTTCGAATTTGATAAGATGAACGACGCTATAAGCATGTTTGATGGCAGAGTCGATGGTGTCCCCCATTGCGGTCACCCCAAGCACTCTCCCGCCGGACGTGACGATGCTGCCGCTCTTGCACGAGGTACCTGCATGGAAAACAAAAGCATCCTTAACTTTTTTCGCTTCATCAAGCCCGGTGATGGCTTTATCCTTTTCGTATTCGCCCGGATAGCCTTTTGACGCGAGGACAACGCATACCGCCGCTCTCCTGTCCCATTCGATCTTTATCTTGTCGAGTTTGCCGTCGAGGATGTGGTCGATGATATCGATGACATCCGTTTTGAGCCTCATCAATATCGGCTGGGTCTCGGGATCGCCGAAACGCGTGTTGAACTCCAGGACCTTCGGCCCGTCCTTCGTGACCATTATCCCCGCGTAAAGAACGCCGGAAAAAGGATGTCCATCATTCGCCATGCCTTCGATCATCCGCCTGAAAACTTTTTCTTCCACTTCTTTCATTATTTTTTCCGTTACGACCGGAGCCGGGCTGTAAGCACCCATTCCTCCGGTGTTCGGGCCCGTGTCGTTGTCGAATATTCTTTTATGATCCTGAGCGGACTGCATCACCGTGAAATGTTTTCCGTCACAGAAAGCGAGGATCGATGCCTCCTGGCCGATCAAACATTCCTCGATGACTATTTTCGATGAAGCTTCGCCGAATTCCTTGTCGACAAGCATCTTATGGATGGCTTCTTCCGCTTCTTCAAAGTCCTGGGCCACAACAACGCCTTTTCCCGCCGCAAGTCCGTCAGCCTTTATGACGACAGGAATGTTTAAGTCCTGGAGATATTTGACGGCCGCTTTTTCATTATCGAATTCCGCGTAGGCAGCGGTGGGAACGTTGAACTTTTTCATCATCTCTTTTGCGAAGATTTTGCTTCCTTCAAGGCGCGCGGCGTATTTCGATGGGCCGAATATCTTCAGGTCGCTCATCTGAAATTCATCGACTATTCCCAACACGAGAGGAACTTCGGGCCCGACTATAGTGAGGTCTATCTTCTTGTCGATGACGAAGGTCTTCAACCCGGCGATATCGTCGGCTTTTATTTTCACGCATTCAGCTAGTTCTGCTATGCCGGCATTACCCGGAGCGCAGAAGATCTTGTCTACGCTCTTGCTCTGCGATATTTTCCAGACAAGCGCGTGTTCCCTGCCGCCGCTGCCAATGACAAGTACTTTCATTTTGTACCGGGACTCCTAACATCAACGAGATTTAATTGAGCAGATTCGAAACCGTTGTACTCGTTGACCTCCAGATTATAAGCCACATCATAAGTGTCGCCAAGTTTCATTTTCGCCGCGAGGTCGCCCATCGAAAAACCTATGGAATCCAGGGTTACGCGTCCGTCCGTGAACCTTGTTTTCAGATGAGAGCCGTCTCCCACCCTCCGCATGTCGATGAGCTTCAGGTCTTTGCTCATGAATATCGGCGCGGGATTCTCTTCCCCGTGGGGGTCCAGCAATTCAAGCTCCGACGCCAGCCCCATGTTCACGACCGAGGGATCAAGAACGGATTCTATGTCCACGACCGGCACAAGGTCCTCGTTTGACAATGAGTTCTCTATGGTCTCCCTGAGCCTTCTTGTTAGCTCTGGTATGTTCTCTTCCGGCACTTCGAAGCCCGCCGCTTTCTTGTGGCCGCCAAAATCCGTGAAAAGGTCGCGGCATTCGTTCAGCGCCTCATAAATGTTCAAGCCGTCGATGGACCTTGCCGAACCCCTGCCGATGCCCTCATTCACACCGATCAACACCGCGGGCCTGTAAAATTTGTCGACTATCTGAGAAGCCACGATGCCGATGACACCCGGGTTCCAGGAATCGCCGCGGAGGATTATCGAACGCTCTGCGGGATCGATCTTAGAGAATGCTTCTTCCTGTATCTGGCTGCCGATGCTCTGTCTTTTTGTGTTGAGACGGGAGAGTTCCACTGCAAGAGTATGCGCCTTCAACTCATCTTTTGTGATAAGCAGCTCCACGCTGAGCGAAGCGTGTTCAAGCCTTCCTGCGGAATTGATCCTCGGCGCGAGAGTAAAATTCACGGACGAAGCCGTGATCTTTTTTTTCAGGCTGGCGGATTCGATGAGGCACTTGAGGCCTAGCCTTTTGTTCTGGTTCAGGCACTTCAATCCGTATATAGCGAGTATCCTGTTCTCATCAAGCAAAGGAACGATATCGGCGATGGTACCCAGACCGGCAAGGTCGAAAAGGTCCATGAGGTTCGCGCTGTCCTGGATACCCGCGGTCCTGTATAGACCCCACGCGAACTTGAACGCCACGCCGGCGCCTGAAAGCTCTCTGGCTTTGTGATGTCCGTTGATGAGTTTCGGATTGACTATCGAGTGGGCTTTCGGAAGGTTCTTCGGCGGGTTGTGGTGGTCTGTAACTATTACTTCCATGCCGAGCGAGTTCGCGTATTCCACTTCGATGGCGTTGCTTATCCCGCAGTCCACCGTCACGATGAGCCGGACGCCTTCATCAAACAGTTTTTTTACGGCTTCATTGTTCATTCCGTAGCCCTCGGTGTACCTGTGGGGTATGTAATATGTGGCGTCGATCCCCAGGTCCTTGAAAGCAAGAAGAAGTATCGCGGTGCCCGTTACTCCGTCCACGTCGTAATCGCCGTAAACTGCGATCTTTTCGCCTTTGTTCTTCGCGGATATCACTCTCTTAGCGGCTTTTTCCATGTCGGGGATGTCGTACGGGTTCGAAAGGTAATTCAGTTTCGGCGTGATAAAAGAATCGATCTCAGCGGTATTTGCCAATCCTCTGTTCAAGAGGACCTGTGCAAGCGTGACGGAAACCTTGGATGCGTTTGCTATCTTCTGTGCGGCGGCGCTGTCCTGGCGGCTTATCTGCCACCTCTTGCCGGTGAGGCTCATTATTCCTTGCGGATCAGGAATAATTTCTGTCCGTATTCTACAGGCTGCGCGTTATCAACGAGGACCTTGACCACTTCGCCCTTGATCTCAGATTCGATCTCATTAAAAAGCTTCATAGCTTCGATGATGCAGACGGTCTTTCCCGGTTCAACCTTGTCCCCGACGTCAACATATGAAGGAGAATCCGGCGAAGGTGAACGGTAAAAAGTGCCGACCATGGGTGCGGTAATGGGGGTAAGCCCTTCGTCTTCGTCTTTTGCTTTTGCGGGAGCGTGTGCCGCCGGTGCGTGAGCCGAATGCTGAGGTACTGCCGCGACGACCTGTTTTTCTCTCTTAACTTCTATCCTGAGGTCGCCCTGTTCCACGGCAAGGCCGGAGATGTCGGCTTCTTCAGCTATTTTGATTATCTTTTTAACTAAGTCTAGGTCCATATCAGATTTCATATTCTACAAGACACCTTCCATTTAAGCAACCTTAAACTCTCTCGATGTATTTGCCCGACCTGGTATCCACCTTTACCAAGTCGCCCTGGTTAATGAACAGCGGGACGTTCACCGATATGCCGGTCTCGAGCTTCGCGGGTTTCATCGCCCCTGAGACCGTATCGCCCTTGTATCCGGGCTCGGTTTCGACAATTTTGAGTTCCACTGAATTGGGGATGTTGACGCCTATGACCTGGTCCTTGTAATACATGATGGTGACGACCGATTCTTCCTTTATGTAGCCAGCCGCCTCGCCGATCTTCTCTTTTGACAGCGTCACCTGTTCGAAACTCTGCTGGTCCATGAAAGTGTAATCATCCTGCGAATGGTAAAGGAACTGCATGTTCTTGTAATCGATATGAGCTTTTTCCACTTTCTCGGCCGGCCTGAACGAATTCTCCACTATCGCGCCGGTTATCATGTTCTTCATTTTTATCTTGATGTTGGCCTGCTGGGCGGTCTTGTTATGCTTGTAATCTATGACCTGGAAAAGGTTCCCGCCTATCTCTATCGAGACGCCGGCTTTTGCTTCAGTTATAGGGATGGCTACCATGTTTTACCTCCATGCACAAAACTCGGTCATTTTACAGGATAATCAGACGGCTTGCAAGGATACGTTCCGTATCGTAAAATAGCTGAAGTGCTATACATTATATTATTACTGCCGGTCATCATCGGTTATCTTATCGGCTCCATTCCATTTGGCTTGCTGGCAGGGAAGATCAAGGGAATCGATATCAGAAAGACCGGCAGCGGCAACATCGGCGCCACGAACATCTATCGGACCCTCGGTATCTGGCCAGCCATAGCAGTTTTCGTTCTTGATCTCCTTAAAGGCACCCTGGCGATCTGGATCGCTTTCGTGATGCTTCCTTCGACGACCGCTTTTCTGCCGAGAGAGGCTTACATTATATTATGCGGTATAGCGGCGGTTGTGGGCCACATGTTCTCCGTTTTTCTCGGCTTCAAGGGCGGAAAGGGTGCGGCAACAAGTCTCGGATTACTGCTCGGGATCGCCCCCGAGCTTTTCGTTGTCGCCGTTATTTACGGGATATTGTGCATAGCGGTAACGAGGATAGTATCGATCACGTCGATAACCGGGGTCCTGCTTTTGACGGTACTGATGTTCGCTTTTCATAAACCTCTCCCCTACGCGCTGGCGACCGGGGTAGTCGCGGTCCTGATGATATACAAGCACATTCCGAATATTCAGCGCCTCATGACCGGCACCGAACCGCGGATCTGGGGTAAAAAGTAATGGCAAAAATATCAGTGATAGGCGCGGGAGCCTGGGGGACGACGTTATCGATCCTCGCCGCTGAGAACGGCCACACGGTAGATCTCTGGTCGTTCGAAAAAGACGTCGCGGACGGCATCAACGAGTTCAGAGAGAATAAAAAATATCTTAACGGCTTCCAGCTTCCGCAGAACATTCAGGCGACCACCGACATCACAGCGGCCGCTGCCAGCGACATCATACTTTTCGTGACCCCTTCCCCATTTCTAAGAAAAACCATCAAAGCCATGGCCAAGATCATCCGGAAGGACCAGGTCCTCGTCAATGCCGTAAAGGGGCTTGAACTCGAGACCGACAAGATGATGACGGACGTCATCGAGGAAGAGCTCTCAAGGAAAGATTATTGCGTGCTTTCCGGCCCAAATATCTCAAAAGAGATATCAAGAGGATTGCCCGCCGCCACTGTCGTCGCGTCTGCGGACATCAAGACCGCGAAACTCATCCAGACCGCTCTTAACAGCAAAAGGTTCCGGGTGTATACGAACGATGATGTTATCGGCGTGGAGCTTGGGGGAACGCTGAAGAACGTCATAGCGATAGCCGCCGGCGTCGCGGACGGGTTGATGCTGGGAAACAACGCCAAATCAGCTTTGATGGTCCGGGGAATGACGGAGATAACGCGGCTGGGCGTGGCGATGGGCGGCAAGGCAGAGACTTTCAGCGGCCTTTCAGGCATGGGCGACCTCATCACCACCTGCGAGAGCACGCTTTCAAGGAATCATTTCGTCGGGTCGGAGATCGGCAAGGGCAAGAAACTGAAGGACATCAGGGAAAAGATGTACGATATCGCCGAAGGAGTTCCCACGGCGAAAGCCGCGAGGGACCTGGCTAAAAAAATGAAAATAGAGATGCCGATAACGGAAGAGGTCTATCAGGTCCTTTACGAGAACAAGGACCCGTACAAGGCCATCTCCTCACTTATGTCCCGCGGCCTTAAGAATGAATAAACCCTAGCCCCTCCTTAAATATCTCCTCTCGTCAATGAAATTTTCTGTAAATTTCATCGATATATATTAGAGGTGATGTTGTGGGCCCCGAATTGAATGGTTTTGCGCCTAAATGCTTTTTCCGCGTAACCGACTATTTGGCGGAAGGAGGATACTCAAAGGGTGTATTTAATTTGGCTAAAAGTTACCAAATGGATTTAGTATATTCAAAACAAGGCTTGGAAAGCGTAAAGTTGGGCTCCAATAATTTCGAGAACATACAATGGGCTGATCCATGCCGTTATATAGCGGATGCGGTCCGGGAACTCCCGGTCCCTGAATTTTCTAAAGGGAATCCATTGGTGTTCACTTCGTCCAATCATCACACAAATATGTATAAATCTGAACCGGACATACAAACATCAACAAAAACAGTTAAGCCATCGTGGGGGCTTGGCTTGCTTTCAAAACAGGTAAAAGAAGTCCATACTGGGACCAAAAATGTTCTTGTTGGGCAAAAGGCCATTACTGTGGGGATGGCCGCAAAGGAACTTGGTGTAACCAAAGACCAAGAGGTAATTGCAAACAAATCACCCTTAGCACACTTGCAGGTAATATTTGCTCATCGTTATATGACAGCCGCAACACTTTCCATTGAATTGTTTATTTCTGAAGCAGATCTTATTAAATTAAAGACTATGGGGATGGAAAACCTTGCATCTTACATAGAAACTGAACTTGGAGGAATTCTCTCTGACAACCCTAATTCATCGGTAAGGCATTTTCTATCCAAAAAGGGTGAATTAGCGGATCGGTTTAAGTTCGCCCGGTGGTACCACATAGACAAAGGATTCCCTTGCCAAGGTGGTTCTGAAAATTGGGGGTTTTGGGGAGAAATCCGCAAGCAAGTGCAAAGTCATGGCACTGCAAGGATCAATTTTGCCAAGGGACTTAAATTCTTCCGCGAATATTTTCCTGCCTAATTACCAGTTCTTGCTGCTTCTGAACATTTACACTACAATATTATCATAAAGAATGAATAAACCCGAAAAAGCCGTTCTCGTTGACATAGCGCTACACAAAGAAAAGATCGATCCTTATGATCTCGCTGAACTGGAGGCTCTTGCTTCAACTGCCGGGGCCAAAATGGTCGGATCGATCGTTCAATCTAGAGAAAAGCCTGACGGCAGAACGTATATCGGCGAAGGCAAAGTCACGGAACTTAAAGCGCTCTGCGCCTCCACAGACGCGAACCTGGTCATTTTCAACTGCGATCTTTCCCCTTCCCAGATAAGGAACCTCCAGGAAGAGCTGGGGCTGAAAGTCATAGATAGGACCGGTCTTATTCTCGATATTTTTGCCCAGCACGCAAAGACCCGGGAAGGGAAATTGCAGGTGGAGCTCGCGCAGGCCACTTATACGCTCACCCATCTTACGGGAAAAGGCATATCGCTATCAAGGCTCGGCGGCGGCATCGGCACAAGAGGCCCCGGTGAAACGAAGCTTGAGATGGACAGAAGAGGCATAGGCAATAAGATCGCGGAAATAAAAAGAGAGCTTAAGCAGCTCCGCGAACACCGCATGATGAGAAGGGAAAAGAGGAAGCAATCGAGGATCTCCGTCGCGGCCATAGTAGGATATACGAACGCGGGAAAATCTACATTACTGAATCTGCTAACAAGATCGAACGTCCTGGCTGAAGACAAACTTTTCGCCACGCTCGATCCGGTGACAAGAAAAATGTATCTGCCGGGCTACAAGGAGATCTTGCTCACAGATACGGTCGGATTCATCCAGAACCTGCCGCATGATCTTGTCGAGGCTTTCAAGGCAACGCTTGAGGAAGTGACCGAAGCTGATCTACTGATCCACATCGTCGATATCTCACACCCGAATTTTGTCGAGCAGATATCATCGACTTATCGTGTCCTTGAAGATCTGAAGGCCATCACAAAGCCGATGCTGACGGTTTTCAACAAAGTGGATCGTTATTTCGGCGATCCGGAAATTCTGATCAAGAAATACTCCCCTGCAGTTGCGATATCGGCCACACAAAAGACCGGGATAGAGGAATTGATAAAGAAAATAGAGAAACTGATCTAACTTATCTGCCTCCCCGGTGAAATTATTCCTGATCCTTTACGATAAAAATAATATGCGGAGAAACATTATATGACAGCTACGGACCCATTAAACTTTCCAACAAGCAAAGGGATACTGATCGACAAGGAATGTCCACTTTACAGAGAGATCGTTAGCATAAAGACCTCAGCGGAAAGGCTTTGCGCGGTCTCTTTGGTAAAGGACCGCCGATATGTTATCAGGCAGGCTTTGAGCAACGCATTGGTGAGAAGGCTTGTCCCTTTCCTTGACGGAAGCAACCGGAATATCCTGTTCTCCGCCGACCAGGTCCGTTTTTTATTCGAGAAGTGCAACCGTGCGACGCTTGCCGCCGCTCTGTCGAATCAAGAGATGTATTATTCGACCTTATCCGGACATATAAGCCCTTTCCTAGATTCCCTGAGTGACGAGGAAGTTAAAAAGCGTATTTTCAGGCGGATGCTTGTCGTACTTACAAGAGCGGATAATAATATCGCTGATGCGGCATATAAGTTGCTTGAGCCGGGAATAACTCCAAAAGAACAAAGGGATGTGAACTTTTACAGGTGGCTGAAATTGCAGGCAATTAAGCTCCCTGAGCCCGCAAGGCAATATCTTTTGTGCTCGATGACGCCTGATTCTTCTTTCAAGAACAGAGTAGAATATAATTACTAAATCGGCGGCGATATCCGCGCTGAAGAAGATGGGAATAGATGCGCTTGTAAATAAAATAGAAGAACTGCTCTGACCCGGCTACGCTTAGAAATAAAGTGAAATTATCTTACTAATGACCCGATAATATTATGAGCGTTCCCCCACAAAACAGGAGGTAAAAATGTTAGGCGAGGTCCCGGGCGATCCAAATGTCAACATAAGCCACATAAGCCAAATGTATGCTTTTGCAGAGGCAAAAGAAGAGGCTTTTAATGAGCTTATGTCGCGCATCGGCGCTTTCAATCTTTTTCTCGATGACGCCATAAAACTCAGCCCGGATATTGTCAAGGATCTTGTGATTCACGCATCAGATGTCCTTTATAAAGATCTGATCACTGCGCATACCGATCAATATTATATTACATGCATCCCCCTGGTATACGCGCTCGCAAAGTTCGAGCTGAACCGTTCCGGCGAGCCAGCCAGAGAGGCGTTCACAAAAGCATCTTCTCTTCTTGACGATTTCCAGAAGTCCCTGACCTCGGCTCAACAAAACGTTGTAAGGAACATACAGACCCATTTGGCTTTTTTCTTATTGAATTATGAGCTTTTCGACGATCTATTCCTTCTCATCGAAGGCATCATTGACCCAAAAGATAAGATATATGAGTACACTCAGGTATTTGATCGATTTATGCTCGGAAAAAGGCCAGGCAAGGAAGAGGCGGTCGGTAAGGTACTTGATGGCCTTAAGAAAGTACGGGACAGTACCGGCGAAAGGGAAAAACTGATAATAAGGATATTGAGGGATGCAGCACAAGGTGGCTCACGCGATATCGCCCTTAAAGCGTACGGACTTCTTGATGCTATGGGGCCGTCAGGGCATAAAGATAGATTAATTGAGATGGCCAGGCAGGCGCTTATTGAACGTTTTGGGGATAATATCTTAGCTTAACTATTTTGGCGGCAATATCTTGAGCTCAACGCCGTAAACCGATTTGTAAATCTCCGGATATCTGTCTTTCCCGCCTATCAGCATAAAGGTTAACGGCAACTTCTTCTTTGCCAATGCCGACATCTCACGCGAAACGTTCTGGATATCCCACTGCGCATGAGCATCTTCGCGAAGTCTTGAGATGTGATAAAGCTCGCGCGCGTTGACGGTTATCAACACTCTTCTTCGATGAGCGTTGGTCAGGATATATTGCGCGTGACCTCCGACTTTCGATCTCATCTTGTCATATAGATCTTCCGTCTTGCCGACGATGGCCTTGAATTCCTTGTCCAGCTTGACTTCCGTGATGGCCGGAGGGATCGTCAGGCCAAGCTCCGGATCGTAATCTTGCATCGTCTGCGTCGATGTGCGGTGACGCTTCAATTGAGCGTAACACGACGCCGATATGATAAGGTCAAAAGTCAGGTTGATGTGCTCGAATTCCCTCAAATTGGCATCAAAGAACTCCATCCTTTTCATCGACGCCTTGACGATCTCTTTTTTCTTGGCGGACGGCATCGAAGCCGCTTTTTTCCTGCAGTCCGCGAAGGTCATGTTCGACGTCGTATGCATCAGCGCGGCAACGATCAGATCGTCCCCGCCCCTCGTGAAATCCTCCAGGCAAACCAGATGCTTGCCCGGTTTAACTTCTTTTCCTGTCTTGAAGGTACCGGCAATATCATCATACGTCCTGGACTCATACTCGTTCGCAGCTATAAAAAGGATGATGGACGGCGCCACTTCCTTGGCCAGTTTGAAAAGCTCCTGCCCTATCAGCCTTACCTCCATTCTTGGACTTGAAGCGAACCGCCTCACCATCAGTTCCAGATTCCTGGCGTTGATGGTAAGTCCAAGCTGTCCCTGAGTGGCTAGGGAAGTGATGTACCTGGCATCCTCCTTCGCCCAGCCCTCAAGCAAATTGGTGTTCTTTTCATCTTTCGCCAGATCAGCATTCTTCTTGAAGACGTGAGCTTTCAATGTTTCATTCGCTTTGTGATAGAATTCATTCTGAAGTTTTATTATCGATCTGAATTGGTCCGCAAATCCGACTTTCGATATTTCTTCGGGAATAATATAATCATCGGCAAGCGTGATATATCTCTGTGATTTTTCGGTGAAAGAGCAAAGCCGGAAATGTTCGATGGCCTCCATCGCAAGTCTTGAAACCCCGATGACGTCGAAATTGAAAACGGCGTGCTCGGCGACCGAGTGATGACCCATCTTGAATATTATCGCCTGATTGGACTTCCTGGCCTTCTCCACTTCCTCGCGGGCGACTTTTCTAAGCTCGTCGATGGACCTTGGATCGCGGCTTATGCGCGCGTATGAAGCGGAGAGGGTTTCAGGAGTTATGTCAGCGCGGCCGGGAGCAAGTTTCTTCAGCTCGTCAATTACCGTGGAATCGATGTTATATCCCGCGAGATTGATCTTCATTTACATTCTTCTGCCGACAGCCTCTGCGACCTTCCTTAGATCGCCCATTAAGGTCCGGAAAGTATCGGGCTTCAGCGATTGTGCGCCGTCCGACAAAGCTTCCTCGGGCTTCAGGTGCACTTCTATCATCAACCCGTCCGCTCCCGCCGCTATGGAGGCTTTCGCCATGGCCGGGACAAGGTCCCATACTCCTATGCCGTGGCTTGGATCCACGATAACAGGCAGATGAGTAAGCTTCTTGATGACAGGTATAGCGTTAAGATCAAGCGTGTTCCTCGTGTAAGTTTCGGGGGTCTTGATCCCTCTCTCGCACAGAATTATGTCGCGGTTGCCTTCGGAAATGATGTACTCCGCCGCCATCAGGAAATCTTCGATGGTCGCGGCAAGTCCTCTCTTCAACATGACAGGCTTTTTCGCTTTCCCAACTTCTTTCAGGAGATTGAAGTTCTGCATGTTGCGCGCGCCTATCTGCAGGACGTCGGCATATTTTTTCACCAGGTCGACATCCCTCGTATCCATGACCTCCGTGACGATGGGAAGTCCCGTTTTCTTTTTTGCTTCCACCAGATATTTCAGGCCTTCTTCGCCAAGTCCCTGGAAAGCATATGGGGAAGTGCGCGGCTTGAAAGCCCCGCCCCGCAAGGCTTTCGCCCCGGCATCCTTGACCGCCTGCGCGGTATCTATTATCTGCTGCTTTGATTCCACGGAACACGGCCCCGCGATGATGCAGATGGGCGCTGAAGCTCCTATCTTTACTCCGTCGCCGATATCGACTATCGTGTCTTCCTTCTTGAATTCCCTGGACACCAGCTTGAAAGGTTTTCTGATGGGGACAACATCCGCAACACCTGGAAGGACTTGCAGGTTCTCGATGGTGACAGATCTCTTATCCCCGATAGCTCCGATAATGGTCCTCTCCACCCCGCGAGAAAGGTGGACGCCGAATCCCATTTTCTTCAGGGTCTCGGTCACATGGCTTATCTGTTCGTCGGTGGCATCGGACTTCATTATTATCATCATGACTATTTTCCTCCGGATCAGCCCAGGTCGGGCCTTAATTTTTTCGCTTTTCCGAAATAAACATGTTTTATTGCGCGCTGAGCCTTGTTCGTGTTGACATGCATCAGCACGCGAATGCATTTTTTAAGCCCGCCGGGAACTTCAATTTCATAGGTACAGAGAAGCGGAGTGGCGGTCCAGCCCAGTTTCCTTGCCGCCGTCGCCGGAAATTCCGCGTTCAGGTCCTTCGTGACGGAAAAAATGATGCTGGCTACATCATCTAGCCTGACGCCGTTCTCCCCGACGATCTGTTTTAAAAGATCCATCGTCGAAGAAATTATTGCTTTCTTCGAGTTCCCTGATGCGACCGTCGCGCCCCTTATGCCTCTTACGCTGCTCATTATTTCTCCATTTGAACTTTTACCGCGTCCGCGGAATAAACTTTTCTGATTTTACCATCATAAGTCCTCAGTATCAACTCTCCCCTTCCGCCTACAGATTCGGCATATCCTTCCAGCTTGCGCCTCGCCGTTTCTATCTCCACCTTCGAGCCCAGCATTCTGCAGAGGGAGCTCCATTCATTCAAGATATCTTTGTCCTTGCGGTGCAGGAACTGCCCGTAGAGGCCGTCAAATTCCTCCAGCAGTATCTTGATCACCTTGTCCCTGCCGATATTTACGCCCGATTCAAATTTTACCGACGTGACCTGCTTCTTGAGAGATGCGGGAAATATGCCCAGGTCAGCGTTCAGGTTCAATCCTATGCCTACGATGACCGCCGTGCCGGCGGTCTCGCACAGGATGCCGCCCACTTTTTTTGATGAGATGATGATGTCGTTCGGCCATTTCACGGAGACGTCGAGTCCGGTGAGGCCTCGAAGCGTCCTGGCACACGCAACAGCGGTCATAAGGGTGATGACCGGCAGGCGGGATGTGTTGATGTAAGGCCTTAATATGATGGAGAGATATATGCCGCCTCTCGGGGATACCCAGCGCCTTCCGAGCCGTCCTCTTCCTTTTGTCTGGGAGTATGCGATGACAACGGTCCCCTCGCTGCCTTTTGCGCCGGCAAGGCGGCGCGCTTCATCGTTGGTGGAGTCGATCTCATCGGCAACGAGGATCTTCTTGCCGATCACTTTTGTGCTCAGTTTTTCGAGTTCCAAATCTAGAACTTGAATGCCATGCTTATCTGCGTCAGATCGGTGGATTGATCGGCCTGGGAAGGAACGCTTTCCACCCTGTAGGACGCTTCGAGCATGCTGTCGGTGGCAAGGTTCCAATCCACGCCGCCTTCAATGACAAGCGAGCATTCAGGATAGTCCCTGCCGTATGAGTTGTCCGCGGCAAGCCTCCAGTCGGACTTCGTGTACAGGCTCACTGTTTCCGTTATGACCTGGTTTATTTTTGCGCCAAGGTCCACGACGCCGTTCCCATATCCGTCGCCGATGTATCGGTTAAAAACATCCAGCCCTGCGAACAGGTCCTCATAAAGCGCAGCGTCCTCATAAAGATATTGTCCGCCCACCTTCTTATACAGGATGGATATCGTCGTTCCGGAATCCCACATGTCAAGAAGATCGAACGTAAGCCCGAACATAGAGTTGTGCGGAGCGTCTCCCTTCCCGGTACTGTATATCACAGTCGATTTCAGTTTCTGGGTCAGCAGGTACGAGAAATCGAAGGTCACTTTGGTATCGATCGGCCC
This sequence comes from uncultured bacterium, assembly GCA_963727815.1. Lineage (GTDB taxonomy): Bacteria > Margulisbacteria > WOR-1 > CAVSGV01 > CAVSGV01 > CAVSGV01. Next base: position 29,180 of record CAVSGV010000004.1, read on the forward strand.
CGGCGGAGTGGCCTGCGGCGTTGATGACAGGTAGTCGACGCTGGTGTTAAGCTTGAAAGGCATTATGAAGAACATTCCCGGGAAATTGTAACCGAAGGTCGCGTTGATCTGGTTGACATCCACTTCGCCGAAAGCGCTCAGATGCCTGGCAATATATCCAAGACTTGTGTCAATTCCGTAAAATTTGGAAGATAGGGTGAAGCTGTTCCACGGCCTAACGTAAACGACGCCGATCTCGGACCTTGCGACATACTCGGGGCTTACAAATCCGGATACTGCTTCTTCCGTGTGCACTACCGGTCCCGGGCCGCTTGTGACGATCACATCTACCGGCGCTTCAAGTCCAAGGTTCAATTTCATGTCACCCTCAACATCGAGTATATTCGTTGAAAGATCGCTGGAGCCGCCGCCAAATCCGGAATCCATAGTATCCAGGTTTATTTTCAGGTTCGCGTCATCGGACAGGGTCTTGGCGAACGTGGTCATGAGCCTGTATCTCACTATGGGGCCGACGGGCGCGTTCTCGCCGGCCACACCGGTATTGCCGGCTATAAGGTTCCCGAACATCAGGTCCGTTGTGAAAGAACCGCTTATGGGCTTCTCCTCGCCTTCCGTCGGCGTTTGTTTCAACTCGGCGATATCGGCTCTCAACGACCGTATCTCCGCCCGAAGATCATCTTTCAGCTTTTCCATGGCGACATCCACGTCGTCGCTGTTCTGGCCCACCGAATTCGCAAGCTTCGAAAGGAACATGGCTGTTTCATATCTGGTGATGTAATTGTTGCCTCTGAAGGTCCCGTCCGGATATCCCTGCGTGACGCCCATGTTGACGAGATCATATACCGATGATGCCGCCCAGTGGTCGTCCGGTACATCCCTGAACTTTATCGGGCCGGATTCAACGGCAGGAGTTTTCACGACAACGGTTTCCGCGGTCGGCTGCTTGACGATAACCGGCGCCGCAGAAGGCGCAGTTATAACGTTAGAAGGCGTCACTTCGTTCGTGGCGGTCTGCGCAAGCGCGGGACCTCCCATCAAAAGGAATATCAGCGGGAATATCAACACTTTCCTCATAAGATCTCCTTGCCGCCCTAGTATACCATCAGGGCTATTTTTTGTCTAAAAGCTGTAATCCGCTCCGAAACCAAGACAATCTGAGACTTCCGGAACTGCCGTTAAGAATTGATCGAGCCTGCTCGGGACAAAGTAATATCTGTAGAACGTGTTCAACTTAAGGTTCTCGCTCGCGTTATAATTAAGTGAAAGTTCCTGAGTGAACGAAGAACCCGGCACGTCGCTGCCCATTTTTCCCCGGCTGTCGGCTATCCAGTCCGATGTGCTTATCAGCATGAAACGGTTGTTGATGGGATGAAAGACCTGGAGCGCGATATCCATCGTGCCATCCAGGATCTTTCTGTTGAAGAGATCGAGCGGAAGGAACTCGAGTTTCTCGAACGGAAGCCTGTAATCGGTGCCCACGGAATGAAAAATGAAATTCATATCAGTTCCTTTTGACATGAGATCATTCAGATAAAATTCGTAATTCAGATAGTATTGCGTGATGGGACTGTCCGATGATGAGGAGCCTAAAAGCAGTTTGTGGGAAAAAGAATCGCTCGGAGTCATGTAAAAAGCAAGCTCTTCATGGAAATTGTTCGGTCCCGACGGCGGGTCTATGATATTCACGCAAACATACCTTGAAGTGCTCCTTATCTCCGTCGTGCCGATCAGCGGAAGCTGCCCCACCTTCCTGCCGAAAAGCAGAGTGAATTCGCTGGTCCCCACCTGCCCAAAATCGGATACCGACCTGGCGGCATAATATCCGCCAACATCGAATCCGCTCACGGATGTTCCGGCATAGAACATCGGCCTTGGCCTGACAATATAAGTGTTGTTATCGCTTGGCATAACGCCGCTGGTATCGGTATGCAGCACGGTACCGGGCCCGATGGTTGCCCTTAAATTCACGGGATTCTCCAGTCCCATTTTGGCGGTCGCGTTGCCTTCTATGTCGAGCAGCTGGATCGGAAATCCTCTCTGCTGGCCAGAGTTGAATCCGCCGTCCATGGTATCAAGGTTCATTTTCAAGCTCGCGTCATCGCCCATTTCCTTTTCGATGGAATATTTCAGCCTGTATTGCACTTCCGGACCTAACACTTTTTTCTGAACAGCAGGATCAAATGCGATAAGATTGCCGAATTTCGAGGAAATGTCCAGTGAGCCATAATACGCGATCGCGTTCTTCAGCTTCGGCTGCTGGCTGAAAGAGTCCACTTCCTTGCGAAGCCAGGAAAGCTCATCGCGGATGTCCGATACATCGGTCTCCGTTGTGACAGACCGCCTCAGGCTTATCGCCATCTTGGCCACGAGATATGCGGCTTCGTAATTCGTGGTATATTTGTCGCCGTTGAAAGTGCCGTCGGGATATCCCTGGGTAACGTCGATCCCCCTGTCAACAAGGTCCTTTACGTACGGATAGTACGGATCGTTCTTCTTGACGTCACTGGGCATCTCCTGGCAAATGGCAGGAATGGAAAAGAGCGCTATCAGGACCGATAATAAAAATATTCTTTTCATATCATGTCCAGGATCAACTTTGCTATATCAAGGACCGCATGCGGTTTTTTTATCTTCTGGATGTTATTAAGGATATCGGGGTCCGATCTAAGCTCGTTGATGAAAGGCACTATCTTTGACGGATCCGTCCCGACGCGGCCGATCTTGTGCTCAAGGACGTATTTCACGTTCCCCTCTTCCTGGCCGGGAAGCCAGCTTGTTATTATCATGGGAAGGTCTTTCGCGAGCGCCTCAAAAATGGCTCCGGGACCTCCCTTGGTGATTATTATGTCCGAAGCATCCATGATCTCCGGCACCTCGTTGGTGAAACCGTAGATCTTTGATGGAAAGTTGAGCTTCATGCTCTCAAGTTTACTCTTTAAGGCCTCGTTCCTTCCGCAGATGACTATCAATTGCAAGCCCCCGGCTTCTTTATTGAGCCTGTCGACTATTTCGCCGATGTTCCCTGCGCCTTCTCCGCCCCCCATGACCAGCACTGTATAAAGATCCCTTTTCAGACCGATCTTTTCCTTTGATGCGTCCTTGTCGTGCTTATCGGCGAATCTGGGATCTATCGGTATGCCGAGGACCTTTATTTTATTCTCCGGCAGACCCTCCGCCATGCATATTTTCTTCGCCTCTTCGGTAGCGACCACCATGACATTTGTTTCCGGGCTTACCCATGACTTATGCAGGTCAACAGGGTCCATTCCAACTGTGACGAAAGGTATATGCTGGCCGTTCTTCTTTAATGCATTGATCGAAAGGTGATTGACGAGCGGGTGGACAGAAACAAGGATGTCAGGTGACTTTTCCCTGAATATTTTCGCAATTTTGTTGAGGATGAATGGCGAAGCTATCTTCTCCATCATCGCCAGACGCCTGTCATCGTTCGAAGAGAACCACAGGAACCTCCAGAACCAGGGCGCGTATCTTATTACAGGCGCGTAAGCCCTCGCGAAAATATTGAGAAAGGAACTTCCGGAAGCGAAAACGTCTATGGCTTCCTGTTCTATCTCGTCGCCTATGAGTTTTTTTACTCCGGCTATGAGCGAATTTGCCGCCGCCCTGTGCCCGCCACCGGTATCAGAGTAAAGATATAATATTTTCTTCCTTAATTTGTCATTTGTCATTTGGAATTTGTCATTTATATCCATCAGGGTATTTACTGTGCCATTTCCACGCGGTCGATATTATGTTCTCAAGGTCGCTGTGCTTGAACTTGAATCCCAGTTCTTTTTTTATCTTATCGCTGCTGGCAACAAGAGCCGCTGGATCGCCTGCCCTTCTTTCCGCTTCAACGGTCTTTATCGTCTTGCCTGTTACCTTTTGGCAAATTTCGATGACTTCCTTAACGGAATATCCATTTGAGGAACCCAGGTTGTAATAGGATGAGCTGCCGCCCTGTTCCAGCTTTTTCAGGGCGAGGACGTGCGCCGCCGCGAGGTCCTTCACGTGAACGTAATCCCTTACGCATGTGCCGTCCGGCGTGTCGTAATCGGTCCCGAAGATATCGATCTTCTCGCGCTGGCCCAACGCCACCTTAAGGACCAGAGGAATAAGATGAGTTTCGGGATCGTGGTCTTCTCCCAATCCGTTTTCGATGTCGGCTCCGGCCGCGTTGAAATACCGCAGACAGACCGACTTGATCCCGTGCGCGCCGTCGCACCATGAAAGGAATTTCTCGAAGATAAGTTTCGTCTCGCCATACGGGCTAGTGGGCTGCAGCCTGTCATCTTCCTGTATGGGCGTCCTGTCGGGATTCCCGTAGACGGCGGCGGATGATGAGAAGATTATCTTCCTGATCCCCGCTTCATTCATCGCATCCAGGAGATCGTATCCGCCGATGAGGTTGTTCTGTATGTATTTCAGCGGAAGTTTGACGGATTCTCCAACGGCTATGAGACCTGCGAAGTGAATAACAGCCCCGATCTTTTCTTCTTTTAAGATCTCCGATAGCCCTGCTCTTTTGAGGAGATCTGCCTGTATGAACTTCGCTTTCTTGGGAAGGGACTGCTTATGGCCGTATGAGAGATTATCCAGGACAACAACATCATAGCCCTGGTCTATAAGTTCGCGGGTCGTTACGGACCCGATGTATCCGGCTCCGCCGGTAACTAAGACCCTCACTACTTGCCTTTCTTTTTCGCGATCGCCTTTTTGTAAACTGCTTCAACTTCCTTGGAGATTATCGGCCAGTCATATTTTGTCTCGACCAGCTGTCTTCCCCTTGCGCCCATGGATTTAACGAGCTCCGGATTGCTAAGTATCTTTATGACCGCGTCGGCTATTGCTTCCGGGTTCTCCTTCGGGGTCAGCAAACCGCTCTTGCCAATGTCCATTACGCTGTTAACGCCCGGAATGTCTGAGGCGACGACCGGCGTATAGCACGCCATAGCCTCCAGCTGGACGATCCCGAAAGCCTCAAGTCTGTTGATGGAAGGAAGAACAAAAACGGATGATGTGGAATAAAGTCCCGAGAGAGTGTCCAGGTCCACCGTACCGTAAAAAGTGATCGCATTCTCAAGCCCAAGGGATTTGATCTGGTTCACTATCGACGGTTTTTCCTCTCCCTCTCCGCAGATGATGAGCTTCGCGTCCGGATGGGCGGAAAGGATCTTCGGCATCGCCGCCACCAGGAAATTCACTCCCTTGTTCGCGGCAAGCCTTCCGAGGAACAATATCTGTTTTTTCTTGTCCTTCAGAGGATCGATGCCCTGCTTTTTCAGGGATTCATCAAGCTTGTCGTGATAGACGCCTATCGGGACAATATTCCTCTTCATGCTTTTTAATACAGGCGACGTGGAGGCATAAGACTCAGATGTAGATATGATCTCATCCACCTTCGGCAGGAATAGCCTGGCGAACGCGTCCATTATCGACTCAAATCCTTGCGTGAATATCCTCGGGATGGGAACGCCGAAGAACTGGCCCGTCACGGTTATGTCGCAATGGAAAGTGGCCACGACAGGTACATTTGTTTTTCCTGCCACGGAACGGACAAAGCTGTGCGGAGGACAGTGGATATGCACAACGTCATATCCTTCCAGCAATTTGAGATTGAATGAAAAAGTCACGGGCAGATAATACAGGAAGTCTATCGCGGAAAGTCTTTTTATCTTTACTCCATCGATAATCTCCTCTTTCTTGGCTTTCTTGGAACGCGGAACGTTGGCGGCGATAACGGTCACGTCATGGCCGTTCTTTACCAGCTGTATCGCGAGGTCTTTTACGTACTTCTCCGTGCCTCCGGTATGGGGATAAAAATAAGGCGTTAACATCAATATCTTCATATTTTCTCCTTCCTGCCCGCCGGGACCGTTTGAAGGCGGGACTTAAGTCTCAACTCTTTCCAGAATAAGCTCCAGATGGAATGCAGAGCCGGGAACAGGTTCGAATTGACCACCCGCAGGAAAGAAGGGTTAAGATAAGACCAGTCCATGCAACCTTCGCACCGCGGGTCCTTTCCACGCAAAGAAGCTGCCTGCATTACCTCCCTTCTTTTGATCGTATTAATAAGACCGTTCTCTATCTTTAAGGCCGCCTTCTGAAGATTGAAACAAGGGACTGCGAGAGTATTGTCGGGAAGGATCGTCACTGTCGCATCTCCGGCCCTGCAGACCGGCCTTTTGACCCTGTTCCCGCCCTCTCTTATGACCTTAAGGCTGGCAAGGTTAAGGGCAACATCCTTGCTGCCAAAGTACCTTGATATGTAATCAAGCGAACTTTTCTCAAAACCTTCCAAGCCGGACCAATTATACACTGGATTTATCCAAAGTAGAACTCCCAAGTTGTGGCAAAGGTCCGCCATTTCCGGAAGGGATGTCACGGTATCCCTGGTAATGGTGAAGTTGATCATGGGGAGTATGCCGAATCCTTTCGCGGCCTTTATGCCGTCCATGACGGCCTGATAGCAGCTGGTGCCCCTTATCCTGTCGTGTTCTTCCGCAACGGGAGAATCAAGGGAAAATACGAGGTGATCCGCGAGCGGAGTTATTTTTTCAGCCTTCTCCTCGAAAAGAATGCCGTTCGTCGTCAGGATGTTGAAAAAACCGAGTTTCTTTGAGAACTGCAGGATCTCGGGAAGGTCATCGCGCAAAAGAGGCTCGCCGCCCGTAAAATTAACAACGTATACTCCAAGTTTTTTGAGTTCCCTCAGGTTATCTTTTACCGATGCGGTACCCGATTCCGCAATCTCGGCATTTCCCTTGTTCTGCCAGACGCCGCAGAATTCGCAGGTGTCATTGCACCGCAGGGTCAGGAAATAATTGCACGCGAGAGGTCTCACGATTCTGTTTTGAACCCTTTTCCGAAGATCCCCACGCATCCCGCAAGGATCATCGTGCCGCCGAGGATCGCAGAGCGCCGGCCTGATGCCCCAGACGTCGGCTATCCCTCCGAATATTATCAAGGGAAAGGTGAAAGCCGAATTAATGAGCATGTTCTGCACGCCGAACACCCTGCCGCGCACCTCAACGGGCACCTCGGACTGAAGTATCGTCTGTATGGATGAGTTGATGAGGATGTTGCCCACGCCCAATATGAAAATAAGCACAAGTGAAAGCTTAATGTCGGAGGTCATGGATATCATGAACAAGGTGAAGCCGGAAATAAAGAAGCTTATTATTACCAGGGTCGTCGTCCTGAAATAATGGCTGACCCTGCCTAAAAATCCGAGGCCGCAGAACATCCCCAATCCAGCGGCTATCACAAGATAGCCGAAATTCTTCTCACCTATCATCAGGACTTCTTTCGCGTAGGAAATGGCAAGTAAGCTGACCACAGCCAGAGCCGACGTCGAAACAAAAAGTTTGAAGAGGGAATACGCGACGATAGCATGCTTGTTTATGTAGCTGAATCCCGTCTTCAGCTCATGCAGGAAACTTGTGCGCGGCTCTCCTGCTGGAGCCGTTTTGTATTTCAAAGGCACTAAAAATATCAGAGATGATGAGATGAAATAAAGCGTGGCTGAAAGAATGAAGGTCCCCTGCTCGCCGACCAGATTCATTATCGGCGCTCCAGAGTCCGAACCCCAGCATTGATGCGCCCATCCAGGTGATGACAAAAAGCGAGTTCGCCACTATAAGGTTCTTCTTTTCAACAAGTTCGGGAATAGATGATGATTCAGCTGGAGCGAAGAACTGCGCCACGGTATATATGAACAAGCTAACCAGGAATATGAGCGGAACAGATTTGTTCACGAGCGGCACAAGGAGAAGTATGAGAAGTCCTCTCAAAATGCAGGAGATTACCATTATCCCTTTTCTGTCCAGCCTGTCCGCATAAACGCCGGCCAGAGATCCGAACAAGATGGACGGTATGCCGAAAGAAAGCATGGGAATGCTTACCCCGAGGTTGGATCTCGTCAGCGTATAGGCAAGTATCATCAGAACATAAATGAAGATCCTGTCGGCCAGCTGTGAAAGCAGCTGCCCCATCCACAGGAGCAGGAAACCCGGGTTTGATAGTACTTTCGAAAAACTTGGCCTTGTCATATTGCCGCCTTATACCTCCTAATGTCGAAACCCGTATGGTCCGAAATAATTTCCCTGAACACCTTGCCTGATATCTCCAGCTCTTTTTCCGTTATGTCCGCCGCGCCTTCGAACGATGCCTTGAGGCGCTCTGCAACATAAGGGAGCCTCTTGTACCTCTTCTCAAGCATTTCATCCGACGGAAGGAAGCCCTCTATGTCGCAAAGTTTCACTTCAAAGGCCCGGGCAAGTATCCCCGTACTGCCGCCCTTTTGAAGCGCGTACAGAGTATCCAGCAGGAGACTGAAAAGCTCGTCGTTCCTCTGCCTGTCCTCGGTCATTATATCAATAAGCTTGATGATATAAAACCCCGCGTTCAGTTTTTCCTTGTCTTCCCTCAGCCTGAAAAAGCTTTCTACTGTCTCGCACTGGCTTATTATGTCAAGGCTCTTGGCGGTCGCCAGAAGCAGCTGGTTATATGTGAACACTTCCAGCCTGCCGCCGAATTTCGACGTGGGCCGTCTCGCGCCTTTTGCTATCGCCCGTATCTTTCCGTATTTCCTTGCGAACAGGGTGATGATCTTATCGGCTTCCCCGAAGTTGGAACTCCGGATGTTTATGGCTTCCGCGCTGTAGAGAGGCATGCATAGAATTTATCACACGCACAAAGAAATTGCCAAGACCATTTTTTTAAATTACAATAGCCCTAATGCCTGAAAGATCAAAAAAGATACTCCTGGCGGACGATGAGGAGAACATAAGGATCCTCGGGGAAAAACTGCTTCGCGAGGACGGCTATAAGGTAGTGCTCGCGTCCAACGGAGAAGAAGCAATAACAAAGGCCCTGGCGGAAAAACCGGACCTGGTCATTACCGACATCAGAATGCCGCTTAAGAACGGCTTCGAGGTCTGCAAAGCCTTGAGGAACGATCCTATTCTCGCGCATGTGCCCATACTTATCCTCTCTGCGTTCGGCGATGAGTTCAACAAGCTAACGGGTTTTGAAGGCGGCGCCGATGATTACATGACAAAACCTTTCAGGGCGGAAGATCTTAAGCAGAGAATATCCAAGCTGCTCGAGCGGTCGGGCGTAAAACGCCATCTCGCCAGCATGAAAACGGATGATATAACAATGGACGTAAAAGAAATAGAACAGTCACCGACCGGCATCTCCAGCCTGGATAAAACGCTTATGGGAGGTCTTGTAAAAGGCTCCAACATCCTTGTCATAGGCGCAATGGGAAAAGGAAAATCTTATTTCGCCCGGAAATTCATCGCTGAGGGATTAAAACGTTCTGAAAGCGGCCTTTTCGTCGCCGTTGACGACAGCCCAATGTCGGTCCGCACTGAAATGGACAAGCTGGACATTATCAGGTCCAGGGAACTTGAAGAAGCAGAAAAGCTCAGGTTCCTGGACGCGTATTCATGGTCTCTTGGTGAAACATCCGTCAAGGAAAAATTCCGGATCGAAGGAGTGTTAACGCTGGACCAGCTTTCGGACCTCATCGGAAAGGCCGGCGCCGATATAGGGCAAAGCGTACAAAAAAAACAGGGCGGTAGGCGCGTTATCGATTCAATATCAAGTTTCTTCGTGAATTTTGAACTTCCCGCGGTTCAGAGATTCCTTTCGTCCATTGGAAAGACCGCGCTTTCTTTCGGCGGCGTCACTACATTATTCATTGCTGAAGAAGGGGCGGCGAACGACCATGTAATGAACAACATCAAGTATCTTATGGACGGAACGCTTGAATTCAAGGAAGAATCCGGAAAGCGGAAAATTCGCGCTTCCGGCATGAAGTGGATCAAACATTTCGATGATTGGATAGAATGGTAAGTCACATCGATTAGTTTCCCCCTATAGTAATTCCCGACAGATGATGTCGAATATCACTACACTTATTACCTGATTTATATTATAATATTCATATATTTACCGTAATAATGCTAATTTTTCGGTCCAATAATATGGCACAAAAATTGCTATATTAACAAGCAGAGGTGATATTAATGGAAAATAAAAAGCCCCGGATCCTAGCAGTTGATGATGAAGAAGACATGCTGCTTTTGTACAAAAATATCCTCAAGAAAGATTTTTTGCTTACAACCGCATCTGATGGTTTTGACGCTTTAAATAAAATGGCAAAAGACGAATTTGATGTTGTTATCCTTGACGTGATAATGCCGAAGATGAACGGCGTGGAAACCCTTAAGAAGATAAAAGAGATCGATCCAACCCTGGACGTTATTATGGCCACCGCATCAAAAGAAGTGAAACCGGCGGTCGATTCGCTGAAATTCGGCGCGTTCGATTACATTATAAAGCCGTTCGAAGTGGAAGACCTTATAGCAACGATCCACAAAGCCCTTGAGAGGAGATCCATCCTCAGGGAGAACCTGTATCTGAAACAAGCCCTTGAAGAGAGGTCTTCTTTGGGCGACCTTATTGGAAAGACGGAAAAGATAAAGAAGATATACGACATCATAGACAATATTTCTGATAGCGACAGCACCGTGCTCATTACCGGCGAATCCGGCACAGGCAAGGAGATAGTCGCCGGCCTCATCCACAAGAAAAGCAGGAGGCACAATAATCCTTACATAGTGGTCAATTGCGCGGCGATCCCCGAAAATCTTCTGGAATCCGAGTTGTTCGGGCATGAGAGAGGCGCTTTCACCGGAGCACTGGAGCGGCACATCGGAAAGTTTGAGCTGGCGAACGAAGGGACAATATTCCTGGACGAGATCGGCGAAATGCCTCTCGCTATGCAGGCTAAACTGCTGAGGGCGGTTCAGGAAGGCGTCATCGAGAGGGTCGGCGGAGAAAAGTCCATCTCCGTGGACGTAAGGATAATAGCCGCCACGAATATCGACATAAACAGATCCATAAGCGAAAAGAAGTTCAGGGAAGATCTGTATTACAGGTTGAACGTAATCCCCATCGCCCTTCCGCCTTTAAGGGAAAGGGCTGAGGACATTCCGCTATTCGTGAAGTACTTCATAACAAAATACAACAAGGACCTGAACAAGAACGTGAAAGGATTGACGAACGAGGCGTTCCAGGTGCTGCAGTCGTACCAATGGCCGGGGAACGTCAGGGAACTCGAAAACCTTATAGAACGCATTGTCACGCTCTCAAAGGATGAGCTCATAGACGTAAGACATCTTCCGCAGGACATGCTTTCGCCAAGCGTAAAGAACGACGGGGCTTTCACGCTTAAACATGGGAATCTCCTTGAGGAAGTGAAGGATTTTGAGAAGAAGCTCCTGGCAGAAGCGCTAAAGGCCTGCAACGGCAACCAAACGAACACGGCGAAGATGCTAGGACTGCACAGGACCACTCTGATCTCAAAAATGGACGCTTACGGCATCAAAGATTGAGCTTTGCTTTTATCTCGGGGATCTTCTTTATTGCGGCGGCTTCTCCAAGCTTAATAAGTTCAGCCGCCTTTTCAAGCGATAATGCTGAATAATTTGTCTTAAGCGGATCGATAACCACATCAGCGAGTTTCTTATCTTCATCCGACATGATCCTGCAATTGATGTCCAAGGCGCGCTCTATCACGTTAAGCACGTTGGGATCCCACCCGTCCAGATTGACGTCCGGAACGACATCTACCGCTATTATAAAATCAGCCCCCATGGCTTTTGCGGTGGTAACGGGAACGTTATCAACTATCAACCCGTCCGCAAGGAATCTTCCTTGGAATTTGACCGGCGAAAAAACCCCAGGTATTGCGGAGCTCGCATGGACCGCTTTGGCGATATTCCCTTTCGTGATAACGACCTTTTCTCCGCTCTTCAGGTCCGTCGCGATGATACTGAGAGGTATCCGGAGGTCTTCGATGTTCCTGTCGCCTATGTTCCTTGTGATCAGCTCTTCAATGCCGCTTCCTGTCACTGGGCCCGAGAGTGAAAGACTGAGTTTTACCAGCTTTAGCCAGTTCTCTTCTTTTGCCTCTTTAGCCATGTCATATGGATTCATTCCCCCGGAAAAGAGCGCTCCGAAAATGGCTCCAGATGAGGTGCCCGCAATATAGTGGATCGGTATCTTGTTCTCGATCAAGACCTTAAGGACGCCGATATGCGCAACGCCTCTTGCCCCTCCCCCGCCGAGAACAAGCCCAACCCTTTTGGAGGGACGGAATGCGTTCTTTATGGCATCTCCGACTTTTTTTACGCCGTCCTTAACCGAATCCGAAACTCCGCTGCTCATATGAAGCTATTGTAGGTTAAAAGGGGGGTGTTATCAAGAACGATGAAGCAGGAACGGATTATAATGATACCAGTTTTGCCGAATGGATGCCTTTTACTTTTTCAAGTTCTTTCAATACTTTATCCGAAACGGGATTGTCGATGTTCAGGATCATGACGGCTTTTTCGCCGGCCTTATTGCGGCCTACTTCCATGCTTGCGATGTTCACGTTGTTCTTGCCCAGCAGCATGCCAACCTGGCCTATCATCCCGGGCTGGTCGATGTTCTCCGCTATTATCAGGTGTCCGGACGGCGTGGCGTCCACGCTGAAGCCGTCGATGTTCACGATCCTCTCGCCCAACGTGGCAAACATGGAACCTTCCACTTTCCTTTTCTTGTCGTCGCTCGCCGACCGTGATGGAAATCTTGTTCGCGAAATCAAAACATTCCGCGCTCTTGCTTTCTGTTATGTTGATGCCGCGCTCCTTGGCTATCAACGGGGCGTTCACGAAATTAACGCCTTCCACGTTCGCGGATTCAAGCATCCCTTTTACAATGGCTATACTAAGAGGCGCAATATTCTTTTCGCCGACTTCGCCGTAATAGCCGATCTTTACATCGTTGATCGGGCCGTGAGCCATCTGGCCTATCAGTTTGCCGAGTTTTTCCGCTAGTTTCATATATTGAGCAACTGCGGCAAGCACTTCCGGTTTCATCGAAGGGATGTTAACGGCTGCCCTTGCGTTCCCGCCATTCAATACCTCGATGATCTGTTCAACCACATCGATGGCAACGTTTACCTGAGCTTCCACGGTGGCTGCGCCAAGATGCGGCACGGTAATGCAGTTATCGAGCGTCAGGAGCGGATTGTCCGCATCCGGCGGTTCCTTGTCGAACACATCCAGAGCCGCTGCGGCGACCTTCTTGGACTTGAGAGCCTCATAAAGGTCCTTTTCATTGATTATCCCGCCTCTGGCACAGTTAACTATGCGGACGCCGTCCTTCATCTTGCTTATGCTCTGGGCGTTGATCATGTTCTGGGTATCCTTGTTCTTCGGCAGATGCAGAGTGAGAAAATCCGCTTCCTTTATTACCGAATCCAGGTCTTTAAGTTCCACGCCGAGCTTGTCGGCATATTCCTTGGAAACGAACGGATCGTAGCCGATCACCTTCATTCCCACGCCGATGGCATAGGAAGCGACATGGCTTCCGATCTTGCCGAGGCCGAGAACCCCCAGCGTCTTGCCGAAAAGTTCCACGCCGGTGAATTTAGACCGTTCCCATTTTCCGCTGCGAAGCGAAGCCTGCGCCTGAGGGATGTTGCGCACCATCGCCAGCAGCATCGCGAACGAATGCTCTGCAGCCGCGATCGTGTTGCCTTCGGGAGAGTTGACGACGATAATGCCTTTTTTGGTGGCGGATGGAAGGTCCACGTTGTCCACTCCCACTCCGGCCCTGGCGATTATCTTCAATTTCTTAGCGGATTCGATTATAGCGGGGGTAACTTTGGTCTCGCTTCGAACGACAAGAGCGTCATATTCGGGGATTATCTTGATGAGTTCAGCTTCCGGAAGGCCGGTCTTCATGTCAACTTCGAATCCGGCATCCCTCAGCTTCTTTAATCCGCTCTCCGCTAACTTATCGCTCGCCAGTACCTTCATTTAAGTATTTCCTCGACCGCCGCGACCGAACTTCCCATCTTTATGTTCGCTCCCATTTTGGAGGCGACCATTTCGATGGCTGAGAAAGCCGTGACCATGTCCATCTTATCGATGTACCCAAGGTGCCCTATCCTGAATATCTTTCCTTTAAGGTCTTCCTGGCCGCCAGCAAGGACCACGCCGTATTGTTCTCTTATCGCTTTTCTGAGCGCTTCGGCGTCGATGCCCGCAGGAGGCACAACAGGAGTTACCGCCCTTGAATGGCAGCTGTCATCGGCAAGCAGTCCGAATCCCAGAGCGCGAACGCCCGCTCGGACGGCTTTTGAAAGTAACTCATGACGCTTGAATATGTTCTCCAGCCCTTCGTTCTTAAGCATCCTGATGGAGACCTGCAATCCGAACGCTATCGTAAGGCAGGGTGTCCATGGGGTTTCTCCCGTTGCCGCGAATTTCTTTGCTGCGCCGAGATCGAAATAGAATTTCGGCAGCTTGGAGCTCTCATATGCCTTCCAGGCTTTTTCAGACATGGAAACGAACGACAATCCCGGAGGCACCATGAAAGCCTTTTGCGAACCCGCCGCGACGACATCGAGGCCCCACTCATCAACTTTCAGGTCCGCTGTAAGAAGTCCGGATACCGCGTCAACTATTATTAATGCGCCGTGAGCCTTCACGACAGCTGCGATCGACTTTACGTCATTGATGACGCCCGTGGATGTTTCGTTATGCTGGAAAATAACCGCTTTGATCTCTTTGTTCTTGTCTTCCTTAAGCTTCTGCTCGATGACTTTCGGGTCGGCCGCTTTGCCTCTTTCAACTTTGTAGTCATCGACGTTCAATCCATAAGCTTTGGCTATTTTAACGAACCTTGAACCGAAAGCGCCGATATTGGCTATAAGCACCTTATCTCCGGGTGAAAGCGTATTGACGATGGCTGCTTCCATTGACCCAGTGCCCGAAGCCGTGAGAATAAGAACGTCGTTCTTTGTCTGATAAGCCCATTTAAGACCTTCGGTGACCTCTGTTAGCACCGCTTTGAAATCTGAGCTCCTGTGGTTTATCATCGCGTGGCTTAATGCCGAGAGGACCTCCTGCGGTACCGGTGTGGGACCAGGGATCAAAAGATACTGTTTTAATGCTGCCATGTGAATCCCCTTTCTAGATCTCTTTGTGCCAGTCTATTTCCACGAATTTATCGCCGCGTCTGAACTTGAAGTTCTCATCCCCGCCTTTATAGGATTTTTTCAGGTGATGGCCTATCCTGGTCGCGAGGGCGTCAGACGTGGTCTCAACATAGATGCCGCCGTTCTTTTTTTCAAGGAGCATTATCCTGTCGAGCGGGTTGTTCTCCTTGGCTTCCCTTTCTTCATGTTTGATTATGCTGATGAGCTCATCCATGTGTTCGTTAATGAAGCCGCCGGACAAAAACACCTTTCCCATGGCGTACTTGTCCTCGATCTTCCTGTCGGCGGGGCATTTGGCGTATTGTACATTCGGGTTATTCTTGGATTCCGCTAAGAGCTGTTCGTTAAAACGCCAATGTTTATTGTGGTATACGGCATTGCAGACAGGACAAATGGTGGGTTCGGGAAGCCCTTTAGCCGAAATATACGGGTCAGGAAGATTCCCTTCCCTGTAAGCCTCGGTATGTGAACTTCTCTGGTTTCCGCCGCCGTCCCGGTTCATATTTTACCTCTTAGAGTATTGGAATCGTTTTCTGGCTCTCTTCTGTCCGTATTTCTTTCTTTCCTTCATCCTGGGGTCGCGGGTCAATAATCCCGCTTTTTTCAGCGGGGACCTGAATTCAGGGTTCATGTGGGCCATCGCGTCGGAGACAGCATGCCTTACGGCGCCGACACCTGACACGTATCCGCCGCCGTTAACATCCGCGTATACGTTATATTTCCCTACGGTGTTGGTGACGACAAAAGGTTCAAGCGCCTGCTTTGTAAGGAGCTGGCGTCCGAGAGCGTACTGCTCCATCGGCCTGCCGTTGATGAGATAAAGGCCTGTTCCCTGTGTCAGCCATACCCTTGCTTTAGAGGTCTTTCTGCCGCCGGTGCCGGGATATTGTACCGTCTTGGGCGGTCTCTTTTTTTCAACTACCCTGACCGGATGAGGATGGACCTTCGGTTCTTCATGCGTGATGTGGACAGTCTCGATCTTGGGCGCTTCCGCCTTGTGTGAAATTGCGACCGGTTTTTCGATCTTTACCGCTTCGGGCTTTTCGATCTTCTTGACCGGCTTCGGCGCGATTTTTTTTGCTTCTTTTGGCTTAGCAACGGCGACCTTCTTCGGAGCCGCAGCTTTCTTTTTTATTTCTTTGACGTCTTTTTTTTCTTTTTTAAGTTCAGGTTTTTTCATTTAATCTCCTCTTATATCTTTATCTCTTCTATCTTGATCTCTTCGGGTTTCTGGGAAGCGTGTTGATGCGTAGCGCCGGCGAATATCTTCAGCTTTTTCAGCATCGCCCTGCCGAGCCTGTTCTGAGGAAGCATTCCCCATACGGCCTGTCTTATTATCCTCTTCGGATCCCTTATGATAAGGTGCTTGAAATTCAAAAGTTTGTCTCCGGCCGGATACCCGGAATGAGAGAAATATGTCTTCTGGCTCTCTTTTTTACCGGTCACAGCTATCAGGGAAGCGTTCGTCACTATTACAAAATCTCCCGTATCAAGATGCGAGGTGAATATCACCTTTCCCTTGCCCATCAAAAGTTTCGCGACGGCGCAGGCGAGACGTCCCAGGGTCTGGCCCTTGGCGTCTAAGATATACCAGCTCCGTTTTATTTCCGATATTTTAGTCGAATATGTTCCAGTTTTTTTCATGATTTAACCCCGTATTCTACATTACTTAAATAAAGCCCGCAAGATGGAGCGACGGTCATGTTCATTTTTACCGCTTCACCCTTGATGAGCTTTTTCAGGACTTCCGTTCTCATCCTGCCCCTGCCAACGTCCAGAAGGGCGCCCACAATATACCTGACCATTCTGTACAGGAACGAATCCGCGGTCACTCTTATCGAAATGACGCTTCCCCAGACCGTCCTGCCCTTTTTCACCCTGATGCTGTAAATACTTCTGAACAGATATTTCTGGCCCTTGTCCTTGGAACAAAAGTTGACGAAATTGTGTTTACCTTTGAACAACTTCGCCGCCGCCGACATCTTCTTCAGGTCCAGTCTTTCCGGAACGTGAAGAACTTTGTCCCAGAAGACCACCGGGAATTCTTTCCCGTTATGGACGTAATATACATATTCTCTTCTCCGCGCCGACCTTCTCGCATCAAAACCCTTCGTCGCTTCGCCGGAGCTTAATATCCTGATCCCCATAAGCCTGCCTCTCAACGCAGGCTGTGAATCTTTCGGCGGGTATGGTGGGCCTTGTGCGGAAGTTCGCCGACCTGCCTGTCCGCGTGCACTCCCCTGTCCGTCCTTCCAGCCAGTCTCACCTTTATCTTTTCTCCGGTAAGAGCGCTTATGGCTCTCTCAAGCTCGTCCTGAACGGTGCGTCCGTTCTTCTGGGATTGTGAACCGAAAAAAAGATTTCCGTCGTAACTAAGACTAACTTGATCTTCCTCACACAAGTTCAAGAACGGCCATCGGAGCATTATCGCCTTTGTGCGCCGCGATCTTGGTGATCCTCGTGTATCCGCCCGCCCTGCCCTCGTACCTGACCGGATATCTCGGTAAAGATCTTTTTGACCATGTCCCTGATCCTCACGACAGAGAAGACCTTCCTTCGTGGAGGTCAAGTGTTGTATTTGGTCAGAGTGATCATGCTTCTCGGCCATTTTTCTTGCTTCTTTCGCGCTCAGCAGGCTGGTGTTGACCCTGCCGTGCTCGAAAAGCGACATCACGATGCTCCTGAGCATCGCCATGCGCTGATCGGTCGGCCTGCTTAGTTTCGCTGTTCCTATTGCTGTGCCTCACCGTTTCCTCCCTCGATTCGCCCTCCCGCGGTTTCAGGGAGATCTTGTATTCCTTAAGTTTTTCGATGACTTCTTTCGCGGACTTTGCGCCGAAGTTCTTGATCTTCATGAGATCGCCTTCCGAGTATCCACCAGCTCGCCCACGGTCTTTATCCCCGCCTTCTTGAGGCAGTTGGACGATCTGGCGGAGAGCTCCAGGTCGTCAATGCTCATCTCGAGCACCGACTCCTTTGCTCCTCCTTGCCCGATACCGCTATGCCCAGCGATTCCGACCTCTGTCCCAGATTGACGAACATGTCAACGTGCCTGGCGAGTATCTTCGCGCTTTCCTTTACCGCGTCCTCCGGCGAATGGCGCCGTTGGTCCAGACGTCCAGGATGAGCCTGTCATAATTGATCTCCTGACCCACGCGGACCTCTTCGGTCGAGATGTTCACCTTGAGGACGGGCGTAAAGACAGAATCGATCGGTACGGTGCCGATGGACTGGTTGGGTTTCTTGTTCCTTTCGGCGACAACATAGCCCTTGCCCTTTTTCCACGGTCATCTCGATGTTGAGCTTGCCGTTGCTTTCAAGGGTGGCGATTAGCAGGTCGCCGTTCACGATGTCGATCTCGGCATCATGGATTATGTCGCCTGCCTTGACCTGCCCTTTT
>CAVSGV010000005.1:0-172814 GCA_963727815.1 uncultured bacterium
TAGCCCGGGAATGCAACTCGACAATTACTTTTCCTGCTTTTCTGCCCGGGCCCGGATGGTCAACACCGCACAGGGAGCCACACGTACCACCTTTTCAGCGACCGAGCCGGTGAGGAAATGCTTCCAGCCCGTCAGGCCGTGGGTGGCAATGACAATGAGATCGATCTGCTCTCTGGCGGCAAAGGCCACGATTTCCCGGGCTGCCTCACCGGTCAGGATCGTGGCCAGGGTCGGAAGGTCTTGTGGAAACCATCCTCCCCACCAGGCTTTCCAGGGCTTTTTCGCTGTGCAGGGCCAGTTCCTGCTGGTAGAGGGCCACGTCGAAGCTTGAGGCCAGCGGCGGGTCCGGATAAGGCGAATGC
Organism: uncultured bacterium; assembly: GCA_963727815.1. GTDB lineage: Bacteria > Margulisbacteria > WOR-1 > CAVSGV01 > CAVSGV01 > CAVSGV01. The sequence continues at coordinate 363 of CAVSGV010000005.1, forward strand.
ACCGGTACCGGCGGGATGACGTGAATCACGTCCAGGGCCGCGCCAAAATGCCTGGCCATTTCCACGGCGATCTTGAGGGCGGCGTAGGATGGTTCGCTGAAGTCGATGGGGCAAAGAATCCTTTTATACGATAACACCTGTCCTCCCGTTTGCATCTGATCGGCCGTCGCCGGCCGGTATTTCCTGCTATCCAATAAATAATCACGCTGAGCGCCGGTGCAAGCGGCCGCGGCGCCTAATTCGGTCCGGCCGCCTCCCGGCGTTTTTAGTTGGCGCCATTCTCCTCACCCCCCTTGCTTTTGGCAAATTATCTATTGTATGATCCGGTTACTCTTGATATTTTCATATTCCTGCCTCAGGGGGTTATCCATGAAGAAAATCGAAGCCATCATCCAACCCTATAAGCTGGAGGCGGTCAAAGAGGCCCTGCACCAACTGGCGGTCAAGGGCATGACCGTCACGGAAGTGAAGGGTTTCGGGCGCCAAAAGGGCCTGCGGGAGGTCTACCGGGGCATGGAATACCAGGTGGATTTTCTGCCCAAGGTCAAGATTGAAGTCGTGTGCACGGATGAGCAGGTGGAGGCCATCACCAACGCCATCGTCGCCCAGGCCCGCACCGGCAAGGTGGGGGACGGCAAGATCTTTATTTATCCCCTGACCGAGGTCATCCGCATCCGCACCGGCGAGATCGGAGAAGAGGCGGTTTAATTTGACTGGTAGGGCGGGCGTCTCGCCCGCCCCACTCTTTCCCCTTTTAACCCTTTCCCCCTTCCCCCTATTCATTCAACGCTTGACACCTCCCCCAGGGAATCTTACCTTTCCAAATAACTAAAGCCTTTGTGGAGCCTTTATTGGCCAGCCTCTTCCTGCAATTCAAGCCGATGCCTCCCTTCCGGCTGGACCTGACTGTCTGGGTCCTGCGCCGGCGGCCCCACAATCTCATGGACCGCTGGGACGGCGGACTTACCGGCACGTGCTGCTGATCGGGGATCAGCCGGTGGCGGTGGCCATCAGCCAAAGCGGACCGCCCGAAGCTCCGGAACTCCGGGTGCAAGCCCGGGGCGTGGAGCCTGAGCTCGAAACCGAAGCAGAGACCAGCGAGATTCTGGCCGCGATCCTAACCTGGATGCTGGGTCTGGATATCGACCTGACTCAGTTCTATCGTTTTGCCGCTAACCACCCACGGTTGCAGGAACTGGTCCAGGGTTTCCGCGGCCTGAAGCCGCGGTACCCCAGTGTCTTTGAGGCCCTGGTGCACGGCGATTACCTGCCAGCAGATCAGTCTCACCGCGGGCCTTCCATGTCCTCAACCGCCTGATCCAGGCCTTCGGCCTGCCGTTTCCCGGGGGAATACACAGAGGCCCAGGCCTTCCCCCGGCCCCCGGGACCTGGCGGGGCAGGAGCCTCAGGCCCTGCCGCGACCTGGGTTACAGTTACAGCAAGGCCCGGGCCATCATCGAACTATCCCAAGGCCTGGAGGCCGGCAGCTTAAGCCTGGAAAACCTGACCTCCCTGGACGATGACGCCGCAGTTAAGACGCTGAGCCGACTCCGGGGCATCGGCCGCTGGTCGGCAGAATACGCCCTGCTGCGGGGCCTGGGGCGTACTCACCTGTTTCCCGGCGACGACGTGGGCGCCCGCCACAAATTGGAAACCTGGCTGGACCTCAAAGAACCCCTGGATTACCAGGGATGCAGCGGGTCCTGGCCGGCTTCCAGCCTTTCGGCGGCCTGATTTATTTTCATTTTTTGCTGGGCCAACTGGCCGCAGAGGGCCAATTGGGCAGCAGCGCCCAACAGGCCCCATGAGCCAGGAAAAACCAGCGGTATTGGTACTCGGCATCGGCCATGCTACCCGGCCCTTGGCGGATTTTATGGCGATTTTAAAGGCGCAGGAGGTGGAGCAAGTCGCCGATATCCGCACCGTGCCTCGCTCCCGGCACAATCCCCAGTTTAATCAAGAAACCTTGCCCCAGGCCCTGGCCGAGGCGGGAATCGGCTACGTGCACCTCTCCGGCCTAGGTGGTCTGCGCCATCCCAGGAAGGATTCCCCCAATATGGGCTGGCGCAACGACTCCTTCCGGGGCTTTGCCGACTACATGCAAACTCCCGAATTCGAAGCGAACTTGCGGGCCCTCATCGACCTGGCCCAAGAGGACCGCGCCTGGTCCTGATGTGCGCCGAAACCGTGCCCTGGCGCTGCCATCGCTCGCTGATCGCCGACGCCCTGACGGTCCGGGGCCTCAAGGTGGAGCATATCATCAGCGCACTAAAGCTCCAGGAGCACCGCCTCACGCCCTTTGCCCGGGTGGAAGGCGCCCGGATCACCTATCCGCCGGCAGAGGCCGATACCGAGACCTGAAAGATTCCGCGCAGATTTCCTGTGGCCTCTCCGCCCGGAATTGATAAAATAATTGAATAATCGAGCTTTTTCGGGTAGGTGCTCGGTAGCCTGCTTATAATGGAAGGTTGATGAACGCTGAAGAAAAGACTTCAACACCCGCCGGCCTGGACGAATTCGCCTATTTCGGCTACCAGCCGGTGGCGCCCGCGGAAAAAGAGAAGCTGGTGCACCGGCACTTCGACACGGTGTCCGCTCGATACGACTTCATGAACACTTTGCTGAGCTTCGGGATGCACTATCCGTGGAAATGGACCGCGGTGCGCCTCCTGGGGCTGCGGGCCGGAGACCGGGTCCTGGACGTCTGCGGCGGCACCGCCGACCTGGCCCTCCTGGCCGCGAGAAGGATCGGACCCGCCGGCCGGGTGGTGGTCTACGACATCAACCGGGCCATGATGGCCGGGGCCGGCCCAAGCTCGCCAAGGCGGGCCTGGCCTCCCGCATTGCCCTGCTCCAGGGCGACGCCGAGCACCTCTCCTGTCCGGACGCCAGCTTCGACGCCGCCATGGTCGGCTTCGGCATCCGCAATCTGACCCATCCCGAACTGGGCTTTAAGGAGATGTACCGGGTCCTGAAGCCCGGCGGCCGGCTGATGTGCCTGGAGTTTTCCCAGCCGGTTACCCCTTGGTTCCGCCGGCTTTATGACTTCTATTCTTTTTATATTATGCCCCTGATGGGCCGGCTCTTCGTGGGCTCCTGGCAGGCCTATACCTACCTGCCGAATCCATCCGCATGTTCGCCCACCCCGAGGAGGTCTCGGCCACCCTGGCGGGCCTGGGCTTCACCCAGTACCGCTATCGCCGCCTCACCAATGGCATCGCAGTGATCCACCTGGCGGTGAAGCCATGAAGGTCAACTGGGCCGAGCGGCTCATGGTCAACAGCCCGGTGCGGGTCCTGGCCCAGCGCCTCATCGTCAAATGGATCGGCCGCAGCCTGGCGCCGGACCCGAAGGCGAGGTCCTGGAAGGGGGTTGGCCGGCCGGGGGGTCGGGGCCTGCCTCATCCTGAAGAAATTCCGGCCCGCGGTTGCTGCACGCCCTGGACCTGGACCACCGCATGATCCGCCGGGCCTCGCCGACCTGAACCCGGAGCAACGGCGCCGCATCTCGCTCTACGTGGGCAACGCCTACCACCTGCCCTACCGGGACGCCACGCTGGACGGGGTCTTCGGCTTCGGGGAGCACCACCACCTGCCGGACTGGCGGGGCGGCCTAGCGGGAGATCGCCCGGGTCCTGAAACCCGGAGGCTTCTATTTCCTGGAGGAGTTTTATCCCCAGCTCTACCAGAACTTTCTGGCCAAGCGGATTCTTCCTGCACCCGGAGCACGACCGCTTTTACAGCCACGACCTGCGCCGGTGCCTGGAAGAGAGCGGCCTCTCCCTGCACCGCTGCCTGGAGCAAAAACAATTGGGCATCCTGGCCGTGGTGACCAAAGAAGGTGAGGGAAAAGGGTAAAAGGTTAAACGGGGAAAAGATAAAAGCGAATTCTGCTGACCGTCGTTTGGCCTCTTTATTTACTCTGGTTTTCGTAGGGTGCGTTTACATGAATTTTTTAATCCTGCTTTCATTTCCCTTTTCCCCGTTTACCCCTTTCCCCCAAGCCCCATAGTGACTATATCTTTTGGAGCTCTCCGACGACGATCTCGTCCCGAGGCTTGAGATCGAGAGCGTTCTATCGGCGGCGGAAGTCAACATGGGCCTTGCCTCCGAGCTGGAACTGCTTGCGCCGTTCGGTGAAGAGAATCCTTCGCCGAATTTCGCCAGCCTGGGACTCAAGCTGGTCGACATGAAAAGGGTGGGCGATGGGTCGCACCTGAAGGCCCGCTTCACCGACGGCAGGGCGATGCTCGATTCGATCGGCTTCTCGATGGGTGATCTCGCACAGAACATGCGGCTTGGAGCCGTCTATGATGTGGCATATAATCTGGAAGTGAACGAGTTCAACGGCTTTGAATCGGCACAGCTCAGCCTGATAGATGTAAGAGAGGGTGAAGATCGATGAAGGTGCTTGTGGTCGGCTCCGGCGGAAGAGAACACGCTCTGGCCTGGAAGATCTCGCAGAGCAAGAAGGTGGAAAAGGTATTCTGCGCGCCAGGCAACGCCGGCATTTCTCAAATAGCCGAATGTGTCGGCATAAAAGCTGACGACGTGAACGGGTTGAGGAAATTCGCAAAGGACAATGCGATCGACCTGACCGTGATCGGCCCCGAGGCTCCGCTCGTCGCCGGGATCGTTGACGAGTTCAAATCGGCGGGACTTAAGTGTTTCGGCCCGTCAAAGGCGGCTGCGCGGCTCGAAGGAAGCAAGATCTTTGCCAAAGAGAAGATGAAGAAGTTCAACGTTCCGACCGCCTCTTTCAGGGAATTCACTTCAGAAAAAGAAGCCGTCGGATATCTTGAGAGCGCGAAATTTCCCCTCGTCGTGAAAGCCGACGGGCTTGCGGCCGGAAAAGGTGTTTTTGTCGCTTCGGAATCCGAGTTCGCCGAGGAGGCGATTCACAGGATGCTCGTGAAACGCGAGTTCGGCGAGGCGTCGTCAAAGATACTGATAGAGGAGTGTCTGGTCGGCGAAGAGGCCTCTATCCTTGCCTTCAGTGACGGCAGGCATTTCAAGGTCATGCAGTCTGCTCAGGACCACAAGAGGATATTCGACGGCGACCAGGGCCCAAATACGGGAGGTATGGGAGCTTACAGCCCCGCGCCGGTCGTAACGGAAAAGATAAAGAAACAAGTAGAAGAGGAAGTTTTCAGAAGAATGATCGGGGGCATGGCGGCCGAGGGGACTCCTTTTGTCGGAGTACTCTACGCCGGGCTTATGATCACTGATGACGGCCCGAAGGTGCTGGAGTTCAACGCCCGGTTCGGCGATCCTGAGACGCAGCCGATCCTTATGCGCCTCAAGACCGACCTTGTCGATATCATCGAGCACACTATCGACGGGAAGCTTGATAAGATCAACATCGAGTGGGACAAGAGAGCTGCTGTCTGCGTCGTGCTCGCGTCAAAGGGATATCCGGGCGAGTACCAGAAGGGAGCGGTCATAAGCGGCCTCAATGACTCAGCCAGGCTGCAGGACACTTTTGTTTTCCACTCCGGCACGGCATTAAAGGACGGCAAGGTCGTCACCACTGGCGGCAGGGTCCTTGGCGTGACAGCGATGGGGGATCCGGTGGGAACAGCGATCGACAACGCCTACAAAGCCGTGCGCCTCATCAGCTTTGACGGGATGCATTACAGGAGCGATATCGGGGCAAAAGCTTTAAAGCGCTGACAGATCAAAAAAGTCTATTTTCATCCGTCTTAAATCCGCAAATTTTCCTCACGATAAGTTGAAATTTCTCCCCAGATCTTGCGACAAATATAAGGAGGTCAAATGGGCGCAAAATTAAAAAAGTATTTCCTTATTTTGGTACCCATACTCTTCGCGCTTACAACCGCGTGTCTGGCAGCGGAGCCGTCACTGAACGTAAAAGCCTTTTCAACCAGGAAACAATTCGTCGACGGCGAGATAATCGTTAAGTTCAGGTCCGCCGAGCCCTCTTTCAGCATCAGCAGAGCGGGAGGATTTGCTGTAAGCACTTCACAAAAACCTCTCATAAAGAAACTTTTTAAGCATATGAAAAACGCGAGGGGCGGTTTCTCCGTCTCGAGCGCTTCGAATGACACTATCGACGAAGCCGGTGTCTACAAGATCACTGTCGCGGGAAGGCAGGACGTAAAGGACCTCGCGGCAGAGATTAAGAATGACCCGAACGTTGAATACGCGGAGCCCAATTATCTTTATCAGACTTCATCTTCTGCCCCCGTTGAGTCCGAGATCGCCCTTCAATCAGCCATGAGCAAGGTCGGCGCGTCGTCAGCGTGGGACGTGATCGAGACACTGACCGGGGAAGCCGTCGTTGCCGTGATAGATACCGGGGTCGATTATACTCATCCTGCGCTCGCCCAACACATCTGGGCCAATACCAAGGAGATCCCGAACAACGGAACAGATGATGACGGGAACGGGTATATTGATGATATTCGCGGCTGGAACTTTGTCGATGTCCCCGCGGACTGGCTGGCTCAAGGAGAGCACAGCGGGCCGGATAACAACGTAATGGATTTTCTTGGGCACGGGACGCACGTTTCGGGAATAATCGCCAATCTCGACTGGAATTGCAAAATCATGCCTGTGAGAGCCGGTTATGAGGGCTCTGACGGAGGCGGATATCTCGAGCTCTCGGACATAGCGGAGGCGCTCCATTATGCGGCGGATAACGGAGCCGATGTCATTAACATGAGCTTTGGCTGCGAATATGATTCCGACATTCTTAAGGAGGCTATCGATTACGCCTATTCAAAGGGATGCGTCATGGTGGCCGCGGCCGGCAACGTGGACAGCTATGATTGCGGCCAGCCTTTTTATCCTGCCGCGTATGACCACGTGATCGCAGTGGCAGCGGTGGACGAGGATGACAGGCTCGCGATATGGAATCTTGACGCTTTCTCGAACTTCGGAACTTTCGTTGCTATCTGTGCTCCAGGCACCAACATACTCAGCACGCTTCCGCACGATACGTACGGGTATGAGAGCGGAACTTCGATGGCTTCTCCATTCGTCGCCGGGGTCGCCGCGATGCTAAGATCCCAGCACAAAGACTGGACTCCCGAACAGGTTGAAGCCAGGATCCAGCAGACAGCTGATAATATCTATGGGCTGAACCCGCAGAGTTTCCTTCAGGGGATGCTCGGGGCCGGAAGGGTCAATGCAAAGAGAGCGATGGGCGACCTGAGCCTGGCGATCACCTATCCCAGGCCGAACAGCGTACTTGGAGGGGCTGTGGCGGTTCAGGGTTCCGCGAGCATGGAGGATTTCGCTTCTTATCTTCTTGAGTGTTCAAGTGCAGCAACTCCGGACACATGGACAAAGATCGCCAATAGTTCATCGCCTGTGGAGAACGGCATGCTCGCTATCTGGAACGTCTCCAATCCGCAGAGCAACTACAACCTCAGGTTGACCGTAACAAATAAGACGGGTCAGGCTTACGTTTATCTTTCTCAAGCCAAGTACGGTACTGACAGCGAAGTTAAACTTACCGGGAAGCCTCAATGCGGGCCGAGCCCGTACGATCCCAACAGGGACGGCGATTTCCTTTTTTCTTATTATCTGCTGAATGCTGCGAACGTAAGCATTTACGTTTATGACCTGACCGGCACTCAGTTGTGGAGGGCGGACCTTCCTTACGATCCGGCACGCTGGGAAAAGGCGGCTCCGCCGGACCGAACCACGTCTACTGGAACGGAACGAACAACTTCGGCCAGAACATCGGCAACGGCGCTTATATCTATATGATCATCGCCAATAACAAGGGGGAGCGTCAGATAATCGGCAGAGGCAAATTCGCGGTCCTTAGAGGCTGATCCGCTTCGATTGACTTCCTTTCTCTTTCCAAGTAGCATTATTGTTCAATGCTCACAAAACTTATCATCGCCACAAAGAACAAAGGCAAGGTCCGCGAGATAAGGCATTTCTGAAGCCGCTAAAGCTTCAAATCCTATCGCTCCTGGACATCCCTTCGACTTTGCTCAGGGCAGGTAGGGGCAGCAGGGATATAAAAGAGGACGGCAAAACCTTCAGGGCAAATGCTGTCAAAAAAGCTTCGACCATCGCCCGAAAGCTAAATATTTTGACGATCGCTGACGATTCGGGGCTTGAAGTAGAGGCTTTGAACGGCAGGCCGGGGATCAGGTCGGCAAGGTTCGCGGGTCCGAACCCGACGACCCATAAGCTCTGTTCGAAGCTTTTAAAGCTTATGCAAGGCAAAAAGAACAGGAAGGCCAGGTTCGTTTGCGACATTGCAATAGCTTTGCCGGGCGGCAGGATCACGGTCGTAGAAGGGGTGTGCCGGGGAAGGGTTATCGATGAAATGCTTGGTGATCAAGGCTTTGGCTATGACCCGGTATTCGCGCCTACGGGCTATTCAAAGACCTTCGCCCAGATGCCCCTGAGCCTGAAAAACCGTATAAGCCACAGGGGCAAGGCCTTGAAAAAAGCTAAAGCTGTTCTTGCTACGATTTTGGCCTCATGATATACTTTTCCTCAAAATTAGGCGTGGTATAAGTAAAAGTTCCGCGGGAGTAGCTCAGTTGGTAGAGCATTTGCTTGCCAAGCAAAAGGTCGCGGGTTCGAACCCCGTCTCCCGCTCCAACACGCCTGCGGCGGTTGGAGCTAGCTCGATTTATTGCGGACTTGAACGCAATGGGCGCCCGTAGCTCAATTGGATAGAGCGGCTCCCTTCGAAGGAGAAGGTTGTAGGTTCAAGTCCTATCGGGCGCACGATTTGATTTCGACGGGGCGTGGCTCAGCTTGGCTAGAGCGCCTGCCTTGGGCGCAGGAGGTCGTCGGTTCAAATCCGGCCGCCCCGATTTTTTGTAATTTTCGTATTTCGTTCTTCGGGAAACAAGCACGACGAACGAAAAACGATGAACGATATTATGCACCGCTAGCTCAATTGGTAGAGCAGGACACTCTTAATGTCAAGGTTAGAGGTTCGATTCCTCTGCGGTGCATGATGATCCGAGTCGAGCCGCGGTGGTGGAATTGGCAGACACGCAAGACTTAGGATCTTGTGCCGAAAGGCTTAGAGGTTCGACTCCTCTCCGCGGCAATCATGGTCTTGAGCGAGCGCGGTTCTTGAGGAAGGAAAGCGGGAGTAGCTCAGTGGTAGAGCTCCTGCCTTCCAAGCAGGAGGTCGCGGGTTCGAATCCCGTCTCCCGCTTTCCTTCGGTAAGGGCGGGGCTGGATCGAACGGAAACCGGTGATGCGCCTGTAGCTCAGTTGGATAGAGCAACGGATTTCTAATCCGTCGGTCGCAGGTTCGAATCCTGTCGGGCCCGAGTAGCGGTGGGCGTAGCTCAACTGGTTAGAGCACCAGATTGTGGATCTGGGGGTTGTCGGTTCAAGTCCGATCGTCCACCCATTACGATTCGGGAGGAAAGCCATTGTGGAGGGGCCCGAATCGTAATGAAAATTTGTTATAGGAGGAGTTCTTTTTGAAGATACTGAAACAGGACAAAAAAGGGCAATCAAGCTCTGCTGGAGATTGAAGAGGACTACGGCAAGCTTGATCCCCACATGAAGAGAGCTTATACCGAAGCCTCCTCCGGCGTGAAGATCCCGGGCTTCCGCCAGGGAAAGGTGCCGGCCGATCTCATGAAACAATACATCAATGAAGAAGCCGTCATCGACAGGGCGGTCCAGTTGCTCATATCCGAGAAATATGCGGACATGATCGACCAGGCGAAGATAAAACCCGTGGATTATCCCAGCGTCAACGTCAAAAAACTTGAGAAGAGCGGCGCCGATAGTGTTCGACATAAAGGTGGACGTTTATCCGGAAATAAAGATGGGCACGTATAAAGGGCTGCAATCTTAAAAAAACTGGACACTTCGGTCTCGGACGACGAGGTCACGAAAACGATAGATTTTCTGAGAACCGAATATGCAAAGCAGAACAACGTTGCCGAATCCGAAGTGAAGATCGATGACGAGTTCGCCAAAAAGATCAGCACCACGCAGACCCTGAGGAGCTAAAGAGCTCTGATCACGGTCAAATATCGAGATTGAAAAGAAGAACGATGCCGAGACGCCTCCTTGAGGGAGGAGGCCACACAGAAACTCGCCGAGATCGTTGACGCGGAGATGCCCGGCGGAATGATCGAGCGCGAGATCGAGATAATGTTGAACGACCTTGAGGTGTCGCTCAAAAGGAACAGGATGACCTTGACTCGTACCTGGCCGCAATGAAAAAGGATATTGATCAAGCTGAAAGAAGAGCTGAAGCCCAGCGCGCGTGACAAGGATCAAGGCGAAGCTGGCGCTTGAGAAAATATCGGAGAAAGAAAAACTCGCCGATAGACGACCCAGAGCTGGACAAGGAGATCGGGGTGCTGGCGGAGCACGCGGGCAAATCCCTTGAAGAGTACAAAGAGGCCGAATATCGACCGAGGCGAAGGAATCCATCAAGGAATACATGCTTCACGAAAAGGCGATGGACCTGGTCTTAAGAAAGCAAAGGAGGAGTGAACATGGACGAAAATGCTCAGAACATTGTTCCCATGGTCATTGAGCAGACGGGTCGCGGGGAGAGGGGCGTACGACATTTTCTCCAGGCTACTGAAAGAGAGGATAATATTCATAGGGACGCCGATCGATGACGAGATAGCGAACCTGATAATTGCCCAGATGCTGTTCCTGGCGGCCGAGGATCCGGAGAAGGATATCAACATTTACATAAACAGCCCGGCGAGGCGTCGTTTCGGCGGGGCTCGCGGTCTATGACACGATGCAGTACCTGAAATCCCCGATAACCACGATATGCGTCGGCCAGGCGGCAAGCTTTGGCGCGGTACTTCTTGCGGCTGGCTCAAAGGGCAAAAGGTTCGCGCTGCCCAACGCCAGGATCATGATCCATCAGCCGCTGGGAGGGGCGCAGGGGCGGCTACCGATATAGAGATACAGACAAAGGAGATACTTGGAGATGAAGAAAGCTTGCTGAACGAGATATGGCCAAACATACCGGACAGCCCATTACAAAGATCGAGAAGGATACGGATAGGGATTTCTTCATGTCTCCTGAGGAGGCGGTGCAGTACGGTATAATCGATGAGGTGATCGAAACGAAGAAAGGCATCATCAAGCCGGTAAAGCCGACAAAGGGGAGCTGATAATGGCCGACCAGATAGTCTGCTCTTTTTGCGGAAAGCCCGAAGGCCCCGACAGGAAGATGGTCGCGGGCCCTAACTCGCACATCTGCGACCAGTGCGTGAAGGTCTGCCTCGGGATACTCGAGGAGTCCGGGAAACCCGAGGCCAAGCCATCCGAGAGCTCGTCAAAGGTCCCAAAGCCGAAAGATATATTTGAATTGCTCAACCAGTACGTGGTCGGCCAGGACAAAGCGAAGAAGATCCTCTCGGTCGCGGTATACAATCACTACAAGAGGATACTCAAGCCCCACAGGGACGATGACACCGAGATACAGAAGAGCAATATCCTTCTTATAGGGCCTACCGGTTCGGGGAAGACGCTCCTCGCCCAGACCCTGGCAAAAATATTGAATGTTCCGTTCGCGATCGCGGATGCCACGACGCTTACGGAAGCCGGATACGTCGGCGAGGACGTTGAATCCGTCCTGACCCGGCTTCTGCAGGTGGCGGAGTTCGACGTTGCAAAAGCTTCTAAAAGGCATCATCTATATCGACGAGATCGACAAGATCGGCAGGAAATCAGAAAGCCCTTCGATCACGAGGGACGTTTCCGGGGAGGGCGTCCAGCAATCGCTGCTCAAGCTTCTTGAAGGGACCATCGCCAATGTTCCGCCGCAGGGGGGAAGGAAGCATCCTCATCAGGAGTTCATCCAGCTCGATACCACCAACATACTTTTCATCTGCGGTGGCGCTTTCCACGGTCTGGAGAACATCATCGAGCAGCGCATCGGCAAGAGGAGAATAGGCTTCAAGGGAGAGGACGAGATAAACGAGAGGATAAGGACCGATGTGCTGGACCATGTGCTTCCCGACGACCTGCTCAAGTTCGGGTTCATACCGGAGCTCATCGGAAGGCTTCCTGCGATCGCCGTGCTCAATCCGCTAGATGAAAAGGCGTTGATAAAGATATTAAGGAGCCCAAGAACGCGATAATCAAGCAGTACAAGAAACTGCTTGCCATGGACGGCGTGAAACTTGAATTCACCGATCCGGCCCTCAAGCTGATAGCGCAGGACAGCCCTCAAGAGGAAGATCGGCGCGAGGGCCCTGCGATCCATCATCGAGGAGATAATGCTGGACGTCATGTTCGAGGCGCCGTCAAAGAGCGGAACGTCAAAGGTCGTCATAACCGAGTCGCTCCTCAAGAAGCTGATGAAAAAGATGGACTCGCTCGGAACTGAAGGCGGCGTAAAGGTCAACAATGGCGAGAAGACAAGAAAAAATCTGAAAAGCCGGAAGAGTTGAAGGATACTCTTCCGCTCATACCTCTGAGGAACATGGTGGTGTTCCCGCAGATGGTCGTGCCGCTCTTCATCGGACGCAGCAAATCGGTGAAGGCGCTGGAGGAGACGCTGAGCAGGGAAAAGATGGTGGTGTTCGCTTCTCAGAAGAAGCGAGGACGTGGAGGAGCCGCAGCCCAAAGGACATCAGCGCCATCGGCACGCTCTCGGAGATCGTACAGATGCACACCCTGCCCGATAATACGACAAAGATACTCGTTGAAGGCATCTCGAGGGTAAAGATAGATGCTTTCGTTTCTGAGTCGCCTTTCTTCAAGGTGAAGATATCCAAGGTCCAGGAGGCCGACGACATGACCGTGGAAGTGGAGGCGACCGTCCGGCTGCTGATCAAGCAGTTCGAAAAGTACGTCAAGCTGAACAAGAGGATCCCTCCGGAGACCCTCATGTCCATCATAAACATCGATAGTCCGGGGAGGCTTGCCGACCTCATCGCATCATACCTTTCGCTGAAGCTGGAGGAGAAGCAGTCCATTCTCGACGCGGTTTCCGTGCAGAAGCGGTTGAAGCTGCTCTCCGAGTTCCTTGACAAGGAGATAGAGGTCATGGAGGTGGAGAAAAAGCTTCAGGGCAGAGTGAGGCGCCAGATCGAAAAAGTCCAGAAAGAATATTATCTCAAAGAAAAGCTGCGAGCCATCCAGGAGGAGCTGGGCGAGGAGGAGGAAGAAGCTGCGTCCGGAGGTGAGCGAGTACAAGAAGAAGATCGAAGCCGCGAAAATGACTCCTGTCGCCAAAGAAAAGGCCCTAAAGGAGCTTGACCGCCTTACCAAGATGTCCTCCATGGCTGCCGAAGCGACCGTCATCCGCACGTACCTTGACTGGCTCTGCGATCTTCCCTGGAAAAAGAAGACAAAGAGCAAGCTGGACATCGCGGAAGTGGAGAGGATCCTGAACGAAGATCACTACGGTCTCAAGAAGGTCAAAGAGAGGATCATCGAATATTTCGCCGTTCTTCAGCTCACAGGAAAGATGGGCGGCACGATACTCTGCCTGGTCGGACCTCCCGGAGTCGGGAAAACCTCGATCGCGAGTTCTATCGCCAGGGCGATGGAGAGGAAATTCATCCGTGTTTCTCTCGGCGGCATGAGGGATGAAGCGGAGATAAGAGGGCATAGAAGAACTTACGTCGGATCTCTTCCCGGCCGCATCATCCAGTCTCTTGCGAAAGGCGGCAGCTCAAATCCTGTTTTTCTTCTTGATGAAATAGATAAACTTGGAGCGGACTTCCGCGGCGACCCGGGGGCGGCCCTGCTAGAGGTGCTTGATCCCGAGCAGAACAAGGATTTTAGCGACCACTACCTGGAGGTCCCCTTTGATCTTTCAGACGTATTCTTCATCACTACCGCGAACGTCATGGATACTATCCCCAGGCCTCTCCGCGACAGGATGGAGATAGTCGAGATGTCGGGATACACGGAAGAGGAGAAGATGGGCATCGCCAAAGGATACCTCATCCCCAAGGAGATGGGGAAGCACGGACTCAAAAAAGAACTTGTCTCTATCGATGATGAAGCGCTGAAGGCGATCGTCCAGGAGTATACGAAGGAAGCAGGAGTTCGGTCGCTTGAACGGACGATCGCGACCATCTTTAGAAAGATCGCTACAACACTTGTCAGGGAAAAGAAGGAAGGCAGCATCGTCGTGAAGAAGAGCGACCTTCAGGAATATCTTGGCGCGCCCAGGTACCGGTACGGGATAGTCGAAAAAGAGGACCAGGTGGGGACCGCTACAGGGCTTGCGTGGACGGAGGTCGGCGGGGACACGCTTCCCATCGAAGTCACGGTCATGAAGGGCAGGGGCGGACTCATCATCACAGGCCAGCTGGGCGAGGTCATGCAGGAATCCGCCAAGGCCGCGATGAGCTGTGTCAGGTCGCGAGCCGCGCAGCTCGGTATCGACGAAGAGTTTTACAGGAAGACCGAGATCCACATACACGTCCCGGAAGGCGCGGTGCCGAAGGACGGTCCTTCCGCCGGTATAACCATGGCGACCGCGCTTGCCTCTGCTCTTACAGGAATACCTATCAAGAGGGGACTTTGCCATGACGGGTGAGATCACACTGAGAGGGAAGGTCCTCCCTATCGGGGGCTTGAAGGAAAAACTTCTGGCGGCCAAGCGCGCCGGAATGACCGACGTTATACTGCCTGAGGAGAACGAGAAGGACCTGGACGAGATCAAAGATGACCTGCCAGAAGGCCTTAACTTCCACCTTGTGAAGGAGATAGACGAGGTCTTTGATCTGGCTCTTGTCAGAAAACCCGAACCCATTAAGGAGAAACCCCAGACAGCCTCCTGCTGAAGGGCAGATGTACGCCTAAGTCCATGGAATACAAGAACACTCTTAATCTTCCGAAGACGGATTTTCCCATCAAGCTGAACCACCAGAAGGTTTCGCCTCTGCTGCTTGAGTTCTGGGCCGGATCGGATATTTACGGCAAAATGCTCGCGAAAAATTCGGGCAACCCGAAGTATGTCCTTCACGACGGACCTCCGTATCCGAACGGCGACATCCACCTGGGCCACGCCCTCAACAAGATACTGAAGGATTTCGCGGTCAAATACAGGTCCATGACCGGGTTTTACGCGCCGTTCATTCCCGGCTGGGACTGCCACGGCCTTCCCATCGAGACACAGCTGATCAAGGAGCTGGGTGTTAAGAGGAAGACGATGAGCGCGGCGGAGTTCCGCGAAAAGTGCAGAGATTACGCTCTCAAATATGTCGACATCCAGAGGGAGGAGTTCAAGAGCCTCGGCTGTTTCGGTGACTGGGCGAACCCTTACCTTACCATAAAGCACAATTACGAAAGCAGGATAGTCGAGCTTTTCGGGATCCTCGCGGAAAAGGGTTACGTTTACAGAGGGTTAAAGCCGATCCACTGGTGTCCCAACGACGAGACAGCCCTGGCCGAAGCGGAGATCGAATACGAGGATGAAACGTCGCCATCTATCTACGTCAAGTTCAGGATCAAATCCATCGAGCCTAAAGGCACAGAGTACGAGAGGCTGAGCGAAGCGCTGAAAGGGGAATCGTACTTTGTCATATGGACAACAACGCCGTGGACGCTTCCCGCCAACGTCGCCATCGCCGCGCATCCCGATTACGAATATGCCGCGGTGATGATAGGCGGCGAGGTCTTTGTGGTCGCGGAGGGGCTGCTTGGAGCGTTTTCTTGCCAAACTCAAGACGGACGGCCACAAGGTGATCGCGAAGTTCAAGGGCAGGTCGCTTGAAGGGATAATCGCGCGGCATCCGTTCATGGACAGGGATGTCGTGCTGGTACTGGACGAGTACGTGACGCTTGAGCAGGGCACTGGACTGGTCCACATCGCGCCGGGACACGGCGAGGAGGATTATAAGGTCGGCCTCAACTACAAGCTGCCGGTCGTGATGCCCGTTGATGAAAAAGGTTTCTTCACGAAGGAAGCCGGCAAATACGAGGGACTTCGCTACGACAAGGCTAACGAAATAATAATCAACGACATGAAGAACGACGGCTCTCTGCTGTTCACCGAGCCGATAACCCACAGCTATCCGCACTGCTGGCGCTGCAAAAAGCCCGTGATATTCCGCGCGACCGAGCAGTGGTTCATATCCGTCGATCACGACGACCTGAGGGAGAAAGCTCTCATCGGCGATCGGCGACACAAAGTGGTTCCCGGCGTGGGGAGAGAACAGGATACGCGGCATGGTGACGCAGAGGCCCGACTGGTGCATATCCGACAGAGAACGTGGGGAGTGCCGATACCCGCTTTCTATTGCGCAAAATGCGGCAAGGTCCATTACAAGCGCGAGTTCAATAAAGCGGTCGTCGAGCTTTTCAATGAAAAAGGGTCGGACGCCTGGTTCACTACCGAGGCGAAAGAAATACTGAAGGGCGCAAAGTGCGACTGCGGCTCGACGGATTTCGAGAAAGAGACTGACATCCTGGACGTCTGGTTCGAATCCGGCGCGTCGCACTACGCTGTTCTGTGGGGCGAAAGGACCTCGCCTGGCCGGCCGACCTCTACCTTGAGGGCAGCGACCAGCACAGAGGATGGTTCCAGACGTCTCTTCTGACCTCGGTCGCCGCCAAAGGGAAGAGCGCCGTTCAAGGCGGTGCTGACCCACGGCTTCACGGTGGACGAACAGGGAAAGAAGATGAGCAAGTCGCTCGGCAACGTGGTGGACCCGCAGGCCGTCATAAAAGAATACGGCGCCGACGTGCTCAGGCTGTGGGTGGCTTCGGCCGATTTCAGGAACGACATGAGCGCCTCAAAGAGCATACTCAAACAGGTCGCGGATGCGTTCAGCAAGATAAGGAACACCTGCAGGTTCATGATCAGCAACCTAAACGACTTCGACAAGACAAAAGATGCAGTCGACTACAAAGAAATGGATGAGATAGACAAATGGGCTCTGCTCAAGCTTCAGAGGACGATCGAGAGAGTAAGGAATGCTTATGAAGACTTCGAGTACCATATCGTTTTCCACACGATCCATGATTACTGCGTGAACGACCTTTCGGCGCTTTACTTTGACGTCCTTAAGGACAGGCTTTACTGCTCGGAGAAGAAGGGGCTATTGCGCAGGTCTTCGCAGACCGCGATGGCGCAGGATACTTGACTCGATGGTCAAGCTTTACGCGCCGATCCTTTCTTTTACTGCCGAGGATATCTGGAAGATACTCTGCCGGGATTCGTGAGATGCTCCGATATTTCGAGGAGAAAATGCCGGAAGTGAACAGGGATTATCTTGACGAAAAGCTGGAAGAAAAATGGAACAAGCTGCTTGAGATCAGGGGCGAGATATACAAGGCCATCGAACAGGCGAGGGCGGACAAGTCGATCAGCCATCCTCTTGAGGCGAGGATCGAGGTTTCATGCGGACAAGGAAAGGTTCGACCTGCTGAAGTCCATGGAAAAGAACATGCCTTCGCTTCTGATCGTTTCAGAATTCGCGTCTATCAAAAGGTCCGAATAACATCGTTGTCAAAAAAGCGCAGGGGAAAGAAATGCGAGAGATGCTGGATGCACCTTGATACTGTGGGCAAGGACCATAGGCATCCGACACTTTGCGACAGATGCGCCGAAGTGGTAAATAAGATATAATCGTATCAAATGAAAAGGAGTTGTAAGAAATGTCTGACGTAAAAGATAAAAAGCTTGCTGAACAGGGGAAACTGAGGATCGAATGGGCGGCGAGGAACATGCCGGTGCTGGCGATGGTGAAGGAGCATTTCAGGAAGAACCAGCCGTTGAAAGGACTCAGGCTTTCGGCATGCCTCCACGTTACAACCGAGACGGCGAACCTTGTGGACACGCTGAAAGCGGGAGGCGCCGACGTGGTGCTTTGCGCGTCGAACCCGCTCTCAACCCAGGATGATACCGCGGCATCAATATCCGAGCACATGGGTATCCCCACATATGCGATAAAAGGCGAGGATGACAAGACATATTACAAGCATCTCAACGCCGCGCTCGACCACAGGCCCAACATCACAATGGATGACGGCGCGGACCTCGTTTCTACGCTTCACAAGGAAAGGCAGAACCAGATAAGCGACATCCTGGGAGGCACCGAGGAGACGACCACGGGGGTCATCAGGCTGGTGAGCATGGCCAAGAACAAGGTGCTCAGGTTCCCGGTCATTTCCGTGAACGACGCCAACACAAAGCACATGTTTGATAACAGATACGGCACGGGGCAGAGCACCATGGACGGCATCATAAGGGCGACGAACATGCTTATCGCGGGCTCGATCATGGTGGTGGCCGGGTACGGCTGGTGCGGCAAGGGCACCGCGATGAGGGCGAAAGGGCTGGGCGCGAACGTGGTCGTGACCGAGGTCGATCCTCTCATGGCGCTTGAAGCGGTCATGGACGGCTTCCGCGTGATGCCGATAGCGGAAGCGGCCAAGATCGGGGATATTTTCGTTACGGTAACGGGCAACATGAACGTCATATCCAAGGGAGATCTTCGAGCTGATGAAGGACGGCGCCATAGTGTGCAACTCCGGCCACTTCAACGTCGAGATAGATATAAAGGGTCTCGAGGGGATCAGCAAAGGCAAAAGAAGGATGAGGGAATTCGTCGAGGAGTATACGCTTAATAACGGCCGCAAGATCAATCTTCTAGGCGAAGGCAGGCTGATCAACCTCGCAGCCGCGGAAGGACATCCGTCTATGGTAATGGACATGAGCTTTGCCAACCAGGCGCTCTCGGCGGAGTACATCGCGAAGAACGGCAAGCTGCTCGATAAAAAGGTCTACCCTGTCCCGAAAGAGATAGACCAGAACATAGCCGCTCTCAAGTTGCGGTCGATGGGTGTGTCGATCGACGTCCTGACGGATGAGCAGAAGAAATACCTCGCTTCCTGGCAGGAAGGGACTTAAGATATCCGCCAATTAAGGAGCAATTATGGATGAGAAAGAAATAACTCTACTGGACCGGCTGAACAAGAACATTGAAAAACTTGCCGGACATTTTGAAAAAGCCACGATCCAGGATTACATTAAGTACGTGGGAAGTCCCTGGAAAGTGCTTTTGACGAACCTTCTTGCCGGGATGATGAGAGGCTTTGGCCTCGCGATCGGCATAACGATCATCTTTGCCGTCATAATGATAATCATTACGAAGATACTTTCACACCTGATCACTCTGCCATATGTCGGTCAGGAGGTCGCGCAGCTTGTGACAATGGTCAACGGTTACCTCAAGGAAGGATCAAAGATCCAGCTCGATTCCGGAGGCGGGATGTAGTTGTTCTACCTAGTTTCCCTTCTTGTGTTCGCCGCCGATCGTATCTTAAAGCTGGTTGTTTCCTTTAATCTGATGCCGTCCCAGAGCGAACCGTTCATCGACGGCTTGATCCGCTTCACATATGTCAGGAACACCGGAATGGCCTTCGGATTTCTTCAGGGGCAAAGAATATTTCTGATAATGACCGGTCTTCTGATCTGCGCATTCATTTATTACATTTATCTTAAGGTGCCACGCTCCAATCTGTTGTTCGTTATCAGCCTTGCTCTTATCATGGGAGGAAGCCTTGGGAACCTGTTCGACAGGTCGTTCTACGGATATGTTGTGGATTTCATCGACCTAAGGGCCTTCCCGGTCTTCAATTTCGCCGACACGATGATAAACCTGGGGGTCATTATGATATTCTTAGGGCTTCTGATGGAGGGCAACCATGCACCCGATACTCGCTAGGATCGGGCCGTTCACGATCTATTCCTGGGGCTTCATGGTGGCCCTCGGATTCCTCGCGGGACTTTTCGTCGCCATGAACTATTCCCGCCGCGAAGGGATCGACCCCGACGTGATACCGGATCTTTTTATCTATGTCGTTATCTCCGCGATAGTGGGCGCGCGGCTTTTCTATGTCATAGGGTTTTTTGACATGTTCAGGGATGATCTTATTTCGGTGCTGTACGTCAATCAGGGCGGCATGGTCTTTCTCGGCGGGCTTTTCCTTTCAGTTATCACCGTGGTCTTATATACACGGATCAAAAGGCTGGATCTCTGGAAGCTCCTCGACGCGATCTCGCCGGCGTGCGCCATCGGATACGCGATCGGAAGGATAGGATGTTTTCTTAACGGATGCTGCTACGGGATCGAGTTCTGCGGGATACGGCAGCCCACACAGCTCTATTCTTCGCTCGCGGGGGTATTGATCTTCATCGCCCTTATACTTCTTTACGGCAGAAAGAAGTATGACGGCCAGATAGCCCTCATGGGCCTTCTTATGTACTCTATATATAGATTTTTCCTCGAGTTCCTCAGGTACAGCCCGGTCCACGTCTACATCTTCACTCTGAACCAGCTCCTTGCCGCGTTCCTCTTCGTCGTTTCGCTGAGCATCCTTTTATGGAAACAGAACACGACATCATAGTCGACGCCTCTCATCGCAACGAGCGGCTGGACGTTTTCCTCTCGCACGAAACGGGCCTCACCAGGTCCCGGATCTCAAAGTTGATAGATGGCGGCCTCGTCACGGTCGACGGCAAGAACGCAAAGGCTGGCTATCGCATGAAATCGGACGACAGGGTCTTTGTCAAGGTGCCCGAGGCCGAAGACCTGGCGGCGCGCCCCGAAGACATACCGCTCGACATAGTATACGAGGACAGGGATATCATAGTCATAAACAAACCGCGCGGCATCGTTGTGCATCCCTCTCCTTCTCACAGCACACATACGCTTGTTAACGCGATACTCCACCACAGCAAGGACCTCTCCGGGATCGGAGGCAGGATCAGGCCGGGGGTCGTGCACAGGCTAGACAAGGATACCTCGGGACTCATCGTTTTTGCGAAGAACGACGCGGCGCACCTAAACCTGGCGGAACAGATCAGGAACAGGGCGGTCAAGAAGACCTATCTCGCCCTTGTCTATGGCAGGGTGAAGGCCGACAGCGGGATGATTGATGAACCTCTTGGAAGACATCCGAAATACAGGAAGAAGATGGCGGTGATCAGATCGGCGGGTTTGAAGAAGCGGTCTGCGCTCACGTACTTCAAGGTCTTACGGAGGTTCAAGGATTATTCCCTGCTCGAACTTGACCTTAAGACGGGCAGGACCCACCAGATCCGGGTCCACCTGGCGTACCTGGGCCATCCGGTGGTAGGGGATGAGACATATTCCAAGAAGAAGGACCCTTTCGGCGTCAAAGGACAGCTGCTGCACGCAAGCCGCCTGTCGTTCAATCATCCTTTAACGGGAAAACTGATGGAGTTCAGCGCCGAGATGCCCGAGGAAATGAAAAGAATTATCGCTTCAGTAGAGGATGAATCCCGCGATCACGCCGAAGAGAAGGGATCCGCCCACCAGCACGAAGACCTCCGGTGAAGCTACTGGGATACCGACCATAGAAGAGGCGAGGCAGGCGATCAGATCCTATCGATGCTCCGATGCCGCCGCCGGAAAATATGTTCCAGCTCCTGATCTCCCCGTCCTCTTTGTCATACTGTGCTTTTATCCTTGTGATGTCGAACGAATTGCTTTTCTTTTCCGAGGATGTCGGAGATCCTTACGAAGAGTTCTCTCTGCTGGGCTATCTTTTTGACTTTAAGTTTGCTCATTGTTGTTTTCTCTTTCCGTCTAATTATCGCACGCCCCGCATAATAATTTCACTTTTTCCCAAAAATATCATCCGATATTTTTATTGCGGACAGGCCAAATACCGGGCGCGTATGAATTTGGCGTGAACATGTGTTATAATTTCCCGCAATGCTTCTCGCCGTCGACATCGGCAATACTAACATAGTGCTCGGGCTTTTCAACGGAAAGAGGATCGTACGGCGCGGGAGGGCGGCTACGTCCGCTCATTTTCTACTCCCGGGATGGGCGAGAGCGGAGGCGGCCGTGATAGGAAGCGTCGTGCCGAAGGCGACCGTTGCCGTCGTGAAAGAGATCAGAAAAAAGCTCGGAATTAAAGCCGTCGTTCTGGACTGGAAAATGGTCGGCCTGCCGATCGGACTGAAAAAGAGATCGCAGATCGGGGTAGACAGGCTGGTGGATGCGGCTGCCGCGAAGTCGCTGTACGGGTTCCCTGTCATCGTGATAGATTTCGGTACGGCGACCACTTTTTGCGTCGTCGATAAAAAAGGCGTTTACCGCGGCGGAGCCATTACGAGCGGCCTCGCGATCTCAAGGGACGTCCTTCACGAGAGGACCGCGAAGCTTCCTCTGGTGGACCTGTCGAGACCGGAAAGGGCGATAGGCGAGGATACGGAGTCGGCGATGAGGTCCGGACTTTTTTTCGGGTACGTGGAGCTGGTCGAGGGGATGGTCAGGCGGTTCAGGAAAGAGATGGGCGGCAGGCCTCTCGTCATAGCGACCGGCGGGCTTGCGAAGCTGATAGCGTCGGGTACAAGGATCTTCGACCGGGTCGATCAAGACCTTACGCTTAAGGGCCTCAATATCATATATAATAGGATAGCCAAAGGATAAAGTAAGTATGAGCGAAGAATTATCGGAACTATTGAAGATCAGGCGCGCAAAGCTTGACGAGCTGCGGGCAAAAGGGATCGATCCTTATCCCTACAGGTTCGAACGCGACGCGAAGGCTGCCGAAGTGCTGAGCAGGTTCGCGGACATAAAGGGTGAGGAGCACAGCAAGGAGGACGTCAGAGTGGCCGGCAGGATCATGACGAAGCGCGGTCACGGCAAAGCCTCTTTCGCGCACATACAGGACGAGTCGGGCAAGATACAGATCTACGCGAGGGAAGACGTCCTCGGCGAGGATAAGTACTCGATCTACGAAAAGCTCGACATGGGCGATTTTATCGGGGTGAAGGGCGACGTTTTCAGGACGAAGACGGGAGAGATCACTGTAAAAGTGAAGGATTTCGAGCTCCTGTCCAAGTCGCTCCATCCGCTTCCGGAGAAATGGCACGGCCTGACCGACAAGGAACTGAGATACCGCGAGCGTTACGTCGACCTGATCGTCAATCACGACGTGAAGGAAGTATTCGTCAAAAGGAGCAGGATCATCAGCGAGATAAGGAAGTTCCTCGAGGCAAAAGGTTTTCTTGAGGTGGAGACACCCGTGCTCCACATGCAGGCGGGCGGAGCGGCCGCAAGACCTTTTAAGACGCATCACAACGCTCTTGATATGGACCTTTACTTAAGGATCGCGCTTGAGCTGCATCTCAAACGGCTGATAGTAGGCGGCTTCGAGAAGGTATTTGAGATGGGGCGGGTCTTCCGCAACGAGGGGATGAGCTTCAAGCACAATCCAGAGTATACGATGCTTGAGCTTTATCAGGCTTACGCGGATTATAACGACATCATGAAGCTGACCGAGGAACTGATATCTTCGGTCGCGCAGACGGTGCTGGGTTCGACAAGGGTGAAGTTCAAAGGCCAGGACATAGACTTCAAGCCGCCCTGGCCGAGGGTAACCCTTCACGACGCGCTCGCCAAATTCGCGAAGATCGATATAAATACGGACGAGAAAGGCCTTCGTGCGATAGCAAAGCAGAAGGGGCTGGAGGGATACGACGAGCTGCCGGTCGGCAAGATCATCAACATGCTCTATGACGAGTTCGTCGAACCAAAGATAGTCCAGCCCACATTTATCATCGATTATCCGATAGAGACCTCGCCGCTCGCCAAGAAGAAGAGGGATAACCCGAAGCTTGTGGAGCGCTTTGAGGTGGTGGTGTGCGGCATGGAGATAGCCAACGCTTTCTCCGAGCTGAACGATCCGCTTGATCAACGCGAAAGGTTCAAACAGCAGGTCGAGAATCGGAAAGCCGGCGACGACGAGGCCGAATCGATGGACGAGGATTTCCTGAGGGCGCTTGAGTACGGCATGCCTCCGACCGGCGGGCTTGGCATAGGGATAGACAGGGTCGTAATGTTCCTTACGGGCCAGGAATCGATAAGGGACGTTCTTTTCTTCCCTCATATGAGGCCGGAGGAAGTGAAGCAGACAGACGCGAAACCCGAGGAGATGAAGGTCCTGGATGATAATAACCGAAAAAAAAGATTATAAGAAGATACTCGAAAGCCTGCAGGGCATGGATACTATATATGTAGTAGGCTGCGGACGCTGCGCCACATCGTGCTCGACCGGCGGAGAGGACCAGGTCCGGGAGATCGTCGAAAAACTGAAGAAAGACAGCAAAAAGATAGCTGGATCACATGTGATCGAGGCGCCGTGCGATGAACGGCTGGTAGCCAAGTTTTCCAGAGGCGAAAAGGAAAAGATCGCAAAGGCCGACGGCTTGCTGGTGCTTGGCTGCGGGGCAGGCGTCCAGACCGTGTCGGACGTCGTCAAGCTGCCCACTTATCCTGCCCTGGAATCGCTTTTCCTTGGCAAGACAAAGACGCTGGGCCGGTTCTATGAGCTCTGCGTCATGTGCGGGGACTGTCAGCTTGAGACAACAGGCGGGATCTGCCCCGCTGCGAGATGCTCGAAGCACCTTCTCAACGGGCCGTGCGGAGGGTCGCACAAAGGCAAGTGCGAGGTGGATCCGAACCTTGACTGCGCCTGGTATCTGATATTCGAGCGGCTGAAAGAGCTGAAGCAGTTCGACAAGGTGAAAAAGTACCAGAAGCCGAAGGACTATTCCAAGGTCATCAGGCCGAGGAAGGTGGAGCTGAGATGACTTTCAGTGAGGCATTAAAATACAAAGAATTCGTGGTGACCGCCGAGCTGTCGCCGCCCAAAGGCGTCGACATCGAAGCTGTCCTTAAGAAGGCCGATCTGCTGAAAGGCGTGGTCGACGGCGTCAACGCGACCGACAACCAGGTGGCGGCGCTCCACATGAGTTCCGTCGCTTTCTGCGCGCTGCTCAAACAAAAAGGGCTCGAACCGATATTGCAGATGAACTGCAGGGACAGGAACGCTCTGGCGATGGAAGCGGACCTTCTCGGCGCGTACGCGCTGGGTATAAGGAACGTTCTGGCGATCTCCGGTGACTATCCCAAGAAATCGCTGCATCACGTCGTGAAACCCGTGTTCGACATAGATTCCGTCCAGCTCATCAAGCTGATAAAGGACATGAACAGGGGGGTGGATTTTGCCGGCGAGCAGCTTTTCGGCGCGCCGGATTTCACCGTCGGAGCCGTCGTTAATCCCGGAGCCGATCCCCTTGAGGGCCAGCTGATAAAGCTTCAGAAAAAGATCGATGTGGGCGCGCAGTTCATCCAGACCCAGATTGTTTATGACGTCGACGGGTTCAAGAGGTTCCGCGACAAGACGAAAGACATGAAGATCAAGTTCCTGGTGGGGATACTGCCTATAAGGTCCGCCAAGATGATACAGACGATACAAAATATCCCGGGGGTCCATCTTCCCGTCGAGCTGGCCAAAAGGATAGAATCGTCTTCGGAACCGGTGAAAGAAGGCATTAACATTGCTGCTGAATCGATCGACGCTCTAAGCGGTTATATCGACGGTGTTCATTTCATGACGCTGAATAACGTGGAATCCATTCCGGAGATACTGGCGAAGCTCTAATTCTTTATTTTGGGATCCTTTGGCAAAAAAGCAACTATCCTTCCTGCTTTATTCGTAAGTACTGTGACATTCTTATATGAATAAGCCCCAATGATTTTATAATCACTATCCATGACTTTTAGGATCATCGACGAAGTATCTTCGGACTGGCCAATATCAATACATCTGCCAATTATAATTCCTTTACGATCAATGATAATTTTATATGTATCAGGGAATTGTTCGGAGTCCAGTTTGATTAGAGCCAAGTTGTTGCCTTTTCCGTCAAATATTAACCGATCCGCATGTGCCTGTGGGCATTCATTCTTAATAGTAAAAAACTTAGGTTTTCCGGCTCGATCAAAATATAATTTTGCATTCCTGATGTTGTATATGAATTGCTTTTCTGCGTAAGGAAATTCTGTGTTTTTTGAACTGTGATCGCAGGGGTCGTTCACTTCCATCATCAGTTGGAAAAGGGGTCCTTCCTGGCCTTTTAGTGTGGAGTTGATGAAATCTTCAGTCACGGTCTTGGTTGAGAATTCTCCGTTCAGCAACCCTTTCAGTTCTGACCTTTTATTTTGCTTTTTATATGAGCTTGGCGTCTTTGAAACAGGGCCAACGTCCGTTGCCGAAGAAGTGGTATCTGCCATTAATAACAAGCCTCCTTGAACACTTTAGCCTTCCTGCCCATTATCGGCGCATTGTTTTGGAAAATTCAGATTATTTTGAAAAATGTCGAGGCAATACCGGAGATACTCTCATGGATCAAATCCTAAGTTCTAATATCTAAACTCTGAACAATTTCAAAGTTCAAATTCAATAATTTCAAAACGGTTTAAGGCATTAATTATTTTGTAATTAGGATTTGTTTAGGATTTAGAGCTTAGTGCTTAGGATTCAGCCTCTTCCCCCGATAGTTATAGAAGGTATCCTTATCGTAGGCTGCGCGTCGGCTACGGGCGCGTGATCGAACTTGCCGCAAACCCCCGTCTGATATCCCAGGTCCCATCCCACCATGTCGATGTCCTGAAGGACCTTAGGGCCGTTGCCGATTAGCATCGCGCCGCGGACGGGATGTTTGACCTCGCCGTTCTCTATAACATATGCTTCTGTCACCTCGAATACGAAGTCGCCGTTTGTCACATTGACCTGTCCGCCGCCCATGCGCTTCACCAGCAGCCCGTTCTTTACGGAAGCGATTATCTCTCCGGGGTCGGTCATGCCTGACTGGATCAGTGTGTTCGTCATCCTCGGGATGGGCTTTGTCCTGTAGGTCTCGCGCCTTCCGTTGCCGCTGGACAGCATTCCCAGCGCTTTCGCGTTGAACTGGTCCGACATGAATCCTTTTAGTACGCCGTTCTCGATCAGCAGCTTCTTTTGTCCGGGCGTTCCCTCGTCGTCAAATCGATAAGAGCCGAATTTGCCGGGGATCGTCGCGTCGTCTATCACTGTTACGCGGTCAGCCGCGACCTTCTGGCCGACCTTACTTCCGAATATGGACGTTCCTTTGTGAACGAAATCGGCCTCTAACGCGTGACCGCACGCCTCGTGTACCATGGTCCCGCCGGAAGTCGACGATATCACAACGGGCATCGTTCCCGAAGGGGCGGGCTTTGCGTCCAGCATCCGCAAGGCTCTTTCCGCGGCCTGGGCAGCCAGCTTTTCGGGGTCGTGTTCCTCAAAGAGCTCAAACCCCACGGTGCCGCCCGGCGCTTCGTAGCCTGTCTGCAGCACTCCGTCCTTCTCGGCTGTCACCTGGATCGCGATCCTCGTTCTTATCCGGTTGTCCTCAACGTAAATTCCGTTCGAATTGGCTATTGTGACGGCCTGGTTCGTGTCCATATATCTGGCCGTGACCTGTCTTATGTTCTTTCCAAAAGACCTTGCCATAGCGTTCGCCTTCGTGACCACGGCGACTTTTTCATCCATCGGGACCGTCGCTGGCCTTCTTTTGACCTCGAAATTAAGATCGGAAAGGAGCGGCCTCAGATCTATCTTCGGCTTTTTTGCGGCCATACCGATCGCACGGCTCAGGGCTTTGGCTTTTTCAAGAAGGGCGGGGAAGGATGTATCGTTAGAGCAGGCGTAGTGTGTAACGATTCCGGCTATGACCCTTATGCCGGCTCCGCCGTCGCTGCCGGCGGTCAGTTTGTCGATCCTGTCATCCTCAAGCGTGATATTGGTCTGGTCGGCGTTCTCAATGAAAATATCGGCAAAGTCGCCGCCTTTTGACAGCGCGGCAGAGAGAATTTCTTCAAGTTCGGATCTGAAAGCATGGAAGGATTATAGCATAAGAAGGAATTGGTTTGTGGACCGGAGCGGGATCGAACCGCTGACCTCCTGCTTGCAAAGCAGGCGTTCTCCCAACTGAACTACCGGCCCAAATAAAAATGGGCCATGTTGGGATCGAACCAACCACCTTACCCTTATCAGGGGTACGCTCTACCATCTGAGCTAATGGCCCTTGAGAGACAGTATTTTATCAGATTCCGCGGCCATTTCAAATCTTATGTGTTCGATCACTTAGGATCCGGGGTCGCCGGCATGGGGAGCTTGGAGGATATCAGATCGAAAGTTTCATGTAATATGAGTCCGCTGCCTGGCGCACTTCCGGGTTGGGATCATAGAGGCTTGCGAAACAAAGTGACGCCCTCGCATCTGCGGGATCGGCGGTCTCATATATCGTTCTTATAAGTATATTCTTGATATAAGCTGACCCATCTTTTTTAACCAGGTTCTCGTGAAGCGTCGGGAACGAATCATTGCGCCTTGAACATATTTTGATCAGCGCCGTGAAGGCAAGCTGGTAATATTCGTCTTCGAGGGCAGGTTTGTGTTTTTCCAGGGAATCGATGAGGTCCTGAACAGAACCCTCATTGCTGAACTCGATCAATTCTTTCTTCACGGCCTCACGCACCGAAGGCCACTTGCTGTCATACATCAGTGGGATGAATCCCAGGATGACCTCCTGAGGTGTTTCGTATCGGCATAATTTGGCGAGCTTATAAACCGCTGACAGGACGACAGGTCCCTTGTCACTCTTAAGTGATTCCAGTAGCTCTTTGATCTGATGTTCTCTAAGCACTTTTTCTGACCCGATATGATTTATCAAGAACAGTTTGTCGGCGTTGCCGCACCTTATGAGCTCGCGAAGAGAGTCCATTACCTTAGCCGAATCCTGCCCGACGAACGAGACGCAGCATATTTCCCCCCGAACTTACCCGACTTCATAAGGGCCAGGCAGATCTGATCTACCGCTTCCCGCGGGACATAGCTTTTCAGGTCCAGGTTATGAAGATCATCGCCGGTCCTAACGGAGAAATCTTTGGGGAAACAGGCTCTCTTGTAGAATACGGCAAATTTGCCGGCGAGTTGACCGCTGACGTACTTCAGGTCAGCTATATGCTTGCCTGACAGGCAGGGCAGGGCATTATATTTCCTTATCTTATATAGGAGCCCGGTGCCGCGCGCTTTCTCTCCGATCGGGGCCATTATGATACCTCCCGGTTGTCTTTATGACTCGCCATATGATTATCTCGATTATTTCGAAGAAATTTCACTCCATTCAGGGTATTCGAGACGCCCGGAAACCCGAAAATAATCCTTGACATTACCGGGGTGCCATTATAATATTACAAGCTTTATGCAGGAAAACTCAGTTTAAGATTTTTCCTTCACGCATCAAGTAGGTAAACGAACGCACTTGATGTGCGTTTTTTTGTCTTTATATAAGGCCGATAACGGCCAAGATCTTTGAAAATTTAAATAGAAGATGCGTCTTTCACATCGATTCAAAGAGACCAAGAACAAGTAAAAGTCGCAGCTTTAGAAGCAAGAATTTCCGTATAATTGGCGGAAATGGATCAAGATATTAAGGGCGCATGGGGAATACCTTGGCACTGCAAGTCGATGAAGGACGCGATTGGCGCGATATGCCTCGGGGAGCTGTCTAAATAGCATTGATCCGGGGATTTCCGAATGGGGAAACCTGTCCCATGTTAATAGCCGGGAATCCGTCGCAAGACGGGAAGACAACCGGGTGAACTGAAACATCTAAGTAACCCGAGGAAAAGAAATCAAATACGAGATATTCAGAGTAGTGGCGAGCGAAATGAACACAGCCTAAACCGGGTAGCAATATCCGGGGTTGCGGGACCGCGACGTGGCACCAAACGACATAGCTGAATACCAGATGGAAAACTGGAGCCAAAGAAAGTGATAGCCTTGTAAGCGAAATGTCAAATGGGCCTAGCGGTATCCCAAGTACCATGGGGCTCGAGGAATCCCTTGGGAATCCGGGAGGACCATCTTCTAAGGCTAAATACTCTGCAGTGACCGATAGTGAACTAGTACCGTGAGGGAAAGGTGAAAAGAACCCAGGGATGGGAGTGAAATAGAACTTAAAACCGTGTGCCTACAAGCAGTCGGAGCCCCGCAATTGGGGTAACGGCGTGCCTATTGAAGAATGAGCCGGCGACTTATTATCAGTAGCGAGGTTACGCCGTAAGAAGAGGAGCCGTAGCGAAAGCGAGTCTGAATAGGGCGAATAGTTGCTGGTAGTAGACCCGAAACCGAAGCGATCTATCCTTGAGCAGGATGAACCTCGCAGAAAATGCGGGGGGAGGTCCGAACGAGTAAATGTTGAAAAATTTTTCGATGACTTGAGGATAGGAGTGAAAAGCTAATCGAGCTCGGAGATAGCTGGTTCTCCCCGAAATGGTTTTAGGGCCAGCCTCAAGTTTATCTCCGCGGAGGTAGAGTACAGTTTGGACTAGGGGTCCGGAAGGAATTCCAACTCCATGCTAACTCCGAATGCCGTGGATCAAGTACTTGGGAGTGAGTAAGCGAGGGATAAGCTTCGTTTACAAAAGGGAAACAGCCCAGACCGTCAGCTAAGGTCCCTAAGTGCATGCTAAGTGGTAAAGGAAGTGGAGTTACTTAAACAGCCAGGAGGTTGGCTTAGAAGCAGCCATCCTTTAAAGAGTGCGTAACAGCTCACTGGTCGAGCGATTCTGCGCCGAAAACACACGGGGCTCAAGCATGCCACCGAGGCTACGGATTTATACCGCAAGGTATAAGTGGTAGGGGAGCGTTCTGTTAAGCTGTGAAGTCGGCCGTGAGGAGATGGAGCAATCAGAAGTGAGAATGCCGGCATAAGTAGCGAAAAGACCGGTGAGAATCCGGTCCGCCTAAAGTCTAAGGTTTCCTGGGGAAGGATCGTCCTCCCAGGGTAAGTCGATATCTAAGCCGAGGCTGATAGTGCGTAGGCGATGGCAAACGGGTTAATATTCCCGTACTGCCTGTTGTTCGTTATAACCGATGGAGGGACGCAGTAGGATATGTCAGCCGCTTATTGGATTGCGGTTCAAGCATCAAGGAGGGAGAGGCAGGAAAATCCACTTCTCCGTTAACTCTAAGGTGTTATACGGGTCCTTGAGCGATCGGGAGCGAAGTGACAAAATTCACACTGACGAGAAAAGCTTCTAGGGAGAACAGCGGGTAATCGTACTATAAACCGACACAGGTGGACTAGTCTGAGCAAACTAAGGCGCGCGAGATAACCCTCTCTAAGGAACTAGGCAAAATGGTTTCGTAACTTCGGGAGAAGAAACGCCTGAGTAGCGTGTTAAAGCGCGAAAAGGCCTCAGAAACCAGGCTTCTGCAACTGTTTAACAAAAACACAGGTCTCTGCAAACCCGTAAGGGGATGTATAGGGGCCGATGCCTGCCCAGTGCTGGAAGGTTAAGAGGAGGATTGAGATTATATCAGGATCTGAATCGAAGCCCCAGTGAACGGCGGCCGTAACTATAACGGTCCTAAGGTAGCGAAATTCCTTGTCGGGTAAGTTCCGACCCGCACGAAAGGCATAATGATAGAAGCGACTGTCTCGGAGAGGGACTCGGTGAAATTTGGATAATCCGTGAAGACACGGATTAGGCATACTAAGACAGAAAGACCCCGTGGAGCTTTACTGTACTTTAGCTTTGGATTTTGATTCGGCTTGCGCAGCATATGTGGGAGACTTTGATACCGGGCTTTTGGGTCCGGTGGAGTCGACAAGTGAGATACCACACTAGTTGGGTTAGAATTCTAACCCGGCGGTTGATACGCTGGGAGACAGAGTTAGACGGGCAGTTTGACTGGGGCGGTCGCCTCCTAAAGAGTAACGGAGGCGTTCAAAGGTTCCCTCAGTCCGGTTGGAAATCGGACGTCGAGTGTAAAGGCATAAGGGAGCTTAACTGCGAGACGTACATGTCGAGCAGGTACGAAAGTAGGACTTAGTGATCCGGTGGTTCCGTATGGAAGGGCCATCGCTCAGCGGACAAAAGTTACCCCGGGGATAACAGGCTGATCTCCTCCAAGAGTTCACATCGACGAGGAGGTTTGGCACCTCGATGTCGGCTCATCGCATCCTGGAGCTGGAGCAGGTTCCAAGGGTTGGGCTGTTCGCCCATTAAAGCGGTACGTGAGCTGGGTTCAGACCGTCGTGAGACAGGTCGGTCCATATCTAGTATGTCCGCAGGAAACTTGAGAGGAGCTCTTCCTAGTACGAGAGGACCGGAAGGGACGGACCTCTAGTGTACCAGTTGTCACGCCAGTGGCAAACGCTGGGTAGCTATGTCTGGAAGGGATAAACGCTGAAAGCATCTAAGTGTTAAGCCCCCCTCGAGATTAGGTTTCCCATACCATAAGGTAGTAAGATCCCTGGAAGATAACCAGGTTGATAGGCCGGGAGTGTAAGGCCCGTAAGGGTTTCAGCTGACCGGTACTAATAGATCGAGGTCTTGATCCTTCTCCTATTAATTTAGGGGACCGCTAATTATACAAGCAAATTTAATTTGAACTTTGATATTGACGAACTGTCATTCTGAGGAAGCGAAGCGACTGAAGAATCTGCATTTTAAATGCAGACCCTTCACTTCGTTCAGGGTGACAAACAATAATTGAATTATATGGGTGACGATACCGGAAGTGCACCACCTGTTCCCATTCCGAACACAGAAGTGAAATCTTCCAGGGCCGATGATAGTGACCGGGCAACTGGTCGTGAAAGTAGGACGTCGCCCTTTTTCCTCCTCCGCCCCTAAAGGGCTTCGGGAGGACTCGTGGAAGGCCTATTGTGAAAGCAGTAGGCCTTTCTGTTTTTAAAATCTCTTATAAAGCCCCGACGCCACCATCCCCGTTTTCCTTTGCAGTACAGTGTTCAGTATAGAAGCCCGCTCGACCGTGAACTCGCCAAATCTGTCATTTATAGCGTCAACCGCCCTCAATGCTTTTTTCCTATTCTCCACTGTATCAAAAATGCTTATCTGGTCCATGTTGTGGCGAAGGCCGGAAAGCGTTACACCCACAAATCGCGCGCCTTTCGTAGCCGATCGCTCAAAAAGCGAATCCTGAAGTTCGTGATCCATTTTTCGTGCATGGTCGAGGATAGCTTCAGCCGCTTTGAACAGGTCGTATCCGTCATCGATGTAATCACCGAGCTTTTTCTGTTTGCTGAAATATTGATGATCGCCGTACCCGAGCACGAAATACACTATGTTGCCCTGATAATTTTCCCGCCGCAGCCTTCGTCCCACCTGCTCGGCCAGCCTAAGGAGATATCCTTTTATCTCATCGATGTCCTTTGTGAATCTGGGCATGTGATAGGAATGTCCCATCGACTTCGCATCACTTTCATACCAGCGGGGCATGACAGGGGAGTGGTCTATTCCCTGTCCCATGCACCACAGATGCTCGCCGCATGCTATCCCGAACCGCTTTACCAGTTTTTCTCGCGGATAAGCATTAAGTTCACCGAATGTATGAACCCCAAGCTCAGCAAGGTATTCCTCAAGCTTTCTTCCGATGCCGCACAGTTCTTTTACCGGAACATCAACGACCTTTGACGGGATGTCCTCGGGACGCAATATTATCAGCGCGTCCGGTTTCTTAAGCTCGCCGGCGAACTTTGCCATCAGCTTGTTATAGCTTATCCCTATGTTGCAGGTGAGGTGTAAATTCTTTCGTATCCATCCCTTTATTTCTTTTGCCATCTCGATCTCGCCGCCGTATCGATCCTTGATGTCGGTAACGTCCATCCACGCTTCATCGATCGAAAAAACCTCTACAAGCTCGGTGTATGTCGTCAGATGTTTCATGATGATCTTGGATGTTGTAATGTATTTGGCCATGTCGCCTTCGATGATGACGAGGTCGGGGCAGAGTTTCTTCGCGTCCCAGGTGGACATGCCGTTCTTTACGCCTTTTGCTTTTGCTTCGTAGCTGGCAGCGGCAACGACGGAGGTCTTCTTTATCCCGCCGCCAACGACAACAGGCTTTCCCCTCAAAAAAGGATTAACGGCCTGCTCGACGGACGCAAAAAAGGCATTCATGTCCAGGTGTAATATAGTTCTGTTCATTTTTGCTTAATCACCAATGACCAAATTCCAAGCTCCAAACAAACCCCAATTACCAAAGTACAAACATTTTGGTCATTGAATATTGGCAATTGGTTATTGTTTGATTATTGTTGCTTGGTAATTGGTTATTCAGCTTATGCTGCTCTTATTCAGTTTCCAAATCAGCCTCTTGAGGTTGAACGCTATCTCATAGCTGTTCGTCCCATCACTTACCGCGAAGAACATCAGCTTTTCCATGCCATCGAAATCCTCCCACTGGTAATTGACCTCCTTGATGTCGTAGCGCTTGTTCTCATAGTTGAACCAGCGGGGGAGGATGTTCCCGCCTTTAAAGACGGCGCCGACTTGTATGATCTTATCGATGTTTGTGGGTTCCATTTTGTTTGGTTGGTAGTTAGGATTAGGGTTGGACGCCGGTATGGTCGTTGGGATTGGGACTAAGGATCAACCTAATAACTTATCCTAATCCCATACTGGCCGCTTATCCAAACCCTTACCCTTATCCCTGATTTGCTAGTATACAAGTGTATACCAATCGGGCTTATTGTCAATGGTTTAATTGTCAGCGGGGCTTGAGGATCAGACTGAGACGAAAGCCAGAGCGGAGGCGATCGGTCTTTTAAAACCGCTGCTGAGCAGATTTCCCGCCATATCGTTCTCAATTACCGCAAGGCCGCTTGTGCCGGGTAAATATGTCCTTACGTCATTGCCGTTAGTGGCTATGCCCGCTCTCCTGGGCATTTTTAATTTGTGTTTTTCGCACACCTGGCGAACGAAGGTGGCCGCGTCCAGGAACGAGAAGCCGGAGCCCGGCTGGAGATCCGTCTTCGGATAGGTCTTTAGCACATACATATCGCCGTTACTCAGTTCTATCAAGACAGTGTGGTTATAGGCGTTTACCTGGAGGGATGTGCTGCCAACGGCGCCGCCGAAATCATGATCCTTGCCATTGAGGATATCTCTAAGTATCGCAATAGACTCTGGGTCGTTGGAGTTTCTCATTAATTCAACCAGTTTTGTGTTCAGTTCGGTCCTTTTTTCCGACATCTCCAGCCGTTCCTCCTTGAAAAGCTGGCCGATATGGCCTCTGCAGTAGGAAATGGGTCTCGGGCCGCCCGGGAACGCCTCATCCAGCATTCCGATGTCAGATGAATTCCATATGATGGGCATTATGCCGAAAGCGTTTTCAACTATCTCAACGGATTTTTCATCTCCCATATTCAGGATATCAAATCCCACTGTGCTCTTATTTATTCTTATCACCGGCTGTTTTCCTGTTAATGGTTCCGAACCCATAGGCTGAGGAAGCAGTTTCCCGTCCTTTACGACAAAAGCTCCTTCATTGAACGGATAATTTGACATGTCGGTGGCCATTACGAAGTTCTTGTGCTGCCGCGCGAAATCGACCAGCGTCTCGTACCCCGCTTCTTTCAGCCGGGTCGCCTCTGCCAGGTCGCGGTCGATGCCGGGCTTGTCGAGGAGCCGTCCCTGGCGAACTTCTTGATTTATGATAGCATTTGGCGTCTTTAATTCCTGCGGCATTACGATGGAAGCGTCCAACAAATGAACATACTCCAGCAGCTGGTAGCGGCCGTTGTTATGGATCCCCTCCGAAACGAGAAGTTGCGGGCCTGTATCATCCCTGAAACCCAAATTTTGTATGCCAAAGTCGATCATAGTAGTGTACCGAGGTATTATCGGAGGAATTGGCGGGTAATTTCAGTTGCGGGTCAGAATTTCCTGAACAATCCTTTTACTATTCCCTGCACTGCGACGTCCTTCACATAGATCGGCTTCATCGTGGCATTAGCAGGTTCCAATCTTACGCGGGTCTTTTCTCTGTACATTCTTTTTAGCGTTGCCGAGCTGCCGTCTATCAAAGCCACCACGACCTCGCCGTCATCCGCGGTATCCGTTTTCTCTATCACTATGAAATCTCCGCTTAGTATGTGGTCTTCTATCATGCTATTGCCGCGAACCTGGAGGACGTAGCAGGGCTTTTTTGATACCAGGGCTCTTGGCACTTCTATTTCTTCTTTGGTGTCCATGACTTCTATTGGAGCTCCTGCGGCTATGTAGCCGAAAAAGGGGAGGGTCATCGTTGTTTTAAGGCCAGGTATCCTTAAAGCACGTGACCCTCTCTCTCTTTCTATAAGCCCTTGTTCTTCCAGCAAGTCGAGGTATTTTTGTCCGGCTCTGGGTGAAGCAAAGCCGAACTTTTTGCATACCTCGCGTATCGATGGAGCAAATCCTTTCTCGATGATGTGTTCCTTGACGAATTCCAGGATCTGATTCTGTTTATCTTAAGTCATTGCCTTCGCCTCCCGTTATTGTCTTAACTATTCTCTATCCACTATCCTCTATTCGCTGCTTGGTATACAAGTGTATACCATATCGGAAATCTGTCAAGGGGGAATTTTAGGAGAGAGGAAAGATGTAAATGATACAAGTTTCTCTTATAAATAGGCGATAATATAGGTAGAGTGAAATTTTGGCTTGTATAAGACGATATATTAATGAGAGGCAATATATCAGGCAGAACAGTCAAATAGGCTTGACATACGTATAGTATTATACTATAAATTAAGTATATTAAAATATAACGGGAGGGAAAAGTGTTGAAATTTCTGAAAAATAAGATCGAGGAAATTAGAACCAATATTAAGGGAAAAGAAATTTCTTCTAACGAGCAAAAATATTCAAATAATATTCCACAAGACATGAAAGACGCTGTCAAAGAGCTTTTAAACAATCGTTCTGTCGAAATTCGAGAACTTGCCAAATACTAAGCATTTAACAACCTTCCTTGTTTTATATATCCATTTTGAGTTGGCTTATATTGCTTATAAGGAACATCTCCCCAATGTTTATAACCTCGGAGTGTTTAATAGCCATTTGCTTGATTCTGCAGTTGCCAACCCTAGGCAAACATTTGATGGAAAATCATTGTATGAAACATTAGAAGAGAAAGCGGCGATTTTGCTGTATTCCTTAAACATGAATCATGCATTTAATGATGGGAATAAAAGAACATCCATGTTGTCAACGGAAATCTTTTTATTGTTGAATGGTTATAGGCTAAATGTCCATCCAGTTGAGTATGTCGAGTTTGCAAGAGAAACTGCTGATGGCAAACACAGCAAAGAAGAAGTAAGGCAATGGATTGTTGGTAAAATCGTTAAATTAGATCAGGCTGACATTGAAAAATGGGACGCAATAGCCGCTCAAATGAATTTGCCTATAGGGTAATCACCTCAATAACCAGTTCAATTTTACCCTCTCTGGGCGTATAATTTTATCCCATGGCCAAGAAAAAAAATGATTCCGAGATAATAATTACCTTATTAAAAGCGATATTCTATGCTGCCGTAGCAATTGTTTTGGGCATTTGGGTAATTCTTAAGTGGATTGTTGGCTTGTTTGTAAAGAAAGAGCCTCGGATTAGCATTAAGTATGAAGTTGTATCAACACCGCCAAGTAAAGAAGAATTGCGAATTCGTGAGCTGAAAAAACAGGCAACAGTTTATAAAACATCAGATATAAACAAGGCGGTAGAATTGATGAGAGAAGCAATTTCACTTCAAGAAAAATCTAGGCCGGGAGATGTGTATGCTTTTAATGACTATATAAGATTAGCGAAGTATATTTATTTATCGGGCAATAGAGATGAGGCGTGGGAGATATATAATCAATTGCTTATACGAGCTGCAAGAATCAAAGAAGCAACTTTCCGCTATGGAGCCTTTTCTGACATATATTCTGCTATGGCACTTCAAACGGAACGGGAAAAACATTACAAAAACGCTTTATTAAATTATTTATTGGCCGGTTTCTGTTTTGTTAAATCCCAAAAAGCAGGGGTTTATTTTGACAGAAACAGAACAACGGAGTGGGCAACTTCTGGGGCAATCAACGGGGAAGAGGAGGAAGATTGGAATAAACGAGCCATAGATGATTTTGAAAAATGGCCTAATTTTATTTACGATTCCGATCGCCCATATTTCAAAGGAGATAAATATCCTGACGAACTTCAAATCCGAAGCAAAATACTCGACGAGTATGGGGGTTGGGAAAAGTTCAGAGATAACCTCGATCATATTAGCTTGGCGGATTTCGGCCGAAAAGTAAACAATATTATTCAGTTGCATTGACTAATTGATAGGAAACTTTGAACTCCTCCTCATCGAGCGTATACTGTGCTAATAAGGCAGGTGTTTATTATTAAAAACAAAAGAGATTGGGTGGGGTTGGTCGGCGGCGGGGTATTGATAGTCAGCCTTTTCATGCCCTGGATATCGGCAGGGGACCTGTCGCAGAAAGCCATCGACATTAAATATGGATACGTGCTGTTATTCCTCGGCGCGCTTGCCTGCCTCATCGCCTTAATAAGCATCATAACAAAGACCGCATCGAATATTTATTTCGCATATCAGATCATCAGCATATTGTCGGCATTGGTCCTGTACCAGAATTATGTCGACCTCGCCAGACGAGCGCAGAGCGTAGTGAACAACTTTCCTTTTTTAACAGATCTTATTCGTGGGTTTATTGGTCCCGGGGTTTATGTGGGAATGATTGGATGTTTAATTATGTTCGGGAGTGTATTTTTAAAGCAGGAGTAAGATCGGAGGGAGAACAACGGACAGCCAGCAGGAACAGAATAAAAAGACCGTCATCGAATTTTACGAAACGGTCCTGAACAAGAAAGACTGGGAAGCCGCGCCCAGGTTCGTCGGCAAATACTATAAGCAGCACAATCAGCACGCGAAGGACGGCGTCGAAGGCCTGCAGGAATACGTCAAATTCGCGAAAACAAAGTTCCCCAACTCACATTCCGAGATAAAGAAAGCCTTCGCCTGCGGCGACTACGTCATCCTCCACGTCCACGCCGTAATGGAACCAGGCCAGCGCGGCGCGGCCATCGTCGATATCTTCAGGATGGAGAACGGGAAGGCAGTGGAGCATTGGGACGTTCACGAGGATATAATCGAGAAACCCGCAAACAATAACTCGATGTTTTAAGATAGTGAATAGGGGATAGAGAAGGCCGATTCCTTAGAACAATTTAGCCCTCAGCCATTCAATGACCCGCATAGCCAGTGAAGCGGGGTCGTTTATGCCGGGAATGATCGGGTTTGTAACCGGCGCGCTTTCAACTACAACCGGAGCTAACTCGCATCTGGATTCAAATGCCGTGGTCAACCCGATATCCTCCAATACCTGAGAGATCTCAAAAGAATCGGTGTCCTGTGTCTGGGCCGCTCCCTTAGTAGTAAAGATCGATGCGTGGTCCATGAACGTAAATCCGTATTCAGCCATAAATGCCTTCCTTTATGTTGCTACATATAGTATCGGCTTCCGAGGCGGTTATCTTGCATAAAATGCCATAAAAAAAGGCTCCCCACATCGGATGATGCAGGGAGCCTCGTATCAACTAGAGACGGATCAGTTCGCGCAGCAGCCCATCGCGGCTGTCGGGCACTGTTTGCCGCAATCATTCACGCAAGAAGCCTTGCATGCGTGATCTTTGCAGCATGACTTGTTCGCCGAGACGCAGCATTTTCCGCCGGCATTTTCCGCGGCCATTGCCGCCATCGGCATGCTCAACGCTCCCAGGAACATCACGATCGCGAACACGGAAACTAACTTATTTAACATAAGAATTCCTCCATTTAATGATTGAAATATGGAACGGGACGGATCGATGTGAGGTCAGACGAAGTCCTTGCGGGAGACGAACATCTTGAAAAGTTTGCACTCGTTCAGCTTTGACATCAACTGCGGGTCCTTAAAACATGCCTCACAGCCCTTGTGAACAATGACGTTCACGACCGACGCGGAAGGGATGACGGTCAGGTCGGCGACAAAGGCGGGATCGACCTGAGCTGGATTCGCTGTAGCTATCGCGGCCATGCTGTCAGCAGACTTGAGACAGCAGCATTCACAGCACGGGGACTGTGTCTTGCATCCGGAATTATTCGAGCAGAACGAGGGGCCGCAGTGGATGACGCCGTTCAGCGTGAGGATCATTATAATCGCGAGTAGGAGGCTTGAAAACTTTTTTATCATAACCGGAAGATATTATATCACATTCTGCTATAATTAACTTTGAAAGAGGTGGCCACATGAAACTGTACAAGTTCAAGCTGTCCGATGTCGCGGTCCTCGTCGTTCTTTTTATCCTGGGATATCTTTTCACCGAGTATCAACATTACCTTTTTCCCATCTCGGTGCGCATCTACACGTATCTAATAATGGTCGTCATTATGTATTACCTTATATTCATGATAATGAGACCGAAGGAACCGATGGAGCTGGCAAATTCCCTGGCGGCGATATTCGGGGCCATCGTCCTGCTCATCATTATCGTCCAGGACATCATCATAATGCATTATTTTTCATGGAGAACGCCGATAGTGTTCCTTGGAGTGGTCCTGGTGCCGTATTTTACGGCGTGGGCTTATAGGAGGGCTAAACCAATTTCTCGCTGACCAGCTTAAAAGTCATTCCTTCAAGCTGGATGTTTGAGAAGTCTTTGAACAGGGGTTTCATGTCATTGGATTTATTGTTGCTATTGAACGCTACGTTGAGGACATCTGCTCCAATCAATTTAGTTTGAAGTTGTATGTTATCGCGTAATTCTTCCAGGAATCCCGCCGTGAAAGAAAAACCCTCACTGCCCAGTAAATTTATCCTGGCCCTCTGGCGGATCATTCCGTTCAAACCGAATTCCATAGGAATTGCGTTGGCGTATTGATAGATATTTATGGGCATTAAAACCTCCTGACGGATCTATGCCTGCGTTTTGCCGAGCATCTCGATCATCATATTATCCTCATAATTAACATGAAATTTCACTTAATTCAAAAATAGCCAAGCATATCCTTACTTCTTCGCCAGGACGAACATGGAGCTCGGCATCGGGGTGGGGGAGATAAGCGGCTTGGCGGCTTCAACTTTATGATTCTCCCGGAGATCCCGGAGCGCTTCCCATGTTACGGTGTGGGCGCCCCTCGGATTCCAGTAATAGAGACAATTGAATCCCCATTTTAATGCCGCTTCCTGCTGGGCCTTTACGTAATCACAGTCAAAAGGCGTTATCTTCTCCCTTATCCTTACCGACTGCAAATACAGGCCTATCTCGGCATTCGGTATGTCCTTCACTATCTCAAGCGCCATCCTGCAGGTCATTTCGGTTATCGGGCCGGGGTAGTCAACGGGATCCAGCAGTTTTCCCTTG
Organism: uncultured bacterium; assembly: GCA_963727815.1. Classification (GTDB taxonomy): domain Bacteria; phylum Margulisbacteria; class WOR-1; order CAVSGV01; family CAVSGV01; genus CAVSGV01. The sequence continues at coordinate 41,381 of CAVSGV010000005.1, forward strand.
AGCTGGGAAATGTCCATGAAGTCTTTCAGGTCTTCCGCGTGTATCTTGTCGTAGTAAAGCGCGGGATAAAGCATCAGGTTCACTTTCATGATACTTGCTATCTGCGCCAGGTCCTGTCCGATAATGGCCACGGTGGGCTTTCTGTCCTTGGTGGCTATCGCCGCGTAAACATCGGCCGAAAGCTTTGTGTCAGGGCTAAGGTCCTTTAGGACCCGTTTCGCCTGTTTCAGAAAAGCGGTTATGACCTCGACCCTGTCCCGTCCGTTTGTATCCAGGTCCGGATCCTCCAAGTAACGGACGTAATCAAATTGTATCCCGTCCACGCCCATCCTCGCCAGCTCCACTGCCAGGAACACGTTGTAGTTGATCGCTTCGCAATTTTCCGGGTTCACCCAATGCAGTTTGCTGTCCACTTCGGGGCCTTCGCCTTTGTGTTTCATCTGATAAGGGAATTTTTCTTCTTTCATGACTTGTGACAGTTTCTTGTCCTTGAATACCGCCATTTTCACCTCGCACCTTAAATTGGCCTGATGAAGAAGGACAACGATATCCGGGATATCCAGCGTCTCGTTCCTTGCATGCGCTTCTTTTGCGACAGGCGAATCGGTGTGGAACCTTACGAGTCCGTCATAATCTTTTACATCGATGACCACCGTGTCTGCGCCGTTCATGACCGCGTCATTGATGAACTCTTCCAAACACACCCTGTTGCTGGCCATATCGGCCGTAATGTAAGGAGCCTTCACTGGCCTCGCTTTATTGCGTTGGTTCGGTGGGATGTAAGATGAAGACTCCGGCGTTGGCGTCGGCCTTGGCGAAGGCCTGACAGCCTTTTGTAACGACGAACCGTTCGATGGAGGGATGTACGTCATATTATATTTCGGTCGATCATTTCTGTCTGTTCTTATTACCAGTGATGCGGATATGCCGCGAACGATGGCTCCGATTTTGTAAAGTGTACGATCATGCCAGGTAGCGTGTCTGTTTCAGAAGAATTCCAGAGTGTATCGGGCTTGAATTCCAGACCGCCAATGGCGTTTTCCAGACGCCACTTAAGATATGTTACCGCACTTTTCTTGTAATTTTGGATGTCCGAAGGGGACAAGTTGACCCCTGCATTGGGGTTATTAATCGAGAAACTCATGTTAAGGAATATCTTGTAAGAAAGGTCAGCATAGATCATGCCTTCGGAAGATATGCAGCGTTCAAGGCCAAGCGTTTTTAAAGTGACGATAGGATAAATCCATTCGGGGTTCCCCTGCGCGGCCTGTTCTTCCCACGGGATTAGATTGGTCTTTGTATCCGCCAAGCTTGCCAGGTATCCTGCGACCGCAGCCAGCTTTGGGGATTCTGCCAGGGCCGCATGGGTAATGTTGTTTGCTACGAACATATCATTGAGAGCGCTCATTAACATCGTCTCCTATCAGGTGATACATTTCAACATGATGTTATCGGCAATAATCGCAGGAAATTTCAGAAAATGGCTGTTATAATTCGGCCAATCAATAAGGGGAGGGAAAAGCTATGCTTCCGGTAGGACCTTTGATGATAGAACACCGCCTCATCGAGAGGATGATACTCCTCATCGGCGCCGAGGCCGCCAGGATAAAAAAAGAAAAGGACGCGGATCCCGCGTTCATCGACACGGCGGTAGATTTCGTGAAAAGCTACGCCGACAAGCTCCACCACGGGAAAGAAGAGGACATCCTGTTCCGCCAACTCGCGTCAAAAAGCTTAAGCCCGGATCACTCCAAAATGCTGAAGAACCTTCTTGATGAACACGTCATCGGCAGGAAGACCACTGCCGAACTCGTGGCCGCCAAAGAAAGATATGTTAAAGGCGATCTCTCCGCTGTTAACGATATCATCGCAAAGATGGAAAAACTCGCCGACATGTACCCCAAACACATAGAAAAAGAGGACAAGCATTTCTTCCTGGAGGTCATGAAATACTTCGATAAGAAAGAATTGGACGCAATGCTGCAGGAATCGAACGATTTCGACAGGAACTTCATGAACAGGAGATACGGCGACATAGTGGACCATCTCGAAGGGAAATAGGAGGTTAATATGTCTATATTCCTTCCCGTGATATTCGCTTTCCTTGCCGGCCTCGTCTCTTTTCTCTCTCCGTGCGTCCTGCCCCTGATACCGGCCTATCTGGCATATCTCGCGGGGTCGAGCACTTCAAAAGAACAACCGAAGCAGATCGATCTTTTCATGAGCAGCGTTTATTTTGTGCTGGGATTTGCCATCGTCTTCGCGATCCTGGGCGTCCTTCTGAATACGATATTGAAAGGATCGGCTTATGGAGTGCAGGTCTGGCTTTCGAGGCTCGGCGGACTCATCATCATCGTTTTTGGACTTTATCTTACGAAGCTTCTTAATATCCCCTTACTAGATAGGGAATACAGGATACGCGTGATGTGGAAATTCAATTCCAGGTTCCTTACATCTTTCGTTTTCGGCGCCGCTTTTGCGGCAGGATGGACGCCGTGCGTAGGAGCCGTTCTCGGTGGTATTTTAGGATTGGCTGCCAGCCAGCCGGGAATAGCGTTCTGGCTCCTCTTTGTTTATTCGCTGGGTTTCGGAGTCCCGTTCCTCCTTGTCGGCGCTTTTACGTCTCAGGCGAGCGCGTGGATAGCGAAGAACCAGATGTGGCTCGGATACGTCAGCGTTATCTTCGGCGTCATTTTGATCGGCATCGGCATACTCGTTTTCACTCAAACACTTAACATCATTGCGAACGTCGATCTCCTGAACAAACTCATCCTGAAATGAAGAACAGACAGACGATACTTTTATTGGTGGTCATCCTCATTATCGCGGGGTTGATCTACTACATCAACTCCGTAAAACCGAAGAGGATATCCGTACTATCATCAGGCATTCCCGTATCCGCCAATACCGAGATCGTAAAACAAAAGGCGATGCTTTATCAGCGCGCTCAGGAGATACAAAATCCGTCGGGATTCGTCAACACCGGACCGTTCAAAATAGCGGACCTCATCGGCAAGAAAGTCGTCCTGGTGCTTTTCTGGACCTATTCCTGCATTAACTGCCAACGCGAAACGCCTTACCTTAACGCGTGGTACGACAAATATCACGACCAGGGTCTCGAAATAGTGGGCGTCCACACTCCAGAATTCGAATTCGAAAAGGACATCACGAACGTCAGCGCCGCGGTCAAAAAATTCGGGATCAAATATCCCGTTATCCTGGATAATAATTATTCCACCTGGATCGCCTACGGGAACCAGTACTGGCCGCGGAAATATTTCATCGACATCGACGGCTTCATCGTCCTGGACCAGATAGGGGAGGGCGGATACGATGAGGCGGAGATGCGCATCCAGTCCCTGCTCAAGGAGCGGATGAAAAGGCTGAAGATCAACGGCACCGTCAGCAGCGGCATCATAAAACCGAAAGCGGGGGAATACCAGGAATCGCTGGTCAAGAGTCCGGAGACATATTTCGGCTCCGCCAGGAACACGTTCCTCGGCAACGGGCATGCGCAGATGAACGGCATTCAGACGCTCACTCTTCCTAACGATCTGTCTTCCAATACGTTATATCTTTCGGGACAATGGGAATTCGACGATCAATACGCGGTGAATAGATCGGCAGGCGCAATAATCCTTTACAGATACAGCGCGAAGAACCTTTATCTGGTCGCAAGCGCCGACAAAAAAGTTAGGATCAAAATTTACAGGGACGGGAAACCTCTGGGGGCGGAAGCGGGCTTCGACGTAGGAGCGGACAGCTCCGTTTTCATCAAGGACGCCAGGCTCTACAAGCTCATCGAGGACGATAAATACGGCGACCATACCATCGAGATAATAATAGAAGACCCGGGGCTGAAAGCTTTCACTTTTACTTTCGGTTGAGCAAAATACCCGCTTGACATGGCCGGCAGGCATCATATATAATTCACGCCTCTGCGATGGAGCAGGCCTATCCTCATTCGGATATGATCTTTGAAAACTAAACAGGAACAAAGATGTGGGCATCTTTGTCTTTTTCTTTTTCATCACGCGGGTTTTACTCGCGTTGATGAAGCCAGGCTTCGGGTCTTTATTGATCCGGAGCATTTTTAAAACGAGTTATGGATTAAATTTTTGAGAGTTTGATCCTGGCTCAGGACGAACGCTGGCGGCGTGCTTAACACATGCAAGTCAAGCGGGCCGTAGCAATACGGTCAGCGGCAAACGGGTGAGTAACACGTAAGTAATCTTCCTCTAAGACCGGGATAACTAGCCGAAAGGTTAGATAATACCGGATGTGGCTGCAGGGACGAAAGTCCTTGCAATTAAACGGAACGCAAGAACCGCTTAGAGATGAGCTTGCGGCCTATCAGCTAGTTGGCGGTGTAATGGACCACCAAGGCGATGACGGGTAGCTGGTCTGAGAGGACGACCAGCCACACTCGCACTGAGACACGGGCGAGACTCCTACGGGAGGCAGCAGTGAGGAATTTTCCGCAATGGACGAAAGTCTGACGGAGCGACGCCGTGTGTGTGATGAAGTCTTTCGGGATGTAAAACACTGTCGAGAGGGACGATATTGACGGTACCTCTGGAGGAAGCCCCGGCTAACTACGTGCCAGCAGCCGCGGTAATACGTAGGGGGCGAGCGTTGTCCGGAATTATTGGGCGTAAAGGGCGTGTAGGCGGTTCTGCAAGTTGGATGTTAAAGGTATGGGCTCAACTCATACATCGCATTCAATACTGCAGTTCTGGAGAATGGTAGAGGAGAATGGAACTTCCGGTGTAGCGGTGAAATGCGTAGATATCGGAAGGAACACCAGTGGCGAAGGCGATTCTCTGGGCCATTTCTGACGCTGAGGCGCGAAAGCTAGGGGAGCAAACAGGATTAGATACCCTGGTAGTCCTAGCTGTAAACTATGATCACTAGGTGTTTGTGGTATCGACCCCATGAGTGCCGAAGTTAACATGATTAGTGATCCGCCTGGGGAGTACGGTCGCAAGACTAAAACTCAAAAGAATTGACGGGGGCCCGCACAAGCGGTGGAGCATGTGGTTCAATTCGATGCTACGCGAAGAACCTTACCTAGGCTTGACATGTATGGAATCTGTGGGAAACCATAGAGTGCCTCGCAAGAGGAGCCATAACACAGGTGCTGCATGGCTGTCGTCAGCTCGTGTCGTGAGATGTTGGGTTAAGTCCCGCAACGAGCGCAACCCTTACGGTTAGTTGCCACCCCCGAGCGATCGGGGCGCACTCTAGCAGAACTGCCTCTGACAAAGGGGAGGAAGGTGGGGATGACGTCAAGTCAGCATGGCCCTTACGCCTAGGGCTACACACGTGCTACAATGGTTGGCACAGAGGGATGCAATACGGCAACGTGGAGCAAATCTCACAAAACCAACCTCAGTTCGGATTGAGGGCTGCAATTCGCCCTCATGAAGCTGGAATCGCTAGTAACCGCAGGTCAGCTACACTGCGGTGAATACGTTCTCGGGCCTTGTACACACCGCCCGTCACACCATGAGAGTTGGGAACACCCGAAGTGGTCTTTTTGGTCATTAAGGTGGTACCAATGATTGGGGTGAAGTCGTAACAAGGTAGCCGTACCGGAAGGTGTGGCTGGATCACCTCCTTTCTAAGGAGACTAAAGTTTTTTAGATCTTCTAAGGTCGGTTCCCGGCTTAACAGCCGAGACCAATGACGGATGTCCCATCTTTACCTGTTTAGTTTTGAAAGCATATCCCAGGATATGTGAAAATAATAAGGCCTATCGAGTATTAACTTGATAGGCCTTTTTTATTTGAGGACTGATAATTACTTTTGGCTTACGGCCAAATTAACAACGGTTAAATTAACTGATGTGTTTATCGAACAACCATCAAAAAAGTATGTTTCAGTATCCGCCGCGGTTGAATAGACCTCCATCTCTACGGTATATTTTGCGGATCCGGTTTGTGCGATATTTTCAGGCTTTATACTAGCCATATGCACCGGCGTGCCCGATATCTGTTTTGGGGTGAAATCGATCACTTTCTTTGTCGCCGCGTCATAAATATGCATTTCGCCGATATATACAGGCAAGCTTGTTATGTTTTCTCCGCTGGGTGAAACGATCGTCGCTCCTAGGGAATCAAACTGCATAGAAACAACGCTGTTCTTCGACAGATAAATAGTATTCGTTTGAAATTTAATTCTTCCTAAAACAGCTTTACCCCCGCTTATGTTCATTGTGTTTGTGGTTAAAGTATACGCTGATTGTATCACTTCCGATTTTACAGGCTTCGGGGGTTTTATCTTGACCATTTCCAACAACTTGGCGGCATCGCGAGCATTAATTTCATGTGATTTATTTCCTGCCATTATTGTCACCTCCTTTAAAAAGAATTTGAGGGTAACTCCCTCTCTGTATATATATCGACAAAAAAGAATTTGTGCGGCGGGAACGAGAATAAATAAATCGATAGCATATTTAGAAATTTCGGATCGGAATTGACGATGTATATATGCGCCTACCAAAAAGCTTCTTCCCTCATCAGATATGCCTTTTTTATTGAGTGAATGCTATTGAGGCGGTTCTGTTGTATAATCAAGCCGTTGAAGAAAGCATCGCTAGTATTAATATTATTGTTATCATGCTTTTCTCCGATACACCCTGCTTTATGCAGTGCCTGGGTCAGGGAAAAAGGAGAGTTTTTTCTTTCCCCGCAGATATCCTCCTATACAGCGACGCAGTATTTCGACAAGTACGGCAATAAACAGGACATCGGCTACAGGTACATCAAACAGGAAGCGAATCTCTACGGTGAATACGGCCTGACTGAAAAAGACACGCTGTTCTTCCAGGGAGTATACGACCAGTTCCTGGGAGATCCCGGCGACCCGTACCCGAAGATCGGGTCCACGGCGGGCACCATCACGATAGGCGGCATTCACGAACTTGCGCGCCCATGGGACGGACGCCTTTCAGCCATCTACTCGGCGCTAGCCCCGATCGATTACTCGCTCAAGGATGAATATATTTTCGGCCCTGCGGCGAACGCGCTGGAGTTCGGGATATTGTTCGGCAGGTCTTTTGACAGGCTTTATTTCGATTCAGGCATTAGCATCAGAAAATATTTCGGCAATCCCTCGGACCAGTTAAGGGATTACGTCACTGCGGGATACGACCTTCTTCAGAACGTTCAGCTGACCGCGTCGATAAGCGAACAGAAGAGCCAGGGCAACGGTACGAGGGTCAATATCGGCGGCGGGCTGTACCTTGATCCCGACTTTACCGATGAGCAGGGGGACGCGTCGCTTGTTATCAAAATGAGCGCTGACACTTCCCTTGTGCTGGGATGTTCATGGGACATATACGGAAGGAACGTGGGTGATGGCAACAGGATCTACTTATCCCTCTGGCGGCAGACAAAGTAACAAGAACCTGCCCTCCATATTGCTTGAGAAAGGCTACGCCACTCAGGCCCAGATGGACGAAGCCGTCCGCATCAAGAAAGAAAAAGGCGGAAGACTGGAGTTCGTTCTCGCGGGACTTGGATACGTAAGCCGTCAGCAGTTATACGAGGCGATGGCTGCGCGCTACGGCCTGCGGTTCGAACCAGCCCCCGAAAAATATCTGGAAGATATCGACAAACGTCTCCTCGAAAAAACCTACCTCAGCGAGATAATAAAGTTCGATTTCATCCCGTATAAATTGAAAGGCGACGAACTGACCATACTTACCTCCGAGCCTTTCGAGACGTTCCAGTTCAAGCCGGACATTGACGAAGGATACGACAAGCTGAAACATGACGCGCTGCCCTATATGGAACGTACGCAAAAGCAGAGGAAGGAACTGCTCACCCTCTTCAATGTGATCATCGCGAACGCTTACGATTACATGGAAGAACATACAGGATCAAAGACCGAAAAATTCATCATCGAAAGGTTCAAGGTCAAGTCCATAAAGCAGATCGTCATAACAAATCTGGACCTGATGAACATTGCCGAAAAACTTTTCAGGAGCGAGCTGTTGATGCTGTCGATATGGAGCCTATATTACAAGAAGCCGGAAGAATCTGCATACAAGACGTTCACGAAAAAACAGGGTTCCATTTTTGTGGCGATCATCGCGTCCATCGGGCTGCTCCTGTATTTCAATTTTTATGTGACGCTTCTCACTATCATATATATAATGCAGGGATTTTACGTCCTCTCTTTACTGTTCAAGTCGCTGCTCACGTTATCCGGTATTACGTATCCCAGGAAGAACCTCATCTCCCCGTCCGACATTGAAGAACTTTCCCACAAGGAACTGCCCGTTTACTCCGTCCTTGTGCCGGTATACAAGGAAAAAGAGGTAATACGAATGATGATGGAGGGGCTTAAGAACCTGAATTATCCTCAGGACAGGCTTGACGTCATTATAATACTCGAGGAGGACGACAAGGAAACGCTTCAGATAGTTCAGCAGGAGATAATTCCCGCGAACTGGAGGTATCTGGTGGTGCCGAACAGGAGGCCGAAAACGAAACCTAAGGCCTGCAATTACGCTCTGCCGTTCGCGAAAGGCAAATATCTTGTGATATACGACGCCGAGGACGTGCCGGAGCCGGACCAGCTGAAGACCGTGGTGGCCGCGTTCGCTAAGAACAGGGGAAAGAACATACTCTGCTTCCAGGCGGCGCTCAATTATTACAACAAGAACGATAACTTCCTCACCAGGATGTTCACTCTGGAATATTCATACTGGTTCGATTATATGGTTCCCGGCCTGGATACGCTGAATTTCCCTATTCCCCTTGGCGGGACAAGCAATCACTTTGACACGCAGGGGCTGAAAAAAATAGGCGGTTGGGACCCGTACAATACGACAGAGGACGCGGACCTGGGCATACGCGCATGCGCGGAAGGATACAAGGTGAGCGCCATAAACACCACCACCTATGAAGAGGCGAGCGCGAATCTGGGTAACTGGATACGCCAGAGGACAAGGTGGATAAAGGGTTACATGCAGACCTGGTTCGTGTTCTCGAGGCGGCCGTTCGAGCTGCTTAACAAGATGGGGTTTAAGGCCTGGTTGAGCTTTAATTTCTTCATCGGCGGCACTTTCTTTACTTTCATTGTCAGTCCCATCATGTGGGGCATTTTCTGGCTGACAAAGATCAACGTGTTGAAGATACATTTCGCGGAAAAGTTCATATTCATATTTTATGGCAACCTTACTCTCAGCGTCATATTCGTTATCTGGCTTCACGCGATAGGCGTTTTCAGGAGGAGGAACTTCGCGCTCCTGCCGTACGCCCTCCTGAGTTCTATATACCTCATCCTTCATTCTGTCGCCGCTTACCGCGCTCTGTGGCAGCTGATAGTCAACCCCGCTTACTGGGAAAAGACCCAGCACGGACTGACCAAGCAGTGGGAGAAAGGGATGCCCTGGTATAATAAGATATAATTTTCAGTCGTGGAAGCGCGCCCGTTTTTTTGATAAAATACCGTAAATGGGCAAAAGAACCGCTATCTTAATAATGTTCGTCCTTGTTTTCCTATCTTCGAATGCTTATTCCGCTGCGGACCAAGATCCTCCTTTGCTGAAGCTTGTTTCCGGCGGCGGCATTTTCGCGCAGGGAAAGACAGCGATGCTTTATTTTACCTCCACCAAGCCGGATATCAACATCGACGGGGTGTTCCAGGGCAAAGATTTCAAGGCGTATCCTTACGTAATGCCCGCTTCAAAACCGGGGATCTGGTACCGGGCTGTCATCGGGTTCAGCATCGATGATCCGGGTAACGTGCCTTATTACATGAAGATAAGGGCTTCAGATAAGGAAGGGAACAAAAGCGATTATCACTACAAGGTGTTCGTCAAAAAGACAAAATTCCAGACACTAAGGTTCACTATGCACCCCAAAAAAGTCATGATGCTGATGCCTGACACCATCAGGGAAGACTGGAAAAAGATCGAGGATTTCGTAAGCGTGGAGGATCCGCACAAATATTATTCCGGCAGGTTCATCCGTCCGGCGGGCGGCAGGATATCCATGTTGTTCGGCACCAATGAATATGTGAACGGCGAAGAATCCGGAAAGCACAGGGGACTGGATTTCGCGAACCCGATGGGAGCAAAGGTCTGGGCTTCCAATTCCGGCATTGTGCGGCTGGCTGAGCGGCTTCCAGCGCACGGCAACTGTGTGGTCATAGATCACGGGCAGGGGGTATTCACGTATTACGCGCATCTGAGCAAGATACTGGTCAAGCCCGGAGATGCGGTGAAAAAAGGCGAGAATATCGGGCTTGTTGGCATGACCGGCGTCGCCACGGGACCGCACCTGCATTTTTCAGTGAGTTTGCATAATCTGAGGGTGGATCCGCTTCAGTGGCTTAAGGGAGTAGTAACAGACTAGTTTACAGTGTACAGTTTACAGTGAAAAGCAGGGGACAATGATCAAAGATAAGATACTAAGGATGATCGACGCGAATCTAAATCGAGCGACAGAGGGCCTGAGGGTTGCCGAGGACATCACCAGGTTCGTGCTGGATGATGCGAAGTTGACCGGGCGATTGAAAACGATCAGGCATAAGATCGCAAAGAGCATAGGGGATAGAGCATGGAGCATAGAGGGGAACAAACTCAGGGCCAGAGATGTGAAAAGAGATGTAGGCGCGAGAAGAACGACGGCATCAGAATCGAAACGTTCAAATATCCTCGATGTATTCATGGCGAACATCAAAAGAGCGGAAGAATCGATAAGGGTTTTTGAGGAGACATCGAAGCTTTTTGATGCGAAACTTGGTCCGAAGTTCAAGAAACTTAGGTTCGAGCTATATGATATAGAACAGAAAGCGGCTCTAAGCTTAAAAAAAAAGCTGAAACTCGATAACCCTATATACATTATATTAGATGATACCTTCGGCCATTCTCACCTTGAAATAATGAAAGAAGCCTCAAAGGCGGGGGCAACGCTATTCCAGCTAAGGGACAAGAAATTGGGCAAAAAAGAGCTTCTAATAGAGGCTAGGAGGCTAGCAAAATACGCTAAAAGGCATGGATTGACCCTTATTATCAACGATCATCCGGATATAGCCCTCAAGTCTGGGGCTGACGGCGCTCATATAGGGGCTAGGGGCCAGTTGCTAGGTGCCAGGAGAATACTTGGGGACAAGATATTGGGGGTTTCAGCTTCGAACATGAGGGAGGCGCTTCGGGCTCAAGCCCTCGGAGCCGATTATATAGGCTTCGGGCCGGTTTTTAAGACCCCGATAAAGCCCAACGCCAAACCCACTGGGATCAAGGAACTCCGGAGGGTGACGAACAGGGTGACGATTCCGATTTATGCTATCGGAGGCGTTTGCGCCCGAACGATAGGCCAAGTTATGGCTTCAGGAGCGGCAGGCGGGGCTGTTATAAGATATGTAAGCGGATCAGAGGATATCAAGAAGGCTGTTAAACGCCTTTTGCTATTAAGTCGCCGACCTGAGTAGTCGTGAATCCCATCTGATTCGCCATCTGACTCTTCATTTTCGGGGTAGTTTTTGCTATCGAGGCTTCGATCGCCTTTGCAGCCTTTACCTCGCCAAGCATTTCAAGCATCATTGCTCCTGCTGCGATACAAGCTATCGGATTGATGGCATTCTTTCCTGTCCACATAGGCGCGCTTCCGCCAATAGGCTCGAACATTGAAACGCCTTTCGGATTGATATTACCGCCGGCCGCCACACCCAAACCTCCCTGAGTTATCGCCGCAAGATCGGTGATGATGTCGCCGAACATGTTCTCCGTTACGATCACGTCGAACATCTCCGGGCTGGCTATCATATATAAGGCAGGTCGCGTCGACATGATAGTATTCGCGGGTAACATCCGGATAATCTTTGCCGACCTCATCGAACACCCGGTTCCAGAGGTCATACATATATATAAGAACGTTCGACTTGCCCACCATCGCCAGCTTTTTCTTCTTCCCATGCTTCTGGGTGTAATCAAAAGCGTATCTCATCAATCTTTCGACCTGGGCATAGGTATATATCATCCTCTGCTCGGCGACTTCGTTCTTCGTCCCTTTATTGGTCTGCCCGCCCTGGCCGGTGTACATTCCGCCGGAGTTCTCGCGGATCACGGTATAATCGATCTCTTTCGGGCCTTTGCCTTTGATCGGACACTCGACGCCGGGGTAAAGTTTGACCGGCCTGAGATTGATGTATTGGTCAAGCTCAAATCTGATCTTTAGTAAAAGCCCTTGTTCAAGTATTCCAGGTTTTACTTTCGGGTCGCCGACCGCTGAAAGATATATCGCATCATTCAACTTAAGCTCCGCCAGGATCGAATCTGGAAGCACCTCGCCGGTCCTTAAGTATCTTGCCGCTCCGATGTCGAAATCCGTAGTGTTCAGCTCGAATCCGAACTTCGTTGACGCGGCATTGAGGACCTTCAGGCCTTCCCTCATTACCTCGGGGCCGGTCCCGTCGCCGTTTATGACCGCGATATTATATGTTTTAGCCATGAAGTTTTTTCCTCGTGTACTCGATAAGCCCGCCTGCGTCGATTATTCCCTGCATGAAAGGAGGGAATGCGGCCGCTTTATAATCTTTTTTCGAGGTAACGTTCCTTATCAGGCCTTTTGCAAGGTCGATCTCAATTTCGTCGCTTTCTTTGATACCATCGGCGGCTTCCTTTGATTCAAGTATCGGCAAGCCGATGTTGATCGCGTTACGATAGAATATCCTGGCGAAGGACTTGGCTATCACCGCTGAAATCCCCGCAGCCTTGATGGCTATCGGCGCGTGCTCTCTGGAAGAGCCGCAGCCGAAATTGTCTCCCGCCACGATTATATCGCCAGATTTAACTTTTGACGGAAAAGAATGATCGGCGTCCTCCATCACGTGTTTGGCGAGCTCCGCGGGATCGTGAGTATTGAGATACCGCGCCGGTATTATCGCGTCGGTATCGATGTTATTTCCGAATTTATAAGCTTTGCCTACGAACATTTATAATTCCTCCGGACTGGCGATGCGCCCGAGTATCGCAGAGGCTGATGCATCGCTACCCGCTAAGATAAACTTCCGATTTCGGATGTCCCATCCTGCCCACAAAATTACGATTCGTCGTCGAGAGCGCTTTTTCGCCTTCCGCAAGGACTCCCATGTGCCCGCCGAGGCACGGCCCGCAGGTAGGAGTTGATACCAGCGCACTGCGCATCAATGAAAATATCCATCAATCCTTCTTTTATCATCTGCTTTACGACCAGATTGAGTTCCCGGAAGCACGATGACCCTTAGGTCAGGATGTTTCTTTTTGCCCTTCAAGTATCTTCGCGGCGATCCTCATGTCCTCGATCCGTCCGTTCGTGCACGAGCCGATGACGACCTGATCGAGCTTCACGTTAAGTTTCGAAGCCTCCGATATCGGTTTCGTATTTGACGGCAGGCTGGGGAACGATACCTGCGGCTCGATCGCTTTGCAGTCATATTCGATGGTTTTCGCGTACTTCGCGTCAGGATCGCTCTTATATAATATGTAATCCCGCTTCAAGTTGATTCCGCTTGATCGTGTCCTTGACGAATTTGACCGTAATATCGTCCGGCTCGAATATCCCGTTCTTTCCGCCGGCCTCGATCGCCATGTTCGCCATAGTGAACCTCTGGTCCATCGATAAGATTCCGGATCACTTCGCCGGTGAACTCCATGGCCATATAACGGGCTCCGTCCACGCCGATATTCCCGATAGTGTAAAGAATAAGGTCCTTTCCCTCGACCCATTTGTTGAGCTTGCCTTTGTATACGAATTTGATCGCTTCAGGGACTTTCAGCCATACCTCGCCGGTCGCCATGGCCGCCGCCATGTCCGTGGAGCCGACGCCGGTGGAGAAAGCTCCGAGCGCGCCGTAAGTGCAGGTATGCGAATCAGCGCCTATTACAAGGTCGCCGGGCATAACCAGCCCGAGCTCGGGGAGAAGCGCGTGTTCGATCCCGACGCAGCCCATTTCAAAGAAATTGCTTATGCCGAATTTTCTTGCGAACTCGCGCATCATCTTCACCTGTTCTGCGGATTTGATGTCCTTGTTCGGCGTGAAGTGGTCGGGGACAAGCGCGACCTTGTTGACGTCGAACACTTTGTCCACGCCGATCCGCTCGAATTCTTTTATGGCGGGCGGCGCGGTGATGTCGTTGCCGAGCACGAGGTCGAGTTCTGGCGTTGATGAGCTCGCCGGGCTTGACCCGATTTTCCGCAATGAGCGGCGAGTATCTTTTCGGTTATCGTTTGTGGCATAGGGAGATATATTAGCAGAAATAAATTTCGATATAAACTGAAATTTTACCGGAAAGCTTTCGATATTATTATGGAGGAGATGATCCCAACAGATTTCTTTTTTTGGAATGGAGGGAATTTAATGTCGGTAAGTCCTTTAATGGAAAGTTTAGCAAAATTCAGCACACCGGAATTAGCAGCTCAAAGATTTGTGACCGTCGGCGACATTTTATCTCAAAAAGTTGGAGTTCCATCTCAACTGGCGACAGCCGTCAGAGACGCGCATCTTGAGCAATGGCTTCAAGAGGAAGGCGCAAGCAGGATCGCTTTAGTCGGGGGGCTGGCAACAGTCAAGGAAATGCTCGAAAAGGAACCTGATAAAGCTCAGAGGCTGCTTGAAAGGCCTAACAGATATCCGGACGGGATGTATCAATATTTTCCTTTAGCCAGACACTGGCCAATGTCAAAATTCTTCAATTCTCCCAAACAGCTGCTTGAAAGAGCGGCACAAGGTGTCGCTATAATGCAAGGCAATATTATTTTCCCTGGTTATGGTGTCGTTATAAGGGGACTTCCCATGGGAGGTTCTTCTACCAGAGCGCAGACTTGGGCAAAATTACACAAGGAGATCTGCATGCTTTACGGGATCGATGAACACACAGCGCGCTTCCTTTATAAAATAGGAAATAAGGCGCTTCTTACACATACTGTAGAACTGTGGAATCATATAGCGAGGTTGGTCGAGAGGACCAATCCTGTAATGGGCATGACAACTTCCGAGGTCGCGTCGCAAGTCATGGAAAATGCCCGCAAAGAATGGGGCGTTTTATCGCCCGATGAAAGAGAGAATTCTATTTTATTCAACCAGGCTGTAGGTCCAAGGATGTGGCTGAATGACCAGACGCTTACCAAAGACCTTTTCGCGATGGGGCATATCGATTATGCTTATTTTATGACTTAATATAAGATGGCTCAGGCAATGAACAGCTGCGGTATAAAACAACTCTACTTCTCAAATTCTGATGAGTGGATGTGGCAATCGGATCCCGTAATGGTCTCGATCGCCGATGAATTGTTCAAAGCCGGCCATCACATGATCATGATAAGCGTTCCCAACAACGGGGAATTGCAAAAAGGCGCGAGCGGCGGTTTCATGCAAGATATTGGGACGCATCGGGTCATGCTTGTAGAGAGCACAGAGATGCCCGAAGACGCGCTTAACAGCGGTATCGTCCCAGATTCGCTGAACACCACATTTTATGCCTTAGATATTGAGTGGCTTGCAAATAATCCGATGCCTGTTGACGTGCTCAGGAGATTGCTTGTGGTTAAGAAATTCCCGCGCGGAGCGGGAGTTGACAAGCTGTTCGGCGTGGACGGTTTTGCTGGTAGCGCTTTTGCCAAATGGCTCAATCCTGCCCTTATCAGCTGGCCAAAACTTAACTTTGCGGGTACAAAGGATCTTGGTTTTATTGTTGGAATGGACCGCCCGCCCATGCTTGGCGGCAGGAGCTGGATGGAATTCATGGCTGAATCCGTATCGGTCTATCCAGTGATAATGGAGGGATTGGTGCATCAGAAAAAGGAAGTTGGTGAATTCCTGTTCAATAACGGATACAGTTATCTGAGGCCGACAGTAAATTAAGGTGCGATAGCTCATTTCCCAGAGCGAGAATTGAACATTAATTAAATACCCTAAAGCCTGTTTTAGGGTATTTTTGTATCCAAAATAAAGTGAAATTTTTCAAGGATTGTGTCGACATAAATACGGCATAAAGGTAACACGGCTTCAGCAGGCCGCGATACGATCATTAAAAATAGGGGTGGATGAATGTTTAGTCTTGAAGCAACAGCAACGTCCTTGTGCGGCGAATGGCACATTTCTGTGCCAAAGTGGATATGCGCCACCAAAGATAAGATGAAATCCCAACTCGAGATTTATTGCCGCAGCTTTACTGACAAAGCTAATAAACTCGCCATTAAAGAAAGAATTAAGACGGTCCTGAAAGAGATGAGACTACAGGGGATCAATATCATGCTGAAATATTCAGCATAAACGGAGGAAGGGATGTCCCTATTATCTTTATATGGACTAACGCAGCAAGCATGCAAGAAGTATGATCTGCCCCTCCCGAGATGGATGAGTATGGCGGAACAAAGCGCAAAGTTCTTTCACATCGGGATGGATATCTTTGAGAATAACAGGCCCACTTTGGAACGCATTGACAGGTTGCGCACCGATTGCCGATCCTCGATGATCAAAAGAGGTGAGCGGGTACAACGTGTTATAAACGAGCTGCTCTTACAAGGGATCATCCATACCGAAGCGGAGAGCATCGCAGCCAAAGAATGGGTCAATGAATGGATCGGCTTCTGCCGCAATGACTTTCTTCCCTCAAAAATCGCGCTCAAAAAATATGAAGATTCGGCAGAACAGATCGTGCCGACGTTTTGGGCTCGATATGATGAAGCCAAGGTGTTTTTTGAAGCCGCATTCAAGTTCCTGATGGACGGGTGCGGTCTTCCGGTCCGCCATGACGATCTATTCGCTAATCCGGAATTAGAAAAAGCGCGCGAAAAGATTCTGAATTATTTTGTGCGTGAATCCACGGGGAAAATATCGGGAAGTGAACAAAGGAAAGTATCTGAAAGTGAACAAAGAGAGATAGGCAAACTGGTGGAGTATTTTTCTTCTCTCAGACACAAGGTTTTCTTCTTCCTGCTCGACCACAGGATAATCCCGCATGAAAAATTTGAATTTGATGATGAACGGAAGAGGCTCTTGGACCTTTACAGGAATTATCAGAAAGCTCCCGGGAGAATGGCCGACGATGAAAAGAAAGAACTGGTCCAACTGGTGGAGTTCTTCGCTTTTCTCAGGCTGGATAACGAGGGTGTAATAAATTGCCTGTGTCAGGCGCTTCGTGAAGGGCTTGATTTTGAAGACGGCAAGATAGTCCTTGATGAGAAGATAAAGCGCAGGATGCAGGCCGATGACGTCCGATGGAGGATATTAAGGGCATTGAACTGGAGCCCGGCCAATGGCCCCGAAGTAATCGAACTCATGAAGGCTTTTGTGGGTTCACCTGTCTGGGACGAGAAGGAGTATGCCATATTATGCCTGGGAAGGATAGCGGCACACTTCTATAAGACAAATCAAAAAGAAAAGGGCGACGAAATATTCAAATATATTCTGGACAAAAAAAATGAAATCCTTAAAGACCCGCCGCTGGTGTATATGGCTATCGTCCACGCTTTGGCGGGAAACTACAGGACCAGACAGCCCTGTCAGCGTACTTATTTGAGCAATTGCACTCTGAGCATCGAGGGGTTGAAGGCTATTGCCCAGGGCGGCGGGGAAGTTCCCATGGATCCGTTCGTTAGATGCAGCGCCGTGTTCATATTAAGCGTTTTTGATGCATTATCTCCGAACGGCAAAGCGGGTCAAGCCCTTAAAGAACTGGAGGAGTCCGATCCGCTCTTTTTCCATGATCTTGTCTCGTTTTCTAAAACAAATAAGATGCCGGAAATATTCAGCAGAATTGATATAAAACCTGCGGACATGGGCAAGGATCCATCAATTGAGCCTTTGCAAACGACCCCCAGCGGAGAAAGGCCCATTTTCCCGACCTATACGACACTTAAAACAGGGGAATGGGAGTTTCCGGGCGTAACGCTAGGGAAAAGAGGCCAGAGGATATTGGAGGTCGGGATCCATAATAGAGAATATCTGGCGCTTCTGAAAATAGCTCCGAATAAACCTCCTCGTCGAAACGTTATCCCGGCAGTGGAATTTTTAACTTCGGCATTTGCCAGCGCTCTGAAATTGGATTCGGTAAGCAGGGTACAGCTTATACAAGATCCTTTTCAGGAGACCAAATATTTTTCTTACGCGGTCGGACAGGAAGCTCCTCTGCCTTTAAAGGCCTACAACGAGCTTACGCGGATAGCCGGAATGGAACACGGGGTATCGCATGGCGAAGTGCGTACTCTGGAACAAGCCGCGCAAGAGCTGCTCTTCTATAATACGCTTGGCTATCACCGTGAAGTGAACTTGGATGAGGAAGGACTGCGCGAAGATCCGATCTTCGGGAAGGTGCTTGCACAGAACCCGACCGGCAGTACGGTGGCTTTTTTAGGCAAGAAAAAAGAAAAAGAAGCTGAGGTTTGGTTCCAAATGGCGAGCGATATCTTTCTCAATCCCCAATTTCTTGACCAGATAAAGTTCTTGGGCTGGATGTTCGGCAATGAAGATCAGTCTGCTTATCACAATCTGATGCTTGTCAAAAAACGGGGAGAAACAATGGGGAAGATATTCGGTATCGATTTCGGCAATTGTTTCCCGTTCTTGCAAAACAAATGCCTGGACTGGAGGCAGCAATTCCTGCAGTTCCGTTTTAACCTCAGCATGGCGTCCAAACTTGCTCCGAGCGTGTTTTTCAAGAATATTAAACCGCTGGTGACCAATTATCTTGATACATCACCTAAAGAGTTCCGGAATATTTTGGATGAAATAAGATATGAAAATTTGACCTCCGAAGACAAAAACGAGATCTTGCTGTTGATGATGTCGGTAAGGGAATTATTGGAGAAGGAAGCTGTGACGCGGCTGAAAAAATAGAACGTATGATCGTCCCGGGTATCGCGGACCAAAAGGATGCGAGCATCTAGCCCCACCTCAAAACGCCTGAATTCCCGCAAGGCCAAAAGAAAAAATGAGCCTCACAACTGAAATTATTCGACTTTTTTTTCGATATATATGTAGAAGGGAGTCTAAAGAAATAACATGGGATTTCCAGGGCCAAGAGACATCACAAATAATATCAGAAGCCAGTATGTGAAATGGAACTACATACCGTTCTTCCAGTTCGCCAACAGGCAGGACCTGCTTCAAAACATCACCAGCATCACGACGCAAACCCCCGATACTACGGGGCGTTCCAGCGAAAAGACGATCAATGAAGCGCATGAACAGGCGAATAAAATAAACGATCTTTATACCGCAAAGGTGCTTCTGACGAATCCCGGAAGATTGGACTGGGACAATGTCGGCCTGCGGGACATCGCGCTGCTGGTCTCGAACAGGCGGCTTTTGGATGCCTGCCCCTCCATTATCAGCAAGGGAATGTTCCAGAAGCCGGACTACAAGGATATGGCCGTGACCTGGTACAACGCGCACCCGAGGAACTTCGTACACAAGGGACTCGGTTATCCGGACAAAGAAGTGCTGTTAAGGAAGATCCAACAGACCACGGCTGCGACGCCGGACGATTTAAAACAAGGATTCCTGGACGATCTGAAAAAAGAAGGCTTATTGAAAGCGAGAACAGCGAGCCTTAATAACCTGACCGTGAACGACATAAAATTACCGTTCAAGTCCAAAAAGAACGTGATCAATCAAGAATTCCAGGAACTGCTTGAAAGCGACCTCTTTTTACCGTCGGTTTTTACAACGATGTCCATTGCCAGAGGCCTTGGCAAATTCATCGGAAAAACTCTGGATGTGGCGTTATGGGTAGGCGACACAAAGATATTCACGACGCTTGCCTATGTTGGGACCGCCGTGGCGGCCATGAAACTGGGAGCTCCCTACTTTTTGGCCGGACTTTTCGGCGGGGCTGTCAGCCTCGCGGGCAAGTTCTCGATAAAGACTGAAACAACGTTATGGCTGCATTGGGCATCTTCATCAATCAACTGGCTCAACAAGAAATTATGCTGGCCGGCCATTCTTCTTGGGACCGGCGCGCTCTCAATGATATTGTTCAATTACAACATGAACATCGAAAATATCGTCAAGGAAATAGGCGAACTTCCGGCATGGGGCGTGGGAGGCTTGTTGTTCCACTACGTAAGCCATTTCCTGAGGGACCAGAGCAAGGAACTCTGCATCGCGAGGGGCGGCAAGGTTTTTGACGGCACTTTTGAGGACTCGAAGTTCCTGATGAAGACCGCCGCGAACGCTTTCTGGGTAGGCGGGGCTTACCTGGGAACGATCTTACTGTTCACTGTGCCCGGCATGGCGAACGTCCTTTTTAACATGGTCACTTATTTCGGATGGTCGACATTTGTTCTGGCGTTCCCCGTCTGTTCGTTCATATGGGCTGAGTGGCGGAAGAGGCAGGGAGAAAAACTCAAAAAGACGGAACGTGATAAGCACTTCACCAATTATCTGCCCGTTTACGGTGCGCTTGGGGGACTAGCCTTCAGCTTTTTCCTGGGTATGGACGTTTCGACGGAAGCCGGCCACTTCCCCATCTTCTTCCATGAACTCTGGCAGAATTACACGACCGTTACCTTCGGGATATTCATGTTCTTCTCGCAAGTCCATCAGACGGGCTTCTCGATGATAACCAACGCTGGATGGATGAGGAACATGAAAGCGTCCATCAAGCCCATAATAGGCTCTTTTGAAATTAAAAAGCTGGTCGCGAAGCTGACCTATCTGTTCAACAGAGCGGATACCGGTCTTAGGGAATCGGCGGTTGGGACCCGCGCTACGGTGGGGATGGGGACACCGAACCCCACTTTATATCAGTATGACACCAATCCATTCAAAAAGTCATACAAGAAAATAGAAAACCCGGCGGTGGAGAACGAACTGATAAGAAGGTTCGAACAACTGATGACGTTCATCATGCCTCCCAGATTCGCGGCCCGCGGGAACAGCACCTACAGGCAGGACGAAGGCAGATTGATACATGCTCTCTGCCGGCAGGCTCCGAGATCCGTTAATAGCGCCCACTTGGTAAGGAGTTTAGGCCAGCTTGTTGCGTTGTTCATCAACCCGAATTATCCGGGGTACGGGAAAGATGCGAACGCCCTTGCCGAAAAGATCAGCGACCTAGTCGATGCCGGCGATTTAAGCGAAGACGTGTTTAGACAAATGATAAGGGGATTCATTACTTCCACCATCTACAAAACACATGAGGATGAAATGCTGGGCTGGATCGCCCAGCAGGTCCGCGCCGGCACTATCGATGTTCGCGTGGATAACAACAAACATGATCCCGCATCCAAAGAGGGTCACTTGACCATGAACAGGTTCATTGACGGGCTGGATCAGACGGAGAAAAAAATAGGGAAACTGAACAAGAAACTCAGGAAAATGGAGGGAAAGGCAAAAAGGGCTGAAAACGAAAAGCTGATTAAGGACCTTCAGGAGCCGCGTCAGGCTTTTGTTGATGGGATGGCTCTGGCGGAAACCTATATCACGGAAAGCGCGAAGCAGGCAAAAAAGAAAGAAAGTGAAATCGGCACCTTGCAGAAACAGCTTGCGGCGGCTGTCGAGGAAGCTAACAGAGTAAAACAACTTGGTGAAGCGCTCAAGAATGCGGAAGATGTTCTTGAGAGATTAAATCGATCCATCGCCATGAACAAGGATAAAGCCGGCGATGAAATGCTGGAAGCGAAGAAGAAAGAACGTGAGATAGCCGACCTCAGGAAAAAGCTGGCAGCGGCTGATAAAGACCCCAACAAAGTAAAACAACTGGGCGAAGCGCTCAAGAAAGCTGAAGAAGAGCTGGCGAAAATAAATGCGCAGATCGCCCAGAACCAGAATTACATCAAGAGCGCCAATGAAGGAATCGCCAAGATCGACATTGACGTAGCGGCCGCGGAGGCAAAGATAAAAGCGGTTGACGCGCTTACTAAGCCGGTCAAGCTGGCGATCCGAGTGCTTGATACCATGAGAAAGAACGACATCGCGAACAACAGGGATTATATGAAAAAGTGGCTGGGCACCATTTTTGGCCCCGTGAGGGATTTCGCGCAAAGGCTGGCGTTCGTTGAGCACGTGCAAGAAAGGCAAAAAAGGATATTGGACGCGGTCGTTCACGGCAGCAGCGGGCAGAACCACATTTATGGCAACATGAACATCGCGACCAGATATAACAGGGTCATAACCAACATAAGGGATGCGGCACAGGAGCTCTCGGCCCAGACAGACTATCTTCCGGAAGAATTTAGATCCCACGGCGACTGGTATGACATAGAGGATCCCGAATTCATTAAAACGAATATTAACGCGCTCAGGGTAAAAGTGAGGATCCTGGAAAAATGCGCGAACGAGCTTGAAGATGCGATGGATGAAGGCATCATGAGCCAGGAACTTCTCGAAGACGCGCTTATGCTGAACGTGAGACTTGAGGGATATGATTCGAACAGGAAAGCGATGATCGAGTGCGTCATGAGGAAGGTCATCAACGGGGATGACGGAGCCGTGAACAAGGATTCGAACATAGCGAGCTTCCTCCTCTTCAGGGCCATGCACCTTTATGAACTGAAGTACAAGGAAATAGACGGCCAGCCTTGCCCGACATCAGATTATATCGCCGGCAACTGGACCAGGGTGCTGAACCCCAAATACAGCTATTTTGCCGATCCCCGCACTTTCGAGGGGACGCCGTTCCTCTGGGTCAAACTTGACGACGTGCTGGAGGCGACGAACAGGCATGACGGCGGTCCAACTGAACGGCTGACGGACCGAAATGAATTCGGTTCCACTTCGCCTCTCGCGGAAAGAATAGAAAATCCGCCCACAAGCGTTGAGGGCTTCGAGCGGGGAAGGCAAGATGTGACATTAAAAGTTAGCGACCGGGATGTCGCCTTTGGTCCCGGGACCAGCAGGGAATATTTCTGGCTGAACGATCCCGACAATCCGGGAAGAGCTCCTTCCATTGCGCACAGCATGATAGTTCTGAGAAAGCCGGTGACCATACACGGGCGCAAGACAAAAGAGGTAACGGAACAGGAATTCAAAGCCCTGTTCGCGGACAAGGACATGAGAGACCCCGTTTTCACGCGCTCCATTCAGATAGAGCTCTGGGATGGGACCGTGGTCGTGGACAAGAGAGGCAATATCATCGCGGACCAGGCAGAGGCCCTGATTGCGAAATACAACGATCAGATACCCGACGCGTACATACAGGCCATTTACAGGACGCCGAAAAATAAAGGCAGATGGGATGACAAAGACCTTGTCGTGGATTCCCCCGTCATCTTCTGGTACGGAGACGCGAACCCCGATTCAAAAGCGGCCAGGCTTATACCGTACAATAAGAGCCCCGACGCCTTCAGGGAGAGCCATCATGTGGGGAATAAGCCGTTAATAGGAGCCGAAGCGGAGTTCAACAACGGCGTTCTTTCCGGATTTAATTTGTTGTATCTTAACGCGCAGCATAAGGCGAGCGACAAGAAGGGAAATGACAAGGAGAAGAGGAAAAATTATAAAGATTGGACCAAAGCTCAGAACGACCTCGTCAAAAAGATCGCGAAATGCGATGCCGCGCTCGCGAAGCTGGCGCCGAAAGCGGCTAAAAAGCAAAAACAGGTAACGAAGGTCCAGAACGAAAAGAACCGCTGCCAGGCGGAGCTTCAGAAGGTCGGCGAGAAAATAAATGGTATCACTTTCAGAGTGACGCTCAAAAAATCTGAACGGCCCAAAGACCTGGGCAAGCTTAACATTCAAATACCCGCCCAGGGCCAGGTAACGGTCCCCATATATGTAAGCGATTTCCAGGACAGCACGGGCGCGGTATGTCTTAACACCGGAAGCCCTTATGTGATATGGGATTCCCGGGAGGAGATATTCGTGAGGGGCACCGGCAACAGGGATGACTGGAGAGCCCAGCTTAAGAGGCAGAAAGGCGACAAACCGAACTGTGATGTGCAAGGTTTCATGTTCGCCGCCCGTAAGGCATGGTTCAGTCTGTGCGGGGTGAACATAAATGAACCCGGAAGGCGCGTAGACGCTGTAAACAACGGGGGCGAGAAGTGGATAACAAAGGATGATCAATATTCAATCGAAAAGGAGAAGGGCGCAAAACGCGTAAGAAAGAACATTGGCGCGGTAATGTCGGCGAAGAAAGGTTTCAAGCCTTTTGTCATCGCCCTGCCGTGGCTGGGCGGCGCAAAGAGAAAAGAGGCCAGCCAGGGTCAGCACTGCAAGGACATCTTTGAAATAGTGAACTCAAAACATAAGGACCACGTTACAGCGAAACAGAGGCGGGAACTGAACCTGGGGAACGAGATCAACGCTTCAAGGATGATATATAAGCTGAACCCCAAAGGATTGATGGGGGAATGTAAGAAAAAGTTCAGCGGCTTCCCCTGGGAGAACTCAAAGGTGAAAATAGTTGATGAGGGCAAGAGACAGGGCGTGGAGATCCTATGGAAGTCGCAGAGCGGTAAAGTTGTGACCCCGATCTTTATTTCAGCGGCTGAACTGATGCGTAACAACGGCCGCCGCGAATTTATGAGGGATTGGGGCAGCAATACGATCAAGCTGACCGCGAACGGAGTTGAGATCGCAAGCGGGCGAAAAGGATCGACCGCTTCCGTTCTGATACCCGCGGAGGAGTTCGTGAACAGGTCCGCGCGGGAAAGGGCAAAGGAAATGATCAAGATGCTCAAGATAATAAACTGGGGCTCGGACGCCGTGACAACTGTCGTGGATGACGAAAGAGGAAAAGGCATTGAGGTCGTCTGGACGCCGGCTGGCATGACAAGCAGAGATCCGATTTTCATACCCGCTGAAGCCTTTATAGACAACTACGGAAAAAAACTGATGGACAATTCTGAAATGAACGTCACAGGCCTTGACCACATCTTCCAGAGCGACCGGTACACGCCGGAAACAGAGGAATTCAGGCCGAGGATCGAATTTTATCCTGACAGCGGCCTGTCGCTTAGAGTGGACTTGATGGACAAATACGACGTCAAGATCGACGGAGCGGACTATGAAAAGTTGATCGAAAAGGCCGGACCGGGTTTCCAGATATTCCCTTCGGCGGCATATTCCGCGTTCCATGTCGGAGAAGGATGGCTGCCCCTGAAC
Source organism: uncultured bacterium (assembly GCA_963727815.1). Taxonomy (GTDB): domain Bacteria; phylum Margulisbacteria; class WOR-1; order CAVSGV01; family CAVSGV01; genus CAVSGV01. The sequence continues at coordinate 66,428 of CAVSGV010000005.1, forward strand.
GAAAAAGTGACGCACACGCACCTGCTGGACTTAAGTATGACAACGGTGGAAAAGAACAAGGTCGTCTCCGCGGTGAACGCGCAGAACAGGGTGGGGTTCTGGACAAAGCTGGTGATAAAGATAAGGGACATTATCTTCTACGGCGGCGAGGAATATACATCTCCCCTGACAAGGCTTAAAAAAGGCATCAGTTTCAGCTTGGAATTCGCGAAGGGGCTTGTCGGAAGAGGCATCTGCAGCGGAAGATCCACCGTGATCAAATGGGACGCGCTGTTCAGCAGATTTTCTTATGTTGAGCCCACGAATAATCCCAACCAGAAGAAGATCAAGGACGGACATAATATCATGGGTTGGTCCATCGGCGAGGACCACAAATCTGCCGAAGAGGGCATATACCGTTTCGGCAAGGCCATGGAAGTGCTAAAGGTCTCGTTCGACACCATCCATATGCTTGCCGGCAACATTGAAGAAGCGGAGCGCAAGATAGGCGCCTGGTTTAACCAGACCGCGAAGCGCTATATATTCAGCGAAGGCCTCTTTATCAATCCGTTCAGGCTGGCCCTTGCCGGTAAAATGTCCAGCGCGCTATTAGGGAGAAGACCGGACCTTGTTTCCTGGCCGGCCTTAGCGGAGATCGCGGCGGGAAGGTTCTGGTACAAATACGCATTAGCCGCTGTTATGCAGATCTTCGCGGCGCTGGCATATATTCTTTCGGGCGGACTCATCGCCTTGATACCTTTCGATCAACACGTGATCTTTGCCACCTGGCTGTTGAACAACCTATTTTCACCTTTCGCGTTCGTCGTCGCCTTCACGACCCTGGGATTCGGTTATGCCAAGGCTTTCCTGGTAGGGTTCATTCTCAACAAAAAGATAGATGACCTCGCATTGATAGATAACTTCAATACCGCATTGACGCAGTACGTAGAAAGGAACCAGTGGGCGAACTACTTCTTGACGTCCCACGGCGGGCCTTTCAAGTTCACCGGTTTCAGACTGGCGGTTTCGGTGATCATGACCGCCGCAGTAAGCACCGCCTTGATCTATGGTTCTTTCCTGTTCTTGGGTAGCTTTGCTTTTGGGATCGGCGCGACGACGTTCTTCCTTGGTCTGCTTCTTGTTAACGTATTAGCCAAATGGCACTATTCGGTGAGCTGCGATTATAGCTCCAAGAACAGCCTGGAAGATGTGAAAAAAATGGAAAAGGCTCAAGCTAAATACGGGGTACTTGGGAAACTCGGCTATAACGTGCTTGGCAAGCTTAAACCGAAGAAGCCGGCTTTCCAGTTAAGCCGCGACGCTATCATGAACAACCATAAAGATCCCAGGAGACAATACCTTGCGAGATTCGATGCATTAAAGAGATACGCGAAGCGTTTTGTGGGACAGAACACGACTACGGCTAACAACAGCAGGAATCCTTTTGCCGGCATTTCTTACGACGAGATATTCGCTCTCAGGGGCCAGATGAAGCGCGTTCTTGTGGGGATGGGCGTCATGAAGAAGGATGGAACGGTCACCGTTGACGAAACGAGCGAGGTCCTAGATCTATCTGTACAGTTGCTCGAGTATTACAGCAACGTTGAAACCACGCTCTGTCTCATGGCCAGGTTCGAACTTGATGAGGACCCCATGTGCGGCGAAGCGCTGTCCGTGCTGAGAAAGATCGCTCTTGAATCCAAAGATTTCACGGTCGGCTATGTAGCGCAGCAAAGCCTCCACGAGGTAAGCGCGCTGAACAATATTGAGGATTTTGAGAAAGGCGAGGGCGAAGAATGGCAGGGCTTGGCTGCCGCTACAGGAGCGAAATAGCATGAGATATTCAGCCGTTTTTTACGATAAATATATAGAGAGGGAAAACACATGTCAGACGTGGTAATAAGCCCGCAGAATAACCAGGGCATCGATACATGGCTTAAATGGGAAAACGACGGATACAAACGCGGCATATCCGAAGATAAACCCGCCATGATAGATAAGGACGGAAGACCGCTTGCGGATCCGTATAATGACAAGTACGGAAAGACCCATAGGATAACTCATTCTGAGGCCGTTTCATACGCATTGCTGCGCGCCGTTATCATGGATGACCATGAGACCTTCGACAAGGTCTGGCACTGGGCGCAGACCAACATGCAGAGAAAGAACATCAAGACCGTCTTCAACGCGGATGTTAAGCAGTGGTGGGATTTCTCCTTGATGGACAAGAACGACAACCTCTTTGCGTGGAGATGGACGCCTGACATTGACGGCAAGACTGGCGGCGTGGACATGAGCAGTTACGATTACGATCCCGCGCTTGATGCCGATCAGGACATTGCCGCCGCTCTACTTATGGCGCATCAAAAATGGGGCAGCGGCGGTAAGTATAATTATTACGGCGAAGCAAGGCTTATTCTGAACGACATCTGGTGCCTCGGAACGGAAGTGGTGAACGGCGAAAGGGTCCTCCTGGCCGGCGATAATTTCGCGTATACAAGGGACCCCAAGACCGGGGAACGCACTTTCGGCGTGGACCCCTCATATTTAAGGCCATATTATTATAAAACGCTTTTTGCAAAATATGATCCCAAAGAAGAATCCGGCCATGATTGGGCATCGATGGTCAACTCCAGCTATAAGCTCATAGCAAAGGCGCAGAGGGCAAGGGTTCTGAATGAGAACAAAAAAGAGGTCGTTGGAAGTTCCGGGTGGACGGCGGATTTTGCGGCCCTCAACAAAAATGGAGATATTTGCGGCTTCGCGTGGAATTACGGCCAGTATGAGAAAACGAAGGACTATTACGCTGGCGGCGACTCTTTCCGTCTTCTTTTCTGGATGGCCCTTGAAGTCCAGATGAATCCGGGGGATAAGGAAGCACAAAAATATTTTGCCAACAAGGCTTTTGATCCCAGAGGCACAGATGTAAATTCTATGTATCCCTTCCTGAAAAGCGAGCTGGAAAAACACAATGGTATATTTAACAGTTACAATATTGACGGGACTTCGCACTGGACGGACCAGACGCTCCAGACAAAGGGTGTTTACATGGCTTACCTCTGGACTGCCAGCTGGTTCACGGGGGATGATAAAAGCGCCGCCACAATGTGGACGAAGCTCCACTACACGGTGGATAAGAAAGCGCCAGGAACGGGATACTGGGAGTGCGACCCGCAGGATTATTATTATGGAGAGAATTGGGCGTGGTTCAGCTTCGCGCTCATCAACGGCGAGCTTGCAAAAAACCTTAAGGTGAAGACGACCGATGAAAACGGCAATGATTTCATAAAGAAAACAATAGCTGATTTCAAAAAATCAGATCTTGCGAAAGAGATAAAAGAAAAGCACCGCACTCCGCCTACGGACCCGGTTTCAGTTTTCAGGGAGAGGCCGTTATGGTTCACAAAGTATGTCAACTGGGCCGGCGGTTATGACTGGATAGCCGGGAATGTCAACTGCGTGTTCCTTGCCGATTTCTTCAAGAGCTACAACGCGCTCGATGAGTCGGAAAAGGAGATCAACTTGGTGCTGGAGCAGAAGTGGGCCACCTATCAGCGAAGCGTCGTAAAAACGGACGAAGCCGAGAAGCTCCTAGCCGGCATATATATCGCCAAAGCGGATAAGATCAATGACGAAATGAATAAAATGCTGGATAACAATCCCGATCCGGAAACGACTAAGGGTCTGGAAGCCGTGAAAAGGGACTATATTTTGCGTGCAATTGATGTGATCAAGAAAGGCATGTACGGTCCCGATTATAACAAAAGTGACGCATGGTCAAAATTCCGGAATTTCGCCAAAGGGTTGAGATCCGGCGAAAAGTCTTACATGGCTTCATACTGCGAGGAGATGCTCGGGGTAGTGTATTACGCCAAGAAGTTACAGATCAAATGCGTTGCTCAGGATGTATACGATAATATGAGCGCTGAAAAAAAGAACAAAGCCATCGTGATGTCGCCGGACGAACTCGAAAATTATTATTATGGCGCGACATTCCTTTACAACCAGACGCAGGGGAAATATTTTGATGATAATTTCATCGCGCTGGACGCGATGGTGTTCTACGCGGATTATCTCTCCGGGGGCGGACCAGAGCAGCAGGAAGAAGGGTTCAAAATAAACAAAAGAGCGCTGGCTTACATAAGGCTGCTCTCCGGCAATGAAATAGAGGACGGAAAACAGTCTATGCTTTGTCCGACAAGGGTAAACTCGACTTTCTATCCGCCCAGCTTCGAACAGTTGACCGCGCGAAATGAGGTAAATAAAATAGCCCAGGCCAAGGGGCTAAAAAACGCCTCCCTCGAACAATTGATCGCGATCGCCAAAGAAGCCAAGATGGATGAGTTGATTATAGATCAACTAAAAATCCTTAAGGACATGGAAAATGCACAGCATCCCCAGGCGGACTGGGACTCTCTCGCAAAGGCGAACATGGCCTATGCTGACGAAGCCAACTTAGACAAGATAAAAGCTTATATCGCAGATGATTATCTCTGCCCCGTTGAGAACGAAAAAGATGAACTGGATATTGCCGAGAAGCAGCTTTCCAAAGGGCAGTTCTGGGGTAAGGTACAGCTGTGGTACAAGAGGACCCGCTATAATGTCGACAAGACGTTGACGGAAGCGGAGTTCTGGTACAAAGGTTTCCGTTTAGGGGGGAGACATCATGAGATCGAAATATTCACGCAGGATGAATTCAAGAAAAAGCTCTTCACCGGCAGATGGGATCAGCTTTTTGTGAACAACTTTGCTCGCGACTTTTTCTCGGGAGACTGGGGGAAAATAGCATCCCATCATGAGTCAGGTTATGATCCTACCGCCCTATTGATATATGAAGCGAGGGTCAGCAATAGTATAGCAGGGTATTATAAGAGGAAACATGAAGATATATTGGCTTTGCCGTTTGTTATGCGTTCTGATAATATCGTGGAACAGGTACTCATGAAGGATGAGCAGCAAGGCAATATTACCGAAAGATCGTACAGCAAGGCGTATGAATTCATCACCGGGGAAAAATCGGAAAAAGAATAAGGTCAAGGATTTTCTCCGCGTCTGCCCCAATATACCGCTTCTTTATTGAAATTTTCGCTGTTTTTTCACGATATATATATGAAGGGAGAAGAAGGCTCTGATTCTGCCTTGTTCTTTCATTGAAAGAGGTAAATCGATATGGTGCAAGCGGGCAATATATCCAGGGACTCCAACAAGGTCAAGATAATAAGAACGTATGATGATACGGTCATCGTTGACCGCAAAAACCCTGCCAGGCGCGTCAAGACCGGTATCAAGAACAAACTTACCATGGCCTGTTTCCCGGATACCGTGACAGACCTGGCTTCACAGTTCATCCGTCTGGCAAGGAAAGAAAGCATATTCCGCACTTCCACACCCGATTATCTCGGGGATATTATCTTTGTAAAGAACCTTCATGCCCGCAAGGACACAGAACATTGGGATACTACGGGAGATATTTCTTACAGGAATGACGCCGTTAAAAAGTACAAAGAAGTTATCAAGGAATGCAAGCAAAAAGAGGAAGAAGGCAATTTAACCGATGATTACAGGGCGCAGTACGGGAAAGCCCTTACCGGTATCGCTCAGCTTATTCTTATGGACATTTATAGGAATATCAGCCCGGATGAGCTTTCAAGCATTTATGGCTATTCCAGTAAGGATGAAAATGGCAATATTACCGAAAGATCGTACCGCAAAGCTCTGGAGGAGGCCGAGACTGCGGGAATAGAATACTGCAGAAAGGCAAGAGAGCTGGCCACGCAGGAAGGCGTGGGCATATACAGCATGGACATCCATGGCCTGGGAAATTCCATCCTTACCGAATCCAAACTGCATGTGCTGAGAAGGCAAAAAGACGCGAACGGCCATCTTATAAAGGGCGATCCTGCCAGAGGTATATACGGCGATACGGATGATGATATCAGGGCGCTCCTTCATTTATGGATCGATAACTACAAACTGGATTCCGTAAAACAACTTAAGACCCAATCAGGCTTTGTTGATATCACCCTGAACAAAGTTCTTGATAATAAAGGCGGCCTTACCATAAAGTACGGGAACAAGGAGAACTATATACTGGGGAAATATCAATTCTTGAACGAGGAAGAACCGATTTGGATAGCCAAGATCGGGATCCTTTTCCTTCAGGCGCAGGCGGAACTTGAGGATGCGAAGCTTGATCTAAGCACCCAGGACCCCGCTGTTCTGGAGGGAACTCCGGCTCACGGAAATGTTCCAAAGAAGGAGGGAACGCTGGATAAAGTAGATCGTATTCTTGGGATATTTGACCGCATCCAGGAGATAGGAAAACAGGATGTGCGGGAACCGAAACTCTGCAAGGCGGCCTCAGATGACTATACGATAAAAACGAACCAATATCTCTATTATGACGCGTATGAGACCAAAGCCGATGTCCTGTCGATGATAGGGAACATGACAGGGAATTCCGACAGGCTTTCGGAAGCGTATGAAATATACTCAGAACTTGACGAGCAGAAGAATAACCTTAATGGCAGGAAATATTATAAGTACCATCTCGCTCCCGATGGCGTCTGCTATTATTTTGACGATATTCAAGCCAGGGCCATAGACGGCAGAGTGAACCTGGAAGACCAATTCGGGCTTGGGGATATTTCCCTGCCGGATGCCGTCATGAGATACGTAGCTCCGAGAAGCCCCTCCGATATTTATCATGCCAATATCCTCGCGCCTTTCCCGGGGACGCAATTCTACGATCTGAAGATGGAGCTTGATGAAGGTCTGTGGCTGGTGAACAGGAACGGCGCGGGCGATGTATATTTGTCAGATGCACTTGCCTCCGACGACCCCAATGACCAAGTAAATAAAGATGGAAATAAAAAGGTCCAAATAGAGATAACCGGCGCCGACGGCAAGAAAGTTAAAGTTAACGGCGTAAAGGTCCGGGACGCCGTAATGGCGAAATACAGGTTCAACGACGTTATCGTGAATGCCAAGAACCTGAAGACCTCGGAGCAGGACAGGGGGATCCAGTATCTTACGAACAAAGCCTATTTCGGCTACGCGCTAGCGGATTCGGCCCTCATCGAAAGCTTCGAAAGGCCGTCTCAGATAAAAAAGCAGATCGGCATCGCTAAACAGGAATTTGAGGATGTCATCATAAGACTGGCTCAGGATGGTAAGGAACCCGACCCGAACCTTAGCGAAGACGACAGGCGCAAGATAGTGGATTCATTCTACGGTCAACTTATCAACAATAAGAACAGGCTCTATAAGGACATGGATTATTCCTTCTACATAGACGTGTTCTATCAATATGCCGATGTGTACGGGCAGCAGCTCAAGCTGGAATTTGAGAAAGGCAAGAGCAAGAACCTGAACTTTAAAGTTCCCCAGGAAAAACTGGATTTCCTGAAAGGGCTTTACGACAAGGTCCTGGCATTGAGCCAGCACCCCATGTCAAAAGCCGGCTATAACAAGGTCATCAGGCCGCTTGAGATCCAATTGAAGTTGATAGAGATACATCTTGATTTTGAGGTGAACACCGACGAAGTGGCATCTTCTGAAGGCGGCGTGAAAGATTTCCTCAAGGACATGGAAACCAAGATAACGACTATCGACGGTCTTCAGCTGGTGGTCAACGGCCAGCCCTATAACCTGAAGAAGATATATGAAGAAATGAAAGCGGGAAGGCTTCCTTCTGACAAATATACCGTAGAGATAAACGGCGTCCGCGTGATGAAGATAGCTCTGCAGAGCCTGTATTTCAGGTCATGTTCCGATGAGACCAGATTGATCGCCGACCAGATATTTTATCTGAACAATGTAAAGGACGATGTTGTCAAAAACTTTCCGCAGATCAGGAAAGACTATTACCTCAAAAAAGGACCGGACGGGAAAGATCCTCTTTTCAGCAGGGTTATCAGCAAAGGAAAAGAATCTCTTCAGGATAAATCGAACATGTACTGGAACGTGTCGAACGTGGTAGGCGCCGGAGCCGTGTGTTATCCCAATGACAAAGACATGGTCTCCAAGACAATGGACGCATTCTTGATCGACAGCATCAAAGCGACGAAGGACCTGACAAAGGTATCGCCGAATGCCCTGCCGGAGAAAAAAGAAAAGAAGATATCAAAAGAAGAGATACTCGACCTTCTATCGTTCCAGTATTTCTGGAAGGGCAATTTTAAAAGGTGGCTTTATGACGACAGGAGCGACGAGAATAACACCAGCAAGCTGAAAGCCGCACTGGTTGAATATAAAAACGCGCTGAAACCGGACGGCACAACCAACTATCCGACGAACCTGTCCGCGAGGCTGGCGAAGGCCGATGTCGAACTTACTATCGCAAATGTTACGTATAAAGTCGCCATGAAGCATTCTTTACCGGACAAATATGACGACATCTTAAAGCGCCTCATCAACGGCGATGACCTCTCCGTTGGAGAGGGAAGGGTTAAAGGATATAAAGAGATCGTTTCCGACCTCCATGACATAGCGGTCGACAAGGTTGACCTTCAGATCCCGAACATAAAGGAGGAGCAGAGGCGAAATCGCGAGACGGCATACAAAGCTTCCAAGGCGAACGCTTACCTCAAGATGACATCTATAGTGACCACGCTTATAGATCTTGCGGAGCCCGGCAAAGTCAGGATAAAGGGCCTGAACGATAGGATTATGACCGCCGACGGCTATTATCTTGAGCAAGGAGTCGCGGTAGGCGATGTTATCAACAAGGAAAGGCTATATAGGATTAATACCGCCAGGGAAAAACTGGATGACAGCAAGGGCAACAGGATCTTCTCTGAAGAGAACAGCCATCTTGTCACAGAAAGCGCGCCCGGGGCGACAATATCCATTACCGATGTGGACGACGTTCTTTCCAAGATGGATACCTCTGCAAGCAGCAGCACGGAACTCTTTGGGATCGCTGACAAGAATTTCAAGGAGGCCGTGAAGATATCCAAGGCATTGAAGAAAGGCGAGAGCGGCGGGAACGCAGGTGCGCAGACAGGGAATACCGCCAACGATGAAGACGAAGTATTGATAAAAGAAGAAGATCTTAAGCATGAGCGAGTGGACCTGCCGTCTATCTTCGAGGATTATTCAAGGGAAATATGCCTAACCTATCTGATGAATCCCACTGCCGCGAATAAAGAAAAAGTTGATGCTCTAGTGAAGATTGCGGAAGAACAGGATAATAAAAAAGTGAAATTGGCCGTCTATAAATGGGTGGCAAAGGTCACAGGATGGCTCGCTATGGCCGACAATGATATGGATAAGCTGAAGAAAGCCATGGACTATTACGACAAAGTGTACAGTTCCCCCAAGGACCATCTTGACAATGAGGGATTAAAGGACCGCGCGGAGCTACTGGTGGTAATATATTACAAGGACAGGACCGGCGAGAACCTGCGTAAGGCGATGAAGGCGCTTGGAGACGTGGTGACAAAAGACGATACCACCATCGGTTCAATTGCCGCGCTGAAATTATGTTCCCTCATCTACAATGTTGCGGGAAATCCTGAAGATCCAGGCGATGTCCAGAAAAGATACCAGATGGTCTACGATTATGCCCTTGCGGCCCTCCGCAAATCCGACGGGGCACATGAAGCGAAAACACTGGAGCCGGGTGACGCATCACAGATAACCTCTTTCTACATTAATAAGGCGATGGAAGTGGACAGAAACGGAAAACTAAAATACGGGATCGCCGGAGATAAATTCTCTATGATGGCGCTTTCATACATGGTAATGGCGGAAGGATGGCTCTATACCTTGGAAGATGCCAAGGACCGCGTTGGCGATATGAAGCCGCCAATAGATAAGAGCACTGCGGCAAGATACGGGATAATCATAAAGTCCGGTCTGCAGGGGCCGTTTAAGTTCGGGACTAATTACATCGATATAAGGTCGAAACTGAATGGCGTGTATACCCTTGTCAACGCTTCCAGATTCAGCGATGACACCGATTTTGTGAACATCATTAATCCCTTATCCTCGAACGGCATCGGAGCTGTTACGTCGTGGGTGAGAAGGAGCTATGGAGTGACCGAAGGAGTGCAGGCTTCCGCGCTCATGAAAATGGGCTATAACGAAAAAGAGTATTTCTATGAAGAACCTTAAAATGGGATTTCTGCTGGGAAATGACGATATATATGTAAGAGGGGAATAATATGTCCGATCTTTTCATAAGGCCTCTATTCGGCACCGATGAACTTAGCTTCATCATAAACGATTGCTCCAATGATGATGATGATAGCCCGTATGATCAGATGAGGCGGGGCGAGATAGCCATGAAGAGGGGCGACCGCGATGAAGCGATAGAATGGCTGACGAAAGCAAAAAACAACAAAAGACTGATGGACCCCATAGACAGACAGAAATGCGATAACATGCTTGAAACCGCAAAGAAATGGCAGAAGCCGACGATAAATGTGACCTGGCAGCAGATTACCGGTAATGTTACATATTATGATTTTGATTTTGACGGCAGAGGCACCGCCGTCAACGGCGATAAAAAGGATTGGCAGCTATTTAACGGCAAGTATTACCAGAGAAAACAGGCCATTGACCAGTCCACTACGACATTTTCTTATAATATTCCCGAAAGAAAGTTGGGAAATTTCTCTTTCAATCCGGGCCTTAACGTTTCATTGTCCCAGATCGACCCGATAACGTTCCTATTTCATCCTTATTCGGGACCTTCCCTTGCCTTGGACGGCACTGAAAAGCCTTTGACCCAATTCTCAGTTATGCCGTCGCCCACGGCATACCTTAACACCTATTTTTCATGGTTCGATTTCTTCAAAAGCCATAAAATAGACGTCCCCCCCGCCATAGGATGGCTAATGCCCTCTCTCATGAACCAATGGGGGGTCGGCGTTAGCGTGAACAAGACGTGGATAAATACCACTTCTACATCGGGCTGGAAAGTTAACGATATCGGAAATGCGCTTGAAGCGGAGGAGACCAAACCGTTCAATTGGGACAGCACTCTCCTAGATATTTCATTAATGGACAAATCGACCACTCTTGATTTTGGGAAATACCCGTATGAATGCAGCCTGAACCTTTCAGCCGCTTACCATTTCCGAACTCTTTACAAGAGCGGAACGTTCGCCGCAATGAACCAGAACCTCATCATGACCGCGCCTACTACTTACAAGGACCAGCCGTATCTTTCATATCAGCAAAAGACCATCCAGGACGACATCGACGCGCTGAACCAGACCATATTGAACGATAACCATGATCTTGGGGAACAAAAGTTCGAATTAGAAGGTAAATTCTCAATGCCCGGCGTTGCCCAATGGCTTAGGTGGCTGGAGATAATCGATAATGACGGGAAGATGGGCAAAGGCGAGGACGAGAACCTTATATTTGACTGGCAGTATACAGGCATAAGGGACAGCAGCCTCTTTACTACAACGAACGGCATATATTCCGATCATTTTGTGAGGCCAGCAGATTGGTATCTTTCGGATACCAAAAAAGATGATTACGGAAATCCGCTGCTTGTACAGTCCAGCGCGAGCGTATACGACCCTAAACCGAAATACAATTCCGATGCCTGGCTATTAACGGTATCTTATGAACCCCAGCTCTTCAAACATTTCGGACAGATACGGCGTATCCATGAAGGGGCATACTGGGACGGAGAGAACTGGGATTCCCCAAAAAGAGTATTGGGAAGCATCATCGGCATACCATTGAGCATAGCCACCTATCCTTTATGGCTTATCGGCATGGCCGTGAACGACGGCAAAACACCCATTTACACGCCTTTATCGTTCACCTATGGAGAGGAAATGCACGATCTGTACGATCCGAACTCCCGCACTACATCAAAAGAGTTCGTTCCTACATGGGGAGTGTCGGGAGGTCTGCGAATCGGACAGAACATAGAAGCGAATGTGAGCTACCGAAAACAGGGCGATCTGGAAACCTGGACCGGATATGGCGGATACAGGATCACTTTTTAATCCAAAATAGATTGTGTTTAGAATGAAATTTACCGTGGATATTGACGATATATATATGTAGAGGAGATGACATGAGCGATTTAGGGGATATGATATTGTTTGGCAAGACAACTGCTAGCGTCGGCAATAAGCCCGTACAATACAGCCGTGACGGGGATCCTGTGGATTCTCAGACCACATCTGACAAGAATATCCCCGAAATTGACGTCACGGGCGCGGGGGTTGTGCCGGGCCATGATTTTACCGGTGAAGGCTTGGACTTTTCCATATATGTTCCGGTGATCGTGAATTATTCCAATCATCCTATTACGAGCCTTGATAAGAACCGTTTCCCGGCAGTGAACGACAACGAAGAAAAAATGGAATTATCCGGCGCGGTGATAGTAGACAATCCTCTCATCAACAGTGTTGTCGATGATAAGCCTCAGTTGACAAAGTTCATGTATAAATTCAGTTCTTCTACCGACACCAGGAACGTTACTTCCCCTACGTCCTGGTATTACGGCGGGAAAATGACGACCATCAGCCACACCTTCTACCAAACGTTGCCCGGAGCATGGGGGCTGGGATGCGCATTTGAAAGCGAAGAAGGAACGATCATGGAGATACCCAACGAGGTTTACTGGGGAAAGATACAATGGGGTAAGGCGTTCGTCACTTTTGCGGATTTCATCGGCGACATCAACATCATGGGATATTTAAGCGGCGCCCGGGGATACTGGAATGAAACAAGCGTCGGTGTGTCCCCGAAAGACCCTGAGCCTTCGGCGGACCAGTTCGATGCCGGCCAGAACAATTATCGCTATGAGGCTGATTTCAGGCTGGGATACAAAGATTTCAAGGAGCTCGGGATAGACGGCACAATGTTCGAAATTTATGCCAAAAGGGAAAAATACAGATTGTATATCCCTCAATCAGAAGTGACGGTCAGCCTGAACCTGGGACGTATCCCGATAGTTAAACCTTTCTTTTCGGCATCTTATCTTGAGAACTCTGTTCCGGGCATCATGGGCGTGGATCAGACTTTAAGCACATATTACCAGTTTCAGGTCGGCGGGACCGTTCCGTTGGCCGGCTATGGCTGTGACTGGGGCAGCGATTCCCCCGTTGGCGTGCGGGCCGGATTTACATACACGAACACTGCAAAAGGCGCGTTCCTTGGCACGGATCAAGTACATGAAGTGAAAGGGTTCATTACGATAGATTTCGACAATTTATTAACAGGCAAAAACCTGACACCGGATGAAATAAGGAACACGAGCAGCAATAACAGCCCTTCAAGTTATTTGAGCCTGATACATGTTGCTCCTGAAGTGATGCGGCAAAGGACAAAGGACCTGCAGGAACACGGCCATCATTCAACGCAAACAAATAACAGGCAGGTGAACCATACCGACATCACTTCAAATGATGATGAGACCAGGCTGTTGAAAGAAAAACGAGCCAAGGAAGCGCGTCAGGAGAAACTTAAACCCGAGCTTTATTCCGATCTTACATTGATCATGCTGAAGAGCGCGATAAATCTCCAGGGTTTCGAAATAGAGAAGATCGATGACGACACGTTGAACGTCGTTGCCGGACTGATCGGGAAATCTGTCGATGAAGTTAAGCAGATGCTCACGACGGAGGAAGGCAAGAAGAAGATCAAAGACGCTATCATTGGAAATAACGAGAACGACCTGATGGGCAGGCTTTTAAAGAAAGATTCAATAGAACTTATCGCGCAGATCACAAAGATGGATCGTGATACCGTGAGGAATGCTTTGACCACGGCGGACGGAAAGAAGCTTCTTGCCGAACAGATAAGAGCTTCTTACAAAAAGAAGTAAACGGAGGAAATATGCCTACGCCTGTAATACCGATATCAACAGCGACACCGACAGCGACACCCGTAAGGCAGCGTCGTGCTCAGCAGACACCAACCTCTACGATGACGCCCGTGACCTCCGGCTCGACGCCGCCGGCGAACTCGACGCCGGTATCAGCTGCACCTACTCCCGTTTTTGTTCCTACGGTGACCAGGATAGAATACAGCACGCTGTCGAGCGGGTTCCAGGCATCTCCGCAGGACATTGCCAATACCAAGAAATTTTCTGCAAGCAAAGACGGCGAAGCCCCATTCCTGGCAAAGCTTGAGAGAGGTGTGCCAAAGCCGAAAAAAGGCTCAGACGGTAACATTATAATCGGTCTCAAGACGATAGATTTTAATCACAAGGACTTTAAAGACCCCGCGAAAAAGATCAAATTGAACGAGGATGTGTTCGATAACTCCGCGGACTTTCCTACTCTCGTGAGTTTGCGAAAGGTCCTGTTCGCTCTTTACCTGAAGGAAGAAAGGATCCAGTATTTTAACATCGACATGATGTTCCTTACCAGGACTTTCCAGCAGACCGCGCAGAATTGCGGCATATACGCGAAACATTTTGAATGGACCACCAAACTGAGAGGCATGACCACAGCGCAGAAGAATAGATGGAAAAACGAACATCCCACCGCGGAGATACTGCCTAACGGAGACGTTATAATGCCCATACAGAACGACGGCATTTTCGGCCGCCAGACCGCCAGGGGCATGGTGCTAGTTTACATGCTTGGCAAGGTAATGGTGGATTTCGGCGTGGTGGATTCCTTCGATGATTACATAAAGGCGTTCAACAATCCTGACGAATTCAAAAAATTAGTTCTGGTCCTTGAAGAAGCCGTTAATAGCAACTCAAGGATAAAGACCCTTTTAAGAGAAGCCAAAGTCATAAATGGCGAGGGAATATTTGAATATGCGTCCGATAATAAGCCTAGCAAAAAGTTGACAGGTAGCATAAGCGGTAACGTAGGGGAAGTAATAATCAAACTTTATGACCTTTACGAACAGGGAAATATCGGAAAGATCGACCTTGAGAACATAGCCGGCAGGAAGCTCACGATATTTGAGAAAGTAGGACCGCAGGAAGCGGGCAGGTTCAAATCAACCATCGCGATCAAGCGTTCAAAAATGATACTCGCGTCGTTGCCGGATGCGGATGGCAACAGGCTCCTTTCCGGTGCGGACCTTACCGGATCCTGGACGCCGGATTACGATACCGCGCTCTCGTTGTTCGCTGACGGGGCTCACGAAATAAACATGACTTCCGCGAAAAAGTTCATTGACTCGGCGAAGGCCAGGATAACCCAGATAGGCACGATAGTGAACATGACCGACAACTCGAACAATGGCAGGCCGCTTCTCGAGACTTCCGGATTGCCGCAGTCGGCCGCTGTCATCGTGACCGCCAACCTGAGCAAATGGCAGAACGATTACAACACCTACGTTGCGGCATATAGAAATAAGAAAATGAACGTGGCGGATGCTTTGCGTCAGATAGACCTTAACGTCATGCAGCCAATAGAGCTGGCGCTTGACAGCATATTGGCTTTCCTGGTGGACAAGTTGAACGCCCTGGACAGGGCCGTGAATTCCGACGACGCGCAAATAGGCGCGGTGAAGTTCCTGAAAACGGATCCTTCATGCACCGACATCGACGACCTGAAAGACGTACAGTCAAAGCTGGGACCAAAGGGCAAGTCGCTGGACGATGCCGATATCGATGCCATGGAGAAACAGCTTTCTAAAAAATACCCTGTCATCTCTTCGGCCGGGACCAAGATCGCCGATATGCTGGAAGGATTGAAGATCGCAAGGAGTCATCTCGGGAAGAGCAAGGGATTGCAGCAGAAATATGACAGGCTGAAAAAGACGTTCGATGAATACGTTGACCGTCTTAGGGATGAGGTCACCGTAAAGATACAGGATCTGGAATATCTGGAGAGTATGAATAAAGACAAATATTATGTGACGTTCATGGCCGGGAATCTTTACAGGCCGGATGTCCTTCCTGTGCTATCCGGCAAGGAGATGGCTATAATGAGGTGCAGGAAGCGAGTGTTCAATTCGGACCTCAGGATGTATGATGATGTGTATATCGACGAGCCGCTTCCCGACGATCTTCCGTTCGAAAGGAAGTTCCTCAATGCCGCGGAGAAAATAGCCGATCTCAGCGTTCCTTCCGCGGATTCGACCCTTGAAGCGAAAAGAAAGGCTGTTCTCGCCCTGGCAGAAGACATTTACGACAGAAACAAACACGCAAGGCGACATAATGAGGGAAAGACATACAAAGGGTGGAGCAGGCCGTCGCCCGAGTATATGGATTTTGAAACCGCGCTGGAGATGGAAAGAAAAGGTCTTGTCGTTTCATATGCAACCATGGCGCTTGTGACAGCTTTTATGGCGGTAGTAGAGAATCCGGCAGAAGCCGTTCCTGATACAGAGTTTAAATTACTTCCCGGCGAAGAGATGGCGACGGAGAACGGCCATCAGTACGGGATATTAAAAGGCGTTAAATGGGACCTTCTGAACGATTTCATCCAATTCAGCAACAACTTTGGCTCTGTGAGTAACGCCACTCCCACGATAACGCCGACGCCCGAGCCTTCGGCTCCCGTGCTGGTGCCGGGCGGACAGGGAACTACGCAGGTTTATGTCGCGCCGACGCCTGTAAGATCACCGCGGCCATCATCGGTAAATAATAACGTTCCGGCTGCGCCAGCAACTTACGTTCATTCTGCGCCGGCAACGCAAGAAGGCCTGGTAAAAAGGATAAGGCTGACAAAGACGCCGACGCCGCCGATCGCTGGGAGACCGACAAAGACGCCGACACCGCCGATCGCTCCGCGACCGACAAAAACTCCGACACCTGAATCGGGACAGGCGGCTCCGGAAGCGGTGCCAACGGTTGATGGTATCACACCGCATCATCGTCCGGGACATTAATATGCTGAAGGAGAAAATGAAATTTATGCGCCTTTTTAACGATATATATGTAGAGGGGGTAAAAGTCGAATACCCCGGTTATTTTGTCATTAAAGAGGTGTAAAAATGTCATCATCAGACGGCTTATTCATACCACCAAGCTTTACAGGCGCGACAAGCGGTGCCTGGCAGATAGGGGCGACCTACGGGGATCCCAACTCCACCGATAACAACATATCGCAAACAGGAGACAAAGAAAGGCAGCCCGCGTCGCTTCATGGCAGCGGATCCAACAACCTGTCTTCAACTACCGTTCCGGAGGGAAACGGCTGGGTAGGAGACTGCGGAGGTTCCTATACCCTCTTCAACGACATGAAGCACATCATAAAGGACGGCCATGTGTTGAATGTCGGCTTTGGCTTGAGCGCCGTAGACAGATATGATGATGCAAGTAAGACGAACCAGTTCGGAGGTGCCGATGCCTCGGTGGAATTATATTATTCAACGCCCAAAACGGATCCCATTAATTTCCTTGGCTTTTCCTTGGGCAACGTCTACATTCAGAACGATGCTAACCTGAATGCTTCGTACAGGATGGGACTTAGCAATTATCCGACCAATATTACCACAAGAGTATCGAATACTATCGGCTTGTATCTTGATAATGCTTCGCCTTTCCTGGGATTCTTCGGTTTATCCAAATTTTTTGGTATAGATGACATGAAATGCGATTATTACGCAAAGCTCTTTACGAATTATAATTTTGGCGGGCAAGAGGACGGGAATCTGGCTGTTTTTGCTCCTGACCTGCTGGCTAATAAGCCCACTGTTTGGACGCAGTTAGGCTTCAGGACGCATTTTCATTCCGATGCGACCAGCGTCCCAAGCACTGCGGCGTTCGACTTAACATTTGGCGAGACCACTCCGGGCAAACAAACCGTTGCCGGCAACATCAGGATCATAAACAGGAAAGTGGGATGGTATATTGACGGCAACCTGAGGACGCCCGATACCGGCGACGAGAAATGGCGTTTTGGAGCCGAGGTCGGCGCGAACGTCATCGATCATCCAAAATGGTGGCCGGGCGGACAACTAAGCCTTTTCTGCAGGGCCGATCATATTGAGGATGAACAAAAGCAGGCTTACATGCCGGGATTCATGGCCAGTCAGGAGTTCGGGGACGGGAGCGTGCTTTCGATCTGCGGCGCGTACATAATCAGGCCGAAGGAGAAAGTTACTCCGAATTCGGCGGGATATTTTAATGTTTTCAATTACAACATTACAAGCTATAATGTTGACACCAGCGGAGGAATATACGGCGTGCCCCAATCTTTTTCTGGGGAGGCGCAATACGGCTTTAAAATGAACGATAAAAACTTTTTGCAGCTACTTCTTGGTTCCACCGGCGCGACCATTTATTCCAGTGAAGGTTCGAAAGTGATAACTCTGCCGCTTTACATAAAAAGCATTACCGTTTTGGACTACGGAGACAGCGGAGAAGTTGTTAACGGCAAACCCACTGTTTACGACATATCGTCCTACTTTTCATCGTTAAAAGGCACGAACGTCACAAATGGTATTACGGTTAATTGGCCGAACCCGACGAGCTACGGCAACAAATCGGGTAATGTAAAGCCGTATGTGGATGTGGAATATTACGGACAGTCATCAGATTGGAGCACTTATTGGAACCCCAACTCCGGGTACCATTATTCTATAAGTACTTATGGACAAGTATACAGAGGTCAATATTAATACGGAACAAAGCTGGTAAACATAAATGAATATTTCCACGGCTAAAAAACTATTATTGGTTTTAGCGGCGCTGGCCGCTATGTGTGTTTCTGCTCACGCGGTCACTCTGCCGCGCATAGGCGCCGCGACTGCCGACGGCAGATTCCTTTATGTGCCAGACATGGCCAGGCAACAGATTAGGGTAATTGACGCGAACAAACTTACAGGCACTTTCGAAGCGGACATAGTGAGCAGCGACGCCCCTTCAGCTTCATCCCCTCTGGTACAGGATGTGTCGGTTGGCGGTACATATGGCGGCGACCCGTATTGCATGGCGATAGATAACACGAGGAACAAACTTTATGTGCTGCTGGCAGGCTCCCCTTCATCCATAATCATATACGCGTACAGCATTCAGGGCGACGGCACTCTTATCCGCGATTTTATGTCCAATATGTCGACTGGTTCCGCTCCAAGGGGCATGGCTTTAACTCCGTCCGGAAATTATCTTTATGTCACCGACAATGCTTATATCGGCAGCATGAGAAAGATCCATAGGATCGATATTTCTTTCACCGGCAACACTGTATCAGGCATGATAGATAATGCATATACACCGATTTATGGTGCTGCTAACGCGCTTTACAGCATCGTAATATCACCGGACGGCACCAGGATGTTCGTTTCAAATCCATCGTCCACGGTCGGCTGTGTTTACATGTTCAATATAGCCTCTGAGACAAATGTGTCGGCTGCCGGGACCATTTCCGATTGTCCGATGGCTTCCACATTAAGGATATCTCCCGACGGCACAAAACTTTATGTTAGGGTGAATGATGGTCCCAACTCATCTACCAACAGGGACGTGAGGGTCTTCAATGTTTCTGACGGCAGCACAGTGACCGATCTCAAGATCCCGAACCCCGGAAACCATGTTGTTGGCACTGAAGGCACTGATGGGTACGATACGAACACGAATAATCTGGATGAGGATTTCGTGAATTATGATGCCGGCTTGGCCATTAAGCCGACGGGAACAGCGTACGTTTTCTTCAACCACTACATGCCGAATGCGACCGCGCTGAACCTGGATCAAAGCATCGACACAAAAGGCAGGCTTGGCGTATCGGGTGACGGCATGTGGCACTGGAACCTTAAGATCCGCGTCCACGATCCGAACAGTTTGTCGACCAGCTGGGAAGGGAATGCCGGAAGAGGCTTCCACTCGGCCGATTCAATGATCTACACGTCAAGGAACAGATTGTGGGCGTTCTATTCCAATGGCGGCTATGTTCAGTCCACACAAATGTTGGGGCCGGACTGGGTCAGCCATTATCTTGTAACATCGAACGAAGCAACGGTACTCTGGAATCCGGTCAGCTGGGCGCAGAAGTATCAAGTTCAATATTATAAGGTCATATCCGGACCGTCCACTGTGCAGACAGTGGAAGTAACTTCTCCGACCGCTTTCATAACTCTGGAAGCCCCGACCTCACCATTGACGCAGATGTCCACTTATGACGTTCAGGTAAGGGCCATATCGCCGATCGGCGAGCAAAGCCAGTGGACGCCGAACCAGTACGTTTCACCTGACAGTTTCTATACTCTTGAACAAGTGTGGACGGCGATTGGCGGAGTAGATACCTATCCTACCGGGACTGCGGATGCTCAGGTTCTGTTCGGCCCGATCTTGAGCCAGACCGTCATGAGCGTGCCTTATGCGGTGCGATACGATCTTTGGTACAGGCTCCTGGGCACATCAACTTGGAATCAGATCGGCAGCGTAGGAACTTTAGAACAGGGGGCGACGGGCAATACCCACGTAAATTCCAAGGGCGTACTATATTACCAGCTCGGCGGGCTTACAAGCGGCGCGACTTACGAAGTAATTATGAGATCAGTTGATTCGACCAGCGGCACAAGCGAATGGTCAAGCGTTATGACCTTTGAGGCGCAATCAAGCATTGCTCCCTGGATAGACGCATATAACCCCGGAAGACACTCAGCGTGGATAAGATGGGGCGGGTCTGGAGGAGCTTTGAACGTAACGGGCGCTGTTTCTTATGAATTGGATTACAGACAGGTGGGCGCCTCAACTTGGAATGTCTATGATCAGACCAATCACCTTAACACACCGCTGACAACAGAAACAAAAGTCGATTCCTCACAGAGCGCATTGAACTTTTATTTCACAGGAAGCAACAATGACCTTACACAATTCTCGACGTATGAAGTGAAGATACGCGCCAATTATGCGGACGGCTCGACGTCAGGATGGTCGGGTACCGACCAATTCTATACATGGTGGGCGACCACGACTACCGGAGACGCGGGAGGACCGGAGTGGGTGGCGCATTATAATGTAACGTCGCATGAAGCAATGATCGATTGTCAGCTGGTGAACAATCCATCTGTCCTATATGAATTCCAGACAGCTGAGGCGTCCACGATGAACTGGGTAAGCATGAACCCTATAAGCGGCCCTCCTTGGGCTAACCATAACGACATGAATCCCAATATGCCATTGACGGGTCTTAAACAGAGCACAACATATGCCTTGAGGGCAAGAGCCTGGATCAGTGGCTATGCCAGCGACTGGACCCCGATCGACTATTTCTATACCCTTGAGCGTCCGTGGGTCAATTACCATACAGCGAACAGCGGCACTACGGTTTACATCGACTGGGGACCGGAAGTGTCGCAGTGGCTCCTTGATATTCCGAATGCGACGGGCTACAGATGGAAATACAGGATAAACGGCGGGGATTGGACAGTATCGACCGAAACGTTCCCGATAACACCTCACAGGATGAATGATACGTCCGCTACCAATCTTAATTTTAAATATCCTTTCGCGCTTACTGCGAATTCCACTTACGAAGTGCAGATGTGGGCCATAGATGCTTCAGGTTCCAGCGATTGTTCATCCAGCGTGACATTTTCAACTACCGCGAATGGCGTCGTTTTCGTTCCTTGGGTTGGCCATTACAACGTCACCCCGGAAGCCGCGGTCATCGACTGGAACACTGATACTACGGTCGAACCCACAGGGCTTGATCATTATATATTGAGCTACAGTACAAATAACGGAGTGTCCTGGACAGATTGGCCGGTCACTATCACAACGACAATGCCTGCGAAAGCCAATACCCTGGAGGCGAACAATAACAATTTCATGTTCCCACTTACGCCCTTGACCACGTACGAAGTCCAGCTGCGCGCGGTGGATCATACCGGCAAGCAGATAGGAAGCGCGTCCAACATCGATACTTTCCATTCTTTCTGGCAGATGTGGACGGGACATTTCAATGTTTCAACGAGTGAGGCGCATATATATTGGGGGCCGACCGTGGTACCAACTTCCGAGCTCGGCCGGTATGACATGCAGTGGAAGAGGGATGTCGATACGACCTGGATCGATTATTTAGGTCCCCCTCAAAAGACGCCGACGCCATTCAATAATAATACGTTCGCACTGCCAAGAGCGAACCTGAACGCGACCCTTGACGCGGGCGCTCTCACTAAGAACACAACGTACGATGTCAGGACCAGGGCGGTAGACTCAAGCATAGGATTTGCCGGTGACTGGTCAACGCCGGATGTTTTCATGACAATACAGGGGCCATGGTGGATTGCGGCGGACCAGATATCCACCAGCGGGGCGAGGATATTCTGGGATGATACTGCGAGAACATCCCTCGATGCCGGCGTTACTTACCAGGTAAGCTATGGCACCACGCAAGCGGCTATCGGCGGGAACGGGACCCCACCTTCGCCAATAACCAATCTTGCCACGAGTGAATTCGCGCTTAGCGGGCTTCAGTCTTTTACAACTTATTATATGCAAGTTAGAGCGGTATATCCTAGCGGTTTGATGAGCGACTGGGTGCAGACGAGTTTCTATACCGATCCGTTCTCCGCCGGACCCATATTTAGCAGCTCATACAACATAACTTCCTGCGAGGCTACCGTGGATTGGGGCGAAGTTCAGGGCGCCAGTGGTTATATCATCACGTGTATTCCTGTTCAGGGCGGAGCAACGGTGACAGTGCCTCTGCCGGGATCCGGGCAGCATCCAACTATCCCGGGGAACAGTGACCCTAACCCGAATTTCAGGATAACTTATAACTATGGACTTACGCCGATGACGACCTATGAAGTCCTTGTCATGGCGACCAGGACGGTAAGCGGCGTTCCCCAATATAGCGTTAGCTCCGAGCCTGTCACATTCTATACGCTTGAAAGGCCGTGGGTCGCTTTTGCGAACCCGACGACACAGGAAGTTTTCGTCTTATGGGGCCCGGAGGTGAACACCGCAACAGTCGAAGTGCCTTATTCAGATCATTATGAGATGCTTTACAGGAAATTTGGCGCTGCCGTTTGGACCAACTATACTGTTCCACCACAGCTGACGCCTCTTAATAATACGGCTCACGCGAATGGGACTACAGAGACCCTGAGCGCAACGCTTGAATTCCCGACGAGTAACGCCAGCTATGAGGTCATGATGAGAACAGTTGATGTTACCGGCGGCGTCAGTTTGTGGTCCGCCACAATGGATGTGACAGCCATCTCTAATCCGTTATGGGTCGACGTCTATAATGTCACGTGGGATGCTGCCGTCGCGATAGTGGATCCGACGCCTAAATCAGGCAACCCGGCCACTTTCCTCAGGTATGAGTTCAGTTACGGGACGGACCCCTTAGCGACCACCGGCGGGGGAACATTTACTTCCACTATTACAACAGCGGAATTCCCGATCCAGCCTCTTACTACATATTATATAAAGGCGCGCGCTGTATATAATATCAGCGGGTCTATCCTTACGAGCGACTGGTGCACGCCGAAACAGTTCATGGCTTTACAGGGACCGGCATGGATCTCCGATTACAACACGCAGACCTCCTCGGCGGATTTCATATGGGAGCAGATACCCACAGTGGCGGGGCTGGTAAACTCTTCCTATACATATGAACTTGCTTACGGGCCCGTGGCTACACCCATGGCTTGGGCGAGCTGGCCCAACTTGTCGCCGAACAATTTTAACGTCACTAATACCGTTGTTAACGGCGGCCCGGTACAGCCGCTTCTAGAGCGTCACTGGTACCAGGCTATGATAAGAGGGCATTATGGTCCGTACGTCAGCTCTTGGTCGGCAACGGATGAGTTCTATACTATCCCCGCGCCGAACCCGATATGCACGGGCTCAACTCTGACTACTGTGAACGTTCAATGGCAGCCTGTATTCATGGGCAGCGGCGGCAAGTGCACTTCATACGAGGTAAGCATCGGCGTCGGCCCGGATGCAGTTGGCATGAAAGATTTTACAACTTCGGCCACCCAGCTGGCTTTGGCGGTGGGCACCGACCTGCCTTCTGCGAACACGTTGTATTACCTGAAAGTAAGGGCATGGGACATAGACGCCACTCATTACGGTTGGAGCGAATGGGGGCCGTATCCGCCGCTCACGATAGAAGCGACAAATAACGCGATAATATTTTCCGTTGATGAAACCAGCGGCTTCAGGGGAACGACGGTCAAGATAGACGGACAAAATTTCGGCGCTACCACAGGGACGATACTTTTCGGCTCTACTCCGGCCACATGCGGATACTGGAACAACTCGGAGATCGCCGTGACCGTTCCGCCGAATGCGGCAGCCGGAGCTAACACGATCACTGTCACGAGGAGCGACAGCCAGGTAGCTTTGCATGATGAACCTGCGCCGCAAAGTTTCACGGTCCTGGACGGCGGTTTTGTCATCGATGATTATGAAGGCGGCGCATGGCAGTATCAAGTCGCGGCTCCAGGCGGATCTGTCGCGTACGTTCTTACTTCCGGCAATCCTCCTTCTCCGCTTCCGCCGGACGGCAGGAAACAGTATGTGGACGTCGTAGCGAACTCATCTCCTTATGGGATGCTCGGAGGAATATCTCCTTACGGTTCGCTTCCGACCATGGCAGGTTATGACATTAGCAATTGCGCGGCCATAACACTTTTGTTCAAGGGCGACGGCTCATCCGGAGTAGCGACATTTGAACTTGTGGAGAGCAATACTGCGCCCGGCAATGACACGTCAAATGCAAATCGCGCGGAAGACTGGATATATAACGTTCTGATACCTCTGAACAATACGAACTGGCAGACGATAACCATACCATTAAGCACTACAGGAGCGCAGAGGTTCACTCGTGATACGACAGGATGGGAGGGCAACAACATCTTTGACCTTAATGCTATAAAGGCATACCAGATAGTTACAAACGGGAGCGCGCATTATGACGTGGATTATATGGTGGCGGTCAGCGCTGAGACGGGAACGATATATAATTTGTCCATCATCCGTTTGGGCGATAAACCTACGAACAAAATACAGCTAAATTGGTCTATTGTTGGCGGCGGGCCAGTGGACATATATACACTGAAGAATGATTTTACGACCGATACGAGCCAGTGGCAGAAAGAATTCCCCGGAGTGACGGGTACGTCACAGATCGATTCTAATGTTGTTGGTGACGGCGTGTGCAAATGGTACAAAATAGTGCCGGCTGGGGTGCCCATCAATCCGATAATGATAAGCAATGGGGTGTTAGGAAAGTTCGATCTCACATTGATCCAAGGTTCAAGCCTTATTTCGCTTCCTTTTATCCCCTCTGATCCCGATATTGATAAAGTGATCGGCGATCAGCTTACAGGTGGGAATCCATTTGGGGGAACGCCTGATACGATCCAGACATATGTTGATGGTGTTCTTGAAACGTCTTATCTTAATGCTAGCGGTTTATGGAATAAGGCGCAAATCAACAATATAGATACTGACAGAGGCTATTATGTGACGATCAATTATGCAAATCTACCTAAGACGATCACTCTGGTCGGGCAAACAACCCCTACAAGCAGGAGTGTAAAACTCATCGGCGGGACCGGCACATACAATTATGCGGGGACCTGTTATCCGATCGAGGTTCCGCTTAACAGTTCCAATCTTGGAGCATATCTTGCAGGGGCGCAGCCGTTCGCCACAAATGTCGATATGGTGCAGGAGAACTTTGGCGGCGTCATAAGCACGGCTTATAAAGATATCAATACCGGTTTGTTCAAGAGCCTGACCCTTCAGAATTTTACCCCCGGAAGAGGATACATCATAATTAAAAATGCTAATGGCGACGTTTATTGGGATTATCCCAAGCTATATTAATTAAAGGGGGAATTGTTCTTATGAAAAAAGTGATCAAAAATAAAAAGGGGGTTGCGTTCCGCATAGCTCTGGGCGTCTTGATTTGCCTCTGCGTTGTTCTTTCATCGCATTCATTCGCAGCCACAGAGGGTTTTGCGGGATACATTGGTTGGGTGGGAACTTACGTTACGCCTGCAAACTATATTAACAATCAAAACGGTAACGGTCATCCACTTGCGCATGGCAGTCTTATTCAGATAATCTATGTTGGTCACAACGGCATACCGGACAGCCCGAAGCCGGACGGCTCAGTAGGCGGCGACGATGTGTTGTTAACTCAGGAAGCAGTTGGTGATGACTATCAATTTGGCAACTTCCGCCAGAGCGATGGCATGTACTATGATCTATATCAAGGGACATTCGAATCTTCCGATGGTACGCCAAAAGTCTATGCGAGGGCTTGGAACGGGCCAACTCCCGCCGCTTCAACTTATTATGGAAATTCTGCGCTTGTTTCGGCGGTCATAATGCCTGCGCCGGTTCCTCCTTTTGATCCGGCGAATTTCCCGATTTCTTTCTCGACCTTAACTTCATATACGCCAGCCGGGCCGCAAATATTGTCTGTCAGCCCGGTTGCAGGGCAGCAGTGGGATTCTGTTGTCATATCTGGGAACAATTTTGGCCCTTCAGGCACAGTCAATTTCATTAAAATAGGAGGTTCAACTAACCATTCTGCCGCTTTAGTTGGCCCATGGGGTAATACCATTACGGTCCAGGTGCCTTCCTATGGATCCGACGGGCCCGGCGACTACATTATATCTGTCACCAATCCTTCGGGAACAAGCAACTGGCAAACGTTTTATTATGCGGTTCCTTACATAACAGGTGAATCTCCGGCTTCGGGACCGGCTGGCACCGTAGGTGCAGTTCTCCTTGGCTACAACTTTGGCACAATCGGCGGAACTGTTACATTTGACAACAATACTGGCTCGCCTTTGCATCCCTCGGGAACATTCAACAATCATACGGTAACTTACAATGTTCCTTCCGGCGTTGCGGCGGGTCCATATGATGTTTCAGTTATAGTCGGGGGTGTAAGCAGCAATAAAGTTACATTCACGGTTAATGCTTCTGTCTTGACTCCCGCAATAACAGGGGTCCTCGGCGCTCCATTCTATGTTGGAAATTCTGTCATAACGATCGAGGGTACAAATTTAGGAGCTTCGCCTTCCGGGAATTCCGTAACTATTGGCGGCGCACCCATGACCACTACAAATTGGACCGCTACAAGCATAACCGGAACAATTCCAAACAGCATTACAGCGGGCACTCCTAATGTCGTCGTCACCACGAGCGGAGGCGCGAGCAACGCTTATGGAATAACCTGCTATCCTTACCTTACTTCTTTGTCGACAAGCGATGGCATCGTTGGAACTCCGGTCACGTTGAATGGATACGGGTTCGGAGCTTCACAAGGGACATCTTCTATTGCGTTCGGAGGCACGGCTGTTACCACATATACCAACTGGAGCAACACATCGGTACAGGTGAACGCGCCTGCCGCCGGGAATGTCGTGCTTACTTTCCAGCCCGGAGGACTTGCCAGTAATGGATTGATGTATTCGCTTGTCAATGGAACAGGGCCGGTCATATATTCTTTGAATCCGTCTCAGGGTGTTGCTGGAACAACCGTGACCATTGTCGGGAATAATTTCGGATATCCAAAAGGTCCTTCAACCGTGATGTTCGGAGCGATCCCTGTTGCTTTTGGTCCTTCTGACGGATGGCTGAATAACTTGATCACCGTCGAAGCTCCTGCGGGCGTGTCCACTTGTCTGGTCGATGTCAATGTATCAGGTGTCGGAGCAAGTAACGGTATGCAGTTCACTGTTAATGTTTCTGGATCCGGACCTTTAGGTCCGAGCAAACCAGTATTTGAAAGCGCCGGCGGCATAATGATGGCTTACCCGAACCCGTTCGATGCGAACGATACCGCTCATCCGCTCCAGATGCTTTTTGGAGCGACCACCGGCGAAGCGGTAGATATCTACATATTCGATACGAATGGAAGGGTCATCTGGCAGAACAAGGATGCTCAGCTTTCGGCGAACAGGATAGTTACCTGGGACGGATACACCGCGTACGGCCAGATTGTTGAGAACGGGCTGTACATCATAAGAGTTGTTGAGAGCGGAAAGCTGGTGGCGAAAGGAAAGATATTGGTAATCAAGAAAAAGCATTAAGCATAGATTTGCCATACATACTGCTTGCGGCCATGCCTGTTAGGCCGCAACAGATGCTGAAAGGAGAACTGCAAGCCTGTGCCGGAAGTGCATAAATAAGTGAAATTTTTCTGCTGTTTTGACGATATATATGTAGAGGGGAATAAGATGAACGACAGCATGGGATCAACAAGCAGAAAAATAGGGGGAAAAAAATTGAGATCGCCTGGTGAAAACAGAAGCTTAGTATTCAAAACTAAAAGCTTGAAAGTATTGTGTGCCTCGCTTTGTTCGGCACTCATCATATTTTTACTTTTACCCGTTTCCTTTGCGTACGCTCTTACGGCTGACCCAATGGACCTGGGCGTCGGCGCAAGATCTCTGGGCATGGGCAAGGCGTATGTGGGAGTGGCGGAAGATTCCGATACGTTGTTCGTTAACCCGGCGGGAACTCGGCACCATATCTTCGATAAAACTCGGCAGCATGTACACCAGCCTCCTTGATGACGTGAACTACACTGTCATTTCCGGCATTTATCCCCTCGGCGACGATTGGGGATCCATCGGGGCCGGCATGATCAACGAGGCTACATCTAACATAGCACTTTATTCCGTTGATGGTTCTGCGGAAGGGACAGGCACTTATGGCAGCAATGTTTTCTTCGTTTCACAGGGTTTGGACCTTAGCAGGAAATTTTTCCCGGACTTCAAGGGTTTGTACGGCGGATATACGATCAAATACATGACAAAGGGCGCTACCGGATACGAAACGGAGGGAATGACCGGTTCCGGCGTTTCCGCGGACCTGGCAATGCTTTACAAGCCGAAAGGCTTCATGTCATACGGGCTGACCCTTCAGGACATCCTTTCGGGCGGAATGTCGTATCAGGACTATACCGATCCGATAGACTCGGCGGCCAAGATCGGAACAAAGATAGCCGTTTTGGGCGATGCCTCTGAAGGTGGCGCGGCTTACCAGAGCGACTCAAAGCTGAACGTGGCGATGGATTACGATCTGGGATTGAGCGGAGATATTCCGGCCACAATGCATATCGGAGCGGAGTACAATCCGCATGTGGGAATAGGCATTGTTGATAATATTTTGACCTTAAGAGCCGGCATCAACCAGATACCAAGCCCATCGGGTTCCATTAACAGCCTTACTCTTGGCGTGGGCATAAATTATCAGGGCGTTCAGTTCAATTATGCATATTGCCCGGATTACACGGATATACCGGATACGGCAACCCAGTACTTCTCCATATCATATGTAGGCATTCCGCAAACGGTGAAGCCGATAGAAGAAATGAAGCCTCTCATCGGACAGGTAATGCCGAACGACAAGATAATAACAACCGACACCGCGATACTTGTCCAGGGAACCGTGAACGATCCCTCAAAGATAGCCAAAGTGGAGATAAATGAGGCGGGAGTGAACGTTTCATCCGCCACGGGAACGTTCGAGATGAACGTCCCGCTTTCAAAAGTGGGCAAGCATCTTGTTCAAGTAGTGGCTACCGACCTCTCCGGAAAGACCGAAGAGCATGACCTAAGGGTGATAAGACTTGTCAAGTTCACCGATGTTGCCGACAAGCACTGGGCCGTTGATCCGATACAGAAACTTGCCACGACCGGCGTCATAGAAGGTTATCCGAACGGTACCTTCCAGCCTGAGAGAGCGCTTTCCAGGGCGGAACTCGCGACGCTGCTCGTAAAGAGCAAAGGGATAGAGCCGGCACCGGTGGCGAACAAGATATTCAAGGACCTTCCTGCGGCTCACTGGGCTGCTAGGTATGTGAAGGTCGCGATGGATATGGGCATGGTCCTGGGATATCCGGACAAAACGTTCAAACCGAACAACAGGATAACAAGATCGGAAGGCGTGGTCGTGCTCACCAGGTTCGGAGAACTGCAGAAGGCCACTTCTCTTGAAGCCGGACCGTTTGCCGACCTCACGGCGAAATACTGGGCGTCACCGTTCATAGCTGCGGCCAGGACTGCCGGACTTCTTGATTACATTGGCGACAACGATTTCGAACCCAAGAGGGAACTGACGAGGGCTGAAGCTGTTGAGATACTCTCAAAGACGACTTACGGAAGCGCGAAGATCAACACTCTCATGGATTGGACGGTAGGTTTCGTGCCGGAGACATCTCAGCCGATGGTGGCAGAGGTGCCGGCAAATGCACCGGCTGTTCCGAAGCCCGCGCCAAAGAAAGGCCTGGAAGCGAAGAACCTGAAAGACTTCTCGGACGTGGCTGACGAGACATTCGGGTCGGAAGCGATCAAATATCTTGCGACCGCCGGGGTCATGAGCGGATATCCGAACGGCACGTTCCAGCCGGAGAAGATCGTAACGAGAGCGGAACTGGCGGCCATCCTTGTGAAAACCAAGAACATTGCAACATCTGTCAATGTCGCGACCGGATATAAAGATGTTCCCAAGAAAAGCTGGGCGTCTCCATTCGTAAAGGCGGCCGTTGATGCAGGATTCATGACCGGCAGGGTCGGCAGCAAGTTCGAGCCCAACAGGGGAGCGACCCGCGCAGAAACTGTGGCGGCATTAGTGAAATTCGATGAGATGGCGTTACCTCTCAGCCTTAAGAACGGTCCTTTCCCGGACATGACAGCAAAGGAATGGTCGTCCAGATATGTTGCGGCGGCGAAAGAGGCCGGCATGCTGGATTACCTGAACGGCCAGGATTTTGAATCCCAGAAATCCATAACCAGGGCGGAGGTCGCTCAAATGCTTTCCAAGACACACTATGGCCAGGCAAGGATAGATCAGGTAAAAGCCCAGATATCGGATATCGGACAGAACTAGCCCTACTTCGCCAAGGCTTCGTAGGGTAAACCCCCATTTTCAATGAATCAAAATTCTGCTTGACGTAATATACCCCATACCTGTATAGTGTATCGAGAAGCTATGGCACCTTCAGAAAAAGAGGAATTGATACGGCGCCTTAACCGCATAAAAGGGCAGGTTGAGGGCATACTGCGCATGGTGGAATACCCGAAACCCACGCACGAGATATTCAATCAGATAACCGCGGCCAAGAAAGCTCTCGATTCAACAGGAAGATACTTCCTTGAGAACTATATCAAGGAAAACCTCTCGAGCGTTTCGAAATCAAAGGAGGAAAGCCTGAAGATCAAGGAGATACTTGAGATCATGGAAAAATTTTAATGAATATCAGAGTTTAAGTCTTTAGTTTTGAGTTTGTTTGAAGGGGGTGTGCGTGTATGATAGAATGTAAAAAAATGATGAGTTTCAAGAAGGTCGTATACGTAGGGATGGTGATATTCCTATTCCTGAATAGGGGCGTTTTTGCCATGTCTACGGCGCCGCAAGCGGCGGAAGAGCCGAAGGCGATGAGCAAATTCGAGGCTCCGCCTGCTGATACCGACTGGTCCACTTTCCACGGCGATATATCGCGCACGGGCTTGTCATCGGAAAAATTCATAAATCCGCCGCTGTCCGTGAAATGGGGATTTTCCACAGGAGGCAATATTTGGTCCTCCCCGGCGGTAATGGCCGGAACTCTCTTTGTGGGATCGTCGGACGGGAAACTTTACAGCCTGGACGTGAGCAACGGCAGCATGAGATGGGCTTACAGGACCGGTAACGCCATTTACTCATCTCCGACCGTGGATAAAGGGACAGTCTATTTCGGCTCGACCGACCACATCTTTTACGCTCTTGACGCCGATACCGGCACGACAAAATGGTACTTTGAATCTGGCGATCCCATTACTTCTTCGCCTGCGGTACTGGACGGACTTGTTTATTTCGGATCGTGGGACGGGTTCCTTTACGCTCTGACGACCGGCGGCGCGATGAAATGGAAATATCAGACCGAAGGCGCGATATATTCTTCTCCCGCGATAGCAAGGGGAAATGTTTTCTTCGGTTCCTCCGACGGCAGGGTCTATGCTCTTGATAAGGATACCGGAGAGCCGAAATGGGTTTTCCCGACAGACGATTATGTCTCCGCGACACCCGCCGTGATAGGAAAAATATTATACGTCGGTTCCTGGGACGGGAACATGTACGCTCTTAACTGCGATGACGGCAAGCTGATATGGAAGTACAGGACGGGCGGCGGAATTTATTCCTCGGCCGCGGTATACGGCGACAGTATTTATTTCGGATCGTATGACGGCAAGCTTTACTGCATGGACAGGTTCAAGGGACAGCTTAAATGGGTTTACGCGTCAAAGGATTCCGTTTATCACTCTTCTCCCGTTGTCGCGAACGACGTGGTCTACATCGGCTTGGGATACAAGAACAAGGTCCAGGCTTTCGACGCGAGGACCGGAGATTACATCTGGAGTTACGGGACCGGAGCTTCGGTGGGAGCTTCGCCGGCGATATCGGATACCAGCATGTACATTGCCGCGTCGGACGGAAAGATCTACGCTTTCGGCGACGTGGACGCTCCGGATGCAAAAATTGACGCGCTGAAGCCCGCTTTCAACAGGTACGACATACCGGTGAGCTGGACAGGATATGACAAAGGAGGATCCGGCATCAAATCTTTCGACGTTCAGTTCAGGACCGGAGCGGGAGAGGCATGGCAGAACTGGCTGACGGACGTCACGACCACCTTCGCGACGTTCGGGCCTTCTTTCCCTGTGGAGGTCAAGGACAACACCGTTTATTACTTCCAGGCCAGGGCGAGAGACCACGCGGGCAACGTGGGAGCCTATGCCGGCGGCGACGGGGACACGTTCACTGTGATAGACCTGACGCCCCCGATAATAGCCAAGGTCAGCATAAACAACATTATGGTATCCACCGGTTCGTTCATAACATCCAAACCGCTGATACAGGCATCCATCAGCGACAATGTCGCGGTGGATCCCGACAGCCTGAAAGTTTTTATCGACGGGAAGGAATATGTTCCTGACAGCTTCAAGGGCGGCCTGATGAAATACAAACACCAGATACCGCTCCTGCCGGGAAAACATAACATCAAAGTAATGGCGGCGGATGTTTCAGGCAACAGAGCCGAGCCATGGGAAGTGGACGAACTCAGGGTTTCCGAAGGGATAGAGGCAGCTGACATATCCACATTCCCGACCCCGTTCAACCCGATCGCCGGGCCCGTCTACATATCATACAGGCTGAACGCGAACGCGGAAGCGAGCATGTACATTTACGATAAATACGGTTCGCTCATTTATTCCATGCAGTTCAACGAAGGGACCAACGGCGGCAAGCGCGGATGGAACAAGGTCGTCTGGAACGGCATAACGGGCTCCAACAACATGGTCGCCAACGGCGATTACACCTTCAAGATAGTCGCGAACAAGAACCTTGTCGGGAAGGGCGAAATAGTCGTACAAAAATAAATCCGAAAATCGAATACCGAAATCCGAAGGAATTTCTAAATTCGAAGTTCAAATCATCATATTATGATCGACAAAAAAATCATAAATCAGATATCAAAGATCGAGGGCGTCAGTGAAAAAAAACTGCTGCTGGGGCTCTCATCGGGCGAGATCGCCATTCCTTACAACAAGATACATTCTCCTCTCCATCCCATGGCCGTTGGCAAAGGTCTGCGCACGAAAGTGAACGCCAATATCGGCACCTCTAAAGAATCCAACGACATGAACAAGGAACTGGAAAAAGTGGATGTCTGCCTAAAGAACAAGGCTGACGCGATAATGGACCTCTCGACCGGCGGCGACCTTGACGAGATAAGGCAGGCGATCATTAACGCGTCCACAGTTCCGGTGGGCACCGTTCCTATATATCAGGCTGCTATCGAGGCCGGCTCCGTCGAAAAGATGACCGATGACATAATGTTCCGGGTGATCGAGAAACACGCCGCATCCGGAGTTGATTTCATGACGGTGCACTGCGGAGTGACAAAAGCTCTTGCGAAAAGGATGAAGGGAAAGGTAAGGGTCACCGATATGGTCAGCAGGGGAGGCGCTTTCCTTTTCCGGTGGATGACGGTAAAAGAAAAAGAAAATCCTCTCTACGAACAATACGACCGCCTGCTCGATATCGCAAAAAAATACGGCGTGACCTTGAGCCTTGGGGACGGGATGAGGCCGGGCTGCATAGCCGATGCGGGCGACATGCTTCAGATGGGAGAGCTGAAAGAATTAGGAAAGCTTGCTAAGAGAGCGCGAAAAGCCGGTGTTCAGGTGATCATCGAAGGGCCCGGACACGTTCCGCTCGACCAGATAGAAGAACAGATGAAGCTTGAGAAAAAAATGTGCGACGGCGCGCCGTTCTACGTGCTGGGACCGCTGCCGACCGATATCGCGCCGGGATGGGACCATCTGACATCTGCGATAGGCGGGGCGCTGGCGGCTTCGGCTGGAGCGGATTTCCTCTGCTACGTTACTCCTTCGGAACACCTTGGCCTGCCGAACGTCCAGGATGTGAAGGATGGAATAATCGCATCAAGGATCGCGGCTCACATCGGCGATATCGTTAAAAGAGTAAAAGGCGCCGCGGATTGGGACCTTAAGATGGCGAAAGCCAGGAAAGCGCTCGACTGGGATGCGCAGATAAAACTCGCGATCGACCCGGTGACAGCGAGCGAGATCAGGGAACTTCGCTCTGCCAGGGAAAAGAGCGACACATGCACCATGTGCGGCGAATACTGCGCGATGAAGGTCATGTCCGAATCCAAAAAGGGAAAAAAATGAAGGTCTCACGGATCGGCGAGTTCGGCTTGATAGATGAGATCAACAAAGCGATCAAGATTAATGACAAGAGCGTGATCCTAGGGATTGGGGATGATGCTGCTGTAATTAAAATCCCAAATCCAAAATCTCAAATCCCAGCAAGGAATAAATATATTTTGTTGACGACGGATACGCTTGTTGAGAACGTTCACTTCAGCCTGAAATATTATTCCTTTTTTGAGATCGGCTGGAAGCTGATGGCGGTGAATCTGTCCGACATCGCGGCGATGGGCGGAAAACCTTCTTACGCGATGGTCACTCTGGGGCTCAAGAAGGATTCAGATGTAAAAGATATTACCGAATTGTACCGCGGGATGAACGCTGTTGGCAGAAAATACGGCGTAAGCATTGTCGGCGGCGATATCGTTTCATCGCCGAAGGCGCTGATCTTCACTCTCGCTCTTTACGGGACAGCGGGAAAAGTGGTGACTCGCGGCGGCGCAAGAGTCGGCGATCAAGTTGCCGTTATCGGAAAAGTCGGAATGTCCGCTCTCGGATTGCAGGAACTAAAGAGCAAAGGCAGGCGCGGGAAGAATGTAAAAGCGCACTTGATGCCGCAACCGATGATGAGAGAGGGAATGAACGCGGCAAAGTACGCGACATCCATGATCGACAACAGCGACGGTCTTGCAAGATGTTTGATCGAGATCTGCAAGTCGAGCGGGGTCGGAGCGAAGATCGATATTGCGAGGATCCCGCTGGCAAAAGGGGCGACCCTTCATCAGGGCCTGGACGGAGGAGAAGATTACAACCTGGTCTTGACCGCGCCGAAAGATCGGATCGGGAAGATCAAGGGCGCGAAGGTCATAGGCGAGATAATCCGGGAGAAGGACATCGTGATGATCGGCGGAAACGGCAGAGCGAAATTATTGCAAGACAAAGGATTTGAACACTTTTGATGCAAACCAGGAAGCCTGAGACTAAACGTCTCGGCTTCCTGATAAATAGGAAACCGCGAAGTTTATTCGCAGGTTTCCGTGGAGAAATAAATGATAAATAAGCGGCGATTACTTCAAACTTTTATCAAATACGTAAAGGTCAGCAGCCCTTCAAAGAAGGAATCGGGATTTCTAAGGCTGCTCAAAAAGGAATTGTCATCGCTCGGGCTGAAAACCATCGAAGACAACGCCGGCAAACACATCGGCGGCGACAGCGGCAATATCTATTCTTTTTTGAAAGGTAACGTCAAGGGAGCGCCGCGGATACTTCTTAATGCGCACATCGATACCGTTACGCATCAGGGAAATATAAAACCCAGAGTAAGGAATGGCATCGTGTACAGCGACGGGACCACGATACTCGGGGCTGACAACAAGGCGGGCGTCGCGGTCATCATCGAAGTATTGAGATCGATAAGGTCGGACAAACTGCCTCACGGGGACATCGACATAATTTTCACTGTTGCGGAAGAGATAGGATTGTGCGGCTCGAAATTCATCGAGAAAAAATTCCTGAGATCTGATTACGGATTTGTTCTCGACGGCGGCGACGTGGACGAGATCATTTATAAAGCGCCGTCGCAGGATTCGGTCGAAGCGAAGATCGTCGGAAGGGCCGCTCACGCCGGAGTCCATCCCGAAGACGGGATAAACGCCATCAAGGTGGCATCGGCCGCGATCGCAAAGATGAAACTGGGCAGGATCGATTTTGAAACGACGGCGAACATCGGTCTGATCGAAGGTGGTGTAGCGACCAACATCGTTCCCGAGACCGTAATTTTAAAAGGCGAGGCCAGGAGCCACGACCGCGACAAACTGAGGCGGCAGATAGTCCACATGGGACACGTCCTTTACGCGGCCTGCAGGAAATACGAGGCCAAACTTTTCTTCAACGTGAAACCCGCCTATCGATCTTTCGAAATACCGCAGCGTCACAAAGCTCTCGCAATCGCCAGGAAAGCCGCTCTGGATTCCGGACTGAAACCCAAGATAAAAGCCACCGGCGGAGGCAGCGACGCGAATTTCTTCGCGGCTTTCGGAATGCCGTGCCTCATTCTCGGCGTGGGCGCCGACAAGGTCCACACGAACAAGGAGAACGTTTCTGTCAATGAAATGGCAAAGGGCGCGGAGCTCGTCATCAACATCATAAAGGAGAGCGTGAAATGCGCGAACGAACGGTAAGATCGAAAATAATGCACAAGGGCAGGATGCTGACGCTGAAGGACGTGACGGTAAAACTTTCGAACGGCGTGATATCAAAAAGGGAGATAGTTGAGCATCCCGGCGCAGTGGCTGTCATCGCGGTGACCAAAGACAAAAAGATGATATTGATAAAACAATTCCGTAAATCCGCCGAAAAGGTGATGATCGAAATACCCGCCGGCCTAGTTCATAAAGGCGAGCGTGACATCGACGGGGCGAGGCGGGAGCTCATCGAAGAAACGGGATACACAGCCGGAAAGATCAAAAAAATATTCTGGGGATTCTCATCTCCCGGTTACAGCACGGAGATCCTCAAGTTCTTCCTGGCGACCGGACTGAAAAGATCTAACAAGCACGCCGCCGATTTCGACGAGATGATCACCACGGATTTCTATCCGATCAGGAAATGTCTCCGGATGCTCAAGCAAGGAAAGATAAAGGATAACAAGACAGCGATCGGCATCCTTCTGGCGAATTTATGGATACATTAATAGAAGAGTTCCTTAATTTCCTGAAGTTCGAGCGCGGATACAGCGAGAATACTATCTCCGCGTACAAAAGGGACCTTCTTCATTTCCACGACCATCTCAAGAAGATGAGGATCAGCTCCATCGAAACCGTTACAAGGACCATCGTCAGTTCTTTTGTCACGTCGCTGGTCGCGATGGGGCTTGAGGCGTCCAGCGTGGAGAGGCACGTTGCCGCGGTGAAATCGTTCTTTGCATATCTGATAAGGGAGGGGAAGATAAAAGCCAACCCGACCTCCGACATCCGCCTGCCAAAAAAAAGCAAGAAACTTCCCAAGGCGCTTTCAATGAACGAGGCCAAGATACTGGTCGAGACCCCGAAATCATCGCGCGACAAAGCCATCATGGAATTATTGTATGCGACAGGTCTCAGAGCGTCGGAGCTTATAGCTCTTTCTTTGAACGACGTGAACATGGACGTGGGTTTTGTCAAATGTTTCGGCAAGGGCGGGAAGGAAAGGATAGTTCCGGTTGGCGCTGCAGCAGTGGCCGCGCTCAAGGATTACATCGGCAAGGACAGGCCGAAGATCGAAGCTGATGTTCTTTTCCTCGACAACCACGGCAAACATCTTACCAGACAGGGATTATGGTTTATCGTGAAAAAATATGTTAAATTGTCCGGAGTAAGAGGCAGCGCGACGACGCACACTCTGAGGCATTCGTTCGCGACGCACCTGCTTGAGAAAGGCGCCGACCTGCGTTCCGTCCAGGAAATGCTGGGCCACAGCGACATTTCCACGACCCAGATATACACCAGCGTCAGCAGGGAGAGGCTGAAGAAAATATATCATTCGGCCCATCCGAGGGGATAATATGAGCTTAATGGGTTTTATATCGTTGCTTGTTCTTGTCGCGATAATCCTTGTCGTGATAACGGTGCATGAGTTCTCTCACGCGCTGGTGGCGGTCATGCTTGGCGACCCGACGCCCAGACTTGCGGGCCGACTGACGCTGAATCCGATAAAGCACATCGATCCCATCGGCTTCCTCTGCCTGCTTCTGATAAGGTTCGGCTGGGCAAAGCCCGTGCCCATCAACCCGTATAATTTCAGCAATCCCGCGAGAGGAGAGATGCTGGTCTCATTTGCCGGGCCGCTCTCAAATTTTCTTCTGGCCTGGATAGCGGCGGTCGCTCTGAGATTCCTGCCGCCTCAGCTCGTCTTGAACGGCTACATGGTCTTCATTATGTCAAATTTCATATATATCAATCTGGCGCTGGCCGTTTTCAATCTTTTACCGATACCGCCGCTTGACGGGTCGCACATACTTGAGCCGTTCCTGCCGTACGAGGTGCGGAGGGTCTTTGAGCAGTATGGTTTCTTCATTTTGATATTCATATTGATATTTCCCCCGACATCCTATTTCCTGATGGACTTCATCAGTTTCCTGTTCAAGCTGATCACATAAATGAAATACGCGAGCGCCATCAAATATCTTGAGAGCTTCCAGAAGCGGGGCATGAGGCTCGGTCTTGAAAGGACCGAGAACATTCTCTTTCAACTGGGTGATCCGCAGGACCGGTTTATTTCCGTCCACGTTGCCGGCACGAACGGGAAAGGCTCTGTAGCGGCGATGTTATCAGCGATCCTCACAAAAGCCGGATACAAAACAGGCCTCTACACTTCGCCTCATCTCGTCGATTACACCGAAAGGATAAGAGTTAACGAAAAGGACGTTTCCAGAGCGAAATTCGCGGGAGCGGTCAAAGAAGTAAAAAAAGCGATCGACAAACTTTCCCACAACGATCTGACCGAATTTGAAGTCCTGACGGCGGCGGCATTCCTTCTGATGGCGAACGAAAAAGTTGATATCGCCATTATCGAGGTCGGGCTTGGCGGACGGCTTGATGCGACGAACGTCATCACGCCGATATTATCGGTCATCACCAACATCGATTACGACCACATGGACGTCCTGGGCAATTCGATATCCTCGATAGCAAAAGAAAAAGCCGGAATAATCAAGAGCGGCGTTCCGGTGGTCGTCGGCCCGACGAAAGGTCTCGATGTCATCAGGAAGATCGCAAAAGAAAAGAGATCGAAATTTATATCTGCCAAAACAGGAAGATCGATCAAATCTCCACTCGAGGGGAAACATCAGATAATAAATACATCGATAGCATTGGCGGCGATCGATGAACTCCGTAAGAACGGATATGATATTAATCATCGAGCTGTTGTTAATGGATTGGATTCGGTCCGATGGCCGGGACGATTACAAGTTGTCAGCCGTAAGCCGTTGATCATTCTCGACGGCGCCCACAACCCCGCCGGAGCAAAGGCTCTGGTATCATATCTTTCAAGTTATCATAAAAAGTTCACTTTCATCATCGGGATGCAGCGGAATAAGGATATCAAGGGATATATCAAGGTCATCAAGAATATCGCGGAGCGATTCTATGTTGTGAGGTCGACCAATCCCGGAGCTGTCGAAAAAGAAGAATTGGCAAAATTGATAGGACCAAAAGCTGTAATTGAAAAGGACATCAGGTCTGCTTTGAAAGCTGCTAAAGCTCAAAAGTCTCCGAT
Source organism: uncultured bacterium (assembly GCA_963727815.1). Taxonomy (GTDB): domain Bacteria; phylum Margulisbacteria; class WOR-1; order CAVSGV01; family CAVSGV01; genus CAVSGV01. The sequence goes on from CAVSGV010000005.1 coordinate 106,208, forward strand.
ATGTATCACCGGCTCGTTGTACCTTGTGGGGGATTATCTTAGCTCACGCATCTGAATCCTGGCCCTCCTTTCCAAATTCCGGAAAAACTGAAATTCCCCAGTAGATGTGACGATAATCTAATGTTGCGTTGAACGGAGATTATGAGGAGGAACGAAAAATGATTGAAGCTAGCAAAGGGATATTAATGGTAAGCGCTGACGGCATGGCGATGGGCGGCATAGGGGAGAGCCGGATATGTTCTTTGCTGCAAGCCCTGGATAAACTGACGATAAAGACCTACCATTCGGGGATCTTTGATAACAGACTTCTTGCCGAAATGGACCTGCCGATGAGCGACGGCTCTTACAGAAAACATGCGGCTTTTCTTTTCAATTTTGTACTGGAGCGACAAACTTTGAATGACCATGGTTCGGTGCTGGTCCTTGGCGCCCAGCTGCATTTGCAGCCCGGCAAGGGACATAATAGGATGACTGGAGCCGCTGATGCACTCCTGGTCCGAAAGGCGATATTTAATGGGGACAATGGATTTATCGCGAGGCTTGCTAAAGAGGTTCCCGGGCTTGTTTTTGGCGTCAGCAGGACAGTGCAGATAGAAAATAACTCTTCCGAATATTTGCTGAAATACGACGTGAGTCTTGGCGAAGATGCGCATGAACAGGTAAAAAAACCCACTGGCGGCAAACGTCTGCTGTTGTATAAGTTCACGCAGGAACACGACCTGGATTTCGCGTGCATCATCAAACCCAGGAAAGCATATAATTAAAAAACAGGATCGTTTCACATAGGATCAAATGGTACAGTGCCTGTTTTTATATCTTGACGTAAACCCCGTTTTTCCGTATAATTCCCCTTGAAATGGGTGAAAGAAAAGATCTAAGGGACTTGCTCAGGGATACCGACTTCGCGCAAAAACGGATAATCGACGACCTGGCCAATTCAGACAACGAACCTTCTTATAATGAAAGGGGCGTTGCCGGCGATATCCGCAAATCCGAAGGAGGAGATTTCGTGAAGAACATTTTTGTGGGACTTCTCCTTGTCGCGATAGTTGTCGGAAGTTTCTGGATCTCTTTCCTCATCGGCAAAAAAGTGCTGGTCCCGCCGGTGAAGAACCTCCCAACGGCCGAGATGCCACTGCAGGCGCCCAGGCCCATATCCACTGCCGAACTTGAGAAAGCGACGCCCGTGAATGAAGAACCCCTTAACGAAGAGCCGGTCATCGCCCCGAAAGCAAAAGAGATAAAGGCCATTGAAAAAAAGAACGGACTTCCCAGGCCGGTGGCCGCAAAGAAAGTGGCGGCAGCCAAAAAGCTCAAGAGCATCCGCAAATCACCCGTGATAAAGACCGCAGGGTCAAAGGGCGCAAGATTCTACAAGATCATAGTCGGCAATTACAGGACGCCTACCGAAGCAAGCCAGCTTGTCTCCCAGCTTAAGAAAAGCGGGTTCGCTTCCTACGTAAGGAAGATAGGTTCAGATTATAGGGTGCAGGCCGGGGCATTCGCTTCTCAGGCGCAGGCTTCGCCAATTGTTTTAAAATTGAAGAATAAGGGTTTTACCTCTGAAGTGATAGTAGAGTAACTCCCTCAGAATATTCATTTCCCATAAATGGGATTAGGAGGAACGAGTAAAATGAGTTTCTATGATTTTGTTTTCGGCTATTTTTCAAGGGACCTGGGCATCGATCTCGGCACGGCCACGACGCTTGTCTACGCGAAAGGCGAGGGAATAATTCTTTGCGAGCCTTCCGTTGTCGCAATCGAAAAGGAAAAAGGCAAGGTCATCGCCATCGGCAATGAAGCGAAGGGAATGCTTGGAAGGACCCCGGGAACATCATAGCCGTTCGTCCGATGAGGGACGGCGTAATAGCCGACTTCGAGGTAACGGAAATGATGCTGAGACATTTCATCAGCAAGAGCCACAACAGGACGGCCTTCGTTCGTCCCAGAATAGTTATCGGAGTTCCATCCGGGATCACGGGCGTGGAAAAAAGAGCGGTCCTTGATGCCGCGATGCACGCAGGCGCGAGGGAAGCATATCTCATCGAAGAACCCATGGCGGCGGCCATCGGCGCGAACCTTCCGGTTTCCGAACCCGCAGGATCGATGATCATCGACATAGGCGGCGGCACGACAGAAGTAGCAGTACTGGCGCTTGGCGGCATAGTCGTTTCAAAATCCATCAGGGTCGCGGGCGATGAAATGGATGAAGCGATAGTCGCTCATTGCAGGAAAAATTACAACCTGCTCATCGGTGAAAGAACGGCCGAGCAGATAAAGATAGACATCGGTTCCGCGTATCCTCTCGGAGAAGAAAGGACCGTCGAGGTCCGGGGGCGCGACCTGGTGACTGGACTCCCGAAAACATTGACGCTTACGTCTTCCGAGGTGCGCGACGCTCTGTCAGAGCCGATAGCTACCATAGTTGATGCCGTCAGGATGACGCTTGAGAAAACGCCGCCCGAGCTTGCCGCTGACATCATAGACAGGGGCATCGTCATGGCCGGTGGAGGTTCGCTGTTAAGAGGATTGGACAAGCATTTAAGCCAGGAGACGGACATGTCCGTTTACGTCGTCGACGACCCGATGTCCTGCGTCGTTTACGGATGCGGCAAGGTGCTAGATGAGCTTGAGACCCTGAAGAAAGTTCTCATCACTTCGAAAAAAGGGGTCTGACGCTGATAGGAAACCATGTATTATCATGACGATGGAAGAAGGAAAAGCATTTATTTTTGGATAGTTGTCTTTTTCATCGTCATAGTCGCCCTTAATACTCCGGCCGCAAAAAAGTTCAGGCTTCTCCATGCGGCAAAGATCATTGCCAACGACGTCATTTTTCCTTTCAAGTATGCCGGCAACGCGGTATACAGCGGGACCACTTCGGGCGTTTACAATTTTTTCCGCCTGAAAGGCATCCAGAAGGAGAACGATATCCTGAAAGCCGAGATAGCTGAATACAGGGCGAAAGAAGTGCTTGTTGAGGATACCGCCCGGGAGAACGAAAGACTGAGGGACGCGCTTAATTTCCGGTCGAGAAGCTACATTCCCGGACTCATCGCCGCAGAAATAATCGGGCGCAGCAGCAACAACTGGTTCGAGATGGTGGAGATAAACCGGGGTTCCGCGGATCATGTCTCCGCCGACAGCGCGGTCATAAATTCAGAAGGTCTGGTGGGGCGGGTCTTCGAGGTCTCACAGTTCTCATCAAAGGTCCTTCTGATAACGGACCCCACTTCCGCGATATCGGTCATCGATTCTGAAACGGGGGACATGGGGATAGCGTCCGGAAATTCCATCGGTCCGGTGAAGATCAAATACATGTCGGCGACCGCGGCGCTGAAGATAGGCGACAAGATAATAACGTCGGGCATGAGCGACATATTCCCGAAAGGCATCCTGGTGGGTTACGTGCAGTCCGTCAACAAAAAGGATTACGACATATTCCAGAAAGTGGATGTCGGTCCGTCGGTAAACTTCTCCAGGCTCGACAAGATCTTCGTAGTAGCCAGGTAATATGAAAGCGCTAAAACTCATTCTAATGCTGATCGGGGTATATCTTCTGCAGGTGATAGTCATATCCAGATTCACCGTTTTCGGCGTCAGGGCCGACCTGCCGCTCATCGTCACTACGCTTTTCGCCGTGACTTACGGGGCGGAACAGGGTTTCACGGCCGGATTCCTTTTCGGTTTCATCCAGGACATACTCGGCGGAGTTCTCTATATCAGCACGTTTTCCAGAGCGATCCTCGGGTTCCTTGTGGGGACTTTCAAGGAGAGCGTGCTCGGGACGGAAGAGACCATTGCCGTCTCCGCTGTCTTCGTCGCAACCGTCACGAACTTCCTTCTTGAGCTTGTCATACTTTTCTTCTTTTTTGGAAAGCCGCTTGCATCGCCGTTCGTTCTTATCGTCACGCTCATAATATCCTGCGTCTTCAACAGCGTGCTTGCTCCTCTGCTTTTCCCGGTCGTCAGAGCCGCCTCAAGAGCGGTGACAGACTAACATGGACAGGGAAAAGCAGTCGCGTCTTTTTATTGCGGCGCTGTTCGTCGTCTTTGTTGTCCTTTTCGGCAGGCTGTGGCAGCTTCAAATACTCGAACATTCCACCTACTCGACGCTTTCAAAAGAGAATACTACCAGGACCATCCCCATGCTCGCGCCCAGAGGGATAATATACGACAGGAACGGCAGGGTCATCGTGGCTAACAGGGCCATCTTTTCCGTTTATTTTTTCCCCAGCAGCGTCGATGATCCGGAAAAGCTTGATAACGTGCTTTCCATCGTCTCAAGGATAGTGGACATACCGAGCAGCCAGATAATGAAAAAGATCCAGGACAACCGCTCCAGGCCGTTCGAGCCCATCCTCGTTAAAGACGATCTCTCCATAAGGACCGTTACCGCGCTGGAAGAGCGCCAGCACAGTCTTACCGGCGTTGTCATCAACGTAAGGCCGGTAAGATATTATCCTTACAAGAACCTCGCGGCCCAGGTTTTGGGCTACGTCGGCGAAATAACAAAAGAAGAGTTGAACGACCTGAGGGACCAGGGATACAACCTTAAGGACATGATCGGCAAGGAAGGCGTGGAGGATACATACGATAAATACCTGCGCGGGACCGATGGAGGCCAGCAGCTTGAGATAGATGTCAACGGCAGGCCCGTCAGGACCGTGGGAGCGCAGGACCCGATCCCCGGAGCGGACATGAAATTGACCATCGACCTCGACCTGCAAAAACTTGTCGAAAAGAATTTGGAAGGAAAGAACGGCGCCGTCATCGTTATGGACCCGCGCAACGGGAATATCCTCGCGATGGCCAGCCACCCGAGCTACGACCCGAACATTTTTGCCGCGCCTATGGACAACCGCGAATGGGCGCGCATGGACAAGGAAGGCCATCCTTTCCTTAACAGGGCGCTTTCAACTTATCCGCCGGGTTCAACTTTCAAGGCGATAAATCTTTCCGCCACTCTTCAGGAGGGCACCGCCACGCTTGACGACATCTTCGACTGCAAAGGTTATTTCATCCTCGGCAACAGGAGAGCGGATTGCTGGAAAAAGACGGGTCACGGCAAGCTCAATATACTCGAAGGCCTTGTCCAGTCGTGCGATGTGGTGTTCTACAATCTTGGGCTTTTGAACGGGCCGGCCATCCTGTCGAAGTATTCATGCGATTACGGGCTTGGCCAGCGTACCGGCATCGACCTTCCCGGAGAACTTGCAGGCCTTGTCCCCACGGAGGAATGGAAGAAAAGGGTCTATCACGATGTCTGGGTCAAGGGAGATTCAATAAACTTCGGGATAGGGCAGGGCTTTCTTATGGTCACACCCATCCAGATGGCCAACGTGTACGGCACCATCGCGACATCAAAACGTTTTGTCCCGCACGTTGTTTCGGAAATTGATTCGAGGGACGGCAGGGAGCTGTTCAAATATAAAATAAAGGAAATAGGCGAGATACCGATATCGCAGAAGAACGCGGAGCTATTGAGGAACACGCTGAGGGAAGTGGTAAGGCGCGGGACGGGCATAGCCGCTGAAGTGAAAGATATGCCTGCCGCCGGAAAGACCGGCACCGCTGAGAATCCCGGCAATCCGCACGCTTGGTTCATGTGCTTCGCGCCGAACACGGATCCCCAGATAGTCATAATATCGTTTGTCGAGCACGGCGAGCACGGCGACAGGGTAACAGCTTACATCGCCAGGGAAATATTGAAATGGTACAGGGACAACGTGTATCTGGTGAAAGGGAAAAAGGTAATTAGTGGTTGAGTGTTTCTTCCCCGTATGATATACTTTTGACTTGTGTTTTGAGGTAACGCAATGGAAAAGATAGAACTAGAAGCTAAAAAAAGAGAAAAGTCCGGAACGGCGCGTTCAAGGAATTCGCGCCTTGCCGGTTTGATCCCCGCCATCGTTTACGGCCAGGGAATGGAATCCCTTTCCGTTGAAGTTGACGCAAAGAAGTTCGCCAAGGCCATAAGCTCAAAAGCGGGCCATAACGTCATCATCAACCTGAAGGTATCGAATGACGGCAAATCGGAGATCATTCCCGTGCTGACCCACGACATCATGAGAGATTACATCCACGATTCCATTCTCCACGTGGATTTCTACAAGATCAATATGACGGCAGAGATAAAAGTGAAAGTGCCTGTTATCCTGCACGGAGAATCCACCGGCGTGAAAATGGACGGTGGCATACTTGTCCACGGAGTTAGGGAAGTGGAGATAAAATGCCTGCCTGACATCATACCGGACAAATTCGAAGCTGACGTTTCTCCGCTCAAGATCGGCCAGGGACTTCATGTGTCCGACCTGAAAGTTCCTAAAGGCGTTACGTTCGTTACCTTACCGACGGAGATAATCGTGAACATATCGGCGCCGAGCAAGGAAGAAGTTGAAGTGGCTCCGATAGTCGCTCCGGAAGTAACGGGCCAGGCTGTTCCACCTGAAGGCGGCGCGGCGGCTCCAGGCGCTGCGGCTCCCGCAGGCAAGGAAGCGGCATCCGCGAAGGGCGCTGCGGCTCCGGCCGCAAAAGGCGCTCCGGCTCCAGCTGGAAAAGGCGCAGCTCCTGCGGCAGCACCGGCAAAAGGCGCGGCTCCGGAAGCAAAGAAGAAGTAACAGGACATCGTATATATCCAATAGCCATCTGCTTTATCCATAAAGGATCACTATGGAAGAAGAGCAAAAAATATTAGGCTCCGAAGAAAAGCAGGAACTCCTCGCGATCTACAAGATAACCGAAGAACGCCGCAGGCATTATGACACTCTCGCGTGGGCGGTAGGCGCGGTCGTCATCCCGCTCTCCATATATATGTTCAGGCTCGCGCTCGTGGAATTAAGGACTAGGCCTGAATATATCATTCCGGTCGGCATCATGGGGATCATCCTCTTTTTGTTCTGGCACGCGGGCTTTGACAGGCTGGGAAAGCATTCACAGACCGCGACAGAGAGCATTTACGAAATAGAGAACCGTTTGAAGCTCACCGTAAAGCCCGGCCACCATCACGGCAGGAAAAAAGATCTGATGAATAAGATCGATGAGTTCAGAGGGTTCGGGGATTATTTCTCTCTGTGGTCGCTTAGATGGCTTCTCTTTTCGGTCTACTCCTTCATCTGGATCATCATATGGCTGATAAAACTGAAAGGGATGGAATTTGGCATCTGGGCTCTTTTATATCTCCTGATACCGGTTGTCGTGCTTATTTACCTTAATATCACCTCACTCTTGAAAAAGACATTATTAAAATTGAATCCGAGATTCATTTCGGTGATCTTTACTGCCATTTGGTTCGCGATCGGGCTTGTTTATTTATTGATCGACGCGCTCCGGTCGATACCATCATTATTCGCGCTTTTGATAACGCGGTAGTTTTTCCTCTCTTGAAATATTCTTAAGGCATAAAGTATTTTCCACTTTCTTTTGCCAGACCTGCCTGCCGGCAGGCAGGAAAGAAGTGGAGCAAAGAAAGCTGGCGTAAGGGGGGGATTCCCTTACGTATCCCCCTTTCAGCGCACAAGACTCGTGCCCTCATCAGGCTTCGGGCCTCGTTTGCGCGCAAGGAAAGAAAAAAACACAATCCGGAATGAGATAACCATGGTTACCAACAGTCATGGCGAGCCAGATCTGAAAGTGACTCCGGCAAACCAGTCAGCCAATCTGGGCGCCTTGATTTTTCTTTGCCTGCCCGCCTCTGGAGGGTCACTTTCTTTGTATCAAGACAAAGAAAGTGAGAGAAGAAAGGTCTTTTTTGATAAAAATTTTGCAATCGGTAAGTGCCGGTGACAGGGGTAGCGAGCGTAATCGAGACGGGGTGAGGTGAGCCATGCAAGTTTTCTCGTCCTGCTCACGATAAGTAGATTGGGAAGAAAAGCCGCGTTGACTTTTGCTCTCCCGAAGTATATTATTTTTTGAGGAGGATATCATGGCTGATGACATGACAACGTCGGGCGGAAGCCTGCATCCGGGAAGGCCTGTAATATGGCCTACCGGAAAACCTACCTCCACGTCACAAACACAACAGACATCGGCGCAAACACAGACCCAGGCCGCTCAACAGGCCGCGAAGGCGGCTCAATCACCGCAGGAAGTCGCGCAGATAAAAGCTGCGGCCCAGGCCATTGAAAGAGGGCAGCAGTCCAGACAGTATACGCAGGCCGACATAGCTGAACTTCTGGTCTCGCAGAACATAGCCGACACCGAAACGAACAGGAACATGGCGACGCTGATGCTGCGCTACGGGGTCGAGATATCCAGTTCCAATTTCTCCATGCTTTCTTCCATGGTTGGCGGCGACACGAGCCAGACAATGCTGGAAGCCGGAGTTCTTCTTCTCATGAAAGGCGTCGACTTTCCTGCCGCAGCCAAGACTCTGGGCAAGTTCCTGGCGGAGAATCCGCAGCTTGCTTCGCAGATCATTTCCCTGAAAGGCAACGTCACCGATCTTCTTGCGGCATTGTCCATGGGACAGAACATCATGAGCCCGCAGCTGATATCACAGCTTGCCGGCGTGCTTGCGCAGTTCAACGAGGAAATGGACGGCCTGCCGAGCAAATATAAATTTTCCGGCAAAGGTTCGGCGGGAAGAGCGGACCTCTCCAGCAATGTCAGGGCGCTAAAGGCGCTGCTGGACGGCATTCCCGAGAAAAAGAACCTGCCCGACAGCGCGGAAGGACAGATAATCGAATCCACTCTCAACGCGACATCGAACAGGCTGGACCAGGTGGAGCAGAATCTTGTCGCGCAGGCCATGCTGTCAAAACAATCATCGCGGCCCGACGTGAATTATTCCTACTATCAGATCCCGAACGCCCAGGTCAAGCCGCCCACTACAGTGGACATGATAATCAAGAGGAGCGAAAAGGAAGGCGGAAAGAAGATCGACCCGAACGATACCACCATCATCATGTCGTTCGAGACGCTTAACATGGGACGGATAGCGGTAAAGATGACGGTAAAGGACAAGAACATCGAATTCCTTTTCAACACCAACAACGATGAGATCAAATCTCTTGTGGCATCCAACTCGAAGGACCTTGCGAAGGCGCTGTCCGATAAAGATTTCAACGCTTCAAAGATGCAGGTCACGGTCAACCCGTCCATGTGCGCGATCAAACCGTTCCTCATCCCGTTCCTCGGCATAGAGGACCTGATGAAGATAGACGTGGACGCATGATGGCAGAAAAAGAAAAACAACCTCAACCACGGAGGACCGCTGTCGCAGTGCGGTACGACGTGGAGATGGACAAAGCCCCACTCATTTTGGCTTCCGGACGCGGAGCGATCGCCGACGAAATACTCCGTGTCGCGGAGGAGAACAAGATACCTCTTTACGAGAACAGAGACCTTGCCACGATGCTGGCAAAACTTGAGATCGACACGGAGATCCCCGCGCAGCTTTACGTTCTTGTCGCCGAAGTCCTCTTCTTTGTTTACAAGCTGGACAAGATGGCGGAGAAGCGCGAAAAGCTGATGAAAAGAGCTCGAGAAGAACGATAACACTTAACCACGATCATGTCTTTACCTTAACGATAGGATGTTTTCTCGCGAATAATTATTCGTATGCTTTAGTGGTTTCGCGAATTACGCGAATATCAAGAACTCGAATCCGCCAATCTGCGCGAATTTACACGAATGAACACGAATTGATCTGAGATCGCGAAGATCAGCGTAAATTTGAGAATATTCGAGCGATCAGGGAACTGGTAATTCGAGTTATTCGAGAAGTATCAATTCGAGAGGTTAAAACCTCTTGATTTTTCCCGTAATTTTGCCTATAATCCTTATAAAAGGTCTGTCGATTAGGAGCTGATAAAATGGTTGATAAGATCCTCGAAGTCGGAGGTGCGGGGATTGAAGGAGCGGACGCAAAAGTCAAGGCTCTTATGAACAACGTTGTTAACTCCGAGACGCCTGGATACAGGAAATCAGATGTTGTCATTAAAGCCTTTCCTACCTATTTGGAACAAGCACAGGTCAGATCCAGCACATCGGTACCCCAGATCGAAGGCGTACACTACGATCAAACTCCGGGAACTCTTCTAAGGACGGGAAACAATCTTGACGTTGCCATAGGCGGCGAAGGATTTTTTGCCGTTCAAACGCCGCAGGGCGAAAGATACACAAGGGACGGCCGATTTGTGCTGGACCAGAACGGCAGGCTCCTTTCTGTGGCGGGCGATTATCCTGTCATGGGACTTGGCGGACCGATAATGGTCCAGCCGGGAGACAAGATAGAATTCACGAACGAGGGGAAGGTTATGGTCAACGGCCAGGAAATGAACACTCTCAAGGTGGTCAATTTTAATGACACATCATCTCTTCTGCCAGTTACCGGCGCTCTTTTCAAAGCGGATGACAATGCGCAGATCGCCATCAATGACGCGCCGAGGATCGTGAGCGGATACGTGGAGGCTTCGAATTCCAACGTTATCGAAGAAACGATGAACCTTATTTATCTTAACAGGCTGTACCAGACCAACGCAAAGGTAGTAACCAGCAGGGAAACAATGTTCACGCGCGCGCTCGACATGGGCCGGACGGCGCAATAATAAAGGAGGAGTAATCATGTTCGAACCGCTTTATGTAGCAGCTTCAGGACTGAACGTGCTTCAGGACGAGATGGTGGACATCACGAACAACCTTGCCAATGCGAAAACGGTGGCTTTCAAGAAAGGCCGCACCGAAAAGGAGAGCCTCTTTACGATCGAGAAAACATTCTCTTCGGAACTGAGGGACCAGATGGCCGCTCAGGGCGTAACGCCGCCATTCGGCGCGAATGAATACGGAACAGGCGTGCGCATAGCCGCGACCCCGAAAGATTTCTCTCAGGGGACAATGGAAATAACCAACAATCCGCTCGACCTCGCGATAGAGGGCGACGGATTTTTCCAGTTCAAGATGCCGGACGAGAGCTTTGCTTACAGCAGAGCTGGCAATCTGCACATCGACAATGAAGGCGCTCTGGTTGATCCGAACGGCAACAGGCTCGATCCCGCAATAACCATTCCGCAGGGAGCTACAAAGGTATTGATAAAACAGGACGGCACGGTCTCGGTCACTCTGAATAACAGCAGCGAAATGCAGGACGTGGGACAGATCCCAATTATCAGGTTCAATAATACGGAAGGACTGCGGAGCCTGGGCCAGAACATGTACAAGGATACTCCGTCTTCGGGCGACCCGATATACGGAACGGCCAACACGGAAGGCTTCGGGTCGATAAACCAGTACTCCCTTGAAAGCTCGAACGTGGACGTGATCTCGGAAATGATGCGCATGGTAATGGTCCAGCGTATATTCGACACGGTATCAAAAGCGGTGCAGAGCTACGATGGCATGCTCTCTTCCGTGAACAGCATGAAGCAATAGAAAGAACAGCGGAAGGATGAACGATGAAGCTTAATAAACTTATAATATCCTTGATGGTGCTGGCGGCGGTCTTTTCTTCCTCCGCTTATGCCGTTACCGTCAAGAATGACATCTCCAGCAGGATAACGAGCGCGATAATCCGATATCTTGTAAGCAAGGATGCTTCTTATGAGGGCAAGAGGATCGAAGTAGAATACAAATACGCGGACAAGACATTCAATTCCCTGAAGGGCAGGAGCGGTACCGTGACCTTCGTGGTCGCGGAGTTGTATCCGGATTTCAAACCGATAGGCAACATAATAATCCCCATACAGGTAGTGGTGGACGGCGAACCGAAAGAAAAATTGTTCATCAGGACAAAGGTGTCGGTATATGACAATATCGTCATAGCTACAAAGCGCCTGAAGAGAGGCGACATAATAGGCACTACGGAAGCGGCCGTGCAGGTAAGGGACATTGCCACCTTGAATTCGCAGGCCATAAAGGACATAAATATCGTTCTCGGGAAAGAAGCAAAGACTTTCATACCGATGGACAATCCGATTTACGAATACATGATCAAGGAAAAACCCCTGATAAAGAAGAACGATGCGGTCACCATAAAGGCTTTCAATGATGACATCTCGGTGGAGGCCGACGGCATTGCGCTGGAGGACGGCCTGATGGGAGCGCAAATAAGAGTGAGGAATTCCCGCTCGGGGAAAGAGGTCATCGCGGTCATAACGGGCACGGGCGAGGTGACGGTAAAATGATGAGGACAATGCTGAAGTCGAAACTTCACCGGCTGACGGTCACCGATACGAACGTGGACTACGCCGGCAGCATAACCATAGACAGGGCGCTTATCAAGGCGGCGGACATCCTGCCTGGCGAAAAGGTCCAGGTGGTGGACGTCAATAACGGCGCCAGGTTCGAGACATATGTGATAGAAGGCCGCGGAGGGGAAGTTTGCGTGAACGGCGCCGCGGCAAGACTGGCGAACAAGGGCGACAAGGTCATCGTGATAGCTTATGCGTTAGTCGACGACAAAGAAGCAAAAAAGCTGAAACCGAAGATCGTTCTCGTCAACGAAAGGAACAAGAAAAGATGAAGGCAAAATGTAAAATGAAAAGTGCAAATATGTTGTGCGCTACACGCGTCATAATAATGTTCCTCCTTATTTTTTCATTTTTCATTTTAAATTTTTCATTTGCTTTTGCGGATTCCATCTGGACCAGACTCAAGCACGTCGCCTTATTCGGTAAGCAAGTCTTTCAAAGTGGGGGATGTCGTTACGGTCCTGATAAATGAATCCACTTCAGCTGTGACGAAAGGCGAGACGGACACGAACGCGAACGATTCACTGGGGCTTGCTTTCAGTTCAAGCCTGGCTTCTTTTTATCATCCCAGCAAGAACGTTACCGGATCTGGCGGAAGCACTTATAAAGGCTCTGGCTCCACGACCAGGAGCAACAGCGTTACGGCAAAGGTTGCGTCCGTCGTCATAAAGGTGATGGCCAACGGGAATCTTTACATCGAGGGCGATCACAAAGTGGAAGTTAACGGCGAAACTCAGACGATATCGATATCCGGCATCATAAGACCGAAGGACGTAAGCCTTCAGAACACGATATTCTCTTATCAGGTGGCTGACGCGCAGGTTTCGGTGAAGGGGAAGGGAGTGGTCGGGGACGCGGAAAATCCGGGATGGTTCACCCGCTTCTTCAACTGGATATTCTAATGGGAAATTTTAAATTTAAAATGAAAAGTGCAAAGTTGATGAGCGCTTCGCGCGTCATTATAATGTCTTTCCTTATTTTTTCATTTTTCCTTTTTAACTTTGCATTTGCCGCATCGCCGGCAGTAAGGCTTAAGGACATAGCGCACGTTCTGGAAGCCAGGGACAACCAGCTTATGGGATTCGGGCTCGTGGTGGGACTTAAGAACACGGGCGACACCATCCAGACCGGATTCACCAGGCAGGCGTTGACAAATCTTCTCTCCAGAATGGGCATCGCTCCGCAGGACCAGGAATTCAAATCCCGCAACGTCGCGGCCGTAATGGTCACCGCGAAACTGCCTCCTTATGTTAGGGCAGGACAGAAGATCGATGTTACTGTATCTTCTCTCGGCGACGCGACATCGCTGATGGGAGGAACTCTCCTCATGACGCCGCTTCAGGGACCCGATGACAACGTTTACGCTGTTGCGCAGGGGCCGGTCGCGCTGGGTATTTCGACAAGCGACATGGACGTTTCCGTCGTGGTGGAGAAAAGACAGACCGACGTCGGCCGCATAACAGGCGGCGGCATAGTTGAAAAAGACGTTCCTGTTTCCGTCGGCGACAATTTTATTTCCATAGTGCTGGATAATCCCGATTACACGACCGCAACAAGGATCGTGAGCGCGATGAACGATGCCGGGATCTCCGCGAGGGCGAGGGACGCGGCAACCATCGTCGCGTCCATGGATTCTTCGGGAGACCAGGTGGCTTTCATTGCACGGGTCGAGAACCTCAGCATTGTTCCGGATACTGTGGCGAAGATCGTTATAAACGAACAGACAGGGGTCATCGTGATGGGAGAGAACGTGAGGATAGCCCCCGTGGCAGTTTCTCTTAGCGGCACAAATGTCACCGTCTCCACAATTGCGGGGGGCGCGACAATGTCTGATCTGGTCTCTTCGCTTAACGCGATAGGCGTAAAGCCAGCCGACCTTGTGGCGATAATCCAGGCAATAAAATCTTCGGGCGCAATATCGGCAGACATAGAGGTGATGTGATGGAACAGATAACAGGAATAGATCCGCTTTACGCTATCGGCTCCAACATAAGCGTCAACAATAATGTGCGCACAAAGGCTGACGCGCAAAAGGAATTCGCGTCGGTTTTCGTGGCCCAGATATTGAAAGAGGTCTACAAGGGGCAGAGCGAGATGTTCGGCGAGGAAGGAAGCCTGGGGCTTTTTTCCGACAACCTTTATAACGATATCATGATGTCCAAGATATCCAGCGAGATAGCTGGCGACAAATCGTTCGGATTTGAGAAATTGTTGATGCAATGATGGCATTAAAGAAAAAAACAATGAAACCGATAAAGACCGAAGAGGACATGCCGATAAAGATGGCGGAAATGTACATGCCCCTGGTGCATTCCATCGCGTCCATCGTTTCCAGCAAGGGTCTTCCTCCCAGCATAGATTACAACGACCTAGTGGCCGACGGCACCGTGGGGCTGATGAAGGCGTGGAAAAGTTTTGATAAGAACAGAGGAGTGAAGTTCGAGACGTACGCTTCTTACAGGATAAGGGGGGAGATACTCGACGGCCTGAAGAATTACAACCCGGTCCCTTACAGGGTCCAGGTAATGATAAGGGATGTTGCCAAGAACGGCTATTCCGCTCTCACAAAAAAAGGAGCAAAGGGAAAGGAAGAAGAGAGAAGTCATACGAAAAGAAAGAGATATCCGAAGAAGATTTCAAGAAAGCCGTAACAAAGATAAGGAAGATAGTCTCCGCCTCCGCGCTCATGTATCTCATGTCGCTTGAATCCGCGCAGGATTCCGGCATGGAAATAAACGTGTCCGCCGAAAAAACTCCCGCCGAAGAATTGGAATTCTCGGAACTGAGGTCCAGGCTCAAGAAGTCGCTGTCCGATCTTCCCGATACGGACCAGAGGGTCATAAGCCTTTTCTTTGACCAGGACCTTAGCCAGAAGGAGATCGCGTCCAAGCTGAAACTTTCCAGGAGCAAGGTCAACAGGATAATCGGCAAGACGGTGGTGTTCTTAAGGGAGAAGCTGAAGTAGCCATGAGCGAACAACAGGTGCAAAGGGTCCAGCTTTTCGACGACACGTTCAATCATCTGAACGACGCGCTGGACCAGTCGACAAAGATACAGGCCGTCATCGCGCAGAACATCGCGAACGCGAAAACGCCAGGGTATGAAGCGCTTGAATTCGACAAGGTCCTGAACAAAGCGGTGAAGAGGGCGAACAAGAACGTCGTGTTCGAAGAAGAAATGGACTCGCTTTCAAGGAACGCCATAGAGCATGCCGCATACGTGAAGCTGATAGCGGAGAAGATAGCGGTCATAAGGACAGTAGTGACGCAGGGAAGGAAGTGATCTGAATGGGACTTAACGACGCATTGGACATAAGCGTTGACGGGATCAACGCGAACCGGATATTCATGGAGGTCATCGCCAGCAATCTTGCGAACATAAACACGACCAGGACCGTTCAGGGAGGCCCGTACCGCAGGAAGATACCAGTACTTGCGGAAAAACCGATGGAATTTTCGGAGGTGCTGAGCAACGCGCAGAAGTCGGCGGGCGGCGTCCAGGTCGCGGAGATAAAGGACGACGACTCTCCGTTCCAGATGGTGTTCAATCCCGGACATCCTGACGCGGACAAGAACGGCTATGTTAAGCTGCCGAACGTGTCGATGGCCAAGGAAATGGTGGACATGGTCGAAGTGTCCAAACTGTACGAAGCGAACATCGTTGCCTATAACGCCACAAGAAAAATGGCGCAGGACGTGCTTACGATCCAGTAGGAAGTTCCAAAAATGATCAGGGAGGGAAATGAACAATGGTGAATCCGCCGATCCAGCCGATATTACTATCAGCGGTGGAAGATGTTGCCGCGCCGAAAGCAGCTCCGGCTCCCGTTTCAACCACGGACCCGTCGGGGAACGTTTTTGATCAGGTGCTGGGCAAAGCGATCGACGCGCTTAACGGGGTCTCACAAACGGAATTCACGGCTGACAAGCTGATGGATGATTACATCGCGGGCAAAGCTGAACTCTCTGACGTCATGATCGCGACATCAAAAATGACCATCGCGGTCAACCTGGCCGTATCAACGATAACTTCGGCCGTAAGCTCGTTCAAAGAAATTACGTCAATGTCAATATAGGCGCTCTAGAAGGAAAGGAATAAAGTGGCAGAACCAACACCACAGCCCCAGGGAAGACAAATAGCGATTATAGCGACCGTTGCCATGGTCATTTTTTTCACTTTATTCCTTGTCGGGCTCAGATCATGTTCATCTTCTTCCGATAAAGGTCCGACAGGCGAGAAGCTTCCGGCCGATGTCGCCATATATTCCAACCTGGATCTGAAGGATTCCGCGATGGTTATCACCCGCCTAAAGGAACTGAAGATCCCTTATCAGATAAAGGACGAGGGCCGCACGGTAGCGGTGCCGAGGGGAAGGGCCGACGAAGCGCGGCTGGGGCTCGCGGAAAAGAACCTTCCGGCGGGCGGGACCGTTGGCTGGGAGATATTCGACCAGTCAAAACTGGGAGCGACAGATTTTGACAGAAGGATCCAGTTCATCCGCGCCATTTCCGGCGAGCTTTCAAGGACCATAGACAGGATAAGCTCGGTGGAAGACGCGCGCGTACAGATAGTCATTCCCGAAACCCAG
This sequence comes from uncultured bacterium, assembly GCA_963727815.1. Classification (GTDB taxonomy): domain Bacteria; phylum Margulisbacteria; class WOR-1; order CAVSGV01; family CAVSGV01; genus CAVSGV01. Next base: position 122,984 of record CAVSGV010000005.1, read on the forward strand.
CTTTTCCAGGCGACCACCGCTCCGGTGACGGCATCAGTGCTCCTCAAGCTGAAAACCGGGGAGACGCTGTCTCAGGGCCAGGTGAACGGCATAGTCTATCTGGTCGCGAACAGCGTTGAGAACCTGAAGCCGGCGAACGTGACCATCATCGACACGAACGGCACGATTCTTACGGGAGCGGAAACCCCGCAAAAAGAGATCGTCCAGGCGCCGCCCGAGAACCGGCTCGTAGAACAACCTGAAGAACAGGTGGTCGTGAAACCGGAAGAAAAATCTGTCCTGGAAGTCCAGACAAAACTGGAGCTGGAGGACAAACTCACAAATAAAGTACAGTCGCTTCTCAATAAGCTCTATCCTCCGAACATAACTATCGCTAGGGTCAACGTCGAACTCGCTGAACGGCAAAAAGATAACCGTCGTTATCCTGCTTGATAACAACTTCAGGCTGACCAACGCGCTCAAGAGGTCCACTTTCGATACGGTATCCGCCGCCATAGGATACGACAAGGACAGAGGGGATAAGATAATATTAAAGAGCGTCAAGTTCCGCTCCGCGGGAACCGCGCAGACCTATGCGAAGACTGGGATGGCGCAGAGCATATTCACGATCCAGAATCTCAAGATAATTTACAGGAAAATGGGCAGACATTCCGCATATGTCATCGCGGCGATAGTTGTCATCTTCTTCTTCATGCTCATTTCAATGTTCAGGGGAGGCAGGAAGGAAACTCCATTGGAGGCAGCCGGCGAGCCCGAAACGCCTGAAGAGGTGATGGAGACCAGCACAGGAGAAGTACCGATCGTCTCTGAAATGAAGACCCTTGCGGCGCAAAACCCGCAGCAGGTGGCGAACCTCATAAAGGACTGGGTCGAAGAAGGAGGGGGCTCTTGAACGGGATAGAAAAATCGGCGGCCATCCTCTCTCTGCTCGGTGACGAGCTGTCGCACAAGATACTCGGCTACCTTCCGGAATCCGACGCTATCTCCATAATAAACGCTTCGGAGAACCTGAAGACGCCCACAAGGGAAACTCTTCTTGAGATCGTGTCGGAGTTCAACAATTACATGTCCAATCCCGAGAACATGCCGTCCGAAGCAGCGACTTCCGGCGAGGGCGAAGAAGCATCCGCTCTGCCAGCGAACACGCCTCTGGAGATGATCACAGCGGCTTCACCGGAGAACCTGACAAAAGCTCTTCAGGAGGAGAGGCCGGAGATCGCCGCTTACGTTCTGTCCCATCTTCCCGTGGAAAAAATATATGAAGTGCTGCAGATGCTCGGCGACATGAGGGGCGCCGTAGAATCCAGGCTGATATCCATAAAAGACGTGCCAATGGCGAAGGAGCTTGAGGAAAAAGTGCTCAACACGATATCCGCGAGGCTTTCCTGATGGGATTGATCAAAAAAGGAAGTTTCATCGACAAAGGCATACTTCTTCTCAAAGAAGAAGCCCGGGCCGTCGAGATAAAGCCGGAAGTCATCGAAGAACCCGCCAAAGAAGACATAATACCCGAGGAGTTCCTGGAAGCGCACGCCGGTGAAGGCAAGGAAGAGCTCGTAGGGTACGCGAAGAACGAGGCTGAGGACATAATCCGCAAGGCGATGAATGAAGCGAACTCAATAAGAGAGCAGGCAAAAGAATCCGGACTTGAGGAAGCCCGCGCGTTCGCGGAGGAGAACGCCTCCGACAAAGTAAAGGAAGCGCTGCAGACGCTCAACGAGGCGGTCATTGAGAGGAAAAAGATCATCAAGGACGCGGAAGCCGAAATATTGAGGCTCTCGCTGAAGGTCGCGGAACAGGTCATAAAATCCGAGGTCTCTCTTCACAGGGACGTAACGCTCAACATAGTTTCGGACGCCATAAGCCGCGTAAGCGACCGCGAACAGGTCATAATACGCGTCAACAGGGATGACGTCGACAACGTTAAGAAATACAAGGACAGGATAGGCAGCGTTGTTGACGGCATCAAGAGCCTCTCCATCGTCGAGGATGCCAGCGTCGAACCCGGCGGCTGCGTCATAGAGACGAACCTCGGATACGTTGACGCGAGGATCTCCACCAAGCTGACCGCCATTGAAGAAGCCTTCCGAAAGGTCACCGCCGGCGGCGGCGCGAGCAAGTAAATGTCCGAGCTCGATCTTGAAAAATACAGCCGCGCTATAGAGCATGTCGACCTGGTCAAGGTCATCGGCAAGGTCATACAGGTAGTGGGGCTCATCATAGAAGCCCAGGTCCAGGGGGTAAGCATAGGCGATCTCTGCTCCATAAGACTGGGAAAAGAGGAGCACGAAACATTTGCGGAGGTCGTGGGTTTCCGCGAAGGAAGGGTGCTTCTCATGCCTCTCGGAACTACTTCTGGAATTTCTCCGGGCAGCCAGGTGACAGCGGCGGGACATCCTTTAAAAGTAAAAGTGGGTCCCAGGCTTTTGGGACGCGTCCTTGGCGGTCTCGGCGAGCCCATAGATGACAAAGGCCCGATAATATTCGACACCGAAAATTCTCTTGATGCTGACCCGCCCGATCCCGTGAAAAGACCCAGGGTCACCGAAGTTCTGCGCGTCGGGATACGCGCCATCGACGGGCTTCTTACCTGCGGCAGGGGACAGCGCATCGGTATATTTGCCGGGTCCGGCGTGGGCAAGAGCACCCTCATGGGTATGATCGCGAGGAACGCGGAAGCGGATGTTAACGTTATATCGCTGATAGGTGAGCGCGGAAGGGAAGTGCGCGACTTCATCGAGGAATCTCTCGGCGATGAGGGACTGAAAAAATCCGTCGTAGTCGTCGCCACCAGCGACCAGCCGCCGCTCATACGTCTCAAAGGCGCTTTCGTCGGCACGTCAATCGCCGAATATTTCAGGAACAAGGGTCTGAAGGTGATATTGATGATGGATTCAGTTACGAGGTTCGCCATGGCGCAGAGAGAGATCGGGCTTGCCACCGGAGAGCCGCCTACCACTAGAGGCTACACGCCGTCGGTCTTTGCTCTGCTTCCCAAACTGATGGAAAGATCGGGAACTGCTGAAGTGGGTTCGATCACCGCTTTTTATACGATCCTTGTCGAAGGCGACGACTTCAACGAGCCGATAGCCGACCAATCACGGTCAATTCTTGACGGGCACATAATACTTTCCAGGGACCTCGCGGCAAAGAACCATTATCCAGCCATAAATGTTCCGCAGAGCGTAAGCAGGTTGATGACCAACTTGGTTTCCGACGAGCACAAGGAAGCTGCGGCGAAACTCAGAGAAGTTTTAGCCAGATATTCGGAAGCTGAAGATCTCATCAATATCGGCGCTTACGTCAAGGGCAGCAACCCGAAGATCGATTACGCCATAAGCAAGATAGATGAAGTGAATGAATTCCTGAAACAGGGAACGTTCGAGCAGACCGATTACGAGGAAACGGTCGAGCGTCTTCTAAGTATATTTTATTAAAAGGAGTTAAGCGAGAATGCCAAGAGAACAGAAACCGGGAAAATTCCAGTATCCTCTTGAGGCGGTCCTGAAGGTGAGGGCTATAAAAGAAAAAAAGGAGAGGGAGAGGTTCGCCGACAAGCAGAAAGCCTACATGACCGAGAAGGAAAAAGAAGAACAGATGGAAGAGGACAAAAGAGAAAAGGAAGGCGAGCTAAAGAGCATCATCAAGAAGGGCCCCATAACTCAGTTCGAAAAAGTTCTTAGGCGCCACGCGCATCTTGGCGTCCTCAAAAAAGACATCGACAATCAGATAGAAAAGGTAATAGACGCGTCAAAAAAACTCGAGGACCAGAGGGCGAAACTTGTGGAGTCCATGAAGGACCGCAAGATAATCGAAAAGAACAAGGAACACAAGCTGGATGAATACGATAAAATGATGAAAGATCTTGAGATAAAATTCCTTGACGAGATCGCCACGGAGAGATTTAAGCGGGGGCTTTAGCTATCTTTACGGGGGCTTTAGTGATCTTCCCCGCCTTCAGACATTTTGTGCAGACGTACACCCTCATTACTTTACCCGCAACAAGGACCCTTACGCGCTGAAGGTTCGGCAGCCATCTCCTTTTTGATTTCCTGTTGGAGTGACTTACCTTATTTCCTGTCGATGGTTTCTTTCCGCAAACTGAACACTGTCTCATGATCTGAAGAGTATATCACAGAGCGAGAATAAGCGCAATAGGGCTTAATACGGCTTTAAAAGCGCAAGAAGGCTTAATAAGAAGAAAAAGAGGAATAAGTGCAATAAGTGGGAAAAGCTGTTCACTCTTTCGCCATAAATGAAAGGCGAATGAGTGAACAGCTTATCCGCCTTTTTGTTTTTATTGACCCATCGTCATGCTAAAATGTTCCCATGCCATCCCCAGAGATCCGTTACCAGAAAGGCGTCGGGCCTAAAATAGCCTCGATACTCGCTAATCTCGGCATCGAAACGGTCGACGACCTCATCCATTATTTTCCGAGGGAATATCAGGACAGGAGCGCGCCGATACCTGTCGCCAATCTTACGCCCGGAATGGATGCACTCATCAAAGTCGAGATCGTCAAAGTATCAGCTTCCCGCACGAAAAGGAATTTCTCGATAGTAAAGACGAAGGTCAAGGATGACTCCGGTGCAATCAATATCATCTGGTTCAACCAGCCGTTCCTGATCAGAGTTTTCAAGCCGGGGATAAAGCTTTTCGTTTCCGGCAAGTTCGACCGCGATCAATATTCTGGCGAAATGTCATTCACGCCCCGTGATTACGATATTATCAGCGAATCGAATCTTAAGGACCTCATTGTTCCGATCTATCCTCTTACCGAAGGAATGACACAGAAAATGCTCAGAAGGATAATCAAACCAGTCCTTGCTCAGAAGCTTGATGCGATCGAGGATCCGATGCCTGATTTCCTGAAAGAAATATTCAAGCTCGCCGATCTTAAAACTTCGATAATGAACCTGCATTTTCCATCTGATATGAGCGTTATCATGGACGCGAGACATCGATTAGCCTTCGATGAACTCCTCAGCTTCCAGCTTGGGCTCATGTATAACCGCAAAAGGATCGACGAAAGCTCCGGGATAGCCTTCAATATCGATGGTGGACTGATCGAACGATTCAAGGCATCACTTCCATTCAAATTCACCGGAGCTCAATCGAAAGTGCTCGACGAAATACTTTCGGATATGAAGTCGAGGAAAGTTATGAATCGGCTGCTTCAGGGAGATGTCGGCTGCGGAAAGACGATAGTCGCTCTTTACGCGATGGTCGTTGCCGTTCAGAACGGATATCAGGCGTCGATAATGGCGCCGACAGAAATATTGGCCAACCAGCATTACAAGAAAATATCGGATCTTGTCAGCGGACTTGGCATCGACGTCCATATTCTGACAGGGAACGCGAAGAAGAACAGGAAAGAACTCATCGATAAACTTGCGAATGGAGATCCGCTAATCATCATCGGCACCCACGCTTTGATAGAAGGGGACGTCAAATTCGGGAAGCTCGGCCTGGTGGTCATCGATGAACAGCACCGGTTCGGCGTCGAGCAGAGACTTAAACTGAGAAAGAAGGGCGCGAACATCGACCTTCTGGTGATGACCGCCACGCCTATACCCAGAACGCTGGCCCTTACATTATATGGTGATCTTGACAGGTCGGTCATCGACGAAATGCCTCCCGGAAGGACGAAGATAATAACAAGATATGTAAGGGAATCCGACCGGTCCCAGCTTTATTCTTTCATCAGAGCGCAGATAGCCGCGGGACGTCAGGCGTACATCGTATGCCCGCTCGTCGAGGAATCGGAAAAGCTCGATCTCAAAGCCGCTCAGGAAGAGGTCAAGCTGATCGAAGGCGTTTTCCCCGAATTCAAAGTGGGGCTTATACACGGAAGGATGAGATCGGACCTGAAGGATAAGACGATGTCCGATTTCCTTGCGGGAAAGATCAACATCCTGGTATCGACAACGGTCATCGAAGTTGGCATCGACGTCCCTAACTCCACGATTATGATCATCGAACATGCCCAGAGGTTCGGGCTTTCCCAGCTCCATCAGTTAAGAGGCAGGATAGGAAGGGGGCAGGAACAATCATACTGTTTCCTGATGGGGCAGGCAGCCGGGGGGACCGCCAAAGCAAGGATCGATGCGATGCTTAAGACCACGGATGGGTTCAAAATTGCCGAAGCCGACCTCAAATTACGCGGTCCCGGCGAGTTCTTCGGCACCGTCCAGTGGGGTTTGCCAAACTTTCGCGTGGCTGATATAATCAGGGACGAAGAGATCATTCGGGAAGCAAGGGAAGCGGCCGATCTGCTTCTTCAAAAAGGATATGATCTTAAGAATTTCAATATAAGATTCTGGGGGAGTAAGCTCGAGTGAAAGTCATCGCGGGCACGGCAAAAGGAAGGGAATTGAAGTATCCCAAGCTTCCTGAAAGCAAGAGACTGCGCCCGCTTACCGGACAGGCGAAGGAAGCTCTTTTCAACATCCTGGTACGGGAAAATCCAGAAGCGAGGTTCCTTGACCTGTTCGCCGGCACCGGCTCCGTCGGCATAGAAGCGTTATCACGCGGGGCAAAGCTGGCGATATTCGTCGAACACGACAGGAAGATAGTCGAGACACTGCGTGAGAACCTGGAGCTTACCGGTTTTACGGATCGTTCAGAGGTCTATTGCCTTGACGTGATAAAGGCGCTGAAGGTCCTTGACCGGGAAAAGTGCAGGTTCGACATAGTTTTTATCGGGGCGCCGTACGGCAGCCCGTTGCTTGAAGAGGCGCTCAAGGAAATATCGGAAATCGATATACTGGACAAGGGCGGCGTCATCGTCGCGGAACACAGCACGAGGGACAAAGTATCGGATTCATACGGGAAATTCGTGAAGTCCAGGGATGCAAAGTACGGAGATACGGTCCTTTCTTTTTATTTGATCGGAGGATAAATGAAGATCGCGGTATACCCCGGCAGTTTTGACCCTGTCACCAACGGGCACGTGGACATCGTGGAGAGGGCAGCAAAGATATTCGACCTCGTGTACGTTGCCATCATCGTGAACCCTGAGAAGATACCTTATTTTGATCTTAAAGAACGCGAAGATATGCTCAAGTCGGCGGTCAAACACGTCAAAAAAGCCCGAGTGGAAAGTTTTCACGGGCTTCTTGTGGATTACGCCAGGGCAAAAAAAGCCCACGCGATAGTGAGAGGATTGAGAGCCGTCTCCGATTTTGATTTCGAGTTCCAGATGGCGCTGACCAACCTGCGCATGTGCCCGGAGATCGAAACTGTCTTTATAATGACCGATTACAAATATTCGTATCTAAGCTCGAGCCTTGTTAAACAGATCGCTTCCCTCGGGGGAAAGATAACCGGCCTCGTCCCCAAGATAGTGGAAACCAAACTCAAGAAAAGGAGGACATCCCATGGAAATTCTCGGACTGCTTGATACTCTGGAGTCCATGATACTGGAAGGGTTCAGGATCCCTTTATCCAAGAAGACCATCATCAACGAAGAAAAAGTCCTCCAGGTGTTGGACAAGATAAGGCTGGTGTCGCAGGGCGGCGGCGATCTCGTGAAAAAAGCCCTAGACAAGCGCACCCCCGCGGTAAAACAGGAGACCATTGAGTTCGCCGAGGCCAGGAAAGAGCTTGAAAAGGTGAAAGAGAACATGCACGCCATGTCCGGCGGCGATGAAAAAGCCACGGAGATCATAGAGAACGCGTACAAAATATCAAAAGAGGTGCGTATGGGGGCGGATAAATACGCCGATGAGGTGCTTTCCAGCCTTGAAGCTTCCGCCAGCCGCATATTGAGAGCTGTAAAAGCGGGCAGGGCAAGGCTGGGCAGATACGTTTCTGGGGTGACAACGCAGGAATCCAAGCCGGACAGGCTGTAAAGGTATGGTGACGAATAAGGTGACGAATAGGATAGACGGCCGAAAGGCTGATGAATTAAGGAAAGTAACGATAACCAGGAATTACCTGAAATATCCCGACGGTTCGGTGCTTATCGAGTGCGGCGATACCAAGGTGATATGTACAGCTATAATTGAAGATGGCGTTCCCAACCACAGGAAGGGTTCCGGAGCCGGATGGATATCCGCTGAATACTCCATGATACCCGGATCCACAGCCGAGAGGGCCCAGAGGGAAGCTTACCACGGCAGGCCGAAGGGCAGGTCGCTTGAGATACAGCGTCTCGTGGGCAGGTCGCTAAGGACGATCGTCGATATGGAAGCCATGGGCGAGAGGACGGTGCTTATCGACGCGGACGTGATCCAGGCTGACGGCGGGACAAGGACGGCCTCGATAACCGGTTCTTTTGTCGCTCTTTATGACGCTTTCACAAAGCTTAAGAAAGAGGGAAAGATCGAAAAGCTCCCGATAAAGGAATTCCTTGCCGCGACTTCCGTGGGCGTCCTGGGAGACGCAAAACTGCTGGACATCAAATACGAGGAAGATTCGCAGGCGGACGTTGACATGAACGTGGTAATGACGGAGTCCGGAAAACTTGTGGAAGTGCAGGGGACCGCGGAACAAGAGCCTTTCTCAAAAAAGACCCTGGACGAGCTGCTCGACCTGGGCGCGAAAGGCATAAGAGAGCTGATAGTGCTGCAGCATAAAGTGTTAGGGGTGTAATAAAATGAAAATATGCGTAATAGGGACAGGATACGTTGGACTGGTGACGGGAGCTTGCCTGTCGAACCTGGGCAACGAAGTTGTCTGCGTAGACAAGGACGTAACAAGGATATCCAGCCTTAAAAAATCGGTGATCCCTTTTTACGAGCCGGGATTGAAGGAGATGGTCCTTAAGAATTTCAGGTCCGGAAGGCTTTCTTTCACGACCAGCATACTTGAAGGCGTGAAAAAAGGCGAAGTGATATTCATTGCCGTTGGGACGCCGCCCATGGAAAGCGGACAAGCCGACATTTCGGCGGTCATTAACGTCGCGAAACAGATAGCAGGGGCTCTAAAGTCTGACGGCAAAATGGACAAGAAATTCAAGGTTATAGTCAACAAGAGCACCGTCCCGGTGGGAATGGGCGACATAGTGACCAAGATACTTATCGAGAGAGGCGTTCCCGAAAAAAGCTTCGCTGTGGTTTCGAACCCGGAATTCCTTAGAGAGGGGACCGCCGTTGGCGATTTCATGTCGCCGGACAGGATCGTCATCGGCGCGCCGAACAGCAAGGCGTTCAACGTCATAACGGAACTTTACAGGCCGCTCAACGCTCACATCATTTTTACGACCGTGAAAAGCGCTGAACTCATCAAATACGCTTCCAACTCTTTCCTCGCGACGAAAATATCCTTCATAAACGAGATCGCCAACATCTGCGAAAGGGTAGGAAGCGACGTCGTCGAAGTGGCTTACGCGATGGGCCTGGACAAGAGGATCGGCAGGGAATTCCTAAATGCAGGGATCGGATACGGAGGATCATGCCTGCCGAAGGACGTCTCCGCGCTCATCCATCTTGCGAAATCGGGCGGATACGATCCGCAGATACTGAGGGCGGTCAACGACACGAACGACGAACAGAGAGCCAGAATTGTGGAAAAGATCGAAAGCATCCTCAAGGCATTGAAGGGTAAAACCATCGGCGTGCTTGGGCTTTCGTTCAAGCCCGAGACCGACGACCTCCGTGACGCGCCGTCCATCGACATTGCGAAGGAGCTCATGAAAAGGGGAGCGAAAGTTAAAGCGTACGATCCGGTAGCGCAGGAAAAGGCAAAGAAAATATTGAAAGGCGTTGTGTTCTGCAAGACTGCCTACGAATCGCTCAAAAGCGTGGACGCGGCGGTGGTAATGGCGGAATGGGGCGAATTCAGGGAGCTGGACATGGAGAAGGTGCGCAAGCTGATGAAGAAGCCGGTGATATTCGACGGGCGCAACATCTACAACCCGAAGAGAATGAAGGAACTGGGCTTCAAATATTTTGGAGTGGGGAGATAATTGAAAATACTCGTGACCGGCGGGGCCGGTTTCATAGGCTCTCACTTATGCGACCTCCTTCTGGAGAAGGGCCATTTCGTGGTTTGCGTGGACAACCTTCTCACCGGCGACATCAAGAACATCCGTCATAATCTCCAGAACAAGAGATTCACTTTCATAAAGCACGACATCGTTAAGCCGCTCAAGATAGCCGGGCGGATAGATCAGATACTCAACTTCGCTTCTCCGGCAAGCCCGGTCGACTACATGAACTATCCGCTTGAGACTCTCGACGTGGGCTCGACGGGGACGAAGAACCTGCTCGAGCTGGCGAAAAAGAAAAAAGCCAAATTCCTTCTTGCTTCGACGTCGGAAGTTTACGGCGACCCGAAAATATCCCCGCAGAAAGAAGATTATTTCGGCAACGTGAATTCCGTGGGTCCGCGGTCGGTCTATGATGAAGCGAAGAGGTTCGCGGAAGCAGTCACGACGGCCTACTCCCGCGAAAAGCTGGCTGACACGAAAATAATCAGGATATTCAACACATACGGACCCAGGATGGGGCTTGATGACGGACGGATAGTGCCGAACTTCGTCAAGCAGGCGCTTACAGGACAGGCGCTCACCGTTTACGGCGACGGATCCCAGACACGGAGTTTCTGTTACGTTTCGGACCTCATCGACGGCGTCTACAAAATGATGTACGCGAAGGTCGACGGCCCGGTGAACCTGGGAAATCCGAACGAGATGAAGGTCATCGATTTTGCCGGCAAGATAATCCGGCTGACCGGCAGCCGTTCGAAGATAGTCCACAAGCCTCTCCCGCAGGACGACCCGAAGCAAAGGTGTCCCGACATCTCAAAGGCGAAAAAAGAACTCGGGTGGGCGCCGAAAGTGGACCTGGATGAGGGGCTGAAAAAGACAATCGAATGGTTCTCTTCCTGACGCGGATATAATGAACAATCTACTTCAAAAATTAAAAAGCAAGATATCGCGAAGGACAAGTCTTGTTCTTCTCCCTATCATTGCCGCGATCAAATATCACAACGACAAAAATTATGATCTTGCGCTTGTCGACAAGGGCTTTGCCAGCAGGATGAAATCTGCGGACGCGGAAGAACATAAGATCGTCGAACGGATAATCAGGGCCTATAATAAAGCGAAAGCAGCGCAGAAAAACCTAAGCGAAATATTCCAGGTTAGCAACGAGTGGCTTCCCATTTATAATCGATACATGGGAAATATCATTGACGCGCTGACAAAAGAGAACGCCGCGAAAGTGTCGGAGATATACGGGAATTTCATGCGGGACGACTGCAGCACGGGGCTGCAAGGCCTTCCGCTGGACATGAAGAAATGTTTTTTCAGCGGAAAGATAAGCCGCATGCACAAGATGCTTTTTCTCGCTGACGTACTTCACAGGCATGACTTATGGAAGAAGTTTCTCGGCGGGAAATATACCGACGATGCTCTCTCTTCTTCCGACATCGGCAATCCCTATGGCTACTATATCGACGGAAAATTCATCCGGACAGGCGCGGAGACCTTTCATTATTTTGCCGCGCGCATCAGCGGCCTTCTGAAAGACGTTCGTGGCAGGAAGATGGTTGCGGAGATCGGCGGCGGATACGGCGGGATGGCTTATTTCCTTCTCCGGGATAACGCGGACGTCACATACGCAGATTTCGATCTTCCCGAGAACATGGCTCTTACCTCCTATTATCTGCTTAACTCGTTCCCGAAAAAAAAGGCCCTGCTTTACGGCGAGGGGAAGCTGGACGCGCGGTCGCTGGCGGAGAACGAAATCATCATAATGCCGAATTTCGAGTTCGCGGAACTTCCGTCCGGCGCAGCGGACCTGGTCTACAATTCATATTCCCTGGCGGAGATGTCGCGCGGGACCATTGATCACTATGTTAGCGAAACGGCTAGGATATCCAAAAGATATTTCCTTCACGTGAACCATACAAGGCACAGCGCCGTGGTGGCCGATGACTTCGGGGTCGACAGGAATAGTTTCGACCTGGCAAGCAAACAACCCGCCCGATGGAGCGACATGATAAGCCTTTACACGGAGTACTACGAATATTTATATAAGAAAAAAGATATTCCATGAAAAAAATGCGCCTGTTAATAGTTATTCCGAGATTTTATAAAGATGGGGTCAATTTCATCTATTCTTTCCCGCTGGGAATACCGTACATCTCGGCGGTCCTGAAGCAGGCCGGGCATACCGTAGATTGCCTCAACATGAACCATTGTGAGGGGACCGCGCGCGAACTTATAGACAAATACCTGCGATCGGATAATAAATACGACTTTGTCCTTTCCGGCGGGATATCAAACGACTACAACAGGATAAAAGAGCTTGTGGATGCCGTGCACGCATCCGATCCCGCATGCGGCGTCATAATGGGGGGCGCGATAATATCGAGCGAGCCGGAACTGATGTTCAACGCGCTGAACCTGGATTACGCGGTAATAGGGGAGGGCGAGGAAACGATACGGGAACTTATGGAATGCCTGAAAAACCACGGGGATGTAAGCGAGGTGGACGGGATAGCGTACCGCGACGCGCAGGGGAAATTCGCCGCCACAAAAGCGCGCGAGAACATAAAGGACATCGACAGCATTCCTCTTCCCGACCTGGAAAGCTTTGAATACGGGAAGGTTTTAGATCACCTTCACCCCAGCGACGACTATGTCTACGATCTGTTCGACCATCCCAGGCCGTACCCCGTCATCTGCAGCCGTTCATGCCCGTTCAAGTGCACTTTTTGCTTCCACCCTCTGGGCAACAGATACAGGCAGAGGTCGGTCGACTTCGTCATTCAGGAGCTTTCCGTAATGGTCAAACGCTACAGGATAAACATCATCACGATCTATGACGATCTTTTCACCAACGACCGCGAATGGCTCGCTGAATTCTGCAGCCGCATCAAAACTCTTTTTAAGGAGCTTCCCTGGGAATGCAAATGGGGCTGTCAGATGCGGGTCATTGACGTGGATGACGGAATATTAAATACCATGAAAGACGCCGGCTGCTTCATGGTGAGCTACGGTCTTGAGAGCTACAGCCCCGCCGTTCTGAAAAGCATGAAAAAACACATAACTCCCGCTCAGATAGATAACGCGGTCCAGACCACCTTGAAGCACAATTTGAGCGTCCAGGGCAACTTCATTTTCGGTGACGTGGCTGAAACCCCGCGAACGGTAAAAGAGACCCTGGATTATTACAGGAAGAACGCGGCGTCAGGCATCAACCTGGGGCTGATAATACCCTATCCGGGCTCCGAGATATATGACAGCTGCGTTGAACGGGGGTTGATAAAAGACCGGATGGCGTTCATAGCCGGCGGGATCCATGAGAACACGTTCAACATGACGGAAAAAATGACGGCAAAAGAATACAGGAACATGTGGTTCGATATTTTCAAGGCCAGGTCGCTGTACAGGGCCAGAACAAGGAAATGGTCGCTGAAGAAAATGCCGGATGGAACGTTCAATGTCCGCGTCAAATGTCCGCATTGCGGGAAGGAGAGCGAGTACGGGAATTACCTGCTTCCTTCGCGTTATATTTTCAATAAAATGATGTACTGCCGTTCGTGCCGGTACCGGTTCCATCTTGTTTCCGGCATTTATAATTTCCTGGAAAGGACTTTGGTGATAATGGGCATCGTCCTGCCTGGGAGCGTATATTTCCTCAGGATGACGGTGCTTCCGTCCGCGAAAGCGCTCATCCGAAAATTGAAACGGGTAAAAAAATGAATGCTTTTATTAAGAAAATATCGATAACAAAACTTATCGGGTCGGCACTGAGAATGCAGTGGCTTTCGCAGGACCTGGTCTTCACGGGGTTGAACCAGCTGTGGAGAATAGTGTCCGGACCGACCACTTTGCTGCTTATTCCGCTTTTTCTTTCGCCGCAGGTCCAGGGATACTGGTTCACAATAATCGGTCTTTCCTTCCTTATGATCTTCGCGGACCTCGGTTTTTCGAACATCACGCTGCAGTTCGCCGCGCATGAATTTGCTTACCTGCGTTTTGGCCGGGACAGGCGCATCGGCGGCGACAAAGAACATCTGACAAAACTTTCATCGTTCTTCGTTTTTTCGCTGAAATGGGCTGTCTTTGTCGTCGTTGTAGCCGTTCCCGTCATTTCGGGGATCAGTTTCCTGCTCCTGACGAGAAGGTCGACCGATATCCGCTGGTTCCTTCCCTGGCTCATTTACCTCATCGCTTCGGTCGTCGTTTTCTTCAACAACGTGGTGATGTACTTTTTTGAAGGATGCGATTCGGTCGCCCTGGCGCAGAGGATAAGGCTGGCGATAGCCGTGGTGCTTTCGCTGATCATGTGGGCGGGGCTGGTGCGGGGCGCGGGACTGTACGCTCTTGCTTTTTCTCTCCTGGCCAGCGCGATAGCCGGAAGCGCGCTGATATTTTTTGTTTTCAGGGAGACGATCGCGGGGCTTATGGATAACGCTAAGGCCTCTTCATATGCCTGGGGAGGCGAGTTCTTCCCTCTGCTTTGGCGTTACGCGATAAGCTGGGCGAGCGGCTATTTCATATTCCAGATATATACTCCGCTAATGTTCTACTATCACGGCGCAGTGGAGGCGGGAAGGATAGGTATAACCATTGCCCTGTGGACTGCGATAATCAACATCTCGCTGGTATGGATATCTTCCGTGACGCCGCGGATAAACATACACGTATCGCGGAAGGAATGGCACCAGCTTGATAAGCTGTTCTTTAAAAGGATGGCGCTGACAATGCTGACGTTCGTGCTGGGCGCGGGCGCGTTCTTCGCGCTTTATTTCACTCTGAGACTGAAGCTTAACATTTTGAACAGGTTCTCCGACCTGAACACCCTCATTTTACTGGCGTTCGTATGGTTCCTGCAGACGATAATCAATTCGCTTGCCGTGTATCTCCGGTCGCATAAACAAGAACCGCTCGTTCTTCCTTCTTTTGTTGCCGCAGTCTATATTACCGTAACTACGTTATTGTGCGCCAAATATCTTCCTGCCGATTATTTTTTCTTGGGGTTCTTCTCGTCATATTTCTGGACGCTGCCGTGGGTCATCATCATCTATTTCAGGAAGAGAAAGGAACTGGAATTGAAGCACGAAGTATCGGAAGGAGGGGCAGATGAATTCATTAAATATGTTTAGGGAGGATGGGGTTTTCATTTTTGCCGTGGAGGTTTGCCGCAAACTGCATCGGAAGCTCTACAATTTTTTCCTTTCGCTCAAACTGAAGAACGGCGGCGGGCTTGATATTGCGCCGTCATCTTTCATTCGAGGCGTTTCTCATATCCTAGTCGGAAAGAATTTCCGCTCGCGGGAGCATTTAAGGCTGGAGGCGGTGACAGCGCATAAAGGCATAAGCTACGATCCGCGCATCGTCATAAAGGACAACGTTGAGGTGAACGACTATGTCCACATCGGCGCGGCGGAAAAAGTTGAGATCGGCAATAATGTCCTCATCGCCAGCAAGGTCTATATTTCCGACCACAACCACGGCGGCTATTCCGGAAGTGTTCATACCGATCCTTCCATCGCTCCGATAGACCGTCCTCTTACAAAAGGCAAAGGAGTTATCATTGGCGACAACGTCTGGATAGGCGAATCGGTCTCCGTCCTTCCCGGCGTAAAGATAGGAGAGGGAAGCGTCATCGGCGCGAACTCGGTGGTAAACCGCGACATTCCGCCTTTCTCGATCGCGGTCGGCTCGCCGGCGGTTGTTATAAAGAAGTTCGATAAAGCTTCGAAGAAATGGATATCCTTTAACGAGGGCGGCAGATAATGGCTCCGATCCTTACTATCGCGATCCCCACTTATAACAGGAGCAAACTCCTGGAGGTCTGCCTTTCGCAGATTTTCCGTCAGGCCTTTCCGGGACTGGATGAGATCGAGGTCATCGTATCTGACAACCACTCGATGGATGGAACGCAGAGCGTCGTTCAAAAGTTCATCTCCGAAGGGCATAAGATCAATTACCTGCGCAACGACGAGAACATCGGCTCCGACAGGAACATTTATCAATGTTTCAAAGCCGCCTCCGGTAAATACGTCCTCATATTCGGCGATGACGACGTCCTCATTGACGGCTCCATCGAAAAGCTCCTGAAGATATTGAGGTCGGGGGAATACGGCGTCGTGAACCTGGCAAGCTACAGCTACAAGGAAGATTTCCGCTCTGAGATGCCGAAGAGGAAGACATTTTTCAGGCTTGTAGAATACCGCGATGCTGGATCGTTCTTGGAAAGGGTCAACTGCATGATCACTTTCATTTCCGGCAACGTCATCAACAAGTCGCTCGTCTCAAAGGACATCGACTTTGACAGCTTCCTGAAATGCCAGCTGATGCAGACCATCTGGGCGCTCTCGGCACTTTTCAATTCATCGAAGAACCTTGTCGTGGACGAACTGATGGTGGCCGCGAAAGAAGCGAACACCGGAGGTTATGCTCTGGCAAATATCTTTGCCGTCAATCAGAAAATGGTTTTTGATCTTTTTGTCTCAAGAGGGATATCACCCAAAGTATTCAGGCGGTACAATTCAAAAGTGCTCATCGGATTTTTCCCATATTTCATCTACCTCCTCAGAAAGACCGGCGACAAGAGCACTTTCATAAAGGAGGATTTTTTCGCGGTCATGCGGCCGCTCTATTCGTCATATCCGAACTTCTGGATGTTCACGGTCCCGATAATAAAATTGCCCCTGAAGCTTGCTTATGTTTGGCTCCAGGCGGCGACGCTCATCAGCAGGGGACTTAAGGTCCTGGGGAAGGCGTGGATCATAGCTGTGAATTTTCTGCGCGGCAATATTTCGGGGACGCTGACGGTCGGAAGATGAACAAGACCCTTTCCATTTGCATACCGACATATAACCGGGTGCAGCTTCTTAGCGGATGCCTTGATCACCTTATTCCCCAGGCAAGAAAACACGGGATCGCCATTTACGTTTCCGACAACGCTTCGACGGATGCAACATCAAAGGTCGTCTCGGCGGCGAAGAAAAAGTACCGCAACATCTTTTATCGCAGGAATGTCCGCAACATCGGTCCCGATCTCAACGAAATGTCCGTCCTAAAGATGTCAAAAAGCCGTTATGCCTGGCTGCTGGGCGATAAATACAGAATATCACATGGCCGTATCGATGACGTCCTTGCGATACTGGAGGAAAATAGACCAGACCTTTTGATCGTGAACACCGGCGACAAGGCAAGAGACAAGAACGAACTCGTCAATGCGCGGGTCAAAGACATCGATGGCGACAGGATCTACAGGAACAGGAACGAGCTTCTGGAGGATCTGGGCTGGCACATGACCTTGATATCAAGTCTCATCTTCGGACGGGACATCATCAGAAAAGGAAGGTTCTCAAAATACGCCGGCACGAATTTTATCCACGTCGGCGTGATCTTCGACTATCTGGCCCGCAGGGATTTCACAGCATACTGGTATTCAAGGCCTTCTGTTTTCAGCGCGGGGTGGTTCGATTGGGCGGACAGGATATTCGAGATATGCGCTGAGAAATGGCCCCGTCTCATTTTTTCGCTTCCCGATGCGTACAGTGCGGAGGCAAAAGCAAAGTGCATCAAGGACCACGGCATCAAGAGCACAGTCTTCACGTTCAGTGTGCTTGTTAAGCTGAGGGGGCTGGGCTTTTTCGACCTTGAGAAATTCAGACGGTATAAGAAATGTTTTCCCGCCGTCACTAACGTGCCCGTTATCATCATGTATCTGATATCCATAACGCCGGTACCGCGGCCAATGATCGATCTTCTGAGGAGGATCAAGGCGAGGATGGATGAGAGAGAATATCTTGATGCGAAAAGATAACATCCTCATCGCATTGGTTGCCGCAGCAGCCTTCGCTCTGGCCGTTTTAATATTCATGGCTGGAGGGATGAGCGTTCTTATTGCAGCCGCAGCGATAGTTCTCGCGATATCGCTGCTAAAGAACGAATACCTGCTTATGCTTCTTCTGTTCTTTATTCCTCTTTTTCCAAAGATCAATCTTGTAAGCATACCCGGGACGATAACCGCCATAAGGGTGGAAGATTTCTTTCTCGCGCTGGTAATATTTTTCGTCATTTTAAAGAGCCTGAACAAAAAAGAGGGGATAAAATTCGATCGCTTCACGGCGGCACTGGCTCTTTTCGTCGGCATATCTTTCGTTTCCCTCTTGATGGGGCTCTTCCAGGGAACGATCGAAGCGAATTCAATGTCTCTTCTTTATTTCGTAAGACGCATCGAATATGTCATGCTTTTCTTCGTAGGTTTTTCAATAGCTGACAGCGTAAGCATCGGTACTGTGAAAAAAGCGTTCGTGCCGGTCTTCCTCATTGTCGCGGCTTTCGGGCTGCTGCAGGCGGCTCAAATAACTGGAGGTTTTTTCCTCGGGCAGTATATTGAGGGCGCGGGGGGAAGGATATTTTCCACGTTCGGCGTGCCGGGAGAACTGGCCGCTTTCATTGCCATAATATTCACGTTATCCGTCATGGGAATGCAGGATAGCAAAGGCTTGACGCGGTTTTTTTGGACGCTGCTCGGCGCCCTTCAGATATTCATTCTTTTTCTCTCGCTTTCAAGGATCGAACTGCTCTCGATCCCTCTCGGCCTTGTTGCTTACGGGATACTGAAAGGCAAAGGAAGACAGATATTGGTCTTGACCGTCCTGCTTGTCATTCTTGCAGGAGCGCTTGCGCCTTCAGAGGTAAAGGACCGCTTCACGCTTCTTTTCAGCGGGAAGACCATCGAGACCATCAGTGACATAGTATCTGGCGCGAAGGATGTGGACATTAAAAAGGCGAGGCAGACGGAGACCTATCAGAATTTGGGATATGACCTGAGTACAGTAGAGAGGCTGTATCAATGGATATCGGCTTACAACGCGTTCACGGTATATCCCGTTTTCGGGGCCGGACAATCGGCGTTCGGAGAGTTCGTCGACAATAATTATCTTAGGCTCCTTGGAGAGAACGGCATAGTCGGGTTGGCGGTATTCCTTTTTATCATCTATCATATTTGGAAGAGCTGCCTTAAAGTGTATAATGACAGCAGGATGCCCAAAGATGTCAGGGATTACGCGGTGTTCATGATCGTCATGCTCGTGAACATGCTCGTGATAGCGCTGATGGTGGACGCTTTCGAGATGTCCAAGATAGCGTTCCTTTTCTGGCTCCTGACCGGCGTGTTCTTCAAGATAAAAGCGATCCGTGAAAAAGAGGCGGCGGCCTTAACATCATGAGCAATAAGATGGATGTTACAATATCAATAGTTTCCGATGAACAGGTGCATGTCCTGGACAGGTGCCTCGGCCTCATTTATTCCGGGACGGAGCATAACATCACTTTCGAAATATTCGTGGTGAACAACGACTGCGGGCTGGAAACCTCAAACATGCTCAGGAAAAAATATCCGCAGGTGAAGATCATCGAGAACACCTCTCGAAAAGGTTTCTCCGAGAACCACAACCAGGTCATCAAAAAAAGTTCGGGCGAATTCATCCTCGTAATGAACCCCGATATCTACGTGAAAAAAGATTTCATCACCCGCCTTCTTGCTGTCATGAGGTCCGATAATAAGATCGGCGTTTGCATGGGCAAGCTTCTGCGGTACCAGCCGGATAACGTCATAGACTCGACCGGCCACATCATATTCAGGGACAGGCGGACGCTGGACCGCGGACAGGGAGAGATAGACTCCGGCCAATATGACAGGCAGGAAGAGATATTCAGCGCGAGCGGCGCCGCGATGATGTGCCGCAGGGAAATGCTTGAAGACGTGAAGCTGCGCGGAGAATATTTCGACGGGTCGTTCAAGCTGTACAAGGAAGAGCTGGACCTGTGCTGGAGAGCGAGGCTGCGCGGCTGGAAGATCGTCTACTCGCCGGATGCCGTCGCGAACCATCTGAGAGGGTGGGGGACGGATAAACAAAGAAAAAATATTCCCGTCTGGATAAGACGTGAATCCTACAAGAACCGGTATCTGGTCCTCATCAAGGACGACCATTTCGTCAACTTCGCGAAGGACCTGCCGTTCATACTCTTCAACGAGGCTAAAGTTTTTCTCTACGTAATATTCAGAGAGCCCCGTCTCATCGCGGCCTGGTTCCAGATATTGTGGCTGCTCCCGACAACGCTCATCAAGAGACGCGAGATAATGAAAAAAGCGCTGGTCGGTCCCGGGGAGATAAGAAAATGGTTCAAGTAAAGAACAGATATGTCATCGTGGTTTTGCTGGTCCTCCTGGCTTCCGCCATCAGGTTCTATAATCCCGTTTTCCGGAGCATCTGGGGAGATGAATCTTTCAGCGTTTATTCCGCCATGGAATTCCCGAAACACGACCTGATAACGTCATCAATGGCCCTCGCGGGAGCCTCGCACATGCCCGTTTACTTCATCCTCCTTTCGAAATGGATCCAGATGGTCGGCCCCGGCGAATATTTCTTGCGGCTCTTTTCCATCATCTTCGGGATACTGGGGGTCATCGCTTTTTATTTTTTCGCGCTGGAATTCTTCGAAGAAGGCGCCGCGCTCTTAAGCACCTTTCTGCTGGCCATTTCTCCCATGGCGGTCATGTATTCGCAGGAGATCCGGATGTACTCGATCATGTTCCTGCTCTCCGTGCTTTCAACGCAATTTTTGTGGAGGCTGTTGTCCAAAAAAGCGGACATCCTGAACTGCTTAAGCTATTTTGTTTTTACCGCGCTGCTCCTTTTCACCCACATATACGCGATATTGTTCGTCGCCGCGCAGGGGCTTGTCACATTATATTTTCTGTGGCGCGAGAGGAACATCAGGCTTTCGATCCTCACTTTGATACTGCAGGCGTTCGCGCTGGCGGCGGCGGCGCCGATATATCTGTATATTTTCCGTAACGCGCTTTCCTCCCTTGCATCTGGCCCGCAGGACATACCTTTCGCGGCCTTCCCCGCTTACATAAAACCTTTCTTTTTCTTTTTTGCCCTGTCGCTGGGTGAGGCCGTGGCGCCGTGGAACTTTCTTATCGTCGTCCCCATCGGTATCCTTTTCGCTTATCTTTTTCTCAGCGTCCTGAAGCGCATATCGGACAATAGGATAGTTTTTCTTTTGATCCTGATCCTTTTCCCGACGCTGGCCGGCGCTTTCTCTCTCCCACTGTGCCGAAATATCTCATCACATGCCTTCCTGCGTTCCTGTTACTTATCGGATATTCGCTGTCACTTCCGGAAAAGACCGACTTCCGGCCTGCCATTTTGATAGTCATCCTGGTTTGCCAGTCTCTGGCGCTGTCCAATTACTTCCTGCTGAAGGAATATCACAATTCGAACCGCATGGAGCCGTGGAGGAAAGTGACCACGATCATCGAGAGCAAGCACGAGAACGGCGATGAGATAATGACCAGCAGCTATTTCATAGCC
This sequence comes from uncultured bacterium, assembly GCA_963727815.1. Taxonomy (GTDB): domain Bacteria; phylum Margulisbacteria; class WOR-1; order CAVSGV01; family CAVSGV01; genus CAVSGV01. The sequence goes on from CAVSGV010000005.1 coordinate 144,288, forward strand.
GGCAGGATCATGAATTATTACCTGAACATTTCCGACAAAAAAGGATACCGCGTCGATTCGCTCGAAAAATTGAAAGGCGGCCAGGCCGACCCCTCGAAGATCTCCGCGAAAAGGGTCTGGCTTATCACGCAAATGCTGGACGACAGGGTCTTTCCCGCCGACTACATAGACCGGGTCAGGAAAAAACTTAACGCGAGATATTCCATGGTGTTCGACGAATCTTTTGTCCCGTATTCGCAGACGCTCGTGTCTCAGCTTCCCATAAACAGGCACCAGAAAGGAACGGTAAGGCTGCGGCTGAGCCTATACGTGAAAAGAAAATGAAAACCTCGCAGCGTCCCGTTGATTTTTGGCTACACAAGAGATAGAATCGCTGAACATGAAAATTCTTCTTATCGGCGCGGACGGACAGCTGGGCACCGACATCCAAAAGGTAAAAAATAAAGCGGAACTTATTCCCCTGACGATCAAAGACATTGACGTCACTGACAGGGCCGGGACGGAAAAGGTCGTATCAAAACATTCTCCGGACGTTGTGATAAACACTTCCGCATTTCACAGGGTTGATGATTGCGAGGACCGCGATGACCTTGCTCTTGCGGTCAATGCGACAGGGGTCAAGAACCTTTGTCTTGCATGCGCGAAGACCGGCTCAGTCCTTGTCCACATAAGCACCGATTACGTTTTTGACGGCAAGAAACGGACGCCGTACGTGGAAGACGACTGTCCCAGGCCCGGAACGGCGTACGGCATCTCCAAGCTTGCCGGTGAATATTACGTTTGCTACATGCTCAAGAAATATTTCCTGATAAGGACCTGCGGGCTTTATGGCGTGGCCGGATGCCTGGGAAAAGGAGGCGGGAACTTCGTGGAGAACATTCTGGACGCTTCCAGGAAGAACGGCGTCCTGAAAGTGGTGGACGATCAGGTCGTCAGCCCCACGTATTCGCTGGACCTGGCGGGAAAGATAATGCAGCTCATCTCCACGGAGCATTACGGGCTTTATCACATAGCCAATAAGGAGAAATGCAGCTGGTACGAATTCGCGGCCAAGATATTTGAACTTACCGGAACAAAGGTGAAACTTGAAAAGTCGTCAACTTCCGACTATAAGGCCAAGGCGACCCGTCCGGCGTATTCGGTCCTTGATAATCAAAACCTCAGAAAGCTGGGATTGGACGACCTGCGGACCTGGGATAAGGCACTGAAAGCTTACCTCGAAGAAAAAAAACAGATCGATGCCTGACATATCGGTCGTCGTCACATCTTATGACTTCAGGGATCTAGTCGACGGATGCTTGAGCTCCATCATTCAAGGAACGAAAGACCGATCATATGAGATCATAGTTGTGGATGACGCGTCAACCGACGGGACGCCCGACATGATCCGAAAAAAATATCCTTCCGTTAAGCTTCTGATCAATCCCCAAAATCTCGGATATGTCAGATCGAACAACATTGGCGTTAGGGAATCTCTCGGGAAATACGTGTTTTCGCTGAACAACGATACCGTCGTTGCCGCAGATGCGATCAGTAAGCTTGCTAAGTTCCTCGATGAACATCCGGACGCGGGGGCGGTGGGTCCCAGGCTTGTGAACGGCGACGGATCCCTTCAGATGCAGTGCCGCCGCTCTTTTCCTTCCCCGCTCAATGCGATCGCGTATTTTTCCGGATTGTCAGCGCTGTTCCCGAAGAACAAGCTGCTCGGTGCATATCTTCTCACCTACCTGGACGATTCCAATCCCGAAGAAGTCGATTGTTTGTGCGGCGCTTCGATGATGGTCCGCAGGGAAGCGATAGATGAAGTGGGGCTCATGGACGAGGATTATTATATGTATGGGGATGACGTGGACTGGTGTTTCAGGATGAAAGAGTCCGGCTGGAAGATATTCTACCTTCCCTCTGCAGAGATATTGCATTTTGGCGGGATGGGTGGCAGCAGGAAGCGGAGTTTCAGGAACATTTTTGAATTTCACAGGGCCATGGCGGTGTTTTACGGTAAGCATTATGCCGACGGTACTTTTTTCCTTCTGAACTGGCTTGTCTATCTGGGAATATGGCTCAAGTGCATCATATCTCTGGGCCTGAACCTTTTCAGAAAAGACAAGTATGTAGGGACGAAAAAGCCGTATTGATGATATAATAAATGGAAGCCAGCGACTAAACGTCGCGGCTTCCAATCAAATCAATATCGGAAACCGCGAAGTTCATTCGCAGGTTTCCGATGGTTTAAAACAGGAGGCCATATGAAAGGCATAATACTCGCGGGCGGGACCGGTTCCAGGCTTTATCCGCTGACAAAGGTCACGAACAAACATCTTCTTCGCGTCGGAAAAAAACCGATGATCTATTACCCCATCGAAAAGCTCATGGAGGCAGGAATTGATGAGATACTGATAGTCACAGGCGTTGAACACATGGGCGACGTCGTGACGCTTCTCGGTAGCGGAAAAGACCTCGGTTGCCGTTTTACTTACAAAGTTCAGGACGAGGCGGGAGGCATCGCCCAGGCGCTGGGACTTGCCGAGTATTTTTGCGGCGGCGGGAAAATGATCGCGATACTCGGGGACAACATCTTCGAAGATAAGCTTTCTAAACTAAAGGGAGACTTCAAAGAAAAAGGATCAGGAGCGAAGCTTATCCTTAAAGAAGTCAAGGACCCGAACCGTTTTGGCGTTGCGGAAATTAGAGCGGGCAAGCTGGTCGGCATCGAAGAGAAGCCAAAGGACCCTAAGAGCAAACTCGCGGTCACAGGCATCTATATGTACGATCCCAGCGTGTTCGACATCATAAGGACTCTCAAGCCGTCCAAGAGGGGAGAACTTGAGATAACCGACGTGAACAACGAATATATCAGGCGCGGCCAGGCATCTTACGAGATCATGAACGGGTGGTGGACCGATGCCGGGACCTTTGAAACCCTTGAACTCGCCTCTCTGCTGGTGGAAGGAAAAGCAAAAGCGTGAAGAAGATACTCGTCACGGGAGGCTGCGGATTCATCGGCAGCAATTTTATCCGGTGCATCATCGACAAGGGATATTTCATCTGCAACCTGGACAACCTTACTTATGCCGGCAATCTTGATAACCTGAGGGGCATCTATAAAAGGAAGAACTACAGTTTCATCAAGGGAGACATCTGCGATCCTGCCGTAGTGAAGAACGCTCTCTCAAAATTTGATATCGATACGATCGTCAATTTCGCGGCGGAATCGCACGTGGACCGCTCCATTCTCGGCCCGGAAATATTCACGAGAACGAACATCCTCGGCACACAGGTGCTTCTGGACGTCGCGAGGAACGCCTGGTCCAAAGGATCGTTCAAGGGAAAAACTTTCCTGCAAATATCAACTGATGAGGTTTACGGCTCTCTGGGAAAGACCGGAAAATTCACCGAAAGAACTCCGCTGTCGCCGAACAGCCCATATTCCGCAAGCAAGGCATCCGCCGACCTCATAGTCAAAGCCTATCACGAGACCTACGGCTTCCCGTCGATGATCTCGCGTTGCTCCAACAACTACGGTCCGTATCAATTCCCAGAGAAACTGATACCTTTGATGATCATTAACGCGATGCACGATAAAAAGCTGCCAGTCTACGGCGACGGGCTGAACGTGCGGGACTGGCTTTACGTGGAGGACCACTGCAGTGCGATCGAAGCAATTCTGAAAAAAGGAAAACCCGGCGAGACATACAACATCGGCGGGAACAACGAGTGGAAGAACATCGACGTCGTTAAAAAAGTCCTCTGGTATCTCGGCAAGCCCGCGTCGCTCATTTCACACGTCCGGGACAGGCTGGGCCACGACAGGAGATACGCGATCGACGCGTCAAAGATAAAACGCGAGCTCGGCTGGAAACTCGAACACAGGTTCGAGGATGCGATAGGAGCCACGATCGACTGGTACATGGAGAACCGGGGCTGGTGGGAAAAGATAATAAGCGGAGAATACAAAGAGTATTACAAGACACAGTACAAGGGAGGGCGGCGAAAATGAAAACTCTGATAACCGGCGTCACGGGATTCGTTGGAAGCCATCTTGCCGAGTTCCTCTTGAGCAAGGGCGAGCAGGTTTCGGGGACCATCCGCTGGAGAAGCCGGATGGACAACATTGAGGGAATAAAAGACAAACTCTCTCTTCACGAGTGCGACATAAAGGATGCCGTCGCTATAAGGGAGCTGATCGAGAAAATAAAACCGGATCACATCTATCACCTTGCGGCCCAGAGCTACGTCAAAGCTTCATGGTCGGCTCCCGCCGAAACTTTCATGACAAATGTAATAGGCGCGCTGAACCTTTTCGAGGCTATTAGGGCGGCGAAAATATCACCCAGAGTTTTGCTGGTGGGAAGCAGCGAGGAATACGGACTTGTGAAAAAGGACGAGCTGCCCATAAAGGAAACCAACCCGCTCAGGCCGCTCAGCCCGTACGCGGTCAGCAAGATATCGCAGGACATGCTGGGTTATCAATACTTCAAGAGCTACGGCATCCAGATAATCCGCACGCGTGCTTTCAACCTTACGGGGCCGAGGCGCGGGGATGTTTTTGTTGATTCGAATTTCGCGAGACAGATAGTCATGATCGAAAAGGGCCAGAGAAAGCCTGTCATTGAAGTGGGCGATCTGAACACGTTCAGGGATTTCACGGATGTCCGGGATGTTGTCAGAGCGTACTGGCTGGCGATGAACAAGTGCGAACCGGGTGAGGTTTATAACATCTCTTCGGGAAAGACCATAAGCATAAAGGACGTGCTGAATGACCTTATAAAGATATCCGGCGCGAAGGTGGAGGTAAAACAGGATCCGCAGAGGATGAGGCCGTCCGACGAGCCCATCATCCAGGGGGACAATTCCAAGTTCAGGGAAAAGACGGGATGGAGCCCCGAGATACCTCTCGAGAAGTCACTGAAAGACCTGCTGGATTATTGGAGAGAGACCGTTAAATGAAGGTCGCCCTGGCGCACGATTATCTGAACCAGTTCGGGGGAGCGGAAAGGGTCGTTGAGGTCCTGCACGAAATATTCCCGGATGCGCCGATATTCACTTCCATCTACCTTCCGGACAGCATGCCGGACAGTTTCAGGAAAATGGACATCCGCACCTCTTTCATGCAGAAGCTCCCTTTCCTCAAGAAGCATTTCAAGAAATATCTGCTTTTATATCCCGCGGCCTTTGCCAGTTTCGATCTCTCCGGCTACGACATGATAATAAGCAGCAGCAGCGCCTTTGCCAAGGGCGTGAAGAAAAAAGAAAATGCCTGCCACATTTGTTACTGCTATTCTCCGGCGCGTTTCATCTGGAGGTACGGCGATTACATCGAGAAGGAAGACCTCAGCGCCGTCGTAAAAGCGGTCCTGCCGTTCTTTATAAGGCGGCTGCGGTCCTGGGACCTCAAGACCAACGAAGGGATCGATCATTTTGTCGCTATATCGGATTATATTGCCAAGAGGATAGAAAGAACATATAATAGAGCGTCCGAGGTGATATATCCGCCGGTCAGCGTGTCCAGTTTCAAGCCGGCGGCCCGGTTTCCGATTATTTCCTGATAGTGTCCAGGCTGAACGCATATAAGAAGATCGACGTCGCCGTAAAGGCGTTCAACAAGCTCGGTCTTCCGCTGAAAGTGATAGGCGACGGACCTTACAGGAAAAAACTGGAAAGTATCGCCGGGAACACGGTTGAATTTTTGGGCAGAGTTCCCGACAGCGAACTCCCGGGATATTACGCGAAATGCCGCGCTTTTATTTTTCCCGGCGAAGAGGATTTTGGGATAGTTCCCGTTGAAGCGCAGGCGGCGGGACGGCCCGTCATAGCGTACGGGTCCGGCGGCGCGCTGGAAACGGTCGTCGACGGCAGAACGGGAGTGTTCTTCCGCGAGCAGAGCGAAGATTCGCTTGTTGACGCGGTGGAGCGGTTCCGCGGCATAAGTTTCGACACGGGCACGATAAGAGAGAATGCGATGAGGTTCGACAAGGCAGTGTTCAAGAAAAAGATGATCGAATGCGTAGAAAGAAAATACAGGGAGAGCGTTGATGCCAAAAGAAATAAATAAAGAATCAGTTTTCGATATCGCGATAGAGATGCTTTTCCTCGCTTTGATCTTCCTGATCGGCGTCTTTTTCGACCGGAGGATCGGGATCGTGTTTTCGCTCTCAAAAGTGACCATCATGAGGGTCGCGGTCATTGTTATCCTCACTATCTGGTCCATAAAACTCATGCTGAAGCAGGAACACCGTTTCATCCGCACGCCAATGGATTATCCGGTGCTCGCGTATCTCTTCTCGAGCACGATAGCCATGCTGACCTCGGTCCACGTGCTCATCAGCTTCGCAGGGTTCTACGGAAGATATGAAGGGCTCTCAACGCTCTATCTTTACGGGCTTCTGTTCTGGATAACCGTCAATTTCATCAAGACCAAAGAACAAATGAAAAGGGTCATCTACACTGTCATTGCTTCCGGCGTGTGCATGTCGATCTACAGCATCCTGCAGAGAATGAGGCTCGATCCTTTCGCATGGGGAGGCGTCATCACCTGGGCAAGGGTCATAGGCACCATTGGCCAGCCGAATTTCCTGGCCGCATACGTTGACATGGCGTTCATACTCGGGCTTGCTCTGTACCTGAACGCAAGCGAGCTGAGGTGGCCGGCAAAATGGGACCTTGATGTGATGTGCGATCTCGGATCAAGACTTACGCTCTTCATCAGCCTGATATTGATCTACATTTGCATCAACTTCACTCAGAGCCGGGGCGGGTACATGGGACTCCTCGTCGGCCTGTCGCTTTTCTTCACTACGGCGAACCGGAAGCTTGTTATCAGCAAATGGAAGGAAATATTCGCCTTGTTCCTTGTTATAGGGTGCATCACTTTTATTTCTTCCCTTAAACCTGAATACTCGCCTTTTGGGCGGGCCGCTACCGAAACTGAAAGAGTGGAGGTAGAGAAGGAATCGGCGACCAGCGAAACGGCCATCATGCAGTACAGCGCCGCGCTTTCCCGGCTTGAGACGTGGAAAAGCGGCTACAGGATAATCGTCGACAATCCTCTGTTCGGGATCGGCGAAGAAGTGCTTAAAATGGTCTTCCCGAGATATGAGACGAACAAATTCAGGTTCTATGAAGCGTTCCACGTCAAGCAGGACAGGTGTCACAACGAGGTTTGCGACATGGGAGTGACGAGGGGCGTTATCACTCTTGTTTTGTATATCTGGCTTCTGGCCACTTTCTTTTATATCGGGACAAAATGCGTCAGGGGAGATTACGACGGAGATCATAAATTGCTTGCTGCTTCCTTTATGGGCGCGGCGTCGGCGTATTTCGTCCAAAATCAGTTCAGCTTCGGCGTGGTGGCCATAACGAGCGTTCTCTGGATCATAATGGGCATGACCGCGTCCATATTCGTCAGGGCGGAATCAAATTCTCCGGCGGTAAAGAAAGCGGACATCTCGAACATGCCGTGGCTTGTTCTCGCTATCGTTATCATCGCCGCGGCATACCTGTCGTTCATATCGGCGATACAGTATCGCGCTGACCTGCATTTCAAGAGCGGGCAGAACCTTGTGGATGTAAGGCAGATGGAGCCGGGAATGCGGGAGCTGGAAACATCCATAAAGATATTCCCTTATGAAGGCGGGACGTGGACGCACCTTGCCATCGCTTCCCTGAACGTTTCACAGATCACGAACAACAAGGATATGGTCGACAAGGCGATAGATCAATTCGCGGTGACGTACAAGCTGGATCCTTACAACGCCGACAATTTCTATATAGCGGGCAGAGCTTACCTTATCCTTTCGCTTTCCGACAAGAACCCGCAGCTTCTTACCAACGTCGTTACAATGGAAGAAGCGGCCATAAAGATCGATCCGTATTACGCGGAAGCTTTCCAGGCGTTGGGGTCGGTGGATGAAAGGAACGGGAACCTTAAGCACGCCGCTCAAATGTATGAAAGGACCGTGGAAATAAATCCAACGCTGGCTGATGCTATCGCAAGCCTTTCGAGCATTTACATGAGACTGGGAGATTCGAACAAGGTGATAGATATATTCAACGACTTCCTCAAGAAATACCCGAACAATCTGGTGTTCGAGGAGAACCTCGCCGGGATATATGTGGGCAAGGGGGACATAAAAAAAGCGATAAGCATTTATGAGGACATGCTCCAGACGGACCCGCAGAACGTTATCGCTCTGGTGAACCTGGGCTTCATGTCGGCCAGGATCGGCGACGTTCCCAAGGCCAAGGATTGTTTCGAGCGCGTCTTCCTTATCGATCCAAAGAACGTCAATGCTCACAACGGGCTCGGACTGGTCTATTTGCAGATGGGGCAGAAGGACAGGGCAAAGGAAGAATTCAATCTCAGCCTTCAGATGGATCCGAACAATCAATACGCCAAACAGATGCTCGGAGGGATCAAATAATTGCTTAAGAGGACCGCGAAATTTCCCCAGATCCTGCTTCTTCTGATCGATGCTCTCATAATCAGCATTTCTTTCGTGCTCGCGTATTACCTTAGGTTCGAATGGTTCCTGGGAAAGGCGCCAGCGCTCATCCCCCAGCTGAGCAAATTCTACGGCACCTTGGTATTCGTAACTTTTCTCTGGCTTGCTCTCTTCAAGCTGCTCGGTCTCTATGACAAGGTCGATATAACATCGACTTCCGACGAGGCTTCATCCATTTTCGGGGCGACCATAGTCGGGACGCTGACGCTCCTGGCGCTTCTTTTCCTTTACAGGGGATTCTGGTTCTCAAGGGGGCTCCTGCTTTATTCAATGCTCATGTGCTCCGCGCTGATGATATTCTCCAGGTATCTTCTCAATGCTTTTCAGAGAGAAATGTACAGGAGAGGCATGGGCGTCAGGCGGACGCTGATAGTGGGCGCGGGGGAACTGGGTCAGGGGCTTGCCTACAAGATGTTCTCGGAAAAGGAAGTGGGATACAAGGCAATAGGCTTCCTGGATGACGATCCGGAAAAACTGCACAAAGATTTCCACGGCGTGCCGGTCATCGGCTCAACGATCAACTTAAAAAATAAGATAAGGGAAATGAACATCGACGAAGTGATCCTGGCGACGGGAAGGCTTCATCAGCAGAAGGTCCTGGACATCATAATGGAGTGCGAATCCGAAGGCGTGGCTTTCAAACTGGTCCCGGGGATATTGGAGCTTATCGCATCGCGCATTTCTACGGACGAGATCGGCGGCATTCCGCTGCTGACAGTGAAGGAGATAAGGCTCCAGGGGATGAACGCTTTCCTGAAAAGGTTCGTTGATATCGTGATAAGCCTGACTGTCATTGTCGTCCTTTCTCCTTTGATGCTGCTCATTGCGGCCGCGATCAAGCTCGAATCCAGAGGTCCCGTGTTCTTTACGCAGAAAAGAGTGGGCAAGGACGGGCGGACCTTCGATCTTTATAAGTTCAGGTCCATGATCGTGAACGCGGAATCCATGTTCGAGACGATCGTTGCTCAGAAAGGCGGGGACATAATGCGGTTCAAGGCAAAGGATGACCCGCGCGTGACCAGGATCGGCAGGATAATAAGGAAACTGAGCATTGATGAGCTTCCCCAACTTTTCAACGTTCTTATAGGCGACATGAGCCTGGTCGGGCCCAGGCCGCCAATTCCTATCGAGGTGGAAAAATATTCGTCTTGGCACATGAAGCGTCTCAGGATACGTCCGGGCATAACCGGTTTATGGCAGGTGTCGGGAAGGAGCGAGCTTCCTTTCGAGGATATGGTAAGACTGGACATATATTACATAGAGAACTGGTCCCTCTGGATGGATTTCAGGATAATTCTCAGAACGGTGCCCACCGTACTGTTCGGCTCCGGGGCATATTAACGCTCCCATGCTCACAAGCCCTCACGACCCGAAAGCAAAATATTTTGTTTCGCTTAAGACAAGGAAAAGCAGGAAGCCCGACGGGAAATTCATTGTGGAAGGCATCCATCTTGCGGACGAAGCCCACAAGGCGGGACTTCTCGACAAGGTCATTTACAGCGATCGCGTATTAAGGACGGAAGAAGGAAGGGACCTTGTAGGCAGGCTGATCGCATCCGATATCCAGATAGAACAGGCCAGTGATAAAATAATCAATTTTTTGTCCGATGTGGAGACGCCGCAGGGTATCATCGCTTCCGCAAGACCGAAGACCGCCGACATCGGAGCACTTTTTGAAGTGAACGATCCGCTCATAGTGGTCGCATGCGGTATACAGGACCCCGGGAACCTGGGGACGATCATCCGCACGGCGGACGCCGCCGGATGCGCGGGTGTAGTCGTTTCAAAAGGAAGCGTGGATCCTTATAACGACAAGGTCGTTCGATCGTCGGCCGGTTCGATATTCCATTTAAACATAGTAAAATATGATGATATAATCGAACTTGTTTCCGCTCTAAAAAGAAGAGGCATCCGTGTCATATCAAGCGTCGTCGGGGCGGAGCGGTCCCATTACGAGGCGGATTTCAGGAAAGCGTCGGCGATACTCATTGGCAGCGAATCACAGGGGCTTCCCGCCGATGTGAGGGATGTCTCTGACGAGTCCATCTCCATTCCGATGCCGGGAGCTGCCGAATCCCTGAACGCGGCGGTATCTTGCGCCGTGATACTGTACGAAGCGTTGCGACAAAGGAGATCCGATGCAGGAAAAACTGGTTAAACTTGAGGAGGAAGCGAAAGCGGCGCTTGGCTGCGCGTCTTCCCTGAAAGAGCTCGAGGACCTGAAGATAAAATATCTCGGCAGGAAAGGCGAACTGCAGGAGATATTGAAACTTCTTCCCAGCCTTCCGCAGGACGAACGGCCGCTTACCGGCAAGCTCGCCAATGAGATAAAGAACAATCTTACGTCGCTTATCGACCAGAGGATATCCGAGATATCAAGAAGAGAGTCGGACATAAAGCTGAAAAAAGACGCCATCGACACATCCCTTCCAGGCACCGGCATCGTCAGGGGAAGGCTTCATCCCATCACCAAAACGTTCGAAGAGCTGAAGAGCATATTCACCAGGATCGGTTATTCGATAGCTGAGGGCCCTGATATCGAGACGAACTGGAACAATTTCGAAGCGCTGAATTTTCCGGCGGAACATCCCGCGATGGACATGCAGGCCACTTTCTTTGTCGAAGCCCCGCCGGTGGCGGGGCAGGGCGTCCTGCTTCGGACCCACACTTCGCCGGTGCAGATAAGGGTCATGGAAAAAACTCCTCCGCCGGTTTCCATCATAATGCCCGGAAGGGTTTACCGATGCGACGCGGACGTGACGCACTCGCCGGTCTTCCATCAGCTTGAAGGGCTCACTGTCGATACGGACATAACTTTCGCCGACCTCAAAGGCACTCTCACTTATTTCGCCCACGAGATGTTCGGGAAAGAAAGAAAGGTAAGGTTCAGGCCTTCGTTCTTCCCGTTCACGGAGCCGTCCGCGGAGATGGACGTGGAATGCATTATCTGCAACGGCGTCGGCTGCAGATTGTGCAAGAACACCGGCTGGATCGAGATACTCGGCGCCGGAATGGTGGACCCGAACGTTTTCAAGAACGTGGGATACGATCCCGAAAAAGTGAGCGGGTTCGCTTTCGGCATGGGAATAGAGCGGATCGCGATGCTAAAATATGGAATTTCGGACATCAGATTGTTCTATGAGAACGATATAAGATTTTTGAGGCAGTTCTGATTTATGGTGAACGGAGCTGAACCATGAAGATACCTCTGCAGTGGCTCAAGGATTACATAAAGATAGACATGCCGCCGGAAAAACTGGCGGACAGGCTCACCATGTCCGGACTGGAAGTCGGAGCTATCGAATATCACGGCAAGAACATTTCCGACGTGATAGTCGGAAAAATAAAAAATATCGAAAGACACGCGACCAGATCGGACGTCCTCATCTGCCAGGTGGACACCGGCATAAAGATACTCCAGATAGTGACGAAAGCGCAGAACCTGAAAGTTGGCGACAAGGTCCCGGTGGCGCTTCACGGCGCGACGCTTCCATCAGGAATAAAGATACAGAACAGGGAGCTTCATGGCGTCGAATCTTTCGGAATGCTTTGTTCCCAGATCGAGCTGGGGTTGGCCGATGAGGCAGAAGGCATTTACATACTTGATAAGGATACCGCGGTCGGGGAGGACATAAGGAAAGTGCTCGGCATAGGCGGGCCCGTGCTTGACATAGACATCCTTCCGAACAGGATCGACGTTCTCTCCGTGATAGGCGTCGCCAGGGAATTCGGCGCGATACTGAACAGGAAGATCAAGCTGCCCATCGTTAAGATCAAGGCGTCTTCTACAAGATCTTCCGGCGAGGTCAAAATATCCGTGAAGGATAAATCACTGTGTCCCCGATACACCGCGCGCGTCATAAAGAACGTCAAGATCAAACCTTCTCCCGAATGGATGCAGGAAAGACTTCTCGCGTGCGGAATGAGGCCCATCAACAACATCGTGGACATCACCAACTACGTTCTGCTTGAGATGGGCCAGCCGCTCCATGCTTTCGATCTTAACCAGCTTTCCGAGAAGACCATCATCGTAAGGAAAGCGGAAAAGGGCGAAAAGATAATTACGATAGACGGCGAAAAAAGAGAAACACCCGGATGCCTTGTTATTGCAGATGCGAAAAGGCCTGTTGCCATTGCCGGAGTGATGGGCGGTCTTGATACCGAGGTAACCGGCTCGACAAAAGATATTCTCCTGGAATCGGCGTATTTCGATCCGAAGTCGATCCACAGGACGGAGAAAGAGCTGAAACTGAGGACCGAAGCATCCATGCGTTTCGACAGGGGAGTTGATTGGGGCTGCATCGTGACGGCGCTGGACCGGGCTGCTTCGCTCATGGCGGAGTTTGCCGGCGGCGAAATTTTGTCAGGGATCATCGACGTCAAAGAAAAAGAAAGAAAACCGAGAACGGTGAAGCTCAGGCTGGCCAGGGTCAACAAGATACTCGGGACAAAACTCAAACTTCCCGAAGTGAAAGCGATCCTTGGAAGGCTTGGGTTCACGCTCAAGGGATCGACGGTCGCCGTTCCGCTTTTCAGGGCGGGGGACATCGAGCGCGAGATCGATATTATAGAAGAGATAGCCAGGATATACGGCTACGATAGGATACCCAGCACGTTGCCCGCATCGAAAATAGTCAGCGTGACGGGACAGTCCGACAGGCAGATATTCCGTATCAAACAGATGCTCATCGACGAAGGGCTTAACGAAGCCGTCACATATTCAATGATGCCAACAGAGCAGAAGATCCGCATCGGCAATGAGCCGGGTTCGCAGATAAGGATATTGAACCCGATATCCGAGGACCTTTCGGTCATGAGAGCGAACCTCCTTCCCAGTCTGGCGAACGTCCTTACGCACAACATCAACCGCCAGATCGAGGACGTGAACGTATTCGAGATAGGCAAGATATTTTTCAGGGACGATAAAAAGCATAACGTAGAGCGACTGGAGCTGGCCGGGCTGCTTTTCGGCCGCAGGTCATACGGATACACGGGGAAAAGGGATGCCGCGGACTTCTTCCAGGTGAAAAAGCTTGTGAAAGACGTCCTGGATTACCTCGGCGCATCTTATGAATTGAAGGAAGCCGGCGGTCCCGGCTTTCATCCGGGCAGGTCCGCCGCCGTCCATAAGGGAGATAAATTCATTGGAGCGTTCGGCGAAGTTCATCCGGATGTCAGCTTGAAGATGGGCACCGACAAGCCGGTCCTTGCTTTCTATCTGGACCTGGATGACCTGCTCGACATCAAGAAACTTCCTCCCAAATACAAGGATATACCACAGTATCCCGCCGTAAAACGCGACATCGCCATGATAGTGCCTAACGGGGTAAGGAACGAGTTCTAATGAAAGAGATCAGGGCCGTGGGCGGTTCTATTATCGAGGATGTCGTTCTTTTCGATAAATATGAAGGTGGGCAGATAGAAAAAGGCTATTACAGCCTCGCTTATTCCATTACATACAGGGATCCCGCAAAAACCCTTACTGATGCGGAAGTGAACGCGAAGCATTCGGAAATTTCCGACAATCTGGCGAATAAACTGGGCGTCAAGGTAAGAAAATAGGAGGCCTGCCCGCCGAAGCGTGCCGTCGCCAAAGGGCTATGTCACGTCGGAGACTTTCGGCGAAGGCGGGGTGACGATTAAGGTTATGAATAATTCTGAAGCCATAACGCCCATGGTCAAACAGTACCTGGACATAAAATCCCAATACAAAGACGCGATCCTGATGTTCCGCCTCGGCGATTTCTACGAAATGTTCAATGACGACGCAAAGACTGCTTCCCGCGAGCTTGACCTTACCCTGACGGGCAGGGGATCGGGCGACGGACGCATGCCCATGTGCGGCGTTCCATATCACGCGGTTGATAATTACATCGCAAAACTCATCGACAGGGGATACAAGGTGGCAATATGCGACCAGGTTGAGGACCCGAAGCTTGCCAAGGGCGTGGTGAAGAGGGAAGTGGTCAAGCTCATCACCCCCGGGACCGTGCAGGAGACCAAGATGCTTGATGAAAAGTCCAGCAATTATCTTGCGGCGCTTTGTTTCCAGAAAAATGAATTCGGCATCGCTTATATCGATGCCTCGACGGGGGAGTTCAGGATCACAAAAATGGATACCGCAAAAGGGATCGAAGGTCTTGTTGAAGAGATCAACCGTATCCATCCGTCAGAGATACTCATGCCGGACATCATCCCGGAAAATATCACGGATATTTCCGATAAGTTAAAGTCTTCTGGATATCCATTAACGACGTTCAAGGACACGTACGACCCTGACATCGCCCGGAAAAAGCTGAAAGAGCAGTTCCAGGTTGTTTCCCTGGACAGTTTCGGCCTGGCGGGATTTGAAGCCGCGTTCGGGGCGGCGGCGGCGATACTCGATTACCTGACGCAGACGCAGAAGGGCGGCCTCCAGTACATCAACCGCATCCAGCCGTACCGGCCCGGCGATTTCATGTTCCTGGACCACTCGACGCGCAGGAACCTGGAGATACTGGATACGGCGAGGGACAGGTCGTCGAAAGGCAGTCTTCTCTGGGTGATCGATTCAACTTCAACGCCGATGGGCGGAAGGCTCCTGAAAAAATGGCTTGTCCAGCCGCTGATGAACATGAAAGAGATCGGACTGCGGCATGATGCCGTGGAAGAACTTTCTAAAGAGCTGATATTAAGGCAGGACCTTTCGCAGGCGCTCCGCTCGATATCAGATATCGAACGGTTGATAGGGAAGATCGCCTCTGGAGCGTGCAACGGCCGCGACATGATCGCGCTCAGGGATTCCCTTGCGAACATCCCGTCGATAAAACATGTATTGAAAGGAAGATCGTCCGCAAAGATCAAGAGCGTCCTGGAGATGGATGAAGCGAAAAACGCATCGGATATAATCGCAAAAGCTATCACGGATGACCCGCCGCACACCATCAAGGAGGGCGGGCTCATCAGGAAAGGATTCAACGAAGAGCTGGACAAGATAAAGAATATGACGCAGGGGAACAAGGAATGGATAACCCAGCTTGAGATAAAGGAGAGGCAGAGATCGGGCATCAAATCCCTGAAGGTCGGCTACACGTCGGTCTTCGGTTATTACATCGAGGTTTCAAAGTCGAACCTCGCGTCCATCCCGCAGGATTACATCCGCAAGCAGACGCTGGTCAACTGCGAGAGGTTCATCACACCGGAGCTGAAGGACCGTGAAGCGCTGATATTGAACGCCGAGGAGAAGATGTGCGCGATGGAATATGAGATATTCCAGGAAGTTCGCGGCAAGCTCGCGGCTTATACGAAAAATATCCAGGAAATATCGGACCGGCTGGCGGAACTGGACGTTCTTCTTTCTTTCGCGTCCACCGCGGCGGAGCGGAAATATTGCCGGCCGAAATTCAACGACGGAAGAGGGATACACATAAAGAACGGCAGGCATCCCGTTGTGGAGGCAACCATCGGCGAAAATGTTTTTGTTCCGAACGATACCGACATGCACGCCAAAGAGAGCCGCTTCCTTCTCATCACAGGGCCGAACATGGCCGGCAAATCCACTTTCATGCGCCAGACGGCGGACATCTGCATTCTCGCGCAGACAGGATCGTTCGTTCCCGCTTCATCGGCAGAACTGCCGATCATCGACCGCATCTTCACAAGGATAGGCGCGATGGACGACATTTACGCCGGACAATCCACCTTCATGGTGGAAATGACCGAGACCGCGAACATAATGAACAACGCCACTTCAAAAAGCCTCGTTATACTGGACGAGATAGGCCGGGGAACTTCCACTTTTGATGGAATGTCTATCGCGGCGGCGGTGTCGGAGTACATCCACGAAAAAATAAAAGCGTTCACCCTTTTTGCGACACACTATCACGAAATAACGAAGCTCGCGGAAAAACACCCGGGAATGAAGAACTACAATACTCTTGTGAAGAAAGAAGGGGACAGGGTCGTGTTCCTTCACAAGATAGTCGAAGGAGCGGCAGATCAATCGTACGGCATCGAAGTCGCGAAGCTTGCGGGACTTCCAGAAGCTGTTATCATTAGAGCGAAAGAGGTATATAATACTCTGGCAATGGTGGAGAATGTCGTGGCGTCGGACAAGAAAAAACGCGCCGGCTCGCGCGACCAGACCAGTCTTTTTTAGGGGAACATCAAAATGAGAGAAACAAAAGGCAATCTTCTGATAACGTTCATCCTGCTGATAGCTCTTGCAGCCGCTGTCATCGCGTTCATTTCTTTTGTAACGGTACAGATAACCGAGACCGGTTCAAAGATAACGACAGAGAACGCGTTCTATTACGCAGATGCGGGATTGAACAAGGCGGTTTGGCTCCTTGCCAATCTTCCCGCGTCCGGAGGGGTTGGTTCCACATACAGGGTCCAGGGCAGCATGGAATCCATCGGAAAGGGAGATTACCGTTATTCCATTATTAACACGACAGATTCATACGAGGTCCTGGTGGTGTCGACCGGCGAGATATCCGGCATAAAAAAAACGATCCAGCAAATGGTAAATATCGGCGGTTATCCGACAGCTTTCAAGTACGCGCTATACACGGGTATCAGCGCGACAATGAACGGCGCTGTTAATGTCGTCGGAGATACATATATCAACGGCAATACGACCATGACCGGCGCCGCTGTTCTTACCGGCAAACTATATCATCCGGCGGGAACCACGATCAATCCAGGTTCTCAAGCGACATATACCGATGGCGGTCCGGTTAGCCCTCCGCCTGCGGACCCGATATTGGACACAACGTATTATGATTCTTACATAGCCACTGCCAAGACCAAAACGGCGGGTGGAGTTGATTATAACTCTCCCGGAACGGTGAATTTGAACGGAGGCATAATATACGTCAACGGCGATATCCATGTCAATGATGTGACCACGTTCAATGGCCCCGGAAAAGTGGTGGCTTCGGGGGCTATCGTATTCAATAAGACAACTACATGCAACGGCGCGCTTGAATTCATTTCTTCCACCAGCATGTACCTCAACGATATGGTAACAGCGACAAAGACCAATTTTTATTCGAACGGCGATATCACGATAAACGCCAATACGAGATTGGATATCGGATCGTTCATCTCCGACGGGAACGTCACGTTCACGAACTCTGCTACAGTGACCGGGCTTGTCTACGCCAACAAGTCCATTCTTCTTCAGGGGAACCCCCTGATAACCGGGGTTGTGGTAGCGACCAATGCGTCGGGAGGGGCGAACAATTTCAACGGACCGGTCAAGATAGTGTACGACCAAAAAGAACTTCCGACCGACACGCCGCATGGAATTACGGGCCTGACCGTTCAAAAGGTACCCGGGACATGGATATCGTTCTGATGGATCCGATCGTTCAAATGGAGGGGGAGTCAATGAAGGCCTCAAAAGGCAATATTCTGATAACGTTCATTTTGCTGATGGCGCTTGCCGCAGCCGTTGTCGTTTTGCTCTCTTTTGTTGCCACAAAAATATCCGAGACCGGTTCCAAAATTTGGGGTCAGAACGCTTTCTATTACGCCGACGCTGGATTGAACAAGGCGGTTTGGCTACTTGCCACTCTTCCCGCTTCCGGAGGGAAGGGTTCCACATACAGGGTACAGGGCAGCATGGAATCCATTGGAAAAGGCGATTACCGTTTTTCCATATTGAACACGACGGATTCTTACGAAGTCCTTGTTGTATCAACGGGCGAGATATACAGCCTAAAAAAAACGGTCCAGCAGATGGTCAATATCGGCGGTTATCCGGCAGCTTTCAAATACGCTCTGTATACGGGGATAGGAGCTACAGTGAACGGCGCTGTTGATGTTGTTGGAGACTGATATATAAATGGAGATATGACCATGACCGGCGCCGCTGTGTTTTCCGGCAAGATATATCATCCGACTGGGACCGGCATTTATCCGGGTTCTCAGGCGGTATATACCGATGGCGGTGCAGTTGCTCCTGCTCCAGCAGATCCGGGACTGGATACATCGTATTATAACTATTACATAGCTGCGGCCAAGACGCAAATTCCCGGTGAAGTGGACTATAACTCACCTCAAACGATCAATTTGGACGGCGGCATCATATATATCAATGGCGATCTGCACATCAACAGCGTTACCACGTTCAACGGTCCCGGAAAGGTGGTTGCTTCCGGCGCGATCGTATTCAATCAGACCACGACCTGCAGCGGCGCGATCGAATTCATATCCAACACGCAGATGTCCTTCAACAATACGCTTACGGCGACCGATACGAATTTTTATTCGAACGGCGACATCACGGTCAATGCCAATACTCGATTGGCTATCGGATCATTCATTTCTGACGGGAACATAACGTTCACGAACGCGGCGACTGTGACCGGGCTCGTATACGCGAATAAATCCGTTCTTCTTCAGAACAACCCCCAGATAACAGGCGTTGTGGTAGCCACGAACGCTTTGGGAGGAACGAACACTATCAACGGTCCGGCCAAAATAGTGTACGATGAAAAAGACCTTCCTACCGATACGCCGCACGGCATTACAGGCCTGACCGTTCAAAAGGTGCCCGGGACATGGATATCGTTCTGATGGATACGAATATGCAACTGGAGGGAAGCCGATGAAAAGTTCAAAAAGCAATCTGCTGGTAACGTTCATTTTGCTTATAGGATTGAGCGTAGCTGTCGTCGCCTTCCTTTCTTTCGTGGCCGTAAAGATAGCTGAAACGGGCATAAAATATTCTGACGAGAACGCTTTCTATTACGCCGACGCTGGGATGAACAAGGCATACTGGCTGCTTGCCACCACCGTCGGGAACGGAGGCCGGGGCACAAATTATAGGATTACCGGCAGCTACGAAGCCATCGGCAAGGGTGACTACCGCTATTCCATCATTACCGTTTCTTCATACGAGGTCAAGATCGTCTGTACCGGTGAAACAGGCGTCTCTAAGAAAATGATCTCGCAGCACGTCAGCATCGGAGGATACCCGCAGGCGTTCAAGTACGCTCTGTACGGCGGAGCCAATACCACATTAGTGAACAACGTTGCAGTCACAGGGAACGTTTACATAAACGGGAACCTGACCAACGGGACCGGAGCGCTGCAGAACGTCTATCATCCTGCAGGCACGACGATATCAGGCGGCGGATCTTGGATCGAACTTAGGGGAAGCGAGTCCTGTCCCCGCCGATCCAATATTTGACAACACATATTATCAGAACCTTATCAACACGGCCGCGTCATCAGGAGGATCGGATCCGAAATACTCCGGGACGTATAACCTGAACGGACAGACAATATACGTACTAGGGGATTGTAATATAAGCGGCAACACTACCTTCACCGGTTCGGGCAGAATAGTTGCTTCCGGCGCGATACTTATGAATAGCAACACCGTCACGGCCGCCGGCACCGTGGAGTTCATATCGAACAGTTCTACGTCCATCAACGCGCTTTTCGACTGCGGGCTTTCCACTTTTTATAGTAACGACTGCATCACGACCAACTATTCGGGAAGGATCGACATCGGAGCCTTCATCGCGAACCATGATCTGACTTTAAGCGGTCCAAGCGGGTGTTCAATATACGGCCTTTGCTATAGTAACAGGACCTTGACCTTCAACGGCAACCAGGCCATAGACGGCGTGGTCGTGTGCACGGACGTCGCGGCGTCAAGCAACACTTTGAACGGTCCCGCGACCATTACTTACGATCCGAAGGAATTGCCCGCCAAATGTCCGCTTGGAGTGACCGGTCTTGTTTGCAGCAAGATACCGGGTACCTGGGAGGAGTATTAATAGATTGTCCAGCCAGCCACTTTATGTAGCTTTCGTCTGGCACATGCATCAGCCTTTCTACAAGGACCTTGTGACAGGCGAGTACGTTCTTCCGTGGGTCCGGCTCCACGCGATAAAGGATTATTATGACATGGCCGCCATCCTCGACGATTTTCCGGACATCAAGCAGACGTTCAATCTTGTTCCCTCTCTGCTGGAACAGATAGAGGATTACGTAAAGGGAGGCGCGGCGGACAAGCACCTTTTGCTATCAAAAAAAGACCCGTCGGACCTTTCATTTGAGGACAAGGTGTTCATGCTCCAGAATTTCTTCATGGCCAACTGGGACACGATGGTGAACCCGTACAAGAGATACCTGGAACTGCTCCTAAAAAGGGGAAGGTTCGTCTCTCTTGATGACCTGAAGAGCGTGGCGAAACGGTTTTCCGACCAGGAGCTGATGGACCTCCAGGTATGGTTCACTCTTACCTGGTTCGGCCATATTTACAAGACAAAAGACGCGGTGATAAAAGATCTCATCGCAAAAGGCAGGGATTTCTCTCCGGAAGACAAAGCGGCCCTGTTCGCCAAACAGAACGAACTTATGGCGAACGTCATTCCCAAGTACAAGGAACTCCAGCAAAAAAAACAGATCGAGCTTTCCGTCACGCCGTATTACCATCCCATACTTCCTCTTGTCATCGACACCAACACCGCCAAGGAGGCTTTGCCGGGCATCGCTCTGCCGCAGCAGAGGTTCCGTCATCCCGAAGATGCCCAGTTCCAGGTCCGCGAAGCGGTCAAATACATGACAGGGCTTTTCGGTGAAGCGCCGTCGGGCATGTGGCCTTCCGAAGGGAGCGTCTCGGAGGAAATAATCCCCATCGTGTGCGGCGCGGGAATAAAATGGATCGCCACCGACGAAGAAGTCCTTTCCATGACCCTGGGCCGCAGTATTTCGCAGGGAAGATCGCTGTTATCAAAAGAACTTTTCAAGCCTTATCTTCTTCAAAGGGATAACTGTTCGCTGAACATCATTTTCAGGGACCACAATCTTTCGGACCTTGTGGGTTTTATTTATTCAAAGTGGGAGCCCAGGGATGCCGCCAGGGACCTGATGACCCATCTGAACAACATCCGCGCCTCTCTTCCGGACGACGGCAGGAAATATCTTGTCAGCATCATACTCGACGGCGAGAACGCGTGGGAATATTACAGGAACAACGGCTGGGATTTCCTCACCGAGCTTTATACAAAATTATCGGAAGATCCGAACATAAGAACGGTAAGGGTCTGCGATTTTCTGGCGGAGAACCCTCCGTCGGACGGCCTTCAGCATCTTTTCGCGGGTTCATGGATAAACCACAATTTCAGGATATGGATAGGACATGAGGAGGATAATACCGCCTGGGACTACCTTTCAAAGGCCAGGCTCGCCCTGGAGAACGCTCATGGCGACAATCCTCTGGCATGGAAAGAACTTTACATCGCAGAGGGCAGCGACTGGTGCTGGTGGTTCGGCGACGATCATTCATCGGGCAACGACGAGACTTTCGACGCGCTTTTCAGGAAGCACCTAAAGAACATATATCATCTCATCGGCAAACCCTATCCGCTTTACCTGGACAATCCCATTAAACATGTCACGGCGATAAGGCCGACCAGGGAACCCGCCTATCTTATTACGCCGGTGCTGGACGGGGAGGTCACGAATTATTATGAGTGGCTTTCAGCGGGGTATTATGATATAGGAAAGCTGAAGGGCGCCATGCATCAGGCGGAAACGGTGGTCAGGGCGATATACTACGGCTTCGATATCGACAGTCTCCATCTCCGGCTGGACGTCGGAGTGGACCTTGAAAATCACGAAGCAAAGGATATGCATTTCGGCTTTGTCCTGCTGAGCCCGGCGCCTTACAAGGTGAAGTCCGTTTACGATAAGGGATCAGGGAAATATAAGCTGGAGATATACAAGGGGGTTAACGAGGCGTGGGAGCTGTGCAAGACCGTGGATACGGTGGGAATAAAACATATAGTCGAGATGTCCGTTAAGTTCGCCGACATAGAGGCAAAGGCAAAGGATGATATACAGCTGGTCGCGATAGTGGACAAGGATTCCCAGGAACTTGAGAGATGGCCCAGAGGCGGGAGCATAAACTTTGCCGTTCCCACCGCAGATTATCTTGCGGAACAATGGACGGTTTGAAAGTTCAAAAGTTTAAATGAAAAATTCAAAGATAAGGAGGGATATAATATGAAGAAGATCAATTTTTTGTTCGGAGTGCACTGCCATCAGCCCGTCGGGAATTTCCCGGAGGTGTTCAAGCAGGCTTATTACGATTCCTATCTGCCTTTCATGGAGATGATGGAGGCTCATCCCTACCATCAATTTCTCCGCGCATTACAGCGGCATACTTTATGAGTGGTTCCAGGAGAACCATCCGGAATTCATCGACAAGCTGAAGGGCATGGTGAAGAGGGGACAGCTGGAGATGATGACCGGCGGGTTTTACGAACCCATCCTTCCGATCATCCCCGACGACGACAAGATCGGGCAGATCAATATGGAGAGCGATTTCATAAAGAAGAATTTCCTTACGAAGCCCCGCGGCCTCTGGCTGACAGAGCGCGTCTGGGAGCCGCACCTGGCAAAACAGCTGAACCTCGCAAAGGTGGAATACATCACCGTGGACGATTATCATTTCATTTCGGCGGGTTCCGAGGAGAAAGACCTTCTGGGTTATTATGTAACAGAGGAAGAAGGCTACACGCTCAAT
Source organism: uncultured bacterium (assembly GCA_963727815.1). Taxonomy (GTDB): domain Bacteria; phylum Margulisbacteria; class WOR-1; order CAVSGV01; family CAVSGV01; genus CAVSGV01. The sequence goes on from CAVSGV010000005.1 coordinate 167,319, forward strand.
GTTTTTCCCATAAGCAAACAGCTGCGGTATCTCGTGCCTTTCAGGATGCCTCAGGAAACGATGGATTACCTTAAGAGCATAGCCACCGAGGACGGGCAGCCGGGCGGCGGTGCTCGCCGACGACGGAGAAAAATTCGGCGTGTGGCCCGGGACGAAGAAATGGGTCTTCGAGGACAAGTGGCTTGAGAATTTCCTGAAGGCGATAGAGGACAACCGCGACGCCATCAGAACGATGACATTCTCCGAATACATGGATGAACATCCTCCCATCGGCAGGATATACCTGCCCACCGCTTCTTACGCCGAAATGATGGAATGGGCGCTTCCCGTGAAAGCGGGTCTGAAATTCGAAAGGGTCACCGAGGAAATGAAGTCGTTCGGAAAATATGACGACTACAAGCAGTTCATGAGGGGCGGTTTCTTCAGGAATTTTTTCACCAAATATCCCGAGAGCAACAACATGCACAAGAAAATGCTTTTCGTCAGCGACAAGATATCCGCTCTGGCAAAAGGGAAAAAGCTGGGCCTTTCATCGGACGCGAGGGACGCGAGGATAGCCTCCGCGAAACAAAGCCTCTTGGCGAGGACAATGCAACTGCGCGTACTGGCACGGCGTTTTCGGCGGGCTTTATCTCAATTATCTTCGCCACGCGATATATGAGAACCTCATAAAAGCCGAGGTTGAAGCCGACAAGATCGCTTTCGGCGAGCAGAATTCGTGGAGATCAGGACGCTTGATTTTGACAAGGACGGCCGGGACGAGACTAGCTCGTGAACAACAATTTCCTCGGCTGCTACTTGAGCCCCACTTACGGCGGCTGCATTTTTGAGCTGGACTACAGGCCGAAACTCTTCAACCTTATGAACGGTTTGTCGCGGCGCGAGGAGGCCTATCACAAAAAAGTCCGGGCGACGGGCGCGGAATTCAAGGCGCAGGAGGGCGTTCCCAGCATACACGACCTGGTGAAGGTGAAAGAGCAGGGGCTTGAGAATTATCTGGTCTATGACTGGCACAGGAGGCTTTCACTTCAGGACCATTTCCTGCCGGCGGATACGGACATTGAGAAGTTCAAAAAGGTCGCGTACAAGGAGCTCGGCGACTTTGTCGCGGAGCCGTATTCGATAATGGTGAAGAAGACCCCCAGCGAAGTGGAATTGAAAATGAAAAGAAAGGGCATTGTGCGCATCGATAACAGGGAGCTCCAGGTCGAGATACAGAAGATCATATCCATCTTGAAAGGCCAGTCGCTCATCAACGTCAATTACGAGATATCGAACCTTTCCCAAACAAAGCTGGACGCCATTTTCGGGATCGAGTTCAATTTCTCACTGCTCGGAGGCAACGCGCCCGACAGATATTATCTGATCGACGGCGAAAAACCCGCGGATCCGAAGCTTGCCAGCACCGGCGACACGGAACATTTCTCGAGCGTGAAAATCGTTGACGAATGGAAAGGTTTTAGTGTATCATTAGAAGCTGGTTTCTTGGACCGTTTGTGGAGGTTCCCCATCGAGACCGTGTCCCAGTCCGAATCCGGTTTTGAGAGGACATACCAGAGTTCGCTGGTCCTGCCGAACGCGAGGCTGATAGATAGAGCCCGGCGGGAAATGGAAGAACGATCTGAAGCTATTAATAGAATAGGGGGAGTACTGATGCCGGAATTACGAAAAGATCCGATATCGGACAGGTGGGTCGTTATAGCTACGGAACGCGGAAGACGTCCTTCCGATTTCAAGGAGGGCGGGGCGGGAAAGGTCACCGAGGGCAAATTCTGCCCGTTCGATGAAGGCAGCGAAGACAAGACGCCGAAAGAGATAGTCGCATGGAGGAAACCGGGGACGGAAGCGAACAAACCCGGATGGCTGGTAAGGGTAACGCCGAACAAGTTCCCGGCGCTTATCGTTGAAGGCGAAGTGAACAGGACCGGTATCGGTCTTTTTGACATGATGAGCGGTATCGGTGCTCACGAGATCATAATCGAAACCCCGAAACACGGAGAGAACCTCGCAGAAATGGACGAATCCCAGATAGACAAGATCCTGTGGGCCTACAAGAGCAGGATAGCGGACCTTGAAAGAGACAAGAGATTCCGTTACGTCCTTGTGTTCAAGAACTACGGCGAAGCCGCGGGAGCATCGATGGAACATGCGCATTCTCAGCTTATTGCAACGCCGATCACACCAAGGTATATCAAGCTGGAGCTGACCGGCTCCAGGCTGTATTACCATGAAAAAGAACGCTGCATTTTCTGCGACCTCATACAGCCAGGAGATAGGCGACGGAAGCCGCATCATTTCCGAGAACGAATATTTCGTCAGCTTCACTCCATTTGCTTCAAGATTCCCCTTTGAACTGTGGATATTGCCCAGGCGCCACCAGCATGACTTCTCTATCATCACGGACGAAGAGCGCATTCAGCTGGCGAGGCTACTAAAGGATACAATGATAAGACTTAAAAAATGCTTGAACGATCCGCCTTATAATTATATGATACACACCTCGCCGAACATTGTGCCTAGGGCGGGCAAACCGGATTACTGGGGAACGGTGCAGTACGATTTCCACTGGCACATCGAGATAGTCCCGAGACTTACCAAGCAGGCAGGGTTCGAGTGGGGTACGGGACTTTACATATGCCCGACCCCTCCCGAAGAAGCGGCGAAATACTTGAGGGAGATCAAGATCTAGGCAGATCGAAGAATCAGAGGGACGATTTTCTTCGAGGAATTCTTGGATTGCAATGGCAAAAGAATAGGCCTCCTCACCGGTGGAGCAGCCTGGAATCCATATTCTTAATGGTTCTTTGGGGTCTCGATTTTTTAAAAGTTCAGGTAACAGTTTTTCTTTCAAAGTCTCAAAGGTTTTGGGTTCCCTAAAGAAGCTGGTTACGCCGATTAACATGTCATCAAAGAGCGCTTTCAGTTCAGTATGATGTGTTCCCAAATAATCAGCATAATCGGTTATTTTGTCAATGTGGTTGATTACCATTCGGCGAGTGACACGCCTATTGATAACCCCATCTTTGTAGTGGCTAAAATCTACGTTGAACGAGGTTTTTAGTAATGTGAAGATTTTTCGTAAACCCGTTTCTTTGGTGATTTTGGGTTCTTGAGAGATTATTTCCGAACGAACCAAATGCGGATTTTTGGCGATTTTTGAAAGTTCTTTCGCAATTTTGTCCGGAGATAAAATAAAATCGACCACTTCGGCTAATATGGCGCTTTGAGGCATGCCCGAATATTGGGCGGAGTCCGGTTGCTGTGCAAAAGTTATTCCCCCATCAGCTTTGACGACTTTAAGCCCTTCCGTTCCGTCAGTTCCAGTTCCAGACAGAACAATCCCGATGGCTTGAGTTTTCCGTTCAACGGCGAGGACCTTAAGAAGTCGTCTATTGGTCTGGGAGATTTGCCCTTTGGGTTTAGTTTCAGAGCGCCGTTTGACAGGGTCATTGTTGATCCAGGTGGAATAACATAAACGTTGTCTGGTTCAACTTTCAGCCCATCCTCAACTTGATGAACCGGCATCGTGGTAAATCTTGAGAGTATGTCAGTCAACATGCTCTCTTGACCAGCGGCAAGGTGCTGAATTATTACAAAAGCCAAACCCGTATCAGCGGGCAAAAACTCGAGCAAAGCTCTAAAAGCTTCTAAGCCGCCTGCAGAAGCGCCAATTCCAACGATAGGGAATTCTGTAGAAACTTTATTTTCAATCTGTGCACGCTCGTTTGAGCTGTCTTTTACTGTTTTCACTATGCCACGTCCAATAAGTAAGCCATCATAACTTTTGATTAACAAAAATATGCGGCTTGAACGGTTTTAAAGGTTATTCATATTTACCCCAAGTTGATGGCTCAAACACTTTTCTACACCCGGCTTGGCGAGATCCAACAGACGATATAACATTTTCCCTAAAATTATCTGTTGCTTACTTGTAGGTCAATTTACCGTTTAGCTCCTTGTGGGGGATACAAGAATAAATGATGAGTTACAAAGCAGCCTTAGCCGAAAACGAATAACTGTTTCATTGCAACATGTACCAGCAAAAAGTCAGACATCCCATAAAAGAACCGTCGGCAACGGTGCATAACTCAAGCTTAGGCGTTTTATGAGACTGAATGACTTTTCCAGCGGAGATTTTATCGGTCCAATCATCACTGCAGTTCAGCCAGCGACTGAACAGCCTGACTTTTTTTCTTTTTATTCTCAACAAATCATTAAAGATTTCTCAGCGGACTGTCAAAGGCGGATTTTCTCTTTGAAGAGTTGATCTCGCAGAGATTAGCGGGGCTGCTTGTATTCGGATTTTGTTGTCGGTTACCATATTTTTGCAGATGAGGTTGAGAGAGCTTTCGGTGAAGCTTAAAACATTTTTTCCGTCGTTAGTAAGCTTGTACACTTTACGCGGTCTTTCTGTTTCCATGTTCCAGGTGCTCTCTACATAACCTTTTTTCTCCAGTAGCCCAAGTAATGGGTAGATGGTGCTGGGTCCGAAGGAGACGCCGAAGCCTTTGCGGATTTTGGTGATAAGCTGGTATCCATGCATGGATTCTTTGTCTAAATACTGAAGGATTATCATGTCTAAGAGGCCTTTAGTGAGTTTTGTTTGGGTTTCCTTTTGGTAATTGTTGATCATTTTTATTTTTTCTCCTGTTGATGTGTTGTACAGTGGTACGATATGTCTTTTTAAGACACATATCTTATGTCTTCATATTGTATAAACAGCCACATAAACCCTCGCACATAACCCAGGCATATCAAAACGTGCCCAGAGACCCAATTGTCGAACACAAAAACAGGTCAATACGTAAAATATCCCTTAAAAAGCAACATGTTTGCCAAAAAGGGAGTTGTACAACAGGTCAACAGAAAAATCGAGTTCGCTCCATCAACCTTGAAAAAATAGAAATTCAAGCGTGATTCTGAGTTCATAAAGCTTAAGAAAGTTTGGGCAGTTTGTAACTATTGGGTTGGTTCAGAGAGAAATGCTGGATGGTTCGCCATCATCACGCATATTTCGCAAACTCTGAACCTAAACCCATTTCTCAGAAACGTTCGATTCTGAAATTAAATAGAAAGAAAAGATGGAAGAGTTTAAAAAAAAAATAATTGAAGTTTTAGAGCGAAAACTCTTATTCGCCCCAATCTTCGCCTTCAATAGTTAGCTCTTGAAGATCTACGCATCCACCCCCAATATTTATTTTTTTAACTTCGAGTTCAAGTCCACAGCCTGGACAGCTAAGGATTTCTCCTTTCTCGATATCGCAGGGCACATAAAGTTCCGATTCGCAGTCTGGACACTTGGTTTTGTTATCTTTACTTTGAGGAAAAGAGTTTACAGGATTTATCATTATGTTTTTCACTTTTTTTATTACTTTTTGAAAGGTGCAGACAACTATTAAGTATTGTGACTTTATTGTCACAAATTAGTACATTTCTGTTCTATTTGGGACAAAACAGCCAACTGCTTCTCAGAAAGTTGTTGAGACAAGATGTGAC
>CAVSGV010000006.1:0-659143 GCA_963727815.1 uncultured bacterium
TGAAGCCTGCACTCGCGAGCAACGCACCATAAAGCCCACTCTGCGAGGAGCGGCCGGCGTGCATGCGTTTGACCATGGCGCCGTACTGCGCCGGCCATAAGGCCCGGCGGACTGAGTGCCGGCGATGCCAAGCGCGTGAACAGTCGTCTCAGCGTCTAGTCCTAATCCGCGTGAGGCGCCCGCCGCGGCCGAGAAACTCCGACAGTCGCGCCGGAATGCCAACCCTGGCCAATATGTTCCTGCCCCATGCAAAGGCCGACACGCGGGCCCACCTCGTAACCGGCGACCGCGGCGGCGAGGAATTCACGCCCAGTTAAGGCGCGATGGCTTTCGGCGACAGCGACGAGCGCGGGCAGCGTGACGGCGCCGACATGAAGAACGCCCTGACGGTGAACATCATCCAGTTCGAAGCCCTGGATCTGAGTTCCGTTCAGAGCGCGGCGTGCGGCGATGACAGTTTGTGGTTCGTACCCCAAACGGAGGTGGTTCGCGTCTGGTCGACGTTGAGGAGCGTGCCGCGAAGAATGCGGCACCACTCGAGGTTGGCGCCATAGAGTGCGCAACCAAGGCTATCGAGCATCAGAAGCTTGATGCGCTCGATAACTTCAGGCGGGATGTCTTCATAGCGCAGGCTCGAGATGAACTCTGGCCAATTTCCGCGTATGTGGGTTGTCGCCACTGCCGTGCTCGCTCACACTTGGCCCCCGATTGTATTTCAATTGCTATTGTTGGTTTCGAGCACGGTGTGCGCGATCAGACGTTCAGTGCCTCGCAACTTTGAATGGCGCCACACAATGCACGCGTGGTATTAAGTAATCATTGGATGTGCAGAATCGCAAGTGAGACGCCGGTCCGCGGTACCGGACTGAACTTAAGGGAGAAGTGATGCCCAAGATCGCGCTTACGGTTATCGCAGCCACGATCTTGTACGATTGGCGCCGCGGTCGGGCAAGCGGACTACCCTACACATCCCATTCGGCTGATTGTACCGTTCGCTCCAGGCGGCAGCACCGACTCCCAAGCGCAAATCGTCGCCGAATATCTCGGCCGTGAGTTCGGCCAAGCAGATAGTCGTTGTTAACGTCGGCGGCGCCGGCGGCACGATCGGTCTCAACCAAGCGGCCAAAGCCGCGCCAGACGGCTACACGCTCGTGACGGCAACGCCGTCGCTAACGATCAATCCTTACATTCAAAAGGATATCGCGCTACGATCCCATCAAGGATTTCGAACCGATCGCGCTGGTCGCGACCAGCCCGATCGTGCTCGTGGTCCCGAAGAACTCGAAGATCAAGTCCGTCCAGGACGTCATCGATATGGCGAAGGCAAAGCCCGGCGAAATCAAATACGGCAGCGCCGGGATCGGATCCGCGACGCATTTGAGCTCGGCGCTGTTCGCCGCGATGGCTGACATCAATCTCGTTCAGTGCCCTATCGCGGCGCGGGGCCCGCCATTCTCGATCTGATGGGCGGGCGTCTCGACCTGCAATTCGAGAATGCGCCGAGCATTCTCGGCCAGGTGCGCAGCGGGACGTTGCGAGCCGTGGCCGTCGGCACGTCGAAGCGGTCGAGCCATGTTCCCGGAATTGCCGACAATCGGCGAAACGGTGCCCGGCTACGAGGCGACCTCCTGGTTCGGCCTGTTGGCGCCGGCCAAGACGCCGCGCGCCATCGTCGACAAGATCAACGCGGCCGTAAACAAGGCCTTGGCCGATCCCGCCGTCCAGAAGCAGATGGACACATTGGGCGTCGAACTGATCGGGGGGACGCCGGACCAATTCGAGGCTTACCTGAAGGCAAGAGTGGCCGAAATGAAGGCCGTGTCGAAAGCGGCGAATTTGGCCCCCCAGTAATGCTCGAAGCCGACTGTCACGACTACGCCTATATCGGGCGAAGCGAACTCATGATCCCAGACGACGGTTCGGGTGCAAATAACAGACATTTTCCGGAAGTGTCGGCCGGTCCGCTTTGTGCCAGCACCGGACATCCGTCATGGCTTTTCCGGCCGTCTCGGCGGTAACATTCCAATCAACGACTTGATCCCGGCTGGAAGGATCAACGAGCAGGCGGTCTGCGGTTTTTGCCGCTTTACTTTGGACGTACGCACAAGCAGTCACGCCCGCAGCAGCACAAGAATGGCCAACGCGCCCAGTAACTATGGTCGTAGTGGCATCCCGTCGGCGAGCACCTTGGACATCACTGGACGCATACTTTGCCGCGCGATTGTCCCAAGTCCTCGGCCAGCCGGTGATCGTCGAGAATGTCAGCGGCGCCGCCGGCGTGAACGGCACCAACCACGTGGTGCACGCCGCGCCTGACGGCTACCAGTTCGCCTTGGCTGACGTCGGGCGATCGCGTTAAGTCAAACACTTCACAAGAAACCGCTGTACAATTCAGCTACCGACCTGACGCCCCCGTCGGCCTGGTCGCGCTTCTGCCCAGCGTGGTGATTGGGCGTAAGACCTGCCCGCGAACAATCTGCAGGAGCTCGCAGCTTATACGAGAGGCGAACGGAAGGGCGAATGCAGTACGCCTCATCGGCACCGGTGGTTGAACGATCTCGCCTGTACGCTGATCAATTTGGCAATCGGCGCCAATGCTACGTACGTTCCCTATCGCAGCGGCGCGACGGCTATACAGGATTTGATTGCGGGACGTATCGATTTTCAGTGCACCAGACTCCGGGCGCGGCTCCGCAGATCGAAGGTAATCAGGTGAAGGGGCTAGCCATCCTGACACACGACGGTTCGCCCCGACTGCCAAATCTGCCCTCCGCCTACGAGCAAGGATTTAAAATATCAAGCGTACTGTTCGGCTAGGTTTTTTTCTTCCCCAAGGGCACGCCAGCGGCGATCGTGAAAAACTCAATGCGGCTACGCTCGCCACGATGAACACTCCTGCTGTGCAGGCGCGACTTAAGGATGTCGGCGCCGAACTCGTCGCTCCCGAACGGCGGTCGCCAGATTTTCTGGCAAAATTCGTGGTGAGCGAGACCGAAAAATGGGCGCCTATCATAAACACCGCTGGATTGGCTGGGCAGTAGTATCCAGGCGGGTGAGCCGCGAGGCTTTTTCCCTTTCCGCAGCACGGCATAATTTCCCTATAGTTGCCGCACGGCGGGCACAGCCAGCAAAAAATCCTGTCAAAAAAGAAGGGCTTTCTGAAAATTCGATGAAAATCGTAATCCCTGACGACTATCAGAACCTCGTCGATCATCTCACGTGCTACAATCTGATCAGGCAATACGAGATCACCCGCTATCGTGAGCCGGCGCGCGATTCGATCAACTGGTCGAGCGCCTGGCTGACGCCGACGTCGTGGTTTCGATACGCGAACGGGTCGAGTTCTCCCGCGCTCTGCTTGAGCGGCTGCCGAAGCTCAAGTTGATCGCGCTGGTGGGACGAAAATCTGGCAGGTTATTGATTTCAAGGCCGTACCGAATTCGGTCTTCCGGTGGCGACTTGGCAAGAGCAATTCTCCCGGCGCCCCAGCCCAATTGACGATCGCATTGATCGTCGGCGGCACGGCGCAATATCGCACTCGAGGCGGAGCGAATGAAGCGTGGCGATTGGCCGTGCCACCCTTTCACACAGGTTGCGCGGATCCACCTTGGGCATTTACGGTCTCGGCACGATCGGACAGTTGGTCGCCGAAGCCGGCCGCGGGTACCGGGCATGGACGTGCTGGTCTTCGGTCAAAGTCCGTCGGCGGCGAAAGCCGAGATTGCAGGCTACGCGGTCGCCCGCGACAAGGCCGACCTGTTCGAACGCTCCGACGTGCTCTCACTTCATGCACGCCTCCGAGCCGGGGTCGTCGCAATCGTCACGGCCGAGGATCTCGCGCATATGAAGCCGACGTCCTTCTGGTCAATACAGCGCGGGCGGAGTTGATCGCGCCGGCTGCGCTGCTCGATGCGCTGCGCAAAGGCAGGCCCGGATACGCGGCCGTTGACGTTGATGAGCAGGAGCCGATCGTGAATGGCGATCATCCATTCCTGTCGATGCCGAACGTCTTGTGCACGCCGCATCTCGGCTGGGCGGAGTGGACGAATTTTGATCTCTATTTCCGCGAAACCTTCGAACAGATCGTGCTGTTCGAGCAAGGCAAGCAGCTGAAGCTTGCCAATCCGGGAGGTCGTTCCGCGCCACGGATAGGCAGATGGTGATCATCGCAGACAGAAAGCCGGCAGCAGACCGGCTTATGGAGACTACGCGGACTGGGTGGTGGCGGACGCAGGCGTAGTCAAACCTGACGACGGCGCGGTGAGCGCGCCAGATCTCGCCAACGAGCTTGCTGTGCTAGGCGAACTGACTCCCCCCGCAGCTCCGCGGCAGCGTCAATCACCGCCCGGATCACCTTGTCGTAGCCGGTGCACCGGCAAAGGTTGCCGGCCAGCCAGAAACGGGTTTCGGTTTCGGTCGGCGACGGATTGGGTCGAGCAGCGCCTGGCTGCGACCAGCAGGCCCGGCGTGCAGAAACCGCATTGCAGCGCCGCATCCTCGAGGAATTTCTGCTGCAGCGGGTGGAGCACGCCGCCGACGCGCCATGCCCTCGATCGTCTCGATCCGCCGACCTTCAGCCTCGACGCCAAGCATAAGGCAGGAGCAGATCAGCCGACCGTCGATCATGATGCTGCAGGCGCCGCAGTCGCCCGAGCCGCATCCCTCTTTGCCGCCGGTCAAACACTTCCACCATCCTGCCGATGCCTTCATCGCCGCACGCAAGCCACCCGACATCGGGCCCAATAAGTTCACAGTGGACAGCGGACAGTTTGATCACGTTTTCTTTAACTATCGCATTATCCCACATGTTCCTGTTCATCGCCGGAGCTATAAGCTTCGGCGACTTTGATGCCATGACTATCGTAGAAAGAGGATCGTCGGCTATTCCCTGCGCGATCTTGCCGATCATGTTGGCCGTGCAGGGAGCAATGATGATGAGGTCCGCTTTTTCGGAGAGCGAGATGTGAGGGACGGGATATCAGAAAGCTCATCCGAGAAAAGGTCGGTGATGACGGGATTCTTTGAAAGCGTCCTGAAAGTGAGGGGCGTTACAAGCCTGGCGGCTTCCTTCGTCATTACCACCCAGACGTCGGCGCCCTTCTGCCTCAGCTTGCTGACAAGGTCCGCAGATTTGTAAGCGGCTATTCCGCCGGTGACGCCAACGATTATAGTTTTGTTCTGAAAAGTCATAATAAGGTGCCAGTTGCTAGGTGCTGTCCTGATACCTCTGACAACTACTTCTTCTTCTTCACGCCGCCGGTCTTTTTCTTTTCTTCCTTGGCGAGAGAGGGCCTTTCCTTCACTTCTTCCTCGATAAGTTCCAGAGGTTTCGCGGCGCCCTTGCCCAGCTTTATCTTCAGCTTCTCGGCGGAGAGCTCTTTCAGCGCGGTGGTGATGGCATCCGTAGGATCAAAATCGTCCACGTATGGAAGCGAGCCTGCGAGTATCTGTTTCGCGCGCACAATGGTCGCGTTGACGAGCAGGAACTTGTTCTCCGCCTTTGATATCATTTCATCTATTCTTGTGTCTTTCAATTTAACAACATCCTTTCTTTCTCCACGTTTATTATGGCCAATATTTTTTCGGCCGCGGAATCCACTCTGTCATTCACCACTATATAATCATATTTCTCCATGACTTGCAATTCCGCTATCGCCGACCTGAGCCTGAAATTCTGTTCATCCGCCTTCTCGGTCTTCCTCTTCTTTAGCCGGAACGCCAGTATGTCCACGGAAGGCGGTATAAGGAACACGAACACTTGCGAGCCTGTCTTGAGCTTTCCCCTTGTGTCCAGGTCCTTTATCGAGCTCGCGCCCTGGACGTCCACTTCCAGTATCACCGTGCTGCCTTTTTCAACTTCCTGTTCTATGTAGGCGCTCGGCGTTCCGTAATTAGTACCCGTGGACCTTCGCCCATTCCAGGAATTCGCCAGCCTTCTGCCTTTTGGAGAATTCTTCCTCCGAAAGGAAAAAATAGTCTTCGCCGTGCACTTCCGCGGGTCTTTTGGGCCTGGTCGTCGCTGAAACGGAGAGTTTGCAATCCGCGCATAGTTTCAGCAGTTTCCTGACGATGGTGCTTTTTCCTACTCCGGAGGGTCCGGATATGATGACAAGAAGCCCTTTTTTCTTCTTCTTCACAACCTGGTAAGTATACCAGCTTTCCCTTTACTTGACAACTCATACATGATAACATACTTCACTGTCAAAACGTCTTGAAAAGGAGCAAAATCACCATGAAAAGATCGATATTTTTGGGCATCATCGTGTCATTGTTCGTCGCGTCCAACTGTTTTGCCGTAGGAGCAGGGGTTGGAGCAAGGTCCATAGCCATGGGAGGCACCGGAATAGCGATAGCTAATGACATAACAGCCGCATATTTCAACCCCGCAGGCATGATGTTCGGGCCGGAAAATTTCGAGACCCAGGTGATGGCTGGCGGCGCAACAGCGGGTCTGGCCAGCTTAGCCGAATCGCTCAGTAAACCGGATCAATTCATCGTGGATAATTTTGATAAAGATATAAGGACAAGCGGTTCCATATCAGCCGGTTTGGGATTCTCCGTGAAAAAAGTGGGCCTAAGCGTATTCGCCGACGGGACCGCCAATTTTCATAAGCCTGCGAACGCGCTCGCGATGAATTTCAACGCCAATGTCGAGGCCTATGCACCATTGACAATTGGCTCGAGCATTTCAACACCCGGCTTTCCTTTCGCCTCAATGGCAGTGGGCGTGAATCTAAAATCGATCACTGTCGCGTCGGTAATAGCCAATGTTAATCAGAACAACCTCATCAACGGAACTGGAACTATCAGCAATTCCCTGGGTTCAGGCTTTGGTTTTGACATAGGCGCCCAGGCAAAAATAACTCCGCTCATATCTGTTGGCGCGGTAATAAGGAATCTTTCAGCGTCAACGAGCGTATTGACCCATACACAGACAATTTCTGTCGATGCCCAAGTTGACGGTTCGGCAAAATCAACAACGACCGACCAGCCGGATGTGAGATCTACATATAATCCTCCGACACAGGTCGGAATAGGCGCAGGTATTGTGATCCCGGTGACCGGGACACTTCTGGCAATGGACCTGGAAAATTACAGCGCGCCGGATACGGACCATCCGAATGAATCGATCTCTCATACTGATACTCACATCGGCGTTGAACAACCTGTTTTGTTCAACATCGTGAAACTCAGGGCCGGGTATTTCAACTACGGAGTAACAGCTGACAGTTTCTGGACATACGGCCTTGGTTTGAACATGGGACCGGTGGACCTTGGCGTGGCGGCTGCGAACAGCGTAACTGACTGCAACAACAGCATAGCCAGCGCTCAGGTAGGCATGGCTTTCTAGCAGTTAATCCTTCTTAAGCCTTGTCCGACGAAGCCCAAAGGGCGAAGTTGGAACGTTTGAATTGATATGGCTTCTGGGCTATAATCATCGCGTGTTGACCTATCAACAACAGAAGATCGCAGTCGCGTTGCTTCTCGCCTCTTTCGGCGGGGAGTTCATCATCTATCTCCTAAAAAAGCTGCTTGTAAGCGAAAAAACAAGGTTTTCTTTCGACATTTCGGGCTTCGTCGAAAGGATCGCCCTTACGATAGTTATAATGGCCGGCGGGATTTATTACTACCTGATACCGCTAATAATTATCCTAAGAGCTTCCATTATTGCCGGCGAAGGAACTTTCAGGAAGATCGCGTGTATAATCAGCAGGGAGGAACCGGCGGTAGAATTCCAGAAAATAAGATCGAAGAGCGAGCTTGCCGTCTCACTTATCTCAAGCCCCTCCTTGGGAATATTCATCGGAATACTGGCAAAGATCCTTTAGTTCTTATGAAAAAAGCGTTACTACTCATCATCCTCGTGATATTCGCAGCCGGCTGGTCCCCTGTGGACTTCCTGCCCGTATTCAAGAACCTTAGGTCCGACATCGTGGGCCAGCTGAACGATATGTTCGACAGGGAAGTTTCGGTGGAAAGCGTATCGGGGACCCTTGTGAACCAGATCGAGCTGAACAACGTAAGGATCGCGAAAGAAAAGAAACTCACCGAAGGTTCCATAATAAACGCAAAAAAGATCATCATCAATTATAACCCGTTCAAGCTTGCCGCGAGCCGGGGCAACATAGTGGCGGCGATCTCCAGGATAGAGATAATTGAGCCGGAGGTCTTTGTGGAACGCAGCGCGGACGACCACTGGAACATGGCAGACCTCATCCCCAGGACAAAACCAGGTAAAGGAAAGGAAAAGCCCAAACCCCTTACGCTGAACGCGACCATCGTCTTAAAGGACGGCCGGGGAAAATACATAGATCACGAGGGATGGGGCGAAGACCTTAAAGGAAAGGCTTTCGTGTCCGGCATCCAGGACCTTTACGCGGAAGTGAAGATCGCGGGAAATAAAATCAATCTGATGTCGTCTTCCGCCACATCGGTCATCGGCAAATCGGTGGCATACACGCAGACCACCGGGGACCTGAACACCAAGACCGGCAAATACAAGTTCGTTGTCATAGCGAAGAACGTGGACATAGAAAAATGGGGTTATTACACTCTGAACATTCCCCATTTCAAACCTCTTACCGGAAAAAGCGACATGAAACTTACTATGACCAATCCCCCGCCGCGCAAAAAAGGCCTGCCGATATTTTTTGACGGGCAGTTCTACATAAAGAACGGAAAAGCGCTCATATTCGAAAGGATGATAGAGAACATGAACGGCTTCATCCATGTCCACGACGAAGACGCGAGCTTCAGGAACCTTTCGGGAACGAGGGATAAGGTATCAATAACGGCCAACGGAAGGCTTTACGATTTTTCCGTCGCCTATTACGACATAAACCTGGAGCTTGCCAGGACCGATTTCAAGAAGGTCGCCCGCGCTTTTCCCGAGATCTCGGGCATAGATCTCTCCGGCCTCGCTTCCGCAAAAGTTCACGTGGGTGGAGATTACGGCCATCCGCGATTCACAGGTTCCGCGGAAGCAGAGGGAAAGCTTCTCGGCCAGCAGATAGCGGGGAAACTGAACTTTTCATCGGACGGGCCCGTGCTGAGGATGCGATCGGAGAACGTTTCCGCTTACGGCGGAAAAATTTCTTCAGCGGGAATATTCGACTTCACCCCGCAGATACCGGATTTTGCCGTTGCCGTTTCCGGAGAAGGTCTTTCTTTCAAAGATGCCGTACCCGGTATGCGTCTCCAAAATAAGTTCATCCTGGCGGCGAACATACACGGCTCCGTAAAATCTTTCATGATCGAGGCAAAAGCAAATACATCCAGCGGCGAGATATCGGCATCCGGCACGATGGACGACGGGAAGCTGGCCGTCGACCTTGCGGCTTCCAACATTTCTTTGATCGGCGATCTGTTCAGCGGCAGGGTTGAGACCATGAAAGGCAGAGCGACAGGCCCGGTCAACGATCTTACATTTGAGAGCGATTTTGTTCTCGGCGAATGCATGCTGGGTCCCCAGCCCGCAAAAGAGATAAGAGGCTCGCTGCGGTTGAACGGCGGCGAAGCGGATGTCACCGATCTTATTATCGCGACAGAAAACTCAAGGCTCACCATCAACGGCAGAAGGTCCTCTGACGGAACCACCCTTCTGCATATCGAGACCGTCAGCGCCGAAGCCGGAGAGCTGGCGATACTGGATCCGATGATCCCTGCGGAGTTGAAACCCGTGAAAGGCAAGCTGGACCTGTCGATTGACATCGGCGCAAAAATAACAAATGAGGCGCGGATCGACCCGCAGAAGCTCCAGATAGACGGTAGGGTAGCGTTGAGGGATGGCACGCTGGGTCAGGAAGAAATAAAAGAAGCCGTGGTCAACCTCCATATGGACGACAGCAGGATATCTCTGAAGGATTCCACGGTGACTTCGGCATTCACAAATGTCACCCTGAACGGAACGATAGAACCCAAGGGCAAGATAGACCTGCATGTGATCGGAGACCTCGACTTGTCAAATCTTAAGCCGTTCACGCTTAAATACGGCCGTTTCTTCGGGCTGGCGAAGATAGACTGCAGGCTCGACGGAAAACTTTCGAACCCGGACATAGACGCAGATTTCGACGTGAGCGATCTAAGGTACAACGACATAATATTGGACCGCGTGACCGGAAGGATAGTGTACGACGGCTCGGATATTTTTCTCATGAAGCCGCTGGACATCAGCCAGGATGATGACAGATACACTTTGTCGGGCAAATATCATCTCGGCAAAAAGGCCTCGATATCGATGACGCTGGACGTGCTCAGCGGGGACCTTAACACGGTGGCGGACCTTCTGGACGGCATCAACAGGGAATTGAGCGCCAAGCAGATATTCACGCAGCCTCTTCAACAGAATCTGGTAGTAATAGATCAAAGTCAGCTCCATCTTGCCGCCACTCCGAAGTCTATCTATAAGAGCGGAGGCGATGGAACGGCGATCGAAGAGATAAACAAGGCGGCGACCGAATCTTCCGCTTTCGGCAGGAACATACGCGAAAAAACGGGCAGGAACATAGGCGGTAAATTTTACGGACATCTCACCCTGGACGGCAACACCGACAACCTTTCAGGCGACCTCGAATTCAACGTGTCCCGGGGAACGTGGGAATCCTACACTTTTGACGAAGCCCGGATCAAGTCCGACCTGAAGAACGGCACCTTTGAAGTGGAGACCGCTTATGTTAAAAAAGGGGACGGGACGATATCCCTCCAGGGACACATGGACCTCCGTTCCGACATTTCCGCCGAGATAACGGCATCCAATATGCCGATAGATTTCCTCTCGCTTATCATAGGGAAAGGAAAGCCTTTTGATGGAAAGTTCAATATGGACGTGTCGATACGCGGACGAACCGCTTCTCCTTCCGCCACGGCAATTGTCGCTGCGAACAACATCAACATTGGCGGCGTGAAACTGGACAGCGTGGATTCACAGCTTTCATACGGGAACAACACCCTGTTCTTCAACAAGATGCTCTTGAGCAGGAACGGCAGATCGGCATCGGTGGGCGGCGCGCTTCCGTTCAATAAGAACAGTATAGCGGTCGCCGCAACGCTCGAAGGACAAACTCTCGGACTATTGACGCTGCTCTCTCCCGACATAGAGTGGATAACGGGAGCCGGAACAGCGCGGGTAATGGTAACAGGCACTATCTCACATCCGGTCTTTAACGGATATCTCGCTCTGTCCGATGTCGCCATTTACATGAAGATGCTCGATTCCAACCTGGAATCGTTGAACTCCAGATTGAACGTCGGAGGCAACACCATATCAATAGAAAGTTTTTCGGCGAACTGGATCGGGAAATGGACCCAGAACAAGTCCAACAGCGTGGTAGTATCGGGAGAGGCGGACCTTGACGGATTATTCTCCGATTCCAGAACGATGAACTTGGCTTTGTTCCTCAAGGACAGCTCGTATACGCTGGACGTTCCGAACTTCTATAAGGGAGACCTGGACATTAAAGGCGTTTCGCTGAGAGGCCCGCTTTCCTTCGACCCCGAAAGGTCCAGGAACCCGAAGCTATCCGGAATATACAGCTTAAGCAACGGCGTCATCGCGCTCCCTGACATGTCAAAGAGATCGGATGCCAGGCCCATAGACCTGGACCTGACCCTGAACATACTGAAGAACACTTACGTATCCGCGGGCGACACTTCGCTGATAAGCACCGATCTGAGCAACCTGATTCTATATCTGGCGATTGAAGGACCGGGCATAGTTTTTTCCGGGAACCTGAACGAACCCAAGATATCCGGAAAGGCCGTCCTGAAAAACGGCACCGTCAACATTCTGAACAGGGAATTCTCCTTGATCGACGTGGACCGGCAGAAGGAGATATACACGACCGCCCTGGACAAAGTAAAGGAAAATTCCGCTGTCTTCTCCGGCGGAAGCATGCCGAACCTTAGCCTTTCTTCGGAGATAAGGATAAAATCCACGGAAACTATAGCGGGAGAAACGCCGTCATCCCCGCCCACGTACAAGACAACGAACGTTCTTGTCGTGTCAAGAATAAGCGGCGTTCCGTACGCGAAAACGCAGGAGGAAGGCATCAACATAGCTTTCGATTCTTTCATTGAGGATACTACAAAGCAGCCGGCGGAGCTCTCCCCCAGCGGATACGACGATGACCAGGTGAAAGTCCTTCTTCTGCCGGATTTTATCAAGGGGTCTCTGGCGGCCAATGAAAAAGGCATGACAGATGTGACGGCGAACGACGTGCTTGCGGACTACCTGAACAGCAGGCTGAATTCTTACCTATTGAGGAACGTGGAACGCAACCTGGCAAAATCTTTCGACCTTGAGAACCTTACGCTTGAATACAATTTCGGCAGGGATATAAAGAACATGATGGCGGAGAAAGAAGAGCCGGCGTTCATTACCCCCGGAGACCCCGAGACCCAGTACGGAGTTGGAGCTATGAAAGGCTTCTTCGACAGGTTCTACATCGACATGAGATACGCGCAAGCCGCCCCGGAACAAGCTCTGGTGAACAATTCGGTCTTCGATTATCAGCTGACGTATAAACTTTCACCGATAATCTCCGTGGTCTATTACCGGGAACCTCTCAGCTACATTGAACAACAAAGTGATTATTACAAAGTAACGTTAAAAGCGGGTTACGAGCTGTGAAATATATGATAAAATGAATGGTTTTTACGAGGTAAATATGCGCAATAAGTTGCTTTCAATGTTGATTTTAGCCGCTGTCCTGACGCTGGCCGGCACGACCGCGCCCGCGCAAGCCGTTATAATAGGTTCGCCGGAAGCGGCTCCGAAGATATCCATGCCTTCCGGTAACATAAAAGTCGGCCCGCTGGTGACGGCCCTGGAGATAAAGGGGAACAAGACCATTCCGGAAAGCGAGATCATGGATGCGGTCTTCAGCAAGATAGGCGACATCCTCATAGAAGAAAAGGTCCAGAGCGATCTTAAGGCTATATACGCGATGGGCTATTTCGACGATGTTACGGCCTCCTTCGAATCTTATGAAAAAGGAACAAGGATAATATTCAACGTCGTCGAGAACCCTAAGCTGACGAACATCTCATTCGAAGGCAATACCATTTATTCGGCGGTCGAACTCAAGGCAATGATGAAGAGCAAGGTAGGAGTGATCCTTAATTACAAGGTCCTGCAGGACGACATACAGGCGATAAACGATTAATACCACAAGGCCGGCTTTTCCCTGGAGCGCGTGGCCGACGTCTCCCTTATCCCTCACACGAGCATACTACGCGTAAAGATCATTGAGGGCGTCATAGAATCCATAGCGCTGGACGGGAACGATTCCACCAGGGATTACGTGATACTGCGGGAGGTGGACACGAGACCCGGGAGACGTGCTCAACGAAAAGATACTCGCAAAGGACCTGCGGCGCGTGTTCAATCTCGGATTTTTCTCCGAACGGTCAAGCCGAACTTCGAACCCGGAAGCTCTCCAGATAAGATCATCCTTGTCCTGAAAATAAAAGAGCAGAAGACCAGCACGATAAATTTCGGCGGCGGCTACGGTGAAACAGAGGGGTGGTTCGGGTTCGTGGACCTGAGCATGAACAATCTTTTTGGGACCGGCCACGGCACTATGATAAGAGCGCAATGGGGACAAACGCTGAACACGTACCAGATAAAATATTATTATCCGTGGTTCATGCCGGAGTATTTCGGTCCAAGGACGTCCCTTACGTACAGGGTATGGAACACTTCCGGAGCCGACATATACGGCACTCTTCTGGAGAACATGAACGCTCTTAGGGTCGGCTGGGACGTCGCGCTCTCCCGGCCTTTCAATGAATATTATTCCCACACTTTCACTTTCGGAAGCGAGACCGTCATACCTCTGTCCAACACCGACGGCTCCGAGAACACCCTTGAAGGTTATGCGGATGATTTTGTCCAATACGCTCTTTCTTATGATACCCGGGATTTCTGGATGAACCCGACGGAAGGACAATTTTATACGATATCCGTAAAAAAGGGCTGGACAACGTACCATGGAATTACACATGAAGGAACAACGAACTACACGAAACTTGGAATGGACCTGAACGATTTCATAAAGCTGGCTCCGTCGCAGGTGCTTGCGCTTCATATGGGAGCGGGGGTCGGGTTCGGCGATGTTCCTCTGGGCGAACTCTACTGGTGCGGCGGCGCGAACACCGTGAGAGGTTATTTCCCCGACGAAGCGGTGCTCGGGGTCAGGAAATTGATATTCAACCTGGAATACAGGTATACCTTCAACGAAATGTTCCAAGGCGTCGTTTTCTACGATTTCGGCAACGCGTGGGGCGATGTGGAGAACGCGCAGTCGGTGGCCGGAGCGCCGGACTTCTCCACTTTCATGTCAGGAAGAGGTTTCGGGATAAGGCTTAACACGCCGATGGGCCCCATAAGGCTTGACTACGGCATTGGCGATTCAAGGTCGTTCGGCGAAGGCGTGGTGCATTTCTCAATTGGCCAAGCTTTCTGATAGGTACATCGACGAGATCGTCGAGTGGAACCAAAAATTCAATCTCACCGGATTGAAGAAGTTCGATGAGATCAAGATCAAGCTCTATGATGATTCCCTTAACATAGCCAAGGCTGTCGATCTAAAGCGGAAGATAAAATGATCGACATCGGCTGCGGCGCCGGATTTCCCGGCATACCCCTCAAGATCGAATTCCCCGATATAGAGTTGACGCTTGTCGATTCGATAAAAAAGAAGATCGATTTCGTAGAACATGTCATCAGGCTTCTCGAACTTAAGGATACGACTGCGATCTGTGGAAGGGCTGAAGATATCGCCGATGATCACCGCGAGGAATTCGATCTCGCCGTATCCCGAGCCGTGGCCAGGCTTGATACTCTGACCGAATACTGCCTGCCCTTCGTCAAAGTGGGCGGACTTTTCATCGCTCAGAAAGGTCCGGATATCGAGGAAGAGGTCAAAGGCGCAAAGTCGGCTATATCCACTCTCGGCGGAAAGCTCAAGGATCAGATGAAAGTTGATTCCGGATATCTGATCGTCGTCGAAAAGATAAGACCGACGCCCGAAGGTTTCCCCAGAAGAGCCGGTATCCCCTCAAAACGGCCGATATGATCTGTACTTAAAATGAAATTTCCTCGCCTCTTTCACGATAATTTATTGTTATGAACAGTTCAATGGACGTTGCTTTTTATTCAAAACCGGTGATGTCGGCTGCGATGCAGATGCCAGTACGCGAAGATATACTGAACCTCTCGAACCGGTTGAACATGGTTGCGGGAGAAATGAAAGAAATAAATCCGGACCTTCCTGACAAGCTGATAGGGTAAAATATTCCGTCTATTATTGGCCCGGTGAAGGAGACCCCGCATATTCCGCGCATTTAAGGATGTTCAATATGACATTGGACCGTGATGCGCTTGAGTTCCGTCTGGACATGAAATTTGATTTCAAATATTACGTCTCCCCGGAAACGCTGGATATGTGTGACGTTGTTAGAGGCACCGGATGGGCGGCAGGTCAAGTGATCGAGCAAATACTCGGGACAGAATCATACACGTTCGGCCAGATAACTCATCTCGATGTGGACAGAAAAAACAATGTTTTTACTTTTCTAATAGCGCTAACTCCCAACTTTGACAAGAGCTCGCCGCTCGACTATCAGATGCGGTGTGATTGCTACCCATATCTGATCGGATCGAATTACCGCTACCTGGAACAAGTGAACAGGATCATTAGCGGGCTTGGTTCTCTTACCGGAATACCCGTCCCCGGCAGGGACTTGAAGATCGCTATGACCAACCTCTCAAAGCTTGAAGGTCGCGATGATAAAGGTTTTTATTTGAAACTGAGGCCTTGGTTCCCCGAAAAGGATGAAGATGGTGCCCGCTTGCAGAAGATCGCCGAACTGTATAATGAAACCGCAGCGCAACAAACCCCAAAGTTCGAAGTGACAAGCGGCTATGATGCCGGCGACAAAACCCTCCCGTACGTGATCATAAAGCAGCCGTTGATCGTTTGACGTCTGGCGGTCGGGTAAAAAAACCGCTATAATACCCCGTGATGTCCATAGTTTACGCAACGGTCAATCAAAAAGGCGGAGTTGGAAAGACAACTACTGCCGTAAATCTTGCCGCATATCTCGCGACCTTCGGCAAAAAAATTCTGCTCATCGATTCTGATCCCCAGGGCAACGCCACTTCAGGCATCGGAATAGACAGGACAACAATAATCGAATGCATGTATGACGTGCTGATCAACGGGACCCAGATGGCCGCCATAATTAAACCCTCGTCGATAGCAGGACTCGATATCGCGCCAGCGACCCCGAAACTCGCCGGAGCGGAAGTGGAGCTTACGGAGATAGACAACAGGGAGGCGAGGCTGAAGAACGCGATCAAGTCCGTGAGGAACGAATATGATTATTTTATTATCGACTGCCCCCCTTCCCTTTCGCTTCTCACCGTCAACGCGCTTACCGCAGCGGATCAGGTGATAATCCCCATCCAGTGCGAGTACTTCGCGCTTGAGGGATTGAGCCAGCTGGTGAAGACGGTCGACATGGTGAGGAAAAGTTTGAACCCGGACCTGCGATTGTGCGGGATACTTCTGACGATGTATGACTCAAGGACGCTGCTTTCGGAGCAGGTGGCAGACGAGACAAGAAAACATTTCGGGAACAAGGTTTTCAAGACTGTGATCCCGAGGAACGTGCGATTGGCGGAGGCGCCGTCCTTCGGCCAGCCGATAATCTTCTATGATCCTTCATCGTCAGGAGCGCAGGCTTACGAGAACCTTTCAAGGGAAGTTCTTGACGGCTACGTCTAGATAAAGGAAAATAGGTGCCTGTCATGCAAAAAAGAGGATTAGGAAAAGGACTCTCGGCTCTCATCCCGGACGGAAGCGTCCTGGTGGGCGGCCGCACAATAATCAACGTTGATATCAACAGGATAGTACCCAACCCGAGACAGCCGAGGATAGAATTCGATCCCGTCAGCCTTTCCGAGCTTGCCGAATCAATAAAATCCCAGGGCGTCGTCCAGCCCATACTCTGCCGCCAGAAGGACGGAAAGTACGAGCTGGTGGCGGGAGAAAGAAGATGGCGGGCTTCCAAAAAAGCGGGGCTCACGCTCATTCCAGCGATCGTAAAAGAATTCACCGACGAGGAATCACTTGAGCTCGCTCTCGTGGAAAATCTCCAGAGGGAAGACCTTAACGCCATGGACGAAGCCGAAGCTTACCAGAAACTTTCGAAGGAATTCCACCTCACCCAAGCCGACATCGCGAAAAAAGTGGGCAAGGAAAGGTCAACGGTGGCCAACATCATGAGGCTTTTGGAGCTGCCGAAAGAGATACAGACCAGCATAAGGAAAGGCCAGCTAAGCGTGGGTCATGCGCGGCCCATCCTATCGATCGAGGACGAAGGCGAAAAGCTTGCGATGTGGAGGGAGATACTGAAGAACAACATGACCGTGAGGGACGTGGAAGCCGTGGTGCACAACGGCGCGTCAAAGAAAAAAAACAGGAAACTGATAAAGAACGAGGAGCTTGTGGACCTTACGGAACTTCTTACTACTCATCTTGGAACTCGCGTCAGGATCCACGGGTCCATCAAAAAAGGCAGGATCGAGATCGGCTATTTCTCCCAGGAAGACCTGGAGAGGCTCATAGAGGTCCTGACCAGGCACATTGTCTGAACTCCCCAAAAAAACCGTTACTGATCTTCTGAAATTTACGGCTCTTTCACACGATATATAAAGGATGGGAAGCGAAGTATTATTTACTAAGTTCATCGGCGATCTGGGATTCGCCAAATGGTGCGGGAATTTCAAGCTGGAGGCCGCGTCCGCCGGCATTAAAGTTTTCTCGACCCGCGTCACGGCACTGCCTTACTCTAATGTGACCCCTGGAAAATTCCCCGATACCAACATATCGATAACGGTCATTGACCAGAGCGAGGCGGAATTCAAGCCATTCGTTCTCAAGCCTCACCTTCACCCTCACGAATTCATCGAAAAGCACGGAAAAGGTCTTATCGCCTGGTCGGACGGGTTCAATAATCTGAAATTCAACCGCGGATTCGCGGCGTGGTTCAATGGCGAATGGACCGAGTACGACCTTAATTATCCTCAGCCAAAGACCGCCAAAAGAGAGATCCTGGTAGGAGAACAGTCAGCTTTATTTAAAAGAAAAGGTCAGGCTTATCCGGAGATCGGGACATTGACCATGAAGCAAATAGAAAGCCCCCGGGACCTTGAATACGTTTTCATCGGACCAAGGCTTATAAGGTCGGGCGGGCGCTGCGTCAGCGATCTTCTGCAAAATGACAATGAGACCGAAAGACCTCTGATCTCCGATCTGCTTGGCGACTGGCGACAGGTCGTAAGGATCCCGAAACGCGACGATTTCGGCGGATTCCCGATAGCCGGTTTTCTAACTGATAAGGTCACTCACGGGGTCTCAGAAGCTGAATGGCGCTCCGCGCCCAGCAGATATGACAGGCCGGTGCTCCGAGATGCGCTTACCGGAAAAGTGATAGAAGTGTTGCTCGGGGAATATCCGGCAGATGCGATCGAAAGAGAACTGGCTAACAAAGATGAACCTCTGGCTGGATACGAATATTTGAAGAATTTTAGCGCGACAAAGCCCGGACAATTCAACATAATAAACAAAAAACTCCATATCTCTCTCGCCCGATCGCTTTTCAATCATTCCCTTATCTGCACGGTAAAGGACGATCCGAGCTTGCTGATACTGTACAAGGAGATGGATGAGGGCTACACAGAAGGCCGTCTGCGGCCGAAAAGGAACGGCTTTACGCACGAGGACACCGCGGCGGCAGCAAAGGCATTATGCGCCGGATTGAGCAACGAATACGGCGGGCCCTTGGATATAGATCAGGCGATAGATGTTTCCGAAGGAGGCGATCCCAGATTGACCGTTCTATCTGGTCAGAAAAGATTTGAAACGGCTTCATATAAGCCGAACTTCTTTCCGTCAGATCGGAAAGATGATAAGACCTGCCATGCCGCATGGGTAAGCCTTTTCGGAATATATTCAAGAGGATGATCTCGACTTACTGAATTTCCTCGCTTCAAGTCCTATGTTCAGCAATATCGCGAAAGCTGCCGCCGTAACGAAATAATCGATGTCTATCGGCTGAAGGTTGAACTGATGCGCGACTGGAGGCACATAAATGCCGATGATGAGGACCAATATGGCAGTTACGGCCCACAGGTTTATTATCCAGTTCTTGAATAGCCCCAGCTGATACAGCGGTTCCTTGTCGCTGCGGGAAACGTAAGCAAGGGCGATGTGCCCGAAGATCCATGCGGTGAAAGCCATCGCCTGCGTCTGGTGCAGGGTCATGTCCATCGATCTCGCGTAAAGATAAACGCCGGTGACGGACAGGAACAGAACCGTGCCTTTTATGAACATGTCGGTCAGCGATTCCCTGTTCAATATCCTCTCCTTTGAGGTCCTCGGCCCCCTTACATATATATCCTTTTCTTCCGGCTCGCTGACGAACCCGGCCGATGCCGCAAGGTCCATGAAAAGCTCAAGCAGGATTATCTGTATCGGCGACAAAGGCATGGGAAGTCCGACGATAACAGGCAAGAAGAAATATGAATATCAACGCCGTCTTCACGGAGAGGTAATATTTGATGCCCTTCTTCAGATTATCATAGAATTTCCTTCCCTCGAATATCCCCTGGATTATGGTTATGTAGTTATCGTCCGCGAGAACGACTTCTGCTGCTTCCTTTGCGACGTCGGTGCCCCGCATTCCCATCGCGATGCCGATGTCGGCAGCCTTAAGCGCCAGCGCGTCGTTGACCCCATCGCCGGTGACAGCGACGATCTCCCCGTTCGCCTGAAGGGCTTTGACGATCCTGAATTTATGCTCGGGTTCTGTCCTGGCGAAGACCGCCGTTTCATTGACGGTCTTCTTCAGGTCTTCATCGGAGATGGAGTCAAGCTCCTTGCCTGTGATGATCTTTCCGCCGGTTTTCAATATACCGACCTCGCTCGCGATGTATTTCGCCGTCTCAGGATGGTCTCCGGTCACCATGATGGTGCGCACCCCCGCGGCTTCCGCTCTCGCAATGGTCTCCGCAACTCCGGCCCTCGGCGCGTCCTCAAAGCTGATAAGCCCCGCGAATTTCATGTCGCGCTCAAGCTTGTCCCATGCTGAATTGACATCATTCTCGCCGATCTGCTTCCATGATACCGCGATGACCCTCCTGCCCTCCGACGTCTGCCTGTTGAGCTCCGACATCACCGATGCCTTATCGACGCCCGCGCAGCGATCGATGATACTTTCCGGCGCGCCCTTCATGTACACGGCGTAACCGCCGGATGTTCTTCTTATCACCGAATTCGTCTTCGTTTCATTGGTGAAGTTCCTCTGCTTGATAATTTCCGCGCCGTCCCCGCTTTTCTGCTTTCTTATGACCACGTCGAGGACGTTCGTCGAAAGCGGAGTGGTAGCCAGCGACGCCGCATCGAGTATTTCGCTCTTCGCAGCAGCCGGATAAAAACCTTTTACGCTCATTTTTCCCTCAGTGATGGTACCGGTCTTGTCCGTCACGATTACCGTCGCGTTGCCGAGAGTTTCAGCGGCCTTTATCCTCTTTACCAGGAAGTTATGCTTGGATAATGTGTATGATCCAAGTCCAAGCACCATCGTGATGACGATGGGCAGTTCTTCGGGGATCGTCGCAAAAGCGAGCGAAAGTCCGGTAAGTATCATTACGCGCAGGTCCTGTCCCCTGAACCAGCCGATGACTGGAATGATGATGGAAAAGAATCCCGCGACATAAACAAGTTTGCCGGCCAGAGATCTCATCTCCAGCTGGAGCGGCGTTCTCGGCGCGCGCGCGCGTTTCGCGGTTATCGCGATCTGTCCGAGTTTTGTGTGAGAGCCGGTGGCGTATACTCTGGCAAGCCCCTCGCCCGATACAATGATCGTGCCCGCGTGTATCTCATCGCCTATTTTTTTGTCGACGGGAAAAGATTCTCCGGTCAAAGACGATTCGTCCACCTGAACGTCCATCGAGCTGATGATTTTCGCGTCGGCCGCAACTTTCGTGCCGGGAGACAGAAGAAGCTGGTCGTCCGGCACAACTTCTTCAGAAGCGATCTCGGTCGCGGTCCCTTCGCGCCATACTTTCGTCCTTGGTGCGGCGATCTTCTCAAGGGATGATATGGCTTTCTTTGCCCTGAATTCGTTATATACTTCCGCGAAGACCAAAAGGAATATGACGACGAAAATGGTGAGCGCATCCTCAAGTTTTCCCCAGATGCTGTAAATGATGCCGACGAAAAAAAGCAGGAGGATCATGGGCTCCGTAACTTCATGCCCGGCAATGCCGAAGAAGCTTATCTTTTCCGGCTTGAATATCTCGTTCGGTCCGAACTCTTTCAGTTTTTGCGCGGCTTCAACTTTCGACAGACCACCGCTCGATACTTTAGCCATTTTTACCGACCTCCTGGATATTTATTGCTGCGGTTCTATGTGAGTGATGACTTCCCGGACGCCGGGGAACTGATCTATGACCTTTTTCTCTATCTCATGGGCAAGCCTGTGGGATTCATCGGTCCTCATGGAAGGCTTGACGTAAATATGAAGGTCCACGCAGATATTGTCCGCTCGCCCTCGGGACCGGATGTTGTGGCAGCTTTTCACTTCCTCAATACCGGTGACGACCGATCTCAATTTTTCGGGGTCTATCATCGCCACGTCGGTCAGGACGCGCGACGTGGACCAGAGTATCTCGAAAGCGGAGAAAGCTATGAACAACGCGATCAACCCCGAGACGATGGGGTCCAATATCGGCAAGCCCAGTTTGATACCGAAGAGGGTGATGATGACGGAACAAGAGACAAGTATATCGCCCCTGGTATGATAAGAATCTGTCACCAGGAAATCGCTCTTGATCTTTTTGCCTTCCCTGTACTCGTAAAGCATTACGAAAATGTTGATGCCTATCGTGATTATCATCACCGCAAAACTGATAATGGTGACCTGAGGGGTTGTCGGATGGGCCAATCTCCCCACCGCATCCCTGAGTATGTTGAAGGAAAAGATCAGCAGTATCGCGCCGATCCCCATGGCGGTGAGGGTCTCGTATTTTTCATGGCCGTAAGGGTGGGTCTTGTCTATCGGTCTTGAAGCTATGTAGAACCCGACAAGTCCGACGATATTATTGGTGCCGTCCGCGAAAGAATGATATCCATCCGCCGCTATGCTCGCGCTTCCGGTAAAGGTGCCGTACACGAGCTTCGATAACGCGATGATCAAGTTCAATATGAGGGTGACAATCAGGACTCTTCTGCCTTCCCTGTAATCCATTTTACGCCTTCCTCATTTCCTCCACGGCTTCTTCATAGGTCTTGCCTTCGCGCGCGGACTTCAGCAGAGACAGGTACAGTTTTCTGTCTTTTTCGTCTTTATTTTTCAGATCGGCATCGAGTTGGGCCAGAAAATACATTTTTTCCTGTCCCGAAAGCCTTGAAAAAGCGTCAAAAAAGTTCTTTATTGTTGTTTCAATTTTTGGCGATATTGCCGTAAAAACCACCCTCAAATGGTATTCTATCACATACTTTTACCGCGCAACAGGGTCAATTTGACATTCATGTTATAATGAGCTCAATCATGGCAAAGATCTTCCCCTTTAAAGGAATTTTCTACGACAAAAAGATAATCGGAAATCTTTCCAAAGTTATGGTCCCTCCCTACGACATAATATCCCCGGCGGAACAGGAAAGATTTTACGAGCTTCATCCTTACAACTGCATCAGGCTTACGCTGGGCAAGGAATTCGCCGGCGACAACGAAGCTAACAACAAATACACCAGGTCAGCCGCTTTTTTCAATTCCTGGCTTAAGAACGGCCTTCTCAAGGAGGACGATGAAGAATCCATATACGCTTATGAGCAGAGGTTCAAGTACAAAGGGAAGAAATACGTCAGGTTCGGATTCATAGCGCTGTTCAAGCTTGAAGAACTGGAGGCCGGCAGGGTCTATCCGCACGAGAACACTCTGCTAAAGCCGAAACAGGACCGGCTTGACCTTATAAGGGCGTGTTCGGCCAACTTTGAGCCGATATTCGGGCTGTTCATCGACGAGGACGACAAGGTATCAAAAATGATGAAGAAGAACGCGAAGCGAAAGCCGCTTGTCGAGGTAAAGGACGGCATGGGTATTTTGAACAAGCTCTGGAAGATATCTGCCAGGTCTGTCCTCGCCAAGGCGGCCAAGGAAATGGCGAGCAAACAGGTCTACATCGCCGACGGGCACCACCGCTACGAGGCGTCGCTGAAATACCGGAACGAAATGCGTTCCCGCTCCCAGAAATCCACCGGCGAGGAACCTTACAACTATATAATGATGTATTTCAATAATATATATGATAAAGGCCTCGTCATCCTTCCCATACACCGGCTGGCCCTTAACCTCTGCCTGAAGGAAAAAATAAACCTGGAGAACCGCATCGTGGATTATTTCGACGTGGAGGAGATAAAGTTCAGCAGGAAGACCGAGGCTAAGTCCAGAAGGAAGCTGACGAAGCTGCTGGCGCGCGCCGGCGACGGCGAGCATTTCTTCGGGATGTACGTTCACGGCGAGAACAAGTACGTTTTGCTGAAGCTGAAGAACGAAAAGCTGATAGACAAGTACATCGGCGCCGACAAGCCGCGGGAATGGAGGAAGCTGGACGTTACGATACTTCACGCGATAATGATAAGGGACATTCTGGGCATAACCGACCGGGACATCGAAACGGAGAATTGCATAAAATACGTCCACAACGACGACGAGGCTTTCGATACGGTCAAGGAAGGCAAATACCAGATCGCTTTCTTTCTTAATCCCACAAAGATAGAACAAGTGGTCGCTGTCGCCGATAAATATGAGAAGATGCCGCAGAAATCAACTTTTTTCTATCCCAAGCTGCTGACCGGCCCCGTGATGTACAAGATGTCGCACCCGGAGAAGTTCAGCTTCTAGGACCTGAGCTTGCCGAAGGTTAGAACTTGTGCGATACGTTCAGGTCCACCTCAAAGATGTTCCCGCCCGTTGTGA
Organism: uncultured bacterium; assembly: GCA_963727815.1. Lineage (GTDB taxonomy): Bacteria > Margulisbacteria > WOR-1 > CAVSGV01 > CAVSGV01 > CAVSGV01. Next base: position 24,049 of record CAVSGV010000006.1, read on the forward strand.
TGCTGTTCACGACCAGCCTTGGTGAAACAAAATATTCTCCCCATCTGAAATTCGGAGATATTCCCCAGTAAGATCCGCTGCCGTGAGTGTCGTCATCTATCGTGTAAGTGCCGCCCGAAAAGCTGTCGATGAAGTCCACCTGTTTTTCAATATAAAAGGAATGTCTGCCCAGATACATAATGAGAAAAATGTCGTCGCTGAAAACGTATTTGGCGGCGATGCCGTACTTCTGGATGCTTATGTCCTGCTCTTCTTCGCTGTTCGTTATCTCTATCTGAAGATCGCCTCCCACGCTCATGTTGGGGACAGGGGTCGGGAAGAACACGTCGGCGCCTATGTTGACGCCGGTGCCGGGACCGTTAACGAGCCCCAAATAAAAAAGTGAATCGAACGGCAGGTTCGCGCCCGAGTACATCACAGGGCAGGCTCCGACTGACATGGCTAACATCAGAGCGATGAAAAGTATGCTTTTTTTCACAGGGTTTTGCCTGTCAATTTTGTGTAAGCTTCCAAGTATTTTTCCCTCGTCTTCATTATAACATCTTCCGTCAGCGGAGGCGCCGGGGGGTTTTTATCCCACTTTATGGAAAGCAGGTAATCCCTGACGAACTGCTTGTCGTAGCTTTTTTGCGGCCCCCCCTCTTTGTATGAATCCATCGGCCAGAAGCGCGATGAATCCGGGGTAAGCATTTCATCGATGATCACGATGTCGCCGTCGATCCTGCCGAACTCGAATTTCGTGTCTGCGATGATGATGCCTTTTGATTCCGCGTGCCTGCACGCCGCCCTGTAAACGTCGAGCGTCGCTTTTTTCATCACGTCAGTCGTCTTGTCCCCGACAATTTCCCTCATTTCCGCCTCAGTGATGTTCTCGTCGTGTCCTGATGATGCTTTCGTGGAAGGAGTGAATATCGGGACCGGAAGTTTTGACGATTCCCTCAGGCCCTGAGGAAGGTTGATCCCGGAAACGCTGCCTTTCTCCTGATATTCCGCCCATGCCGAGCCGGAAAGATAGCCGCGAACTATGCATTCTATGTCGATGAGCTTGGCTTTCCTGCCGATGACCGACCGTTTATCAAGGATGTCCGAATATTTTTGAAGTTCTTTCGGATATTTTTTTACGTCCGCGGTGACCAAGTGATTCGGGATTATATTCTTAGTAAAATCGAACCAGAAAAGCGAAAGTTGATTGAGTATTTTGCCTTTGTCGGGAATCGGAGTTGGAATTACCGAATCGAAGGCAGATATCCTGTCGGTGGCGACTATCAGCAGCTTATCGCCCAGATCGAAAACGTCGCGCACCTTGCCGCGCTTGAAAAGCTTTATGCCGGGAAGTTCCACTTGTGTCACGGGTTTGCTGGTCATATTAAGGAGATATGTTAAACGATTTCAGACGCCAATTCAAGAGGGTGGAGCTTCAGTCTAGCGGGTCGCGCCTTTTATCTTATCGATATTATTGATGAGGAACAGGGAGAACCATGTCCAGTGCTGTCCGTAGTATTCGTGCTCATTACTTATCCATGATGCTGCGTTGTTGTTGTAGTTATTCCAATATCCTTCCTTATGATAAGCATCCATTATCCTTTTATATAATATGTTAAAGTCATTTTCGGCTTCCTTGTCCCCGGTAAGATAAGCGCCTACCTTCAGGTAAGCCATGTATACAGACATCGTCTGAAGGGTTTCATTCTTCCAGATGACCGTCCCGTCTATCTTGTAACCGCTGTATATCTTATTTTGCGCCCTCATTTCCCTTTTCATGAACCCGCATTCGGTGAAGCTCATGTTGTCGCCCGCACAGTCGCAATAGGCTTTTGCGTCGGCATCGGAGGGATCGAGCAGGGCTTGAAGGGCCATCCATGCGTTCTCCCTGAACTGGTCGCCGCCCGCCAGATAATCAAAGTCGCCGTCCGGATCATTAGGCGGGTGGTATTCCGCATGGGGTTTCCAGCCATGATCGCCTATCTTTCCTTCCGGATCGATCGTCAGCCAATCGCCGAAAAGATATCCGGCGCCCTGTACGGGATTGCCGTTCACATCATGCATTGTGGCGTTCTGGGCTTTCCTTATAAGCTCGTAGGCGGGTTTGGCCAGGGACTTCCAATCGTGAGTTGGATCGGCCTGCGCGAAAAGCGTCGTATAGTAAGGTATGCGGTAATAGGATATGTCCACTCCGTTCACGCCAGACTCACCGGTGATGGGATCGTAACAGTAATTCTGCGTGTCGCCTCCCATTAAGTACCTCTGGCCGTTTATCTCGATGGTTTCGCTATCCCAGATGTCGCTCAGTATGTCGAGAGCGATCGATTTGTAATTTATTGGCCCGTTGCTTCCCCACATCTTGTCGGCCCAGAGAAGCGCTGCCGCAATGTCCTGGTCGCCGTCCGCGGCCGGATCTATGTCCCAGAAAGTTTCTCCCTTGGCCTTGTTCGGCTGGTACATCGCGCCGCCCCTGCTGCCGTCAAGCGCGGGCCTCCACTGCCACAGGAAAAGACTGCTATTCTGCTTGTTCGGCGGCATTGGAACCCAGGGATCATCGACTTTGGCATCAACGGAAGGATCAAAAACCTGCGCCACGTTCTTTCTCTGCATGTTATTTAGCGCCCACATCAATGTTTGATCGAAGTTCATTTTGTCATTGATGAGAACATCCTGCTGGAGTTCATAGCCAACGCCTTCTGAATATGTCTTGAAGGGGCCTGTGATATCTACGCCGACTGGGTCGCAGTACGGCCTGCCCTTGTCGATGCCGTTCTTTTCTACCATCTTGTCGATGTGGAAAAGGTGCGCTTTTCGAAGGTCTTCTGTAATATTGAAAATGGGCTTTGTGAACGGAGCGCTTTTAACAGTTGACCTTTTTACAAGCCCCGGCCCCTCGTCGGAAGCCGGATTTCTTTTTTTAAGTCCAGTTCCTTCATCGGAGTTTTCTGAATACTTCCGCTTCACTAAGCCGGCTCCGGTAGCCTGTGCGTAAAGAACTTGGCCTGTTTTGTTGACGGTCATATAAATGTCGCCGCTCCGATGACCCTTACGGTTTTAAGATACTGTTGCCTTTTATTCTCGCAATTACCGTGCCGTCGTTGTCCACAACTTCAATTGAGAACGGAAGAGTTGCATGCGACAGGTAAGCACCAGATATTTTATAAATATCATCGCCTTCATGGACTGGACAGCTCCCGGCACCCCATTTTCCATCCTTTGTGATATATACATTAAGTATTGCCGCATTCTCGGGTAAGCCTGTGACCTTATATGTAACCATATACTGCGGGGTTCCGTCGCTGCCCGGGTTGCCGAAAAGCTCTGCACTTACGAATTTTGCCGTCGGTTTTGCTTTTGCCGGTGCAGCCTCTTCAACAGCAGAAGCCGGGGCCGCCTGTTCGGTCTTTGTCGCAGGGTTCTTTAAGGGTTGATTGAGTTTATTCCTGATCTTGTCAATGGTTGAATCCACCGATCCCTCCGTATACACAAGATCCCCTTTTTCATCTTTCTCGGATTTCAGGATGGCCGCGGCACTATCAAGTATAGTTTCCCTTTCGTTCATATTCTTTGTCAGACCCTTGATATATATTGCCGTGTCTTTTATTGAACCTGCGTCTCCTGCGCCGCTTTCTATTTTACTGACTACATCTTTTGCAGCCGTATCCAAAGCTTCTTGACTTAATGAACCTGAAGCTTTGCTTTTTTTCTTCACCAGACCCGCGAACTGAACTCCTGACAGATCATAGTCTCCTACCGCACTGTTCCCATTCGCTCCATTTGCCATATCGAACACCTCCTGTAAAATCGAAACCTATACGTTATCGTCACCAATTCGGAAAAATTTCACTTTTTTATGAAAATTCTTTTGCTATAATGTCCTTCCTATGAAATTGACGTGCAACGTCTGCGAGATACAGATAGAGATACCGGATAAAGCCAAGCCGGGCATGAGGGTGACCTGCCCGAACTGCTTCGCCCAGCTGGGCCTTTATAAGGTAAAGAATGAATATTACCTTGGCTGCGCCTTATGCAAGGACGTCGTTTTCGACCCCACCGCGTGCAGCAAGTGCGAGAGGAACCGCGAAAAGAAGACCATCCTCGAAAAGGGAGAGCTTTAATAAGAACTGGAGGGACCAAAATGGAAGAACTGTCACAGGCCCTGAAGACCGCGCTTGATATGGAGAAAAAAGGCTACGAGCTTTACACGAAAGCCGCGAAAAAGACATCGAATGTGCTTGGCAAGTCCACTCTGGAAGCGATAGCCAGAAAAGAACAGGACCACATGAGGGCGATCGACGAGTTCGCCTGCCAGAACATTAAGGGCGCCATAAGCGCCGTGAATCCAAAGTCGAAGAAAGATTATGTTAAACCGATAATGGCCAAGCTTGCAAAGACCCTGGATAAAGAGATCACCTCCGACGCCGACCTTGAGAAAGCATACAAGGCCGCGCTGGAGCTGGAGAGAAATTCATATAACTTCTACAAGGATCTGCGCGACGGCTCGAAGGATGCGGAAACAAAGAAATTCTTCGAATTCCTGATGGGCGAAGAGAACACCCACTACGAGCTGCTTGAAGAGACGCTGGAATATCTGAACAAGCCGGCTAACTGGTACCGGGAACAGGAACGCTGGATCGTTGAAGGCTGACACATGACAGCGGTCATCGAAGTTAAGGACCTCACAAAAAAATTCAATGACATTACGGCCGTGGATTCCATATCTTTTTCTATAGAGGGCGGCGAGGTGTTCGGGTTCCTGGGACCGAACGGGGCCGGAAAAACTACAACGATAAGCATGCTCTGCACCCTCCTGAAACCCACGTCCGGCCTTGCAAAGGTGGGATGCTGTGACGTTTCAAAAGAGCCCAACAGGGTCCGGGAGGAGATCGGGATAATTTTTCAGGACCCGTCCCTTGATGACAGGCTTACCGCCGATGACAACCTGAGGTTCCACGGATATCTTTATCACATGAAAAAAGAAACTATCGAGCAGAGGATCCCTGAAGTGCTCGAGCTTGTGGAGCTTTCCGACAGAAGGAAGAACATTGTCAAGAAATTCTCCGGCGGCATGAAGAGAAGGCTGGAGATCGCCAGGGGGCTTATGCATCGCCCGAAGATATTGTTCCTGGATGAGCCAACGATCGGGCTGGACCCGCAGACGCGCTCCGCGATCTGGGAATACATTCTCAGGATGAGGAAAGAGACCGGCCTTACCATATTCATGACCACTCATTACATGCAGGAAGCGGAGGTCTGCGACCGCATCGCGATAATTGACCACGGAAAGATCATTGATATCGACTCGCCGGCAAAACTTAAGGAAAAATACAACGAGAAGACGCTTGAGGACGTTTTCCTTAAACTTACCGGAAGGCAGATAAGGCCGCAGAGCGGAGAAACGACGCTTCAGTCCAGGTGGAGGAGAAGATGATACATCAGGACCTTGGCGCCATCTTCATATTATGGCTGCGCGACCTGAAGCGGTACTGGTACGACAAACCCAGGATAGTGGCGTCGCTGGGCCAGCCGCTGCTGTTCTTGTTCGTTCTCGGTTCCGCTCTGTCCCCTTCTTTTAAGGGATCGAACGGAGTGAATTTTACCGAGTTCATTTTTCCGGGGATAATTTCGATGACGATACTTTTCACCTCGGTCTTCTCCGGCATGTCCATCGTGTGGGACAGGGAATTCGGTTTCCTCAAAGAGGTGATGGTCGCGCCGGTTTCAAGGTGGTCCATATCCATCGGAAAAGCTTTTGGCGGCGCCTCTGTAGCTCTGATACAAGGCGTGATAATGCTGACGCTTTCGATCTTCGTTGGGGTGAGGCTTTCCCCGATTATTCTGCTGGAAAGCATATTGATAATGTTCCTCATAGCTTTCGCCATGTCGTCGCTGGGAATAATGATAGCGGCGCGAATAAAAGAGATGGAAGGCTTCCAGGTGATAGTCAATTTCATAATAATGCCGATATTTTTCCTGTCAGGCGCCTTGTTCCCTCTCGACAGGTTGCCGCAGTGGCTGACTGTCCTGACGAGGCTGGACCCGCTGACATACGGCGTGGACCTTTTGAGGGGCACTATGATAAAAGTGCATGCTTTCCCTCTGACCGCGGACCTGTTGATACTTGGATCTTTTGCGCTTGTCATGCTGGGTATCGCGGTAATAGAGTTCAACAGGATGGATTGATGAAATGAAAGACCTGATAATAATCGGTGCGGGGCCCGCTGGAATAACCGCCGCGATCTATGCCGCCCGCAAAAAAATGGATTTCACTATGATCTCCATCGATCTGGGAGGCCAGGCGGCGTGGTCGGGGGACGTGGAAAATTACACCGGCACGCAGCTCATAACAGGCCCCGAACTCGCTCTCAAATTCACCCAGCACATGAAGCAGTTCAAGGTGGACCTGAAACAGGGAGATACGGTGACTTCGATCAAGAAGACCGCCGTCGGATTTGTCGTAACCACCAATTCATCAATCTATGAAGCCAAGACCCTGGTGATCGCTTCGGGCAAAAAACCCAGGATGCTGAACGTCTCCGGAGAAGCCGAGTTCAAGAACAAGGGCGTGACGTATTGCGCCACTTGCGACGGCCCGATCTTCGCGGGAAAACCTGTCGCCATCATCGGCGGGGGGAATTCCGCTCTCGATGCGGCAATACAGATGGTGAGGATCGCTTCGAAAACGTACATTATCAATGCCGCCGGAAAAATTACCGGAGACCCCGTCATGCTGGACAAGCTGAAAGGATCGGCGGATCTTGAGATAATGAACAGCGCGAAAGTCCTGTCGATCTCCGGAGACAAATTTGTAAACAGGATTACGGTCAACGTGAACGGAACAGATAAGGACCTGCCGGTCGAAGGGGTCTTTATCGAGATAGGCCTTCTCCCGAACGCGGATTTCATCGATATAGTGAACAAGAACAAGCTGGGAGAGATAATGGTGAACGGTTCGGCGGAAACTTCGCAGCCCGGCATATTCGCGGCAGGCGACGTCACAGATGTCCCCGAAAAGCAGATAATAATCGCAGCCGGCGAGGGAGCCAAAGCTGCGCTGTCCGCTTTCCGCTATTTGTCGACACACTGAAAAGCGTATAGTATAATTCCCGCATGAAGATAAAGCCGAGCACCGTCATCGCCATCAGCTTTTTTCTTGTCATACTTATAGGCGGAACGATACTTAGCCTTCCAATATCTTCGGCGAACGGGACTTCAACGAATTTCCTCGATTCATATTTCACGGCGAATTCGGCCACCTGCGTCACCGGTCTTACAGTGCTGGATACGGGAGTTCATTTTTCGCTCTTCGGGCTCATCATTATCATGATCCTCATGCAGGCAGGCGGACTGGGATACATGACCTTTTCCGCGTTCTTCCTCCTCGTCCTGAGGAAGAAGATGTTCGTGTCCGAAAAGATGATGCTCCAGGATGCGCTGAATGCTTATTCGGGCAACGAGCTCATCAATATCTTAAAGAGCATTTTTGCCATTGTTCTTACCATAGAGGGTGTCGGGTTCCTGATATTGTTCATGAGATGGGCGCCGGGAATGGGGGTGGGCCAGGCAGTGCTCTACGCGGCTTTCCACGCCATCTCCGCTTTTAATAACGCCGGCTTCGCTCTGCCCGCCAACAACGCCAACCTTTCGCCTTTTGTGCTGGACGTGATAGTGAACCTGACGATAACGTCGCTGGTGATCATCGGAGGTCTGGGCTTTATAGTGATAAACGATCTTCTGAAAGGGAAAAAGCTGACGCTCCATTCAAAGATAGTTATCTCAACCACCGCCATCTTGCTTGCTGCGGGCACGGTAGCGATATTTGTATTTGAATACGCGAATCCACAAACTCTTGGTCCCCTGCCTTTATGGGGGAAGATAATGGCCGCCTATTTCCAGGCCGTCACTCCCAGGACGGCGGGTTTCAGCACGGTTAAAATAGGCGCGATGTTCCCGCCCACTCTCATTCTTACGATGGTCCTGATGTTCATAGGCGCCAGTCCGGGAGGCACCGGAGGCGGCGTCAAGACGACCACTTTTGCGGTGCTTTTCGCCACCATCGGCGCGACGCTGAAGGGCCTGAAGGACACGGTGATGTTCAAGCGCAGGATCCCCCATCAAACGGTAAGGCGGGCGTTCACCATAACCACGATAGCGGTGTTCGTAGTGATAAGCGCCGTCCTGCTGCTGGATTATTTCGACGGCTTCGGGCTGATGGAATCTGCGTTCGAAGTATTTTCGGCGTTCGGCAGCGTGGGGCTTTCAATGGGCATAACGCCGCACCTTTCTTCCATTGGAAAAATAATAATAATTGTAGTAATGTTCATTGGCCGCGTGGGGCCGCTTTCGCTGGCCCTGTCGCTGCTCATTCAGCAGAAGGAGCCGAGGATCGAATATCCGAAAGAGAACATTTCGATCGGCTGATCGGATTACAAAGGAGGACCGTCAAATGAAAAAACAGTATGCCGTCCTGGGGCTTGGAAGGTTCGGGTCAAAAGTGGCGAGGGAGCTTTTCTACAGGAAGCAGGAAGTCATAGTCGTGGACCACAACGAGGAAAAGATCCAGGGAATAAAGGACGAGGTGACCAACGCGTATCTTGGCGACATAACCGACGAGCAGACGCTCCTTGAGGCGGGGGTCGGGGAATGCGACGTTGTCGTCGTGGCGGAGAGCTCGAACATAGAGGCGAACATCATCGCGGCGCAGATATGCAAGAACCTGGGTATAAAGTCCGTCATATGCAAGGCAAAGAACACCATCCACGGGAGCATTTTGAAGAAACTTAATATCGACATGATAATCTTTCCGGAACAGGACACTGCGATAAAGCTGGTCAACAAGCTGACGTCCGAGGGGATATTGGATTACATCGAGCTGGGCGGAGAGCTTTCGATAGTAGGGATAACGGCGCCGGAGAACATGCTGAACAAGACCATCGGCGAGCTGGAGCTGAGAAAGAGGTTCAACGTTACCATCCTCGGCATAAAGCGCGGGGATGAGATAGTGTTCAATCTGACAGCGGACACGAAGATAACCAAGAGCGACGTCTTAATTGTTTTCGGAGAAGCCGACGCGCTGAAGAAGCTGCATCTGGATATAACTCATAAGACCTAGTAGTGAATAGAGGATAGTGTATAGCGGATAGAAAAAATAATTAAGACTTGGTTCTGATCCTGTCCACGAAGTCGGATACTTTCTGAAGGTGTTTGCCGGCACCGATCTCCCAATCCTTGATCTCCAGTGTCGCAGCCGGTTCTTTACCAAGGATTGAACTCATGGTCTTGAAAGCGTTCGATGCCCCTGTGTTTCCTTCCGTGCAGAAGAAAGCCGCGTTCGATATTTTTTCCGCGTTCTCGCTCAGGAAAGTCCTTATCGCCGGGCTCAGGTTCCACGCGAATATCGGTGTCCCGATTATCACCATGTCATAGGAATCGATGCTCTTCATTACGTCCGATATCTTCGTAAGATTTCCCATCGAGGCATCACGTCCGGAAGTAAGCCATCCCCAGATGCCGCGCCTGTCCACCTTGTCCTTAATTTCTTCGATGTCGCACTTGAGGACGAAAGATATGGCTTCCGCCACTTTTTTGGTGTGGCCGGAGCGGGAATAGCAGATAACTAGCGTTTTCATGATGTTGAATTATACTCCAGGGCCGGTGATCGAATCAATCAAACTTTTAACTTTATTCCTGATATCATCTCTGATCCTTCGAACATCTTCGATAGGTTTGCCTTTCGGATCGTCGATATGCCAATCAATGTAATGCTTTGAAGGATAGATCGGGCAAGTGTCTTCGCATCCCATCGTCACCATGTAATCGAATTGCTTGATAGAAAGATCGTTAAAGCCTTTCGGCTTGCTTCCTGAAAGATCGATGCCCGCTTCCTTCATCGCGGAAGCAACTGTCGGATTGATATCTTTGCCGGGTTTTGAACCGGCCGAATGCGCGTCGATCTTGTCCGATGCCAGGCTGCGCGCGAAAGCTTCGGCCATTTGCGAACGGCCCGCATTCTCCACACAAACAAATAATACTTTTAGTTTCTCCGTTATGATCACTCCAGGATGTCACTCTGAGCGAAGCGAAGAGTCTGTGTTTGATAAGGCAGATGCTTCGCGCTGCTCAGCATGACAAATTCAAACTTTCTTTTTTTCCTTCCAGTCCTTGCCGACGAATTTTTTCAGCTCTTCAACGTTGTGTTTTATCATCTTGGCTTCCACCATGTAGACCACGTCCTCCGCGATGTTGGTGGCATGGTCGGCTATCCTTTCGAGGTGCCGCGCGATGAAGATGAGCAGGACAGATTGAGGGATGACGTCCCTATCCTCCATCATTACAGTTATGAGCTCTTCGGTGATGAGATCGCGGTAATTATCAGCTTCATCATCGCTGTTCCACACTTCTCTCGCGATGTTCAAGTCGCGTTTAACGAAAGAATCCAGAGCGCCTTTCACCATCCTCTGAGCAACGTCTCCTAGCTTCGGGATGTCGATGAGCGGCTTAGGAAGCGGATGCGGCATCATTTCAAGTGATCTCTCGGCTATGTCCACCGCCAGGTCCCCTATCCTTTCAAGATCGGTGGCTATCCGCATTCCCGTTGTTATGAATCGAAGATCGATCGCCATCGGCTGGCGAAGAGCGAGAAGGCTGACGCATTTTTCGTCGATCTCGACTTCGAGCTTGTTGATCCTGTCGTCGCCGCGGATGACGTTCTTCGCCATCTCCTCGTCTTTTTTCTTGAGGGATTCAACCGAGTTCCTTATGGCGGCTTCCACCAAGGAGCCCATCTCCAGTATCATCTTGTTCAATTCTTTCAATTCATCGTCGAACGTCCTGTGTTCAGCGGGCATGTGCCACCTCTTTCACGGACATTCTATCAGAGAAAAGCTTTACGGGGAATCTCAAGAAGCGCGGCCGCGCAGCTTCGCAAGCGCCTGCACGGAAAATTTGTGTATCTTTGTCAGGTCCTTCGGCCTTCCTTTGGAGGGCTTTATCTTCAATGCCGCTGCCTTTTTTATCACCCATTTGAACTTTACCACGTCAGATCTCTTGAGCGGTGAATGCTTATCCGAGGATTCGATCGTTTTTTCCGCGTCTGACAATCTCGCGTTGACGACGGATGAATACTTCACCATTATGTCGTTAACGGCCGTCCGTATCTTCTGTATCTCAAGAGCCGCTTTTTTGGCAAGGCCTGAACGCGCCATCATCTTATTACCTCCGCAAGTACTTTTTCGATCTTCGCCCTCCCCCTAGTAGACATGTTCAGGAACAGACTTATTAAGGTTGAGCTTAGCCTTCAATACATTCAAACCGTATATTCCTGCCTTAAAATAGAGCCAGCATTTACTTAAATTGTCCCCCATTTGGACAAATATCGCAACTATCTTATATTGAATCCATTGAGGTATCAAGCATCGTTCTGTTTTCAGCAACGAAGTCAGGCAATGCCAGCCCTTCTATTATAGAGGATCGTCGGCATATAGACAGTAATTTTCCCTTTCCGCTCTGGATAACCTAAGATATTCATATCTTCATATCTTAAAAAATCTGCATCATTTGAAACAAACGTGGAAATATTAAATGCATTTGCATAAGCAAGAATACAGGCGTCAGTTGATAATATTTTATATTTTGCAATTATCTTTGGAAGCGCAGTTAACACATCAATAACAACAGGACTCCCAGAAGCTCCCTTAGGAACATTAGCATTGGTTGCGTATATAGGTTGAATCCCTTCCTTTGAAAGCCAGCCAATAAACCCCGACAACCTGGGTTCAATGTAATTCTCGGGCATTTCATTTGGCTTAAATTTATAATAATCATGCCATATTTTCTCAGCCGCCTTATATGGCAATTTTAATTTCTCATGAATGAACAAGATTAAATAGTGCTTATAAAGTAAATGGAGTGCTTCCTCAATAGAAAATATTGAAATATAAAGCTTATTTCCATTCTTTTTTAGCTCTTCATAAAATTTATCGCTTTCATCATAAATCTGATATTCTTCAGACCTTGTATCGTGAGGTTGAACACGTATGCTATATATAAAATTAGTATCTAAGCAGATATTTTTATTTTTTGGGGAATAAATTGAATCGGAAAATGAGTAATTATCCGCTATCATTTACTTCTGTAAAAGCCTATTACCGCTGAACCTTCCTTATCAATTACCTCATTTTTCGTAGCCTTTTTTTGGATAGGGTTACTATTGAAAGGTAAATTCATAACAGCTAACATTTTAATCTCATATGGCTGCTTTTTGTCCACCATACTCTTTAATTTCGGGTCTTTATCTATCAAAGCATCAAGATCAGCTTCGGTAGGATAGAATAATTTTGAAAAAACTGCTGACATAACCTTTAATCTCCTCAATTATTTATCGTCACAAAGGAGAGGGAATTTCACTAATTGATAGATTATACCCATCCAGATCATAACAAGTCAACCATATTCAATTTAAGGTCGACATTAGCCATCAATGCATTAAATCCGTGTTTCTCTGCATTACACGAGGACTAGCATTTACTTGATTGATAACATTAGATTCTAAGGGTGGCTGTTCCTGAATCAGGATCTTCTGGATAAAAACGGTTTTTTTGACTTAATTGAAATTGTTCCGCTTTTTTCTTTAACTTTTCGATTTCAGGTAAAGCCATTTCCTTGAACGATTTGTCCGAAGAAAATGAAGCAACATGTGTCGGGCCTCCAACGCTTCTATCCTGTGAACTCGTTTCTTGTATACACAAAACACACATTTCCGCCCCAGCCTCTGTTTTTATATCTGACTTATAAAGACGATTGAGAAGGTAATCTGCAATATATGGAACTCGAATAAAATGAAAGCCTGTGACGCCTTTTCTTGGAGACAAAATTATCCTCGCTTCGAAGAATATACATTTCTGGAGTACAATCCAAAGTATACCCAATCAACAGCAATGAAAGGTTTGGCCTTTGACTTGGTTGCAAATGTTCATAAAAATCATTAAATTTAGCTTTCCCTTTAACCCTGATTTGTTCTGCCAAATTTGAAATTCCTGTCAAATGATCTAAATCAGCTTTAATTTGATCGAGAAAATACATAGCAAGGCCTCCGTCTCCCGCAATGCCTATCGCACTATGTTCACCAAGCTTGAAAACCTTTTGAATAGTATCATTGCTTGTTATAACAGAGCTTGCTCTACTATCGGAAGCGATTACAACTCCATCTTTAGCTTTCAGGCCAATAACTAGTGTCATTTTAGTTGAGGTTTACCTTTATATCCAGAGAGCTTTGTGGCTCAGTTTGATTGAATCGAGGGGCATATTGTTTATACATCTGTTTTTCTATGGCTTTCCTCTTTTCTTCTCCTTTAATGCTGGCATATCGAAATGCAAAATTCCCATCTTGTTTAATAAAAATGCTCTCTGAGAGTTTTTTAGATAACTCATCCCCCAAGTCAGGACTGCTTCCAATAAAAACAACATAAAATTTGTCATCAGGTTCTTTCCTAGAAATACGATAAACCCCCTCGATCCCATTGAGTAAGGGTTTTATTGCATCATTTGTAAACGGGATAAGCTTAGACCATTGCAAAGTTAGATCGAGGTTTTCCATACAGTTTATTTTTTATCCTTTCCTATCATCGTTTTTCTTGGGATTTTAAGTACTTTCTAAAAAAAAAAAAAAAAAAAAAAAAAAAAAAAAAAAAAAAAAAAAAAAAAAAAAAAAAAAAAAAAAAAAAAAAAAAAAAAAAAAAAAAAAAAAAAAAAAAAAAAAAAAAAAAAAAAAAAAAAAAAAAAAAAAAAAAAAAAAAAAAAAAAAAAAAAAAAAAAAAAAAAAAAAAAAAAAAAAAAAAAAAAAAAAAAAAAAAAAAAAAAAAAAAAAAAAAAAAAAAAAAAAAAAAAAAAAAAAAAAAAAAAAAAAAAAAAAAAAAAAAAAAAAAAAAAAAAAAAAAAAAAAAAAAAAAAAAAAAAAAAAAAAAAAAAAAAAAAAAAAAAAAAAAAAAAAAAAAAAAAAAAAAAAAAAAAAAAAAAAAAAAAAAAAAAAAAAAAAAAAGCATGGGAAAAATACAGCGAGGAATATAAAGAATATGAGGAATTCAAGAAAAAACATAACGTGGGGCTCAATGAATTATTCCCAAAGGGCCATATGCCCCCCGTTCAACCTAAAAAATACGGCTAGGCGTAGAAGCGGGCTCTTGAAGAGATGAAAAATAAGCCACAAACTGAGACAGGGAAATTGCTTTCAAGAATGTTTGATAACAAGTTTGATATAACAGACCTCAAAGAAGCACTCAAAATCAGCGATTGGATACTTCTCATGGATGAGGACGAATATTCAGAGAGTTTCTTAGCAAAGAAAATCTTTAATTCAATCATTGATTACACATCATTTGAGGTTATGCCAGACAAGAAAACGGCAAAGACACTACGCAATGATCTGGATGATTACTTGGAAAGCTTTATCAAAAATACGCTCAAAACGAGTTCCCGTGAAAGAAGAGTCAGCGAGATAATCGTCCTACAAAACCCCAATATCTACACATTTAATAAACACAAAGAAATGATCCTCGCACTGTTTCAAGATATGCGGGAAAATTATGGAGACACTTTTGTGTTTGAAAATCCTTTTGAGGGAATACCATTTGAAGCAGACAATAAAGAGAGTATACAGCAACGTTACGCCGCCAGACAGTTTCTTTTTATACATGCTATCCTTGCTTTTGAAAAACTCGGATATATCAAAATTCTTGCACTCGGAAATAATTGGCATTGGGCAAACGCCAATGATGATAATCTTAAATATTATGCAAAAATTCAATTGCTCCCATCTCTCTACCAAGGACAGAAGCATGAAATAGATGGCACAAATAAAACCGACAAGACAATCTGGTCATATAATCCATCGACAGGGATACTTTCGATTAACGGCAAAAACATCCAATTTAAGAAAAATAATTTTAGGGCTAAGGTTTTAGAGCTATTAACCAAAAACAGTAGAAACATGAATAAAAAATGGTCGTGGGATGAGATTTACGAGGCAATCGAAAGGAAAAGAAGCGAAGAAAAGTTAGGGAAAGAAGAACAAGATAAAGTTTATTACGCTTGTGAAGGCATTACTGAATATATAGCAAATAAAAGTGGTGTAACCGGATTTATTATATTTGATAAGCAAACCGCACGAATAAACCCCGTATTACTGCCTTGATTTTGTAGGTCTACCGTAGGTCTACTTAGGCCTACACCTCATTTAGTAAGCTTAGCTTAATGTTAAACAGCGAAGCCGAACAATCATTTGAATACGATAAGGACATCAGCAATTTATCTCTTACTGATGAAGAGATTAAAAGAGTTGCTGACCTCTTCGCTATTCTTGATCAAAGTTGATCAGAGAATAAAAAAATGAAAACAAAGATAAGTGAAATACAAATAACGCCGATTAAAGCTAAAGACGGATTGGTAGCTATAGCTAGTTTTGTCTATAACGGGGATTTTTATATGGGGTCAATCGGGATATACACAAGGCCACAAGCCGGATACCGATTGACCTACCCCACCCGTAAGACTGCTAACAATAGTTTTAACATTTTCCATCCGATCAACAAAACCATTGCGGAGGAAATTGAGAAAGCAGTAATCAGTAAATTTGAAGAGGTAATGAATCTGTATGATAGACACAATAGTATTAACACTGAGTAAAGATATGTATCATATAACCGAACCGGATAAATTTAAACCATCGGCACGCTGGATCAATACTGATACAGGCCGAATAGGGAAGCCGTGCCTATATAACATCTAAGCAAAACCCGACAAAAACTGAATTGCATAACGGTATTTATAAGCCACGCCTTACTTTGACCAACCGTTTTAACCATACTGGAAGATATGAAGCATCATTGAAGATCGAGCTTTCTTTACCAAAACTTCTATATGGAAATAACTTTGATGAATTAAAAGATTCTGATTTTGAAACGGTCTCAAACAAATTGCAAGAACGGCTAAAAGAAATGGGCGTTCATGTTTTCTAAGCAACTGCTTATCAAAGCTCCTGTTTCGGCGGTGCATTACTCAAAAAACATACCGCTTACAGACGGCTCGACCCCTTATCATTACATAAAGAAAATCAAAGAAGCTAATATCACTCAAGCTCTCGATACAAATCAAACAGATTTTCGCAATGATGGCCATAGCTTTAAGTGGCACTGCAATTCTTACGAAGTGGCATTCTATGACAAGATCAAAGACCTTGAAGTATCAAAGAAAAGCGAAAAGCGGGCGATAGAAAAAGACAATGTTATGCAATTAGGGCTTTTTGATAAACTGAAAAAAAGAAGGCTATTTGAAGTTTTGAGGATGGAGGTTAGACTAAATAAACGGCAAAAAATAAGTCAGATATTCAAAAAGCTTGAGATAGGCAGTGAGATAACATTTCAAAGTGTTTTTGACGCAAAAAAATCCCAAATAGTTTTATGCATTATCTTGTCGAGGTAGAAAAGCAAAGGCCAGCCCTATTAGACCGGACATATAACGATCCCCAAGCATTTTGGCTGATATTGTTATAAGCAATCCAAATCTGAGAGCAAGACAAGCATTACAGGCTTTTGGATTAAAGCAGGCGTTTGATAAAATTGGGATGCGGGAGCTAAGAAAGATACTTAACAGATTAAGTGATCGGTCTTGGTATCGTTTAGTTAAAACTATCAAGCAAGTAAAACTTGCGAAAAAGAATGACACGTTCGGGGTTATCCGCAAACATCTATTATCTTTTGAATCCCTGAAGTTAGTTAATTTTCAAAATGTCATCGATAATAAAAGAAGCTTGAACAGCGTATGATTAGCAAGAAAAGGCATAATGCCACAGAACGCAGGGCAAACGAGGCTCATAGGGGCTATTATCAGGCATTACAGGTGTTTTTACGGGCTTTTGGGGATAAGGGACGCTAAGGATCGGAGAGCTTGCACAGCAAACGGGGTAAGATAGGAATGGAATTTTCAGATAAAAAGGGCTTGATAATGTCTGTAAACCATTGTAAAGTATATAGCATATGAAAACACAAGAATATTATTTAGCACAAGAGCTGGCCGACAAACTAAGAGTAAACATTATGACGATTTACCGCTACATCAAAGCTGGGAAGCTTGTTGCACATAAAATTGGCAAAGAATTTCGTATAAGCAATAAAGAGTTTCAGTCATTTTTAACTAAGGCGAAAACAAAATAAATATATGGACATAAAAGAATTACAAACTAAATGGAACAAAGAAAAGGGATACTACAAAACAAAAGAAGTCGGAGATGGACTACAACACTTTATTCGTCAATTATTTGAATGCCCCGCCCTATTTAACTTAAAACAAGGAAGCGGAGTAACAAAACATACTAAAAGAAAAAACGAGTTCACCATTGAAACCCGCAAAAGAGATAAAGCTGGTCAAGCTGATTACATCATTTTTATTGATGGAATAAACATTGTAATTCCTGTTGAAGTTGAAAAATACGAAAACATTAAAGCTGGCGAAAAACAGTTACTAAAATATCAATTAGCATGGGATAGAAAATATGGCATTTTGACCGATGGCTTTACTTGGCGTTTCTATAATAACACCTCTTATATAACATTCAATATTGATGATTTATTTTCAAACACTAAAATATTTCTTACTTTCTGGAAAGAATATATAAAGCCTGAAAATTATTACCTCTCCTTCTTTGAAGAACAAGGTCAACTATCATTATTTCAGAAAAATAGCGTTAAAGTTGAACGAGATCGAGAGTTATTCTTTGAAGACATAACGAGGTTAATTGATAACTTTAAGAATAAACTGAATTTAGCTGGGTATTTTAACAGTAAAGATAAAAAGGAAAATGATAAAAAAGCAACGGAAATTACTTATGCTTACTTCATTCAATTTATTTTATATAAAAATCTTGTTGATAATTGCTACCATAGTTTTGAAGATGAATTCAAGCAAAGGATAGAAGCTATACATAGAAGCTTAAAAGCAGAGGTTTATGATGCTGTCCTTACGAACATAAAGAGTATTTCTAAGTTTATTTCTGAGAAGCTTTACAAGCCTTTTAATAAGGAACAAGAGTTCATAAATATTCATCTTGAGGAAATATTAAATAAACCGAAAACCGAATTGTCAGATATATCCTTATGGTTAGATATTATTGTTTTCATAAATAGATATGACTTCTCAAATATAAGCAAAGACATCTTTGGTTATATTTACGAAAACTACTTAAAAGACCTCTATGACGAAACGAATAAAGGACAATACTTTACTGACCCAGCCATAGTTGAATTTATGTTAGATGAAATTGGTTATACTGAAAGAACAATCCAAAACAAATATCAGCAAGGAAAACTAAAAGAACTCTCATTGATTGATCCGAGCTGTGGGAGTGGCACTTTCCTTTATTGTGCCACCAATAGACTTATAAATGCTTTGTGGGATGATAATACTGAAAAAAAATCAAAACTCGTTGAAGATGCAATAAATAATAATATATTTGGATTAGATATTGCTGAATTTCCTCTTTATCTGGCTGAAATGAATATTCTAATGCGAATGTTGCCTTTAATTGTTAACGAAAAATACAACAACCCCATAGATAAGAAAATCAAAGTTTTTAAGACAAATGATAGTGTTTCAGAATTTTTAGACATTAGAGGACAAAATCTTCAAGGTGATTTGTTTAATCAAAAGCTTTTAGCCCTAGGGTATGCGAGTTACATTCGGAATGAAGACGATTTGAAAGATATGAAGACAAGCTTGATCCCGCCCAAAAAACGTTTTGATTATGTTATTGGTAATCCACCTTATATTGGCTATAACGAATGTTGTAAACAGAAAATCTTAATTTTTGAACTGATAAAACAAAGAAAAAGTATTATTAAATGATATTTATGGTGTTAATTTGCATAGTATTCCAAACAATCCCAAACGATATAGGCCAAATCCGAATCTTTATGCCTTTTTTGTAGCGTTAGGCTTAGAATTATTAAAAGATAATGCGGTTATATGTTACATTATTCCTCAAACAATATTAACGTCTGGGGATTTTGATGTTTTACGTTATCATTTATCAAAAAAAACTACAATTAAAAAGATTATTACCTTTGAAGGTAAAATGTTTATTGGGAGAGGATTAAAACAAAAAAACCCTGTTGCAACATCGAGCTTGATCTTTGTTGTTAAAAAGTCTTCCGCAAATGAAAGCCATAAAGTTACTATCGTAAACTACAAAGACTATAATGAGCCGGAATTTGAAAAATATTTGAGGGGACGCAACAAAGAAACCAAAACTATATTGCAGGCTGAACTACTAAAGAATATTAAAAATTGGAACTTCATAAAACAAAATGATACCTTTATAAGAATGTATGACAGCTATCTTGAAACAACACAAGATATGTCAAATTATTATGAACATGATAGTGCGAGGAAAACATACAATAGCACCTTCTATTTTGATGGCGGCTATAGCATTGATGAGAAGCAACTCTTAAATGCCCCAGATTTTTATATCTATCCTAAAATAAATAACAACTATTATACGATAAGAGACGCAAGAGGGTTTTGGCCAAATATTAGGCAGGGAAATTCTAAGCATAGGATAGATTTAAGACAAGGTAATCAAGAATATCATTTATTGGATAGTGAATATAAAATTATCTGGTCATACGCAAATATGCAAAGATTCTTTTTTACAGACAAACCTGTCATATGGGCGAGAAATCAATTTAATGCTATTGGCTCAAATAACAAGAGCGAACTTTTATATTTATTTTCTTTACTTAATTCGAGCTTAAACTTTTGCATATTAAAAAGCATGTTAAAAAGTGAGAACGAGAAGGATTTTTTGATCGCAACTAATTCCGTGAAGCAATTCATTCGAGCCCCAATTATAAACCAAAACAATCAAATAATTAAAGATGAGATTATAAAACAAACGGAGATTATGCTTAATTTGGAAACCTCTTCTATGTCAAATTATGTTGATTTTGGAAACATACAAATGCAAAAGTTTGACAGGGTTGAATTCGACAACAAGAATCTTATCTTATATAAAGAAAATAATAGAATCTTAGCTAAAATTAAAAGCAATCCTGAGTTAATTAAGCAAATTATTGCCGATAAATATAGCGAAAAGAATTTGGCTGGCAATCCAATTATTTCATTAACAGAACTTAAATCAACCCCAGTTATTGATTGTAATGAACAGGAAAGTGTTAAAGATTATATTGATACACTTGTATTTGCTCTGTATTTCAATATTAAGCTTAGTAAAGTAGGATTTGAATATGCTAAACGAATCAAAACGAAATGTAAGGGAAACAAGTTTTATACTTATATTGAATCTGGAGAACAATGAAAGCAATAATTGTCGCACGAGTATCCACTGAAGAGCAAAAGGAAGCTGGCAATTCCCTCCCCGCTCAAATTGCACGACTTAAAAAGCATTGTCAAGGCAAGGGGTTTGAGGTCGCAAAAGAATTCAGCTTCGACGAAAGTGCATATAAAGAGCATCGAGATGACTTCGATAACATCCTTGATTATGTTATCAGCCAAAAGGAAAAAATAGTTGTTTGTTTTGACAAGGTAGATCGGCTGTCCCGAAACATCTTTGATAAACGAGTATCCCTGCTCTACGAAAAAGCGTTAAAAGACGAGATTGAACTTCACTTTGTATCAGATGGACAGGTTATCAATAGCCAGCTTTCCGCAGTGGAAAAGTTCAATTTCAGCATGAGTCTTGGGCTTGCTAAATATTATTCGGATGCCATAAGCGACAACGTTAAAAGGGCACAGGAACAAATCCTAAGAAGCGGTAGATACCCCCACTCGCTCCCTTATGGATATAAAAAAATCATACGAGATGATGGTAAAAGTAATTATGTAATTGATGAATATGCCTCCCGAATAGTCCAGAAAGTTTTTGAATGGTATGCAACCGGAGCATTTTCAATGAATTTGATCCTTGATAAGCTGATAAAAGAATATGGGATCAAATGGTCAAAGAGCTTTTTGGATAAAGTCCTTAAAAATACTTTCTATTATGGGCTTATGGTATGGAAGGGTAAGACATGTAAACATGGGTATCCGACCATCATTACCTATGCCCTGTTTGAACAAGCACAACAAGTAAAAGCTGGCCATAATAAAAAGAAATTCAAATATGCTGGGCTTCCGTATATTTATCGAGGCCTTATTCGATGCAACCATTGCGGGCTTGCTATTACTCCTGAAAAACACAAAGGGCATGTTTATTACCATTGCACAGAATATAACGGCAAACACGATGCCAAGTGGCTTAAAGAAGAAGCTATAACCGAACAACTTAGCCAAGTATTCAAAAAACTACGCTTACCGGATCATGTCATGGATAAAGTTATTAACACACTCAAAAATGTCCATGAGGATAAAAATCAATTTAGGGATAAGCAATATGAGGAATTATCAAAAGAACATCAACTCTATACAGCCAGAAGCGACAAATTGTATGTCGACAAACTCGATGGGCGTATTACTGACGTTGCCTATGACAGATATTATCAATCCTTCAGGGATAAGATAGCCGAAATGGATGCAAGATTAGCCTTACTTCAAGATGCCGAAGATAATTACTATATCACTGTGAAATACTTGCTAGACATAGCTAAAAGAGCTAATGATCTATTTGTCTGTTCGGAAGTTGAAGAAAAAAGGCAAATTATCAAGTTAATACTTCCGAACCTTAGGATGGATGGCAATACTTTGCGATATGAAGCACAAAAACCGTTTGATTCTCTACTCGCTTATGCGGATAGTAAAGGAAAGCTCAGCTCAAGGTTCACGTCCTGGATCGTCCTGTTCGCGTTCACGACGTCAAAATTATAATCCCTGCAAATGTTGACGAACTCTTTTTTGACCTTGTTCTGGTATTTGATCATGCTGTCGAACCAGTCCCTTGAAAATCCCATGTCCATTCCAGACTCCCAATAGTCAAGCGCGGGGTGGGAACTCAGCGTGCGGTCTACGAGCGTTTTCATCGAAAGATCCAGGAAGAACACCGCATCGGGAACGAGTGCCATTTGATACAGCGACTTTACCCATTCGCCTTCCGCTCCCCTGACGATGTCGCGTATCATCAGAGTGAAAATATATCGATCGGCCAGGACGACGCACCCGGCGTTCAAAGCAGGCATGATGTTGTTTTCAAGCTGGTCGTAAAAATCGGTCGCGTAGAACAGCGACATGGTCCGAGGACTCAGCACGTTGCCATTCTTCGCCGTCTCAAGCTCCTCGCTGACCAGGAGGGACCTTTTTAATCCCGCGCTTACCACGGCATAGCCTTTCTGTTCCAGCCAGGGGATGAGGTTCGCGATGTGCGTGGACCTTCCGGAAGAATCCATGCCCTCGATGACTATAAGCGCTCCCTGCAGCTTTTTCGGCTCAACTCCCGCCGGCGGCTTGCCGAAGAATTTGTTGCTCATATCTCTCTCCTCTTGTGATGCTCGGCAAGGTCGATCTTTTTCGATATCAGCTCCCTTACCTGCATCTGCATAACATTGATCTTTTGCGTCGCGTCTATCTCGCTGAACCCGAATTCCTTGGACATGGCGTTATATTGTTCATGTATCCGACCCTGGAAGAGCTTAAAGCTTTCTTTTATGTCCGGTGAAAGGTTAAGGTCCTGACCGGCCTCAAAATACTTCAACTCCGGCCGGCCTTCAAGGATTCTGGAAAGCGCGACATCAAGAGGGACCTTGAAATAGAGGATGATGTCCGGCTCCTGAACGAACCCGTAAAGCTTCCTTAACCAGGCGGGATCGCATCCTCTTACGGTATCCCTCGCGTAAGAAGTGTATATGTACCTGTCGCAAAGCACGATGTACCCGCCTTTCAGCATGGGGAGTATCTGCCGCTCATACCGGTCGGCGAAATCCGTCGCGTGTATGAGGCTGAAGGTGGTGGGCGTAAGGAGCCTGCGTTTTTTGGCTTTCTTTGTCGCTTCCTTCACGAGTTCGCTTGAATTCCATTCGGTGAAGAACACCTTGTAGCCGAGCCCTAAAAGCCATTTATACACAAGATAAATCTGAGTGGATTTACCAGACCCATCGAGTCCTTCCACTGCTATTAATTTCCCCGCCAGCCCCATGTCCTTCATTTTATGTTCCTTTGAGATATCAATCTCGGCTTGACCCTGAATAACCTGACGAACAGCTTCGCTTTTCTTTCGAATGCCCACGTATCAAGCGATATCATCCTTCTCGCGTGATAATAGATCTTTACTTTCCTTTTGTTCATGACGACCTTTATCTTCCGTATCCTCTGCAGATGGTCCCTGTCAAGCGCGTCGGCGATCCTTAAGATGGACGCTAGCCTCGCGACTATCTTCCGGTTCTCGCTGCTCAACTTCATGAACTGGTCGTGTCTTACCGTAGGCTCGCTTTTTCTGTGATATCTCGCTATGTTAGCGGCCATCACCATGTCGAGCGGCGAAAAGCTGGGAAGCTCGAACTGCGAGATCATGTACATGGAATGTTTATGGTGGTTCTTGTAGCTGATGCACGTCCCGATATCGTGGAGCAGCGACGCGGCAAGGAGGAGCTTCCTTTCGTACGGGCCGAGCTTATGCAGGCTTCGTAATTGATCGAAAAGCGAGAGCGACAGCTTGGACACATGAGATCCGTGTTTCTCCTCAAAATTGAACTTTCTTCCAAGGTTAAGGGCGGATTCACAGATCATTTTCTCGTGTTCTTTTATCCATTCTCCTCTTTTGGATATCTCCCGCATGAGGTCGATTATGACGCCTTCCTTCACGCCGACGAAAGGAACGGTTATCGATTTCGCTTTGACCTGGTTCGCCACGTGGGAATAGACCATGGCGGCCGGAAGTATCACGTCGGCCTTATCGCTGCTCAATGAAAATCTCTTCATCCTTTCTTTTTCGGAATACTTTGACAGCTGTTCGGCGAAGTTCTTCAGTTTCTTGACGTTTATTATCCGAACGCCCTGATTATCGGGGGTCGAGCCGATGAGATGGCTTATCCTTTCGATATTGCCTCCTGTCGCTATGATTCTGCGGCAGCGGAAAGCTTTTTTTATCTTGAAGATGGATATGAATTCCTTAAGCAGCTTATAGAACCTTTTTGGGTCGTTCCTCGCGATATCGAATTCCTCAAGAAGCCTTACCGCGCCGATGCCCCTTGATTCCGTCTGTTTTATGCCTTTTCCGTCGACCAGCGATATCTCAACGCTGCCGCCGCCAAGGTCCATCAGAAGTGATCGGCCAGATTGAAGGTTAATCTTTTCCCGGACCGACAGATATGCCAATCTGGCTTCTTCTATGCTTGATATTATTTCTATCCTGATGCCGATCTTTTTTCTTGCATTATCAATGAGCTCTTTTCCGTTCTTCGCTTCTCTTAAAGCGCTGGTGGCCACAGCCCTGTAGTAAGAAACGTTGAATGACATCATTTTCGCGTTTATTACGCTAAGCACGGAGAGGGCATCGCCGATCGTCTTCTTGTCGAGATACCCGCCGAGAAAAACGCTTTTCCCCAGCCTTAACGGGAATCTCTCGGAATATATCGGCGAGTATTGTTCCGGTCCGTAGAATTCGGATATTTGCAGACGAACGGCGTTCGACCCGATGCCAACTGCAGCCACCATGACGGGAAAAGGTTTCAGCGGCGCGGTTTTTTGCGGATCCTTGCTATATAGACGGTTTTTCCACCCAATCCTTGCCAATGAATTTCCTCAATTCTTCTATGTTGTGTTTGATCATTTTCGCTTCGACCATGTATACCACGTCCTCGGCTATGTTCGTCGCGTGGTCGCATATCCTTTCGAGGTACCTGGCTATGAATATCAATATTACCGATTGCGGAATGACCTTTGGGTTCTTCTGCATAAGAGAGATGAGCTCTTCCTGGATAAGGTCCCTGTAATGGTCCGCTTCATCGTCCGCTTTCCACACTTCCCTCGCCAGATTTATGTCCCTCTTGATGAACGCGTCTATCGCCCCGCTTACCATCCTCTTTGTGACTTCGGCGAATTTCGGAATGTCGACGAGCGGTTTCGGGAACGGATATGCCAGCATCTCAAGCGATCTCTCCGCGATGTCCACCGAAAGATCGCCGATCCTTTCCAGGTCGGTTATAAGCTTCATTACGCTCGCTATCATCCTCAGGTCGACCGCCATAGGCTGGAACAGAGCGAGCAGGTCCACGCATTTCTCGTCGATATCGACCTCAAGCTTGTTTATCCTGTCGTCGCCTCTTATCACGTTCTTCGCCATCTCTTCATCCTTGGTCTTGAGCGATTGGATGGAGTTGTTTATGGATTCCTCCACGTACATTCCCATCTCGGCTATCATTTTTTTCAGTTGCTGCAGTTCGTCGTCAAAATGCCTATGTTCAGCGAACATGTGTTCCTCCTTTATTTTACCCTGAGCTTGTCGAAGGGTTATCCGAATCTTCCGGTGACATAATCTTCGGTTCTCTTGTTCTTCGGAGCCGTAAAAATATTATTGGTGATGTCAAATTCGATCAACTCGCCCATCAAAAAGAAACCAGTGACGTCCGATACTCTCGCCGCCTGCTGCATGTTGTGGGTAACGATGACGATGGTATATTTATTTTTCAGCTCGTGTATCAGTTCCTCGATCTTTCCCGTGGAGATAGGATCGAGAGCGGATGCGGGCTCGTCCATCAAGAGAATGTCCGGCTTTATCGCCAGCGCCCTCGCGATGCACAGCCTCTGCTGCTGGCCGCCGGAAAGGTCCAGCGCGTTCTTGTCCAGGCTGTCCTTCACCTCGTCCCATATCGCCGCCGCCTTAAGGCTTTCCATCACCATGCGGTCGAGTTCGTCCTTTGACGTTGTGATCTTGTTGATCTTAAGGCCGTACGCAACGTTCTCGTATATCGATTTGGGGAACGGGTTGGATTTCTGGAAGACCATTCCCACTTTCCTTCTTATCGCGGTAACGTCGATCTCCGGAGCGTAAATATCCTGGCCTTCGATCTCGATCTTTCCTTCTATCCTCGTGTTCTTTATTATGTCGTTCATGCGGTTGAGCGATCTTAAGAACGTTGATTTGCCGCAGCCGGAAGGGCCGATGAGCGCGCTTACCTTGTTCTTATGCAGAGAAAGGTTGATGTTCTTCAGCGCCTTTTCGCCGCCGTAATAAAAATTGAAATCGGTCACCTTTACAGCAATATCATTGTCCATTTATATTCTCCTTATCTGCCTGAATTTATATCGAATGTAGATCGCTATCGAATTGAACAGAAGGACGAAGAACACGAGCACCGCGGCGGTCCCGTAAGCCAGCGGACGCACCTTGATGATGTCGACGTGCTGGGTGGACATGACGAAAAGATGGTAAGGCAGCGCCATGTACTGGTCGAATATCGATGACGGAAGATGCGGGATATAGAACGCGACCCCGGTGAAAAGCAGCGGCGCCGTTTCTCCCGTGGCTCTTGATAATCCCAGTATCGCGCCGGTCAGGATGCCGGGGATCGAATACGGCAGGACCGATGTCCTTATCATCTGCCATTTTGTCGCCCCAAGCGCAAGAGCTCCGGCCCTGTAAGCGTCCGGGACGGCTTTCAGCGCTTCTTCGCTGGCGGTTATCGTCCACGGAAGCGTAAGCAGGCCCATCGTAAGGCCGGATGCGATGACCGACGTGCCCATGCGCATCGAATTGACGAAAAGGGCGACCCCGAAAAGGCCGTAAACGATGGACGGAACGCCGGAGAGATTCCTGATGGAAAGTCTTATCACGCGGTTGATGGTCGTGTCTTTCGCGTATTCGTTCAGATATATTGCCGCGAAAACGCCGACCGGAATTGCGAAGAGAGCGGTAATGAAGGTCACGTAGAAAGTTCCCACGATGCACGGGAATATTCCGCCCTTCGTCATGCCCTCGCGCGGCGCGGTGAAAATGAACTGCGGGGTGATGACGCCTGCTCCTTTTATGAGTATGTCGATGACGATCCATGCGATGATGGCGATGACAAGAAAGACCGGTATCATTATCAGCCAGTTGATCAAGCCTTCGTATTTTTTCAGTTTGGATACGTTCGCCATGTCAGTATTTTTTAACCCTGTGAGTAAAGTAATCAGCCGCCAGGTTCACGATGAAAGTTATTATGAAAACGTACAATCCCAGAGCGAACAGCGCGTAATAATGGGTGGTATCATAGGGCACTTCGCCGAGTTCCGTCGCGATGTTGGCGGTCAGCGTCCTCACCGAATCGAAGAAAGACATCGGCATGGCGGCAGCGTTCCCGGTAGCCATTAGGACGGTCATGGTCTCCCCTATTGCGCGCCCCATTCCCAGCATTATCGACGCCAGTATCCCCGATGATGCCGCCGGAAGAGTGACGAAGAATAGCGTCTGCCACTTGTTGGCGCCAAGAGCGTAGGAGCCTTCCTTGTAGAAATTCGGGACCATTAATATGGCGTCTTCGGAAATGCTGATGATCGTTGGAAGCGCCATTATCCCCAGAAGGAAAGAACCGTTGAGCGCGTTGAGTCCGTTGGAGAGATGGAATATCCTGGCGATTATCGGTGAAACCACCACGATGCCGAGGAAGCCGAGGACGACCGACGGTATCCCGGAGAGTATCTCGATGACGGGCTTGATTATCTCCCGCTCTCTGGGACCGGCTATTTCCGCCATGTATGCGGCCGTAAAGATGCCGATGGGAACCGCAAATATCAGCGCACCTATAGTAACCATGAACGTTCCCACCAGCATTGCGAGTATCCCGTAAGTTGATTCACTGTAGCCGTCGGGATTCCAGATGGGTTTAAGGAAATCCAGGATCGGTATCGCCTTGAACGCGGGAATGGAATTGACGATGAGGAGCACGAATATCCCAGCGAGGACGATTATCGACAGGAAAGCGCTGAAAAGGAACAATCCCTCGAGCGCTTTCTCATAATAATTCTTTTTTAATTTTTTCAATATGCACCTTTATCTTGGAGCCTATAAAGCCGAGAGCCGCCCCGATGGGTCGGGGCAGCTCAAGGCTATGAAGAAACCATTTAGCTAATCCTGAGGACTATTTCAGGTTAGCCTCATTCACCTGTACATAATTAGGCGTGATCGCGTAAAAGCCCTGCGATTTCAATATCGCCTGGCCCGCGGCTGAAAGCTCGAAATCTATGAACGCTCTCAGATCGCCCGACGGCTTGCCGTTGAAATAATGGTACAGCGGCCTTGCTATCGGATATTTTCCGCTCAACACATCAGCCTCGACCAGCGGTGAGACCGCGTCGCTTCCTGCCTGTGCAGCTATGCTCAACACGGAGATACCGTCAATGGTCTTGTTGGTAGTGGTATCCTGCGTGTATCCAACACCCACATATCCTATTCCCGCCCTGTCCGCTTTGACCGCATCCACTATCTGCGAGTTTCCGCTCATCCTGTTCATTTTCATGGAATACTCGCCCTTCATGACGTTCTGGCGGAAATAAACGAAAGTGCCGGAGCTGGCCTGCCTGCCGTAAAGTGAAATGGCCATATCCGCACCGCCCACGTCTTTCCAATTCGTTATTTCGCCTTTATATATCTTCGCTACCTGGTCCACGGTAAGCGAACTTACCTTATTGGCCTTGTTCACTACTATCGAGAGGCCGTCTATTCCGAACACTATGTAATTGACGTCTATTCCTCTCGCGCGGCACTGGACCACCTCACTGGGTAATATCGCCCTTGAGGCTATTGCCATGTCCGCTTTGCTGTTTATCAGCGCCGCGAATCCCGTTCCGGAACCCCCGCCAGTGACGGCTATGGACGTTCCCTCGTTCTGGTTCATGAACGCTTCCGCGATCGCCTGCACCGCGTTAAGCTCCGTATCGGATCCTTTTATCTGGAGCGTGTTCGCGAACGCAGCTGAACAGAACATTATCGCTACGATCGCAATGAGCGATCCTGTTATCAACTTTTTCATTTTAATTCCCTCCTTGTCATTAAGTCATTAACACATTATATTATCGGCCAATTCCGTTACAGTAATGTTAAATCCCTGTAACATTCCCGTTAATTAGTACGACCACTTCACCTGGAACACTGTCTGATACTGCGTATAGGCTGCATTGGTACTGGCGTTGTAGGGGGTCGCTCCTCCACCAAGCTGATTGCCGCAAGCATACGTCAGTTTGGACGAGTTCAACTGGAAGAGCAGGTCGGTCGTCCAGTGGTAATTCACAGCGTATATCATCAGGTCCTGTGAATTTGTCCTTATATCGCCGTTGCCCGTTAACGCAAGGTCGGAATAAAGCTGATTGTCGACGTCTGGATTGTAAACGTCTTCTCTCACACCGATATCCCACTTGTCGTTGATCGTCCACATAACTAACTTTGAGTTGCCCTGAACATGGTAGCTTTGAGTATCCGCTGCATTGGGTTTCATGCCGTCGACGCCTTCCCACATGAACCAGAGAGGACCGGCATAGTAGTTCACCGCTAGGCCGTTATACCATTTTCCGGTGACCGTATTCTGGTAAGTGGTAGCGTCGCTGCTCCCTACCAACGAGTTGTACAATGATCCTCTGATCGAAAGACCCGGTAACGGATACAGGCCTAAACTGATGTCTGTCGCTGTGTTATTGTCCGTCTCAGTCGGTTTTGCGTAACCGTTGCCGCCGTATGCCGCGACCTGGTAATCGGCCCAACCTCCCGGAAAATATCCCTGCAATGACATTCCTAGGTCGGCGCTGGAGATCAATCCGAGATTGTCCTCAAGGTTCTTGTATATCATCGGATACTGCCATTTATCGATCATGGCGAAATATACCGGCTGTTGTCCAAACCTGGCAAATCCGCCTTCCGGAAGAAGGTTAAGGATGTCAACATAAGCGGATTTCACGAACGCGGTCCAGTCATCGTTGGTCGTATTGCCCGACTTCATCGGAATGTCCAATGTTAAATTGCCAGCGAGGTTATCCTCGTAGCTCATTTTCCAGGTCATGTAGGCCCTTTCAATGGACATTTTTGAAGTGTTCGTCTGTTCATCCGAGTATATCTGGTTGTTCCCGGTATCCCTGAACCATGTGTAGCCGGAGAACTGAATGTCGCTCGCCGCGGCGAAAACGCCCGGCACAAATATCGACATTATCAGCATTGACAGACACAGTAACTTTAACGTTTTCATTTATCGTTCACTCTCCTTGTTCGTTTCGTTGACCCGGACATAATGGTTCCTTCCGTATTATCACCTCCCGCTTTTTTCGCTTTTACGATCTTCATCGCGGGTAATAATAAAGCAGGCGCGTTACAGGAATATGTAGCGATTGTTACAAGAAGGTAAATTAAACTATGTCACCCTGAACGAAGTGAAGGGTCTGAATTTAAAATGCAGATTCTTCGCTTCGCTCAGAATGACAAGAGCCGAAGGGCTCAGGATGACGTTAGGGGGCTTTTTTCAGAGTGAAAGTGAACGTGGAGCCTTCATTGATGCGGCTCGAAACGGAGACCTTCCCGCCGTAAAGCTCGATGATGTGCTTCACTATGGAAAGTCCCAGACCCGTGCCGCCCAATTCCCTCGATCTGGCTTTATCCGTTGTGTAGAACCTTTCGAAGATCCTGGGAAGATGTTCTTCTTCTATGCCGATGCCGGTGTCGGCGACGGAGAACCTGGAATATCCGTTCTCGCTCTTTCCGCTGATAGTTATCGAACCGCTCGTTTTGTTGTATTTCACCGCGTTGTCCAGCAGGTTAAGGAATACGCGGAAGAGATGGTCCTCCGAACAGAACACGCTCATGGCATCGCTCTCGAGATCTATCTTGACGTTTATCTTCTTATCATTGATCTTGGATGAAACCGTGTCGATGGCGCGCTCGATCACATCTTTGACCTTTATGGACCTTACTTCTTTCGGCCTGCCGCTTTCTTCAAGGCTTGAAAGCTCAAGGATGTCGTCAATAAGGGCGGAAAGCCTTTCGGAATTCTTCACGATCTTTTTAAGGAAATCGATATTGTGCTCCTTGTCGTTGACGGCGCCGTCAAGCAGCGTCTCCGCGGACGACTTGATCGATGTGAGCGGCGTCTTCAGTTCGTGCGATACGTTCGACGTGAATTCGCTCCTGATGTTCTCAAGCTCCTTGATCCTCGTTATGTCGTTCAGGACCGCCATCGCTCCTCCCCCGCCTATCGGAACGGTATGGACCAGAAGATGTTTTTCTTCCGGCTGGGTCACGGATATCTGTATCTCGTTCGCGCTTTTGCCGGACATGACAGACCTTATCGAAGCCGTAAGCTCCGGCTGTCTTATTCTCTCTATGAAGTCGCGGCCGAGCACCTCGCTCTCATTCAAGCTGAGCAGTTTTTCCGCGGCGCTGTTAATAAGTATGACGTTCTCGTTCCCGTCAATGGCTATGACGCCTTCGGCCATGGATGACAGTATCGCTTTCATCCTGTCCTTTGATGAAGAAAGTTCATCTATGGTCCTGGAAAGCCTTTCCTGAAGCTCGTTGATGGAATCCTCTATTCTCCTGAATTCTGAGCGGGTATTGGACCTTATATGCTTGAATTTGCCGACTGAAATGTCGAATATCTCATCGGAGATCCTGTCGATGTTCGATATGAAGAATGATGAGAGCCATGTGGAGTAAACTGTAATGATCACAAGGATCAACGTGATACTTAAGAGAGAAACTTGCGCGAAGACGACTATCACTATGCTCAGTACGAGGACCGCCGCGTATGACAGGAATATTTTCCAGTAGATATTTTCTTCCATTCAGTCCTTCAGCTTGTAGCCAAAGCCTCTTATGGTCTGGATGTGGTCACCCGCTTTGCCGAGCTTTTCCCGGAGCCTCTTAACGTGGACGTCCACCGTTCGCGTTTCTACCGCGGCCTGAATGCCCCACACGTCGTCGAGCAGCCTCTCCCGCGAGAACACCTTGTTCCTGTTCGAGGCAAAGAATTCCAGGAGCTTGAACTCTTTTGCCGAGAGCTCGATGGGTTTTCCCTTTACCGTCACCTCATGCCGGTCCATGTCCATCTTCACGTCGGCGAAAGAGATCATCGATTTCGCTTTCTCGCCTTTCGGCACGGCTGAATATCTTCTCAGTATCGCCTTTATCCTCGCTACAAGCTCTTTCATGCTGAACGGTTTTACGATGTAATCGTCGGCGCCCACTTCAAGTCCCACCACCTTGTCCACTTCCTGCTTTTTCGCGGTGAGCATTATTACGGGGATCTTGGCGGTCTTCGGGTCCTTTTTCAGCGCCTTGCACAGCTCGATGCCGCTGAGTCCCGGCAGCATGAGGTCCAGAAGAACTAGGTCCGGGATTATCTCTTTGGCGAGCTTCAATCCGTTGATGCCGTCGAAGCTTTTATGAGTAGCGAAGCCTTCCTTCTTCAGGTTGTATTCGATGGTCTCAACTATGTCTTTTTCGTCGTCTATTATAAGGATGTCTAACATATATATACTTTACAACATGGCAGCGGCATTATCAAATATGAAGAGAAGCTTTGCCCGCTCGGCTCAAAAATTAACGCACGATCCGCCCGCCCTATCGTCATCCCTCCTTTCTATGTCTTTGATCAAGGGGAATATTATACCACCGTCGACTATCCCTCTGGCCCAGCCCCTTGCAGTGTGGGCATTCCTGGTTTTTTCGAAAGTCAGAGGTTTATAGAAGCTTTTTTCTCCCACCACGTCGCTGCCGGCAAGGCGTTCTTTCATATCATAAAGCATCCGGCCCGCTCGCCCGCTGTGGCAGCAAAATACCGCCACCTTCTTGTCTTTCAGGACGATCTTCTTGAAAAAAGAACGTATCGCCGGCGAATAGGTGCCGACCCAGACAGGCGAGCCGATAAATATTATTTCGTATGAATTCGGGTTCCTATCAAAGAACCGCAGCCTCGGAGCCGAACGCATGAAGACCTGAATGAACGCTTTAATGTTCATGGAACGCGAACCGGGCCTGTACGGAACCATCGTCCTAATTTCAAGTATGTCCGCGCCGGTCTCCGCCGCGATGTTCTCCGCGATGAACTTCGTGTTCCCGCTCAACGAAAAATAAACGACCAGGGGTTTCATGCAACTGCCTGCAAGTCCGATGACATCTCAAGCATGTTCACCCTGATGTAATTCCTGTCGCCGATAAGCTCGGACCTGTCTATCAGCTTGTACCCGACCGACAATCCGCATCTGCGGCAGAACAGTTCCATGATGTCCGAAGAAAACTTATCATCCTCTCCTCTGACGTTCGTAACTTTCTTCGGGGAAAAGAATGACGGGCTTTCTATGAGATCAAGATCGTCGTCTGCTGCCGAAAAGATCTCGTTGCCGCAGTAAATGCACTTGAATATCCTGCCGCTAACTTTTTGTTCTCCATTTATCAGCATAGAGCAACCTCCTTTCATGCTTACTATTGTTTTCGCGCTCATTCTCGGCCATCCGTGTTACATTTTGATTAAATCAGGGTTTATACGATGTAAAAATTTTCCGCAGGTGGAATGAAATTTCGATACCGATCAGGCGATAATCAATTGGCCATGATCGAAGATTATAAGATAAATATAGGCACGCAGGTGCCAAGCCAGATGCTGGATATGCACATGATCGGAGAGGCATTGTGTAGAGTGCAGACCGATATCGCGGCACCGGACTCACTCATCAATAATAAATTGAATGTGCTCAATCAAAACGAAGCTCTGTCCTGCTTCGTGCGCTCGGTTTTTCCGCCCACTGCGCCGTCATTGGGAAAACCACGCGAAACTGAAGGCGTAAAACGAGCCCTTACTGATGAAGAGCGAGAATATATCGCGCGCGCCTATAAATACGTTGCTTCTCTTCTTGAAAAACCTGTCTTCGACATGGAATACATAGCCGAGATCAATAACATCTGCCGGTGGGGCGCAGCCCGGTCCGACATGACTTCATCCAGTGAAACGGAGTATTATAAGATCGCCAAAGAAAACTTCAGAGAGATGAACGCCAATCGGGATTCATTTTGCACCTACAAAATCGGTCCAACATGGAGATGGTTCAAAGCCAACAGGGACAGATCACCCTATGAATTGGCTGCGGGTCTTTTCGCAAGGATGGTCGTCGAGCCTCAAATGTTCTGGATGCGGAACGAAGAGACAGGATCCGTCATGGCAGCGTACATTTTTGCAAGAGCGGGGATCAAGCCTTTCTATCTTGATATAGATACTGCCCCAGAGTTCTTTTATTTATCGGACAAAATACGTCTTTGCAGTAAATTTGGGCCGGTAAGATGGATGCAATCCCATTATTACACCGGACGGTTCGCTAAATTTCTTCAGAAGAACTTCAAGGCTGTCAATGCTCAGCATAACGGAGAAACTATTTGATCTGTCTTTTATAAGCCGCTTCAGGTTTCCCCAGGTAAGACTGTCACAATAAACTAACAAAATAGTAACAATACCTTCACTTGCACTTAACATGCAGATCATACAATACATTCAAATTCGTATTATTAATTACAGATCGATTCGGAAGGCGGTGATCATATGGAAGGCGCAATGGCTTTAAGAATGGAAATGCAAGAAGAAAAACGGCACTTTGTTGGCCCTTTCGGAGATTTTTCATTATTGATCGACGGATTGGATATAGACACAGGGATAAGGCACAATTACATTTCGGTG
The DNA here is from genome assembly GCA_963727815.1 of uncultured bacterium. Taxonomy (GTDB): domain Bacteria; phylum Margulisbacteria; class WOR-1; order CAVSGV01; family CAVSGV01; genus CAVSGV01. Next base: position 58,647 of record CAVSGV010000006.1, read on the forward strand.
GAGAACAGGCTGCTGAACATCGACGAGTCCGTTGCCACGTATTGTTTATCTGACAAAACAGAGATCGTTCTTGCGGTCAATTCCGCGAAAAAAGCTTTCGAAATATTCCGCAAAGCAACGATCGATGACAGATTGAACGTGATAAGAACATTAAAGAACAAGATTTCCCGCAATATGGACCTGCTGATCGATATCTGCATCGCCGAAGGATTGTCGGTCAAATCGGCGTTGTGGCAGCTGGACACCATATTGAACGTCATCGTTTCGGAAGATAACTTCGAGCTTTACAGATATCTGGCAAGGCCGTATGACAACCTCAGAAAAGAAGGGGCATATATGTACAGGCAGCCCCTCGGCGTGCTTGGGATAGTGACGCCTTTTAACGGAGCGATTCTTTTGGCGGGTCTCGGCATAGTAAGCCAGATAATATCCGGGAATACATCGGTGATAAAAGCCCCCAGCACGAACCCTGTATCGACCTTGATATTCGGGAAGCTGGTATGCGAATCATTGCAGGAAAATAAAATGCCAGCTGGCGTCATCAATGTTATCGTCGGCAAAGGCGAAGATGTCGTTGACCAATGGCTGGATAAAAGGCTTATTGAAGGCCTTGTATTCTATGGAGGCAGCGGGACAGGCTTAAAGATAGGTTCAAAGGCGATCAGGCAGGGGATAAAACCGATACTTGAACTTGCCGGATCCGACGCATGCGTCGTGCATGAAGATGCCGACCTCGATGAAGCCGCCGTGAATATCGTAAAAGGAAGATTCCTTGCCTCCGGCCAGGTCTGCATTTCGATAAAGCGTTTGATAGCCCATGAATCGATACATGATCAATTGATCGAGCGGATATTGTTCCACGTGAGAGACCTTAAGGTAGGCCTGCCTTCCGACCCGGCGACCGACATAATTCCCCTGGGGCACCAAAAAACATTATCATTGATCGGGAGTGCCATCGAAGATGCGGTATCGAAAGGCGGGACGGTACAGTGCGGAGGATACAGGATGAACTACCTTGGTGAAAAAGATATTAACGGCCTGTATTTTGCGCCAACCGTTGTCACGAACGTCAGTTATAACGATGATATCATGCAGAATGAGATATTAGGGCCTGTCATCCCGGTGACGAAATATAGATCCATCCATGAAGCGATCAAGATAACGAACAGCTCAAAATACGGGCTGAGAGCTTCCATCTGGACCAAGAACAGAGGCATTGCGGACAGGTTCATTGATGAAGTGGATGTTGGAAGCGTCCTTGTCAATAAATTCCATTTGTGGTTCGGCGATGATGTAGCCCATTTGGGGGGGATGAAAGCGTCATCCGGGACCAATAACGGCGCAAAATACTTCATAGAAGAAATGCTGAAGAAGAAATACGTCAATAAAGAAAACTTGATTCATTTTTAATAAGCTCCGATCATCCTTTATTGAATTCAGTCGGCTTTCCTGCAATATAAAGCAATGCGTCATAGGAATCCCCCGTTTTCTCCCGTTCTCTTCTTATCATAATATCCATTGTTATCGCGCCAAGCACCAATCCGCTGCCTATAAATATGGATGGAATTAAGCCGAATCTGAGCGAGAAATTCGCACCATATAACATGATGCCAATGCCCGGGCCGATGACAAGGAATTTGAGCATTTCATTTCTCAGCCATACAATGGTAGTTTCTCTATCCCTTCTCATCCTATGTGCCAACTCTATATAAGATGATTCTAAAGGAGAGAGCCCCTTCTTATCCTGGTATGCATATATTTTTTCCAATACAGCTTGCAAATTATGGTATTTCCCCGAAAGACCCAGGGCTCGTTTTGCTCTAAAGGAAAGCTGCGTCTCGTATTGCGAAAATCTGCTCCATCCTGCCATTTTAGGGTGATAAAAATTATGTACCGGTATTGAAGTGATATCTCTCTTTGATATCATGAGAGGGATGGTCTTATCGCCAATAGTCACCGAGTTATTAATGACAAGCTTTCCCATATCGTTAGAAAGCGTGTTATTAACGAAACCTATTAGTTGTTTATAATCCATCCCTTCAGTATGTTCGAACACTGTAGCTTCTTTCCCGTGCATAATGATGGATGGGTTCACAAGCAGCCTTTTTAACTCGACCGAACCTATTTTCGCTCCTTCAACGTAGGTCAATTTTTGGGTCATTCCCCGGAGGAGCAATCTTCCGGCAAACGTATCTTCAACGGGTATGCCAAAATATGCGTTAAGCATTCTTACGCCTTCAAGATAATTATCCGATAAATAAAATCCATTCAATCCGAGATCGACCCTTGAGAGGCCAAGAGAAGTTCTTTCGTCGTATAACCATCTCCTTAAAGTATGCGGGGGCGCGGTCACTGGATTTGTGCTGCCTACAAGGCGTTCCTTCATCTTATTGAGGGGCATAGCATTTTCTCCCTCTTTAATTATCTGTATAACAACGACCTTGCCGCCTCTTTTTGTCAGGTATTCGAACAGTTCAGGCGCGAAACCATCAAGTATGTACAGATCTCTGCCTTTATAACGGACTTTTTTAACATAGATCTCCCTTGCGAGTTCAACGATTTCACCTTCACCCGAATACCAGTATATATTCAGGTCCTGGTATGGAATATCTTCTTTTTCCATGAACTGGAAACCTCCGAGAATATTATCTTTAACCCTGTCGACAGACACGCCATAGTGGTTCTTGAACCTCTCTTTCGCCTGAGCTGAAAGCGCCGCGACTCCTCTTTTTGCCACATCTTTAATGACGCCATATTGATTTTCCGTTATTTGATTTGAAGAAATATACGGTCCGGAAAGAACCGATATTGCCGCGGCATTCCAGCCATTAGCTCTTAATAAAAACAGAGTTTTCCTTATTATTTCACCCTTCTTTGACTCCTTTTCAAAAAGTTCGGGTTTTAAGATAATTACAGCTTCATGGTCGTTCATTGTCACTGTTCTGATGTAATATGTCTCATCCAATTCGAGTACATCGCTCCTATCGCCATCCGTGATATCGTTAACTTCATAAGTTATTCTGTCGGATAATATATTGATATCATTTAGATCGTTCGTTCTGCGGAATATCGTTGAGAAGACCCTTGAATTTTCCTCTCCCCATTCAATGTCCATGGGTTGCGTCATCATGCTTGCGGGATCCAGGGTCTCCCTTCCTTGTGATATCCTTATGAGCTTGTTCGTCCCGGCCATGGCATTGATTCCGAGACAAGCTTCCATTACTTTAAAAAATTCATTAATATTTGATGTTGTGTCCTGGATCTCTTTATCCTTCTTAGCCGTCGAACTAGATCTCTTGCTCATCTCCATATTTACGATCTTGCTCTTGATCTCTTCAATAAGGGTTTTGTTGGGCTTGACCACCAATGCGACAGCCGTAAGGCAATTGGGGTCTTCCATCATCAAAAGAGGATAACAATCCTTGATAGCATGGATGTTCTGCGCAATAAAGAACAGCGACTGGAGATTCTTATAAAGATCCTGGGATTTTAATTGTTTGATCACATCTACGCCGAGCACGGACGGATTTCCAAGAGCCTTACCCGTTTTGATTATTGCATTCAATCCATCTTCAAGCCCCAGTTTTCTTATTATCGCAAAATAAAAAATAAGCTCGAGTTCGGACGGGTAGAAACCTTTTTTTTCATAATCACACAGATCATCAAATTGTGCGGTGGTTATGCCGATATCGTAGAGGACCGTCGCCAGGATTTCTCTAGTAAGGACGGCTTTGATCGCCCTGAAAACCGCGGGAGAAGTTCCGGCTTTGTTCGTAGTGTACTCATCTATCAATCTCATTGGCCGAATGGTATCCGTCAGATCCCCCCAGAATTTATCATCGACCAATTGGCGCAGTTTGTTTTGGTCAAAATTATTGAGGATATGTCCGGCATCCACATCTGTAAAGCTATGCATAGCTGCGACGGGCTTTGTTTTTTCCTCTTTAAGATATGTTTGAACGGCAACGCGCATTTTTTGAATGACATCATCTATCGCTGCTCTATCGAACCTGCCAAAAGAAGTGACTTTTATGCCGCCTCTGATATTGAAAGTGTTTATTTCGAAAGGTCCCGCCATATCAACGCTCTCCTGTCTGATCGTTTTTCAGTAACACAGGTATATCGCCCACACGGATAAAAAAAATTAGTTTTCCCTTGTAAATTTCTTGTTAATTCCAGGTGAACGACTTTTGGCGGATATTGTTCATGGAAGCTTTCAGAGCGGAAATCACTATAAAATGGCCCGGAGAACAAGTATAAGATTGAAGAAGATAATAACGCACGGACTCTTAGAAAATGAAATCTTACCGCGATTATGCAGATATTATCATGTGACATTATTTAATTTGGGCCCGATAAACCTGACTTAAATGAAACCAATAGACGACTTCCAGAGGCCGGCCGCTGGCGATGCCGCCATGCCGAAACCAATCCTTAATCTTGATCCTGAAAAGACGCAATTCCATTTTATGGACTTCTCATCCAAGAATGAGGCATCCTTAAGACGGATGACAAGCAATGAGCCGCAGGTGTCCGCTTTCCTTGACAAAGCTCTGACCAGCGGGAAAGCCAGCTATTTCATGCTTTATCATAATGTTGATAATGCAGGGAAGCTCGGACAGGTTGCCGATGCCATGGGGTGTGTTTTCCAGCATGAGAAGACCACATACGTGCTGCCATATCTTTTTCCGGGTTCTTCGATAAAGGAATTCTATCTGGAATCTTTGTTCCAAGATAAGTATCCGCAGAAGATAGTGACGTGGCGTAAAATAGTCAACCTTGATACGGGGGTACACAACCAAGTCTTCGAAGACACGCCGCTTGAATCTCTGTCCATCCCAGAGGGCGAATTGAAAGAAGTTTGGCCTTTTCCTCTGCCTTCGCAGGACAAGCCATATATTTTAATGGATAAATCCTTTACCTGGGATGAGAGCAATAAATTATTCAAAGAAGCGAAAAAGAGCGACGACTCGTTCCGTCTTAAAGCGAACACCATGTTCCTTCACACTCTCGGTGATAGTATAATGATGGGTTCATTTTTCTATTATGTGCTTGATAAAATGCAATCGATGGGGATCCTTGCAACATTGATCTTCGTTGAAAGGATCATTCCGCTTGTAATTGGAACGTATGTGAACAGCCGGTATTCCGACAAACTGAGCAAAGTCGAGGATCAGAAAAAGCTGATAAGGGTAATGGACAGCAAAGTGCCTTTCCTGGACTTGTGGTGGAAATACCATACCATGGACAGCCTTATTGAGCAGAATAAGAGGACGATCCTTATCAAGAATTTAAATTCAACCTTGTTCTTCGGCATATATTTAACTCTTTTACTGGGCATTCCGGAGATAGGGCCATTCTGGAAAAATGCCGCGTTAGGCGCATATGCGGTAAGTCTCGCAATGGAATGCGGCGCGCAGATCGGCGAAGACAAGAATTCTTTTGCAATGACAAAGGATATCTTTGATGAAACCAAATATGAAAGCAGATGGTGGAAGATCTATTCCGCATACCAGAACCGGATAACTTTGCTGGAGATCATCCCTTTTCTTTTAAGTGCCGGGATATGCAAATTAGCCGATCAGGACGCCGCCGCGCTGTTCCTGACAGCGGGGGGATTCCTTCTTTCGTTATCCAATCGCATATTCTCGAAATATGCGCAGGAAAGGTCCGGCGTTTTCCTGCGCGGAGGATATAACATAATATCGGATGACCAGATGGTCTTGAATAATAAAGATAATGAATTCAGGGCCCGAATGGTCGATCCTAAACATAAACTGAAGCTTATAAAAAAAGATAAGAGGATTTTCCTTCCCGAAATTGATCCATCAAAGGTCCGCATTGGCGTAAAAGAAGAGCCGAAACTTGTCTCGGTCAGGAACCATTGGCTGTCATGGCTTTTATCTTTCGGCATGATAAAAAAACGCACTCTTGCAGTGAAGTCGGGGAATGAACAGATCGAATTCACTTTGATAGGCGACAAAAAACAGAACCTTGCGGCGCTCTTTGAGCTGATCTCTCCTCCTTCTGACACGCCTGCCGGGATCCCGCCAAAAGAAAATATCCCCGATCCTGCAGGACTTTCGAATAAATAATATTAACCTCAGCTCGGCTTTCTTAATTTATCCTTAACAACGAATTTTCCGTTCCAAGCGGGCTCATTACATGTTCGGTAAGCGGGTCCGTGAACCATTTTCCGTCCAGTAGATACCTGTACTGATGGTACTGATGGTCTCCAGATGTTACGCTGACGGAAGCCAGCCATTCTCCCCTCTTTCCCGACTTGGACATGACTATCGCGCCCTTCTCCCAATTCGTGAAATCTCCGGCCACCTTGACTTCCCTGACATCTTGTAAGGTCACGGGCGGCGTGAACTTGATCGCGACCATCTTCTTCCTGCTGCTTATTGCCATATAAGTCACCTCCTCTATTGTTCATTGGACGTTATGCTAATCGGCATTGGTTAAAATAATGTGAAGAATAAGTTACATTTCAATAATATTTACATGAACGTCATATGTGGGTCGATTTTTTCTGTTATAATATTTCTCGAGGTGGCAAACATGACAGAAAGCGCTTCAAAGGCCCTCTCCATCCTCCGAGATGCTTCCCGTTTCCAGTGGTACGTCGTGACGCTTCTTTTGATAGTCCTCTACATTTATTCCGTCGAAGTTGAGAGGAAGAACTGGAACATTTTCTTCGGGGGCCTCGCTCTGTGGGGAATGGACTGGTTCAACGAGATATGGAACGCGCTGCTTTTTCATTTCAATCAATATGCTCCCGCATGGGCAACTCCCGGAGCGACAGCTTATAATATCCTGATCGGGCTCAACATTGAGATCACGCTGATGTTCGCAGTGATGGGAATTTACGCATGCAAGATGCTGCCGGCGAACAAGAAAATGAAGATCTTCGGCATCAACAACAGGATATTCTTCGCTGTCCTCAATGCCTTTCTTGCCGTCTTCATCGAGATAATACTTAATCACATCGGGGCGCTGTCTTGGGACCTGCCGTGGTGGAACCTGAAAGCGCCGTATCTGATATTCCTGATAGGATATCTTCCCTTTTTCCTTGTCGCATTCTGGGTGCATGACATGAAAAAAGTGGCCGACAAGGCGAAGACGGTCGGTGCAATATTGGGATTTGACCTGTTGTGCCTGATACTGTTCATCGCTCTGGGGTGGATATAGATCAGATCATCGGGATATCAGGGGATCAGAATATCAGAGGGATATGCTATAATCTGTACATGTTAAGAAAGATCCTTCAACACGCACATAATTGGCAGAGGAGGTTCAGTTTCGGGTCCACCTCCGCGATAATAACCAATCTCGCGCTTATGGCCGGCCTTCATTCGGGACCCAACGCAAAGGTAAGCATAATGGGCGGCATCCTCGTAATAGCGCTTGCCGACAACATATCTGATTCTTTCGGCATACATATATTTCAGGAGTGCGAGAGGATAGACAGGTTCGAGGTCTGGATCTCTACGGCCTTTAACTTCATGTCCAGGGTCATAGTCTCTCTTACTTTTATAGCATTGATGCTGATACTGCCGCTCAACGCCGCCATACTCTCTTCCATAGTCTGGGGGCTTCTGCTTTTGGCCGTCTTGAGCTATCTGATCGCAAAGAACGAGTTCGAGCGATCCGTACGCGTCGATATTCACGCACATCTCCATCGCGGTCATCGTGATATTATTGAGCAATCTTGTGGGAGATTTTCTGATAAGCCGCTTCGGCAGATAAGATACGATCCAGCCTGATATTATTCCGCGATCTATTCGTCCCTTCCGGTGGCGCTCTTAAGATTGTCTATGAGGTCCTGGTAAACCGTTTTCCCCAAACTCTGAGCCTTGTGTACATCAGCCCATGCGTTGTCATATTGCTGGAGCTGATAGTAAGCCTGCGCCCGCGCCACGTACGCCCAACCGGCTGATGAGTTCAGCCCGATGGCGGTCGTCTCGTCCGCGACCTCCTGTTCGTAGTTCCCCTGCCTGCCGTAAGCGTAACCCCTGTATTGATACGGCAGGTAATATTTCGTGTCGATCTCTATCGATTTGTTGCAGTCCGAAATGGCCTGGTCGTAATTGCCCTGGTTGTAATAAGAGTATCCGCGCTCCGCATAAGCATCGGAATAATCCGGCTTCAGGTCTATGGCGCTTGAATAGTCGGCTATCGCCTGGCTGTAGTTCGTTTGATCGTTGTACGCAAGTCCCCGCGCGTAATACGCGAAGGAATCTTTCGGGTTCAGCTCCAGCGCTTTTGTCTGGTCGGCAATGTCCTGGTCGTAATTTTGCTGCTGGCCGTAGCAGTACCCGCGCTCCGAGTAGGCCGCCGAGTAATTCGGGTCCATATTGATCGCTGTGGTGAAGTCGGTTATCGCGGCGCTGTAATTGGAATCCCACTCATCAAGCGTCCCGTCATCATAATGATCCACGGCCGTTTTGGGTTTCGGCGCGGTCGCGGAAAAAGCCCCGATGGATACAACGGATATAAGGAACAATAAAAAGATTAGGACCGAGGTTGTCTTGATATTGAGCGTGCTTGTTTTCATATTTGTCCCTCCAAGCCCGATATTATATACCTTTGGTTAATGGAAGAGTAACCAGGAAAGTGGCGCCCTTTCCCGGGGTCGATCCCACGCTGATCGTCCCGCCGTGCGCCTCGACCATCCTTTTCACGACCGACAACCCGACGCCTATTCCCTCCACGCGGCCCGTGAACGTTTTTTCTATCTGATAGAACCCGTCGAAAATTTTCGCTGTTTCCTCCGGCGGAATGCCAGGGCCGTTGTCGGCAAAAGATATCTTGACGGAGCCGGCGGACTTTTCCACCGAGCAAGATATCTGGCAAATTCCCTTATCATTGAACTTCACGGCGTTCTCGATGATGTTGTAGGCGATAAGCTCGAAATACGGCCTGTTCATTTTCATGCGGATATTCGGGTCCGCCGCCTGGACCGAAAAGATCACCTTTTTATCCCTGTTCTGGCTTATGACCTCATCCGCCGCTTTTTTGAGCTCTTCTTCAAGCACAAGATCTTCCGTCATAAGGTTAGGATCGTTCACGTTTATCTTCGCCAGCGTCAGAAGTTTTTCTATCATGGATTGCATCTTCAGCGCGTTCTCGCGGATGCTCTCTACCGCTTTTTTCATCTTGTCGTCCAGTTTTCCGTAAGCGCCCGAATCCTCCAGATCCGCTAAGCCTATGATGACGGACAACGGGGTGAAAAGTTTATGGGAAACATAAGAGACCAGGTCCTGTTTCGCGCTCATCCTCCGCTGCGAAGCCTCCATTAAATGGAAAAGGCGGGCGATCGCGAAGATAAGCGCAGCTGCTATCGCGATGCTGGTAGTTGAGGTGAGCGCGAGCCTGAACTGTGTGCCGTAAAATCCCGCCTCCTGCCCAGCGAGCACGACAATGCCGTATAAAAGGAAGAACACAATGGACGCTGGAATGACCAAGCGCGCCAGAAGCCCGTCATATGAATCGCTTATGAAGGTCGTCATAAGACCGCTCGCAGGGCGGGAGAAAAGGATGCCCGTTCCTACCAGGAGGAATTCAATGGAAGAATGGAACGCCATTTTTGTCTGCGCCGCGATCCCGAACATCTCCTGTTCGCCGTAAATATATGTTACGAAACCCAGCAGTCCGATCAATAATTCCACGATGATGAACGCCTGGGCTGGCCGGAATCCCTTTTTTGTTTCAAAGTCCAGGGTCAACAGCGCCATGCTTATAAGAACAAAATTGAACGCGACATTTGCAGGCATGCTGTGAGAATACGATCCTGCTGATATGGCATTGAGAATGACGTCGTCTATCGTGATATTAACTGAGAATATGTATTCACACATAGGAATAATGGCAAATATAGCAATGACCGCCAGCAGACAATATCCGATATTCCGGCGCGCTTTCGCCGGCATCTCGCCAATTTCATTTTCCTGAAGCAGGAACATTGCCGCTCCGGTCAGGATGAAGCAAAACGCTGCATTGACCCTCATGGTCATCGACCCGGGAAGAAAGCTTTTAAGGAGAGTGATGTTGAATATATAGCCGAAAAGCACAAATATGCCTATGCCGGTAACGAGAACGCTGAATATGAGAGAGGTCCGTTTGAACAGGGAAATATAATCCAGAGTGGCTTTAGCCCCCTCCATGCCGGCTATCTTTTCAGCTTTAAAGCTCATATATGCCTCTGCGTCGAAGTTTATCACTCTTCGAATGTTTTACAATGCGATAATGGCCCTCGCCTCTGAGCGTTCGAACGTCAAAAAAAGTCCTTTTATCAATTTTCAATCGACATTTTATTCTTTAAATGCTATCATTTCTTGACACAAAATAAAAAAAGGGGTGCTGAAAATGAGAAAACTTATTTCAATTTTCTTCCTTCCGTTGTTGCTTTCGTTAAGCCTGTCGATCCCTGCCGCTTTTGCGCAAAACAAGGACATCATGAACGATCCCATCATAAAACAGGACAAAATGCAGACTCAGATCGACAAGGCCCTGTTTCAAAAAGACATGCGTATGGTGTGGAAGGATCTGCTAAAGGTGCAAAAAGACACGGATAAATTAAGGCTGGACATGCTAAAAGCCAGAAAAGCGATGATCCTGTCCCAAAAAAAGAAAGCCGCGGAAAAAACAAAACAGCAGAAAGCCGTTCCGGCCACATAGCCGATCAATTCAGTTCAGCTGGCTTTTGATCGCTTTGGCGAAAATAATGATGACTTCTTCGGCAGACATCTCTTCCGTGTGATCAAAGACCGACTTGATATTGCCGTTCCATTTCACCAGCGGGTTTGCCATGAGCTTCCGTATCTCCGCCGGCGAATACTGGGCGCGCTGCATCAGGAGCCTCCCGATAGAGGTCTCTTCCGGCTTTGTCCCGAAAAAGTTCTCGCACTCATATAAGAATTCGATCGGGCCGGCCGAAAAATGATATCCGTTCTGGTTCTTGTCCACTTCCAGAACGCCGTACTGCTCCATGTTCTTGAACAGGTCGTTCCTTATGCCGCTCCCATCCCTGGGATTGGTCGGTCCGATGACCACACCCCTCATCTTTTTAAGGGACGCGGCCTGCCCGCTTCCTCTTCTCACCCGCAATACTACGACCCTGTCCTGGGGCCTGGTATAGCTGATCATCTGGGCCGGGGTGAACCCGTTCAAAATGAACACTGTACGCTCATCCACATCGCAAGCCCTCACGGGAACAAATCCGCCGTCCTCATATTTTACCGGCGCGACATAAGTGCCTGGAGCTAGTTTTATGTTATATTTCTTCCTGTCGTTTTTTTCCTTGCTGAGATCATCAAGCTCAAGCGACCGCTTCCACAGAGCGTCAAGCTGTTCAACGCTCAAACCCGCCTGTTCCATGAACTGGAAGCCGCCAAAAGCAATGGGACCTTCCGGCGACTTAGAATCCATTTCCCGCCCCATCAATTCGCGGAAATACTTTTTTGCGTCCTGGGACACAACAGACACGTCGTTCTTTGCAATGTTCGCGGTAACGCCGTAGTGTTTTAGCATGGTCTCATTTTCTCTTAGATGGTCGCCGGACATGACCGACGCGTTAAGTATTTCCCAGCCATTGCTGACGACCGCCATGAGCCCGAGCGCGATCGTATCTTTTATCCTTGCACCTTTCGCCAGCGCGGCGGACTTAACGAACAAGATCGCCTCATCATGGAACAACTTTGGGTTCACATTCGCGATGGCGGTCGAGGGCGTAAGGATCTCCATATTCAGCACAGGTTTGCATACCCAGCTTGCCGCCGTATTGATCAATTTCAAATAACTGACGGATGAGGGATCTGACGCCTCAAGTAATTTCACGCCCATCACCTTAACATTCGTTAAGAACGCTGACACATTTTCAAATCTGATCATTTAAATTCTCCTTATCTTTTAATGGGTCAGATGACAGGCGCGCCCTGCTTAAAAAGAAGCGCCGGCACCGTCCTGAGCAGTATTCCCAACTCCATTCCCCAGCTCCAATTCTCTATGTAATGGCGCTCCAGTTTGAATTTGGTTATCCTGTTCTCAACTACATCCGGATCGTCGCGGCCGTTTATCATCCTTAATCCGGTCAGGCCTGGTTTCGCCGTATAAACCCTCATGAACTCATCCACCGGCATGCTCTTATCTTGAACGATCATATCCGGAAGAATATTCTCGGCCCTCGGACCGATAAGCGACCACTCGCCTGTCATGACATTCAATAACTGCGGCAGTTCGTCAATGCCGTATTCTCTTATGAACTTGCCCACCGGACGGATTATCCTTGGATCTTTCACGTTCGCCGGAATATAAGTATCGGGCCCCTTCAGAAAATACATGGACCTTATCTTGTGATATGTGACCACTTTCCCGTTCTGGCCGGGTCTTTTGCCCGAGAAGAAAGGCGATCCCGGGGAATAACACATTACAGCAAGCCCTTCCAGGAACATTACCGCCAGCGACGGAACGGCCATTACTAATGAAAGCCCGATGTCTTCAGTTCTCTTCAGAAAGACGTTCTTCGAAGTGAACAAGCGCGAATTTTCGGGAACGAACTTTTCTCTCGGAGAATAGACCAGTTTTACGGGTTTAGAGCGGTAAACGACTTTTTCTGGTCTGTTCTCGTTTAAGATGATCTGTAGTTCAGAAAGTGTGTTCGATACGGGCAGGCCGACTTTGATATTAATTTCACCGTTCTTATCCGCGGTTGCCCAAGCTATGATAGTATCTCGAGTTCCTTTAACTTCGATGCGGTAGAAAATGCGAGGCTTTAAATTGTTCATCTTCAAGTTCATTTGGAGCGTTTTAACATCATTGAACACATTGATCACGTTGACCCCGGCGCTGCGGATGTCTTCGTGATTTGAAATGAACATCCTTGCCTGAGGAGCACATGAGGCAAAAAGCCCCATTCCCTTCAGGAAGCCGGCATCCTTAAGTATATAAACAAAATTCGCGCTCATATATTTATTTATCGAAGAAATTAGGCGGTAATTTCAAATATTAAAGACATATAAAATGATGTAAAATACGCCTGAATGGAAACCAATAAAACCTTTGAAGATTTTCCTCTCTGGATGATCGCCGCGTACGATGCCGTGGCGTACGGGATATATTTGATCGGCTTTTATATCATGTTCAAGTCCGGGGCGATACTGGGATGGCTGTACCTCATTTTTTGTCTGGCCTTGGAGGTCCGGATAATGAGGATGTCGTGCGTCAATTGTTTCTATTACGGGAAATTGTGCGGCGCGGGAAGAGGCAAGCTCGCCTCCCTCCTTTTTAAAAGGGGCGACCCCAGGAAATTCATTGAAAGAGATATCTCCTGGAGGAATCTTATTCCGGACATGCTGGTTTCCCTGATACCTTTCCTGATGGGTATTTATCTTCTGATCACCGGTTTCAATTGGCCGCTCTTGCTGGCGATCGTTGTTCTTTTTCTTCTAACTACAGTTGGCAACTCTTTCACGCACGGCAGCATCGTCTGTAAGTACTGCAAACAGAGAGAACTGGGCTGTCCGGCGGAAAAACTGTTCGCGAAAGCCAGGTAAGTTGTATAATGCGGAATAAGGAGCATCTATGAAGAAAGCATTGATTATTTTTATCTTGGCGGCACTTAGCATCATGCCGCGAACGACCTTCGCTTGCAGCGACTTCCAGCTTAAAGCAAAGGACGGAAGCATAGTCATTGGCCGCTCAATGGAATTCCCTGTCGACCTCAAGTCGGAGATATGCGTCGTTCCCCGCGGGCATATGAAATACGGTTTTCTGGCGATCAACGCTTTTAATATCAAGAATGCTTATGTTGATGGGTTCAATGAAAAAGGGCTCTCACTCGACGGATTAATGTTCACCGGAGCGCAATATCAGCCCGAGGCCGCCGGCAAGTCCCTGCCGATAGATGGTCTGGGCGCCTGGGCGCTCGGGAATTTCGCCACCGTGGATGAAATAAAAAAAGCGCTCCCCAAGATCAACATTACCAAAGCAAAAAACAAAAAACTGAAAGATCTGGGAATGCACATCGCGTTCCATGACGCGTCGGGGAAAAATCTCGTCGTTGAATTCATCGACGGTAAAGTTAATGTCTATGACAATCCGCTGGGGGTCATGACCAATCGGCCGGAGTTCCCCTGGCAAATGAACAATCTCCGCAATTATATAAACCTGGATGCGCGCGATAAAAATCCGAAAAAGATCAATGGCGTCGTTATCGAACCGGCGGGCGTCGGCAGCGGAATGCTGGGTCTGCCCGGCGACTGGACGCCGCCTTCACGTTTCGTGAGGCTGGCTTATTGCGTCGATTCAGCGCTAAAGCCCGATAATGCCGCCGAAGCTGTGAATCTGGCGGAGCATATATTGAATACCGTCGATATCCCGAAGGGAGCGATCAAGGAGCCTCAGGCGATACCTTTTGTCACGCTTTACGGCAATGCTCAATGGGTATTGATCAAGGACCTGACGAATAAGGTCCTCTACTATAAGACATATGAAAATACCGCATGGAGATCCGTGGATATGAAGAAGTTCAACCTCGCATCCAACGGTCCGGGAAAATACCTGAAAATGGCGGGGGACAAGCTTCCTGTCATAGACGTCAGCGGTGACCTTAAATAATTAATTATCCTTGCCGATTATGATGGAATTTAAATTATGAAAATTCTTGCCATCGAAACATCCTGCGATGAAACAAGCGCTGCCGTAGTTGAGAACGGCCGGAAGATACTTTCGAACGTTGTGGCTTCTCAAATTGAGTTCCACCAGAAATACGGCGGCATCGTTCCTGAGGTGGCATCACGCAAACACATCGAAGTGATAGCTGCCGTTGTGAAACAGGCGATCGACGATTCGAAGGTACCCCTCAAAAAGATCGACGCCGTTGCCGCCACGTACGGACCCGGTCTTGTCGGCTCGCTGATAGTCGGGCTTAATTACGCCAAAGCATTGGCTTTTGCCTTGAAGAAACCTTTTATTCCGGTGAATCATATAGAAGGACACATATACGCCAACTTCGTTGGCGCAATTACCAAATCCCAATCTCCAAATCCCAAACTTACGTCCGGTCCTCACCTCCAATTCCCATTCATATGCCTTGTGGTAAGCGGCGGCCATACCAATCTCTACTACATCAAATCTCACGGCAAATATCAGCTGCTAGGCCGAACCCGCGATGACGCCGCCGGCGAAGCATTCGACAAAGTAGCGAGGTTCCTGGGCATCGGCTATCCGGGCGGGCCCATCATCGACAAGATGGCAAAGAAAGGTGATCCTGAAGCGATCGATTTTCCCCGGGCAATGCTCAAGGAGGGATTTGATTTCAGTTTCAGCGGATTGAAGACTGCAGTTGTCAATCACGTGCGTAAGAACGGAAGCAGGAACATCGATGATATCGTCGCCTCATTCCAGGAAGCCGTTGTGGATGTACTGGTGGAAAAGACCATCAGGGCTGCCAAAGCAAAAAAGACCAAATGGATCGCTCTGGCGGGAGGTGTTTCGGCTAATTCAAGGCTGAGGCAGAGACTTACGCAGAGGGCAGAAGAAGAAGGGCTGAAGGTGTCGATACCACCGATGAACCTCTGCACCGACAACGCAGCCATGATAGGAAGCGCCGCGTACGACTTGAAAAAAAATAACAAAAAGAGTAGTCTGGATGTTGAAGCGGTTTCCACATTGAGGATGTAATGGACAACAAAAAATATATCTTCCTGATTTTTTCAATTTTCATTTTAACTTTTGCATTTGTGTCGGGATGCGGCAGATATGTGGTCCAGTACACCGCTCCGGTCATCCTTTCAAGCTCCCCCGCTTCAGGCGCGACAAATGTGCCGTCCGATGAAACTCTCTCGATTCAGTTCAGCAAGTCCATGGACAGCGCCAACACGGACATCAACGGCCTCATGACGAAGATCAAGGTCGCCTCGGACATGACCGCAACGGTGACATTCGATGCCTCCACTACTCCGGAAGCAGTCTGGAACGGCGATTTCACCGTCCTTACCATAATGAACATTCGTTTTGTGTCGGCAGAAGCCGCGGCAAGGGTCCACATTGTCGCATCGTGGGAGGCTTTCATTGATAGGAACGGTCTGTACTTGCCCGAGAATACGGAACTCTGGAATTACACCCTGCAGTAGCACCCCGTCATTCTGAGCGAAGCGAAGAATCTGAATTTGAGACCCTTCACTTCGTTCAGGGTGACCATTAAAGGTTATTTCATCTGGTCAAGAAGAACTGCCATGGCGGCAATGACGTCTTTGGTCTCAGGCTTCATGAATTCCTCGTACGTGAATATCTTGCGCCCCGCGGTAAGCGCGCTCTGGATATCCGTGGAATAGTATTTGTCCAGAGTGTTCTTCGCGCTTATCGAAAGCTGTTTCCTGACGATGGTCCGGACCGAATCCATCTTGTATGTATTGAAGCAAAGCGCGTAAGTAACGTACGCGCCGGAATCGGACGTCATCTTGGAAAGGAACTGGTCGGCCTTGTTCTCTATGGCTCCCCTGTCCCCGCCGATGACCGAATAATCCGCATCAAAAGCTTTCAGCGCCGTCCCCAGGTCCGCCATGCTCTTGTCCACCATCGCAACGGTATCCGCCGGGGTATATATCATGTATCTTTTCCACGCGCTTCCGTTAAGAAGGGCGTACGCCCAGCCGAGCCTGTTGTAAGCCTTGCGCATAATATAGCGGATAGTACTGCGCCGGCGGTATGTTCATTCCTTTTTCGGTGGTAAGGTTCGATATTGAGGTTAGCACTTCGTCTATCCAGGAATCCGCGTTCTGGTACAGCTCCAGCTGCTGATAAAGTTTCATGACGGAGCCTTCGATGGACCTGTGTGTAAGTATTCCTTTCCTGAAAGCGGACGCTATGGCGTAAGGAAGGACCTCGGATGCCTGGGACGCGGTGGTATCTTTCGCTTCAAGGATCCCCACAGCCATTGAGCCGACGGCATCCAGCGCGGAGAGCGAATTATCGTACGCGCCGAGCCTCTCACGGACCAGCGCTCTCTTGTACTGCTCCGCCAGGTACTTGACCGGATTGCTGGATTCGCTGGAGACCACATAATCCGTCACGTTCATGCCGAGAGACTTTGAATCGGACTGCGGAAGGTCCTCGAACGTGGCGGCCAAGTCCTGGCCGAAGCACGGAGTTGATATCAGCAAAAATATGGCGATGAATGTCTTTAGCATAAAAAACCTTGTCATCTTACCATATAATTATAGTATAATCAAAACCTATGGCCGTCACCAGAAAAAGACGTCGAGCACGTCGCAAAATTGGCGCGCCTCGGGCTCACCGAAGAGGGACAAGGGACGCTTCACGGAGCAGCTCTCCGCCATCCTGGGATACGCCGAGATGATGAACAGGATAGACACGAAGAACGTCCAGCCCACTTCCCACGCCATTCCCATGAAGAACGTTTTTAGGGATGACAAGGTCGTCCCGTGCGATGATGTAAAGGCGATACTGGCCAACGCGCCGTCAGAGCGCGAGAACATGTTCGCCGTTCCGAAGATAATGGAGTAATAATGGAACTCTTCGAGCTTACCGCGCATGAACTTCACGCAAAACTATCCAAGAGGGAGACATCCGTTGAAGAGATACTTAAGTCCGTCATCGGCAGGATAACCGCGACTGAAGACAGGATATCCGCCTTCATGACCATCAACCTTGAGGACGCTCTTAACCGCGCGATAGAGATAGACGAGCAGATAGCAGCCGGAAAAGAGATTACTCCGCTTACCGGGATACCGGTCGCCGTAAAGGACAACATGTGCACGAAAGGGCTTCTCACCACCTGTTCCTCGAAGATACTCAGGAATTATATCCCGCCTTACAACGCCACGGTGGTTGATAAGATCATTCAGGCGGGAGCGATACCCATCGGAAAAACGAACCTGGATGAATTCGCGATGGGCTCATCCACCGAAAATTCGGCTTACAAGGTGACGAAGAATCCTTGGGACCTTAAGAGAGTGCCCGGCGGTTCCTCAGGCGGTTCGGCCGCTTCAGTTGCCGCCGATGAAACCGTGATGGCGTTCGGCTCCGACACGGGCGGATCGATAAGACAGCCTGCTTCGCTTTGCGGCGTCGTCGGGCTTAAGCCGACATACGGAAGGGTTTCAAGATATGGGCTGATAGCGTTCGCTTCATCGCTGGACCAGATAGGCCCGCTTACGAAGGACGTGACGGATGCCGCGATATTCATGAACTGCATAGCCGGACACGACAAGAAAGATTCCACGTCTGTTGATGTCCCCGTTCCAGATCACCGCAAGTCTTTAGTCGATGACGTCAAAGGTTTGAAGGTAGGTTTGATAAAGGATCTGCTTGGCGAAGGGATAGACGCCGGAGTGAAAAAAGCTGTGCTCGACGCAGCCGACAAGTTGAGAGAGCTTGGCGCGAAAGTGGAGGAAGTATCGATGCCCGCGCTGGAGTACGGCATCTCTACATATTATATACTCGCGACGGCGGAGGCTTCATCTAACCTGGAGCGTTATGACGGCGTGAAGTACGGCCACCGCTCTGAAGAGGCGGACGATCTTTTGTCGATGTATTACAACACGAGGCGCGAAGGGTTTGGGCCGGAAGTTAAGCGCAGGATAATGCTGGGGACGTACGCGCTCTCCGCTGGCTACTATGACGCGTATTATTTAAAGGCCCAGAAGGTCAGGACGCTGATAAAGAACGACTTTGACAAAGCCTTTTCAAAGTTCGACATACTGATCTCCCCCACTTCGCCCAGCGTCGCGTTCAAGATCGGCGAAAAGATGAACGATCCGCTTTCGATGTATCTGTCCGACATTGCGACGATACCGGTCAACCTGGCGGGCATTCCGGCGATATCGATCCCATGCGGCTTCGTCAACGGCCTGCCCGTCGGACTGCAGATAATGGGCAAGGCTTTCAGCGAGGAAACTCTTTTCAGGGCGGCGTTCACCTATGAGCAGAACACGGCGTGGCACAAGTCGAGGCCGAAGTTATAGTCACCCTGAACGAAGTGAAGGGTCTGAATTTCAGATTCTTCGCTTCGCTCAGAATGACGAAAGGATCATATGAACTATGAAGTCGTAATAGGATTGGAAGTCCACGCACAGCTCCTTACGGAGTCGAAAATATTCTGCGGGTGTTCGACCAAGTTCGGCGCGCCGCCGAATACCAACATCTGCCCCGTATGCACCGGCCAGCCAGGCGTGCTTCCCGTCCTTAACAAGAAGGTCGTGGATTTCGCCATCAAGACCGGACTCGCGCTGAAGGCGAAGATATCGCAGCACTCGATATTCGCAAGGAAGAATTATTTCTATCCGGACATTCCGAAGGGTTACCAGGTTTCGCAGTATGAGCTGCCGGTAGCCCTTGCGGGTCATATTGATATTACCGTCGACGGAAAGACAAGGCAGATAGGCATTACCAGGGTCCATCTCGAGGAAGACGCCGGAAAACTTGTCCACCAGGGAGCGGCCGGATTAAAAGGTTCCACTTCAGAGTCTGGTCGATTTCAACAGGACGGGAGTCCCGCTGATGGAAATAGTGAGCGAGCCGGACATCCGCTCTCCCGAAGAAGCGAAGGCATACATGGAAGAGCTGAGAAAACTTCTTGTGGCTCTCGGCGTTTGCGACGGGAACATGGAAGAAGGAAGCCTGAGGTGCGACGCCAATATCTCTCTGAGACCCGCAGGAAAGAAGGAGCTTGGAGTCAAGACCGAAGTAAAGAACATGAACTCTTTCAAGGCGGTGCAGAAAGCTCTCTCCGCTGAGATCGTAAGGCAGACCAAGGTCCTCGATGAAGGCGGCAAGCTGACCCAGGAAAGCAGATTGTATGACAACTCAACCGATTCAACGATGTCTATGAGAAGCAAAGAAGAAGCGCACGATTACAGATATTTCCCGGAGCCCGATCTCGTCCCGATGGAAATAGACAACAAATGGATCGATGCGATAAGGAAGACCATCAGCGAGCTGCCGCAGGCAAAAAAAGCGCGCTATATCTCGGAGTTCAAGCTTCCGGACATGGATGCCACAGTGCTGTCGTCGGATTCTCCCATGGCGAAGTTCTTTGAGGAAAGCGTTTTGCTTCTCAATGAACCAAAGGAGATAAGCAACTGGCTCATCGGCGACATATCCGCCTACATGAACGAGAAGAAAAAAGGGATAAATGATCTTGATTTCACTCCAGCAAAACTTATCGAGGTCATAAAGCTGGTGAGCAAAGGCACCATCAGCAGGAAAACGGCGAAGGAAGTTCTCATCAAGGCGCTGGATTCGGGAAAGAGCGTGAACGACATCGTCGCAGAATCCGGGTCGACGCAGATATCCGACGAGGGCGAGTTGCTAAAGATAGTGCAAGATGCTATAAATAACAATCCTAAATCTGCCGCAGATTACAAGGCAGGCGAAGAGCCGGCGCTGTTCCACCTGATGGGACAGATCATGAAGGCGACAAAAGGAAGAGCCAATCCGGAAACAGCGAAAAAGTTGCTTATGGAGGTGCTGAAAAATGAAGAACATAAATAAAATGCTTAAAGCCCTGTCGCCTCTTATCCTGGCGGTTTTCGTTTGTACTTTCGTCGTTCCGGCGTTCGGGCAGGATAAGTCAAATTACATTATCATCTTGCCGTCTTCCGTTAACAGGGGGACTTTTTCGATCTGACCATAACTCCCGTCAATACGTCGCTCAGCCTGAATGACATTTCCGTGTCACTTCCTCCGGGACTTTCTGCCTCCAGGTATCCCGTGAGCGTGCTGGGAAATCACAGTTTTAGTTACAGGATACTCACCGGGCCGTACACCGGCGCATTCAATATCGGCATCACCATTTCGACGCAGACCGGGCCGGTGACAATGACACGGACCATAGCGGTCCAGCCGACTTTCTTTGACATGTACGGACAGTACATATTTTTAGCGGGGGTCATTTTGATAGTTGCGATAACGTCAGGCAACGGCCGGTAGGTAAGAGGAGTTTACGTAGTGGGTGGTTTCCCCCGTTCAAAACCTGGATTTAACTTGGTCCCCTCTTCTAACTTTCCTCGCTCCTCTAGCTCCTCTTTGTTATAATGTATCTCATGAGCGCCATTACATATACTATCGGCAATTCGCTGTACTTGAACATAACCAACAGATGCACGAACAAGTGCGACTTCTGCATACGCGACAAGACCCGGCTTTTCAACAACCAGCACGAGCTCTGGCTGAAAAAAGAGCCGACAGCGAAAGAAGTGATTGACGCCATCGGCGACCCGAAAAAATATGACGAGGTGGTATTCTGCGGTTACGGCGAACCGCTGATACGCCTGGACGCCGTCAAGGAAATATCGAAATGGATCAAAGAGAACGGCGGGAAGGTACGCATCAATACCAACGGCCACGGCAACCTTATCCACAAAAAGAACATACTTCCCGAGCTGAAAGGCCTGGTGGATGAGATATCCATAAGCCTGGACGCGGAGAACAAGGGAACATACGAGAGGATCTGCCATCCGGATTTCGGCGAGGCCTCATTCGATGCTATAATTGATTTTGCAAGGGAAGCGAAGAGGAACGTTCAGGATGTGGAGCTCACGGTCGTTGATATTCCGGAGATAGACAAGAAAGCGGCCAAAAAGATAGCCGATGAGCTGGGTGTTTCCTTCAGGGTGCGGACCTATTACGAGCAGGATTATAAAAAGTGAGGCGGGTAACGAGTAATGAGTATTGAGAAAAAATGTGATATTGCGGTCATCGGCGCGGGGCCGGGCGGGTACACGGCAGCCATAAGGGCGGCTCAGCTCGGCAAAAAGGTGATCCTCATTGAACTGCATGAGGTGGGCGGAACGTGCCTTAACCACGGCTGCATCCCCACAAAGACCCTTCACGCCAGCACGAAATTATTCACGCGGATAAAGAACGCCGACCAGTTCGGCATTTCCGTCAGCGGCGCATCGATCGATCTTTCGAAGGTGATCGACAGGAAGAATCGGATAGTCAATCAGCTCCAAAAAGGCCTCGAGTTCCTTTTCAAGGAAAATGGGATCGAACTGATAAAAGGTGAAGGCAAGCTGGTGGACAGGAACACCATACAGGTGATCAACGGAGAGAAGATCATAGCGGAAAGCATCATACTCGCGACCGGCTCCACCGTAGCTTCCCTGCCCGGATTCACCATCGACGAGAAAAAAGTCATGTCCAGCAATGGGATACTAGAGCTGAGGACGGCGCCGAAAACGATGGGGATCGTCGGCGCGGGTCCAATGGGAATAGAGCTGGGCGGCGTGTTCAACGACCTCGGGACCAAAGTCACGATATTCGAGGTAATGCCGCGGATACTCCCCGCCGAAGATCCAGAGGTCTCAAAAACGCTGGAGCAGGCGCTCACAAAAAAAGGAATAACGATCAAGACCGGCGAAAGCCTGAAAGACATAAATGAATTCGAAATTATTCTCATATCGGTCGGAAGGAAACTAAACACTTACGGGTTCGAGCTGGCCGGGATCAAGCTTGATGGGAACAAAGTGCCGGTCAATGAGAAGATGCAGACGAACATATCCAACGTTTACGCCATCGGCGACATAACCGGAAAATACATGTTCGCTCATACGGCGGCAATGGAAGGCATCGTGGCCGTCGAGAACATCTGCGGGAAAAAAGCGAAGATGGATTATTCCGCCGTCCCCAGGTGCATTTATTCCGATCCCGGTGTTGCGAGCGTGGGCATGACGGAAGAAGAAGCGGTATCGAAATTCGGCGCGGCGAATATCAGGACCGGCAAATATCCTTTCAGGGCTTCGTCCAAGTCGCTGATAGAGGACGAAAGGGACGGCTTCATAAAGATCATCGCTCACAAGGACGGAAAAGTTCTGGGTTCGCACATAGTGGGCAGCCTGGCGACGGAGATCCTCGGCGAGATCGCTCTTGCCGTAAGCAGAGGGTTGAAAGTGGCGGACATCATAGCAACGATACACGCGCATCCCACGGTCTACGAATCCATGGCCGAAGCCGCCGAGAACGTCCTTAAACAGGCGATCTCGATTATAAATAAATGACATATTTGCGTAACTTACCTCACCCCGGCCTTCGGCCACCCCTCTCCACTTTGTGGAGAGGGGCAGTGCTATATTCTAATAACATGCTTCCCTTCTCCATTTCATGGAGAAGGGTGCCCCGAGAGGGGCGGGATGAGGAATGAGAAACCTTCCGCAATGGCTCATCAAGCGCACGCCAAAATATCAGAACATTAAGGCCATACGGTCTCTCATCGGCGATAAGGTGAACACTGTGTGCAAGTCCGCCAAATGTCCCAACATAGGCGAGTGCTACGGCTGCGGAACGGTCACTTTCATGATACTTGGCGACAAGTGCACCAGGGGATGCAAATTCTGCGCGGTCGATGCGTCGGCCCCCGCCCACCCCGACCCTATGGAGCCTAAATACGTTGCCGAAGCCGCAAAGAAATTGAACTTGAAATATGTTGTCGTGACTTCCGTGACAAGGGACGATCTTCCCGACGGCGGCGCGAGCTTTTTCGCAAAGACGATAATCGAGTTGAAGAAGTTGATCCCGGATATCAAGGTAGAGGTGCTGATACCGGACCTGTTGGGCAAGGAAGAACATCTGAAAAAAGTGATCGATGCCAGGCCGGACGTACTTAACCACAACATTGAGATGGTGGCAAGGCTTTACCCTGAAGTTCGGCCGAATTCCAATTATTACACTTCGATCAACGTCCTTAAGACCGCAAAAAAGATCGAGGCAGGGACCGTGACAAAATCAGGATTCATGCTCGGTCTCGGCGAAAAGGACGGCGAGGTAATGGACCTGATGTGCGAATTGAACGCGGCCCGGTGCGATATTGTGACCATCGGCCAGTACATCGCCCCTACACAACGCCACGCAAAAGTGATAGAATACGTTCGACCGGAAAAATTCGATGAATACCGGAACTTCGGCCTGTCCATCGGGATAAAAAAGGTGATCTCCGGGCCTTTGGTGAGAAGTTCCTACATCGCAGGCTCATATTAGATTAAGTGTCACCCTGAGCCCTTCGCATTGTGTCATTCTGAGCGAAGCGAAGAATCTGTATTTTGCTCAGGGTAAACTCCGTGAAGGGTCTGTGTTCTAAAAATGCAGATTCTTCGGCCTTTGGCCTCAGAATGACAATAGGAAGTTGTTATTGATGGAAGAAGCAGAACGGTTACAAAAATTACCGACTTACATTTTCGCCAAGCAGGATAAGATCAAACTTGAGCTGCGCAAAAAAGGCGCCGACCTCATAGATCTGGGCCTGGGCAGTCCCGACCACACGCCTCCGCAGGAAGTCATCGATGAAATGATATCCGCGCTCAAGGACCCCAACATCAACAGATATCCGGCGTTCGACGGCTCGGAAGAGTTCAGGCAAGCCGTTGTTACGTGGATAAGCCAGGCAATATGGAGTGGATGTTTCCGCCGATGACGTCGTTCCTCTCATCGGCTCCAAGGAAGGCATCGTGCATCTTCAATTCGCGTATCTTAATCCGGGTGATACCACTCTTGTCCCAATGCCGGCGTATCCAGCGCACTTCCGCGGAGCGATACTTGCGGGAGCCGAAGCGATCGTGTTGCCAACGACCGAGAGGACCGGTTTCCTTCCGAACCTGAGAATAGTCGACGAAACAATAGCCAAAAGGGCGAAGATGCTCTTCCTGTCTTATCCGACAAATCCCACCGGAGCCACGGTCCCGAAAGAATTCTTCGAGGAAGCTATACAGTTCTGCAAAAAATATGACATCATCCTTATACACGACTTTGCGTACGCGGAGCTTTACTTTGACAACCAGAAACCAATCAGCATTCTGTCGCTGCGCGGAGCAAAGGACGTAGCGATAGAATTCCACACTTTTTCCAAGACGTTCGGGATGGCCGGCTGGAGATGCGGTTTCGCCACCGGGAACAGCCAGCTTGTGGAATCCCTCAGGAAAATAAAGACCAACCTGGATTACGGCCTTTTCAACGCCATTCAGCGGGCCGCGGTAAAAGCGCTTAACATACACAGCGGCTACATAGACGGCGTGCGCCAGCGCTACCAGAGAAGGCGCGACCTCATTCTCGACGGGCTTAAAGACCTGGGCTGCACCAACATCATAAAGCCGAAAGGCGCAATGTACGTGTGGTTCCCCATACCGAAAGGATTTAATTCGTACGATTGGATGATATTCCTGATGGAAAAAGCGGGAGTTGTGGTGACCCCGGGCATCGCTTTCGGCGAGCTGGGCGAAGGTTACGCAAGGATATCGCTGATAGATACCGAAGATAAACTGAAAGAAGCGCTGGCAAGGATGAAGAAGGCGGGGGTAAAGTATGGATAGGCCTATCGTCGCGATAACGATGGGAGATGCTTCCGGCATCGGCCCCGAAGTGATAGTGAAAGCTCTCCAGAACAACGAGGTGCTGAACGTAGCGCGGCCGATAGTTATCGGCGACGCAAGGATAATGCGCAGCGCGCTCAAGTTCGCCAAAGGCGAGCGCATGGAAGTGAACGCGGTGACCGGAGTGGCCGACGCGAAATTCACCAGAGGAATTATTGATGTCTACGATCTTGAGAACCTGGACCCCTCGAAGGTGAAGGTGGGCCAGATATGCGCTCCATGCGGCAAAGCGGCATTCGAATATCTGGACAAGGCGATAAAGCTCGCTCTTAACAACGAGGTAGGCGCCATCGCCACCGGCCCATAAACAAGGAAGCCATGCACAAGGCCGGCTATAACTTCGACGGCCACACGGAGATCCTAGCCAAAAAAACGAAGACAAAACATTGCGCGATGATGTTCGTCTCAAATCCTTTCTGGGTGATGCTCGTCACGACGCACCTTCCGCTCAGCAAGGTCAGCAAGAAAATAACGAAGAAGAGCGTTCTGCAGACCATAAAGCTGGCCAATGAATTCCTTTACAACATCAGGGGAAAGAAGCCGAAGATCGGCGTCGCGGGCCTGAACCCTCACGCAGGCGAAGGCGGCATTTTCGGCAGCGAAGAGAAAAAAGCGATAAAGCCCGCAGTGGATGAAGCCATAAAGCTTGGCATCAATGTGAAAGGTCCGATATCTCCCGACGGGATATTTTATCTGGCGAACGTCGGCATGTTCGATATAGTGATAGCCATGTACCACGACCAGGGGTTGATCCCGCTCAAACTCCTGTCATTCAACAGGTCCGTCAACGTGACCGTTGGGCTTCCGATAATCAGGACCTCGGTCGACCACGGCACCGGATTCGATATAGCCGGCAAGGGCTGGGCGAACCCCACAAGCCTCATCGAGGCCATAAAAGTAGCTGCCCACTTCTCAAAAGCCAAGAAAAAATAACTGCGATGAAACACAAAAAGTCCCTGGGACAGCATTTCCTGTCAGATGATAACCTCCTGAAAAAGATCGCCGACTCCGCAGATCTCACAAAGGAAGATCTCGTTCTCGAAGTAGGCACCGGGCTTGGGACGCTCACAAAACACATCGCGCGGTCGGCCGGATTCGTCGTTTCGGTGGAACTGGATAAGAACATAATTGCCCGCGCTCAGGAGAACCTGAAGGGGTTCAACAACATCGAATTCATCAACGAGAATATAATGAAACTGAACATCCCGGATATCATGGACGCGCATCCGTCGTTCAAGCGCAGGAAAGTCGTGGCTAACATCCCCTACTATATTACAACTCCATTGATCTCAATGCTTATCGAGTCCAAGGCGGATATCAATACCATCGTCCTGCTCATCCAGAAGGAAGTAGCCGACAGGATAGTCGCGGCGCCGGGCGGAAAAAAATACGGCTCGCTGACGATATACGTCAATTATTACTGCGAACCGAAGATAGAGTTCCGCATTCCCCGGACCGCTTTCGTTCCTCCGCCCGAAGTGGATTCAGCCGTTCTCAAACTGGTGAGACGCGGCAAACCGCCGGTGGATGTGAAAGACGAAAAACTGTTTTTCAGGATCGTCCGCGGTGCCTTCGTCCAGAGAAGAAAGATGCTGAGGAACGCGATAATGAACGCGAACATCGAGGGCGTTGATAAGGAAAAGCTGGATAAAGCCTTCGCCGATCTGGGGATCGACGGAAAAAGAAGGGGCGAAACACTGTCGATAAAAGAATTCGCGGAACTGGCGGACAGGCTTACTTCTTAAGGAAAAGCAATTTAAGCCACAATTTGTCCAGTATCAAACACGTCCATAATATCGCTGCCCGGACCACGTTCAACTGCTTTACAGACAGGTCCCACAGCCATTTTGTCATAGGTTGGGGCTGCTTTTTAGGAACAACCCTGACCCCGCCATTATCATTATCCAGTGCTTGCTGCACCTCCGGTGAATCAAGCGGCTTTTCGTGTAAAGGGTTCTTCGCCTCAAAATACCTTACTTTGCCGGGATGATCGGGTGTTTTATCGGTATACTTCGCGAAATATCCTATCGAACTTAATTCTTCAGCTGTGTATGGACCGAACAACTTTTTAAGGAATTTCTGGCGGAGCTCTTCCTTGTCCTCTTCGGGTATCCACTTTTTCTTTTTAAGCTCGGCCATGGAGAAAAAGGATCCTCCCAACAGCGCCCGCATGTAATCATGAAGGAATTTTTGAGCGCTCACTCCATTCAGCTGCCCATTTGGAAGACCTTGGGTGGTCCCCTCCTTAAATAGGTCCGGGTTCCAATATATTTCATCGACACCACACCTGTCGTTCATGGCGCCAAACTGGCTTCTCGATTGAAAATCTATCGTATACATCAGATAATCAACAGCATTATTAAGCCCTTCCGGATTTTCTCCGGAGTAACCGAGGTCTATCCCCACCGCGTATCCCACGTTCGGATTCCTTCTCATGGCCATATAAGGCAGGTTCTCGAATATGCCGCCGTCGATGTGGTTCTCGTCCGGCAGGGCTACAGAAGGAATGATCATTCCCCAATCATCCTTTACATCCTCGGCACCAATATTGATCGGCTTGAAGATCACCGGAATGCTCATGCTCGCTCTCACTGCCACAGATACCCTTCTGTCATATTCATCCACGTCTTCCGGACCGGGTTTCATCATTTTCCACCATTTCGGATCGCAGAAGATGACCGCTTTCGCTTTCTTTCCTACCGGGGTAGTATGTCCAGCCTGCGTCGTGCTTCCAGCCGGGGTACGCACGGAAACAGTGAAAAGCGGGATCTTAAGGTCGGAGAAATAAACATCTTTCATGCCGAAAAGAGCATTATAAATGGCCATTATCCTGTCGCCTTTGATGGGACCTTTGTAGTGCCCAATGTCGGTCAAGGCGCCTTTAATGTCAGGATCGGCAAATTGATGCCAATCCATTTTCTCTATGATCATTTTCACATTGTTCTTCAGGTTGTCGATCGAGCCCTCCTTGCAGAACGGGCTGGCGAAAAGCGCTCCCGCGGACACGGCATAAACAAAATCGGGGAATAAACCCATATCCAGCCATTTTTCGAATACCCACGGATAAATGAATCCCTTTAAAGAACCGCCGCTCGGTAGCCAGGCAAGGCCGTCGCCCCTTAGATATTTGGCCTTCAGGAACGAAATGAAGATCACCTTTTTTTCCAGATTCATCGACACCCGTTCTTTTCCCTTGTCGTAAGCGATCTTTATCTCCCTGATATTATTGATGGTCTCCGCGTTTATGTTGTTATCTTTCTGGAAACGCCTCTGTACGCTTTCATAACTCAATGTGTCGAACACGTCCATCACAGCCAAATAATCTTTCTTGTTCGCTTTAATGGTCACCAGCAAAGGCTCTGCCCTGTTCACGAAAGGTATGCTTACATGATAGTTGTAGATCCCGGAGTTCTTTTTGGTTTCTTCGCTGCCAAAACCCGTGAATTCATATTTATTAAAGGTCAAGCCGGTGCTGATGTCCATTTGGAATTCCTTTCCATGCTTACATTTATCGCCAAAAACGGCCGAATATTTCACTAAACATAAAATTGACCGTCATTCCGCAAAAAGATATAATGAGCGCTCGAGGTGGCTGAATTGGCAAAAAAGGTTTCAGTTTTCGGCGCGGGCAACGTCGGCGCCGAGGTCGCAAGAAGGATCATCGAAAAGAAGCTCGCTGATGTCGTGCTTGTCGATATTGTCGAGGGGATCCCTCAGGGAAAAGCGCTCGACATGCTGCAGTCCGGCCCCGTGGAAGGTTTTGATAATTCGATCATCGGCACGAACGATCCGTCATTGATAAAAGGTTCTGACGTCGTCGTCGTCACCGCCGGCCTTGCCAGAAAACCCGGAATGAGCAGGGACGATCTTCAGGCGATGAACGCGAAGATAATCAAGGGCATAACCGAGAACATTAGGGATTTTTCTCCGGATTCGATGATCATCATGGTCACAAATCCTCTTGATGTCATGACGTATCTGGCCTGGAAAGTCAGCGGATTTGACAGGAAAAAAGTTTTCGGGATGGCCGGGGAGCTGGATACCGCAAGGATGATAGCTTTTATCTCGATGGAGCTGAAGGTCCCCGCATCAAAGATAAAAGCCATGGTCCTTGGAGGACATGGTGATCTGATGGTCCCTCTCGCCAGCCAGACTAGCGTGAACGGGAAACCTCTCTCTCAATTAATGACAAAAGAAAAGATACAGGAATTGATAACTAGGACCGCCAACGGCGGCGCCGAGATAGTAAATCTTCTCAAGACCGGCAGCGCCTATTACGCGCCTTCGGCTTCGGCGGTGAAAATGGTGGAAGCTGTTATCAGGAACACCGGCATGATCATTCCAAGCGCAGTGATACTCGATGGCGAATACGGATTGAAAGATGTCTGCATCGGAGTGCCGGCCAGGATAGGAAAGAACGGCGTTGAAAAAGTCATCGAGCTGAAACTCCCCGACGAAGACAGGCTGATGCTTGAAAGGTCCGCGAACTCGGTAAAAGAGAATATCGCGAAGCTAATGGTGTCACCCTGAGCGTAGCGAAGGGTCTGTATTTTAAAAATGCAGATTCTTCACTTCGTTCAGAATGACAAAAGGAAACTATGAGAGATATCGAAGCAAAGAAAATATCCGACACGGTCCGCGACCTTGCGATACAGGCCAACTACGAGCTGTCCGATGACTTGGTTTACGCTCTCAACGAAGCCCTCAAAAAAGAAAAGTCTCCGAACGGAAGAGAGGTCCTCCGCCAGCTGATAAAGAACGCTGACATTGCCAGGAAAGAAAGATATCCCATCTGCCAGGACACCGGCCTTGCGCTCGTGTTCCTCGAGATAGGCCAGGATGCGAGGATAACGGGCGGGAACATCACTGAGGCCGTCAATGAGGGCGTAAGCAGGGGCTACAAGGAAGGCTATCTCAGGAAGTCCGTGGTCAACGATCCGTTCATCAGAAAAAACACAAGCGATAACACTCCGGCTATAATTCATACTGATATTGTTGCCGGCGATAAGATCAAGATAACTTTCATGGCGAAAGGCGGCGGCTGCGAGAACGTGGGAGCCTACAGAATGTTCAAGCCGGGCGCGTCGCGTGATGAGATCGAACAGTTCGTCATTGATACGATCAAGTCGGCTGGAGCGAACCCCTGCCCTCCCGTGATAGTGGGCATCGGCATAGGCGGCAATCAGGAGAGATCGGCTTATCTCGCCAAGAAAGCTCTATTAAGGGCAGTGGGCAAGTTCAGCAGCGGCAAGGATACGTCGGCAATGGAGAAAGAGATACTTTCAAAGATCAACGCGCTGGGGATCGGGCCCGAGGGTCTCGGAGGCGTCATCACCGCAATGGCCGTCCACATAGAGACCGCGCCGTCCCACATCGCAAGCCTTCCCGTGACGGTGTCCGTTGACTGCCACGCTCACAGGGTGAAGGAGGCCGTCATCTGATGGAAGAAAAAAAGATAACACTGCCGATAACCGACAAGGATATCAAGTCATTAAAGACAGGTGATCGAGTGCTCCTGACCGGAACTCTTTACACCGCAAGGGATGCAGCGCACAAGAGACTGTTGATGGACATGAAGAAGCCTCCGCTTAAGCTGAAAGACCAGATCATATATTACAGCGGGCCAACTCCCGCCATGCCCGGAAGGCCCATCGGTTCGGCTGGTCCAACCACTGCCGGCAGAATGGACGGGTTCACTCCGGCAATGCTGAAAGCCGGTATAAAGGGAATGATAGGCAAAGGTTCCAGGTCAAAAGAAGTCCGTGATCTGTTAAAGAAATACAAGGCAGTTTATTTCGTGGCGACAGGCGGCGCGGGTGCTCTTCTCGCGAAGCACATAAAGTCCGCAAGCGTGGTCGCTTACCCCGACCTCGGCCCCGAAGCGATATACGAGCTGAAGGTGGTGGATTTTCCCGTGATCGTCGCGGACGACATCAAGGGGAACGACATTTTTGAACAGGGAGTCAAGAAATACAGGAGGAAGGTGTAAAATGTCAAAACCCAAAATCCAAAATCCAAATAAATCAAAGCAAATATCCAAATATTTTATTATTTTGATTTTGACATTAATTTGTCATTTGTCATTTGTAATTTGGAATTACTCTTTTGCTTCAGCAAAAGAGTACGACGGTGCCTGGTTCCTCGGCTTCAATGAGAAAACGCAGTTGTTCGGCGATGAGAACAGCAAGGTAGTCCGTCAGGCCGTCACAATTGCCATCGACAGGGACAAAATTGCGAAAAAAATAGTGGGCGATGATACCGTCCCGGCCGGGATCATTCCTCCCGGCATGGAGGGTTATGATCCTTCGCTTTCCGCGTATCCACACGATATCGGGCTGGCAAAAAAAATGATGAGATCGTCCGGCTATTCCCTGAGCGATAAAAGGCTGAAACATATTTCGTTGCTCATGACGGATGGCGTAAAGACAAAACTGATAGTCGATGAGATAAAAATGGACCTCATCAATCTGGGATTCGACATCACGACCACTACCGTGAAATATTCGAATACCACCGCCTGGCAGAAGGCGCTGACATCGGGCAGGTATGACATGTTCGTCATGGGATACAAGGCCGGGGACGTGGGAGAAATATTCATAGCCGACAAGTCCACCGGGCTGTTCCACACTTTCAACTGCTTCAAGAACTCCACGAACGAAGCCGATCAGGCGTTCTTTGACAGGTATGAAGACGCGGTAAAAGCGGGTTTTTCGCCCGATCCCGTCTGCAACCCGCAGCCTGAAAAAGAGCCGAAGACCCTGGAC
This sequence comes from uncultured bacterium, assembly GCA_963727815.1. Taxonomy (GTDB): domain Bacteria; phylum Margulisbacteria; class WOR-1; order CAVSGV01; family CAVSGV01; genus CAVSGV01. The sequence goes on from CAVSGV010000006.1 coordinate 90,796, forward strand.
CTGCTGAGGCCGCTTTTCTATACAAAAGAAGACGCGAACGTATCTAATTTCAGCGAAAAGAGAGTGGACATCCTCCTTGAGGAGCTCTCCACCACCGATGAAAAGCTAATCGCCACAAGGAAAGACAAGTTCGAAGAGATAGGAAGGATAATTCTTGAGGAATGCCCCGTGGTTCCTCTTTTTTACATCACCAGGCTATGAACCAGATCGACCAATATTTTAAAGTAAAAAAAACGGAAGTTTCCTTCATCTGCACATACATGGAAGCTTTCGAAGGTATGGCGGCCGTACGGACCCCGGACCCGAAATACGGCGACGATGCCGTGCTTCACTTCATGGTATCGCCCGATTTTATCGGACAGTTCGATGAACTTATCGGCGTGCTTCAGAAAGACATCCCGATGGAAAAGGTCGAGCCTTGAACATATTCTATCCCAATGAACACAAGAGGACCGTTCAGGACATCGACCTCGTGAAACTCAAGTCGATGGGGATCATCAACCTTATCGTGGACCTGGATGAGACCCTAAGAAAAAGGAACGCGGACTTCATTCCGGAATCATCGGTGAACTGGCTTCACAGCGTCCGGAACAGCGGTTTCAAAGTATGCATCACATCCAATAATCCGTTCAGCTGGAAGCTTAAGGAGATCGAAAAGCGGCTCGGCGTTCCGGTAAGTCTTCTCGCATTGAAACCCTTGCCTCTCGCCTTCCATCACGCGATGAAACTATTGGGGTCAAATAAGTCGAATACCGCTTTCATCGGCGACCAGCTCTTTACCGATATCATGGGAGCGAATATTGTCGGGCTGTATTCGATACTCGTCGACCCGATAACTGGAGCGGAAAAAGGGATCTTCAGGCGGATGATGCGCTGGCTGGAAGAGAGGATATTCCCGAGGGTCAACCTCGATCTTTAGTTGTCATTCTGAGAGAGCAAAGCGAACGAAGAATCTGACTTTGCAAAACGATGCACCAAAGTTGTCATTCTGAGGGAGTAAAACGACCGAAGAATCTGCCTTCTATATCGTCACAATTGATCGCTTAAGTCGTTCCATTCAGGATTTGATAATTCAATAAGAGCTATTTTCTTTTGCCTGGTCCAGCCTTTTATTTGCTTCTCCCTGACAATTGCATCTCTTGGCAAATTAAATTCCTCAAGATAGACAAACGTTTTAATATGATACCTGGATGTAAATCCGATATCCCCTGATTTATGTTGTTGGAGTCTTCTGATAATATTGCTGGTAATACCCGTATACAATGTTCTTGATCTATTCGACATAATATATACATGATATTTTTTCATAAAGGCAGACCCTTCGCCTCGGCTCAGGGTGACAACTGCACGTCAGCTCAAACCTTTAAGCGACTGCTTTATTATGTCCTCCGTGCCTTTCACCTTCGTGAAATCTATTCCGGACCTCATTATGGCTTCTCTTGCTTCTTTGGGAGTGTAGCCGAGCGTCATGAGCGCCTCTATCGCGTCTGAAATTATCGGCTCCTCGGTAGGCAGCCCCTTCTTGCTTTCTCCGGTGGATATCGCGTAAGCCTTGCCCACTTTTTCCTTGAGCTCGATGACAAGCTTCTGCGCGGTCTTGAGGCCGATGCCGGGAACCGTGGTGATGAGGTCGATGCTCCCTTTTGCTATGGCGATGACAAGGTCCTCCATTTTTATGCCGGAGAGAAGTCCGATGGCGCTCTTGGGGCCGATGCCGGAAACGGAAAGGAGCATCGAGAACAATCCCCTCTCCTCTTTTCTGAGGAAACCATAGAGATCATTTGTGTCCTCTCTGACAACTTGGTAGGTGAATATTTTGATCTTCTCCCCGATCTTCGGAAGTTTCGGGATCATCGATACCGGCACGTAAACCTTATAACCGACGCCGTTCACCTCGACCACTATCGAGTTCTGGTCGGTCGAATCCAATATCCCGGTCAATTGAGCTATCATACGGCCTTCCTCGCTTTTGAATTGAAACTCTCGGAATTCACGTGGCACAAGGCTATCGCGAGCGCGTCGGCTGCGTCGTCGGGTTTCGGGATGACGGCAAGCTTCAGCAGTCTCTTGACCATCTCCTGCACCTGTCGCTTGTCCGCTCTTCCGTAGCCGGTCAGCGCCATCTTAACTTCAAGAGGAGTGTATTCCGCAATATCGACGCCCGACTGAGCCGCCGCAAGCAATATGACCCCTCTCGCCTGTCCCACGCTCATGGCCGTCTTTACATTATTTCCGAAAAAAAGTTTTTCAACGGCGACCCATTTTGGTTTGTGTTTTGAGATGATCTTTTTTACGTCCCTGCATATCTTGATGAGGCGGTCGCTGGGAGATTCCTTGCTGCTCGTCTTGATGCATCCGTAGTCGATGACCTTAACTGTATCGCCGTCGATATCGAGTATGCCGTATCCTGTCGTGGCGGTTCCCGGGTCGATGCCAAGGGTTTTCATGAGAGAATTATAGCACAGAAAGATAAGGCTTAAGAAGACTTAACGGATCTAGTGGCCGTTCCCGTCCCAGATCGCGCCGCCGCTGGCCGACACAATGCCGGTATCGGCTATTGACGCGTTACCGGTTTGCGCAACGCCTATAGAAAAAATAATATAGTAGGTGGAACTGGGACTAAGCGCATAACTGTAAGGCGATGCAACGCCCGTAACAAAAGGATCATTAAGAGTGGTGCTCAATATCTGCGGCAATGCATTCTGAAGTGTGATCTGATAGTTGGCCGCGGCCGGATAAGCTCCGTTGTTTGAATAATATGATTCGATCGCTTCCTTTATGGAGCGGAGATCGCCCTGAGCCTTGACAATCCTGGACTGCTGCTGCATTCCCCTGAAACTGGGGAGCGCTATCGAAATTAAGATCGCTATGACGGACATGACTATGAGCAGCTCGATAAGAGTAAAGGCTTTATACCGTTTCATTTTCCACCTTGTTAATCATTCTTGCTATTATTCACTTAAGTATTATACACCCGATGAGGCAGATAAGTTCCATCAGATCGCATTCTTTCAATTCGCGGTATTGCCCTTAGGGATTTTTAAGCGGCTTTATCGCAGGGTCAAGGTGATGAAGTTGTTTCGGTTTTGTGTGCTCCTCCAAAAGTTTCCGTATTGTTTCCGCACAGTCCTTGATCGTTAACGCTATTCCGTCCATCGTTTCCGATTCATTTGCTATAAGGTTTGCAATAGAGTCAAGTTTCATAATCTCCCTGTCTATTTTGTCGGTAAGCTCTGAATGATTCATAAATACCCCTCTCTAATATTGCTTGAGTCTCGCCATATAAACATATCATATTACATACAATTGTTTGTATTGTCAATGGTTTTCACGGTGTTATTATCCAACACATGAATTACCATCAGGTAATATCCGGTAATATCAAGAAATATTGCAGAAAGAAGAAGATGACATATTCCGAATTAGCGAGGAGATCGGGAGTTCTTCTTCAAACTCTTCAGGTCCTGCTTTACAATAAGAACAGGAAAGACCCCCGGATTTCAACTGTACACAAGATCGCCAAAGCACTTAATATTTCCATTGATAAGCTGATTAAATGAAGTGATTTCCGCCTACGTGTTACCGCCTTCCTATTTGGAAGAGCTTTCGCAACCTCATGCAACCTTAATTAACCTCCTGTAACATTATGTAACATCGCCTTACAACACTATCTCAACGCTGCCCATGACTTCGGAGTCCTTGTAATCGGGATCAACGCTTATCTCGCGGTTGATCCTCAGGTTTATGTGCGCATACTGGTTGGGGTCGTATTTGATCTTCAGGGAATACGTATCCACCTGCGTTTCCGCGCCGGAAAAAGACATGGATTTATCATATTCCGCGTCGATCCTCAAAACATCATCATATATGTAAGATATTCCGCCTCCCGGCATGTCGGTATATGTTATCTGGTCCGCGATAGCATCATCCATCTCGGAATACGAGTAGTTGATAAAGAATATCCAGTTGGCATCGTAATTCCACAACGCCTTGCCGTAAACGGTCTGCGTCAGCTGCCTTATGTCCGATGACGCGACGTCGGTTAGCTGTATCTGGTTCTGCCACGTGTACCGGGTATCGATCGAGAATCTTTCTGTAAGCGAGGTCTTCGCGTCAAGATCGTATTTCTTCGTGTTGCCGATCGTATGGTAGTTAGCGTCGGCATCCGGAGTTATCTGCTGCTGAAGAGACAGGTCGCTGTTCAAATACGTGAGTTCTATCGAAAGGAACCTCAGCGGAGCATCCTTGAAAAGCAGGGTCGTATCGTAGCTGTGCGTATGGTTGGATTCCAGCTTGAAGTTGGGATCGGTCCTGTCTATGTTCATCTGGTCGTCCGTCCCGTAAACTATGCCGGTGGACATTTCGCGCAGAGGGCTGTACATCGTCTCCACCTGATTAATGTAATCATAATAGCTTATCGTATCAGTGTTGGTCATCCACGTGAAACTGGGCTTGTAATAATATCTGCATCGCAGGGTATCTATCGGCTTGTAATCCAGCTTGAACGAACCCGACTGCCTTGAGACCGTTTCGGGCGTTCCGTTGAAATCTTCTTTTACGTAATAGATGGTGTACTTGCCGTCGGTGGAAAGATCGTTCCTGGGCGCCGCCCTGTAGTTCAGGTCCGTCACGTTGGACATGCCGGCGACGGAATCGTCCACCAGCTGGAGGGAAAGGGCTCCGAAATAATCTTTGTTGGGCGTTGCGGACAAGTTCGCGTTGTAAGTCCTGGTATATGGCGATGTGTGGTCCGGAAGCTCCGTTTCCTTGAATTCTACGTTACCGGATGCGGATATCTTTTCAAGGCCGTATGTCGCGGTCCCGAAATTGACGGTCTTATATGTTGTAGTTTCCCTTGTCGGATAGCTGTCAACCCTGTCTTCAAGGCGCCCGCCGACGGTCGACACAAGAAATCCCGCGTATTTGTAGCTGGAATCCGCGTCATGCACCGTGGTGATCCTGTCTATCCTGTTGGCCAGCACCGGGTCGTTCAAGTCTTCATTTTTCTGGTACATGTAATTCAAGGTCGGGATGTCGGTCGGCGTGAATTTGGATTTGAGTGTGCTGTATTCGGTAAGATAAGCCGTCCCCAGCTGGTCGTAAGAATCATACTGGTAATTCGCCTCCGCGTAATAAACGTCCGACGGCTTGAAACCGAGAAGTCCGCCGTACGCCCAGACGTTCTGCATGGGCGAAGAATCCGCTATCGCAGTGAATCCCGGCCCCACTCTCTTGTAATTGGTCAAAAGGGTGAACGGTCCCTGTATCGTCTGGGTGTTGATCTTCGCCGCCTTCCCTGTCTGCATTGAAGTCCCGGGCTCCAAAATGTCCAGGTCCATTTTCGAATAAGCTATTTCAGAGTCGATCTTAGTATTGCCAAGTTTGCCGGATCCGTCCACGCCCACGACGATATGACTTTGCGGCTCTATCGTGGAAGACAGAGTGTCGCGTATCTCCCCGGCCTTGTAAAGCGAGTCGGAATCATCCAGGTATGTAGCGCCAATCTTCAGGTCGTCGTTCACCTGCTTTGTGTATCGCAATCCCATTGTGTAATGCTGATAAAGATTTTCGCTCCAGTCGTAATAAACTTCGATAATGGATGTCGTGATTATTATGCTTCTCCTGAAGGTGATGGTCCCGGCCTGATAGTCTATGGTGTAATCGTCGCCGCGTTTCTGCTCGATCCCGTCGAGATAGACCTTGTCCGTGTCGACAACGACGGGTGACATTCCCAGGTTGTACGGTCCCTGCGTCCCGTCGCCGTAAGACCTGAAATATTCCGGCTGTCCCCGGGGCGTGGAATACAAAGCCTTGAACCCCCACTTGTCGTAATTGCCAGATATCTTGACGCCCTGCAAGCTCTTGTTAAGCCTCGCGAACTCCGTGTCGTTGAAATCCGCTATGAAATCGCCCAAATAAGCTTCCGTGCTCGCCCTGCGGACCAGGACCGAATATTTTTCGTCGTTCTGCGTCTGGGAGGTGGTCCCGGACGAAGAAGTGGATATAAAGTTGGCGTCCACCTCCGTGCCGTCCTGCGCCTTCCCGGTTATGTTCAACCTTAGCGATTCTTCCCTTGTCATTCCCGGCGTGAACCCTTCCTTGCTCCCCTCTATGCTCCTGTTCACGAAGCTGATGCTCTTGCTTCCCTTCACTTTTATCCATGAAGCCTCTGCGGACGGCGCGGCTTCAGTTGTGACCCGCGCTTCCATTGTTGAGTTAAATAACGGCGCCAGAATGCTCTCCATGGACCCGGAAGATGTTCCCTCCGCCGAAATAAAAGAAGAACCTTCTGCCGATGCTAAAGAGGCGCCCTCCCCTGAAGCAGGCGCGGATTCTTGGGGGATCGATAAACTTTCGATCGTATTCAGGGAGGAGGTTATTTCGGGAGCTTTGTACGCCCTTATCCAGACCCTTCCTTCTATTATTATGTATTCCTTATATTCCGTGAGCTTTACGCTGGCGAATATTTTTTGAAGGAACGCCATTATCTTCTGGATGGCGGAATTGTCGAGGTCTTCTCTCCTATATCTGATGTAAATATACGTCTGGTTCCATCCTTCTTTCAGGTATTCCGGCGGTGTGATCGTCCCCGTCCAGTAATTACCGTCTCTGTTGAGCAGCCATTGCGCATTCTTATCGAAGGAGAATGTGACCCTTCTCGGAACATAAGGCGTATACACCCGTATGGCCACGTCCTTTCCGATCGGCATCGGATACGGATTAAATGTCACGTCGTACATGCTGGTCTTGTGTCCGTTCAACGGGCGGTATTCTACCGCCGCGGCGGAAGGCAGAGAGCAGATGACTATTAGAAGAATTATTAATATATATCTTCTCATAGAAAACAGCCTTTTCTTAGAAATTGACCTTGAACTCCTGTATCCTGTGGTTGCCGGTATCTGCGATCACTAGTTGCCCTGGTTTTCCGATGGTAAGTCCCATCGGTGAATTGAATTCGCTTTGTCCCGCGCCAGGCGAACCGAATTGTGTAAGATAATTTCCGGCCCTGTCGAATATCTGGATCCTGTTGTTGCCGGTGTCGCTCACGTAGACGTATTTGTCGTCGACCGCTATGCCAGCCGGAAGATGGAATTCCGCTTCGCCGCTGCCGGCCCTTCCGACATTGAACACTGCGCGTCCGTTCTCATCCAATTTCTGTATCCTGTTGTTCTTTGTATCGGCAACGTATAAATATTTATCCTTATCCACCGCAACGTCGGTCGGCGTATCAAAGAACCCGTCGCCCCAGCCGAAACCGCCTATCGAGTTGATGTAGTTGGCGTTCTCATCGAACCATTCGATCCTGTTGTTGCCCGAGTTCAGCGACGAATATCCTTCCCCAGGAATCCATTGTCATTCCCACCGGGTCCTTGAACTGTCCGGAATCCGTGCCGAATTCTCCCCATTGGGTCATATAGTTTCCGCGGATGTCGAATTTCTGGATCCTGCTGTTCTCCTTGTCCACCGTGTATATCCGAAAGTTGAAATCGACGGCGATGCTGACCGGTGAATTGAACTTGCCCTCCGTATTGCCGAATCCCCCGAACTGAAAAAGATAATCTCCTTCGCTGTCAAAGGCCTGCACTCTGTTGTTACCGGTATCCGCAACGAAAATATTTCCAATACCGGTCGAGAGGTCGCCCACCGCTCCCACGGCAACGTCCCTCGGGTACAGGAACTGTCCGTTGCCCGAACCCTGTCCTCCGATCGTTCTAACGTATTCGATCTTTGGAGGCGCGGCCTCATATGTTGGCGGCGTTCCCATCGCATACGCCGAACTGATGATCATTGATCCTATCAGGGACAGTAACAGTGCTTTTCTCATTTATTTATCATCCTTTCTTTATTTGTCACCCTGAGCGTAAGCGAAGGGTCTGCCTTTATTAAAACAGATTCTTCGCTCCGCTCAGAATGACGCCGTTTACCACATTCCAGTCAAAGACACTCTGTGAACATTGTCCTTCGAGAGGTCCTGCTGGGTCACGTAAGCGTAATCTATCCTTATGTGATCGGTCCCGAAGCCGGCTCCAGCAGTAAGCGCGGTATCAATGTACCCAAGCCTGAAAGATATCGCTCCCCAGACAAGTTCGCTTCCAACGCTTCCCTCCGCAACATATCCCGCTTTGTTGATCTGGCTTACATCCCCAGCAAGTGTTAACGGGAGAGAAAACACCTGTGTCCGATATGCCAATCCCAGTCTTGATATTGAAGGAGCGACCTCTTTTTCTCCTGTCCCCCATTGCTGGTAATTAACAAGCTCGTCGATCTTAAGGCCTATAGTGATGTTATCCGTTGCTTTATACAATATTCCCGGAGTGATCGAATACCCGTATGCTGAAGCGCCTTCGATGGAGACCAGGCCGGGCATGTCGCTCGTAAGGTATTTTGCAGTTAATCCGAACGAAAGTTTGTCATTGATATCACGCCCGTATGCGAGAAGATAGGCATTTGAAAAATAGCTGAATATTCCCAGGTTCTGGACGTCGTTATAAGCGTCCGTCGTGTTCGATGTCTGTGTGATCGATCCCATTCCTATCTGTATCCAGCTGATCCCCAGTCCTCCGCCGAGGAGAGGCATCGCGAAGCTAACGTAATATTGGTCGGCATCGGTGGATAACTTCGTCTGCATTGTGGATAACTGATAGTTCTTCATCAGCGAAAGCCCCGCGGGGTTCCAGTAGGGAGCATCGGAATTGTCAGCAATGGCTGTAAAAGCGGAGCCCATCCCCAGTGCTCGCGCGCCGACGCCGGATTCAAGAACGGCTATGTCTAATCCCCCTTGGCCGTCCGCATAACAACAAGTTAACAGTGAACAGATCACTGCGACCAGTAATAAACAAATAATTGAAATTTTTTTCATATGATCACCTCTTCTGTTAACTGTGAACTGTTCACTTTAATACGACTGCTTTCCCTCTCGCTTTTTGAGACTTATCGCCGTAATCCGCCGTGACCTCGAACGGATACACCCCGTTAAGGACCACGTCCCCGCGGCCGTTCCTTCCGTCCCATTCGACGTCGTTGTATTTGTGCCACACGTCTCCCTGTTCGGCATAGCAGGTGCCGTCTAATTCTCGTACTAATTTACCCGTAATATCATATATCCTGATAGTTACGTTGTCGGCCTCCCTGCCCAATCTGTACCTGATCTTTGTCATCTCTTTGTTCGGATCGAACGGATTAGGCCAGTTGGTTACGTCGCACAGACTGTTAGGCAGCTGGATCGTGAAGCAGCCAACCTCCGAAGTCGCTACTTCGCTGGTGCCGATGGCCTGCACTCTCCAGTACCAGAGAGGATAATTTGCCGAAGATTCATCAAGTCCCATGAAGCGCTCGTCCTGGGTGAACGAACATTCGGGTTTCAGGCCGGAAACATCATTTATCGTTGCATTATAATAGTCGCCGCTTCCGTTCAAAGAGGATTCATCGGAGGAAGTTGAGCATTCTATTTTGTAATCGCTGATCCCCGTCATGCCGTACCATTTGAAAGTGGGCCTCAGCGTGTCGACCGCTGCGCCGTTGATGGGTGAGATGAGTTCAAGGGTAGAGGAGCCGGATAAAATGACTGCCTGGCCCGGGATGTTCGTTGGTATTGACATAGTGGTAATTCGTGGGTGGGCATTATCGAAAGGTGCAAAGTTGGATGGGATCATCTGATAATATATTTCCGACGTCCCGCTCCTTGAATCCTCCCATGCAACATATGCATTGCCGGTATTATCGCAGACTATTGAAGGAGTAATGGTTTCGCAGCTGCTGACCTCGTACATTGTCAGCCTTACTGGATCGCTCCAGCTTGATCCTCCATCTGTGCTTTTAACGACGTTCAATTCCCTATGGCCGCTATGCTGTTTCGCAAAGGCGATAAACATATTGTTCCCATTTATAGCTATGGATGGCGAGCAACAATTTTCGGCCGAGGCTACGAGGCAAGTTTCCGGCAGCCAGCTGTCACCTTCGTTGGTGGACTGCCTCATATATATCTCACCCTTGTTGTTCCTCCAATCCTCCCATGCTATGTAAACATTACTGCCATTGCATGCCACAGAAGGATTTATCGAATCCCTGGCACCCGTAGAAATTCGAGTTTCATTAAGATATGATACAGCGACCATGGACGCCCAATACCAATAAAATCCGGTTCTCCATCCGGCATCTATCTGTTTATTGTAAACAATCTCATTATTCCCAAAACTTGTATAATCGTTATATCGCACCTGCGGCCCTTGGCTTGGGTTCACGTTAAAATAGCATTTGGTTCCCATATAATTCGAAGACCAGGCATAATGGGTTATATTCCCATTTTTTGCCTGAGAAATTTTATTGCCATCTACGATAGGATAACTTGGCGCTCCCCAATTGACTTTTCCTCCGCTTATGACCCCATCAAATTGTGTATTAGAGGCATCATCGGTCAAGTAAAAAGTTGCCTTAGTTAGCTCTGATATATATGAGTTCTTCCAAAACATGTGATACCACATTGATATAATACACGCCTTTATTTAAATTCAGATAATAAGTGCCGCCTTGATCATCGGCGTCAACCAGATGAGAAAATATCGTATTATTATTTGAATCGAGTACTAACACTTGACCCCACTCATAATACACATAAGGATTTGCCTGGCCGCTAGCAGCCCAGCTTACATCTATTCTGATTTGCTGCGGCGAATCGATATGCAAGGTTCCCATCATGTGCATCTCGTTGCCTGCAGGGGTACCTGGCGCAGGGCCCCATCCTTGATTCGCTACTTGATTGTATATTTGAAAACTCTTATTGGAACTATGAGTAGCTCCCGCTTTCGTAAAAGACAATTCCAGGTTATTTGACGCCAAAGTAAGATACGGATTATTACAATAACCCATCCCATTGCTTATCTTCTGGTCATCCTTTAACAGCAGTGAAACCATTGTGTTCTTCGTGTTATTGTTGTTGTCCATTAGGCTTAATCTGACCTGATACTCCCCTTCATTAACGTAATTGCCGTTCGAATTGATCCCGTTCCAAGTCACCGAATTAAGGCCTTGCGTCACCGGTTGACAGGTCTCTAAAGTGGCGATCCTCGTATTGCCAAGCCACACCTCTGCATTCAGATAAATATTCGCCGCGGGGTTCGAATAAACTGAACTGTCAAATGAATTGTCATCCACATCGAACTCAACGGTTATGTTGTTATCCAAATAGGGATTGAAATAATTTCTGGTTTCCCCGTTCGCTTTCAAGACTATATTAGATATTATAGGAGCATCCCCGTCGACATTGAAATAAGTTGATTCTTCGGTCGCGTTCCCTACATCATCCACGGCGAACAAAGTGACTTTATAGCTTCTGCCGGCTAAGCCCGTTGCATCCCAGGAAGCTAATAATTCATTTGTCCTGGCACCAGCGCCGCTCCCAATATTTATTGTTGAGCCATCATATCCAAGAGAATACGTGCCGGGATGTTCATCTGAAATGGTCCCGTATATATTAATTTTACCGTTGAACCAGAAATTGGCGCCGGGGGATGTAAATGCAATGACAGGCGGCACGGTATCTATTAGACACGTCGGCGATACGGAATTGGTCGCCGGATCTCCTACCATATCGACCGCTGTTACCTCAATGGAATAAGTGCCGTCCGGCATCCTGATCCCCGAGCTATCAGTACCGTCCCATGAAACAGTATATGTTGTATCGGAGCAGCACAACGCCTCACTTGTAAGCACCTTTACTGTCTCTCCCGAAGCGTTTTTCACTTTAACTGTCGCTTTTCCTATGCGATGATCCGCCGACAATATCTTCATTCCTTTTCCCTTCGACTGCAGATAGAAGGGGTTCGCTTCCGGGGTTACGGTCAGGTAAAAACATATGCTGGTCATGTCTTTTATTCCGTCGCCGTTTGGAGAAAAATACGGCTCACTCAGGCTATTGGGAGGAGAAACGACACTTAAATGCATCTGATCCACTTCAATTTCATTCGATGAAACATATGTCCTTATATTCCCAAGGACATCTTCGGCTATTATCACATATTTGTACATCCCCTTATCGGCATAATCATTATTGTCCGCATCTCCGTTGCCTCCCTTCATGTTAACGCTTCCGTCCCACACCGTATCTCCATTTACACTGCCCGACAGCGTTTTCACAAGCGTCGTGCCGTCGAAAACAGTTTTCGAATCATATATCCTTACTTCAACGGACTGTATCTGAGTCCCCACATCAATGACCTTGTATCTAATAATTGTCTCGTCCTGCTGGCCGTCGCCGTTAGGGGTTATTATAGGCGCAGACACTCCTTCATCTGAAATGGCTGGTGGGCCTCTGTCCACTATCAGATTTGCCACATAACTGTATAGAGTGCCGCTTGGATCGGATGCTGTGAATTGAAGGCCATAAGTCCCGTCAGGCACATATCCACCGACGACATTATTGGACGCATCCCATATCTGGTAATAACTGCCTTCAGGTTTCGTATCTGCAAAATGATAAACTTTGTTGCCCGACTGATCTGTGATATCAATGTTGATATGGGAGTCGCCTTCCATCAACCTCTCCAGATAATTGATCGTATAATAGAACTTGGTGGTATCCATGAAACCATCACCGTTCGGCGAGAAAGCCAGGGGATCGGCATACATTACAATTGTCGGGCTTCTTACAAGGTTAACATTCCCCGTCACCGGAGCCGGTCCGCTTCCATCGCTATCTGTGACGCTCACTTCATATTGATATTGGCCGTCCGGCGCCTGGTTACCCATTTCATCTCTTCCGTCCCAAACTTCGAGATATGCGCCGTTCGCGTTATTCTCGTTGAACGTCTTTATAGTGGCTCCCGCCGGGGTTTTGATGACGACTCTGGAAGTAACGTTTGTTCCGCCTCCCAGGACAGTGTATTTGATATTAGCGAAATCATCGTGATTGTCTTTGTTCGGAGTGAAAGTAGGCGGATCCTCCGAAACATTCGCTATGGCAAGCCCGGACAAAATGTTTAACCTGGCCGATTCATCCGTATAAATATTCCCTGCCTCATCAACAAGAGTGAACCTGATCGTGAACTCGCCCGGCTCAAAAGATCCTTTTACTTTGAAATTTTCCCTACTGAAAGACAAAGAATTTTCAGCGGTTTCCTGTATTTGATCCGAAAGGATGTTAGAAACCACGATCCCTTCAGGGCCGACAATATCGAGGCTTACTTTACTGCGCTCGGAAAGATAATATGACAGCACGAATTCACCCGCTAGCGCATTCAGCGCCTTGACGCTTTCTTCCGACGGTTGCAGTGTTATGCGAGATACATAGGGGCTTGTATTGTCCACTCTTACCGTCCCCTTTTTCACGAAAGTGTTGTTCGGCGCCAAAGCAGAGAAAATATAACTGTAATTTCCCTCCTTTACAGCGGTGCCGTTATCATCACGGCCATCCCACTGTACAACATATTCGCCGGGAGAGTATTCGGTTAAAGGAAGCATGCTTCTGACTGGAATGGATGAACTGGTTATGTAGCCTTCAATTGAACAGGGAGACACGACCCTTAGATGGAATTCAATGGGCCTTTGAACGTTCGAAGAATTAGAAAGCACTTCAGGGGACGCGTAAACATAGAATAGGAACTGGGAGGTGTCTGCCATAACGGTCGGTCCCGTAACGTCCGCCGATTCGTTCCCTGCCATATCAACGGCTTTAATACTTGTTGAATATTCCCCTTCTTTTATCTCTCCGTATTTGCTTTTTCCGTCCCAGGCAAAAGAGTTCTCCATATTCGGCTGAACATCCGTAAGTTTTGCCTCTTGAAATATGTTGCCGTCCGAGTCTTTGATCTTTATATAAACATCCGAAGGTTCAGAGACATGGAATTTAATGGAAGTGGAATCATCGATCCCGTCCCCATTCGGCGTGAAAGGGTTCGGATCAACGGCAATTCTGTCGACAACGGGGGGAGTCGTATCCACCGTTATAACACCAGTGATGGGCAGCACATCTTTAATTCCGTCCTTTGTAGCACCAGATAATATGTAGTGATACTCCCCGTCGGGGACTATCTTGCCTTTCTCATCTTTGCCATCCCAAATCACGCTGTTTTGTCCGCTCCCGATTTCCTTCTGATCGATCAGTATATTGATCAGAGCGTCATTCCCGTCAAAGACATCTAGGTTGAGCAATGCATTTTCCGAAGGAGAATAATCAATGGTCGATTTTTCGGCGATCCCGTCACCATTCGGAGAAAAAGTGGCATTAGTTATCTTGATATCATTTATGTGCACGCTTACATCGAACTGTTGGACTTTTTCGTCGGCCGAGACCACATACAGATAACCATTCAGATTGTCCATATATAATCCCCGAGGACCTATGACTTGGCCGACATTCTGACCCATTGAACATACCTCCGTGATGAACTGCCCCTGCTTGTCGAATTTCTGTATCCTGTGGTTGCCGGTATCAGCCACATAGATCTTGTCAGCAAAATCCACGGCGACGTCATATGGATAAACGAACTGACCCGCTCTTGTTCCGTATTGGCCAAAATTTAAGACCAGATTTCCGTTGCTATCATACTTTTTTACGCAATTATTTTTTGTGTCCGCGACATAAACACACATATCCCTATCTGTATCCGCGCCATAAGGCGAGGCAACGGATCCAGGTGCTTCATTATTTGCAGCCGGCGAGGGGATCCAGATACAACACTTGATGTAATGTTCCGCCTCCCGTTCGTTCCGCTGATTGAACTAACCCCGTAGGTCATGACGGCCCCTTTCAAGGCAGGCAAAGAGGCGCGTGAAATAGTCGCATTATCTTCGCCTTTTACGATTTGTGAAACCGACTCGGAGGAGGTCACTTTAATGATTCTGTTGTTTGAGGTATCAACTATGTAAAGAGATTTTTTGTCATCCAATTTAATCGACCTGGGAAGTTTGAATGTTGTCCCGTCAGGCAACTGAGCGATCGTTTTGACATGTATGATCTTCTCCCCATCATCATAAAGTTCCTGAATTCGGTCGTTGCCGGTATCGGCCACGTAAATATATCCGTTAGGATCAACGACGATCCCCTGAGGTTGGCTGAACTGGCCGTCATCTATGCCGGGGACCCCGAATGATATCAACAATTTGCCGGCTTTATCAGATTTAATGATCCTGTTGTTCTCGGTATCTGCGACGTAAATATAGCCGTTTGAAGCGATCGCTATCTTATAGGGGTTGTTCAATCCTCCGAGTATGCCGACTATCTGCCTGCATCCTATTGTGGCGGCATACACCGAACCGCCAAAAATGACGATTAGCGTCAAGACCATGATCAATAATATATTTATTTTATGCCGCATTTTTCGCCTCATAGGACATGGAATTCCCGACGGCTATTCGCTCACCTTTTCCATTTTCACGACCCATGCCTCTTTGTCATCATAAAGAAAATTATATATATCCCCCTTGGGATCAACTTTGACCAATCTGAATAAATATCCGGAGATCCCCGGATTTTTCGGAAGGCCGATTTGCTGTATGAGGTTCCCGTCGACGTCATATTTTCTGATGGACGTATAATTAAAATCTGCAACATAATAATTATCCTGATCATCGAAACCGATGAAACTATCTCCCTTATTCGCATTGAACGAAGCCTCAACATTATCAGCGTTCTTCTCCGCCGCTCCAGATACCACCATGCCCTGGGAGGTTTTCCCGAACTTCATCAGTTTTGTTCTTGCGCCGCCTCTTTTTAGGATATAAACGTTCCCACCCGGGCTTTCATAAGCAAAATCAGAATCAACCGGCGCATATTCTTCTCTGGCCCCGAGGCCGAAAATACCCATAGACTGTTTTTTCGCGAATTTTTCCGTTTTTTTATGATTATCCACATATATGTCACCATTTTTATTGACACCCATCATTAACTCGGATTCACCTTCTTTTTCCCCGATGACATCCTTTACTTTCCCCTGTGGATCATATTTAACGATATTCCTGTTGTGTGCGTCGAAAGAATAAACATTATCACTGCCATCGATCGCTATGTTCTCGTAATATGTATTATCGTTTATCCCACCATAAGTTTTCCCGTAATTCCCGACAAATTTGCCCGAGTTATCGAATTTAACTATCCTTTGATTGACATAGTCCGATATGTATATATTGCCGTTGCGGTCGATCGCCATGTCTTTTGGGAATTCATATGTGGGTTCCGGCCCGCCAAAATATAACCCTATTTGGCCATCTTCATTTCCCCATTTGACCCGCAATATTTCTTTACTGACATAACTTTCCGCGTACGCACCGCCAACAAAACATAACACGATCACAAATATTGCGAACTTTTTCATTTCTTGTCCTCCTTTATTCTATTAGCTTTAAGATATCGAACGGCCTGCCAAATGACGATAAGCTCATTTCCCGGACTTTATGTATCGAAGCATCGGTGCCTCCGCCATAAGCATTAATGACCATTATCTGATCCAAACTACTCCCATTTACAGCCGATATGATACCCCAATGCTGAGGGATGTCTTGTCCCAGTGCGGGGAAATGCACGATATCCCCGACCTGGACTGAATCTAAATTCAGATCGCCGCTGGAAGTGACAAGAACAGAATATTTTGGATCATTAAAATTATTGATTATTATGTTGTTCTCGGGACTTACATGGTATGGATCAGACCCTGAATAATCCACTATATATGGGATCCTGCTATAACCGGCGGCATTTGCGCATCTTTGTATCAAACCCGAACAATCGATACCCGCCCAAAGACCGAAGGGGCTGTATTTAGCCTGTCCTTGATAGAACCATTGTTTCCATTCATTGTAGAATAGTCCGGTTTCATACAGATATCCCGCCCAATTTTGTGCATTCGGGCTTCTTTGGAGTTTTTTATTGAAAAGCTCGATACTATCCTTATTCCCGAAACTGTATATTACACCACTCGTTCCAGATGTACTGTTGTCATCACCAAGATATTTCCTGTAATACCACCACGAAGCGCAATGGTCATATCTTTGGGCCTCGTTTACCATCGCCATCTGCCTGTTAGACGGAGAAGGCGAATTAAAAGTGACCGTTGCCTTGGAATTCAACACAACATTTCCGGCCATTGCAGATATTTCACTTTGCCCTGAAATATTTGAACTCACGCTCGTTTCGGCTACGCCCTGAGGATCGGTCACTACAAATGTATCTGTAAAGACGTCCTTTGAACCTCTGCTCGAGGAAAAAGACACATTCCTCCCAGGAAGCACATTGCCGTTGCTGTCCTTAGCGACGACCGTAATCATTGATCCTGTTTGCCCGTCAGCAACGACCTGCGAGGGATTTGCGGATATCGTTGATCGATCTGGATCAGGTGTGGCAAGCGTTTCGTAATGAACGGCAAAACTTGTTTGTGCCAGCGTTACGCCGTCCGCGTTAACATATTTTGCCGTGAACCTGTCTTCCTTGTTGTCTGTAGAGCCGGGAGCCGGAGATATGACCCTCGCTTTCGCCGATCCATCCACGTACCTTAATTCCGTGTCCTGTTGCCCGATATCCTGTGCGACGGTCACTATCTGAGTGTTGGAATATTGCGTGCCGCCGCTGCCCACCGCCTGTAGATCGACCGAGTAAGTGCCCGACGGCACCTGCTTGCCAGTCATATCTTTCGTATTCCAGGCAAAGGGGACAACATTATCCTTATCCGGGTTCAACTCATTAAGATGATAAACCGCCTGTCCCGCTGAATCTTTGACCTGCACGGCAACGGTCTTTGCCTGAGAGGCGATGCTGTAATCCACCTGCGCGACCCCGCCCTGGGGCACGACCGCGGGAGAAACCGCCGCAACGTTCACGTCGCCTGCCGAAGTATCTATGCCGCCGGGATCCTGGCCGCCGGTAGCCATAGCCGCTCCGCTGTCATCATACAGAATCGCATAAAGATTTGTGTGTGAAACCATCATCTTATGGTCGCTAGGCAGGGACTGGTAATTACCATTATTGTCAACGACTTGCAGAACTACCTCCAGGGAAGAAATCCCGTCCATGGGTATATTGTCAGTGGAAAGGGTAGCTTTTACATAAGTGATATTCCCTGTTTTTACGTCCTCACTACCGTACGAATCATCTGATTCTCCTGAGCCGATCGAGCCGACAACGGCGTGTCCGTTGTAAAGCTCCACCGCCATTTCTCCGATCGCGACCCCGACAAGTGTTTGTGCGCCCGCTTCCGTTAAAACAGCCGTGCTGCCTTCTGAGGCAATGAACTCCCCGAAATTCTCAATTCCCGCAATGCCGCCACCTGCCAATAAACAGACCGCTGTGATTGCCGCCCAAAACGCGAGGCCGTCGCTCTGATCCTCTCCTCCGGAAAAACAAACATTGGCCGGCATAATGGCAAGCGCCACAATGAGGACCAAGCATATAATAAGCTTGCTTGATTTAAATAAGTACTTCATCCTATTACCCCGGCGATCTTCTTCAAGACAGACCTTTCATCCTCGTTATTTGAGGTCTTAATTGCCTTTTCAAATTCACCGCGCGCATTTTTATAATCCCCCGACTGCCAGTATATATAGGCTAAATCAACATGGTATTGGCTGACACTGGCATCCATAGCTATCGCCTTATTCAAGGCAATGGCCGCATCTTTATACTGTCCGTTCTTTTTATAAGCGATAGCCAGATTATAATAAGCTTTAAGATAATTCCCGTTGACCTTTATGGCTTTGTTATATTGAGATATGGCCTCGTCAATAGCACCATCAAGGTAATAGGCGTAGCCCAGATTGTTGATAGCTTCGGCGTAATCCGGCTTTATGGCTAGAGACTTGTTATAAATAATTATCGCGTTATTAATATCGTCCAGCTGGACATAGAGGTCTCCGGCGCTTTTATAGGTTGTCCCATTTATTTCATCCTGTGGCAAAGATAAAAGGTCCGATAGCTCATAATATTTTTGGACATTGGCCTCCTCCGGATTTGTTTTGATCGCCGCAAGAAAACATTGTTTTGCTTCATTAAACTTATTCTGTTTCAGGAATACTTTGCCCAAATTAGTATAAAGATCGCTTTCGACTGCTGAAACGTTCTTCAGTTTTAAGGCATCCTTCAATATCGATTCCGCATCATTATAATTGCCCTTCTCCATGTAAATAACGGCAAGATCGTTGTAAGCCAGGCCGTTCGCCCCGTTAAGCTTTATAGCTTTAAGACATTCTTTCTCGGCTTCATCGTATTCTTTTAATAAAAAGAGGTCCCAGCCGACCGCGACGTGAAGATCGCTGTTATCGTCGACCGCCTGCTTCTTGCGTATCGTTGAAATATCAAGATATATATCGGAAAGCTTATTCATGGGATAGATCTTTTCGCTCTCGCTGAAACAACGTATGGCCTCGTCATTTTCGTTCAGTTTGTCATATGCCTTTCCTAATATTATATAACCGAGGAATTCGAAATCTTTTTTGAAAGCCGCCATACTATCATCTTTGGTATTCTTAAATCCGAGCTGACCGCCTTGAAGATCACTTAATGCCGAGCTAACGGAATCGGTCGATTTCGCATATTCCCCTTTTTCATAATAGATCATGCCTTTTACAAAATTCGCGCCGAACTCATCCTTATCATTGTCGAACATTTTCAATGCCGCATCGAAGTTATTTGTTTTTATGTAGGCCAGCGAGAGCAAATATCTTGTTGATCTATCAGCGGGGTTGAGTTCAAGCGACCTCTTTAACTCTTTTTCAGCGTCTTCATAATCGCAGTCCTTAATATAGATTATTCCTTTCAATAAAGAAGGGATGAAAGTGTTTTTCGTGCTTTTATCATTCTCCATTATTTTCGCGCCGTTATTCAGCTCAATCATGGATTCCCTGTACATTCCCATATCCATGAATACATAGGCCTTGTTAAAGTGACTTTGAGCTTCACCTTGAGGGATACAACCGGTCAATATGACCGCTATGCCAAAGATCAAAGTAAAAGAAATGGCCAATAAAAACAGTTTATTCATGCTTTTGGCTCCCCTTTCCTTGGTTTATACAGGGAAGCTATCCCCATGACAGCCGTCGAAAGCGAACACAACCACCCGAACCAATTGCCGAATCTTGTGTATAGTGTCTTACCCGAAGAAAGTCCAACTCTGCCGACCAAATATCCCCTTTCATACGGATGCAAGAATTTGAGTATTCGTCCGGTCTTATCGATTATTGCGGTAATGCCCGTATTCCCCACTCTTACATAATAAACTCTGTTCTCGATTGCCCTGAAAACATCCATCGAAGCGTGCTGCCAGTGCTCGGCCGAACTCATCGACCAAGCATCATTTGAAATGTTCACCAGGAACTCGGCGCCATTATTTACAAATCTTCTCACGTGGCCATCGAATATCCCCTCAAAACAGATCAATGCGCTGAACCTGCCAAAAGGAGTCTTGAACACCGTATATTCATCGCCTTTGTCAAACACTCCTTTTGCGTCAACATTAGCCAAATAAGGCACGAAATTCCTTAACGGGAGAAACTCCCAAAATGGAACAAGATGGATTTTGTTGTACTGATCAACTACTTTTCCGTCCGGCGATATCAGCAGGGCACTGTTAAAGTGCCTGACTTTACCGTCGATTATTCGATCGGTCGGATTCCCTAATAATAGATATGATCGAGAAGTTTGAACGAGCCTCTTTATCTCACTGCAATTATTAAAATCCATTCTCAAGTCTTCCCTTAGGATAGTTTCCGGCCAAATAATAATATCGGGCTTATGAACAGAAGCTTTCCTTGTCAGATCATCCAATACATTCATTACCTTTTCGCTGCTGTATGCTAACCGTGAGCTAAATATTTGGTCGCACTGGATAAGGGCAACCTTTGGACCATTTTCAACGGTCTTCACTGAAAGCTTTACAAAGCCATAAGCCATAGTAAGTACAAGCACAAAGGATACTATGAGGCCGATCCTGAAGACTTTCTCTTTTGAATAATTGAATATCACATTATATATGGCTGAATTTACAAACACTGCAAGGAAGGAAATCCCCAATACTCCCGTTATGTCGGCTATCTGGATCAATGGCAGATTTTGATATTGTGAATATCCCAGAATTCCCATGGGAGATCCGTATATGCCGATCGATCTTAAGAATTCAATACTCGTCCATATTACAGGAGCAACCAGCAGATCCGGTATAACAGACCTTTTTGAAACAAAGCAATATATAATACAGAACAAACCGAACCCGAAAGAAAACATTAATGCAACAATAAATGGCACAAATAAACCAAATACTTTAAGCCAATATAGCGATAAGGAATATTCCGTAAACCCAAACAATAAGCCATAAAAGAACGATTCGAAAATATTTGAATTATTTATTGTCGCGAAAAAAGGGACAAGCGCAAACCATAACAAAAAACCAAAATTAATAGGGGGAAACGCCAAACAAGTCAGTCCAGACGAAACGAGTGTCAGGCCAATTTTTTGCCATTGATTTAATCTCAAATAGTTTTTCATAGAGCTCTCCAGATCAGCTTTTTCGTGTTTATAACTTATTGACCTTCAGCTACTTTGCTGACGGCATCTTTCAAGACCGTTGGCGTGACGAAAATGACCACATCGTTGGAAATCACGCGTTCTTTTTCGCTCGAAAAGAAAAATCCTATTATCGGTATATATCCCAGGACAGGAACGTGCTCCACGCTCTTTACAGTAGAATCCTTTTTGAGGCCTCCCATCACGAATACTTCGCCGTTCTTCACCGTCACGGTGCTGTTCGCGGACCTCTGTGAAATGATCGGCGTTCCCGCAGGCCCCCAGCCTACAAGGTCTCCGACGCTCGCGTGTATATCCAGCGTGACAAGGTCTTCGGAAACGATGTGTGGAGTAACGCAGAGGCTGAGGTCCGCATTCACGTAATTCTCGTTCGTTGTCTTTGAAACGTTCATAGCGGAGTCATTATCAGCATCAACATTTGTGCTGTTGGAAGAGTATGCAGATATTCCCGTATGTGAATCGGCATCCGATGAATAGTTTCCGTACTGGTTCAAATAATAAACTTTGTCGCCCGATCTGATCGTCGCCAGCTTGTTGTTAGAAGTGACGATCCTCGGGCTTGAAAGTATCTTAGCCGTCCCATCTTTGGTCAAAATACCGAGGACTGAATCCAGCCCCTGAAGCGTAAGCATCGTACTTGCCTGCGCCGTTTGATATCTTTGGTTGCCCCCCGCATCCATATTGCCTTCGCCGTAGCTCGCTGAAGCCTGCGCAGACTGTAATATGTTCTGCCAGTCCGTTCCATATTTTGAATCGGAATCGCTGTTCAGCTCCACTATCTTCGCTTCAATCATCACCTGCCTGACAGGGATATCCAGCTGAGATATGAGGGTCTGCGCCTCATCGATTTTGCTTTTGACGTCGGTAATGATGAGAACATTCAGGTCGCTGTTGACCTTTACGACCGCGTCAGAGGACAGTTTCTCTTTCACCAGATCGCTTATGGATGACGCCTGTATGTTCTTTAAAGGAACAATGACAGTATCTAACCGAAGAAAACCATTTAATCCTGCAACATCCAGCGTCCTGGATGTTTTAATAAGATCCACGACCTTTTTCTCAAGATCTGTGATGATAAGCATGTTGAGGGCATCGTTCACCTGGACCGCTCCGTAGCGTGATAGCCTTGTCCTGATGAAAGGTTCTATCTCAGAAGCTTTGATGTTCTTCAAGACGACCGTGTCCGTAACAGTGTCCGTACCGCCCGGGTCAGTTACCTCCAGGTTGAGCTGCATGGTGCCTTTTTGGGGCACGCTGACGTCCGCGAATGAAGGCACCAAAATCACACCCGTCAAGATCACCGATATTAGGAATATGGACATTGCTTTCACTTGTTAGCCTCCTTTGCTTCTCCGCTCCCCGCCATTTCCGAGTCGATACCGCTTGCTACGTTCTCCATCTCCGTCGGCATGAAATAGGAGACCGCACCCAGCGCCAGGTAAACAAGACCGCTCGTACCGAGAATAACTTGTGAGTATCCGGCACTATATCCGCCCACTGCCACGATCATGGCTGCGCCGGAAAGCATGAACATCATCCCCATCGTCTGCCTCGCCACCCTCTCCTCTTCCGCTTGCGACTTGATCTTGTAATAAGCTCCGAGTTCGTTGTCATCCGCGGTTAGCTTAAGTCCCTCAAGCGTATTTTTATCTATCTCCAGAGGCGTCGGCATGAAATAAAGAAATCCGGCCTCAACGATAAAAAGGCCTCCTATCACCTGCACGCTTGTGGCCACGCTGCCAATGTTGGACGCGGCAGATAATATGCCGCAGCCCAGAAGCCCTAGGATGACGGCGGGAACCTTCTTGTTCGCAACACTCTCCTGCGCCATTTTTCCGAGACGATCCGACGGCAGAGGATTCAGCTTTACAAGCATCTGCTTGTCAAAAGCAAAAGCGGGGATCACGCCCGTCATCAGAACACTTACGATCAGCATTGCCGATATGGCTCTTCTCATGACAATCCTCCTTCTAGAAAAAATACCTTAGGCTGACGATCCCCTCCGAATTCCTGTCAGATGATGCTGAATCGAAATAGTTATCATAAGCCAGGTACTGCGAAGCCGCCATCCAGTCATCGTAGCTGCCGTCAACGCTTTGATAATTCTTGTATGCGCACTCCAGGGCAAGACTATCGTTTATGTCATATTCGAAACCAGCGGTGTAATCTGTGGATGAAACTTCCTTGCCTTCATAGTCACTCCACCAATAATCGCCTACCTGATCCTGGATACTGTATGAATAGGTCGTCTTGTTGATGATCCCGCATCGGAACTTGAATGCATCCGTGAAAGCCCATTCAAGGCCGAAATTAGTTTTGTAAGCGCATGACCATTCATAAATGTCCATGATGTATCCGGCTCCGATCGTGATCCACTTTACGGGAATGATCTGCATTCCCATGAGGCTTCTTCCTTCCAATCCTTCAGGGGTCTTGTGGATGAAGGCGCCGTAACGAAGGCCGAGCTTGCCGTCGAACATTTTCCCGCCTATTAACAAATGCGCATTTGCAGGACCTTCTATCTGGTATGACCGGATCTCGTTGCCTGCAAGGTCCTTTGTAGTCAACTGGCTCATGTCATTGCCGCCTAACCCGAGGCTGAAATAAAAAGACGGGCTGTGGAACAATACTCCGTAGAACATCCCTTGCGACAAGCCGGTCTCTTCGCAGCGCACACCGGTCCTTGAAGCCTGTGTTCCGTCATACTTGTCCAAAGAAGAATAATAATCATATCCAAGACCTATCGACATCCAGTCCGCGACGTCAAAGCCAAGTCCGACCATCGCCTGATCTGTAGTCCCTTGCCTGCTTAATTGGTCGGTTTCGCTTGTAGAAACAACGTATGAAGAATTATATGATTTGGATTGATCCTGATAATGCAGGCACATGGCCGACCACGAACTAAATCTATAAACCGCATCAACGTCCGAAGCGCTCCTGTCTCCGGACCTGCTAAGGTCCAAGACATCACTTGGGTATGCGGGTGTGAAATTGTTCTGCGGAAGGCTTTCCTTAAATGAATTGCTAAGATTTGATATCGAAACATTGTTCTTCGCCGTCACGGCAAGGAAACCGATGTCATACAGATAATCGCTGTCGTCATCCAATATTCCCTGCATGTCGCCCATAGCCAATAATCGAAGCGGAGAGCAGTAGCAGTGGGAAATGCTTACTACCACGATAAAACATGTAAATAGTAATTTTTTCATTTTCTGCCGCCTTTACTCTCCGCTTCCAGCATAAAGGAAGGTGGATATACCTATATTCCCAGCAATTTTCCCGCTAAATCGATGGGGTTAAAATTAAGCGTTTGAGCAGTAAATGTTTCAAAATGGTCGCAGTATTACTGTCGAAATAGGCTATATATGATGTCGAAACAGACAACAATCGGTCCGAAAATGGTTATTGCGCAGGGGTTACCTTGAAAACCTGAACTCTGTGGTTGTTCGTGTCGGCAACTATCAACGTGCCGTTAGGGCCTGCGGCTATGCCAGTAGGATCGTTGAATTCCTCGGAATTGATCCCTGTTTTGCCGAATGAATATAAAAAGAGCCCGTTCTTGTTGAATATCTGGATCCTGTTGTTGCCGCTGTCGCTTACATATATATACTTGGCGTCTACTGCTACGCCGGCCGGATAATGGAACTCGCCGTTCCCATTCCCTGTCTTCCCTATAATAAGGATAGGAGTGCCATACTCGGTGAGTTTTTGTATCCTGTCATTCCCCGTATCCGCGACGTAAATACACCTGTCAGAATCTAGGGCAACATCAGAAGGAGCGTTGAACATTCCTTGTGCCCAGCCCATCGATCCTATCGAACTCTCAAAGGATCCATTCTCATCGAATTTTTCGACTCGGTTGTTGCTGGAATCAGCAATGTAAGCTCTGCCCCATGCATCAACGGCGATGCCAAGCGGATCATAGAATTTCCCGGGATCAGTTCCAAAAGATCCGAATTGGGACAGGAAATTGCCGTTTATGTCGAATTTCTGGACCCTTCTGTTGCCCTTATCAACGACATATAAATGCAGGCTGCTGTCTACAGCAATGCCGGCGGGAGAATTCAAATTTCCCTGCGCACTTCCGTATCCGCCTATCTGGTTGAGGAAATTACCGTTGCTGTCAAACACCTCTACCCTGTTGTTGCCGGTATCGGAAACAAAAATGCTTCCCGATCCGCTGCTTACGCCTCCGTAAGAAGCGGTACAGACGCCCCGAGGATAAAGCATGTTCGATGTGTTGGCTCCGGAAGAACCTACTGACATGCTGAAAACGACTGAAGGCGCCGCGACTTCCTCTGATACTGGAGGCATGGACATGCCTGAACAAGGCTGAACAAGCACTAAACAGATGAGCATAAGAAAAAGAGGTTTTGTCATTGCCCAGACATCATATAACACGGGCAGCAGATGCTCAAGTATGTTATAATTTTCCTATGCCGTCAGTTTTCGATTGGCTTGTTACGAAAAAACGGTCCCTGAAAAAGAGAAAAGGCATCAAGTTCTCGCCTGTCGCAAAATCCATTACCATCATCCTTATCGTTCTGTTCGTCATTTTCGTTCTGAGATATTCAAGCCAGATAATACATCCGTTCATCTGGGCGATAATAACAGCCTATCTTTTCGCTCCGCTCATCGACATGCTGGAGACCCGGACGAACATTCCGAGGGTTTTCTGGATATTGCTGGTCTATATAGTGATCGCCTTCATAGTTTACTGGTCGCTTCTTTACGTGATCCCGATAATAAACAACGAGATATCGGAAATATTCGGACTGGGAGGCACGAATGGAACATCTTTCATGGGAAAGATCCTGGGGATGGGAAAAGAGAATTTATTCGGACTCGAGATCAACTTCGGTGATACTCTGGGAAAATTCCTGATCTGGGTAAGGGAGCAGGCGCAAACGTTCGCCGTTCCTGTATTCTTCGGGCTTATGGAACGGTTCATCGCTATCTCGGCCTATCTGGTCATAACATTCTATCTTCTGCTGGACGGCGAGAAATACATAAAGCTGTTCCTGCTTCTCTTTCCCGCCAAATATAGAAGAGAGATCACGTCTGTTGCGACCGATATCAACGAAACGCTGGGCGCCTACATAAGAGGACAGGTCATCCTTATATTCATAATGAGCATTGCGAGCTGGATCATCCTTAGCCTGCTAAGAGTGCATTACGCTTTCGTTCTCTGCCTGACCACGGGCACGCTTGAGGTCGTCCCGATAATCGGGCCGATAGTCGCCACCACTCTGGCAGCGCTTGTCGCGTTCAATCAGACCTCGCTCGCGTGGGGGCTTACGAACTTTTCTCTTACCATAATAGTCATTTGCGCTTATTTTATTTTGAGGCAGATGGAGGACCTGATAGTGATACCGAACATAGTGGGAAAGTTCATTCACGTTCATCCGATAGTTGTCATGTTCGCTCTGTTCGTCGGGGCAAAGGTCGCCGGGGTGCTGGGAATATTCCTCGCGCTTCCCGTATCGGCCACGTTGAAGGTTCTGCTCAATTACATTTACCCGAAGCTTATTTGAAGGATCGATGCGATCTTAAGAAATGATCGATCAGGTCTGGACCGCTCTTGAACTTCAGTTTTGACCTCATGCATTCTTTTTCCGAATATCCTTGGAATTTCGAATTTAGAATTCCTGCCTGCCGGCAGGCGTGGTCGGATTTTGGATCGTATATCGCGAAAGGCACGGGGTCGGCTGAGTGCGTCCTTAGGGCTATCGGCGTCGGATGGTCCGGAAGCACAAGCACTCTGTAATCATCGAATTGTTCCAATCCTTTAAGGATGTTCCCCACAACGAACCTGTCGAAATCCTGGATGGCCTTCATCTTGTGCTTCAAGTTCCCTTCATGACCGGATTCATCCGGAGATTCAACGTGAACAAAAACAAAATCGTTCTTCTTCAGAGAATCGATGGCGTATTTCGCTTTTCCGGCATAATTCGTATCAAGATATCCCGTGGCTCCCGGCACGTTTATGGGTTTGACCCCGATAGCTATGCCAATGCCTTTTATAAGATCGACCGCGGAGATGACGGACCCGGACAATCCGAATTTTTTCTTGAACAGGGGCATGCACGGAGTGCTTCCCTGCCCCCAAAGCCAGATCATGTTGCATTTTGTCCTGTTCCATTCAAGTTCGCTGAGGAGCTCGGAGGCTTCGAACATTATCTCCTTTATCACGTCCGCGTCCGGACCTTTGGGAAGATAAGGATCGATCTTCCGGCCGCTTATGTCATGAGGTGGCGTACAAATGGTGCGCTCGCCAACACCGTTGATCACAATGAGATGCCTGTAGCTGACGCCCGGATAGAACCTGAATTTTTTGTTCCCCATTTCCCTGTCGAGGAATTTGATCAATTTCGATGAATCTTTTGTCTTGATGTGTCCCGCACTGAAATCCGCCATGATGCCGTTCTTTACCGTGACCGTGTTGCAGCGGAAAGCAACGTCGCCTTTTTTCAGCTTAATGCCCATGTTGAGCGCTTCAAGCGGCCCGCGGCCGGTGTAATATTTTTTCGGGTCGTAGCCGAACAGGGAAAGATTGGCGACGTCAGAAGCGGCATGCATGCCTTTGGGTATGGTGTTGACCATTCCGCAGACGCCGTTCCGTGCCATGAAGTCCATGTTCGGAGTATCCGCAGCTTCAAGCGGGGTCTTTCCGCCAAGCTGTTTGAGCGGGCGGTCCGCCATTCCGTCGCCGACGAGGATAACGTATTTGCGTTTAGGTCTAGGACACATATTTATTCCCCTTGATATAGAATCTTAATTTCCTATTTGACGCTTTTGAAAGGCCTATCCTTTTCGCACGTATTATATCAAACTTCTCCCGTTTTCCGACCGTGATAATGAGTTTTCCTCTTGTCAGGTCCGCCCTGTTGAATTTCTTGTCGATCTTCAAAGCCTTCGTCAATTTTCCTGGTCCGTCATGGTTGGCGTCTTGATATTGCTGACCGGCTCTATGGCGCGGATAAGGACCGCTCCTGCTTTGCCGTATCTTTCGGTCACAAAATTCAGGCAGTAATGGTTGCCGTAGATAAAATAAACATACGCATGGCCTGGTTCTTCGAACATCGGCGCGCAGCGCGGTGTGATGCCTCTGTAAGCGTGACTGGCCGGATCGTTATCGTGATATGCTTCCGTCTCGACTATTTTGCCGACCAATTTCCTGCGCCCGATCTTCCTGATGATGAATTTACCAAGCAACTCTCTTGCGACTGCAACGGTATTGCGGCGGTAAAAAGAGCTGCGGGAGCGGCGCATTTTATAAGTTGAGCTTTTCTTTCGGCGGAATGGATGGTTTTGACGGCACTGCGGAACGTTTCCTGTCTCCGGCATTACAGGCAGAACATTCTCCTGAATGAAGAAGGTCGATCTTCGGGAACATGCTGAAAATCGAAGAGTAAGACTTTGTTAAGCGTCGGGACGGATATGCTTTTGAGAATCGACGACGAAAATATGTTCTTAACGCTGATGAAAGCGGCAGCATGAGGCTCAGCTGGATGGCGATGCCGGCGATGAGTATCCCCTGAATGAGGCCAAGCAGCGCGCCGCCAAGAGATCTCAACGGTAGCCAATGAACGACACATGACCAGCTTGATAATGAATCCGACGAAAAGCTCCAGGAGGGCAAAAGCTATGATCCAGAAGATGATGAAGGTAATGGCATAGACCGATTGGTCCTGGGCCTTCAGGAAAGGCATGATGGTGTATGAAAGCACGCGGTAGAACTGGCCCGCAAAGAAAATGGCGAGAAGCACGGCGAAAACATCAAGAAGGTCTTCATGACTCCCTTCTGTATCCCGTAGAAGACGAAGAAGGCCACCGCCATAACGCTATAACGTCGATCCAGTTGGCCATAAAATCCTCCCTACAGTAGAGTCAAATCCCAAATCTCAAATCCCAACAAGGAATTATTTATTATATATGTCCGAAGGACACATTGTTGGGATTTGGGCTTTTGTAATTGGGATTTATATCTTCACTCCTTTCGACATTTTATGCTTCAGGGCTTTCATCGCGACCTTCAACTTCGGATATTTAATGCTCATTATCTGGATGGCCAGTATGGCCGCGTTCTTCGATCCGCCGATAGCGACCGTAGCCACTGGAACTCCCGCGAGGCATCTGGACTATCGAATAAACGCGTCAAAACCTTCGAGGCCTTTGGATTCAAGAGGAATGCCGATGACCGGCAGTATCGTATGTGACGCGACAACTCCGGGAAGGTGAGCCGCCATTCCGGCCGCCGCGATGACAACGTCATATTTCGATCTCCGCCGATGCCGCGATCTTCATTACTTCTTTGGGTTTTCTGTGAGCTGAAGCGACGACAAGATCGAATGGGACCTTAAAATCCTTAAGGAGCTTTTTTGTGCCCTCCACCTGAGGAATGTCGGACTCGCTTCCAAGGATTATGAGGACCTTCATTCCGGAGTTACCGTCATTATCTTTCTCGCGATGTCTGGATATTTCGCGACGAACATGAGCTCTCTTCTTGTGAGCGGTTTTTGGGTGTGAACGTTGGCGTACCTGGCGAGCTCCAGTATCTTCTCCGCTTCCGCGTCGTCCTTGAACTCCACTTCCATCTTGCCGTAAACGTTCCTGAAACCTTTTATGCCGCTGTATTCGCCTACGGTGATCAACCTGCCGGTATCAACAAGCTCGGGCTGTCCCCTGCCAAGCTCTTCGAACTCGTACAGCTCGTAATTTCTTCTGTCCTTCAGCGCGCCGTCGGCGTGAATGCCGGATTCGTGCGCGAAAGCATTGCCGCCCACGCCGACCTGATTTATCGGAATCGGGATCCTGAATGCGTATGAAGCGTAGTTGGCTATCTCCCAGGATTTGGAGAGATCGATCCCTTCCGGAAAAAGGTTCTTGTCCTTAAAGCCGCTGGCATATTTCAGAGCGAGAAGAACGGATAACATATCCGCATTTCCGGCCCTTTCGCCAACGCCGTTGACGGTAGTATTTATGTAAGCGTCCTGTCCGGCATCAACCGCGCCTTTTGCTCCGGCACATGAAACAGCCACGCCCATACCAAGGTCATTGTGGCAGTGCATTTCCATTGCCATCTTTGTCTTCTTCGCTATCTCATTGATCCTGTCATAAATGGTCTGAGGATCGTCCGCGCCCAGAGTATCGCAGTAACGGAGTCTTTTCGCGCCGGCTTCTTTCGCGGCGAGCGCGTATTCGATGAGGAATTTCATATCGGAACGGGAAGCGTCTTCCGCGTTAACGCCGACGCTTTCAGCGCCGTAAGCGTAAGCGGCTTTGACCGATTCGACCATTTTTGTTATGACATCTGCACGCGTGGTCTTGCCCAGGAACTTGCTCTCAAGCATTATGTCCGAGGTGGAGCCCGAAACGTTCACGTGCTTCAGTTTGGGGACAAGCTTGTAAGCAAGGTCAACATCCCTTTTTATCGCCCTGCACCAGCCTTCGAGCCTGATAGGTTTCAGGACGCCCATGTCCGCAAGCTCTATGTTCGCGTTGAGATAATTCTTTTCGTGGTGCGTGAAAGGAAACCCGAATTCAGACTGGAAAATTCCCATCTCGTTCAACATCATGTTGATAATGGTCTTCTCCAGTTTCGCGAGGCCCAGCCTTGATGTCTGTACTCCGTCCCTGTTGGTCACGTCCAATATGTATACTTTTGCCATTTATCGGTTCTCCTTCTAAATATTATCTTGAGCGGTAATTATAACCGACGGAAAGATGAAAATCAAATTGACCTGACGGAGCGTTCTTACATGCTTATTCCGAGGAATTGCCTCACCAGAAGGCCGATGATGAAGCTGAGGAACGCCACTCCAAAGCTGACGAACAACATTTCAAGGAAGCGCTCCTTGAAAGATATTTCCTTGACGACCGAGATATAGAAAGTAAAAACGTATATCAGAACAACGACAACGATGAGCGTCGCCAGCAAAGCGAAGATAAAGCTGTGGAAGATAAAATAAGGAAGAACAAGAAGAACCACGGCGAATATGTAGACCATCCCGGTATAAAATGAAGCCTTGACGGGATCTTTTTCCCCCGCGTCCGATTTTTTTGACAGATACTCCGAAGCGGCCATGGACAGAGCGGCCGCGATGCCGGTGATGAGTCCAGCCATTCCGACGATGCGCGTATTCTGAAGAGCGAACGTCAATCCAGCCAGAGTCCCGGTGAGCTCCACCAGCGCATCGTTCAGGCCAAGAACCATGCTCCCGACGTACTTGAGCTTTTCCTCGTCTATCATGGCGATGAGGCTCTTTTCGTGCTTCTGTTCATCCTTAAGTATGGCCTCCGCTTCCGGAATCTGAGTTGTGATCTTCCCGTAAGCCGTCTGAGCTCCGCCTTCTCCGCCCTCCATGAGCTTGATCCCGAAAGTTACGCCGAAAATGGTCGAGACGATGACGTAGAAAAAATATTTCATTCTGTCGGGCCTGACTTCGACACCGGTGATCTTTTTCCATTCGCCGTAGTGGCGAAGCTCATCTCCCGAGATGTTCTTCAGGACACTGGCGTTGTGAGCATCCTTCGTCAGGGCAGAAAGTTTGGCGTAGATGTGATATTCGGTGATCTCGTTGACCTGGAATTTGAGAAGCTTCTTGCGGGTGATCTCGTCGATCTGGACCATGATTGATTATCTGTATTCTTCGGAGGACTGATAGTACTTGAACCAGATGTTCACAATCCCGATCATCACGATGAGAAGCAGGACCGAAGTGGCCGCCCCCGTGCCGAAGTCCCATCGCTGGAAGGAGTTCCTGAATATGTCGGTCATCATAAGGTCGCCCCATTCGCCGGGAAATCCCGCGCCGAAACCGAACATCATGATGACGATGTTGAAAGAATATACATTATATATGAGGCCGAAAAGGATCAATATCGCCCAGACAGGTTTGAGAAGAGGAAATGTGATCATCCAGAATTTCCTCCACGGCGAAGCCCCGTCGATGTCCGCCGCTTCATACAGTTCATCCGGTATGGTCTGAAGCCCGGCGAGGAGCATCAGCATGGAGAGCGGCCAGTATCGCCAGACCGTCGGGATTATGATGGCCCAGAGAGTGTTGGGACCGAGCAGCCAGAAAGGCTTTGAAGGGAGCAGGTGGAGGTAATCCACCAGAACCATGTTGATGATGCCGATATTCTTCTGCCACATGAATCCCCACAAAAGTCCGGTAACATAGGTCGGCACGATCCACGGAAAAAGGAAAAGCGTCCGGACAAGCGACCTGCCGCGAAATTTCCTGTTCACCATCAGCGCGACGATGAGCCCGACCCAGAGCGTGCCTAGCGTGACCGCGATGGTATATATGACCGTATTCCTGATAGCCTCGAAAAGTCCAAGCCTGATGGGGCTTTGCGCGTTGATGAGTACGTTATAAAAATTATCGAACCCGACAAAAGGAGCCAGCAGATATCTGCTGAGAGTGAATTGGTTGAGCTGGAGGAATGCCATATAGATGCCCTGCACGATGGGCAGAAGATGCAGGAAGAACATTGCGATGGCGGTAGGAGCAAGGAACAAATACGCGAATTTGTATTTCTTGACCTGTTTCCACATAGGCCAAGCATTATACATTTTTAACGGCGATTTTCAAGGCGGTATCGTTAGGATCCCCCACATTTAAATGTGGGGTTTGCTCGTTTTCCGCATTTTTGATATAATTACGCCTGTTTTCCAATTCACTAAAGGAGGCATATCGTGCGCAAATTTTTCCTGTTTTCCCTCGTGTTGATGTTGTCTGTCGCGTTGATCGGATGCGGAAAATCAAATAACGGATCAAAACCCGGTCAAGTAACGGTTGAAATGTGGGTGATGCCGAATTCGATGGAGCCGATCGGCGACCTTGAAAAGCTTATGAAGGACTTCGAGGCTCAGAATCCCGGAATAAAGGTCAAGATAACTTCCGTCGATTGGGGCGCGGCTTGGACAAAGATAACCACGGCCGCCACTTCCGGCGACGTTCCGGACCTTGTACAGGTAGGCTCAACGTGGGTGGGTTCGATCTCGGGAATGAACGCGCTGCTCGATCTTAAGGACAGGGTCGAAGAGGTCGGCGGAAAGAACGCTTTTATTCCGGCTGCCTGGAGATCAACGGGCTTAGAAGGTTCCGGCCAGGTAACGGCGATCCCGTGGTTCATGGACTGCAGAGCAATGTTCTACAGGACCGACGTCCTGCGCGAAGCGAAAGTGGACCCGAAAGAGCTGGATAACTGGCAGTCATTTGACAAAGCTCTCAAGAAACTGAAGGACGCGAACGTTTCCATCGACGGTCTGGAGGTTGCTCCTCTGGGCATGTCGGGCAAGAACGACTGGAACGTCATACACAACCTGGCTCCGTGGATATGGGGGGCCGGCGGCGATTATATAGGCACCGACAGGAAGCACGCCGTTATAAATTCGAATGAAGCTTTAAAAGGTATTTCTTTCTACATCGATTTTGTGAGAAAAGGCTATGTCCCGATCGAGTATCTTGAATTGAACACCGCGCAGGTATCGTCCAACTTCAACAACGGCTCCTGCGCCATCTATTTCGACGGGCCATATGAAGTCAAGACGCTGACCACTCCTCCCGGCCAGGGCGGAGCGGAGGGTTCGCTCACTTCCAGGAATTTCGCGGTCGCGCCATATCCGAAGGGACCGAAGGGCAGGTTCACTTTCGTCGGCGGATCGGACCTGGGTATTTTCAAGCAGGCCAAACATCCTGAGGAAGCTTTCAAGGTCATTAAGTATCTGACCGCTCTGAAACAGCAGGTAGACTACGCAAAGGTGACCGGGTTCCTGCCGACCAGACGCGAAGCTTTCAACGATCCATTCTTCTCGTCCGATCCGAACAGAAGAGTGTTCAAGGAAGCCGTGCTCTACGGCAACACTTATCCCTGCATTCCCGCCTGGGGACTTCTTGAGCCGGTGCTCACCAGGAGGTTCGGCATAATGTGGGAATATGTGACTGACACGTATGAAGGCGGTTTCAAGGCCGGTGAAATAAAAAAGCAGCTTGATCTGGCAAAGTCGGAAATTGACGGGGTTTTAAAACAATGAAAAAAATCCCAATGACCAAATCCCAACATTGTGTCCTTCGGACATATTATATTAATTATTCCTTCGTTGGGATTTTGGATTTGGGGTTTGGGATTTAATTTATGTGCGGCATATTCGGATACATCGGCGACAAACAAAGCGTATCCCTCCTGATAGAGGGACTGAAAAAACTCGAGTACAGGGGATATGATTCCGCAGGCGTTGCAGTCATAGAGAACGGCGGGCTGATAGTAAGGAAATGCGCCGGCAAGATAGCCGAGCTTGAAAAGCTGCTGGACGGCGGCAAAGACCTGGACAGCCACGTCGGCATCGCGCACACCAGATGGGCGACGCACGGCAGGCCTTCCAACGAGAACAGCCATCCTCACACCGACTGCAAAGGCGAGATCGCGGTCGTCCATAACGGCATCGTCGAGAATTATCTCACTCTGAGACGCGAGCTGGCAGCCGACGGACATGTGTTCAAGTCAACGACCGATACCGAGGTCATCGCCCATCTTATAGAAAAGTTCTCAAATGATGGTCTTGAAGAAGCCGTAAGAAAGACGCTTCTCCTGCTGGAAGGCTCTTTTGCGGTGGCTGTGCTGACAAAGAACGATCCCGACAAGATAATAGTCGCGAAACGCGGAAGCCCGCTGAAGATAGGGCTTGGCGAAGGGGAGACGTTCATCGCGTCCGACATTCCCGCTCTCATCAAATACACAAAAAAGGTCATCTTCATGGGCGACAATGAGATGGCTGTCGTCACGAAAAGCGGCGCGAAGGTCACGGACCTTTCCGGCAAGCCGATCAACAAGGAAGTGACGCTTGTCTCCTGGGACCCGGTCTCAGCGGAAAAAGGCGGATACGCGCATTTCATGCTGAAGGAAATAAACGAGCAGCC
Source organism: uncultured bacterium (assembly GCA_963727815.1). Classification (GTDB taxonomy): domain Bacteria; phylum Margulisbacteria; class WOR-1; order CAVSGV01; family CAVSGV01; genus CAVSGV01. Next base: position 126,223 of record CAVSGV010000006.1, read on the forward strand.
CCGCGCCATACGGGACTGCGTCGCCGGACGCATAAAGGACGACTACTCGCTGCATTTCGAGGAATTGGAGCTGACCGATGCCGCTTTAAAGAAAGTGGACCGCGTGATATTCACGGCCTGCGGCACAAGTTGGCACGCGGGATTGATCGGCGAATACCTGATAGAGCAGTTCGTAAAGGTGCCGTGCGAAGTGGAATACGCTGCGGAGTTCAGATACCGGCATCCGATAGTCGACGAGAACACATTGATAATAGCGATATCTCAGTCCGGCGAAACGGCGGACACGATGGGCGCCGTATGGGAAGCAAAATCCCGCGGCGCGAAAGTGCTCAGCATCTGCAACGTTGAGGGAAGCTCCATCGCGCGCGAATCTGACGGGGTCCTTTACACTTTTGCGGGGCCGGAGATAGGCGTGGCATCAACGAAAGCATTTACTTCCCAGCTGGTAGTGATATATCTGTTCACGATATATCTTGCCGCACTTAAAGGACAGCTGAACAGGTCGGACGCCGAAAAAATGTTAAATGACCTTTCGGAGATACCGCAGAAGATAGAGCTGATACTCGACCAGGAAGATAAGATAGAGCGTCTTTCGGAAAAGCTCTACAAAAATAACAACGCAATGTACCTGGGCCGCGGAAAAGGATTTCCCATCGCGCTTGAGGGCGCGCTGAAGCTGAAGGAAGTTTCCTACATCCACGCTGAAGGATATCCCGCCGCTGAAATGAAGCACGGTCCCATCGCCCTGATAGACAAGAACATGCCGGTGGTCGTTCTCGCTCTCGGCGGCAGAAGATATGAAAAGATACTCGGGAACATCGAGGAAGTGAAAGCAAGGGGCGGACAGGTCATAGCTATCGCGGTCGAGGGCGACAAGGACATTTGCGAAAAGGCTGATGAAGTGATTTTTATCCCGCACACGACGGAATCCCTGTCCCCGATACTTGCGGTGGTGCCGCTTCAGCTGCTGGCGTACTACATCGCCATCAAAAGAGGGTGCCATGTTGACCAGCCAAGGAACCTGGCGAAATCGGTGACGGTAGAATAATTTTTCCCTCTCAACGAAATATCGAACTTTCTTTTGAAAACCATTCAAATGGGTTAGAATAAAACCCTTAAGGAGGGGGAAGAAAATGAAACGTCTAGCTAGTATTGTTTTTGTCGTGTTGTTGATATATCTGTGCAATGGTTTGTCTTTTGCCAATACGGTTAATTACTTCCCTCATTCATTAAATGCTAAATGGCAATATCAATTACTCCTTCTCAAGGGTGGCAGCATGTCTACCACAAAGAAGATTGTTAGTTCCTTTATAAACCCACAAGGAAACCCATCTTTTATGGTTGAGGAAAAAGATATTATGACCGGCCCCAGTTCTGTATTCACAAATACAATTAACCATGTTTATGCTGAAGATTCTAGCAATAACGATTTGTATGATTTTGGCAAAACCATAATAAACGAGGTTGTTGGCGAAAAGACGATTAACTACGATCCTCCATGGGTAATCCTTAAATATCCGCTAAAAGTCGGGTCTACCTGGCTGGTTGGGGTGGATGATAGTGATGGCTCAGAGTTTTATAGCAAAGTCATAAAATTTGAAACAGTTAAAACCAAAGCTGGAACATTCAAGAACTGTGCAAAGATTAAGTACTATTGGTATGTAGCAGGTAACAAAAATAATTCAGAGGAATTATTTTTTTGGTATGCTCCTAATGTTGGTTTGGTAAAAGGTCCCGTTGAGGGTGATCTCACAAACTACGAAATACCTTCAGCAAAACAATAAGAGGAATTGCGCATTTAAATAGGAAGTAACCAAATGGGTTTTAGTTATTTGGGTGATAATAAAAGATGGTGCGACATTTCGAGGTCGGAGCGATTATTCTGCTGTCATTTATACTGGGCGATAAGAAACCATGAAGACAAATTTGTACATTATTTAAACCTCAAAGGTTGTAATCTGGACGAAAAAGTCGAGTGGGAGATCGCCTTTGAGGTTTCGCTCTATAGGGATTTCTTAAAACTAAATAACCGATCAACAACAGGGTTTCATCGCTCAAGAACCTTTGATTTATGCTTGTTTTCTAAAAACACAATTGTTCTCTTAGAAGCAAAAGCACAAAGAGGGTTTAAGCATATTGAAGTGAAGCATTTTAATAAAGTTGACAGAAATGATATAAAACGACTCCTGGGCAATAATGTAGAAATACTTATTATAGGATTAATCTCTTCAAAATATGAAAGTTTGTGCCGTAAAAAGTTTAATTCCTCTTTTGACAAACTAATAACTTGGAATGAAATGTATGACTTATTCAGTGACGAAATCTTTGAACATGCTGACAATATTTACAAGAAATAATTCAAGTTAGTGACAACGCATAACATTTTTTGGGTATTATTAATACTAGTAATTCTTGCGGTGGTGCCGCTTCAGCTGCTTGCCTACTACATCGCGATCAAAAGAGGATGCCACGTCGACCAGCCGAGGAACCTGGCGAAATCGGTGACCGTCGAATAGTCTGGCATCGTCCTCCTTTCTATTGTATAATTTTTCCACTCTATGGATAAAGTGAAATATTATATTTCCGATGACAACGCGTTCATAATAGAGAATTACAATTCCTCGGCCACCTTTTCGAGCTTTTTCCCCGGAATAGCCGGCCTTTACGGCACACCCATGTGGGTCTTTTACGCGAACCGCGGACAGTGCATTTCGTCCTTCGGCATTCAGGACAAGAACGGCGAGATGATGGAGTTCCTGCCGGCCAATAAGACATATCAGATGGTGGCGCTCCACGGCTTCAGGACCTTCCTTAAGGTGAACGGAAAATTCCATGAGCCTTTCAGCGAAAGATCGGAAAAGAAAAGCGAGATGAGGATAACCCCCTACGACCTGACCATCAAAGAAGAGAACAAGGAGCTGGGTCTGACGGTGGAGGTCAATTACTTCACTCTGCCCAACGAAAAGTTCCCCGCGCTGGTCAGGACGCTAAAGGTAACCAACAAGTCATCATCAAATAAAAAGATCGAGGTTATTGACGGCATGCCGGCGCTCATCCCCTGCGGCTTCGCCGACAGCCTGCTGAAGAACATGAGCCAGACAACGCAGGCATGGAGCACAGTGAAAAATCTGGAGAACGACGCGCCGTTCTTCAAACTGAAAGTGACCCCCGCGGATATCGCGGAAACGCGGGTCATTGAAGAAGGTAATTTTCTGGTCTCTTTCGTCGATCAGGGCGGCAAGACTTCGCCGACAAGGATAATAGTCAATACCAAAGCCGTGTTCGACGAAGTGACGAGCATGGAATTTCCGAAGAACTTCATTCGGAAGGATTTTGTCGTTCCGGACATTCAGGTGGCGGAAGGGTTCATTCCGAGCGCGTTCTCGCACAAGGCGCTGTCCGTCCCGGCAAAAAGTTCTTTCGAACTGATATCGATCATAGGAAGGATAGAGAGCGTGGACGCGCTCAACGCGGTCAAAAAAAGGATATCGAGCAAAAAGTTCATTGAAATAAAAGCGGAGCAAAACAGGCGGCTTATCGAAGAGATAATATCGCTTATCGATACGAAGAGCTCATCAAAGAGCTTCGATCTTTATTCCCGCCAGACCTTCCTGGACAACGTGATGAGAGGCGGGCTTCCCATCACGCTTGGCAACAAGTGCTTTTACGCTTATTACAGGAAGCACGGCGACATGGAGCGCGACTACAACGACTTCAAGCTCCTGCCTACGTACTTTTCCCAGGGCAACGGAAATTACAGGGACGTCAACCAGAACCGCAGATACGACGTCTTTTTCAATCCCGACGTGGCCGAGTACAACATCGTAAGGTTCATGAACCTCGTTCAGCTGGACGGGTTCAATCCTCTGGTGGTCCTTGGCAGCAAGTATTTCGTGGAGGACGAAGGCGCGGCCGCCGGACTTGTGAAAGAGCATTTGAACAACGAGATGGCGGGGCTTAAGGATGTGATACTGCAACCTTTTGTTCTTGGAGACCTGCTCAGGATGATGGAGAACGCCGGCGCTTCGTTCAAGACCTCCAGGGAAGAATTCCTGCAGAGCCTTATGAGAAAGTCCAGCAGGGCCGAGGAGGCGGACCACGGAGAGGGTTACTGGACGGATCATTTCTCATATAACATCGACCTGCTGGAGAGTTTTGAATATATCTATCCCGACAGGATCAACGGCATTCTGTTCAACGAAAAGATATTCACCTACTTCGACAACGACCACATCGTCGCTGACAGGATAGACAAATATCACAACTTCAACGGGAAGATACGCCAGTACAAGAGCATCGCTGAGGACGAGGAAAAGGGAGACGCAATATACGGCAGGAGCCGCGACAGGCATTTGATGAGGACGAATTTCGGCAAGGACGGCATATACAGGACCACGCTGATATCGAAGCTGCTCTGCATTGCCGTGAACAAGGCGGCGTCATTCGACGCGGAAGGTATCGGCATTGAAATGGAAGCCGACAAGCCGGACTGGTACGACGCGCTGAACGGACTGCCGGGATTGTTCGGCTCGTCACTCAGCGAGACGCTGGAGATTAAGAGGCTCTGCGTTTACGTGCTTGATAGGATGCATAATGATCTGACGGTCGACGTTCCTGTAGAAATAAAGGAATTCATGGACGCTGTGAGAGCGGAGCTTGGATCTGGTGACAGTTTCAAATATTGGGATTCAACTTATACGGCGAAAGAAATTTACAGGGACAAGACGCTGATGGGAATAAGCGGAGAAGAGGCAAAAGTGGACGCCGCTTACATTTCGGACTTCCTAGGAGGGATGATCAGAAAATGCGACGCGGGCATCAAGAAGTGCCTTGAAAGATACGGCAGCTATCAGACTTACTTCATCAACGAGGTGACGGGATTCGAGAACGTCGAGAAGATAGGCGTGAAAGGGATAAAGGTGACCGGGTTCACTCAGAAGCCGATGCCGCTGTTCCTGGAAGGTTTCGTTCACGCGCTGAGAGTGGAAAAGAACAAGGACATATACGGCCTGGTGAGGAAAAGCCCGCTATTCGACAAGAAGCTGAAGATGTACAAGGTGAACGCTTCGCTGGACAGCACAACGATAGAGATAGGCCGCGCGAAAGTTTTCACTCCCGGCTGGCTGGAGAACGAGTCGGTCTGGCTGCACATGGAATACAAATACATGCTGGAGCTGCTCAAAGCGGGAATGTACAAAGAATTTTTCTCCGATCTCAAGGATGTGCTGGTCCCGTTCATGGATCCGGACGTGTATCAGAGGAGCATCCTGGAGAATTCATCTTTCATCGCGAGCAGCGCGTATCCCGTGACCGAGAGGCACGGAAGGGGTTTCGTCGCCAGGCTCTCCGGCGCGACCGCGGAGTTCATAGAGATGTGGATAAAGATGATGGCCGGGACCAAATTGTTCTTCCTGGGCAAGGACGGCAAGTTGAACTTCCAGCTCTCCCCCATCCTGCCCTCGTGGATGTTCAATAAGGGGGAGCTGACTTTCAAGCTTCTCGGGACGATAGAGGCTACATATATCAACAAAAAAATGAAAGATACTTTCAACGGCGGAGTAAAGCCAGTCTCCTACAAGCTTTCCCTTGATGGTAAAGACATCGACGTGAAAGGTCCGGTGATAGGAGAGCAGTATTCCGGTCTGATCCGCGAGCGCAAGGTTAAAAAGATAATCGTAACCTTGGAGTAATCAAAAAAGAATAATAAACCATCCGCAGTTTTAGATAATCACCATTTTAATTAGAAATATTTAGCGCGGATCCCAAACATTTCATTTGACAATCGATCATGTTTGCGGGAAACATCTGAGGATCCAAACCATATGTCATGCAATCTGGTCGCATTAATATCAAATTGTCCTGAACATATCCTGTCCGCTTCGCCGCCTGTCCCCGGCACCGCCCTTATCCCGTAACCATTCATTATGTCTTGTATAATGCCTATGTAAATCTCCGATCTTGTTCCTGTTCCGCCTCCAATAACATATGCTGCCCCTGAATTTTGTATGAGCACAACCCTGCGTTCCAGCTTATCTTTGCCCGCTTGAACACAGGTCCCGATCTTAAAATCCGGCTTCTTTCCTTTTGGAACCACAGAAAATATACGTTTATTAGGGTCTATGTGTAATTTGAGGCATGCCTCATATGCCCCTTGACTAGCTTCAAACCCGGCGCCCTTACGTCCGCCGGTAATAAGGTTCTCGCCTCTTTCGATTATTTGCTTGCCAATAGAGTTTGCCGTTTTGGCTGCATATCTACTGATATCTATTCCACCGATAACTGCAGTGTTGCAATGCCCCTCATAAATATTAGGTAAACCTTCAAAAGCTGAAAATATTCCCACCGATAAATCCTCCTAACTAATATATTATCGGCTAAATATCAGAAAAATTTCAGAAAATTGGCCGGCATGGAATCGAGACTTCTGCCTGCATCGCATGCGCTCGCATTGCGGGCAGGTTTAGTCTCAGGTTCCAAAATAAGGTCCTATTCGTTCATTCGCTGCATATTCGTTGATAGCCCGTTCCGTCTTGAATGCCTCCACTAAAAGTAATATAATCTCGTCTTATGCTGCCCATCGGAGTTACATTCTACCCGGACCAATGGCCTAAGGAATACTGGAACACTGCGTTCAGCCAGATCGCGGCAGCGGGGTTCAGGCTTGTCCGCTTCGGCGAAATGGCCTGGAACTGGATAGAGCCAACGGATGGTAAGTTCAACTTCACCGAAATGGATGAGGCTCTCGACCTTGCCCATAAGCACGGATTGAAAGTACTCCTCGGCATACCCACGTCTCAGGCGCCGGTGTGGCTCATACACGCTCATCCGGAAATACGCCCGCTCGCCGACGACATGACCCCCTACCCCGAATACGGGCCGAGACCAAATTTGTGCAGGGATTCGGCGATCTACAGGAAATACGCGAAAAGAATGATGGAGAACCTGGTCAGGAGATACGCGAAACATCCCGCCATATTCATGTGGCAGCTGGATAACGAACCCACCTACGCGCCTCTTGATTCGACCACCCAGAAAGATTTCTGCCACTGCAAGGCGACCGAAGAAGCGTTCAGGAACTGGGCAAAGGAAGAATATGGAACGATCCAAAAACTCAACGAGAAGTGGGGAACGAAGTTCTGGACGGTGGAGTTCTCTTCTTTCGATGAAGTAACGCCGCCGCGCTGCGGAATGTGGGACGCCGGGCAACCCGCATATTTTCCTGGACTGGTTCAGGTTCAAGAGCATGAGCCTTCAGGAATTCCTATCCTGGGGAAAGAAGATCATAAAGAATATTGATAATACTCACAAAGTTGGCACCAACGGATTCATAGGAATATGTTCAAGGGTGCCTGATCATGATCTGCTCGCGTCAGAGATGGACTGGTACGGGCTGGACGTTTATCCGATGGGAAATAAAGCCGGGCCGATCGACCTCGCGAGGATTCTTGACGTTTGGAAAGCTTTCACAAATGAGCGCGACTGCGAATATCACGTGACGGAGCTTCAGGGCGGACAGAACGTGCGCTGGGGATATCCGGGTTACGTGGAAGGGCCGGAGATCCGGCTGTGGACCCATCAGACGTTCGCTCACGGTGCTAAGACGATGTTATATCACGCGTGGCGCACTCCCCTTTTCGGAAGCGAGACCGGCGGATTCGGGATACTGAAGCTTAACGGCGAAAGATCGAAGAGGCTGGATGAAATAGAGAAAGCTATCAAGGAGATCGACAAAATATCCTCCGTGATAGAGCGGACGAATTCCGCATCGAAAGTTGCAATAGCGCACCTCAGAAGTTCCGAGATTGAAACTTACGAAGAACAGGGTCCGCCCAGGGGCGTGTCCGGCCAGTGGATGGAAGTAAGGAGCGACGTCGGTCTGATGCACGGGCTTCTATCGTTGCAGGGAGCGCACAAGTCGCTCTGGAATTATTATAATCCGGTCTCTTTTATTTTCGAGAGACATCTTGAAGCGGGAAAGACGCTTCCGTTCGAGGCCGTGCTGATTCCGAACCCTTACCTCCTGAAAGACAAGTCGGCAAAGCTTTTGAGGAAATTCATTTATGACGGCGGGGTTGTCATAACCGAGGCGAGGTTCGGGCTGAAGGACGAGAACGCTCATCTTTATGAGAGGCCGCTTATGGAAGGCCTGATGGAAATAAAGTACGACCACACGGAGATCATCGACTCTGAGTTGAAATTTCCGCTCTCAATTCGAAGGTTGTCGGTTTCCGCGATGTCGTTGACGCCAACGAGAACAAGGATGCTGGCATCATTTGACGACGGACATCCGGCGATCATCGAAAAGAAGATAGGCAAAGGCAGGATAATTTATGCGGCGTTCAGCCTTTTCCATGTCGATACTTGATGACGATAACAAGGAGCTTATCAGCTTCATCAGAAAAAATATTCCGGAGCCGGAATTCAGGATGACCGGCTTCAAAGCACACGTTGAGATGTCCGTACTTAAAGGGGAAAAGAACCGTTCTTTATCTCATCAACCATTCAAGCTCGTCGGATTCTCCCGTCATAAAACTGCCGAGGAAATTCAGGTCAGCGAAGGATATCCTGAAGCGGAAGTTCTCACAACGTAAGTGAAGGCGCGCTCTCTCTGGAAATGAAGGGCGCGGAAATCAAGGTTCTTGTTTTGGAATGAACGGGTTTGTCATTCTGAACCCGAAGGGTGAAGAATCTGCATTTGGAGACCCTTCGCCTACGGCTCAGGGTGACAAAACACGGAGCCGCGACGTTTAGTCGCAGGCTCCGGATCAAGAGGAAGGAGGAGTAAACCGTGAAGTACGGGTATTTTGACAACAAGGAAAAAGAATACGTGATAACGAGGCCGGACACGCCTCTTCCGTGGATCAACTATCTGGGCTGCGAGGAGTACTGCGGGCTCATGTCGAATACCGCGGGCGGCTACAGCTTTTACAAGGACGCGAAGGAAAGAAGGCTGACCCGCTACCGCTACAACAACGTCCCGATGGACAGGGGCGGACGCTATATATATCTAAAGGACGACTCGACCGGCGACTTCTGGTCGGCCTCGTGGCAGCCGGTCATGAAGGACCTGTCAAAATATAAATACGAGTGCAGGCACGGCCTGGGCTACACGCAATCATCACCTCGCATTACGCCGGAATAAAGACCGAAACGCTTTTCTTACGTGCCCGCTGGGCGAGAACCTGGAGATATGGATGATAACCGTGAAGAACGAATCGAAGAAGCTGAGGAGCGTGACGGTGACGCCTTTCGTCGAGTTCTGCCTCTGGGACGCGCTCAACGACATGACCGACTACCAGTACAATCTGAACATCGGCGAGACGCATATTCAAGGACAACTTCATATATCATCTCTCGCAGATTCAGGGTGGAGAGAGCTTCTTCGGATATTTCGGCTGCACGAACGCGAAGGCATCAAGCTTTGACTCCGACCGCACGTCTTTCCTGGGCAGGTACGGCTCGTTCGAGAATCCGGAGAGGGTTGCATCGCGGAAAAGGAAAGCAATTCCATCGCGGCCGGATGGGCCCCGGTCGGCGGCCGAGTTCTTCAAGCTGAAGCTTAAGCCCGGCGACGAGAAGACATTGATCTTCGTCCTCGGCATTACCGAGAAGAGAGACGAGATAGCGAGCGTGACAGCGAAGTTCAAGACAAGGCCTGCCGTTAATGAAAGACCTGGACAGCGTCTGAAGAAATACTGGGACGAGAACCTTGGCGAAGTTCTCCGTGGACACCGAGGACGCCGGATGTGAACACGATGGCGAACATCTGGAACCAGTACCAGTGCAGGACCACCTTCAACTGGTCGCAGGTCCGCATCTTATTACGAATCGGGCATCGGCAGAGGCATGGGATTCCGCGATTCCAATCAGGACACGATCGGCTTCGTCCACCAGATACCCGAAAAGGTTAAGCAGAGGATAATCGACCTGGCAAGCACGCAGTTCGAGGCGGGCAATGCCCTGCACCAATACTCGCCTCTTACGAAGAAAGCGATATCGCAACGAGAAGAACTACTCCGACGACCATCTCTGGCTGGTCTTCTCAGTCGCCAATTACATAAGAGAGACAGGCGACGTGGCTTTCCTGGACCAGACGGTGCCGTTCGCATCCGGGAAAACAGGTGCCGATGTACGAGCACCTGGCCAAGGCGATCGATTACACTATGAAGAATCTCGGGCCCGCACAGGGTGCCGCTCATGTTCTTCGCGGACTGGAACGACTGCCTGAACCTGGAGGGCAATAAGCATCAGGCGGAATCGGTGCTGGTGGGAATGATGCTCGTGCACGTGGCGAGCGACATGGCGAAGATGGCGGATTCAGCGGAAGGTCATCCGACGAGCAGAAGTACAACGACATCGCCGACAGGATGAAGGATACGCTGAATAAGGTCACTTGGGACGGCAGCTGGTACCTGAGGGGATTCACCGACGACGGCGACCCGATCGGATCGTCGAAGAACAAGGAAGGCCAGATATATCTGGAGACGCAGGCGTGGGCGGTGATGAGCGGCGTGGCCGAGGGAGAGCGCGCGAAGAAGTGCATGGACTCGGTCAAGAAATATCTCGCGACGGAATACGGCATAATGCTCATGACGCCGCCATACTCGAAGTTCTATCCGGAATACGGATCGATATCGCGTTTATCCGCCGGGGCTGAAGGAGAACGGCGCGATATTCTGCCATCCCGAACCCGTGGGCGATGGTGGCGGAGACGATGATCGGCCGGGGCGACCAGGCGTTCGATTATTACAAGGCGATACTTCCGGCGACGAAGAACAAGATACCGGAGACTCACAAGGTGGAGCCTTACGTTTACTGCCAGATGATCGCCGGACGGGAGCACAGGAATTTCGGCGAGGGAAAGAACAGCTGGCTGACCGGCACGGCGGCTTGGAACTTTGTCGCGATATCCAACTGGATACTCGGCATACGGGCGGATTACACCGGCTTGATGATCGATCCCTGCATCCCGAACAAATGGAAAGGTTTCTCCGTGAAGAGGACTTTCAGGGGCTGCACTTATTATATAACCGTCAGGAACCCCGAGAATGTGCTCAAAGGGCGTCAAGCAGATGATTGTCGACGGCAAACAATCAAGGGAAATATTGTCCCCGCCTTCAAGGACAACAAGGACCATCACGTCGAGGTGGAGATGGGGTAATCAATCAATCGTGGAACCTGAGACTGAAGTCTCGGTTCCACAATGTCACTCTGAGCAAAGCGAAAAGTCTGTGTTATAAAATAAAGGGTGAAAGATATTAGGTGTTCTTCTCGTGTGTCTGTTTGAATTCTTGATATAAACTTTGGCTTTTTTCTTTTGCACTTGCAATATTTTTGTATGTAGCATATTTAATAATTCTTAAATGATAATATTCTGGATCGAGGACTGCCTGTTTCATCGCAATATTCTGATTTGATTGAGCAACCAAATCTATTATATATCGCCTGCGCTCCTCCTGCATCTCCCATCCAAAGATTACTTCTGTTATAGCTTCCTTTGGAAGAGTTTCATATTCATCCTCATATGAACTAAACATACGATATTCATTCTCATGCTTCCAAAGCAAAGCTTTTCTTGTGAAAACCTTTATAGCACTTTTATTGGCTTCAAGTGGATTGGCATTTGAATCCATGATATCCAGGAACTCCTCTAATGAAAGAAAATTGTCATCATAATCAATCGGTAAAAGCATTGGTGGTTTTAATTTGTTCTTATCCAAACCAACGACCATCCCATGATGCTTATCTGCATAGTGTGACCACATCAGGATATCATCGCACTTACCACTTAGACAAAGAATTCTAAATAATGTATTGAATCTAATTGATTGCGCCATTTCACTCCCATAAAAATTGCGCATTATCGGATTATTTACAAATTCATTAAGGGCCGGAGCACCAGGTGTGTTTTTTAAATGTTTTTCATAAAACCGATTGAGTTGCTCCTTGTTAGCATTATTCATATTGACCAATAGTTTGCAATCGAAAGGATCGTTGATGTTGTTTATATCTGTATATCTAATTTCCCTGTTAATTAAAAGCCGTGTAATCCACTCTTTATCGTCTGGCCATTTATTAACAGCAAAGTATCTATATAAATATTCTGACATGATGTTTTATTATTTAAGCCTCTCCAAATACTCACCATATTCCTTATATTTTCCCTCTCTCACAGCCCATGCCCTCGAACGCTCTTCTGATATATCTTCTTCGCCTTGTCACTAGCACTGCCTGCTCCAACGCCTGCTTGTCATCCCAATGAAAGAACGCGGCGAGACGGTCCTTTACGCAGTCTGTCGGAGAAAGAAGGTTCAAGTTCCCCGAACTTGGTCTTGATATGATAAACTTCTTCCACCTTTTCATCTCCGATTGAAAGAGGCGGATTAACGAACTCAATGAGATATGGACAATCTTTACGGTCAAAATGCCGCCCCTTCCTTTTGAATCCCAGCTCTTTCAATACATCGCTTATCTTCGGCATCAATTGAATATCATTCGGCACAAAATCCAGATCATTCGACACATAAACACCTTTTGAGTAAATGGCGACGCAGCTTCCGCCCGTAAGCACGGCGAAAACTTTGGCCTTTCGAAGTTCAAGACAAATGAACGCCGCTATTTCATCGATCTTCGCTTTGCCATAATCCATGGTCTTCATTTGTTAAATGGTTTTCCTGTCCTTCTGGGCCGCAGGCGGGGGGTAAAATATTTTTCTCTTTCGTCCTCGCTAGAAAAATATATCACCTTTTCAAGCAGGGCTTCGAGTTCTTTTTTGAAGGGATATCTGGGGTTAAGGCTGAAAACGTTGGTCTTCCCTCTCCTCTTGCTTGCCAGCACGCCGTTCTCTTCCAGCGCTTTCAACTGTTTTTGCACCGGATCAAGCGCGAATGAGAATGCCTTTGATATCTCGCGGGCGTACCCTTCCTTGTTCGCGTAAATGAACAGAAGTATCTTTTCTTTCGTTTTGCTTCCGAATAACAACTCTATCATGCAGCCATTCTATCATTGGGATCGTGATTGTCAATGACCTATTTAATAGGTCATATGACCTACTTTATAGGTCGGATACTCCCAAATAAAAAGGAACCGGGAATTTCTTCGCCGGTTCCTTTTATTAAAAGCTAAAGAACGATTATCTCTGCGTTCCCAGTTTCGTGACTATCGCGCTGCCGAAGCCAAGCGTGATCACTATGCACTTAACTATCCCGCCGAGCACCGGGATAAGATCGATAAGGAACAGTATCACAAGGCCCCACAGCACTTCGTTCATCATCGGCTGGCCGCCCCTCTTTATAGCCTGCAGGAACTTCTTGCCTATCAGCTGAGACACTGAAACATAACCCATGACCACCGCCACCGAGATCGCCAGCGCTTCTATCATTATCAGCGGGATGCCGATAATAGTGATGGCCAAAATGAGCGCTACCGGCGCAATCAATATGTAGCCGAGTATCCCCCAGAGGAAAACCCTGAGCCATTGTTTTTCAACAACGGACGATATGACGCCCACGTTTTTCATCCAGAAGGAAATGATTATCATCGAAAGTCCGACGAACCCGAGGAACATGAGAGCTTTCAACATTAGAACTCCACCCACTCCGAGCATTGCTATCATTGGTGCGTACGATTCCATATTTGCCCCCTCCTTGCCTGCTAAAGGCAAATTAACTGTTTCACCCTTTACTAATGCGCCGTTCTCCTTTATCACATTGCCGCCGACGGATATGACGTCGCCCGCGACCCTTGCTTTTGATAAAGATGCACGACGCCCATCACGGCGATGACATCGCCGCCCACGTCGCCTTTCACGTTGACATCGCCTTTGATGGCGACCAGGTCCTTGAACATCATGCCCTCGCCCATGTTGATGTTCTCACCTATCTTTACTACGGAAGCGCCTTTCACGAGGACCCTTGCGTGGGAAACCGAAGCGAACGAAACGATCAGGAACGCGGCCAGAACGAATACAAATACCTTTTTCACATTCCTCCCCCTCTCTTGAACAAAAACAGTGGAATTATATAGCTGCGCCGATATTTTGCAAGCTATTTTCGGCGTTTCTTCCCTATCTTGAACAATCCCTTTGGAAGTTCAACCCTGAGCTCTCTTCACCGTACTGATAGAGCGACATGAATATCATCTCGAGGCCCACGATAGATATGAAAGTCGGCCAGATGATCTTCCACGCGTTCCCGGGTATCAGCTCGATGGCCTGAAGCAGAAGGACCAGGCCGAAGCCGAATACCGTGACCCCCCAGATGAGCCTTCTTATAGAAGTTGGCGTCATGTTCCACCTCCGGGTGAATACTAGCATATAATATGTATTTGTGAAGTTTAATTCGGGAAGATTGCGAATGAGCTGATTTAAAAGCAATCTCAAATTATCGCGAATTAGCTCTTCTCGAATGACGCGAATGGTCCGTTCTCGAATTCTCGAATAAACTCTAATGTTCTCTAATTTACTCAAATACAAACCTGAACACATTTGCCTTTCATCTATTTGTGTTCATTCGCGTCCATTCGCGTCCATTCGCGATCTTTCGTGAATTCGCGATCCTAACTCTTCGAGTTATTCGCGAACGCAAAATTCGCGAGAATTAGCGATATTTTTATAAATCGCACTAAATGTGTTAATATATCAGCATGTGCTACGCGATACCAGGAAAGAGTAAGACTCGATGACAAGACCCTGATCGTCGACTATTTCGGCGAGGAGCGAAAAGCGTATAACGAGCTCCACGACGTGAAAGTCGGCGATTACATATACGCCCAGGGCGGGTTCGTCATCAACGTCGTGCCTGAGAGCGAGGCGATGGAGGTCCTGCAGGACTGGAAGGACGTTTTCTTCGCTCTCCAGAGAACGGACCTGCGGTTCTCAAGGCTGGATCGTGGACATACGGGCGTCCAAAGAAATGTCCGAACATCCTCGATAAGGCCGCGGAGGACAAGCCGCTCTCAAAAGATGAACTCCTCAAGCTGATGAAGGTCGACGGACAAAAGAGAGCTGAATCGTCCTCTTCAAGGTGGCCAACTTCCTGCGCCAGAAACACCTGAAGAACGCCTGCTGCGTCCACGGGATAATCGAATTCTCCAATTACTGCAAGAATGATTGCGAATACTGCGGCATCAGGAAAAGCGTCGACATCAAGCGTTACAGGATGAGCGACGATGAGATACTTCAAGCGGTCGATGAAGCTGTCAATAAGTACGGTTTCAAGGCTCTGGTCCTGCAGTCCGGCGAGGATCCCGAGTTCGACGCTGGATCATTTCGCGAAACTTGTCAAGACCATCAAGGATAAGGTTCGCTGTTCTGATCTTTTCATTTCCTCCGGCGAGATCGGGAAAGAGGGCCTTCAAAAATTATACGATGCTGGCGCCAGAGGTTTCTGATGAGATTTGAAACAAGTGACTCGAAACTTTATTCAAAGCTCCACTGCGGCGACAAATTGAAGGAAAGGCTTCAGGAAATTCGTGAGGCTTACAAGATCGGATATCTCGTCCTCACGGGAGGCTGATAGGCCTGCCGGGACAAACTGAAGGAATAGCATGCTCAACGATATTCTTCTGACAAAGGAATTGAATGCGGAGATGTTCAGCTTCGGTCCGGTAATTCCCAAGAGGGACCGTGAGGGAATGGTTCTCAAGGTGTTGGCAATAAGCAGGCTCGTCGACCCGAAGAATGCGAAGATAGTTGTGACGACCGGCTTTGAAACTCTCGATCCCGAGGCGAGAACGCTGGGGCTGATGGCCGGCGGCAAATTCGTGATGATAAACGTGACCCCGATGAAATACAGGAAAATTTACAGCATATATCCCGACCGCGCGCATGAGAACGAAACGATCGAGAAACAGATAGACGAGACCGTGGAGCTTCTCCAGACAGCTGGGCCGTGCTCCGACGGATATGGGCATTTCTTGCAGAATTGACGTAAACTTACCCCGCCTGATAGAATCGAACCAGTTAATAACCCTGTCAAAAATTATGAGACAATACTTTTATGAATGCATCAGGATTTCCCTGTCCTAATAAGAAAATTATTAGAGGGATCGAAAGTGATCGCCCCTGTTGAAACCCGCAAAAAACTGCTCACATCGAGAACATCACCAAGACAACATCGATGCCATCGATCTCTCGGGTTCTGGACGCGTAGAAACATTCAAATCTTTCTTCTTCAAGCTCATCGAAAAAGTGTCGGGTTATTTCGGACAGGATGCGGATCCGAAAGGCCCAAAAGGTGACGATACTCGGCGTGCGGGGATGCGACCTGGAGGGCATAGAGGTTCAGGACAGGTTTTTCCTGGAAGGTGATTTCAAGGACCCGTTTTATGCCGAAGCAACAGGAAAAATATCTTCGTCATTGGCGCCGACTGCACCGAATGCGGAAAGACGTGCTTCTGCACGACTGTAGGCGGAAAGCCGTGGCCCGTGAGGTATTCGATATCAACCTTGCCCCGATGAGAGGAGGGTTCGTCGTGTAGAGCGGGACTGAGAAAGGAAGAAATATCATCCGATGACAATCCCCGAAGCTCTTCATAGAGGCGTACAGCGAACAGCTGGACAAGAAAGGAAAAGAACCGGAAGAAAGTCACCTCGGACTTTTCAAAGAAGTGAACCGCGATTTCCCTCTCAGGCCTGATATTTCCGATGACCCACAAGGCGAACATCTCCAACAAGATGTGGACGCACGCTAACAAAGGACTGTGTGGAGTGCAGCGCCTGCAATCTGATCTGCCCCTCCTGCACATGCTTCCTGCTTGTCGACCAGAAGAGCGGCAGGATGAACCAGAGATATAAGGAATGGGACGCCTGCCTCAAGGCGGGGTACGCGAGAGTGGCCGGTGGTGCGAACTCCGAGAGGAAGACTCTACGAGAGGCTCCAGAACAGGTATCACTGCAAGTTCGATTATTCGTTCGACAGGCTGGGAAGATACACGTGCGTCGGATGCGGAAGATGCATCGACGCGTGCGCGGGCAACATCGACATGAGGAAGATATTCGTGGAGCTTGAGAAGCAGGCGCCTCTCACGGCGAAACTGGAGGAATGATGGACGGAGAACCTTTACACGCCGATCAGGGCGAAGATAGAGAAGATAATAACGGAGACGTCGAACATAAAAACGTTCGTCCTGCAGGCCGGATGACTCCGCTTTCTTTCCTGGCCGGGCAGTTCATGCAGGTGACGGTCCCAGGAATCGGTGAAAGCCCTTTCACTCCGTCCTCCGACCCTCACGTCACGGAAAACATCGAGTTCACGATCATGAAGGACGGGAAGCGTGACCTCGAGGCTTCATCAGATGAAGGAAGGCGAGAGCTGGGCTTAAGAGGACCATTCGGAAAGCCTTATCCCATCAAGTCATTCCACGGAAAGGACGTCTACATCATCGGCGGAGGCGTCGGCCTCGCGCCGCTTCGCGCGCTGTTTCTGTCGCTAAGCCACGAACTCGATGACCTGAATAAAGATAGCTGTGAGGTTCGGCGCCCGGACCCCGAGCGACATCTCATATCAAGCGCAGATCGAGGATTGGAAAAAATGGAAGAAGACGAACATCGACATAACCGTTGACGCGGCCGAGCCCGGATGGAAAGGAAACGTCGGCCTGGTAACGACGATACTGAAAGAGGGTGACGTCAACGTCAAGAACGCGGTGGCTATAGTCTGCGGGCCGCCCGATCATGATGAAGTTCGCCAATACGCGAGGTTGCTCGACGATGGGATTCGCCGACAACTCGATATATCTCTCGATGGAGAAGAACATGAGCTGCGGCATGGGCAAATGCTTCCACTGCAACTCGGCAAGTATCTTCTGCTGCAAGGACGGTCCCGTTTTCACGTGGGACCAGATAAAGGACATGCCCGATCCATGGTGAGATAATATACAGTGAAATCGATATGTCTCTTCTGTTCTCTGGGCTGCGGCATATGCTTTCAGGCACGCAGGCCGACCAGATAACCGCCATCGACTATGACAAAGAGAATCCGGTCAATGCCGGCTCTCTCTGCCCGCGGGGACATTACAACTTCGAGCTCCTCAATCATCCCGAGAAGACTGACGAGCCGATCATCGGCGAAGGAAGGCTTACGTGGGATGCGGCGATAGATGCATTCAAGGAAACGAGCTCAAGAAATATGATCCATCCGCGATCGGCATTCTTCTTTCATTCGAACGCGAGCAACGAGGACGCTTATCGTCGCCGCAAAAATGGCGAACGAACTTGGAACTGTTAACATTTCCGCGTCGGGTGATCCGGCAGACCTTGAAGCATATGAAGGCTTAAGTGGCAGGTGGACGGTTCGCTCCCCGCAAAGCTCGAACAGGTGGGCGAATCCGACGCACTGCTGATAATGGGCGACCTGCTTGCCCGGTCCCCTGTCCTTTCGAAAAGGGTGAACCAGGTCAAATACGGCAAGCGCGGAAATCAAATAATAGTCATCGATCCGAACATCACTCATACCTCATGGTTCGCGACGGATCCACCTGAGGATCAAGCCGGGGACCGAAGCAACCCTCATGGCCGCGCTCTCAAGGTGATATCCGAGGAGAACAAGAAGGGGCCATGTGGATGTCGATCTGAAGAAGGCTTCTGATATAACCGGTGTTCCGAATCGACCTGATAGTACGTGCCGCCAACGCTTTTGACGATGCGGAGTCGGGCACGTCGATCGTCGTGCCGGGAATGGACAAAGAGAGGAACGATCTGATCGAATATTTTTCAAGGGCGTTATCGGCGGCATCCATCAATAAAAAGACGATCACCTTTTATGGTTTCGGCAACGCCCTGGGGATAAACATGATGATAGACAACGTGGTGACCGAAGGCCGCGTATCGTCGACGAAGCCGTCAGCAAAAAAGCATTGTTGATGCTCGGCGACGACATCCCCTGCCGCCATCGAGCGAATTTACGGTAAGGTCCGTGCTTCTTCAGGCCGGAGAAGATCGGAAAGAACGCCGTGATACTTCCCCTGGCGAGCCACATGGAAAGAAAAGGAAGCGTCATTTACGGCGGCAACAGGATGAAAGTGTTCAAACCTCTCGCGCACAAGGTGGGGGGAAGGGCGAACATGGAAGATCATCGCCGGACTGATGGATTGGAAAATCAGATTACGACGAAATAATGAACGGGACCAACGAGGTCCTCTCAAAAGGCGTTCCGCAGGAGAAAGTTGATGTGAAAGAAAAGCTGGCGGAAGCAATGAAGATAGAACCGAAGGAATCTGCTCCCGCGGAGGACATTACGCATTTCGGCAACAACGAGCTCGTGAAAAATTTTTTCTGGTGCAGGGTGAACAATGGCTAAGAGGGTTTATCTTAATCTGGATCTTTGCTGCGGATGCAGAAGCTGCGCCGCCGCATGCGCTTACGGGCATCACATCCAGTCGCTTCTCGGGCACAGTGACGTGGAGGGCGCCGCTCTGCTCCCCCTGCACTGCCTGCACTGCGACCAGCCCGCCTGCGCAGCTGCCTGCCCCAACGAGGCGATGAAGAAGATGCAGGACGGCATGGTGTTGAGGAGCCACTTCAAATGCGTGGGCTGCTCGTCATGCGACGTACGCTTGCCCGTTCGGCGTGATCCAGCCGGACCTCAAAAAGCACATTGTGCCCAAGTGCGACCTCTGCGTGGATCGGCTGGCGGAGGGCGAGATACCGCGGTGCGTCGCAGACATGCACGTCCGGCGCTCTGTCGTTCGAGGAGATGGATAAGCAGATGAGTGGACGAGAAAAAGAACATGGCGTCTGTAAGGATATTTCGAATGTCATAGGAAGGAGGAGATAAGAATGGGAAAAGCGGAAGAACACATGGATAACGCGTGCTGCTGCCTGAGGGAGGGAAGAATCGCGACGCGATAAAGGAATATCAGGAAGCCCTGCGCTGGACCCGAACAATGCCATCGGCGCACAAGGCGCTGGGCAGCCTTTATTACAGGCAGACCATGCTCGACGAATCGATAGTCGAATTCAAGAAAGCCATCGAGATGAACCCCAACTATTCGGACGCGCACTACGAGCTGGGCGTATCGCTCTACAGGAGAGGAAAGATGGAGGAGGCGATAAAATCGTTCCACGAGGCGCTGAAGATAAATCCGAACTTCCACATCGCCAGGTACTGGCTGGGGCTATCCTACTATTACATCGGCAAGCTGACACGAGTCGATCGAGGAGTTCAGAAGGCATCCATCGCAAAGTCGCCGAACATATCGATAGCCCATTATCATCTTGGCGCGGCGCTTGCGCGCGAGGAAAAATACAAGGAATCCATCGAACAGTTCGAGACATTCGTGAAGCGAAGTTCCCGAGAGCGCGGCGGCACATTATCACCTCGGTGTCAATTATTACAACGGTGGGACTTCGAAAGGCGCTCTCCAGTTTCAAGAAAGCCGGTGGAGATGGACCCGTCGGACGAGCGAGCGAAGAAGAACCTGGCAATCGCTTGAAGAGATGAGGAGCAAATTCTTTTGATCCTGAAGTACGCGTTCTATTTCTACCTGATAGTTCCGGGATTCGTATTCACGGCGGTCGTCGGGTTGTTCTGGCGACGTGGATGGACAGAAAGCTGGCGGCGAGGACTGCAGTGGAGGAAGGGACCGCCGTGGTTCCAGCCTTTCGCAGACATAATCAAGCTGCTCGGCAAGGAAACCATGGTTCCGCCGGCGAATTCTGTCGAGAGCTGTGTTCCTTGCGGCGCCGCTATTCGGGCTGGCGGCGGTGACGCTGGTCTCAACGATGGTCTGGATGTTCAACATTGATCAGGGTTACACGGGATTCGTCGGCGACTTGATCGTCGTCATATATCTCCTGACGATCCCTTCGCTTGCGCTGATGGTCGGAGGCTCCGCATCGGGGAATCCTCTTTCCGCGATAGGCGCGAGCCGCGAGATGAAGCTGATGCTCGCGTACGAACTTCCTTTCCTCATAGCCGTGTTCACGGCGGTGGCAAGGCAAGGACGATACTGATCGGCGGCATCGTCAATTATCAGGCTGTCGCGGCATGATGATATCAAGACTCTCCGGGTTCATCGCGTTCGTCGTTTGCCTTCTTGTGGTCCAGGCAAAGCTGGGCTACGCGCCTTTTGACATGGCCGAAGCTGAGCAGGAAATAATGGGCGGGCACGCTGCTGGAATATCGCGGCGTTCCTCTTGCGATGTTCAGGCTGACAAAGGCAATGCTGCTCTTCACGTCTTCCGGTTTTCCTTATCACCTTATTCCTGGGTGGCATCGGAAGCCTCGTGTGGCGGGTTCGCTGTTCAAAGTCAGTATGTTATCATCTTGTCGCTGATCGTATCTGATAAAGAACACGAACCCGCGCCTAAGGATAGACCAGGCGGTAAGATTTTTCTGGGGGCCGGTCAGCGGTGCTGGCGGCTTTTGGGTTCATTCTCGCTCTGATAGGACTTTGGTAAATATGGATCTTTTTAAAGTGGGCTTTTAAGAAAGTCGCCCTGGGTGTATCCACCTGGGAGCGTCGGCGTGCAACAACTGCGACATCGAGATACTCGATACGCTGACGCCGAAGTTCGACATAGAGAGTTTCGGGATGGTCCTTGCGGGCTCTCCCAGACATGCGGATGTCCTGCTAGTCTCCGGTATCGTGAACAGGCAGTCATCGAACGTTTCAGGAGAGTGTACGACCAGGTGCCGAAGCCGAAGCTGGTGGTGGCCGTGGGCGTGTGCGCGTGCTCGTGCCGACATGTTCCGCGACAGCTATAATTACGTGATGCCGATGGACCAGATAATTCCGGTGGACGTTTACGTCCCCGGTTGTCCGCCGAAACCCGAAGCGATAATCTCCGGGATAGTCAAGGCTCTGGAGAAAATAAAATAATGCGGAACGTTCTGAATGATATACGTGTAAAAGTACGGCGACAAGATCGAGATAAGTCGCAAAGACAAAGAAGCGCGTGTTCGTCTCTGTCCCGCTCAGCGACGCGAAGGAATTGGTTGCTTATCTCTTCAAGGAGCTGGGAGCAAGGATGCAGATCAGCACCAGCAGTTGAACGAGAGACGGGATGGAGATCCTGTATCACATGGCGTTCGACAAGGAGGATATCGTTCTTTCCGTCAGGACAATGGTGGAAGAAGCCTGCGCTTGCGATGCGCAGCATTACTCCGACGAGGTCCCCGCCGCTCGCTGGGTAGAGCGGGAGATCCACGAGATGATCGGCGTTGATTTCCGAGGCCACCCCAACATGGAACATCTTCTTCTTCCCGACGACTGGGAGGAAGGCAAGTATCCTTACAGGAAAAAAACGTTCGATTCGGAACACGAAGGAGGAAAACCGAGGAATGGCTAAAGGAAACCAGGTACCGATAGGACCGTTCCATCCTCTTCTTGAGGAGCCGGAATTCTTCAAGTTCTTCGTTGAGGGCGAGAAGATAGTGGACGCAGAGGTCAGCGTCGGATACAACCATCGCGGAATAGAGAAGCTCGCCGAAGCGAAAACATACGACCAGGACATATTCCCGTCGAGAGGATATGCGGCATTTGCTCCACCTCCCATCCGTTCGCTTTCGTTCAGGCCGTTGAAGATGTCTCCGGCATAGAGGTTCCCGCAGAGAGCCAGTACATCAGATCAATAATCGGAGATCTTGAGCGGATACACAGCCATTTGCTCTGGGTCGGGCTCGCGGGACATTTCATAGGATACAACACCGTCTTCATGTGGGCGTGGAAATACAGAGAGCCGGTGCTGGACATTTTCGAGGCGATATCGGGCAACAGGAACCATTACGGAATGTTCAAGGTCGGCGGAGTGAGAAGGGATATCAAGGAATCTGATAAGGTGCCGGGACTAATAAAAGCGATAGACGATGTTGAAGGATTCTGTTCGAATGCTTCCCAAAGCCGTGATGGACGATCCGGTCATTCAGGCAAGGACGAAAGGTATCGGCATACTAAAGAAACAGGACGCGATAGACATGGGGTTCTTGGCCCGGTCGCAAGGGCATCCGGGGTTGAGATCGATATCAGGAAGGACCAGCCTTATGCCGCTTACGACAAAGTCCCGATTCGACAAGATAGTGATGAAGGACGGCGACGTTTATTCCAAGACCGTCGTCAGGCTGCTTGAGATGTTCGGAATCAGTGAAGATAATAAGGGGCTGCCTCAAGAAGATGCCGAAGGGACCCATCGACAGCGATCTGCGCGAGATAGGCATCGGCGAAGGGATAGGCATGCACGAAGCTCCCCGCGGCGAGTGCTTCCACTACGTGCGATCGAACGGCGTCGAATTATCCCGAACGCCACAAGATAAGGGCGCCTTCTTTCATGAACGTCCCTTCGTTCAAGAAAACCGTGATAGGAGAGATATTTCCGACGCGGCGCTGATAACCGCCGCCGTCGACCCGTGCTACTGCTGTTCCGAGAGGATGTGGTCGTGACCGGGAAACCGAGGAGAGTGTGATGACCGGCGAAGACCTCGTGAGGCTCTGCCAGAAAAAGACGGAGAAACTGAAGGAAGATAAGATGAACATATGTCGTTCGCGATATTCATGCCGATAGTTGCCGGAGCGCTCTGCTGCCTGCTTCACAGGGCGGCAGGATGGGTGGCTCTCGCGGCTTCGGCGGCGGCGTTTCGTCGATCGCGGTGAATGATCTTCGCCGCCGGAGACATCAGCCGTGACGGTCTTCAACCTGCGCTGCTTACGTTCTTCCTTCCGGCGCGTTCCTCGCGGCGGCTTTCTTCGCGTTCCTCATCATAACTATATTCGTTCAAGTTCATGAGCGACATCGAAAGGATCGACGAATATTACTGCTACATGCTGATAACGCTCGGCTCGGCGGCGGGCGTCTTTTCGCGACGAATTTCTCACTCTGCTTTCTTCTGGGGGATACTCGGCATGCACGCTCTACATGCTGATAGGGATATCGGGACCAGGCTTCGACGGCCGCGATAAAGACTTTCGTAATGGTCGGGCGGTTCCGACGCTCTGATGATCTTCGGCGGTCGGCATCATATCGGATCGTCACTCGGAATCTCCAGATCGGCCATTCCGGATATGCTCAACGGGCTCCTTCCGACGCTCGCCTTCCTTTCTCTCGCGGCCGCGGCTTTCGCCAAAGCGGGAGTATGCCGCTTCACTGGCTGGATACCCGCGTCCGCCGAGGTCGCGCCGGTGCCGGTCATGGCGCTGCTTCCCGCGTCGCTCGATAAGCTTCTGGGAATATATCTTCTCGTCAGGACAGTGCCTGGATATTTTCGCTATCGTCCGCGGATCCGCGAATGTCGATCTTCCTGATGGCGATGGGTTCGCTCACGATAATTTTCGCGGTGATGGCCGCGCTCGTCCAGCACGACCTCAAGAAGCTGCTCTCGTTCCACGCCGTCTCGCAGGTGGGCTACATGGTCCTGGGCATCGGAACCGCGACACCCGATCGGCATGGCGGGCGGGCTTTTCCATATGCTCAACAACGCCGATATACAAGAGCTGTCTTTTCCTTACAGCGGCGACGGTGGAGAAAAAGACTGGAACGACGGACCTGGACGAGCTTGGCGGACTGGCGATATCGATGCCGATCACTTTCATTCTCGCGCTTCCATAGCGGCCATGTCGATATCAGGGATCCCGCCGTTTAACGGTTTCGTTCTCCAAGTGGATGATATATCAGGGCTTGGTCGGCCTTTCGAAGACGAACGGCCTCTGGATAATATGGCTCATCTGCGCGATGTTCGGCAGCGCTCTGACTCTGGCCAGTTTCCTGAAGGTCATTCACGCCGTGTTCCTCGGCCAGGCCTCGGCGGCAACGTCGAGAGTTAAAGAAGTTTCATGGCTGATGTGGGCGCCGATGGCCGCTCTCGCGCTGATATGCGTCGTGTTCGGGATATTCGCCTATCCAATTCCTCTTGCCCGTTTCATAGTTCCTTCGGTGCCCGATGTTTCTTATTCCGGCATCTGGAGCCCGGTGCTCGCGACGGGCCTGATCCTGATGGGACTGCTTCTGGGCGTGCTGATATACTGGTTTGGCAGGACGTCGAATGTGACCGTAAAGCAGCCTTATATCGGCGGCGAATCGCTGGAAGAAGGACAGGTAAAGGTTTCCGGCGCGGAATTCTACGACACGATAAGACAATGGGGAAAACTCGATGCCGTTTACAAGGCCGCCGAAAAAAAGATGTTCGATATTTACGAGCTCGGCTCATCTCTGTTCTTTTTCGCATATAGATTTTTCAGCTGGCTTCATAACGGATACCTGGACACTTATCTGGCCTGGATGCTGCTCGGCGCGGCGGCGTTGATCTATTTTTTGAGGTGAACATATGTTGATGATATTGTGCATTATATTATTGCTGGTGATAGCGGCGGCGGTCTACGCGGCCGAAACCGGCGATCTTTATCACGGCGTTATCGCGCTTGGAGCCGTCGGCATCGGAACGTGCGCTATGCTCCTGCTCTTTGGCGCGCCGGAACTTGCTCTCGTCCAGATGATAGTTGAATTCATAATATTGATCATACTTGTAGGGGCCACCGACAAGATCAGCCCCCGTGAAAAGTATAAGGGCCGGGAAATATTTTCATATCTTATGGTCCTAGTGTTCGTGATAGTGATCGTTTTGGCGGCGTATAACATGCTGGATGGAATGCCGGCTTTCGGCGCTCCCTCCTTGAAGACGGGCGAGGCCTACAGGGAATTCGAAGAGCTTGCGGCCGCTGCCGCGCTTTTCGCATCGGCGGTAGGCTGCATTTCCATCCTGAGGGCAAGGGCGAGAAAACCGGCGGAGGAAAATGATGATACGGATATCTGACGGACAAAAACAGGCGATATTCTGGGTCCTGTTGATCGCGGGGATCATCGCGGCAACTCGTGATGGTTTTGTCGCGGGTGTTTTCATTGCGCTCGCTCTCATGTACAGTGAAGTTTCTTTCGAAAAAAAACCGATGACCAGAGAAATTGCGGTGGCGCTTATCGCAGCCGGAGCGCTTCTGCTTGCGGCGCTGATATTCTTTTTCCCGGAGAGCCTTTTTATCAACGCGGCTCTCGCGCTTTCCACCGGTCCCGCGATATGGCTTGTGTTCTCGGCGCTATTGAGTTTCAGGGGAGGTAAGTAATGGCATTCTACGTGCTTTGTTTCGCGCTCTTTGCCGTCGGGCTTTACTGCGCCGCGGCGAAACAGAACGTCATAAAGATCATCATCGGGTTGGTCGTGATGGAATATTCCGTCGTCCTGTTGTTCGTCGCTTTCGGATACACCGGGTCCGGGATCGATCCCAACGCCCGGATGGCGGCCGGAGCGGTGCTCGCGGCAGGTCTTGCGGCAACGGCGATGCTCTGTGCCGTCGCGATGAGACTTTACGAAAGGTTCCGTACGTTCGACATAAAACAGATAAGGAAGTTAAAAGGATGAATTCATTGATACCATCATTCATATGCCTGCCTCTAGTTGCGGCGCTTGTCATGATCCCGGCCGCAAAATGGAACAGGAAGCTCCCCGATGTGATCGGGAATTCCGTGATGATATTTCTCGCTGCGGCCGCAATCGCCCTGTATTTCTTCAGGCCGCTCAGCAGCGTGATGATATACAGGATCGGAGGTTTCACTGTTCCGATGGGGATGGACCTCATCCTTGACGGGCTAAGCCATTTGCTGATCTTGATCATCAACTGCGTCGCCTGCATCGCCGCCTTCTATTCCATCTCATACATGGAAAAGTACACAGGAAAAGAAAAATATTACGCCCTGTTCCTTCTTATGGTGGCCGGCCTTAACGGCGCCGTCCTGACTGGAGATCTCGTTACGCTCTTCATATTCCTTGAGCTGTCATCGATATCTTCCGCGGCGCTGGTGGCTTTTGGAACGGAAGCGGATGAGCTTGAAGCGTCGTTCAAGTACCTTGTCATGGGAGCGGTGGCTTCCGCGTTCATCCTTCTGGCCATAGCTCTCATTTACGGAATGACGGGAACTCTGAACATGGCGCAGGCCGCGATCTCGCTTCCAATTTGCTCTTCTTACGCGAAGGTCATCGCCGTTGTGCTTTTCCTGGTGGGGTTCGGGACCAAGGCCGCCGTCGCTCCTTTCCACGCGTGGCTTCCCGACGCGCATCCCGCCGCTCCGGCTCCGATCTCCGCGATGCTGTCAGGAGTGCTGATAAAAGCTCTCGGAATATATTCGATCATCAGGATAATTTACAACGTGATAGGGATAACATACGGGATATCGGACGTGATGCTTTTTCTGGGCGCCTTGTCGATAATATGGGGATCGTTCCTTGCCATCGGCCAGTGGGACATGAAAAGGCTTTTCGCATGCTCGTCGATATCACAGATAGGCTATATCGTGATGGGCCTGGGACTTGCCACGCCGCTTGGCGTGATGGGCGGGCTGTTCCATCTGCTCAATCACGCGATCTTCAAGCCTCTTCTTTTCCTTACCGCCGGCGCGGTTGAATATTCCACCGGAACAAGGGACATGAAAAAACTGGGCGGGCTCGGCGGCAGCATGCCGGTCACATCCCGCGCTTCCATGATCGGGTCGCTCGCCATATCGGGAGTGCCGCCGTTCAACGGTTTCTGGAGCAAGCTTTTCATAATTGTGGCGTGCGTGCAGGCCGGAAGGATATGGCTGGCGCTCATCGCCGTCCTGGGAAGCATCGCGACGCTTGCGTATTCGCTTAAGGTCCAGAAATACAGCTTCTTCGGTACGTCGACGGCTGTGAAAGCCGCCAAAGAGGTCCCGGCCACGATGATGATATCCATGACCGTTCTCGCGATACTCTGTTTTGTGTGCGGCCTGTTCTTCCCGTTCGTGATAGCTTTCCTCATCAATCCGGCTTTGTCGGTGGCAGCAAGCGGTATTGCTTACAGCCATTCCGTTCTGGGAGGAATGTGATGAAACTGCCGAAGATAAGAGAGATAGGAGAAGCGTTAAAGTCCCTGTTCTCCAGGGCTTTTACGTCAAAGTTCCCGGCCGTCCAGCCTATCATTCCTGACGGGTTCAGGGGAAAGCCGCAGTTCTACGAGAAGGACTGCGTGGGATGCCTCGCCTGCGTGGAAGTCTGCCCCGCGCGCGCCATAGAGTACGCGGACGACAAGAAGAACAAAATGAGGACGCTCATCCATCACCAGGACATTTGCATTTACTGCCAGCAGTGCGAAAGAGCGTGCATCACGTCAAAAGGCATAATGCTCACGAAAGAATATGACCTGGCCACTTACGACCGCTCAAAGTCCATGACCTCAGCCAAAAAAGAGCTGGTGATATGCGATAACTGCGGAGAGATCGTCGCTCCGCTGGACCACATCAAATTCCTTGCAAAGAAGGTTGGCAATCTGCTTTACGCCAACCCCACCCTTCTTCTGGCTAGGTCCGCTGAACTGGATCTGATCGTGGACGAACAGCCGAAGGACAGCTCCCACAGGAGAGCGGACCACCTGAAGTTCCTCTGCCCCAACTGCAGGCGAGAGATCGTCTTGAAAGAACAATGGTAAAGTTGTAAAATTATTCCCTTATGCATGAGCTTGGACTCGCATCCGACATACTCCGCAAGATACAGGAAGAAGCCGCGAAAAGAGGACTTCAAAAGGTTTCCTGGGTAAAGGTGGGCCTCGGGTTGTCGCTTGTATCCGACATTAAAGAGCTTGAGCATATACTTACGGACATATCGAAAGGCACCGTGGCCGAGGGCATGGAATTCCAGATCGACCTCATCCCGGTGAAAGCCGCCTGCGGGAATTGCGGCGCGGATTTTGCACCAAAGGAGCTTCGCATCGACTGCCCGAACTGCGGCTCGACCGACATACGACTTTCCTCGGGGACGGAACTGACAATAGAGGAGATAAGCTGATGAATCCTTTTGCGCAAATGCAGGCTTCCGCTGTTGAGTGGATGGCGTCGCGCGTCCGCCCGGAAGAGAACGCCCGGTTCACGAAGGACGGCATGGATTTCATCAGCGAATACGAGATCCAGCGCCGCCTGGAGGACGACCGCAGGCCCTCAAAAGAAAAGATCCGGGACGTGATAAAAAAAGCGTTGTCCATCAACAGGCTTACGCCCGACGAGACCGCCGCGCTTCTCAACGTTACGGACCCGGAGCTGTGGCAGGAGATATTCGAAGCCGCCGGAAAGATCAAGAAGACGGTTTACGACAACAGGATCGTGACGTTCGCCCCTCTCTACTGCGGAAGCTACTGCGTCAACGACTGCATGTACTGCGCTTTCCGCACGAGCAATCACGAGGAAAAAAGGCGGATACTTTCCCAGGACGAGATAAAGAGCGAGACGCAGGTGCTGGCAGGCGAGATCGGACATAAACGACTGATAGCGGTGTTCGGCGAACATCCGAAAACGGATGCGAACTACATGGCAGAAACCCTGAGGACCATTTACTCGGTAAAGGTGCCTACAAAGACCGGCTACTCCAACATACGGCGGGTCAACATCAACGGCGCGCCGCTTTCCGTGGAAGATTACAAGCTGATAAAAGCGGCAGGCATCGGCACATACCAGGTCTTCCAGGAAACATATCATCACGAAACTTATTCAAGGGTCCATCCAAAAGGCACTATCAAATCTGATTATGCGTGGCGGCTCTATTCGCTGCACCGCGCACAGGAGGCCGGGATAGATGACGTTGCCATCGGCGCTCTATTCGGATTGTACGACTGGAGGTTCGAGGTGATGGGCCTGCTGTATCACGCGATCGACCTCGAAAAGCATTTTGGCATAGGCCCGCACACTATTTCGTTCCCGCGTCTTGAGCCCGCGGCCAATACGCCTCTCGCCGAAAATTCAAAATACAAAGTATCCGACGAGGATTTCAAGAAACTTGTGGCGGTCCTGCGCCTCTCCATTCCATACGCGGGAATGATACTGACGGCAAGGGAAAGCGCGCAGGTGCGCCGTGAGGTCATACCGCTGGGAATAACGCAGATAGACGCGTCAACGAAGATAGGCATCGGAGCGTACTCCGACCGCTACAGCGAGCAGGAGCTGGAGAACCAGCAATTCCTTATCGGCGATCCGCGCTCGCTGGATGAAGTGATACGCGATCTTGCCCGGAGAGGATACATTACAAGTTTTTGCACGGCCGGTTACAGATGTTCGCGCACCGGCAAATGCATAATGGAGCTTCTGAAGTCCGGCAAGGAGAGATGGTTCTGCAAGACCAATGCGGTGCTCACGTATCAGGAATGGTTGAACGATTTCTCATCTCCTGAGACTAAAGTGATCGGCGAAAAGCTGGTCGAAAAAGAGATCGGTGAGATCAAAACTCAGATACCGGATATTTATCCTCAATTTGCTTCGATGTTTGACCGCATCACAAAAGGCGAACGGGATCTCTACTTCTGATCTATGATAGTCATAATCGGCGGCGGGATAATAGGAACAGGCATCGCGTACTACCTCAGCGAGGCAGGCATCAAGGACATAGTCCTTTATGAAAAGGAAAAGCTGCTCGGCACCGGCGCCACCCAATACTGTTCCGGCGGCGTAAGATATCAATTCTCCACTCCCATCAACGTGAAGTTCTCCATCGAAGCTTTTCCCGAGCTTGAGAAATTCGACATTGGCATGCACAGGTACGGTTATCTGATACTTGATATGGACAGCGATTCCATGCCTCGCGTGAAAATGCAGAACGACCTGGGAGTTAAGAGCGAATATCTGACCCCCGCGGAAATAAAAGCCAGGTTCCCTTACTTGAACATCAACGGAGTAAAGAGCGGCAGTTTCCACAAGCTGGACGGCATAGCGGAGCCTGCGAAGCTGATTGAGCTGTACGAGAAAGGCGCGAAGGCCCGCGGGGTAAACATCAAGATGAGCGAGCCCGTGAAAAAGATCGTGATGAAGAACAACAGGGTCATCGGTATCGAGACGAATGGCGGCTTTGTCCCCTCGGACGCCGTGATACTGGCGGCGGGTCCGCAGTCGATGGATCTCGGAAAGACCATCGGCATCGACATTCCCATCGTTCACAGGAGAAAATACATCGCGGCGATAACGGGTTTCGATTTTGAGTTCCCCGTGATAATGGAAGTTCCAACCGGCTGGTACATCAAAAAGGAAGGGATGGACGCTCTGGTCGGCATGTCGGGCAAGGATGAGAAGTTCGATTATGAGAAAAAAGATGAGAGCGTGAATGAGACGCTTGAGGCGTCCATCAAGCGGTTCCCTCAAACAGAGAACGCATTGGTAAAGAAGATCAACAGCACCATGAGTGATGAGACCCCGGACAAGCACGCTGTGATAGACAGTTCGATCCCCGGATTGATAATAGCAACAGGATTCTCAGGTCACGGTTTCATGCACTCTCCCGCCGTGGGAAAAGTGGTGGCAAGCTTGATCAAAGGAGAAAAGCCGCCTGTGGACGTCTCAGAGCTGAAGCTTCACAGGAAACACATCAAGGAACCGATAGCGATATAAGAGAACAGGCGATTCTTTTTCTATTTGAGGCCCAGACTTGCTTTTATTTCCCCGATATTAAATCCGATTATTATCTTCCCGTCAATGTCGATCACCGGGACGCCCAGCTGGCCGGACTTGGTTATCATTTCCTGCGCGGCTTCCTTATTGGAGGATACGTCAATGTTATCAAATACAATGTTATTGTCCGTGAAGAACTGCTTGGCCATTATGCAGTAAGGGCACACCGGGGTGGAATATATCTTAACTTTCGCCAATTACTTCGCCTCATTTATTTCGTTCATCAACTCACCAACATCGATGCCGTGGACCTCGGCCGCCTGCTCTATGGTTTCGCCCTGCGCGATGACGCATCCCAGGCAATGCATGCCCTTGCTCATGAGGATGGCGGCTATGGCAGGATTCGCCTTCAGCGCCTCAGCTATCGTCATGTCCTTGTTTATCTTTATCTTGTCTGCCATGTTGATCTCCTTTTGACCGGGGGCAATTATAGCCGATTCCGCTTATCGCCGCCACACTATTTGTATAGGATCAGTCCTGTCGAGGAAGGGCGAAACGGGCGCCCATTTCAAATGCTTTCCGGCGGTCATTGGGGAATACCTCCTGCCGTCTTTTCAGTTTTTCTTCGGCGTTGAACCTGGTCGCGACATATTTAGTATAATCCTCGAACTGATAAGTGTCACAGCTTATTAGTGTTTCGCTTGAACCGAATATCCTTGCAAGCGACTGTTCCCTTGCCGAAAAACGCTGGCCAAAACCCAATTGATCGACCAGGTTCTCGGTGACACCCATGGTATAAATGAACCCTGTGCGGATCTTTTTGGGGAAAAGAGTTCCCGGCGGGTCGGTATAAGTAAGATAAGGGAACATCAACCGCTCAAGGAATGACTGCATCTCCCCTGTGATGTTCCCCATATATATCGGCGACCCGAATATGACGGCGTCGGCCGCCTCTATCTCTTTGAATATCGGCATCAAAGCGTCCCTCACCGAGCATTTGCCGTAGCTTCTGCCGCCCTTTTCCTTGCAGTCAAAACAGCTGTTGCATCCTTTATAGTTCAGGTCATACAAATTGATGAGCTTAGTTTTCGCTCCCAGCGATGCGGCGCCTTCAAGCGCGCTTTTTAGAAGCGTTGCCGTGTTCCATTCTTTTCTCGGACTGCCGTTAAACGCGATTATCTTCATTTGAATTTCAGCTTTTCGTGGACGACTGGCATCAGCTCGCTTATCTTTAGCTCCTGCGGGCATTTTTCTTCGCACTGGCGGCACTGCGTGCAGGCGCTCGCCCGTTCTTTTTCCTGATAGAACCTGTTATAGCTGAACCGGGGAAGCGACATATCGTTGTATATTATGCCGTTGTTATACAGATCGAACACCCCGGGAATGTTCACGCCCTGAGGGCACGGGAGACAGTAGCCGCACTTCGTGCAGGGAACAGCCGCTCTTTTCAGGAATTCTGCCCGGACCCGGCTGATGAGCTTCATATCTTCGGGTGAAAGCGGAACTGTACTCAGTTCGTCGACCGCTTTCAGGTTCTCTTCAAGCTGTTCCATGCTGCTCATGCCACTGAGAAGTGATGTGACTTCCGGGTGGTTCCAGACCCATTGCAGCGCCCACTGGACCGGCGAACGTTTGGTGTGATATTCATCGAATATTTTTTTCACTTCCGCGGGCGGGTTGGCCAGCCTGCCGCCCAGCAGCGGTTCCATCACGATGACGGGTATGCCTTTTGATGCGGCATGCTTGAGGCCTTTTGTTCCGGCCTGGTTCTCTGTGTCCATATAATTATACTGTATCTGGCAGAACTCCCATTTATCGTAGCCGTCGATGACTTCCATGAAAGCATCTTGAGAGTCGTGGAATGAAAATCCCAGGTGCCCTATCCTTCCGTCCTTTATCGCGGCTTCAGCCTTTCCGATGACGTCCAGGTCTTTTATCATCTTCCAGCTTTTCCTGTTTACACCGTGCAAAAGATAGAACTCGATGTGGTCCAGCTGCAGCCTCTTGAACTGTTCGTTGAGGAAGTTGTCGAAATCCTCGGATTTCCTCACCATCATGATGGGGGATTTTGTCGCCACCTTCACCTTTTGCCTGTATCCGCCCTTGAGAGCTTTGCCAAGCACGATCTCGCTGTTGCCTCCATGATAAGGATACCCGGTATCAAGATAATTTACGCCGCTGTCAATGGCGCGGCGGATGAGTTTTATGGATTCATCCTCAATGACGTTCGGACTGTAACCCACGCCGTCGGTGGTGGGAAGGCGCATGCATCCGAAACTAAGCGAGGATATCTGATAATCAAGTTTTCCGAATTTTCTGAATTTCATATGTATAACCCGGTAATTATATCGGATTCCGCAACGCTCCGCCACACTCAGCTTAGGCGGCAAGATCGTAGATCCCGCACGTCCTCCATAAGACCCGACCGCTTGCACTTATTTTTTAATAATCCATAATGGTCAAGAAGGTTCAAAAAATGATGAAAGTCGTTCACACTCTTAGGGACCAGGTTGACGCATCGGTCATCGCGCACGCTCTCGACGAAGCCGGGATCAAGCACGTTATCCGCACTTTCGCCGACTCCGCCTACGACGGCATTTTCATCCTGCAGAAAGGTTACGGCGAAGTGCTTGTTGATGAAAGTGATGCGTCGCGGGCAAAAGAGATTGTCGAGGCTGTTATAAGATCGGAAGAGTTGTGAGTGTGTGTCTTGAGTTTTGAGCCTCATGTTTTACTCAAGACTGCTTACTCAAACTCTCGCTCATTACTTTTCTGGGGGGCAGGGACTTGAACCCCGATTCTCGCCTCCAAAGGGCGGTGTCCTACCATTAGACGACCCCCCAACGAGCTGCGCTCGTAATTCCCAAAATCCAATTACCAAATCCCAAACAATGTTCAAATATCAAAAACTATACGACTCCGCTGCTGCTACGCTCTTCCTCGGTAAGCTCGAACACCTTCCGGAAAAGGTCCGCGTCGGAATCCTCCATCTCGACATCGCGCCTGCTCATTACGAGCTGCGCGGTCTTTATGGCGCTCTCTGGCTCATATTTTACCAGCTTATGGGAATTTCCCCAAGAGAAACTGGGAACGAACTTGTGCGTAAGCCCGCCGCCGAAAATGTTGCAGGCGGCACCGATGACGGCCCCGGTGATTATCAGAGCGCCGATGCCCACTTTTGTATGATCGGCAATAGCGCATCCAAGGAACATCCTGCCGGAGTCGGTCTCTTCTTCCTGATACTTGATCTTTATGCTGCCGTAATTGTTCTTCAGGTCCGAGTTCGTCACTCCCGCACCCAGGTTAACCCATTCGCCGATGTAGCTGTGGCCGATGAACCCGAAGTGCTGCTTGTTGGCGTATCCCTGGAAGATGGTCTCCTCCACTTCGCCTCCGATCTTGCAGTGCGGTCCGATGCTGGTCCCGCTCCGTATGTTGGCGTGCGAAGTGATAACCCAGTCCTCTCCGATGAAACAGGGGCCTTCTATCCTCGTGTATGGCTGGACCTTCACGCCCTTGCTGATGAAAACCGGGCCGCTCCTCGCGTCAAGGGTAGCAAAGGATTCGATATCTGCTCCGTCATCCACGAAGATATTCCCTCTTCCGTAAAGCGCGACCGTCTGGTGGATCCTTCCTCTGGTTATGCCGCCCCGGGTGTAATACGAAAAATCATTGACGATCTCTTCCTTGTTGGCGGCTATGAGGTCGAAGAACCTGGATATCATCTTGACCTCTACCTTTGATGTCCGCGCGGTGTTCTTTACCGCGGTGAAAGCATCAGCCGATATGGGCGCCGTTATGGAGTTCTCGATGATATCGAGGTTGCCTTTGGAGAGCCGCACAGCAACTATAGCTCCGTCGCATTCGAATATCTCGTCGCCGCCCGCGAGTGGGATCTTTTTGGCGAGCTCCTTGTCGCAGAGCAGCCGCCCGTTAATGAAAAGCACCGATGTTTCCTTGCCGATCTTCCCGACCATGGAGCCGGGGTGGTTCTTTTTGGCGTTCACGGAGAGGTGTTCCCGGCAAAGAAGATGTACGTTCGTCCTGGGATAGCATCTTTTTATCTTTTCATAGAGCGTGTTCATGCCGCAGCGCAGGTCGAACGCCGGCCTGAACCACGTTAGCGGCAGAAGCTCTTTAAATCCTTCGTCCTCGAATATGCAGATGCTGCTCATTTATGCATTATCTTTCTTTTGTATTTCGGGTCCTGGAATGAATATGTGAACTTCGTGTGTATATCATATCTTCCTTCGAGTATCGCCGCAACGTCCTCGACGAATACCAGCTCCTCATCCGTCGGTATGACCATCATCTTCACCCTGGAGTTGTTGGTCGATATTATGGTCTCTTTCTCGCGGCTGCTCGCTTCTTTGTTCTTCTTCACGTCCAGCTCTGCGCCCATGAACTCAAGTCCGGTCAGCACTCTCTCCCTCAACCCGTCGTTCAGCTCGCCGGCGCCCGCCGTGAAAACTATCACGTCCACTCCGCCCATGGCGGCGCAGTAGGAGCCGATGTATTTCCTCAGCCTGTATGCTTCCATTTCCTGAGCGAGTTTCGCTCTCTCGTCGCCGGATTCCGCGAGCCTGTCCACATCGCGCCTGTCAAAGAACCGGCCTGTGATGCCAAGCAATCCGCTCTTCTTGTTGAGGATGGAGTCGAGCTGATGGGCGTAGAAGCCTTCTTTCTCTATCATGAAAAGAGGTATTGACGGGTCGATGTCACCGCATCTCGTTCCCATCATCGCGCCCTCCAGCGGAGTAAGCCCCATGCTGGTGTCCACTGAAATTCCTTTGTTCACCGCGGCAATGCTTACTCCGTTGCCTACGTGCATCGTGACTATCTTAAGTTCTTCTGGAGCCTTTCCGAGGATAGCCGCCGCCCTTCTTGAAACGTAAAGGTGGCTGGTGCCGTGGAACCCGTACCTCCTGACGCCGTACATCTTGTACCACTCGTAAGGAACGGGATACATGTAAGCGTAAGGCTCCATCGTCTGATGGAACGCCGTATCGAACACAGCGATGTGCGGCACGTCCGGAAGGACCGCCTTTGCGCCCTCAATGCCCGCGATGTTCGCCGGATTGTGGAGCGGGGCGAGGTCCGCGTATTCTTTTATGGCTGAGAGAACTTCGTCGTCGATCTTGACCGAGCTATGGAATTTTTCTCCGCCGTGCACGACGCGGTGGCCCACCGCCGAGATCGCATTGATCTCTTTTATGACGCCAACATCCTTGTCGGTAAGCGTGTCGAGTATCAGTTTCAGGGCCGCTTCATGGTTCGGGCAGCTGTATTCCGCTTTGTAAACGTCCTTCCCCGGTTCTTCGTGCGTTATGAAGGAATTCTCAAGCCCGATGCGCTCCACCACTCCCCTTGTGATGACCTCTCTTTTGTCCCAGTCGTAAAGCTGGTATTTAACGGAAGAACTTCCGCAATTGAGAGCGAGTATTATCATATTATTACCTTTCTAATGTGAGGCCCTGCGAGGTCGTCACCTTGCCGTCCTTGTCGATTATGACGGCGAAATCGTTCGGGAAAGTAGATACGAACGCGATCCCTCTTGCCGGTCCCATGACGAACACCGCGGTAGCAAGCATGTCGGCCTCCGCTGCGTCGTCCGATATTATCGTCACGGACCTGCACAGCTCTGCGGGCGCGCCTGTCAGCGGATCCAGAATGTGATGGTATCTCATGCCGTTGGCCTCGAAATATTGCTCGTAGTCGTCCGACGTGGAGAGCGCCTGCCCGGCCTGCAGAGTTATTATCC
The DNA here is from genome assembly GCA_963727815.1 of uncultured bacterium. Lineage (GTDB taxonomy): Bacteria > Margulisbacteria > WOR-1 > CAVSGV01 > CAVSGV01 > CAVSGV01. The sequence goes on from CAVSGV010000006.1 coordinate 163,341, forward strand.
CGACAAGCTCGTCGGGATGCCTCGGGTCCTTTATCCCTATCTTCCACGGCTTTCCTTTGTTGTCGCCTATCACCGCCATGCTGGACCCTGCGTTCAATATCGCGCTCTTAACTCCCCTATCAACGAGTATCGCTCTCGCTTTTGAAATGGCGTATCCTCTTCCAACGCCGTCCAGGTCCATCTTCATTCCGGGATACATAAGTTTCACCGTTTCGTTCTGGGAATTAAGTTCTATGTTGCCGTAGTTGACAAGGTGCTGGGCGTAAATGAGCTCGTTGCCGGTGGGGATCTGCGCGTGGTCCTTGAAAGCGGGTTTCCAAATATCGACCAGCGGCCCGACGGTAATGTCGAACGCGCCGCCGCTTCTTCTGCTGAACTTGAGCGCCTTGTCGATGACGTCGAAAGTGTCGTGGCTCACGGAAACGGGAGATATGCCGGCCATGTTGTTTATTGAAGAGAGCTCGCTCTTGTCGTCGTAATAATTTATGAGCTTCTCTATGTCCCGAACCTTGTCCAGCGCGGCTTTCACGTGCGCCCCGGAATTCTCGCCGTTAACTTTAATCTCGAACATCGTTCCCATCAGGTAGCTGGATTCGCTCACTCCCGTGTATCTCGCGGCTATGGACCGGTAGGCAACGAAAAGAAGCATCAAAAGCATGGCGATGAGCAGTAAGGCCACGGTGTTTGATATTATTTTTCTTAACCTGTCGGGAAGATTGCTAAGGATATTTGAGCCGTTCTGTTCTTCCAAGAGAAACCTCCAAAAATATATGATATAATACCGCAGATATTAATTCAAGGCTTCAATTAACATGGCAAAAGGCGCAAAAATAGATCACAAAAGTCTCCTCGGGCTCAAGCAGCTCACCCCTGAAGAAATCATACTGATATTGGATACCGCGCAGGGAATGTCGGAGGTCATGAAAAGACCCATACCGCGCGTCCCCGCACTCAACGGGAAATCGATAGCGCTGCTCTTCTACGAACCATCCACCCGGACAAGGACATCTTTCGAGATGGCGGCGAAGATGCTTTCGGCAAGCACCACTTCTCTGGCCATGGCGCAGAGCAGCGTGGTGAAAGGCGAGACGCTCATCGACACGGTGAAAAATATCGAGGTGATGGGAACAGATGCGATAGTCATACGCCACGGCGCGTCGGGCGCGCCCATGCTGGCGGATGAGAACGTCAAGATCCCGGTGATAAACGCGGGCGACGGGTTCAATGAGCACCCCTCCCAGGGATTGCTTGATATATACACGATGCGCGAGAAAAAAGGTTCACTGAAAGGCAAGAAGGTCGTGATCGTGGGCGACATCGCGCACAGCCGCGTGGCAAGATCGAACATCTGGGGTCTGACGAAGCTGGGAGCGAAAGTTTCGGTGGTGGCGCCGCCGACCCTGATGCCGGCAGAGATCGAAAAAATGGGAGTGAAGGCGTCGTACGATCTTGATTCAGAGATCCGCGACGCGGATTTCATCAACGTTCTGAGGATACAGTTAGAGCGCCAGCAAAAAGGTTTGTTCCCATCGATCGAGGAATATCACCGATTTTTCGGCATAACCGCCGACCGCCTGAAAAAATGCAAGTCCGATGTCGTTGTAATGCATCCGGGGCCGATCAATCGAGGTGTTGAATTGTCGAGCGAAGTAGCGGACGGTCCTTATAACGTGATACTTGATCAGGTGACGAACGGCGTTGCTGTCAGGATGGCTATCTTCTTCCTGTTCCTGGGCGGGAAGAAAAAATAATTGTGGATACATCCGAAACCGAATTACTGAAGAAAGGGAGATCATGGAAGACATATTAACTATTGATGAAATAAAGCCGATAATCGATGCCATTTATGCTCTGGATAATTTATCGGGATTTTTTGACGGGAAAACCCTTCCCGATCGCACGGAAAAGTTAAGACAGCTCGAATCCAGGATGGATGTAAAACACAGATGCGCGAGCCGCGATATATTCAATGCCAGATTGAGCAATTTCTTCGGGGCAACGAATGATCCTCTTTTAACGGCGGTATGCGGGGAAATAGGGAATAATGCCTTCGATCATAACCTCGGCAACTGGAGCGAGATCAACGGCCTGTATTTTAATTACGATTTGTCCAGACTGACCGTTTTTATCGATCGCGGACAAGGCGTAATGAGCAGCTTGAAAAAGGTTCGACCGGACCTTAACAGCGATTTGGAGGCGGTGAAAACAGCCTTTACGGAACACGTCTCCGGACGCGACCCGGAACAGAGAGGAAACGGCTTAAAATTCGTCGCTGATGCGGTGAAACAAAACAAATGGATGCTGTTCTTTCAGTCGGGGAACGGGATCTGTTCCATAGCGAACAGCAAAATGGATTTTAAGTGGTCCGGTAATGAAAGGTATTTAAAAGGCTGTTTTGCCGTGATAAAATATTGACATCATGAAAATTGACATTAATAGATTCGGGGAGATACTTGTTTCGAGACCAGCTGGAAAGGAAGCTTTTCTGGCAGCGAAAGCGTATTTATTGAAGGCTCTTCATTCAAATGAAGAGATAATTATAGATTTTGCGGGAGTAAAGGTGCTTTCACCATCGTGGGCGGATGAATTCATTACGCAAATAAAACAAATGTATAAAAACAACAAAATAACTTTTGCCAATATATCCAACCCATCCGTCGAAGCAACTCTCGTTGCAATAAAATAATTTTCAGCTGGCAGATATCGGAGGGCTTTCTTCTATTTGAACCTTATCTCCGCGGACCGGGCGTGAGCGTCCAGGCCTTCAACTTCCGCAAAAACGATTATGTCCCTCAACGCCGCTTTTAGAGCGGGTTTCGTGTATCCGATGATGCTCTGCTTCTTTATGAAATCATAGACCGACAGCGGCGACGAGAACCTGGCTGAACCCGACGTGGGCAGGACGTGATTCGGCCCGGCCATGTAATCGCCCACCACCACCGGTGAATGCGGCCCCAGAAAAACTGCGCCCGCGTTCCTTATCTTCTCAAGTATCCCCTGCGGCGGACCAGAAAGGATTTCAAGGTGCTCCGGCGCGAGCCTGTTGGATATTTCCACGGCGCTCTTGAGACTGTCGACAACAAATATGCAGCCGTTCTTCGCGATGGAAGCTCTCGCTATCTTCGCCCTGCGGAGTTTCTTTATTTGTTTTGAAATTTCTTTTGCGGTCTTTTTCGCCACAGCCATGGATGTGGTTATGAGCACCGCGCGAGAATCAACGTCGTGTTCGGCCTGTGAAAGCATGTCGGCGGCTATGAACTGGGGATCTGAATCTTCGTCGGCGATTATGACGATGTCGGACGGGCCCGCGAGTTTGTCGATGCCCACCTGGCCGAAGACCATTTTCTTGGCGATGGTAACGTAGATGTTCCCCGGACCTACGATCTTATCGACTTTCGGGATCGTTTCCGTTCCGTATGCGAGCGCCGCTATCGCCTGGCATCCGCCAACTTTATAGATGTTGCCCACTCCCACTTCCGCCGCCGCCACCAGTATGTGCGGGTCGCAAGTTCCTCCGCGGTACGGAGGCGTCACCATCACGATGTCCCTTACTCCCGCCACCTTTGCCGGTATCGCGTTCATCAGAACGGATGACGGATACACAGCCGTTCCGCCGGGGACATAGAGACCGACGCTGTCTATGGGAACGTTGCGCATGCCAAGAACGACGTCATCGGGAAGCGTCTCGAACCACTCGTCGGCTTTCTGCCTTGTGTGATACATCGTTATGCTCTTTACCGCGTTCTTCACGGCCCGAAGGTAGCTGTCATCCACTTCCTTGTACGCGTCGTTTATTTCCTTTGACGTGACCTTGAGCCGGTCGGCTGAGAGCGTTATGCCGTCGAATTTTTTCGTGTATCTTATGACAGCGGCGTCGCCCTGTTTTTTCACAGCTTCCACGATCTGTCTTACGGCTTCTTCTTTTTTCCTGTCAAAGAGCTGGTCGTTCTCCGCTATGCCGCTTACTTTTTTCTCAACGTCCTTGCCTGAAATTATCTTTATCATGCGCCGCCTCCGATCCTGCTACCCTTCTTCAATATGCTCCCGTCGGCCAGCACGGCCCCGCTGATCGCCGAAAAATCCTCGATGACGCATCCGGCTCCCAGTATGCTGTTCTCTATCTTCACGCCTTCATTTATGACCGTCTCCCTGTGGATGACGCAGTTCTTCAGCCTGGATCCTTTCCCCACCTTGACGCCGTACCCGAGCACGACAAACTCTTCCAGCACGGCTTCATCAGCCAGAGAGCATTCGGAGCCTATGAGCGCCGGACCTTTCACTTTCGCGGATGCGCTTATTACCGCGTTGTCCTCCACCCAGATATTTCCGCTTATCTTTTTTCCCGGGACTCCGGCGAGGACGTCGCCGCTCAATATGTCCCTGTGGGCAGCCAGGTATTTCGCCGGGCTGCCGATATCCATCCAGTACGCGTCCGTGACGAACCCGTACATCTTCTCCCCTTTTTCAAGGAGCATGGGATACAACTGGCGTTCGAAAGAGAATTCCTTGCCCTTTGGAACAAGCTTGAAGACGTCGGGCTCGATGATGTAAATACCAGCGTTGATGGTGTTGGCCGTCACGTGCTCCCAGCTGGGCTTCTCGCGGAATTCAAGCACCCGTCCGTCGCCGTCCAATATCACGAGTCCGTAAGACGTGGGGTCCTCCACCCTTGTAAGCGCCAGAGTGACCTTTGCTTTTTTCGCTCTGTGGAACTTCATCATTTTTTCGATGTTTATATCGGTGAAAATGTCCCCGTTCAGGACTATTAGCGGATCCTTGTCGAAGAACTGCTCGGCGTTCTTCACCGCGCCGGCGGTCCCGAGAGGATGTTCTTCAAGCGAGTAATCCACTTTGACGCCCAGTATGGCTTCCTCGTCTATTATGTTCCGGATGCTTTCCGGCAGGTAATGAAGGTTCAGAATGACCTCGCTGACGCCGAATTTCTTCAGCAGTTCTATCTGGTGCATAATGAAAGGCTTGTTGGCCAGGGGAACGACGGGCTTCGGCATATTATATGTAAGGGGCCGCAGCCTTGTCCCGAGCCCGCCCGCTATGATTATCGCTTTCATCTGCCAAGCTCCTTCTTGAGTTTATCGATTATTTCGACCGGAGTGGGATCTATCCCGCCGAGAAACGCGAGATAAACGGAAAGGTAATCCCCGTATATTACCAGCGACATCAGCCTTTCCAGCATCGACTTTCCCTGCGACCATATCTCCGATATTCCGCCCACGTGTCCGCTCAAAAGCGACTTGGTTATCTCTATCCTTTTCTTCATCCTCTCGGCGTCGGCTTCGTCGCGCAGCAGCACGAAAGAGAGAACGTGTTCTCCCGGCTTAAGCTGCGCGAAATTGACCATATCGTTGTGACTGAGTTCGGGAAAGACCGAAAGAAGCGCGGTCATCTTCGAGTTCTCGTTCATCTGCGTTTTCCATCTCAGCGCGGCCGCATACGTCGTGCCGTCGCACGCGAGAAGGACCGGTATCTTTCCGGAAAGTCTTGCCGCCGCCTGCTTTACCTCGTTCTCCCTGAAATTCACGGAAGGTCCATATTTCTTCTGCAGTTTCTTTATCAGCGCGAGCGCTGCTGTAAAATCATCCTTCAGTCCGTCATGCAGGCCGGACCTGTATATGACGTTAAGGAGCGAGGAAAGTATGTAGCCCAGCGCGGCTCTCGGCGGAAGTCCAGTGGGTATCTCGATGAAAGGAACGTTGTTCTTCTCGGACAATTCTTTTATCTGGCCGCCGGATGATATAGCTATCATTGGCGTTTTCCTGCGCAGGGCTTCCTTGAACGATGATATGGTCTCCTCCGTGTTGCCGGAATAGCTTATGGCTATGAACAGCGTTGAGGGCCCGACGAATTTCGGGCACCCGTAATTGCGGTTCACTATGACGGGATAATCGGCCGCGTCCCTAAGGACCGTTGCGGCTATGTCGCCGCTTATCGCGGACCCGCCCATGCCGGATATCACAAGACAGCTGATCTTTCCCGCTTCGGGAATGTTCGTTGCGTCCGCGGCGTCCCAGCCTTTTTCCATCATCGCGGGAAGCTGTTCTATGAGCGACAGCATGCCGGATGCGTCCATTCCTTTCATAGCTGAAAGGTCGTCTAGGATCCCTTTGTTCTCGGCCACTTTATTTCCTTTCCGTATTCGGGCTGCGGTATCTTCACTCCGATGTTCTCCAGATATTCGAACAGGAACGCGAAGAAAACGGAACACATGCCGCCCAGGACGACGGCTATCAATGAATATAACAGGGGTTTGGGTTTGTACGGAGCTTTCGGCACCGGCGCCGGATCAAGGACTTCAAAGAACAGGTCTTCCTTCGCTTCCTCTATCTTCGCCTTTTCATATTCCTGCATGAGCATGGTATATATGGCTTCCTTCACCTTAACATCGCGAAGAAGCCTTTCCACCATCAGTTCCTTCTGCGCCATGCGGACCATCTGCGACTGCGTCTCGAATTTCTTGTAATTATCTTCCGCGTCGGTAAGGTCCACCTTTGACGCCGCGAGCTGCTCTCCAATGAATATCTTCAATCTCCTCGCGTAATGTATATTGCCTTTCTTGTTGAACTCGTCAAGAGCTACCGCGGAGTAATTCGCTATGACCGCGGCCAGCCTGGGATCTTTGCTGTCAACGGTGATGGTCAGGATACCCTTGGATTCCTTGACGTTTATGCCGGCCTTGACCATTCGGACGATGCTTTCCTTGTTCTTCGTATGGTAATAATTCTGCAGGCCCGCTCCGTCCACTATCATTCCCGCAAGCGTGTGGCTCTTCAGTATGTCGGAGAAATTCGTCGTTCTTCCGAGCAGGCTCTGCGTCATGTCGCTGGACAAGTTCGACGAAGTGTTGCCGGAAGATTCGGAAAGCAGAGAGGAAAGTTCCAGGACGCCTTCGAGTCCCTTGCCCTGCGACGGTATAAGGAGGGTGGTCTTGGTCCTGTACGTGGGAGGAACGATTATACAGATGATCATCGTAAGGATGACGACCGCCGCCGTGAAAGAAATGATGAATCCCTTCCACTTGTTCGCGACCCTTAAAAATTCCTTTAAGTTAAGTTCATTTTCCATTCATGTCACCTGTTCACGCTCGGGTCCCACTGCGGCGCCGAGATCATGTCCCTCGCCGCGTTCCTTGTGTCGCGGAATCCGATGAGTATTCCCGACATGTCCGCCCAATCGGCGAACCATGACTGCGGCACGTATATCACGTCGCCTGGAAGAATATCCGGGCTCTGCGAATCTTTTCCCCATGTCAGGAACTTGTCCACCGAGACCTTGATGACCGTGGGATGCGCCGGATCTCCGCGAACGATCCCGATGTTGTCGGTTGCCGCGAACCTCGTGAATCCGCCCGCATTGCCTATGTAATCCGCCACCTTCGCGCCCTCAACGTACGGGACCGGACCGGGCTTTATCACATAACCAAGAACGTAAACCTGATTGAACTTGATGGGTATCACGACGGTGTCGCCGTCGCGAAGCACCATGTTCTGGGTTATGTCCCCTTCCTTCTCCGCTTTGTAAAAATCGACCGTGAACGTCTCATTATTCCTCTTTACGATTATCTGGTCAAGCTGCGCGTAGGAAGTGAAGCCCCCGGCCATGTTGATGAAGTTTATGAGCCTGCATTCCTCCGGGTTCCCGTCCGGTATGCCGTACATGCCCGGATGAAAGACTTGGCCGATGATGTAAACTTTCACCGGTTTCGGCGTCTTTATGAGCACGGTCACGTCCGCATCCGGTGAGTATGGTTTAAGCCCTTTCTTTATGAACGCCTCAAGCGCGCTAGTCGTCATGCCGTCAACTTTTATCACGCCGACAAGAGGGACATAAATGCGCCCGTCCCTTGATACCGTAACCGAATGGGTGTCTTCCGGCGAAGTGGTCACTATGGTGCCCGTGGGGGTCGTGATCTCGGGATTAACGATGAGGATGTCCGGGTTGTCTTTTGTCCACGCGTGTATCTCAAGGGTGTCGCCCGGTCCTATAATGTAAGCGTTCTGGCTGACGTCGGCCGAATAAATAAATGAAAAATGAAAAGTGAAAAATGAAAAGATACAAGTTAAAATTAAAAGTTTTTGAATTTTAAACTGTAATTTTGAATTTATCATTTTATCTTTTGAATTTCTGGTCATTTAACGAGCTCCGAGGCGAATACGAATTTGATGCCGCGTTTCGAATATTCGGGCATCAGCTTTTTCAGGACAGTTATGGTCGCCGGCCTTGTCGCGTGTCCTATGCCTATCGCGCTGCCGTTGTGTCTGGCCATTGCGATGAGCGCTCTGAACTTTTGTTCAACGTATGTCCCTCCGGCAACCCCGTCCAGGAACATGTTGTTCTCGCTCGACGGTATGCCGAAACTTTTCGCTTCCTTCAGCGCGACAGAGCGTTCCGTCGTCCTGCTGTCGATGAAGTAAAGCTTCTTCCCTTTAATGGACTCGAATATGTCCTTCATGACCCTCTCATCCGCCGTTGCCCTGGATCCCATGTGGTTGTTCATGCCCACCGCGCACTTCACGCTTGCAAGATCATCTTGAACCGTCTTCTTTATGTCATCGTCGCTCTCAGATACTGTTACCATGCCGGTGTTCTTTCTTGTGTAACTGCTGTTTACCGATTCCATGGGCAGGTGCAGTATGACTTCCAGGCCCTTTCCCATGCTCTCTTTCGCGACGTCAGCCGAAGTCCCCATATCGGGAATGACCGCGATGGTCAATTTTTCCTTTATGGAATAAATGCTGCCATAGTCCGGAGCCTTGCCCCCGGCGTCATCCAGGATTATCGCCACCCTTGCCGTGGGCAGAGCCGTTTCCGCGGGCCTCTGTTCCGTTCTCTGCGGCGGCTTCTGCGCCGCTTTTTGCTCCGGCTTTTTCAAGGGCGCCGGCGCATGCGCGTTGCGCTTGATCTCGATCTTCCCGACGACCGCTTCTTTTTTCGGACGCTCTTCAACGCTCCTGAACTTGCATATTGAATAGATGATGTCGATAAAAAATACAAAGAACAGGATCAGGACAACTGCCAGGCCGATATTATATTTTAGCCTGTTGTTCTCCCGAAGGCTCTTCCAGTCTATCTTATCAAAGCGAATTCGCGCTCACCTTTCTCGCTTTTTTCAGTTTCTTGAGCTCCAGGAGGCCTTCCTGCCCGCTTATCACCTGAAGAGCTTTCTTCAGCTGGATGTCGATCATGGGATCCGGCTTGTCCGACTCCATCGCCGCTTCAGCTTCGGCCGTCGGCACTTCAACGACGTAATCCGGCTCTATGCCCTTCTTCGTGATGTCGGTCCCGTTCGGCGTAAGATATTTCGCGATGGTCAGGAGCACCGCGGACCCGTCCTCCAGCTGCTTTACGTTCTGCACAGATGCCTTGCCAAAGGACCTGTTCCCCACGAGCTGCGCTATCTTGTTGTCGTGCAGGGCTCCGGCAAGTATCTCGGAAGCCGAGGCGCTCGACTCGTTGATGAGCATCACGATGGGCCCGGTCCAGATCTGGTTGCCCGTGCTGCTGATGGTCTCTTTCTTCCCGTCGCGGTCAACGGTGTAAACTATGACGCCATCCTTCATGAACATGCTGCCTATCTCTATGGCGTTCTGAAGAAGGCCGCCGCCGTTGTTCCGGACGTCGAGAATTATGCCGCTGACGTTCTTCGATTTCATATTATCAAGCGCTTTCGCCATTTCATCGGAAGCGTTCTCGTTCTCAAATGTGTTAAGCTTTATGTAGCCGACGTTCCCATTGAGTATGGCCGTTTCAACGCTCTGGATGACGATCTTTTCGCGATCGATATCATATTCTTTTGGTTCCTTCTCGTTCCCCCTGATGATGCCCAGCGCCACGGACGAACCTCTCGGGCCCCGAATGATGCTTACCGCTTCGTCAAGAGCCATGTCCTTCGTGGGTTTCCCGTCGATGGACATGATCTTGTCTTTGGGTTTCAGTCCGGCCTTCCATGCCGGCGTATCCTTTATCGGAGATATGACGATGATCTGCTTGTCCTTCATGCCGATGTATATTCCGATGCCCGAATACGAGCCGGAAAGCCTTATCTTCATTTCCTTATATGACGTCGGCTCCAGGAACCTGGTATATGGATCGTCGAGCGAGTCAAGAAGACCTCTTATGGATCCATACATCAGCTTCGTGTTGTCCAGGTTCTTTTCCACGTAATCGTTCTTTACCGCGTCCAGCACCTGGAGATAAATGTTCAGTTTGGATTCAAGGTCGTCCGCGGACTTCGCCCTGTGTGCATCACCCGCCACAAAAAGCGACAACACCACTACTATCAATACTCCGATAACAACTATCTTTTTCCTGGTCATTTTTCTTCTCTCCTTCTATTGTTTTTTTATTGTCTCAGGAACGGGATCGGGTCCACCGGCTTTCCATTGATCCTTATCTCAAAATGCAGATGCGGCCCCGTGGAGAACCCCGTGCTCCCGACAAGACCTATCACCTGCAGTTTATCGATCTTCTGGCCGGCCTGAACATATATCCTGGACATATGGCCGTAGACCGTAGTATACCCTCTGCCGTGGTCAATGACCACCGCTTTTCCGTATCCGTCCCACCATCCGCTGAATATCACTTCGCCGGCGTCGGAAGCGCCTATGGGCGTCCCGTACGGCGCGGCAATGTCCTGACCGGTGTGAAGGCTTATCGTTCCCCATAAAGGATGTCTTCTGTAGCCGAAGGGCGAGGTCAATCTGCCTCTTAACGGCCAGCTGAACCTGCCGGAACTGACGGTCCTGGACGGCGCGCGCGCTTTTATGAATTTTTCGAATTCATAACTGCTCGCTTCAAGCTGTCTGACCTTTTTCTCGTATTCCCGGCTTCTGACTTTCAGCGACTGATAAACCCTTTCTTTCTCCGCTCCGGTCTGGGCTATCTGCCGCTTTTCGCTTTCAATGACCCTTACAGAGTCCTTTATCTCCACGTTCGCGCTCTCAAGCTCACTCCTGGACCGCTTGATGGTCTCCACCTGCTGGCGTATGTCGCCTATAAGCGCCACGTCCCGCCCGATGATGCGCCCGAAGTAATAGGACCTGTTTATGAAATCGGACATGGACCTGGACAGGAAGAGTATGTCAAGCAGGCCGCCGCTTCCGCTCTTGTATATCTCACGGATGCGGAGCTTCAGTTCCTCGCTCTTTGACTTGACCTTGTCCTGGGCATCCGAAAGGTCGCTCTTCAGGTCGACGATCCTCTTCTTATTGAAATCGACCCTGGTCTTCGCCTCGCTCAGGCTGTGCTGGGCCCGCATTAGATCTCTTCTTATCACGTAAAGGCTGCTCAGCGCTTTCTGCTCCTGCGCGCGCGTCAGCTTCAGTTTTTGTTTTTGATCCGCTATTTCCGATTGTATCTTTTGGAGCCGATTGTCTTCATTGCTCTGGTCCTGGGCGAACGAAGCGCAATGCGGGACAATGAAAAGCAGGATCACAACATAAAAAGTAATTTTTTTCACATGAAACAAGGGATAATTATAGCAGATTTCGCATTTCTATTAAAGATGAGCGAGTGATAATCTGTTCTCGCGGACCAATTTTCGAGTTATTCGAGAATGTTCTACTAATTCGCGAGGTGTTGACTTTTTGGCCGCATTATCCTAGTATATCCGTGTTCAGCCTCGTATAGTTCCAGCCACTGCCAAAGGAGGGTTTTATATGGGAGAACCAACGTCAAGCCTCACACCAGGATCGAATCCAAGACCAATTGGAAAGCAGACAGAGCGAGCCATAAAAGCTGCAAATACGAGAGGTACTTATATCGTTAAGCAGGGCGACAGCATATGGAACATAGCCAGATCACATTTCAAGCTGCCTACCAATGAAAATATACTCGCTGTCTCCATGATCATCGCGGACGTGAACAAGTTAAAAGACCCGAATTTAATACAGCCTGGCCAGAAACTCATCATACCAAGCTTACGTGATATAGCAGAGTTAAGTTTGGATAAGGCGATGAAATTTGCATTCAAAGATAATATGAGCGATAAACTTTATGCATGGAGAACGGTGATCGAGAAATCCGGCATACGTATCGAGGAAACTGGCCAACTGAAAACGCTCCTCGATAATACGGTCAAAAGAATGAGCAACCAGTAAATGCTCTCTCATATAGCGACTGGCCGGGAATAAAAGAAGAGGCAAATCGCGAATTCTCGCGAATTTCGCTTTCGCGAATCACTCGAAGGGTCAGGATCGCGAATTCACGAATGTCCGCTAATTCACTCGAATACACTCTATATAATATTCTTTCATCGATCCGGATCCGAGATCATTGGAGTACGTTCGAGTTCATTCGAGAATTCGAGAGCGGATCGTTCGCGTTATTCGAGATAAGCTAATTCGCGATAATTAGAGTTTGTCTTATAACGGTCATGCTTCCTAAACACCATCCAAAACCATAATATTTCCACTATATTTATGATATAATAGCTTGATGAATCTGGACATAGTGATAAAACCCCTTAAGGACGGACGCTTCACGCTGTCTTGCCCGAACTTTCCCGACTGCGAAAGCGAAGGGGCTTCGGTGGAGGAAGCTATGGATCTGATGATCGACAAGATCACAAATATCGTCGCCGGGAACATAAAACAGAACCTGCGGGAAACTTTCAAGGACATGAAGCAGAAACTCTCGGCATCCGGCCCTATCGACGTGCCGCTGATGATGTCAAAACTTCCCCTGAGCCTGAATTAAGGAGACCTTATAAACCGCCAGGGAAGGCGAGTATTTTGCCAAAAAGGGATATTCGGATTCTGAGTAATCTCGCTCATCGAATGATTTCTGAGCACGCGAATATATCAATCTTAAATTCCAATTGTTAAAAGTATAATCTTCGCGGTAGCGAGCTTCATGATAACGATCCCAATTATATAAGAGATCCGAATGGTCCGTAATGTACACGCCCTGGCCGTTCCGGAAAGAAGAGAACGCTTTGTCCAGCCAGTCCGATCCGTTGACGCAACTATCATTGCCTCCCTGTCTGCAGCCATCACACACTCCGACAAAAGCTGAGATTCCCACTCCTTCCGCCTTTATCCGCGCCAAAACCGCGTCATTATCCTTGAAAAAAAGATAGGCCTTTTTTCCGCCCACAGTGAAACAATATATGTCCTTCTCGATCTTTTTGGGATACTTGGCCCCTGGAACGGATTTAACTATAGAACGGCAATAAAAGAATCTTTCTAATATGGTGGGACAATGTTTTTCCGCAAATATAAAAACGTCATAATCCATTTTGAATAAACCCTTTTGGTTATTCCCGGAGGATGGATAAAATAACACTTTTTGGTTTGATCCAATTATATCAGCCGCAATATTTGAAAAACTTATGCCCATTTATCTGTCTCCTGACCTCGTTCCCTGTATATTTATCGTAAATATAGCAGTATTATTGCAATTTTTAATGCTCCCCGGGAACTGGCTTCGCACCCTGTTAGATGATATAATCCATCAATATTTATGGAAAATAAAAACCTGGAAACATTAAGACATTCCGCGTCGCACGTTATGGCAGAAGCAGTCAAGTCGCTTTATCCCGACGTTAAGCTCGCCATAGGGCCGGCTATTGAGACCGGTTTCTATTACGACTTCGACATGCCCCACGTCCTGACGCTCGAAGACCTTCCCAAGATCGAAGCAAAAATGAAGGAGATCATCAAGAAGAACGAGAAGTTCGTCAGAAGCGAGATCAACAAACCCGAAGCGGAAAAGAAACTTCAGGAGGCAGGCGAGCAGTACAAGCTTGAGCTTATGCGCGAGATCCCCGACAACAAGATCAGTTTTTACACGAACGGCGGCTTCACCGACATGTGCCGCGGCCCTCACGTGAATTCAACGGGTGATATCAAGGCGGTAAAGCTGCTTTCGATAGCCGGCGCATACTGGCGAGGATCGGAAAAGAACAAGATGCTCCAGAGGATTTACGGCACCGCCTTCGAATCGCAGAAAGAACTCGACGATCACCTGAAGATGCTGGAAGAAGCCGAGAAACGCGATCACAGGAAGCTTGGGCCGAAGCTGGATCTTTTCGATATATTCCAGGAAGAGGCAGGCGCCGGGCTTGTTTACTGGTTCCCGAAAGGCGCGGTGCTGAGAGGAATAATCGAGAACTTCCTTAAAGAAGAGCACCGCAAGAGAGGCTATGAGACCGTAATGATCCCGCACATCGCGAAGGCGGAACTCTGGCACACCTCCGGCCACTGGGATTATTACCGCGAGAACATGTATTCGATGAAGATCGACGAAAAAGATTACGTTCTTAAGCCGATGAACTGCCCTGGGCACATTTTGATATTCAAGCGGAAGATGAGAAGCTACAGGGAGCTGCCCATCAGATATTTCGAGCTCGGCACTGTTTACCGCCACGAAAAATCGGGCGTGCTTCATGGACTTCTGAGGGTGCGCGGGTTCACTCAGGATGACGCGCACATATTCTGCAGGCACGATCAGCTTAAAGATGAGATAACCAAGGTACTCGATTTTGTTTTCGACATGATGAAGGTCTTCGGGTTCGGTTACGAGATCAATCTCTCGACCAGGCCGGATAAATACGTCGGCACGAAAGAGGACTGGGAGCACGCGACGAACGCGCTGATAAACGCGCTCAAGGCAAAGAACGAGAAATATGTTATCGATGAAGGCGCGGGAGTTTTCTACGGTCCGAAGATCGATATAAAGCTGAGGGACGCGATAGGACGTCTCTGGCAGGGGCCGACGATACAGGTGGATTTCAACAACCCCGAGAGGTTCGACCTCAAATACATTGGCGAGGACAGCAAGGAGCACAGGCCGGCCATGATACACAGGGTGGTCCTGGGAAGCGTCGAGAGGTTCATCGGCGTGCTGACGGAACACTACGCGGGAGCTTTCCCGCTCTGGCTTGCGCCGGTGCAGGTACAGATACTTCCGATAGCCGACAGGCACAACGAATACGCGATGAAGATAAAGGACGAGCTCTTCAACGCGGGGATAAGGTGCGAGATCGACGACAGGCGCGAAAAGATAGGAGCGAAGATACGCGAGGCGGAGATGATGAAGACGCCTTACATGCTCGTGATGGGCGACAAGGACATTGAAGCGCAGACGGTATCCGTAAGGGCCAGAGGCAAGGGTGATCTGGGAGCAAAAAAGCTTTCTGAGCTTATTTCCCAGCTTAATGAAGAAATAGCTGGCAAAAAATAACGATCCATAATATAATACATGGCCTAGAGTTTGGGATTTGAGATTTTGGATTTGGGATTTTATCATAAGGGGGCCTGGTAAGGATAAAAAATTACATCATAAACGAGAGGATCCGTCCCGGGGATATTAGGGTTATTGATGTAGATGGAAAACAGCTTGGTATCATGAGCCGCGACCAGGCATTAAGTTTAGCTAGAGAGAACGGATACGACCTGGTCCTTATAGCGGCGGATGAAAAGGCCACAGTTTGCAAGATAGCGGATTTCGGCAAGATGAAGTATGAGATGCTCAAGCAGGAGAAGGAAGCCCGCAAGAAGCAGAAAGCCACGACCCTGAAAGAGCTGAAGCTTTCATCAAAGATTGGCGACCACGACTACAACGTGGTCCTGAACAAATCGGTAGATTTCCTTAAAAAAGGGCACAAGGTAAAGATATCCCTGCGCTTCAAAGGCAGGGAGGTAACGCACCCGGAGCTGGGCATGAAGGTGCTCCAGAGGCTCATAAATGACGTTGCAGCGTACGGGGTGCCGGAATTCAGGCCGAAGCTCGAAGGAAAGATATATTTCATGCTGCTCATGCCGAAGAGCGCTTAATTAAAGAGAGGTATTTATGCCAAAGATCAAAACAAGGAAAGCGGCCGCAAAGAGGTTCAAGATAACCAAGAGCGGAAGGATATTCAGGTATAAGGCGGGCAAGAAGCACATTCTTGAGCACAAGCCCAGGTCAAAGAAAAGAAAAATGAACAATATGGTAGAGGTCTCCTATACGGACAGGAACAGGATACGGCTCATGATCGGAGGAATTAAAAATGGTTAGGGTAAAAAGGGGCAACGTAGCCCGCAACAGAAGGAAAAAACTTTTAAAAAGAGCAAAAGGTTTCAGGGGTTCGCTCCGCCGCCTTTTCAGGCCCGCGCACCAGGCGGTAATACGCGCCATGGACTACGCCACGAAGCAGAGAAGGAAGAAGAAAGGCGATTTCAGGGCGATATGGATAGGAAGGATAAATGCCGGCGTGAGGCAGTACGGCCTTACCTACGGCCAGTTGATCCACGGCCTAAATAAAGCCAACATAAAGATAGACAGGAAGATACTCGCCGACCTCGCCGTGAACGACAAGTCAGCTTTCAAGAAGATCGTCCAAAAGGCAAAAGAGTCGCTTAAATGATACAAATGGAAGTGGGCGGTCTCGGTTTCGACCCCCGCAATCTATCTCCGCTGGTCCTGCTGAGGGACATCGATGAAATGAACTTCCTCCCCATCTGGATAGGCATTTTCGAAGCGGCGTCCATCGCGATGGAGCTGCAGGGCATGCACCCTCCCCGTCCTATGACCCACGACCTTATCAAATCCGTCATCGACAAGTTCGACGCGAAAGTCCAGAGGATAGTGATAAACGACGTAAAGGACGGCACTTTCTTCGCGGTCATCGAGGTCGTGAAGGAGAACGGCGAAAAGATATCGATAAACTCCCGGCCATCCGACGCCATCGCGCTTGCAATAAGATGCCAGTCGCCTATCTTCGTTTCGGAGGTCGTGATGATGCAGGCGAAGCTGGTCAATGCCGAAAAGGACGCCGAGGAAACAAAGAAGTTCAAGGAATTCGTCAGCAACCTTAAACCCGAAGATTTTACGAAGTACTACAAAAAAGATTGATTTTTACTGAAGCCTGCGACTAAACGTCGCGGCTTCCCCTAAATAAAAAATTGGAAACCGCGACGATACTGTCGCAGGTTTCCAAAGCTACAACTAGCTTCTAGATACCAGTATCACTCCTACACATATAGTGATTATCCCAAGCCACCTGATGAGCGAGACATTCTCCTTGAAAACGAAAAATGAGAAGAGCGCCACAATGACGTACGCCACGCTGACTATGGGATAGGCCAGGCTGAGTTCTATGCGCGAGAGCACCACAAGCCAGAAAACGGAGCTGAGCGCGTACAGGAAAATGCCGAGGAACACGAACGGCTGGAACACTATCGCAAAAAAGCGCGTAAAAAGCTCGGTGATCGGGAATTTCCCCACCATCATCATGCCCTGTTTCATGAAGAGCTGGCCCGCTATGGCAAGGCCTATCGATATGAACATCATGAGGAAATTGCCCATTATTTTGCCCCCTTCTTTGTCTTTCCGGCCAGCTTAGCGCTATAAAGCATGCCGAGCTGCTTCAGGTATTCGATGATCTGCTTGCTTCCCAGTTTGCTCTTGCCGCCTTCCCTGTCGTTGAAAACGATTGGGACCTCCTTCACCTTTGAGTAATTGCCCTTCACCAGTATTTCCAAAAGTATCTTGAACCCGATGGGATTGATGTTGTCCACGCCGTCCATCACAGATTTTTTCAGCATGAAGAAACCGGAAGTGTTGTCTTTTACCTTTGTGAGGGGTTTCGCGAGAAGCTGGGCGAATTTCGATCCCGCTCTCCTGTACCACGGCCAATTTGTGGAGCCTCCGCCTTCAGCAACGCGGCTTGCCACGACAAGGTCGGCTTCTCCGCTTGTGATGGCTTTCAGCATTTCGGGGATGGCTTCCGGCGGATGCGACATGTCCGCGTCCATTACGCAGTAAATGTCGCCTGCGGCTACCTTGAAACCGTTGAGGACCGCGGACGCCAGGCCGATCTTTTTCGGTCTCCTGACGACCTTCAGGTCGTATTTCGACATGAGCGCTTCGGCTATCTGTCCGGTGCCGTCCGGCGAGTTGTCATCGACGATGACAACTTCGTACTGGATGTAATTTGGCTTGAGCGCCCTGAAAATGCGCGTCAGAAGCTCATCGATGTTTTTGCTTTCATTATATGTTGGGACGATGATGCTTAACATTTGGTCAATTCTACTGTAATAAAACATTATTGGCAATAGCCGTAAATATCGATCTGCAGTGAAATTAATCCAAATATTTTTCGATAATTATATAGTGGGGATTCTTGATCTAATCATGAGGAGGATTTAATATGAATGTCAGTGCTGCCGTATCGTTTAATGGTGGTTGGAATAATATAAAATTCCCGATTGGAAAAGATTCTGAGCAATACTGTCAATTGCCGCAAGTCTTAGACCAATACGGATTCACCAAGATTGACGTGACTTTTGTCGGAAGTAAACTGGATCCAAATGAGCGGACATTCAAAGCATTTATCGGGTTGGATAAAAACTCACGGGTCTACCTGATGAAGATCGATGGTGAATCGCGATCGAATGTTCGTAATCTTAACAATGCTTTGACCCTATTCAAACTTAAGGGCGTAAAAGAAGTTCAAATTGTCGTTGAAAACTCGCATATTTGTACGGTGGCAGATACGATATACATATATGCTTCCGACAAGAAAACAGGTACTCTATTAGTCGAGCTAACTGCATCTCAACTTCAACCATCAAAATAATCACTTAAGGTATTGGTCGAAGAATTTGACCGATCTTTGCATCACAAGCGGCCAGGCGTTGATGAACTCGTGCGGCTCACCCGAGTAGATATATAACGTTACGTTCTTCCCCTTTGCTTTCAGCGCTTCGTCGAGCTTCATCGTCCAATCCGGCGAGACGTCCTTGTCTGCCGTTCCCTGGTGGATCATTACCGGCTCGGTGACGTTGGCTAGGAAAGTTTTGGGCGAGATGTTGTCCCAGAAAGCCGGATTCACCTCCGGCGAACCGTAGAGCGCGATTATCTTCAGTCTTGCCGCGGGCGAGCCGTATTTCCTCAGCGTTCTGGGCGACCGGTTCGCGATGTAGCGGTTGAAATTATCCCTGTAATCCATGCTGATGGGCGCAAAGAGAACATAGGCTTTCACGAGCCCGGGTTTCGATACCATCATGTTCAATGCCACTCCTCCGCCGAGAGAATGTCCGAGAAGACCAATGTTCTCCTTGTCGATGAACTTGAAATTGGAATTCCTGATCGCATAGACAGCGTTGATGACATCCTCTGTATAGCCGAGGTTGAGGCGCAGGTTGTTGTCCGGATCCTTGTCGGAGCCGTCATTATTCCTGTAGTCCGGATGAAGGACAACGTAGCCGTGGCGAGCGAGGTAATCCTGCTCCCGTTTCAATCCGCGGCCGGTAGTGTAATACCTCGGCTCAACGAAACCGTGGGCGGTTATAACGACCGGGAACGGCCCCTCACCCTTAGGCACGTCCATTATTCCGGATATCTTCAGCTTTCCGCTCATGTAGGATATGTAAAAGCGGGTATATGTGTCTCTCTTATATTCGATCCCGCCGAGCTTCAGGTCCCTGCCGTCGAATTTTTCGGACATGATGTAAGGAAGGGAAACGTTCTCGCCCACCGCGAATGCCGCACAGGCGATGAAGATAGATAAAATGAATATCAGGTGAGCTTTCTTCATAAGCAGGGGGATTATAATGTATCAAGAGTGATAATTCAATTACCCGCATGATCATGAAATTTATACCATCCGTGAACGATATATATGTGGGAGGCTCACGCAAATGGCCCATGATCAGCCTGTATCAATATCTAAAGATGCATCAATAAAAAATCAAGCCTGCCGCCCGCGAACGGTTAACGGGAACGGCTGCAAAGCTGTTTCCTCACGCAAGATTTTTTATCCTGACAAAACATGGTTGAAACGTTTTTCGCAGGTCCCGGTGGACAGGAGCGCCGAAGCGACCAGAGGCCCGGCATTCATGAAGTTGTTCATGAGCGGCGGCAGGAAGGTGATAGTCGTTTATCTGCGGCACGGCTCGGAGCTTGGCGCGCGGTTCATGGAACAGAGAGCGCTTCGCGCGGTAAAGGACGGCAGGTCGTGGCTTTTCTGTTTTGAGGGCATCGATCCCGGTTCGCCGGAAAGGTTCAAAAGAAGGGTCGTTGAGATGGTCGCGCCGGTCGAGAAGGCCGTTAAACTAAAGATCGGGATAGCGGACCCTATAGTGGGCATGTCGGAGGGGGCGGCGATCAATAAATGTTTGAAGGACAACCCGGACATTACGAGGAACGATATTGCCGGAGCCATCTTCATCGCCAGGGTGAACTCTTTCCTCAGGCCGGACTTGCCCGAATCGGAGATGAAAACCCTGGTGGCCCAGCTTGCTAATGACCTCGGCCGGCCGGTAAGTGAAATAAATGATGTACGCGAGAGGCTTAACTATCTGTTTAACGCCGATCCCAAGACGAGCAAGGAAACGTCCGATAAGATAACCGCAACGTTCGATAAGCTGAACATCGCGAGCAACGAACTATCCCGAGAGGTGATGGATTCCGCGCTTGTCGATCACCCGGACAAGAACCTGATATTCCTCATCGGCGGAGATCATTACCCGACGCTCCGCGGCCTGCTTGATAAATACGGATTTATCGAAGAGGTCGGATATTCTGACGGAATGAACTACGTTCCTCCTTCGGACGGCGGCATGTAATTAGGATCCATTATTTTCCCTCCCTTATCTTTCTGATGGCAAATGTTCTTAAAAAGCGTTATATTTGGCGCTTAAAGGGGGCGGATAAAATGGATTATTTCAAAAGCTGTTTCGATCAGGTGAACGTTTTCGACGGGATAGTTCTGCTTCTAGCGCTGGTGTTTCTGGCGGGTATCGCCACGCTGATGCTGTTCAACGTCCACGCAGGATTCTCCATTTCCCTGGTGCTTGCTGTTATCCTGGTGGCTCTGCTGATATGCCTGGCGCTTTCATCTTACTGGCCGGAAGCGGTTAAGAACATTTATCTGTTCGGGATAATGCTCTGGATAACCACGTTCATGCTTTTCGTCAGCCTTTACAGGACGCTTTTCCCGAAAGTGGAACTTTTCGGTTCGCTGTTCGGCAAATCGAACATTTATTATCTGATACCGTTCATCGCGTGTCTCATCACTCTGTGGTGGAACCTGCGTCTGCTTGCGACAAAAGAAGGCTCATCGAAGGAGGCTTCCGAGAACGAGCTGACGCAGCTGAAGTTCGTGGAGAGGAACGGATTTTATCTGATCCTCGCGATAATGGCGGTGTTCCTTTTCCTGGGCACGAACATCATCCAGAACATCCGGCGCTTCCATCTCTCGCCGTTCTTCTATCTTTTTATGCTGTCGTCCATCGGAATTCAAGCCTGCGGGGTGCTTCCTCTCGTCTGGGCGCCGGCGAATGATGTGAAGAGGCTCGCATGGATCCGTCATTTTAAAACGGTCTGGTACACGATATCGATCTATGTTTTTCTTTTTGGGATAATAGCTTTGGGAAAAAGTTTAGTGCCGGGTGTGATAAGCATATTGAAGTAGACCGATAATTATCGTCCCTCGAGATTCACTCAATAGATCATGCTATTGAACGCATTTCACTATTTTTCATTTTTTCTGGTATTTTTCCATTTTTATTACGAATAATATACCTGTGGAATAAATTATGGCAACAAAGATAAATTTATTATCATATTATCAGATGGCTCCGATCTACAGGCAAATTCCAGTGTCCTGCCCTGCAACCAAAAAAGAGTTCGAGAATGAAGCTGTGAAAAGTGTTTTTGGAGCGGATCTATTGACGCAAATGATCAGTCTTCCAAAAATGTGCAGAATTAGCCCCGTGGGAACTATATTCTTGACGATCGGAGCACTCATAACCTATTTGTCAACAGATACAGCTGTAAAGTATCCCATAGATACTATTATAAACGGAACATTTGGTATAATGGTTATGTTGGTCGGCAAATATATTATGTGGAACAAACACATTCCTGCTTACGTACATGCACGGACATTTTTGCTGAAACACGGTTATCATTCAAATTTTATCAAGTTTTATTTCAATTCTTGGTGCGGAATTAATATCATTAAGTTGGCTTCTAAAGAAACCGGACATTTTAAAGAATACAAAAACCAATATCAAATGGAAGGATGCAAATGGAATGAGATCGGTCGAGGTGGACATGGGGAGGTTTTATGAGCTTCATTTTCTATGAATTTTTTACAGTATTTTAAACGCTTTTAATCCTTCTTTCGCCCTCACTACCGCTCTACCCTTCTTATACTGCCCTACCGAATAAAGATAGGAACTTCCGCTTGATCTTACCATCTTGTAACTTCCCCCGCCGAAAGACTTGATCGAACCTTTTGCGGTGTTCATGACCCAGTTCGGATCATCCGCCGGTGAGTGGGGATTATCCGTGAACCAGAGCGGATTGTTGGCGATCGTAGACTTCGCGTCCTCAAGTCCCGCCTCCGCAAGATAGAAAGCTTTCTCCTTCTGCACGCAAAGCTCCACCATAGTGCGCTCCGAGAAGACCGCCTTCAAAAGTATCACGCCGGTCACGAGAAGCGCCGATATGACAACAAGCACTATGACCAGAACCTGGCCCTTTGACTTAATTCCTCGCATACGCATTAAGGTAATAAACCTCTCCTATCTTTGGAGTTATTTCGATCCTTACCATTTTCGCCGATGGATAAGTAAAACTGAGGCCATTAACTTCATTTTCTATCGTAAGATAATTCGCGCTGCCGTTCTCTTCGCGCCTCACCTTGTTCTCCATGAATTGATATGTGATATTCCCGATGACAAGCTTTGAGGATGTTGAGGTTGATGAAACGCCAGAACTTTGTACAAAGTCCGACCATATCCTGTCCGCCACGAACCTAACCGCCTGCGACGAGCTGGAGTTTTCGGAAGTCCTGTTCATCAGCTTTGCCGAGCCGATAGTGAAATAAAAAAGCGCGCCGATAATGACCAATGACAGCATTATGGATATCAATAGTTCGATGAGAGTAAATGCTCTTGAATATCTCATCAGTATCTTGACCTCATCGTCACGAGCTCGACCCCGTCATACACGGTAATGGAGACCGCATCATTACCCATGGGAGAGACCACGACGGAACCCTTTCCCTTGTCAAAGCTTACATTATTATATGAGTATAAACTGGTGAATGGCGCTCCGCGGATTACCTCCATCATGCTTTTCGCGTTTATCACAGACCTGGTCAGCGACCGGGAGGCTCGTATCTGTTTCACGCCGGTGGTCAACATGAGAGTGAACGAGACCGAAAAAATACAAAGAAGGACGGAGGCAACGAGCACTTCTATGAGAGTAAAAGCTTTATTCAATTCTGACTCGCCCCGTTGAAGAAACGATTATCTTTTTCTCGGTGGTATATCCTTTTATGGTAAGAGTACCGCTCCCGCCAACGTCCGGGTCGCCCGACGGCGAAAAACTGAAATAACTTTTCCCGTCGAACTGGTATTTGGAAGCGATGGACGACGTTTTGTTCACGTCGCTGCCCTGGGTCACCGTGTATTCGCCGCTGCCAAGCTTGAAATCTATCCTGCATGGTTCGTGCAGGGTCTGCGCCAGCGTCTGCGCCATTCTGACGTCGATGAACACCTTGTTCACAGTGGACCAGTATTCCAGCGAATCCTTCAGGCGCATGATGCCGTTGAAGGAAAAAGAAATGAGCACGGCGATGATGCCGATCACTGCCACAATCTCGATCAGCGTATATGCCCTGCTCTTATACATTGAATTTGAATATGACAACGTCGCCGTCCTTCATCACGTATGTCTTGCCTTCCGTCCGCACTCTTCCCTTTGTCTTCGCCTCGGTCCATCCGCCGCAATCAACGAGGTCCTTCCAGTTGATGACGTCCGCCGCTATGAACCCTCTCTCGAAATCGGTATGTATGGCGCCGGCGGCTTTCGGTGCGGTGTCGCCCTTGTTGATCGTCCATGCCTTCGTTTCTTTCTCGCCGGAGGTGAAATAGTTCATCAATCCCAGAGCGGAATACGCTTCCTTTATGAGCCGGTCGAGGCCGGAGGTCTTTACGTTCAGGCTCTCGAGGTACTGCTTTTTTTCTTCGTCGGAGAGTTCGTTCAGCTGTTCCTCTATCTTCGCGCTGATGGGAATGAAATGGAAAGTCCTTCCCTGATGCGTTCTTGACGCCTCGAAGCTCGCAAGTTCGTCCTCGGCCACGTTCGCAACGTATAATATGCTCTTCTGGGTCATGAGCGACAGCTCCTTGGTCAGCTCCATTTCCTTTTCATCAAGCTGCGCCTCCCTCGCGTTCTTTCCCGCTTCAAGAAGGGCTTTGATCTTGCCGAGCGCTACTTTAGTGATCTTCGCGTTCATGTCTCCGGATTTTACCTCCCTGTCCAGCGAAGTATATCTTTTTTCCACGGTGGAGAGGTCCGCAAGCTGGAGTTCTGTTTCGATGACGCCGATGTCATCGAAGGGATCGAGCTTCCCTGAGACGTGAACGACGTTCGGGTCGCCGAAAAATCGGACGACCATCGCGATGGCCTGGCACTCCCGGATGTTGGAGAGGAATTTATTGCCCAGCCCCTCGCCTTTCGACGCGCCTTTAACAAGTCCGGCGATGTCAACGAATTCTACGACCGCGGGAACAACTTTAACGGATTTCGATACTTTTGCCAGAGGAGCAAGCCTTTCTTCGGGCACTTCGACTATTCCGATATTTGGGTCTATCGTGCAGAAAGGATAATTCGCCGCCTGCGCGTGGCTCCCTTTCACCAGAGCGTTAAAGAGAGTTGATTTGCCAACGTTGGGCATTCCGACTATTCCGATCTTGAGGTTCATTTCCCCACCTCGATGTTGTCGATCAATCTCGTTTTCCCGACATAAGCGGCGACGGCTATGACAGTTTTTCCGCGTATTGATGGCTTGTCATCAAGGGTTTCGGGATCGACTATCGATACGTAGTCTATCTTGATCCCCCGCTGTGTCGATATCATCTTTATCACGGCGGTCTTGATCTTTCCCGCGTTCTTTTCTCCAGCATCGATCATTTCCTTCGCGAACTTAAGCGATCGGTTGATGATGGCCGCCTTCTCTCTTTCTTCTTTGTTCAGATAAGAGTTCCTCGAGCTCATGGCTAATCCGTCTGATTCCCGGACTATCGGCATACCAATGACGCTCACGTTCATATTCAGGTCCTTGACCATTTTTTTGATGATGACCAGCTGCTGGAAGTCTTTGGCGCCGAAATACGCGTTGTCCGGCATGACAATATCGAAAAGTTTTGCAACCACAGTGGCGACGCTCCTGAAATGTCCTGGCCTGCTCGCGCCGCACAGCTTGTCCGAAAGGCCTTTGACCTCGACGTAAGTGGCGTGGCCCGGGGGATACATGTCGGATGCATCGGGATGGAAGACCGCGTCGACATTATACTTTGAAAGTAATTTCAAGTCCCTTTTGAGGTCGCGGGGATATTTTTTCAAGTCCTCTTTCGGCCCGAATTGGGTTGGATTTACGAAAATGCTGACCACCGTGACATCGTTCTTCATTTTTGACGCGCGGACCAGCGACAGGTGGCCTTCGTGAAGGTATCCCATCGTCGGGACAAGTCCGATGGTCAGACCCTTTTCCTTTGCATCGAGAGAGAATTTCACCATCTGCGGGATGGACCTGATGAGCTTGACCATTTATTTCCCGATGTAGCCTCTGGCAATGAACCAAAGGACGACCGCCAGCGCGATCGAAAGCAGTTTCAGCGGAAGGTTGTTGAGAAAAAGCGACTTGATGTAATCTTTCATGCGGTAATTCTATACCTTATGAAAGGACCTGGCAACTCGCAGAGGCAAGCTATATTAAACGATGTGTCATTCTGAGCGCAGCGAAGAATCTGGATTATTAAACACAGACCCTTCGCCTTCGGCTCAGGGTGACAATACTAAGTTATCGGCTCTTCAAATCCGCAGGCTTCGTTCGTGCAGGCTTTTTTGGCCTCGCTCTTCGTCCTCTTCTCCACCATTATGCTGCCGCACTTGGGGCATTTCTCGGCGAGAGGCTTGTTCCACAGAGCGTATTCACACTTGGGATAATTGCTGCAGCTGTAGAATATCTTGCCCCTCTTCGATTTTCTCTCCACCAGGTCGCCGCCGCACTTCGGGCATTTTATTCCCGTCGGCTTCAGCACCGGCTTTATGTTCTTGCACTCGGGATATCCGGAACACGCCAGGAACGACCCGAACCGGCTCCTTTTCATCACCATGGGTTTGCCGCATTTCTCGCAGACTTCCTTCACTTCCTCGGCTTCCTTGCTTCCCGGGAGCGGCTTAGTGTTCCTGCACTTTGGATAGCCGGAGCAGGCCAGGAAATCCCCGAAACGTCCGGTGCGTATCATCATCGGCTTGCCGCATTTTTCGCAAACCTGGTCGGTCATGACCTCTTTCTTTATCTTTTCCATTTCCGTTTCCGCTTTCTTGAGCGATTCCTCGAACGGCCCGTAGAACTGCTTCAGGACCGTCACGCGGTCCGTCTTGCCTTCCAGTATGCTGTCCAGGTCGTCCTCCATTTTCGCGGTGAATTCGATGTCCAGGATCACCGGGAAATGCTTGATGAGCTGCTCGTTGACCGTTTCTCCCAGCGTCGTCGGCTTCAGCGCCTTGCCTTCCTTTTCGACATATCCCCTGTCCTGTATCGTCCCGATGATGGGCGAATATGTCGACGGCCTCCCGATGCCTTTGGCTTCCAGCTCTTTCACGAGCGATGCCTCGGTGTATCTGGGCGGCGGCTGCGTAAAGTGCTGTTCCGGCTTGATGCCCAACACGTTCAGTTTCTGGTTCTCGGAAAGTTCCGGGAGCATTCCTTCCTTGTCTTCATCACTTTCTTCATCCTTGCCTTCCATGTAGACCGCCATGAACCCGTCGAACTTGATGACCGATCCGTTGGCGCGGAAAAGATTATCTCCGGCGGTGATGTCGACGGCGGTCTGGTCCAGCACCGCGGATTCCATCTGCGACGCCATGAACCGGTTCCATATCAGAGTATAAAGTTTCAGCTGGTCGCCCTCAAGGTCGCCCGCCACCTGCGACGGCTTCCTTGATATCATTGTCGGCCTAATGGCCTCATGCGCGTCCTGAGCTTCCTTCTTCATCTTGTAGACCCTGGGCTCCTTTGGAACATAATTGGCGCCGTATTCCTTTTCGATGACGACCTTCGCCTCGTCCTGCGCTTCTTTCGCGATCCTCGTAGAATCCGTTCTCATGTATGTGATGAGACCGACAGCGGCGCCCTCGTCCTTCAGCTCGATGCCTTCGTAAAGCTGCTGCGCGAGGACCATAGTCTTTTTCGTGGAAAAACCGAGTTTCCTGTACGATTCCTGTTGCAGAGTGGACGTGATGAAAGGAGCCGAGGGATTCCTTCTTTGTTCTTTTTTCTGGATCTTCGTGATGATGAAATCTTTGCCGTTGAGGTCGCTTAATATTTTATCGGCGGCTTCTTTGTTCGATATGACGATCTTCTCTCCCGCTTTCGAGAAAAGATTGGCGGAGAACTTTTTTTCCTCGCCGTCGCCGGAAAGGTCGGCCGTTATTGACCAGTACTCGACGGCAATGAACTTGCGGATGGAATCCTCTCTTTCGCATATCAGCCTGACGGCAACGGACTGCACTCTGCCCGCGGACAAGCCTTTCCTTATTTTTTTCCAGAGGAGAGGCGAAAGCTTATAGCCCACTATCCTGTCGAGTATCCTTCTTGCCTGCTGGGCGTCAACGCGGTTCATATCGATGTCGCGTGGATGTTGAATGGCGTTGAGGACGGCGGTCTTCGTTATCTCGTTGAACTCGACGCGCTTCACTTTTTCCCCATCGCCTATGACGGTGGCAAGATGCCACGCAATGGCTTCCCCTTCCCTGTCAGGGTCGGGAGCAAGGTAGACCATCTTTGCTTTTTTCGCGGCGGAGACAAGGGCCTTCACGATCTTTTCCTTGCCTTTTATTATCTGGTACTTGGGCTCGAAGTTATCCTCAATGTTTATCCCTATGGATTTTTTCGGCAGGTCGCGCACGTGGCCGCCCGATGCTTCCACGTGAAAATCCTTCCCGAGGAACTTCTCGAGGGTCTTGGCCTTCGCGGGCGATTCGACTATGACAAGATTTTTATACATAAAAAACTTTCACGAGTGTAGCAGAAGAACGGAAGTAATGTCAAATAATGATTATCTTCCGACCATCTTTGCGAGCTGCTCTTTCGATATCCTGACCATCGTGGGCCGTCCGTGGGGGCATGTTGTCGGGTTGGATGTTGTCTTGAGCTCCCTGATCAAACCTTCCATTTCAGCCATCGATAATTGATCGCCGGCCTTCACCGCCGCCTTGCACGCCATCATCTTCCACATAGATTCCCGTCGTTCATCAACGCTTTTGATCTTGAACGATTCGCTGAGTTCTGAGAGCGTTTCTTTTACGGCTTCGTCGATGTTCTTCATCGTGAGGACCGCCGGCACTCCCCGGACCATTATCGTGTTCTTCCCGAAGTTCTCGATAATGAAACCGAGTTCCGACAATTCATCAAGATGTCCAGTTATTGATGCGAATACCGCCGGTTCAAGCTCGATGGTCTTCGGCACCAGCATGTCCTGGGTACTGGTGACCACCTTGTTCTTGATCTTCTCGTACATGATCCTCTCGTGCGCCGCGTGCTGGTCGATGATGAGCAGTTCATCCCCGTCCGAGCATATAATATATGTAAGAAGATGCTGGAAGACCTCACCCCTTTCTTCGCCTCCGGCGAATTCATTCCCCTCTCCATGGAATGGAGAGGGGTGGCCGAAGGCCGGGGTGAGGTCTTGGATTTGTATTTTCTCCGGCCTCCATTGATCCTCCGCCACTCTCCAATTCCCTGAATATCCCGGAGCCTGGGTTTCCGCACCTATCCCAGAAAGCGACTTCGATACGGCAGCTGACACGGCTTTGATAACGACATCCGCCTTCGCGAACTTGATCTCTCTTTTGGTCGGGTGGACGTTGACATCGACCTCGGCCGGGTCGATGTCGATGAAAAGGACCGCCACGGGATATTTTCCGTTGGGGATCAACGTTCTGTACGGTTCTTCGAGCGCCTTCGACACAAGCATGTTCCTGACTGACCGTCCATTGACGAATATCGATTCTCCGTTCCTGTCGGATTTCGTTATGACCGGCTGGGTCGTATATCCATGTACATTAATGGTTTCACTTCGGATTTCGGATTTCGGATTTCGGATTTCAAGCATCGCGCGTCGCCATATCTTTTCCGTATATCGAAGCGATCGCGTCAAGCAGGCTGCCCGATCCTATGGATGACAATATTTCTTCTCCGTCGCTTTTCAGCTTGAAAGAGATCGACGGGTTGGAAAGTATGAACTTCGAGACTATGTCCGTGATGTGCGAGAGTTCCGTATACTTGCTTTTCTGGAATTTCAGCCGTGCGGGTGTGTTGAAGAAAAGGTCCTCGACGGTGATGGATGTTCCCTTGTTGCCGCCGGATGTTTCCACGGACTTGATCTTTCCGCCGTTGATGGTGAGGCGCGTGCCGCCCGACCCGTCATTCGTGGTGAGCTCGAATTTTGAGACGCTGGCTATGCTGGGGAGAGCTTCGCCCCTGAAGCCGAGAGTGCGGATATTGAAGAGGTCGTCGGCGGACCGGATCTTGCTGGTGGAGTGGCGCTCCACGGATATCTTGGCTTCTTCCCTGCTCATTCCCATGCCGTCATCGGAAACGAGTATCAGCTTTTTCCCGCCGTCCTTTATCTCGACAGATATTTTTTTAGCCCCGGCATCGATCGAGTTCTCGACGAGCTCTTTCACAACGGATGCGGGACGCTCTACCACTTCTCCTGCGGCGATCTTCGAGACGAGGACGTCGTCAAGGATTATTATCCTGCTCATGACTCCTTTATCAGCGGGGCCTTTGAAAGGCTGTTGATGAGGGAAGTGAATGTCGGGAAAGAAGTCTCGACGCATTCCGTTTTTTCAACGATGGTCTGGCCGGAGGCGGCAAGCCCTGCCACCGCCGATATCATCGCTATCCTGTGGTCGCCGTAGCTCTGGCAGATGGAACCTTTCAGTTTTGACGGCCCGTAAATGACGAAGCCGTCGCGCGATTCTTCTATGTTCGCGCCCAGCCGCTTAAGCTCATGGACCGTGGTCTTTATCCTGTCGCTTTCCTTCACTCTTAATTCTTCTGCGCCCTTGATGATGGTCTTGCCTTTCGCCTGGGTCGCGGCAACGGCGATTATCGGTATCTCATCGATTATCCGCGGGATTATCGAGCCTGACAGTTCTATCGCGTTTAGCTGAGAATAGTTCACGGTAATGTCGGCGACGGGCTCTCCTGACATCATCCTTTCATCCATGACCTCGATATCGGCTCCCATCCTGTGAAGCACGTCGATGATGCCAGTTCTTCCCGGATTAACGCCGACGTCCCTTATCATTATCTTCGAGCCCGGAACTATCGCCGCCGCAACCATCGGGAAGGCCGCGCTCGAAATGTCGCCCGGGACGAACACGCTCTGGCCTTTAAGCTCCTGCCTGCCCTCGATCGATATTTTCATTCCGTCCGTTCTGATCTTCGCGCCGAAATATTCAAGCATCCTTTCGGTATGGTCCCTTGTGGGCTCTTTTTCGATGATGGTCGTTGTTCCGCTGGCGTACAGGCCGGCGAGAAGTATGGCGGATTTCACCTGCGCGCTCGCTATCGGCATTTCATAAGTGATGCCTTTTATGTCCCTGCCGATGACCGTCAGCGGCGCCAGCGAGTCTCTTTGTCGTCCGTGAATGACCGCTCCCATTTTCTTGAGCGGCTCGATGACGCGTCCCATCGGTCTTCTGCGGATGAACTCGTCGCCCGTGAGAGTGGAATGGAATTTCTGGCCGGCGAGAATGCCGACGATGAGCCTTATGGTGGTCCCGGAATTGCCCACGTCGAAAACATCCGTCGGTTCATGCAGTCCGGCCAGGCCTTTTCCTTTTACGGTGACGGTGCCGTCCCCGAAGATAATTTCAATGCCCATTTTCCTGAAGCATTCAACGGTGCTCATGCAGTCCGCGGAGTGAAGGAAATTCTCGATGGTGGTGTCGCCTTTGGCGATGGAGCCCAGCATTATCGCCCTGTGAGAGATGGATTTGTCCCCGGGGACCTTTATTTCCCCATTAAGGTCTTTGGCCTGGTTGACGGTATATTTCTTCATTTATAGATCGAATCCCTGAAATCCTTTGCCTCCGACAGTTTGTTCCTTATTCTGTCGGGGTCGCCCTGCCTGACCAGCTTTTCGATCTCGGCAAGAGCCTTCTTGAAATTCTTTAGCGCGGAAAGGACCGCGGACCTGTTCGTGGTGAACATGTCCGAGCCGAGCTGGGGATCTCCCGAAGCTATTCTTGTGGTATCGCGGAAACCCGAAGCCGCGAGATCCTTCATGTCATCGGACAGTTTCCCCGCGCCGGAAACGCTTTCGATGAGAGCAGCCGCCACTGCCACCGGCATGTGGCTTATCCCGGCGACTATCTCGTCGTGCGACTCGGGGTCCAATATCACCGGTTTCGCGCCGATCTTTGTCACAAGGCTTTTCAGAGTGCTCAGCGCTTTCGGGTCGGTCTTCGGTGTCTTGGTCAAAATGTATTTATTTCCTTTGAAGAGGTCGGCATCGGCAACATCGATCCCCGTCAATTCCTTGCCGGCCATGGGATGCCCACCGACGAAGAAAACCCCTCTCGGCATGAGCCTCTCGGCGTGTTTCACGATGAATCCCTTTGTGCTGCCCACGTCCGTTACGATGGTGCCGGGTTTGAGGAACTGTCTTATCTTCTGTATCTCCGGGATTATCAGGTATATGGGATAGCAGATGAATATGATGTCAGCATCCTGTATCAACCCTTTGATGTTGGTGGAAGCATAATCAACCGCTTTCATTTTCACGGCGAGCGCCGCTTTTTCTTTGTCACGCGTCAGGCCGATGACCCTGCCGAGTTTTTTCTTTCTTATGGCCATTCCCAGCGACCCGCCGATGAGCCCGAGTTCTACGATGGTGATTTTTGGTGTCATGGGGTTATTCTAGGGGATAGTTAAATGATAGTAAACTACCTATTTTGGCAAAGAACCCTTATGGATGACAGCAGCCGACCTGCGCTTATTTACCGCTTTTCCCCTTTTTTGTTTTGGTTTTTCCTTTTTTTCAGTTCCTCTCTCATCCAATCGGAGAGCGCCGCTATATTCAGATCTTTAAGTCTGCTGCCTTTCTGACTGATCTGTTCAAGGATCTTTTCCTGCTTGGAAGCGGCATTTCCTTGCACGACCTGAAGATGCTTTAGAAGATGATCCACCGCTTCCACCGCATCGCTTTCACAATATTCCTGATGATCTTTCCCATCGGTGAATCTGGAACCCGTTTGATAACCTGGCAGCCAGTCTATAGCCGGCCTTGAACTGGGTATTTCTTTCGGCGGTTCATCGATAATTGTTTCAGATTTTGAAGTTGCTGTGAGTATGGCGTTGGCAACGGCTTCTGCGGGAGACTTGGCTTCGTTAATGATCTCATTTGCTATACCTTTTACTGGAGTTTCAGAGATCGCAGTAATTTGGTTCGGGCTTAAATAGCCGACTTTTTTTATTAGTTTGGTTTCGCCCTTTGTATATCCTTTCCTGGAGCATAATATATCCAAAGTAAGATCGTTAGATCGTTCATTGAGCATTCCTAGTCTCGCACCGCTGAAAACCGGCTGGGTAATGACCATCATAAGGCTTTCATCGCTGACAAGCGGATTTTGTATCAATTTTTCTCTAATTTCCCAGCATATGGATGGGTTCGTAACAATTTGATTTATCTCTCCTTTATCCAGATCTTTCTTGGCGGACATAAAAAAATCATTCTTTCTAAGGTCCAATAATATTTTGAATGCGAAGTGCGCTATTTTCTGGTTATCGGTCCGATAAGTCAGAAGGAACTTCAACATTTCTCTGTAATTGAGGCTGTTGGACGGTTTTAAATGCGGATGTTTTTTGTAGGCATATTCTCCTCTTAAATATTTTATGATGTGAGGCTGCGCCATTGAATCTTGAAGCTGGGTCTTGGACAACAACTCATTGACCACATTAGGATGTATCTTATCGAAAATCACCGACAATGCATTGTTGTATTTCTTTTGATCCTTTAAAGCTAGAGGCATTAATTCACGATCAACCCTATTAATTAACACTTTAACCATGACCTGTTGTATGTATGAGGAAAAGGTATCTTCGTTCGAAAGACAAGAAAGGTTTCTCGTGTCACGATAATATTTCCACGATATTTCAGCGAGTCTCTCAAGTTTAGTTTTGGGATTTTGAACTTCATTGAACAATTTAACGAATTTCTTTTCCTCATACATTGGATCTATTTGATCTTTCGGATTTATCTGGGCGGAAGAGTTTAAGCTAGCGCTTTCCCCTTCTCCAAGAATATCTTCAGGCTTTCTCCCCCACAAGAAACATACAGACGGATTCCTTAATTGGGCTGGAAGAGACATATCAGTTTTTGCATCTAAACCTGGCATAATGATCCCTCCTGAACATACTAATTATTAACAGTATTTCTTCGTTAAATATCATGAGGAATTTCAGTTTTTGAAAAAACTATAGAGGGTGTTTTTGGCGACTGTTAAGGCTTTTTAGGTTCCCAGCACCATGTACCACACTCCGGAGCCAACAAGATGGCCGGTTTCGATCTCGGACATTACAAGTTTCTTGATATCACCTTTTTTCGCGAGGACTACCTCAATCTGCTCGTCCGGCTCCAGTTCCTGCACAGGCTTTTTGTTGCGGGATCTTTCTCGTCGATAAGGACGGATGCGATAAAAACCTCATCATCAATTACAGCAGCGCCCGATTTGAAACACGGACTTAGCTCAACCGATGTCCCGGTATAACCTGTTTCCTCTTTCAGCTCCCTCAGCGCCTCTTTCTTGATATCATCGCCGTCCGAAATGCCCGCCGGAAAACCCAGGACGTGGTTGTTCACTGCAGCGCGGAACTGGCGTATCAGAACGTATCTTTCAGATGGCATAAGTTTCGCGATTATAGAGATGACAGCTCTCTTGTTCTTGCGGACAACGCTTTCCCATTTCACTTCCTTGCCGTCGTCGTTGAGGAAAACGGATTCCTTTAGTGAGAGGAAATTCCCTTCGCCAATTATCCTTTCGCTGACTTTCTTCATTCGCTACTCTCGATCATCTCTCGTCTCGCATTTCTCATCTCCTGTGTTTCTTCACATGCCTGTATATATAATATGTAAGCAGCCCGATCAAGACAAGCAGGACGAGAACATCGACGAACTTGCTGTATTTCATGACCGTCTCCCAGTTGCTCCTCAGGTAGAATCCGCTGATGCAAAGGAAACTGTTCCACATCGCGGCGCCTATCGCGGTGAACAGAACGAATTTGTAGATGTTCATTTCGGCGAATCCGGCAGGGATGGATATCAAATGCCTGATGACGGGAATGAAACGGCTGATGAATATGGTGATGTCGCCGTATTTCCTAAAGAACCTGTGGGTCGCGTCCAGCTCTTCCTTATCAAGGAGAAGATAACCGCCGTATTTGTGGATCAAACCTTCCTCGACGTAATATCCGATCGCATAAGAGATGAGCGAACCCGTGATGCTGCCCAGCGTGCTGATGAGTATCACAAGCGGCAGAGCGAACTTTCCCTCGGCGACCAGGAATCCGGCGAAAGGCATTACGGCTTCACTGGGAACGGGCAGAACCATGCTCTCCATGACCATCGTGACAAAGACGGTGATGTAACCCGTGCTTTCCATGAACCGGGTGACGTATGTGGCAAGAAATTCAGTTATTCCCAAATTATGTTCCGTCCGATCTTTTCAATAATGGATGTAAACGTTCACGACCGCGTTAGGTGCGTTGAGGAGGAATTTGGAATCGGTGTAGCCGCCCGGTCCCCAGAATCCGGCGGTATTGTTGGATGTGCCGTAACCTTCCGCGGGAAGGAAAAGCCAGTTCCTGTCGAATTCGGCGTTCGAGTTCTCGTCGTGGAAAGCCGAAATGGCGTATTCGCCCGTCGGGACATCTGTGAAGATGACCGATGCGGATGCGTTGTTGATGGAAGC
The DNA here is from genome assembly GCA_963727815.1 of uncultured bacterium. Lineage (GTDB taxonomy): Bacteria > Margulisbacteria > WOR-1 > CAVSGV01 > CAVSGV01 > CAVSGV01. The sequence continues at coordinate 198,348 of CAVSGV010000006.1, forward strand.
CGTTCTTACCATGACCGCGTATTTCGCGTTGAACGGAAAACCTTTGTCAGACCTGAACAACGCGACCTGCGCCCTGCCTTTTTCATTCCGGAATCCGACCATGTTCACGGATATCGTCCCGTGCGTGACGACCGCTGGCTGAATGACATAGCCCGCGGGAAAGGGTTTCAAGGTTTTAGAAATCATTGGATCCCCCAGCGCGGCGGAGACGCAGGCAAGGCAAAAGAGCGCGAATAAAGTGATGCGAAATGTTTTGTTCATGGTTATATTCTTTGACTTATTATATCAAGAAAAGTAAGATAAAGTCATGGAAAATGTCTGGCAGGAGCTGGAACACAACAACATCTTCAATTCTGTCGAGAAGACGCTCGGCGCGAAGCTCAACAGCCTTCTGATACAACGGAACAGTTACATCAACCGGGTTTATGAACTTGAACGGTCGGATAACAAAGAAAGGCTGATCGTAAAATTCTATCGTCCGGGCAGATGGACGAAAGAGCAAATACTCGAGGAGCACGCCTTCCTGGCAGAGCTGGCCGACAAAGATATCCCCGTGATAAAACCTATGACCATCGGCAACCAGACATTGTTCTCCCTGTTTTCAATTTTCTATTCTTTATTCCCTAAAATGGGAGGCCGCTCCGTTGACGAGTTCGACAAGGACGCATGGCTCAACATTGGCAGGCATCTCGCAAGGATCCACATGATAGGCTCGTCTCACAAGACATCAAAGAGAATAACATGGAGGCCAGGCATCGCGACAAAGCATCATCTGGAAGTCCTTCTCTCGTCGGGTTTGATGCCGCCGGATTTCAAAAAGAGCATGCAAAATACGGCGGAACTTTTCATCAAAAAGTCTGACGGTCTTTTCAAGGGTTCTGATATGCTTCTCATCCACGGCGACTGCCACAAAGGAAATTTAATATCCCGGCCCGGCGAAGGAATATGGCTTATCGATTTTGATGACATGTGTCTGGGCCCCGCGGTCCAGGACGTGTGGATGCTCCTGCCGGGAAGCATCGATGAAAGCAAGGCGGAGCTCGCTTGGTTCCTTGAGGGTTACGAGACGTTCAGGAATTTCGATGTCGCGTCACTCGAGCTGATACCGGCGTTAAGGGGAATGAGATTGGTACATTATGCTTCGTGGCTCGCTGTGCAGGAACACGACCCGCATTTTGACAAACACTTCCCGGAGGCCAGGACGCCCAGGTATTGGAACGAGCTGATAAAGGAGCTTCAGGGCATAGTTTACGCGGACAGCGAGGAAATATCGTAATGAATAAAAGATTATCTTTTCTGGACCGGTATCTGACGCTTTGGATATTTCTTGCGATGGCGGCGGGAGTTATTTGCGGGCGGATTGTCCCCTCGATTACGTCGTTCATTTCAAAGTTCCAGATCGGGACCACATCGATACCTATCGCTATCGGCTTGATACTCATGATGTATCCTCCCCTCGCAAAGGTGAAATACGAAGAGCTGAAGGACGTTTTTGCTGATACTAAAGTACTTCTTCTCTCGCTTGTCCAGAATTGGGTCATAGGCCCGCTACTGATGTTCCTTCTGGCGATAACTTTTCTAAGGGACCGCCCCGAATACATGGTCGGCCTTATATTGATAGGATTGGCGCGCTGCATAGCCATGGTGATCGTCTGGAACGATCTTGCAGAAGGCGACAACGATTACGCCGCCGGCCTCGTGGCGTTCAACAGCATTTTTCAGGTTCTCTTCTACAGCATTTATGCCTGGATATTCATCACGTTCCTTCCGGCATTTTTCGGCCTTAAGGGATATTTCGTCAATATTTCGATAACCGAGGTCGCCAAAAGCGTTTTCATATATCTGGGCATTCCTTTCATTGCCGGATTTTTGACAAGGTATTATTTAATGTCCCGCAAGGGACCGGCCTGGTACAACCGTAAATTCATCCCGAAGATAAGCCCGTTAACTCTTATCGCGCTCTTATTCACGATATTTGTGATGTTCAGCCTGAAAGGGGATTTGATAGTCGGGATCCCGATGGATGTCGTGCGAATAGCCGTCCCGCTGGTGATATATTTTATCTTGATGTTCTTTGTCAGCTTTTATCTTAGCCGCGCATTCGGCGCAAGCCGGAAGAAGACCACGACGCTTTCCTTTACCGCCGCCAGCAATAACTTTGAACTCGCGATCGCCGTGGCCGTGGCGGTGTTCGGCATAAATTCCGGCGTCGCTTTCGCCGCAGTCATCGGTCCGCTCATCGAAGTTCCCGTCATGATAGGATTGGTCAATGTTGTAAGGTATAACAAAATGAAGGGGGTATAATAATGAACATGAAGAACCTGATAATTCTGCTTCTGATAATTTTGGTCGTCTACTTATTTCTGGATAAACATAACCAGATCGCTCCGATGAAGGACCGGCTGACCGGCACGGTACAAAGCATCACCGGCCAGGAGAACTCCGACATGACCCTGGAACAAGCCCTCGCGTCGGGAAAACCTGTCATCGCGAAGCTCGGCGCTTCATGGTGTCCGCCTTGCAGACAAATGGCGCCGATAATCGAAGAGCTTAAAAGTGAATTGGCCGGCAGGGCGATCGTATTGGATATAGACATAGAAAAGCGCCAGGACCTGGCCTCCAAATACAACGCTCGTTACATACCGCTTACGCTTTTCTTTGACAGCAGCGGCCGGTTCATCACAAGCCAGGTGGGTTTCATGACAAAACAGCAGGTCCTCGACAAGTTCAATTCAATGTAGCTAAAGAAGGTATAAGGCTGCGTAAAATATAGTGTATAATGACATCTGAAATGAAAAAACTCGTTTATGTTCTCTTGGTCGCCGTCCTACTCGCAGGCTGTTCTTCTCCCGCGAAGAAAGGATCGGAAAAAATAATCCCCGAGAAAAAAATCTTCGGACCGCACAATAACTATAAGACCCTTGAGGATGCGCTGAAGTCCGGGCTCCCGGTCGTGGCGGAAATGGTCCAAAAGAATGACGAGCCAAGCCGGATGATGGGCATCATCTTAAAACAGGTCGAGGAAGAAAATCCCGGCACCGTGGTGATGATCCAGGTGGACGTAGTTAAGAGACCCGATCTCGTGAGGATGTTCACCATAAGATATCTGCCAACGATGCTTTTCTATGACAGTAACGGCGTTTACAGGTTCAGGCACGACGGTTTCATGACAAAACAGAGGATCGTCGATTATATTAACAAGAAGTAAAGAAGAGTAATGTATCGTCGGGTCTCCGTACCCGACGCTGGCTCCGTACCCGACGCTGGCTCCGTACCCGACGCTGGCTCCGTACCCGACGCTGGCTCCGTACCCGACATTGTCCCTGCACCCGCCATGCTTATATTGGAGGATCAACTAATCCGCAGAATTCATAACCATCATACGAATCAACAAGCCCTTTTTTGACCGGATTATTCAGTATGTAATTTGTGGTATTGGAAATCTCTTTATGTTCCCTGACAACGTGTTCATAATAACCCCTTTGCCAAAGTTTTTCTCTAACGCCAAATTGTTTTGATTGATAAGTAGTGAATTTCTTAAGATCTCTGACCATATCCCTTAGATCGCCGGCTGATTCTTCCGCCTGGATCAATAGGTGAATATGGTCGGGCATTACGCAAAAAGCGATCAATCGATATCTGAATAATTTTGCATAGATCTTGATATTATTTATAACCATTCTACTGATCGATCCACATTTAAAATACCGGGCCCTTTTATATGTATTGAACGTTACGTGATACATGGCATAAGGTTGAGAATAATCGAAATCTTTAAGTCGCAAAGACCTATTCTTCCCATATGTTTTATATTTATTGTGTCCGATATGGGTATCGGAAAAACGTCCGATACGGAGATCGGACGGCACATTTAAGTCGGGTCTGTTTTCTTTTCCAGTTTTCACTCTTTCCCTATTTCATTATGTGCGGCGTTATCAGGAAGATCACGTCTGTCTTTGTTTTCTCGATCTCCCGGTGTTGGAACAACCATCCGATAAAAGGCATATCAGATAAGAATGGGATACCCGATACGTTCTCGCGGTCTGATTCGTTTATCAGCCCGCCAATGACAAGCGTTTCGCCGTCCTTCAATCTTACCGTCACCGACGCGTTGCGCGTTGATATTACCGGGAACTCGCCGGCGGCGGTAGTTCTCCATTCCGAAATGTTGCTTACCTCCGGTATAATCGTGGAGACTATCGTGCCGTCCCCCGCGACGCTCGGCAATATTTTGAGATTTACTCCGGCGTCGATGTACTGCACGGTCCACTGGGCATAAGTTGATGAGTAAGCGGATGGGACCGCGTAGGGGACGCGGCTGCCGATGTTTATCTCCGCTTCCTTCCGGTCAAGCGCCGTTATCTTCGGGTTCGCTATCAGTTTCGCTTTTCCCGACGCGATCAATGCATCAAGTTCGCCCGCGACATTGTCGGTCTGCGATATTCCACCCGTACTCTTGTCCACGGAGAATTTAAAACTCCCCTGCTGATCTCCCCACACTATACCGATGTCGGAAAGTCCGCTCTGCGAGACCTCCACCACCTTTCCCTCGATAAGTATCTGCGGCACTTTTTTATCCAGGGAGTCGAGAAGCCGCGCCGCGTCGTTCACGTCCGGCGCTTCCCCGCGGAGGATTATGGAGTTCGAATCGTCGTTCTTTACGACGATGAGGTTCGGAATGACCCTTGATATCGTCTCAACCGCTTTGTCGATGGAGATATATTTGATGCGGACTATTTTCGATCTCATCTCCGGGCTTTTTGCCCTGCCCTGGAAGTTTTCGTATGTCCCGACTATCTCCCTTTGCGGTGGAGGCGCGTCATCGGCTTCGCCGCTCATCGTGTAGATGGTCACGGCGTTCACAGGAATAGGAAGAGTAAGTAATAGGATGAGAAGGAAGCCTGCGACTAAACGTCGCGGCTTCCAGTTCGGGTTTGACCTTTTATCAACTCCATCGATTTTCTGGTGATCAATATAATTGACAACGTTCAAGAGGTGATCTTGGTCTTTTATCGTTTTCGCCCTGTATCCTCTGCTCCACAGCTTTCTAAAAAGCGATCTGTCGGAAGGGTGTTTTCTAAACAATCTGCAGGCACTCGATCCTTTAATAACCTTCATCACATATTCATTGGAATCATTATCATTCTTTTTAAGCAAAAGATGAACGTGATCTAATAGGATGCTATGGCTGACAACCTCCAAGCCTCTGTTCGCACAGATATCAATAAGAATAGATTCAAGGTCTTTGCCGATTTGCGGCGTCAAGATCATCTTGCGTTTATAAGTGCTAAAGACATAATGAACAAATTTTGACATATTGTTTCCTTTAGGAAACCGCGACGATACTGTCGCAGGTTTCCTAAGCATGGCTTATAGCAATTATCATGCCGCGGGATCATTGAGAGGAAGGCGCCGGGGGAACGTTGATGTTCGCTACGTTTGCCGTCGTATCTGACTACAAGTTACAATTTTTTATTCGAAAGCAGGACAAGGTCTCCCGCTTTGTAGACAAGGAAAAGCGACCTGTTTACTTCCTGGCCAAAACTCCTGAAATCCTTTTCCGTGGTGATAAGAAGGAATTTGTCCGGCGTTTTTACTTTTTTGCGCAGTTCGAATATGTCCTTCACCCATATCACGGGCTTGTCCAGGTAATACTGGAAACTCCCTTTGTTCAGGATGTCGTAACCCATTATTATTTCGCCGCCCAGGTATTGCGAATTGATCTGCTGTGATATCGCCTTCATCGGCTTGAAATCGTCCAGCGTTATCATCGTGTTGCTAGAAGTATAAAGTGAGACGAGCACCATGGCCGCCACGAGAACGACCAGCGGCTTCACAGAAAATCTCTCCCGGAAAAACATGATGGATGCGATGATCCCCGCTGCACCTATTATGAAAAGCGTGACGTTTATGTTCATGATGATCTTATCGTACATGTCCGGGAATTCGAATATCCTCAAAAGGACCGCGATGACGACAAGACCGGTAGAATATACCGCGAGTGTCTTGTATGCCCTGGCCACAAGGACTTCAAGGCCGGAATCCTCGCCGGAGAAGAAGTCCTGCATCATTTTCGCAACTGATATCGCCGCGATGGGATAGAGCGGCATGACGTAGCCGGGAAGCTTTGTTCCTGCTATCGTGAAGAAAAGGAAGACTATGCCCATCCACATGACGCTGAAGAGATTGTCGCCGTCGCCTTTTCTGGACCACTGGTAAGTGATGGAAAAAGGAAGGAACGATATCCAGGGAAGAAAACCGACGAGCAGGACCGGCACGTAGAAATACCACGGCCCGTAATGCTGCTCTATTGATGTAAGATATCTTCCTATCATGTAGAAGCCGAACACGCTGTCCGTGAAGGCTTTCCCATGGATCAGCGTTTCGGCGGTATACCACGTTCCTCCGAAAAGATAGGCAATGATCAATCCGGGGACCAGCTTAAGATTGAACAGGTCCCTCAGCGCGCCCGTTGACGCGAGGAACGGGATGATGACCAGCAGCGGAAGTAGGATGCCGATGGGTCCTTTCATGAGAACGGCAAGACCCATCGCCAGGAAGAAAAGATAATAATATCCGGGCTTCCTGTCCTCCGCCCAGTAAAAAAAGAAAAGCAGAGCGAGCATCTCGAAAAATACCAGCGGTATGTCGAAGATGGCGAAGTGTGACTGGAGCATGTACTGCAGGCTTGTGGCCAGTATGAATCCGGCAAGAAGGCCAACTCCATCCTTGAACATCTTCCTGCCGAGAAGATAAGTGACATACACAAGACCAACGGCGAAGAGCGCGTTCCAGAACCTGGTGTTGAACTCGCTCATGCCGAAAATGTAAGAGCTGCATGCCGTAAGCCACATGTAGAAGGGCGGATGGATGAACCAGTTCTTTGAGAACAGATGCAGGGTTATCCAATCGCCAGTTCTTATTATCTCCCTCGCCACCTGCGAATATATGACCTCGTCTGTCTCGAAAAGCGAGGCGGCGCCCAGCTTATAGAAGAACATCACAAAGGAAATTATGATGAGCAGCGCTAGCGGAGCCTTGTCTTTCTTAAGTATGTTCCAGTCCATAACCTTCCTCCTTCAATCTGGTCCTCATCCTTTTACCGAAAAATGATAGGTCCGCTCTGCCCTCCAGAAGTTTCAGCACTTCCGCGAGGATCTTTTTCGCGGTCTTTGAATTCTCATGCCTCAACGTGTCGATCTCTCCGCCGAAATACTCGTCCGCGGAGAACTCCAGCTCATCGCCCTCTCTCAGTTTCTCGTCCTTCTGGGCAAAAGGCGTCAGCTGGTTCACTATCATTCTTTTCTGTTCCGCGGCCCAGCCTAGCTTGTTAAGATATCCCGAGAATATCCTTTTCGCTTCCGCCGAGGGATCCAGCTCCTGTTCTTCTTCCTCAGCCATTTTTACCTGCCCGCCTCCGGCGGGTTTATGTTCATGAATTTCGGGAGAGGACCTGGAGCGCTGACTTTCAGGGGTTTTCCTTCCCTCATCACGATTTTTCCCCCGACGATGGTGGCAACGGCTTTTCCTTTCAGCTTCCATCCATCATAAGGCGAGTTCTTGCTTTTCGATTGGAACGATTTGATGTCTACCGTGTAAGGTTTCTTCAGGTCGATGATCGTGGCATCTCCGGAGTATCCAACTTTGAAAGTGCCTGATCTTTTGCCGAGTATCTGCGCGGGGTTCGACGTGATCTTTTCGATAGCTTTTGTGAGAGTAAGGACCCCTGTATCAACAAGTTCGGTAAGTATCAGCGGCAGAGCCGTTTCAAATCCAACGATGCCGAACGCCGCATCCTTGAATTCCACTCTTTTCTCGTCGATGAGATGCGGCGCGTGGTCCGTCGCTATCACATCGATGGTGCCATCCTTCAGCCCCTTCACGATGGCTTTTACGTCCGCTTCCGTTCTCAGCGGCGGGTTCATCTTCGCGTTGGTGTTGTATCCTTCAACTTCGCCCTCCGTGAGAGTGAAGTAATGAGGTGCTGTCTCGCAGGTCACTTTTACTCCGTCCGCTTTTGCTTTCCGGATGATATCGACCGATCCGGCGGTCGAGACGTGGGCTATGTGTATCCTCGCGTCGAATTCTTTCGCAAGCATGCAATCGCGCTCTATCATCGTCTCCTCGGATGCCTTGGGAATACCTTTTAAGCCGAGCATTGTGGAAAGAGCTCCCTCGTTCATTGATCCGCCCGATGCCAGGTTCGCGTCCTCACAGTGGGATATGACGATCGCCTTGAACTGCTTGGCATACTCCAGCACGCGTCTCATCACTTCTGAATTCATGATGGGCTTTCCGTCGTCGGAGAATCCCGCGGCTCCTGTTTCAAGAAGAAGCCCCATCTCCGATATCTCTTCGCCTTTGAGCCCTTTCGTCGCCGCAGCGATGGGAAGAACGTTGACTATGCCTTCTGTCGCGGCTTTGGATATTATGTATTCGATGACGGAGGGGGAATCCGCAACCGGTGATGTGTTCGCCATGCAGACAACGGTCGTGTATCCTCCCGCAGCCGCCGACATCGTTCCCGATGCGATAGTTTCTTCTTCGGCGATCCCCGGATCGCGCAGGTGGCAGTGCATGTCAATGAGGCCGGGCGTAACGATGAGGCCTTTCGCGTCAAAAACTTCGCAGTCTTTGGGCAGGCTCTTTGCGGTCGCTGTTGATGCCGATATCGATGAAATTTTCCCGTCGATAATGAGGACGTCGGCTTCGCGGTCCATTCCCTGTCCGGGATCAATGATCCTTCCGTTCCTGATCAAGATCGAGTCTGTCATTTTGGTTTTACCTGCCTGCCGGCAGGCATGGCTATCCGCTTCTTGAAGTTCGAGATGAAATTACGGACCTTGCCGTTGTTCTGCGGCCTTGTTAGTTTTGCCAGCGCGACCTTTGCCGCCGCCTGCTCCGCCTCTTTCTTGTTCACTCCCCTGCCCACTCCGTAGTCCTGCCCGCGTATCTTCACTTCGATCCAGAATATCTTCTTATGTTTTAATCCCGCTTCTTTCACGACGCTGTAGTAAGGCAATCCCCATTTTTTCTTCTGCACGAATTCCTGGAGAGCGGACTTGAAATCCTTAATGTATCCCTCGCTACTTATCTTTTCTATGTCCTCGGACAGCATGACCAGAAGCACGTCCCTCGCTTTGCCCAGGCCGCCATCCAGATATATGGCTCCAATGAGGGCTTCGATGGAGTTCGCAAGGTTCGATTTTCTTTCTATCCCGCCGGTGCGCCGCTCATTTGAGCCGAGCAGAAGGAACGTGCCGATCTTCAGTTTCTTTCCGATAATGGCCAGCATCTCGTCGGATATGGCCACCGCCCTTATCTTGGTAAGGTCTCCTTCGGCGCGGTTCGGGAATTTGTTGTAGAGGTATTCGCTTATCACGAGTTTTATGACGGCATCGCCCAGGAATTCCAGTCTTTCGTTGTCATAAACTTTTTCTTTTGATTCGTGGGCATAAGAGCTGTGGGTAAGCGACTGGCTTAATAACGACTTGTTGAGGAATTGTATCCCGAGTTTTGTCTCTAATTCTTCAAGTTGCTTTTCACGTTTGGAAGTGAGCATTTGACAATGCATTCTACAATGACTAAAATAGAATCGCAACCGGAACCTAGTGATCCTGTCGTCACCCTGAACGTAGTGAAGGGTCTGCATTTGAGATGCTTCGCTTCGCTCAGCATGACAACAAAGGAGTAATAATGGGAATCATATCTCCAATAATGAGTTTCATCGTTGACCGGGAACCAAATTACCCGTCACCGTCGGAAAAAATAAAGCTTAATAAGGTCATCGGCCGGTACAGGCTGCTTCTTCGCACCATAGCATGGCGCTATGACGTGGGCGAAATAAAGTTCGGCCTCGCGGACCTTCTTGTGGGAAGGAACGAGGAAGGCGACTACAAGGACGCGATGAAGCTGTACAATGACATATTGAAAGGGATCGCTTCTCCCTATCTTCGCGGAAGGTCGCTCGCCGGCAAGGCGGAGCTGATGATAACCAGCGAGAACCCGGCCGAGATAAGAGAAGCCATCGAGCTTGCAAAATCCGCTTCCGTTCTCATCGTGAAGGAAATAGGAGTGAATGATTTCTTTTATCAGAAGGCGGTGGTCGTTGAGGCGGAGCTTCTGGCGAAAGTGGGCGGCGCAACTAACATAAAGGCCGCGTCAAAACTTTATGATCAGGTCATCAAGAACGAAAAATCGAACGGTTACTTTAAAGCAAGGGCCATGGTCGGCGCCGCCGAAATGAAGACATATTCCGCGCCCGTGAAAGAACTGAAAAAATACTCCGAATACTGCCACGACGCGCAGGTCCTTCTCGCCGAGCGTCCCAGCGACTTCTTCATGATAAAGGCGAGGGTGGTGGAGGCCGAGGTCCTGACCAGGATAGACGCGAAAAAGAACGTCAACAAGATAATCTCGCTCTGCAACCAGGTGATATCCGCGAGATCGGCCGACGAGCAGCTTGTCCTGCGTGCGAAGCTCGACAAAGCCGACGTATCAAAGAAGGACAACGCCCTTAAGCTGATCAAAGACGTGAGGGCGACGAAAGGCCTTCCGGCCTATCTCGCTGAAAAAGCGAAGATGGTGGAAGCGGACGTCAAGAAAAGGTCATAATAATCGATGGGAAAGACCATAGCAGAGAAGATCCTCTCCAATCATTCCAAAACAGACGCTCATGCCGGCGATATTGTAATCGCTGATATTGATTTCTGCATGGGACAGGACGGCACCAGCGGCGTCGCCATCGACGTTTTCAACAGGATGGGCGTCGGCAAAGTGAAGGATGCTTCAAAAATTGCGATCATCATCGACCACTCGTCCCCTTCCCCCAACGAAGGCGTCTCCGCCATCCACAAGAAGATAAGGGAATTCACGAAGGCGCAGGGCATAAAACTTTTTGATATCGGGTGCGGCGTCTGCCATCAGCTGATGCCGGAGCAGGGTCTCGTCACTGCGGGCGATCTCGTTATCGGCGCGGATTCTCACACCTGCACTTACGGAGCGATAAACGCTTTTTCCACCGGAGTAGGTTCTACCGATTTCGCGGCGACGATGGCTTCCGGAAAGCTATGGTTCAAAGTTCCGCAGTCCGTGAAATATATTTTCAACAATAAGCTGCCGAAAGGAAGTTACTCTAAAGACCTGATATTGTACCTCATCGGAAAGATATCTGCTGACGGAGCGACATATCTCTCTGCTGAGTTCATCGGTCCCGCTATTGAAGCGCTTTCCGTCGATGAGAGATTCACTATCTCGAACATGGCTATAGAGTTCGGCGCCAAGGCGGGGATAATGTGCGCGGACAAGAAAGTGCTCGATTGGACAAAAAAACATTCAAAAAGACCGGCAAGGCCGATCGAACCCGATTGCGACGCAAAATATCTCAAGGTCCTGGAATTCGATTCATCAAAGATCGGGCCGATGGTGGCAAAACCTCATCAGGTGGATAATGTAGCGCCCATCGAAGAAGTCGAGGGAACTGTGATCCAGCAAGGTTTCATCGGCACCTGCACGAACGGAAGAGTGAATGATTTCGAGGTGGCGGCGAAGATATTGAAAGGGAAAAAGATAAATAAGGATACTCGATTGATACTTGCGCCTGCGTCGCGCGATATTAACACCGAGTTGATTAAAAAAGGTATTTATCAATCGCTTGTCGAATCCGGCGGAACTTTCGTAACTCCCGGCTGCGGACCGTGCGTAGGAACTCACAATGGAGTTCCTTCGGATGGCGAGAACGTGATATCAACTGCTAATCGCAACTTCAAAGGCAGGATGGGGAATCCGAACGCTTTTATTTATCTGGGAAGCCCCGCGACAGTAGCCGCCTCAATGCTCAATGGGAAGATAACGGATCCGAGAAAATATATCTGACCCCTTCACTTCCCGCCCTGTATCATCGATGCGGAGATCATCCTGAAATCCTTAAGGCTGAAACTTGCAAATGACTTCTCGAATCCAATAAATAAGGTCCTCTCATTTTCGAATTCCTGGACGGAGGTCACCGGATCTGATGCGGCCGCTCTTTCCAAGATATGCTCGTAAACATCCTTTCCCTTCTCGCGCATTGTGATCACAAAGTCATTGAAGAACTCCACGGTCCTGTTCGATATCTCGTTATCGCCAATTATATAAAGATAAAATACACGCAGAAGCTCAACTCGTTTCTTTGCGTGCTCTTCTTCAACGCTGTCCAGGATAATGCCTAACACATTTCCGGATAATTGGATGTCGATCTTACTGCAATTCGCTTTAAGCTTTGCCTTGACCAGGTCGATGAGAACGTTGTCTTTAAGACCCGCCGAGATCTTGTCGAGCTTGATGTTCAGCTCTTTTAAGTCCTGATGGGTCCAGTCTCCTCTTTTGCCGTCGCGGTAAGCGTCTTCGTCCCAATTGATGAGCGCTTGCTTGAACAGTTTCAGCTGATCCGCGAATTTATTCACATCCCCGTCCAAGAGCGAACCGGACATCTCTTTTTGCATCGTGTCGAACACGCCCCATTTTCCACCGTTCTCTCCGAGTTCTGCCCTTCCCAGTTTATCGAACAAAGTGCCGAACATTTCCACCATCGCCTTTTTCTCCAGGAAAGCTTTTATCTGTTCCCTCGTCCCGCCCGCCTTGTAGCGCCAATTAACGATTTTCGCGGCTGAGCCGATGTCCGCCAAGAGATCGTAGATCCCTTTGCCGATAAGACCTTGTCCGGAATATGCCCGCACTCCCAGGTCGAAACCGAACGGCTTGCTCTGAATAAAATTGACCAATGTTATTTCCTCCTGAGAAAAGAACTAAGCCTTACTGCTTTTTATGATTCACTACCGGGAAACTGTAAGGGTAATAATAAAAACCTTTCTTCGTGTGTACGATGATCTCCCTGGTAGACGGCTTACCAGAAACGCCCAATATCCTATCCTCTTTTAATCTGATCCCTTCTCTATAAATGTTCATTATCTGTTCCATGCCGCTCGCCTTGGATATTACCGCTCTTGCAAACGCATCCTTTTCTTCTTGCTTCAGGTTTGAATTAGTGTCGACCCATTTATTGAAAAATTCGATCGTCATTGCATCAGCTGCCATCCTCGACCTCTGTCTGCCGGTATTTTGAGGCTTATCGACAATCTCTTGCTGGTCACCTTCGACGGGGACGGCAGAAGTCTTTTGTCTCTGCGCTGTTTGAACGGTAACGCCTAAAACTTCCTGGTTCAAAATATCCCACATCACATCATCGCAGTTTTTTAGAAAGGATTTTCTTATCGCGGCAAGCTTGGGAGATAATTCCTTTTCGTGTATAACCTTGTCGCCCCAATATAAGCAGAATCTATTGCGATCAAGATTTTCGAACTCTGATAAAAGTTCGCTGATATTTCGATCAACAATTGCATCTTTAATACTCTGAACATATCCTTCATGATGTTTAGCAACAAAAATACTTTTAAGGATGTTTTTCAGGTCTCTGGCGATCTGGGCTTTCTGGTCATAATTGAACTGCGCCCTGACATCCATGAATAATTGCAGAGGCTGCTTATCGCCGGCGACATAACTGCACAGAGCCGACGCCGCCATAAGGAAATGCGAATCCATTTTGTATCTCTGATAAGCTTGAATGAATTCGGGGCTTTGCGTTATATTCACTGCCGGTCCTTCGCCTATAGCTCCTGTCATAATTGATCTCCTTTAAATGAATTACAGGCCATCATTTCTATCGATTCTTTTCGGCCAGCACCGACTTCCAGGCGCCCCACGAAACAGGAAATCTGCCATCTGCATAACCTTTCAGAATGGCGGTCATGCTCTTCGCCGCGTTGATGATCTTTTCCTTTGATCCCATATCTGTGTTCTTCATGCTTATCAAAAGAGTTAAATTTTTTGCAAGTGACACCGAATTCTCGGTAAGTATCGCCTGTATAATGCCGGACAGAAAACGTTTCTCGGAGATAGACATCACGCCCTCCCAGCTTAACAGGTCTTGCAGCGCGCTTCTCATTCCCGTTGGAGTGAGATCGGCTTCTTGACGGCCATCCTCGTGGATCGGCGCTTCCAGGTAATTATGCGCATTGATCTTCTCTCGCTGTTCCCGCCTGGCGATAATGAGGATCCCCTGCTTAATCAAACTATCCCTGTCCAATTTCGGCGCGCGGACCAGGTCGCGGATGAAATTGTTTATCCCGAATGAGCTCATCCCCGTAAAATTAAGGATCATCGTTTCATCGGCGTTATTTGATAACTTGTTTTTCAGAGCGGCGCCGATCTTGTTTACCGTTTCCTGCGGGACTATGGTCTTATTGAAAAGGTATTGCAATTTGACTGGGTCGGGACTTGCGCCTGTCTTCAATAGGAACTTTTCTCCGCTTCCGACGAAGCAGACATATTTGCACCGATTTTGAGGGTCGCCGGTGAATATCCTGCTGAAATCATTCAGGCCCTTTATCTCAATGCGGACATTGTACCTGTAGAACATCGTTGTAAATATCGAATCGCCGGTCATTTACCGCCTCCGTCAATAAAAAATCAGACATCTTTTTATCGTAACGAACGGCGGAAAATTTCATTTTGGATTGAAAATCTCAGAGAGGGTTCCAGTTGAGCGTTTGGTTTTCTTCGTTCCTATGCTCTATTCACTAGGCTCTATTCTCTATTTGTAATAATCCTGCAGCGCCTTGACCCCGTAGCCCTTCTTGATGGCCACTCCGAGGCCGTTCACCGTGGCCTGGGCCCCGGAAATGGTGGTTATCAATGGTATTGCATGTGCGTAAGCCGCTGCGCGTATGTTGATCTCGTTCTGCTTTGCCACCTTGCCGGAAGGCGTGTTGATGATGAGCTGTATCTCGCCATTCCTGATGAGATCGGCGACATCGGGACTTCCCATGCCTATCTTGTGCACGAGCCGGACGTCGATGTCGTTCTTCTTCAGCATCTCTCCCGTTCCTTCCGTAGCCACTATCTTGAACCCGAGGTCCGCGAGTTTTTTCGCGATGAAGACCACCGATCTCTTGTCCTTGTTCTTTACGGATATGAAGACCGTTCCCTTCAACGGCAGGTTCTGTCCGGCGGCGATCTGGCTCTTCATGAAAGCCGCGCCAAAATTCGTGTCTATACCCATCACTTCTCCGGTGGATTTCATCTCCGGGCCAAGGACCGGATCCACTCCGGGGAACCTGGCGAACGGGAAAACAGCTTCCTTCACCGAGACATGCTTTGGGATGATCTCTTCTTTGATCCCGAGTTCGTCGAGAGTTTTTCCGACCATGACCTTTGTCGCCATCTTTGCCCATTGGACGCCGGTGGCTTTTGAAACAAAAGGCACAGTTCGTGATGCGCGCGGATTGACTTCGAGAACATAGACGATGTCATTTTTGATCGCGAACTGGATGTTCATCAGACCGATGACGTTCAGCTCTTTTGAGAGCGCGTAAGTGTTCTCGCGTATCTTGTTCAAAAGTTCTTTTGAGAGCGAGAATGTAGGTATGGAGCATGCTGAGTCGCCGGAGTGGATGCCGGCTTCCTCGATGTGCTCCATTATCCCGCAGACCACTGTTCTTTTTCCGTCGGATATCGCATCAACATCGATCTCGATGGCATCCTCAAGGAATTTGTCGATGAGGACCGGGCGCTCCGGACTTGCCCATACCGCGGCATCCATGTATTCGGCGAGGTCCTTGTCATCATATACTATCTTCATCGCCCTGCCGCCGAGAACGTATGACGGCCGGACAAGGACGGGATAGCTGACTTCATGAGCGACTTTTCTTGCTTCTTCGACCGTGACAGCCGTGCCGGAATCCGGCTGGACCGCGCCTATCTTTTCGATGAGCTCTTTGAATAGTTTCCTGTCCTCCGCCTTGTCGATGGATTCGGGCGATGTGCCAAGGATCTTCACTCCCGCTCTCATCAGCGGAAGAGCAAGATTCAGCGGCGTCTGCCCGCCGAACTGGACTATCACGCCGATGGGTTTTTCTTTTTCGATGATGGCAAGGACGTCCTCACGCGTGAGAGGCTCAAAATATAAGCGGTCGGATGTGTCGTAGTCGGTCGATACCGTCTCGGGGTTGGAATTGACCATTATGGATATGTAGCCTTCTTCGCGAAGAGCATAGGAAGCGTGGACGCAGCAGTAATCGAATTCGATTCCCTGCCCTATCCTGTTGGGGCCTCCGCCGAGTATGACGACTTTTTGTTTTTGCGAGGAGTTCATGCTTTTTGTGATTTTACCTGAAAATCACTTTAAGCGCAATCTCGCAAAAGGCCAATTTGATCTTTTATATCACATAAATTCCTTCACTGCTGCCGATAATGAAGTGTATAAGAGCAGCAGCACCGGCACCGATGCGAAGCACACGACTATGAACGGCCCTGTCGGCAGGTCCCAATGATAGCTGAGAGCCAGCGCAACAAAACTGACAATAAAACCAAAGGCCCATCCGAAGAACAGGCGGGCCTTAATGGTCTTATAGAACAGAGTGCTGACAAGCGACGGGACGATAAGATATGAAAATACCTGCAGAACTCCCGCGATGCTCACCGACGACGTTATCACGACGCCGAAGAGGATGTAGAACATAAAGTCCCAGAACATGGTCTTCTCTGCTTTTTTGTTGAACGAAGCTTCGATGAACTGCCTCCTGTATACGTAATGGATCACGCCTACGAACGTGTATATATGGCCAGCGGTCCTGAGCACGTCGCCCCATGTCACCCAGAGTATCTGTCCGGCAAGAAGGTCTTTGACGTATTCCAGGCCGTGCGCCATCTTCTCCGCCAGCACCACGACCGCCGCCGATGAAAGCGCGAACATTATCCCGATGACCGCCTCCTGAGGAAAAATGCTTTCGTGTCTTCTTGAGAGAGCGAATATCCCGGAGGCGATGAACGTCATGAAGAGCGAGAAAAAGTAAACTGCGGTCGAGTGGGTCTCAAAGCCAAGTAGCAATCCAAGTGCGATGCCGAATGCCGCGACCTGCGCAAGGCTCAGGTCCACAAAGATTATCCCTCGCTCAAGCACATGAAGCCCCAGATAACAGTGTATCCCCGCGAGGATCAGGGACATCACAAAAGGTGCCGCAAGAAAAATAATGGCTTCTCTCATTTTCCGGCCTCCTCTATAACGGTAACTAGATGTTCGTACAGGTCGTCGAGCGTTTTGATGGAAGGCTCGCCGCCCACTTCAACGGGTATGGTCACAATCTTGATGCCAGGCACTTCCGTGGCGATCTTGTCGGCGAAGGATTTGTCATAAAAATTCTCGATCATTACCAGCTTTATATTCTTCTCCTTCACGACGCGTATGACCTCCATTATGTGCTGCGCCGTCGGCGGAATGCCGGGCTTCGGCTCAAGATTAATGGGATTGTCGATGCCAAACCGGTCCAGGAAATAGTTAAGTGTCTTGTGGTACGTGACCACCTCTGTCACCCCTGACTTTGCGATCCTTGCCTGCCATAATTTGGTTTTATCCTCGAGCCTTTTCTGAAGTTTGGAAGCATTATCTTTATAGATCGCCGCATGGTCGGGGTCCATCTCTGCTAAATGGTCCGCGATGCCTACTGCGACCCGGCCTGCTCGTATAGGATCAACCATGAAATGAGGATTGCCGAACGGGTGGACGTCGCCTTCCGCCCTGGTAACCTTTGTTGTCGGAAGTTCGATCGGCGTAATGAACTGTCCAACTTCAAGATATCCGTCGGTTCCCGGCATTACTTTCGGGTTCCTCGCGCCCTGGATTATCGGGGGAAGCCATCCTATCTCAAGCTCAAGACCGGTCGAGATCACCAGGTCCGCACGATTGACCTTCACCATGAAAGAAGGTTTGGCTTCCAGGAAGTGCGGGTCCTGCGTGCCTTTTGCAAGGGATTGTACGGAAACATTGTCACCTCCTATTTCGGAAACGATAACAGCCAGGTCGGGAGTGGTCGTCACGACATTGATCTTTGCTTCCGCTTTTGAGACTGCATACAACCATTGATATAAATAAAGCGATCGAAAAAACATTTAATAATATTACTCATATTTTGATGCCTCCTTTTAATACGAATGCGCCGGATGCGCGCCTATTGTGATATTCATCTGAACGGATATTTTATCCTCCGGCGGAGTTGTTCCGTCCTCCAGATGGTCATACTGCAGCCTGAATCCAGAGAATTCCGAAAGGTTATAAGCGATAAGGTAGCTCTCCTTTGTCTGCGCCGGAATCTCTCCCTGCGGATTCACGTAATCGTAGCGGACCTGCGCCCACCACTCTTCCGCGAACTTATACTGGAGCCACGTCGACGCACCGTTAATGACCTCGCCGCTGGGATTCCCGGTTATGTCGCTCGCGAGATATTCCATAGTGAAAATAAGGGCCCGGTATTTTCCGCCTTCCATCGGCTGCCACTTGAATGTGATGTCGGAACCGTAAACGTGAGTATAGTTGTCATAGCTGTTCGCGCCGTAAAGTCCGGTAATGCCCCAGTCCATGGTCAACTCGTCGGAAAGCTCCCAAAGGTTCCTCAGGTGAAGAAGCGCGGGCATGCTGTTCCTGTTCGGGCTGTTGAAGAGTATCTCATTCTGTCCCTCTAGCATCTGCGCCGTCACCTCGCTGAACCAGTTGACGGGCATCAGCGCCGCTGCGGAAACCCCAACTTCGTTCAGGCTGTCACCCACAAGTCGCTGATCGATAAGCGACGCGTCAATGAACGGAAGGGCATGTGTGTGCATCAGGTTCTGCCGGTCCAGCGATGCCTTGAACTTTCCTATCTTGAAAGTGATATTGGGTAAATTGGTGGTCTCAACGAATACTTCTTCCGGGTCGATCCCGAATTCCGATGTTGGCGAACTCTGGCTGACTGACAGAAGAGCGTTCGCACGGAAATACGGGTCAACGTCGGAGAAGAACTGCAGTTCGGCTTCCTGCAGCGAGAATCCGTTAGCTTCCGTCGGGTAATCGGTCAGATCGTTCCCCCTGTTGCCGGTCTGATAGAGCGTCAGAAAATTCACGGACATATCCGGGTTCGCGTATTTCGAATTTACGTCCGTTGCGGCTAAAACGTACGGACACGTCACGATGTTCAATAATATAAAGATGCTCGCCAAGAGCAAGATCCTGGACATGGTATGCCTCCTTGTTAGTTGATCAAAGACTTGGGCAGGTCAACTAGACCAAAGGAGGGGAACGGGAGGATAACGAAGGCAGGTCGATGGATACGAATTTATATTTTTCAAAGCTCTGACATAAAGCAGGAAGAGAAGGAAAATTACGGATACTATGACTGCCTGGCTTGTTTGGCTGTTATGGTCCCAGTTGCAGGCGATGCAATTGTCGTGGTCCGGCTCGTTGGCAGGATGATCATGCAGGACAGGGCTGAACAGCGCGAAGAACATGTAAGCGCATAAGCATATGATATATATCGATCTGTGTTTAGTTAAATGCATATTAAGGTCCTGTAATCCTTCATTATACGGATTGATATTGCCGCAGTCAAATCCAAGGATATCATGCTTGACAAGAGTAGCACGTATTGTATAATTCGTGCTATCGCAGAAAGGGGGACAAATGAAACTCAGAAAATTGCTCTACATCGCCGCGCTTTCAGTCCCGTTGTTGCTGCCATCCGCCTCTTTCGCTTGCAGGCCCATGGAGACCGAAGATTATGGAGTGAATGCCCTTGGACAATGGAGCATTGAATCAGGAATTGAGATGGTCGCCAACAGGGATGGCTCCGGCATGAACACGTTCGATGCCTGCCTGCATTACGGCCTTATGGACCGGCTTGAGGTCGCGGTCGAAGCCCCTTATCTGGGTTTGAATTCAGATCATCTTGCCGTTAGCGGTCCGGCGGACGGCTTCTTTCATGTAAAATACAATTTTCTGACGCTCTCCGACCGGGAAGGCGCGACCTTCAAGCTGTCATACAAGATTAAGAGCGGCGACCAAGATAACGGTCTCGGTGCAAATGAGAACGACATCACCACAATGCTGGTCCTCACGAAAGATATCGGCTGGTTTTTCATGCACTTGAACTTTGGATACATATTCAACGATGTTCCAAGGGGTGAGGAACCTGACGATCAAATAATATATAACGCCGCTGTACAAAAAGAGCTGAATGACCGGCTTGATATCTTTACCGAAATAACCTGCCAAATGCCGACCCTTTCGACGGAAGATGCTGACATCGAATATTATTCCGGGATCATTTACGCTATCAACGATTCTTTGACGTGGGACATCGGCATTGGAGGTGGTCTTAATAATTCTTCCTGCGATTCAAAGTTCACGACCGGCCTGACAGTTAACTTTTAACTTGACTATGGTATCACGCTTGATATAATTCGTGCCACCAAAGAAAGGGGAATAAATAAAATGCATATACCGAACGGATTCCTGGACCCAAAAACCTCTGCAGGGGCGGCATTTGTTGCTGCCGGGGTAGTAGGCTATTGTGCGGCGAAAGTCCGGCAGGCGCTTACAAAGCTCGTACCTGAATCTGTGCTTGCTGGAGCCGGTGATTTCAGCTGCAACATTGCGGATGGATCAAAAAGGGTTCTGGCAAGTTTCGCAGAAAACCATTTGATGAAAATGGGAGCGATAGCTTCTTTGATTTTTGCGGCGCAGATGTTCAACTTCCCCATCAACAACGGCACCAGCGGGCATTTGCTGGGCGGTATTATCGCGGCCATAGCGCTTGGGCCCTTTTCTGGGGTGCTTGTAATATCGGCAGTTCTAATGGTTCAATCTCTGTTCTTCGCAGATGGCGGGCTTCTGGCGCTTGGCGCCAACATTGTGAACATGGCCGTGGTCGGCACGCTTATTACATATTATATATATGTGTTCATCCATAAGCTTATTAAGAACGAGTTCGGTCTTTACGCGGGGGCCGGCATCGCGGCATTTTTCTCGGTGGTTTTGGCGGCAGCCGTATGCTCCTTTGAGGTAGCATTCTCCGGGACTATTGAGTTTGGCAAAATTCTTCCTGCGATGTTATCTGTTCACTTTGTGATCGGCATCGCCGAAGGACTGATCACCATTCTGGCAATAAACCTGCTTAAAGCGAATGGGTTCGCTTTGGAGGGAGAGGCCAAGCATGAATAAAAGAACAATATTCCGAGTTCTTGTGATATCGGCTGTTGTTGCAGCGCTCGCGGCAATGTTCGCTTCAAAGCATCCCGATGGGCTAGATAGAACATCGGAAGTCCTAGGTTTCAGTAAAAACGCGGCATCAACTCCGGGCGTTTTCACGGATTATTCGGTGTCTTTTCTTCATAATCCGGCCTTTTCAACGATCACAGCCGGAATAATAGGCGTGATCATTATGTTCTGCGTATTTGCTTGTGTTGCATTTGCGATACACCTGAGGAACAGGCCAACAAAAGCTTAAGAGCTACACTCGCTTGACACCCGGTAATACTCTCTATATCCTTGATGGCATGTCAAAGCTTGAACGTTTCGGCGTTTCGATGGAGAAAGAGCTTCTTTCGAAATTCGACGCTATCAATAAAGGAAAAGGTTATGCCAATCGCTCCGAAGCTATCCGCGACCTTATACGCAACCTTATAGTCGAGGAGAACGTGAAACTCGGCTCAAAAGAGGTCATCGGAACCATAACAATAGTTTACAGCCATCATATACACGACCTGACCGATACTTTAAACCATATACAACACCATTTCACTCATCAGATAATCTCCACTGTTCACGTGCACCTGGACGAACACAACTGCATGGAAGTCTTGATAGTTAAAGGGAAAGCAAAGGATATTAAACAGATAGCCGATAAGCTGATAAGCATTAAAGGAGTGAAGCACGGCAAGCTTACGAAACTCTGACAACAACCGGTAAAAGGAGATCAATGAATGCGAGAAATTTCTTATAATATTATTCCTTAATTTAGCATTGGTAATTTGTCATTGGTCATTCTGCGAAGCAGCCCGCCCTCTTTACACAGCGGACACAGTGATAACTCCCATGAACAAAATAGTCATCGAATCCGGTTGTCTCCTTTTGACAAATCGTGATGGTTCCGGCCTTCAGGAAATACTTACAACGGCCAGGTTCGGGTTGGCGGCCAACTCTGAGGTCGCCGTCACTCTTCCATATGTGAGTAGGCAGGCCGAAGGCGGAAATTACGACGGATTGAGCAACGGAATATTCAACGTTAAATATGATTTCTTCACCGGCAGCGACGGAAAGATTTCCGCCGCATACCTTTTGGGGATACAGCTTAAGTCGAATGATACAGGCATCGGTCTTAACGCCGACGAGAATGACATAACAAACATGCTCATATATTCACAGGATATCGGCTATTGCACTTGCCTGCTCAACTTTGGATATACATTTGATGATGAACGTGGCGGCCAGCCGCAGAATGATTTCATCATTTACGATGCCGCGATAGAAAAACCGGTCAACGATCGGATCAATTTCACTGGAGAGGTCCAATATACCAGGAATACTTATACTCTGGACATTGTCGGCGAGACCGCGATCGGACTGAATTACAAAATGACCGATAAACTGACGCTGGATACGGCGATAGGCTGCGGACTGAACGAGAATTCATCAAGCTCGAATTTCGTTTTCGGCGCGACCTACTAGCTGATGTGACTCTGATGGACCATATGATCCATGTCATCTCTATCCCGGCCCTCTTAACGGCGATCGCAGGCATATTCGGTGTGATATTGATATGTTTTGTTTTCATGTCCATCGCGAATGTGAGGCATATAGGCGACATGCTCAAGAAACTTTTAAACCTTCGATAACTCGCATCTCTCATCTCCCGTCTCGCATCTCCATGTTTCTTTTGATATAATAACCCCCGTTATGATATTGAAAGGCAAAGGGCGCCGTCTTCCCCAGAACGACGACATAAACACGGATTACATAATATCCGGCCGCTACAAGTTCAAGATCCAGGACCCGGCGGAGCTGGCAAAACATGTGATGGAAGACCTGGACCCGAATTTCTACTCTAAGCTTTCTAAAGGCGATTTCCTGGTCGCGGGAAATAATTTCGGCTGCGGATCAAGCCGCGAGCAGGCGCCGATGTCCATCAAATACGCCGGGATATCCGCCGTTCTCGCCAAATCTTTCGCGAGGATATTCTACAGGAACTGTTTCAATCTCGGACTGCCGGCCATCGAGTGCGACACGGACGGAATATCGGAAGGCGACGATCTCGAGCTGGACATGGACAGGGGCTTCATCAATAACCGGACCAAAGGCACATCCATCAAGATAAGCCCGATACCAAAGACCATGCAGATACTTCTCGCTGACGGCGGGCTTGTGGAACATTTCAAGAAACACGGCGGGTTTGCGTTAACATGACATACAACATCACTCTCATCCCCGGCGACGGGACAGGCCCGGAAATAGTCGAAGCATCAAGAAGATGCATAGAGGCGACCGGAGTAAAGATTAAATGGGACGTGGTTGATGCAGGCGTGGATATAATGGAAAAGGCCGGTACTCCCCTTCCCCCGAACGTGCTTGAATCCATCAGAAAGAACAAAGTCGCTCTGAAAGGACCGATAACTACGCCGATCGGAACGGGATTCCGCAGCGTCAATGTGGCGATAAGAAAAGAACTGGACCTCTATACTTGCCTTAGGCCGTGCAGGACGTATAAAGGCGTCAGGTCGCGGTACGAGAACATCGATCTGGTGATAGTCCGCGAAAACACCGAAGACCTTTACGCGGGGATCGAGTTCGAGGAAGGAAAACCGGAAACAAAGAACGTCATCGCCGTCATCGAAAAAGAATCCAAGAAGAAGATAAGGCCGGATTCCGGCGTCAGCATAAAGCCGATATCAAAGTTCGGGACGGAGAGGATCGTGAGATACGCTTTCGATTACGCCGTGAAGCACAACCGGAAAAAAGTGACCGCGGTGGCAAAGGCGAACATAATGAAGTTCACCGACGGGCTTTTTTACGCCGTCGCCAGAGAAGTGGCGAAGAAGTATGAAGGCAAGATCGAATACGAGGAACGGTTGATAGATAATATGTGCATGCAGCTTGTGCAGAAGCCGGAGCTTTATGATGTTCTCGTTCTGCCGAACTTGTACGGCGACATAATTTCCGACCTTTGCGCCGGGCTCATCGGCGGGCTTGGGATCGCCCCGGGAGCGAACATCGGGAAAGACATAGCGGTGTTCGAAGCGGTCCACGGCAGCGCTCCGAAATACAAGGGACAAAATAAAGTTAATCCCACTGCGGTGATATTGTCGGGAGTGTTGATGCTGGAACATCTCGGCGAAAAAGACGCCGCGAAGAAGCTTGAAAAAGCCACGTCGGATATCATTGCCGAAGGGAAATATGTGACTTACGATCTGAAGGCCGACAGGAACGATCCCACCGCTGTCGGCACGTCCCAGATGGCCGATGCGATCATCAACAGGATGAAATAGGAGGTTCAAATGGAATACGAAATGATGTTAAGGTTGACCCTCGCCGTGCTTTTCGGGGGAGCAATAGGATTCGTAAGGGAAATAACTAAAAAAGCGGCTGGACTGAGGACTCATATACTTGTCACCATGGGTTCCTGCCTGTTCACGATAGTATCATTTCAAATGGTAAGCGGATTTTCGACCGGCGATCCGAGCAGGATAGCCTCCTGCGTTGTCACAGGCATCGGCTTCATCGGCGCCGGCGCCATTTTCCAGAGCGGCGGTTCGGTCCGCGGCCTTACTACGGCGGCATCTATATGGATATGCGCGGCGCTCGGTCTGGCCGTGGGAAGCGGCATGTACATGCTGTCGACCTTCACCACGATACTGGCGCTTATCGTTATCCAGGTACTTCAGGTAGTAGAGCATAAATATCTGAGGGCGAACCAGAGAGAAAAAGAAGGGGAATAAGCGGTAAGGGACTAAAGCTTCCCGTAAAGAAAGTTATCCGATCTTTTATCCGCCGACCACTGCGCCATAGTAAGCCCGTTCCTGTCTTTCTCCGTCATCAGCTTTGTTTTCGGAACGATCGAATCGTATTCTCTCTTTATCTTCTTGTCGCACAGCGACCAGTCGATGTCCTTGGCGAGCGGAGAGATGATGCCTTCGCATCCCGGGCTGTATTCCGCGGAACAGAAATATTCGATGTGGCTTTCTTCGGGAAGGACCGTGCAGTGGGCAAAACCCGGCGGCAGCCATATCCACTCGCTGGTATCATCCGATGGCCTTGATGTAAGTTCATGGCCGACTATCTTTCCATAAGCCGGCGAGCCTTTCCGTATGTCAATGGCCAGATCGATAAGCCTGCCCCAGAGGACCCTTACCATTTTGCCCATGTAGGGGTTCCACTGGAAATGGCAGCCCCTTACCGTGCCTTTTTTCGAATAAGCTTCGTTACACTGCCTGAATTCGACGCCGGCCATGAAATCAAGTTTCATGAGGTCGCTCTTCCTGAATATCTCCGTAAAATAACCGCGTTCGTCGGGATATCTTCCGAATTTTATGACCATGACCTCTGGTATCGCAAGGCTCGTAACATCGATTATCTTCATACGGCAGGATTATACCACAACTCCCACCTCTAGCTCCTCTAGCTCTTCTATGTTAAAATATCCCCCTATGATGTTTTACCCGTACGATCCGACCATGGTCCTGCTCATTCCGGCGGTGATATTGGCGTTGTACGCGCAGTGGAAAGTGCAGGCAACTTACGCGGAGATGTCGCAGGTCCGCGCTAGCAACGGTCTTACCGGCTCATCGGCAGGAAGGAAGCTCCTTGATGCCGCGGGTCTTTCCAATATCATCGTGGAACCCATCGGCGGAAATCTTACAGATAATTACGATCCGCGCGACAAAAAGCTCCATCTCTCGGAAGGCGTGTATAATAACGATTCGATCGCCGCGATAGGTATCGTCGCCCACGAAGTGGGACATGCCGTCCAGGATTCAAAGGCATACGCGCCGCTCAAGATAAGGAGCGGGCTTGTTCCTGCGGCGAATATCGGCTCGAACCTTTCGATACCGCTTTTCTTTGTCGGTCTCCTTGCCGGCTCCACAAAGCTGATGGATGTCGGGATCATTTTCTTTTCGATCGCCGTTGCTTTCACTATCATCACGCTTCCCGTGGAATTCAATGCGAGCAGACGTGGAATAGCGATGCTAAAGGACGGCGGATATCTTAATTCGGAAGAACTTCCGATGGCAAAAAAGGTGCTCGATGCAGCGGCCATGACCTATGTTGCCGCAACCGCGATGGCTGTTCTCAACCTCATAAGGCTGCTTGCTCTCCGTGGTGAAAGAAGAGATTAGCAAGGTCCTCTTCATAATCGGCCCGACAGCTGTCGGGAAGTCAAAACTCGCCATCGAACTCGCCAAAAAACTTAATGGCGAGATAATTTCCGCCGATTCCATGCAGGTCTACATCGGAATGGACATCGGCACCGCTAAACCGTCAAAGGAAGAACTCGAAGAAGTCCCGCATCATCTCATCAATATCATCGCGCCAGACAAGCCCTGGAGCGTATCCGACTTCGTTAATAACGGCAAGAGTCTTATCGATGACATAGCAGGCAGAGGAAAACTCCCGATAGTCGTCGGAGGGACCGGAATGTATCTTAACGCTTTGATCGAAGGATATTCTTTCCCGGAAATTAAGAAGGACAGCATCGTCAGGAACCGGCTCGAGGGTGAAGCTGTGCAGTACGGCAGCGTTCACCTTTACGAAAAGCTTAAGAAGATAGATCCGGAGGCGGCAAAGGGCATCCACGAGAACGACGCGAAAAGGATCATAAGAGCGCTGGAGGTCTATGAGCTGACGGGAAAGCCGATGTCTCAGCTGAGATCAAAAGATGAAGAAAGTTTGACTTTCACCCCCGTGATAGTTGGGCTCGATCTGGATAGGCCGCAACTTTACAAGAAGATCGAGGCAAGGGTCGACGATATGCTGGCGAAAGGATTGATCGATGAAGTGAAAGAGCTTATCAAAGAGGGATATGATCCAAAACTTACATCGATGCAGGCGATCGGATACAAGGAGGTCGCAGAGCATCTGCATGGTAAGTATGATCATGATGAGCTGGTGAACATCCTGAAACAGAATACCCGTAATTTTGCCAAGCGGCAGATGACCTGGTTCAGGCGTTTCAGGAACGTTCACTGGTTCGATGTTGATAAGTTGAGTGTTGGTGATATCATTAAATTAATAAATTAAATATTTGGAACCGCGACGTTTAGTCGCAGGTTCCATAATCAAGGAGGGATAATTATGCCGTTAGTTAAGATAGACATGTGGCCCGGAAGAACCACGGAGCAGAAAGAGAAGATAATAAAGAACGTGACCAACGCGATGTGCGAGTCGGTGGGCTGCCCCAAGGAAGCCGTCTGGGTGGTCATCAACGACGTGCCAAAGGAGAACTGGGGAGATTCCGGCGAGCAGATGAGTAAGAATAAGTAGTTTGTCACCCTGAGCGTTAGCGAAGGGTCTGCATTAAGAAATTCAGATTCTTCGCCCTTCAGGCTCAGAATGACAACTTTATGTCCTGATCACTTTCGTGACCGATTCTATGTGATAGCTGTGGGGGAACATGTCCACGGGCTGGACTTGATCTACCTTGAATCCGTTCGCTGATAAATAAGCCAGGTCCCTCGCCAGAGTGGCCGGATTACATGATATGTAGATCACCTTTTTCAGTCCTGATTTTGCAATGGTCTTCAATACTTTTTCCTCGCATCCGCCGCGCGGCGGGTCGATGACCAGAATGTCGCCTTTATCGAGTTCGGGAAGGATGCGCTCCACTTTTCCGATGTTGAACCGGCAGTTCTCGATGTGATTAAGCTCCGCGTTCTCCGATGCGTCATAGACAGCGTCCTTTACTTCTTCGATGCCGAAGACATATTGGGCCGACCGCGCGAACCACAATGCCACCGTGCCGATGCCGGAATATGCGTCGATAACGGTATCACTCTTTGTCGCTCCGGCAAGTTCAAGCGCCTTATTGTAAAGCACTTCCGTCTGGATGGGATTAGTCTGATAGAAAGAAGCGTTTGAAACCTTGATCTTGAGGCCGCCCAGCTTGTCGTAAAGGAAATCCCTTCCCCACAACGTCCAGCTCTGTTCGCCCATTATCACGTTCGTCTGCCGCTGGTTAATGTTCTGGCAGATGCCGACGATGTTGATGTCATCCTTTTTGCATCTCTCGATGATCTCCTTGATGAGATGTTTCGAACCCGGTATCGCTTTTTCGTTGGTGATGAAAGTGAGGAGCACTTCACCCGTCCCGAAACCGATCCTCGCGCGAAGATGCCTGAACAGGCCTGTGCCCCGCCCTTCTTCATATGCCAGATATCCAAATTTGTTAAGTATATCTTTTACGACCTTGGCCGCCTTCGAAAGTTTCGGATGTTCAATGGGGCAGGTATCGATGTTCACAACATCATGCGTCCCCTGCCTGTAATACCCCATCATTATCCTTGTCCCCTGGCTTTTATCCTTTGACCACGCTATCGGATATTGAATTTTATTCCTGAACCCCCAGGGCTCCTTCATTCCGATGATATCGTTGATCTTAATATTGCTTAATCTCCCGATCCTTTCAATGGCATCCTTGACGATCTTTGTCTTGTACTTAAGCTGGGCGGGGTAGCTGATCTGCTGCCACTGGCATCCTCCGCATTCCTTATCCAGCGGGCATTTTGGGGCAACCCTGTCAGGGGACGGCTTGATGATGCCGATGATGCTGCCGCGGCCGAAAGAACTTTTGAGCTCGTTCAACCGGACTTTTAGCTCATCACCCGGAACGGAACCGGGAACAAAGACGGCAAGGCCGCCTGAATGCCCGACGCCCTCTCCTCCCATTGCCAGGTCGTCGATGGTCAAATTGATCGTTTCATTGAGTTTCATTGATATGATTATATTATACAGCACAAATGAAGGATCTGGGAAAAAGAATAGACCTGCACATGCATTCGCTTCTCTCCGACGGCTGCCTCCTTCCGTCCGAGATCGCAAGGCGCACCGCCGTGCTCGGCCATGAAGCCATCGCCATCACCGATCACGTCGATTCATCGAACATTGAAAACGTCATCAAAGCGCTGAAAAAATTCATCAAAGAGGAAGGCCGCGCATTCGGATTGAAGATAATCCCCGGCGTCGAGATAACTCACGTTCCGCCGAAGATATATCGGAAAGTTGGCAAAACAGGCTAGAAAGCTTGGCGCTAAGATCGTCGTTGTGCACGGCGAATCGCCTGAGGAGCCGGTGATCCCGGGGACCGACCACGAGATTGCGAAACTGAAAGGCCTCGTCGATATCATGGCTCACCCCGGAAACACTCTCACCTATGAAGACGCCGTTCTCGCCGCGAAGAACGGGATATTCCTCGAGATCACATCAAGGAGAGGCCACAAAGAAGGCAACAGGCACGTCGCCGAGGTCGCGAGAAAAGCTGGAGCTAAATTGATAGTTAATACGGATTCTCACGATCCCGAGAATTTTCTCACGCAGGAGCAGGCATATCAGGTGGCAAAGGACGCGGGGCTTTCGGATGACGAGGCTTACAAAGCGGTAGTGGATAATCCTCGGGAGCTTGTAAAAAGAGCTACCTGATGTAACCCTGGACCATCATGTCTTCCCCGAGCTGCTTGTACGTAACGTTCTTCAAATGAGTGATCTCCGATAATTTCTCGATCCCCCCTCCCATCAGAGGCGTGGGAGCCGCTGCTCCGCCGATAAGTTTCGGCGCGATGAAATATAGCACCTTGTCGACGATACCGGCCTTAAGCGCGGCCGCCGCGAAGTTCCCTCCAGCCTCGATCATGATCCCCATTATCTTGTCCTCCGCAAGTTCCGCCATGAGATCGTTGAGGTCTATCTCAACTCCGGGATCCTCTGTCTTGATCACGTCGGCCCCTGTTTTCAATATCTTTGCGATCTTTTCCTTCGGCGCTTTCTTTGTGACGACGACGATTGTTTTTTCAGGCTCGTTCTTCAATATCTTCGAGCCGAGCGGAATGTCGGCGTTCGGGTCCAGTATTATCCTCTTGGGATCTCTTTTTGTCAGTTTTTCATTTCCGATGTCCCTCACCGTAAGCTGGGGGTCGTCGATCTTCACCGTGTTCACCGTCGTAAGTATCGCGTCAACATACAGCCTCATTAAGTGGACGTATTGTCTTGATCCAACTCCGCTTATGTAGAGGCTGTCGCCGGTCTTCGTCGCCACTTTCCCGTCGAGGCTCATCGCGTTCTTAAGTATCACGAACGGCAGGCTCTTTGATATGTATTTTATGAAAGCCTCGTTCAGTTCTCTTGCCTCTTCTTCCAGCACGCCTTCTGTTACCTCGATCCCGGCCTCCCGTATCTCAGTGAAACCTTTCCCGTTGACCAGCGGATTCGGGTCCTGCATCGCCGCGACCACCCTTTTAATGCCGGATTTTATGACGGCATGAGTGCATGGCGGATTGTATCCGTAGTGGCAGCATGGTTCCAGGTTCAGATAGAGCGTGGCGCCTTTCGCTTTTTCGCCGGCCTTCTCGATGGCAAAAGCTTCGGCGTGAGGAGTGCATTGTTCAGAGTGGTATCCTGTGCTGATGATCTTCCCGTCTTTTACTATAACGGCGCCCACCATCGGGTCGGGACTTGTCTTGCCCATCTGGCTCCTCGCGAGCTCGATGGCTTCCCGCATGAATTTTTTGTCTTCTTCGGTGCTCATCAGAAATTCTTAAGACCTTTTATGACGGCCTTGTAGTCCTTTGAATAGTAGATTGCCGAGCCCGCCACGAGCACGTTCGCGCCGGCCTCGACAGCCGCAGCCGCAGTGTTAAGGTTAATTCCGCCGTCGATCTCTATGTCGATCTTGAGTTTCTTTTCGTCGATGATCGTCCTCAGCTCTTTGATCTTCGGCAAAACTTCCGGCATGAACTTCTGCCCCTCAAAACCCGGATTCACGCTCATAATGAGCACCATCGCGACCTTATTAAGGATTCCCTCGATCGGCCTGATACCTGTCTTTGGGTTCAGGACCACCGCGGGTTTGACTCCGCAGCTGTGGATTAGATCAATGTCGCGGTTGAGGTTTTTTGATGCTTCGGCGTGGATGGAAATGATGTTGGCGCCCGCCTTTGCGAAGGGTTCAATATATTTTTCCGGATTTTCTATCATGAGGTGCACGTCCAGCGGCAGCTGCGTCACTTTTGCAAGCGCGGCCACGACTAGTGGACCGATCGTGATGTTCGGAACGAAATGCCCGTCCATGACGTCAACGTGTATGAGGTCCGCGCCGGCGGCTTCAACGGCTCTAACTTCCTCGCCCAGCCTTGAGAAATCCGCGGAAAGGATGGATGGCGCGACAAGTATCTTCATATCAATGCCCTTCTTGCGTTGCGACCTGCGCCTGGCTTACCGTTATCCTGACGGAAGACCCGACGGATATTTCCTCTTCCCAGGCAGGCTCCTGTCTCATTACTATACCGGGCCCTACAATGTCGGTTTCCTGATATTCGATCTTCCCGATGTTCAGCCTTGAATCTTCAAGCAGGTTTTGCGCGTCCTTCAGAGGTTTGCCGATAAGGTAAGGCATCTTCACGACGCCGAATTTCGGGTTATTCGCAATGTAGAGGTCGATCCTGCTGCCCGCGTCATACTGGACCTCGGGCGAAGGCACCTGGTTGATTATTATTCCAGTCTGGTACCTGTCGGTCTCGACTTCGAAGGTAGTTCCGAGCCTGAACCCGGCGTCCGACAAAAGCGTATCTATCTGCGAAAAGGGCCGGCCTATCAGGCTGGGCACGGGCACTTTCCTCTGACCGGTGGATACGGTAAGGTTAACGATCCTTCCGTATTTCACGGTTTTCCCTTTTTTCGGCTGCTGCTCAACAACGCGGCCCTCGCCTACTGACGGATCAAAAGTCCTGTTGCTTATCCTGGGCTTAAGGCCGGTGTCCTTCAGTATCGAAAAGGCCTCGGTGGTCGAATGCCAGGTAACGTCGGGCACGATCACTTCCCTTGCCGGGAAAAGATAAAAGACAAGGAAATAACCGACCAGCAAAGGAGATACGATTATCAGGAAGATGGTCGTTATGACCGACTTCGGCGACGGCAGCTTTAGCACATAGACCAGATACCCCGAAATGAGGAGCACCAGGAGCACAAAGCTGAAATATAGGGTCAATAATTTTATCACTTGAAGCTACCTCTCACTAATAAAATTTAAGATAAAAGCATACCAGAGACCGGCGGCGATGGCAATAAGGATAAATAAGAAAGCGAACCTCATTCTGCGCCGCCTCCGCCTCGGGCCGGCTTTCTTTGCCGCCCTGATATTCTCTTTCGGCCGGGATTCTTCCTCGTAAACAATGGGTTCAACTTCCTCTTCATATATGAGATTTACAAATTCCTGGTTCGGCAGCTGGAACGCCAGTCTCTGCTTTTCCAGGCTCTCGAGCGCGTCCGAAGCCTTGTTTATCCTCTGCAGCGGGTCTTTCTCCAGCATCTTCATTACTATGTTGTCTATGTACTGCGGCACTTCGCTGTTGATGTGCGATGGAGGCATCACGTCGTCGGAAAGGTGCTTGAGTGCGACGTCCAGCCCGCCCTCCCCTTCGAACGGCAGCGTCCCGGTAAGGAGCTGATAAAAAACTATTCCGGTGGAATAAACATCGGACGCCGTATTGATGGGTTCGCCTTTTATCTGTTCCGGCGACATATATGTTGAATCCACCGTGGCCGCCGCCGCCAGCAATCCCGGATTTATGCGGACAGCAGGCTCCAGGATAAAATCGGTGACCTTCACTTCCTTGCCGCCGATGAGAAAAAGATTCCTGGAGCTTATCGCGCCGTGAAGAAGGTTGTCCTTGTGAGCGGTATCAAGCGCGCTCAGGACCTGCTTGATGATGAATATGGCGTCGTCAACGCCAGGGTTTCCCTTCGCGAGGAATTCCTCAAAACTTTCGCCTTCGACGAATTCGCGGACGAAATAAAACCCCTGCCAGCCGTAGTCGCCGTCGATGACCCTGGCGATGTTGGGATGGTCAAGGCTGACTATCTTCGTCACTTTGGGGCGCAGCTTGTTTATCAGCGGGCTGTTCAGAGCGGCTCTCTTGTAGATCTTTATCACTACGGGGACTTCGGTGCCTATCAGATATCCCTTATAGGTGAAAGAGAAGGGATTCTCGCCTATCTGTTCTCCTATCCTGTACCTGCTCTTTAGGAATCTTTCCATTTTTCCTTATTGAAGACTTCATTGATCCATTTAAGGGCGCCTTCGGCCTTCGAGACGCCCTGATGCACTTCCGCGACCTTCACGTCATTGCCCATCGCGCGCAGGAAAGCCAACTTTCCCGCTTCCGTCTTTATTTCCTTCAGACGTTTTAGGCGCTCCTTATCTATCTCCTCGGGAAGTATCGGAAATCCGGGACCTATTCCTTTTATGTCGATCATGTCTGTATCCCTCCGGCAACTATGGTAACGAGGTCGTCCACGTCGGCATGTTCGAAGAAATAATTGATTATTTTCCTTACGGCCTGAATGTCCGCCGCTTCGCCCGGTCTCTTATCCACAACGACGGTCTTTTTCTTTGCGTTGAACTCATAGACCATGAACGGCGTATTGGCGGACCTCTGGTAGACTATGACCCACAGGTCGTCGTCTATGCCTATCGCGACCTTGGAACCGTCGGGAAGCGTCAGTTTTTCGTTCCTGAATGCCACTGTCCCGGAGAATTCCCTGTCCACAAGGCTTACATTAGAAAGATTTTGGCTTATCGTAGGCATATTGACATTCAAAATCATAACTGAAATTTTTTGTAAAATCCATCGATATATATATGTCAGGAGATCGGGACATCAGGGGGATGTTTAAAATGGGGAACCAGGATCAGGTTAAAATAGCCGAAGTAATAAATCAGTGTATCATAAACAAATATCTGAAGAACATATCGTCCGTGAAATCGCGGCTGATAAAATTATATTCGGTAATGCCGTTCACCGGCGCGCCGAACGTCAGCGACGCCCAGAAATTCGCCATGATTGAGGACCTGGCCCAGTTCCTTAATAATACCTACGTCTCGCCCAATAACTGATTTTTCCCGCGGGTTAACTCGCTTTTACTTATTGATTATACTCTAAAGCGTAATGGCGCAAATAAACGGCTCAACAGAACTGACGGGCATCATAGGCTATCCGATAACTCACAGCGTCTCACCGCAGATGCACAACGCCGCGTATGAGAAACTGGGATTGAATTTTTGCTATGTCCCTTTGTCGATCAAGCCCAACAATATTGATAAGGCGCTCGAAGGCATAAGGATGCTGGGTTTTGTCGGCGTTAACGTCACCATTCCTCACAAAGAAGTGATCATTCCCCATCTGGATGAAGTTACAAAGCTGGCGCGTCTTATCGGCGCCGCAAATGTGATACTTAACCAGGAGGGACATCTTGTCGGCTACAACACGGACGGACCGGGGTTCATCGATTCGCTCACTGAGGACGCGGGTTTCAATGTTAAGGGAAAAAGGGCCGTCGTTCTCGGCGCGGGCGGCGCGGCAAAGGCCGTCGCTCTTATGCTGGCCCAGGACAAGATAAAGACGCTCGTGATATCAGATGTGATATACGACAAGGCCAAAACGTTATGCGAATATATCAGCTCGCATTTCGAGATAGCCCCCTATGCCTGCCCCGCGAACAGCAAGGAGCTGAAAAAAAGCGTCGCGGAATGCGATCTTCTTGTCAACGCAACTCCGCTGGGCACGTATCCAAAAGTGAATGGCTGCCCCATAGACGAGACTTATGATATTCCGTCCGGCGCGATAGTTTATGATCTCGTATATAATCCTCTCGAGACGAAATTGCTGAAGCTGGCCAAGTCAAAAGGAGCAAAGCCCGTCTCAGGCCTGGGCATGCTGATAAGGCAGGGCGCGCTGGCTTTCTCTCTTTTCACCGAAGAGGAAGCGCCAATTAAGATAATGAAAGAAGCCGCTCTGGCAGCCCTCAAGTCTTATAAGTAGTCGAAACAAACAGCATCTGTAGCTTCCCCGGTCATGATATAGCGCTCTTTTCACATATTCGACATGGATATCAGGCAGGATAATTGCTGGCTATTATATCGATGGAAGCAAAATTCAACAATGGCGCGGTCCCACTGCTCAATGATCTGATGGAAAAGGCTGCCACCCTTGAGGCAAGCGATATCCATATCGAGCCGAACGCGTTCAATGTGAGGGTCCGATACCGAGTTGACGGCCTTCTGATGAACGGCCTCAGCATCCACCGTTCAATGCATCAGCAGTTGATATCAAGGATAAAGATCATTGCAGGCCTGGACATATCGGAACAAAGACTGCCTCAGGACGGAAGGTCGTTCATAAAGGTCGGATCAAAAGAATATGACCTGCGCGTCTCGGTAGTGCCGACGTTCCACGGAGAAAAGGCCGTAATAAGGCTTCTGGAGAAGAACAAAATGGCGCTTCCGCTAAGCGAGCTTGGCATGGCGGAAGAGGACCTTGAATATTTCGAGAGGTCCATCGAGAGGCCGCAGGGAATGATAATAGTATGCGGACCCACCGGCTGCGGCAAGACCACCACGTTGTATTCATCGCTTGAGAAGATCAACAGGGAAACCATCAACATAGTGACAATAGAAGATCCCGTCGAATATCAGCTGAACGGCATAAATCAGATGCATGTCAATCAAAAGACCGGCCTGACGTTCGCGAAAGGCCTGAGGGGAATACTGCGCCAGGACCCTGACGTGATAATGGTCGGAGAAATAAGGGACTTTGAGACAGCGCAGATAGCTGTCCAGGCAGCAATGACCGGTCATCTCGTATTCTCCACGCTTCACACGAATGACGCGGCCGGAGCTGAATGCCGCCTGAAAGACATGGGCGTTGATCCATATCTGATATCGAGCACCGTTAATTGCGTCGTCTCACAGAGACTTGTTAGAAAGCTTTGCGCGAATTGCGGCGGGCGAGGCTGCAGGACCTGTGGGAATGCGGGGTATAAAGGCAGGACGGGAGTTTTTGAAGTGTTGAAGCTGAAGCCGCGGTCATCAGCATTCAAGTCATTGAAGGATCACGCAGAGGAAATGGTAAAAGCCGGCGTGACATCGGCGGAAGAGGTTGCGAGGAGCGTGTATGTGGAATAGTCGATCTGCGAACCGATAGACAGGGGTTCCACTCTCGAGTCCCATAATGTATAATTCCAAGCATGATCATATTCCAACTAATCCATACGCTGATATTTTACTGCATCGCCGTAATTACTTTTTTCATCGGCACGGCGATAACGATCCCGTTCGCGATATTCTCAAAGGAACACGATAAGCCCTTCCACTCCGCCGCGCGGATCTGGGCAAGGATGCTCATGTTCCTTACTGGATCGAAGGTCACCATCAACGGCATTCAGAACGTCCCGGAAAAGGGCGGATTGATCTTCGCGTCGAACCATCAGGGAGCATTTGATATCCTTATCCATCTTGCTTACCTGCCCAGGCATTTCCGTTTTGTGGCGAAGAGCGAACTGTTCGACATCCCGATATTCGGCTGGTACATGAAGGTCGCCGGATACGTTCCCATCGAACGCGACGTAAGCACGAGCGCGCACAGAACGATTGGAACGGCATCAGACATGCTCTCAAAAGGAGAATGCATATTGATATTCCCGGAGGGGACGAGATCGAAGACGGGAGAGCTGGGTCCTTTCAAGCGGGGAAGCCTCATGGCGGCATTCTCAAGCGGCGCGGGCGTTGTCCCGATAGCGCTCAAGGGAAGCTACGCGATGATGCCAAAAAGATCATACGTGATAAAAAGGGTTCCGGTGTCGATGAACATAGGCAAGCCGATCGATTTCCAAAAATATGTTGGTATTAAGCCGGCTAAAAGTGATTATGAAGTTGAAATAAGCAGATTAAGAGACGAGATCCAGAAGCTCCTTAACGTGTGAAATGCCGACGATCTTTATCCCCTTTATTCCTTTTGTCTCCTGAACATTGCCCTTTGGCACGATAGCCGATTTGAAGCCGAGTTTCGCCGCTTCATTTATGCGCGACTCAGCGTGGTTCACCGCCCTCACTTCTCCGGCAAGTCCGACTTCTCCGAAAAATATTGTTTCCGAGCTGACCTTCTTATCTTTGTAGCACGAAACTATCGACATTATGACCGGAAGGTCCGCGGACGGCTCATCAAGGTCTATCCCGCCCGCCACGTTTACATATATATCCTTGTCGTTAAGCCTGATTCCAAGCCTGCGGTCAATTACGGCGGCAAGCATCAGCGCCCTGTTGTAATCGAAGCCGTTGGTGGATCTGCGGGGAATTGCAGTGTTCGAATGGCTGACCAGCGCCTGTATCTCCACAAGAAGCGGCCTAGTTCCCTCCAGCGACACGGTGATGACCGATCCCGATGCTTCTGCCTTTTCCTCCAGAAAAAGTTTGGAAGGATCCTTCACCTCGATGAGGCCTTCCTCTTTCATTTCGAAAATTCCCACTTCGTTAGTTGAACCGAAACGGTTCTTGACCGCTCGAAGTATCCTGAACTGCCTGTGCGTGTCGCCTTCAAAATAAAGCACGGTATCAACGATGTGTTCCAGGACCCTTGGTCCGGCGATATTGCCTTCTTTTGTGACGTGTCCGACAAAGAATATGGGGATGTTGGATGATTTTGCCAGCCTCACCAGATATGACGCGCACTCACGGACCTGGCTGACCGAACCCGGAGCCGATGGGATGTCATCCCTGAACATCGTCTGGATGGAATCGATGACCACGAACTTAGGTTTGATGTCTTCGATATTCTTTTCAATAGCGAATATGTTGTTCTCCGGAAGAATGTGGAGATTTTCGGATAGCGTGCCGAGCCTTTCCGCTCTCAAGCGTATCTGTTTTGCGGATTCCTCTCCCGAAACATAAAGGACTTTCTCGGTATTTGAAAGAGAATCTGCTGCCTGAAGCATCAGAGTTGATTTGCCGATGCCCGGATCGCCGCCGACAAGCACGGCGGAACCTGCCACAACCCCGCCGCCAAGGACACGGTCAAGCTCGGCGATGCCGGTCGAGCTTCTTTCTTCCGGCTTGAACTCCAGATCGGTTATCGCCAGGGGTTTTGATGGATTATAATTTTGCGGTTGCCTGCCCGCCGAAGCCTTGGCGAAGGCGGGCTCCTCCACCAAAGAATTCCATTGTCCGCACTCCGGGCATTTCCCGACCCATCTGGGGGATTCGTATCCGCACGACTGGCAGACGAATTTGATCTCTGTTTTCGGCATGATGAGAATCTTACTACAATCAAGTAGCCATATCAATTAAGGTTGAAAGTGAAATTTCCGGACGGCGATGACGATAATTTTCTGTCGATAGTTCAAAAGGAGGATATATGCAAACAGGTGATCTTATAAGAGTCTCTTTAACTGCAACCAACGACTATAATCTGAGAGTCCCCTCATTCCGCGGAATGAGAATCAGCGAAGAAAACGATTTCCTCGCAGGTCTATTAAATAACAATAATGTACAGACCGTGGTGACCGACAATGGCGCCGAGAATATTATCATTAGCGAGTCTCTTTATAGTGATATTGAAAAGCTCGACACTGGTTGTACGCCCGAAGATTTATTAGTTAGACTATGTGATAAATATGGCATGAAGGCGCTCTTGAATTTGCGGAATCCGGAATATGGAGTGCTTTATCTGGTAAAAAATAGGGAAAATATAAAGTTCTTTCAGCAGAACGGCAAAGACACTTCGGTGATCGTTGTTTATCCGAAAGGTTCCAGGCTGGATGATTATTGTCCTTCCGTTGGTATTCTTAGGGCAATTGTTTGGAAAGGTTTGGATGTGGGAGAGATGAGTTATCTGGGGGAACACCTGACAAAGTGCCCCTCCTGTCAACAGTTCATTGATGAAGAACACGCTTTCCGGAATCTAATGATCAGTTTGAAGAATGGGGGATCGGCAGTAAGCTGTATCTTATAGCTCTACTTCTTTAGCGTCTCTTTTTCTCTTAACTTAGGCGACGGCGGGTTTTTTTCTTCCGCATATTGTTCCGATTTTGAAGACCTTCCTCCAGTAAAAGTCAGTTTGTCTTTCTCGACCTCCACTTTTATCTTCGTACCGTAAGCGAATTTGCCCAGAAGTATTTGTTCGGAAAGCGGATCCTCGATGCTGTCCTCAATGGTGCGCCGGAGCGGCCTGGCGCCGTAATGCGGATCATAGCCTTTATCAACAAGGAAGTCCTTGACCTTCTTGTTTATCACGATGGAAAGACCTTTCTCCATAAGCCTTTCATTCAGGTCCGTTACCATAAGGTCGACTATCTTTCCCAGGTCCTCTTTTGAGAGCGGCCTGAAGACCACCATCTCGTCTATC
Source organism: uncultured bacterium (assembly GCA_963727815.1). Taxonomy (GTDB): domain Bacteria; phylum Margulisbacteria; class WOR-1; order CAVSGV01; family CAVSGV01; genus CAVSGV01. The sequence continues at coordinate 237,624 of CAVSGV010000006.1, forward strand.
CTGTTCAGGAACTCCGGCCTGAACTTCTTCTTCATCTCATCCAGGACCTTCGCCTTCATTTTATCGTAGCTGACCTTCGCTTCGGTGCTCGTGTTGAAACCGATCGATGTGTCCTTCTTTATCAGGTCCGCGCCCACGTTCGAGGTCATGATGATGATGGTGTTCTTGAAATCTATGTGATGGCCCTGCGCGTCGGTAAGACGTCCGTCATCAAGTACCTGCAACAAAATATTTATGACATCGGGATGCGCTTTCTCCACTTCATCGAGCAGGACGACGGAATGCGGCTTTCTTCGGACCGGTTCCGCCAGCTGTCCCCCTTCGCCGAAACCAACGTATCCGGGAGGCGAACCGATCAATCTCGAGACCGTATGCGATTCAAGGTATTCCGACATGTCCACTCTAACAACGGCATCCATGTCGCCGAACATGAACTCCGCCAGCCTCTTTACAAGCTCCGTTTTGCCCACGCCGGACGGTCCCATGAAAAGGAACGAGCCCACGGGACGTTTCGGGTCTTTCAGTCCAGCTCTCGCGCGTCTTATTGATTTGGCGATGACCTTTATCGCTTCTTCCTGGCCGATGACGCGTTTTGCGAGCGAATCTTCCATTTTCATCAGGCGCTCGGTCTCTTCATCGGTGAGTTGAGATACGGGAACGCCGGTCCAGCTGGAGATGAGCTGGGCTATTATCTCTCTAGTGACTTCGGGATAATTTTCTTTTGTGAAACCCTTGATCTTTTTTGAAGCGGCTTCGTACTGCAGCCTCAGCGCTTCTTCCTTGTCCCTCATCTTCGCGGCTTTCTCGAACTCCTGGTTCTGCGCCGCCACTTCCTTGTCATGCTTAACTTTTTCAAGCTCCTTGGTTATCTCCACCAGCTCCGGCGGAGCGGAAATGGATTGGAGCATCACCCTTGATGAAGCTTCGTCGATGAGATCGATGGCTTTGTCGGGAAGGTGCCTGTCGGCTATGTATCTCGCCGAAAGCCTGGCGGCATATACGATGGCTTCATCGGTGATCCTCACCTTATGAAAATCTTCGTATCTCGATCTTAACCCCTTAAGTATTTCGATGGACTGCTCGACGGTGGGCTCTTCCACGAAAACGGATTGGAAACTTCGCTCGAGAGCCGCGTCGCTTTCGATTCTCTTCCTGTATTCCTCCAGAGTGGTCGCGCCGATGCACTGTATCTCTCCCCTTGCCAGTGAAGGCTTCAGCATGTTCGCCGCATCCATCGCGCCTTCCGCCGCGCCCGCTCCGATGATCGTGTGTATTTCATCGATGAAGAGGATCACTTTCCCCGATTTGCGGACTTCCTCCATCACCTTTTTTAATCTCTCCTCGAATTCGCCGCGGTATTTCGTCCCCGCGATCATCAGCCCAAGATCGAGCGAGACGACCCTTTTATCAAGAAGCAGGGGCGGAACGTCGCCTGAAACTATTTTCTGGGCCAGCCCCTCGACAATGGCGGTCTTGCCAACACCGGCATCGCCGGTGAGGACTGGATTGTTCTTTTTTCTTCTGGAAAGTATTTGTGTGATGCGTTCAATTTCTTTCGCGCGGCCTACGACCGGATCCAGTTTTTTCTCTCTGGCCAGCCACGTCAGGTCGCTGCCGTATGAATCAAGGACGGGGGTCCCCGATATCTGCGGGCCTTTCCTCTGGAAAACGGATTCTTCGCCCAGCAGGCTGATGACCCTGTTCTTCGCTCCGGAAACGTTTATGCCGAATTCGCTCAGGACTTTCGCGCCCAGCCCGGAGCTTTCCCTTATCAGTCCAATGAAGAGATGCTCCACTCCCACATAGCTGTGGCCAAGCTGTCTTGCTTCTTCCCACGCGAACTCGATGGTTTTTTTGACCGGCGGGCTGAAAGGAATTTCCGTGACGCCTCTTTCTTCGCCGTGGGACGCGACCTCTTCGATCCTTTCCTTTACGGCCATGGGATCCACACGGAAGTATTCAAGCGTCTTTAGGACTATGGGTTCGCCTTCGCGCAGCATTCCGAGGAGAAGATGTTCGGTCCCGACAAAAGCGGCGCCCAAACGCCGCGATTCTTCCTGGCTCGCCATTATGACGCGGACCGCTTTTTCAGTGAACCTTTCGAACATCGCCATTGTCACACCATTCTAGCAAAAGCGCAAGTCCCATGCAAGTTTTGGGCTTTTTTACGCGATAATATATATGTAAGGGGGTGAAAAGAATGGGTTTGGAATTCGGAGGGGTATCACAAAAACCGCCAACAATATCTACTGTATCGTCTTTAACGGATACGGATAGGACGGCAAATGTCGCGAGCGCATCGCAAGGCATATCCCAGATCCCGGCCGCCGCAACAGTCACGGCCCCAGAGAGCACCCAGGACGTAGCGACCATATCAACATCAACTGCCAAACCAACTGCACATATATTACAAGGTTCTGATGGTCTTTGGGCTGCAAAGGCTAAGAATGGTAATGTTACCGTCGGAAAAGTAGATCAGAACTTTGAATCAGTGATGCAGGGTATGAATCCGGACCATTCACTTATCCAATACAAAGGAGATCCTCTGCAGGTCAAAGCATCGCAATTTGCGCCGTTCGGGGGTAGCGTTAACACGATGAACCCGGGTCAAGATCAGATACAGTCCAGCGTGAATTCTATAGTCGGCAGCAACGTCAACACGCTAAGATACTAAACCTTCGTCTCGTGTGTCTGCGGCAGAGTTATCAAAAAAGTAGTTCCCTTCCCCACCTGGCTTTTCACTCTTATCGATCCGTGGTGTTCCTCGATTATCCTTAACGTGATGGGCAGCCCCATTCCGGTGCCGCCCACTTCCTTGGTCGTGAAGAACGGATCGAATATCTTTTTCAGGTTCTCTTCGGGGATGCCCGTGCCGGTGTCGGAAACCTCCACGAATACGACCGGGATGGGCTTTGCTTCCTCTTCATCGGAAGTATCTCCGGCGGAAGGTCCCAGCTTCACGACCTCGCCCACATCGGTCTTCACGGTCAGCTCTCCACCGCTGGTCATTGCCTGGATCGCGTTCAATATGACGTTAACGAACGCTTGAGAAAGTTGTCCGGCATCGGCGGTGATCTGCGGCAGCTCGGCTAGCTTTGTGGTTATCCTTACGTTGTTCTTTCTTGCTTCGTTGTCGAAGAGCGCGAGTATCTCCTCCAGTATCTCATTGATGTTCACTTGGGTCAGCTCCGGCTTGTGCGGCCTGCCGAACCTTAGCAGGCTTTCAGCTATTTTGTTGATCTTGTCTATCTCCTGCGGGACGACGGTCGCGAATTTTTTCCTGAACTCCTCGTCCTCGAACCTCTGCGGCAAAAGCTGGGTGAACGTGCGCAAGCTGACAAGCGGGTTCTTTATCTCATGCGCCATTCCTGCCGCCATGGTGCCAAGCGACGCGAGCTTCTCGGATGAGATGAGATGTTCCTGGCTCTGTTTCAGTTCCTTCGTCATCTGGTTGAACGCGTCGGCAAGCTCTCCGATCTCGTCTATCGTGTCGATCTTTATTTTATAGGAAAGGTCGCCTTTGCGGACCGCCTCGGTCCCGTTGATGACCTCTCTTATCGAGCTCTCGATGGATTTCGCGAAGAAGATGCCGATGGAAACGGTGAGTATTATCCCGATGATGACGAATATCAGCGTGTTGGTGGAGACAAGTCTGATCTCGGAATACGCCTGCCACTTCGGCTGCTCCACGATGACGCCCAGATGGAATTTATTGACCGGCGCGAACGCGCCGATAACTTGCTTGTCCTCCGCATTAACAAAGAAATCGCTGAGATATTCCGCGCTTCCGGCTTCGCCGGTGAGGACCGCTTTTACGACATCCAGGTGGCTCAAATCCGTTCCGGCCGGCATCGGGCTCTCTGGAGCCGCGTAAAGGATGCCGCGGCCGTAGACGACGTAAACATCTCTTTTGCCCTTCGTTTCCCGGTCTATCAGGCCCTAACGAAATTTTTGTCGGGCATGCCGTTGATGGAAGGCGCGTAAGCTATCTTGTCCGCGATGCTGATGGCGGAAGTGAGGTAGTTGCCCTTTATGGCTTTCTGCAGGGAGATCTGGTTAAGGTTTATCGTCACGATGGTCGTCGCCTCAAGAAGGATGACGATCAGAAGGATGAAAATGAGCACCAGTTTGTAAAGTATCCGCGTCCTGAAATATGAGAGCGGGAATTTCGCTATTTCGTCCTTCGGCATGGATTATGTTGCCCAGCAAAAATCCGACGGCGGAGCAGAGGTACATGACCCAGGACAACGCCAGCAAATATGCTTCCCCGCTCTTCGCGTAATAGAAAGCAGGAAGAAAGACATCACCACCAGGATGGCCGAAAAACCGGATAGCGCGTATATGTTCTTCTCGCCGCGCTCCTTTGATGCCCGGGCCGAAAGAAGGAACCTTATTCCCAGGATGAGCCACAACACAACCCAGAATATCTCCGGCGGTATGGCGGTAAGGAAATGGGCGCCGGGATCGATAGCGATGCCTTTTATGTTCTCTATGAGGTTCAACGGGGACTTGATGATGAGAAAGACCTCCACCACCGAAGCAAGCAGGAGGAGCTGATAAAGAAGGTTCTCCCTGTATCCAAACTTCTCTTTGATGAAATAAGCGATGAACAGCGCGCCTGCCACAAGATCGGCGGAGATGAGCCTGTAGATGATGAAACGGATGTTGTCCGGCATGCCCATCATGTACATTATCTGCGAGCCGATGGTAAGCGCGGTGAAAAGAGCGAAGGACATGAAAATGAGGCTCAGATACTGGTCGTCTTTTTTCCTTTTTTCAAGATACCGGACCATGAAACTGTAGCCGCCGGCAAAAGAGATGCCGGAGGTGAATATCTGGAAGAACATGCTTATTATGGATACGGTTGAAAGCATTTATTCCACCACCAGTGATATTTCGCTCTCCGAATGTCCGTTGATGATGTTATCAGCCCTGATAGTCAGCTTTTTCGTCCCTGCGGGGAGTTCCGGGTTTCACTGCGACGGTCAAAGTATATACGCGGTCCCCGCCGTTTATATCTCCGTGCGTCCCATCATCCCACATTTTTGTGTAATTTTCCAGACCGATGGGACGCAGGTCGATGTTAACGCTCTTCATGTCTTCCTGCCTCCCCGGGTTGACGACCTTGGCTGAAAAAGTGACCGTTCCGCCGCTCGCGGAAGAGATGGTTTGCGGAACGGATTTTTCCTCGGAGATCATAGGGTTGGTTTCCACATCGATGTTCGTTCTGCCAAGCGCAACCCATCCGGCCTTATTCGATACGGCCACGGGAATATCTTTTTGTCCGCTCGGCACCGAATAACCAACGTTCGTCTGCAGAGCGTATATTCCGTCCCCCGCCACGACAGACCCCCAGAGGCCGTTGTCTACAAGCATCGCGTTCGGCAGCCTGTTGATCGAGCTGAGATCCGCTCTTACGCCGCTGATATTATCAAGTCCGTTCGGATCGCTCACTTTTACCGTAATGAGAAGGACGGTCCTGTTGTCAGGCGGCACCTGGATGGGGGTAGCTTTAATGAAGCTTATCGTGGGCGCCAGGTTGGTCCTGTTTATCTTGGTGATGTCATATCCAACGCTCCAGTTCATGAGATCGCCAATCTTCTTTTTCAGGAAATCGGAAGCCGAGATCTTCTCTATTACTTCGGCTCTGGTGATCGTCTTGGGTTTCTGATCATCCGCCATGACCGGCGCAAATGCCGCCGCAAGCAATATCACGATAAGGAACAGTTTTTTCATTGTATCACTCCGAACGCCTTGAAGTATGTCTGCGCTTCATCGTCTGTTACCGGATCGTCCGGCCCGAACCTGCCGTCGGCCGGCGCCTTTATGTATCCTGCGTCATAAGCGGCTTTTATGAACGGCGCGTATTCGTTGGTAGCCGGTACATCTGCGAAGACCGCTTCTTCCACTTTCGGGACCGGAAGTCCGACGGACTTCACTAGCCAGGAGATCATCTCGCCGCGCTTTATGGGCGCTTCCACCGCAAAGCTCTTGTTCGGCTCTACGTCTATTACGCCGAGGGTCGCAAGATTTTCAACTTTATCTTTCCGCTCCTGCATTTGATCCTGCTGAGCTTTCAGCTCGTCCCTTTTTTTCTGGACGCTTTCTTTTTCCGCGTTCAGCGCTATCTCTCTTGCGGTGACATCCATCCCTTTTGCCCTGTCCTTGTTTAGCTGCTGCTCTTGCTTATCTATCTGGGATTCGCGGTCCAGAACTTCATCCACCATCTGTTTGTTCAGTCCCGCCTCCTCGGCTATGACGACCTTCGCTTTCCTGAGCACTCTCCTCGTGAAAGTCTGCCTGTCTCCGCCGACGGTAACTTCTATCTCTATAAGGTTCTTCCCCTGCATGAGCGACTGGAGCGCTTTAAATTTTCCCTGACTGTCCAGATAGACGCTTACTCCGTTGATGTTGACGGCGGCCCTTGGATCTGCCACGCCTTCCACGGGTACGCTCTCGTCATAAGTGGAATAATCATCGGCAGGCGACGCGATGTTTATCATGCTGGTCTGCGTCGTCTCCGCCGGTTTCTCCTCCTCGAAGATGCCGAATTTCGGCGGAGAATAAGTGAAAGAAATAAAGGCCGTGGTAGATCCGGTAAGCGGATTCTTGTAGCTTGCCGCGTTGATCTCGGTATATCCGAACCGGTATCCCAATCCCGCCGTTGTCCCAGTCTGGTTGCCGTCGGGGGTGTAAAGCGAGTTCGCCTCCGGCCCTTAAGAAGAACGTATCAAAAACAGATATTTCCGTTCCGTAATAATAGTTCAGGACCTGCTGGTCCCCGAAAACTCCGCTCTCCGAATCATATGCCAGCCTTATTCCAAAAACATCGCTTGCCAATAAGGAATGCGTGCCGATCAATCTTAGGTCGATGCCAGCTCTCGAAGTCTTCGGGAAAGATTCGGTCGTGCCGCCGATAGTATATGATTGATCAAGGGCGTTGTGTGAAACAAATCCAATGGTGACATATTCGAGCGGTTCCCACAGGATGCCGGCATCGCCGTCATATAACGAATTTGCGGCCAGGTCCGGATTTCCCGCTACCGATAACCTTTGTGACAGCAGGCCTTTGAGCGATATCCCGAAAGAGAACTGTCCAAAACTGGCCCCCCATCCAAGGACTATTGTGTTGCTGCTGTAAGATGTTTTCGTCTCTTCGCTGGAGATATTATCGTAGCTTTTATAGATGATACCGAAGCCGACATTCCCTATCCCGGTCTCATATCCCGCGCCCATAGAAAAATTGTTCATGGAACTGAAGGTGCTGGTAAGTCCTTTAGATCTTGCGATGCCGGCGGGATTGTAGAACAAGGTGCTTACGTCGCCCGTTGCCGCCGTATAGGCTTCGCCCATTCCCAGCGGTCTTGAGCCGCTGGACAGGTCCAGCGGGTCTATTCCCAGGTCGGTTATGACGCCGTATGAACCGGCCGAGGTCAAAAGGATCAAGATCGCGATTATTGTTCTTTTCATTTTATTTTTTTGTGACCGAAAATCTTACTTTGCCCTCTGAGGCAAGCCCTTCCTTGCCCAGCGCCGTTATTGAAATGTTCTTCAGTCCGGATTCCGTCTCGGTGGTCATTACAAAGCTTATCTCATAAGCGCCGGTACCCACAAGCGACATTTTGGAATTATTCGGCCCGCCCAGCGAAGACAGGTCAACCCAGACTTGAGATATGTAGTCCGGTCCCTGGGCGTCTTCCACGTCCGCCGAGATCTTCAGCGGGGTCACGCCGTCCGCCGCGATGACGTCGGGCGTCGCGGTAGTTTTTTTTATCACCGGCCTGGTGCCTATCTTGCATGTCCTGTCGGGAGTGTACCCCTTGCTGTAATCGAAAAGCGCGGACCTCAAAGTCTTAACGTTCTTCAGGCTTGCGAAAAGCAGGGCCGCTTCGGACCTTTTCATCGCTCTCTCGGGTTCGAACATCCTTTCCTTTCCTGGAACGCCGACGACTATTCCGTTGGCATGCGCGGAATTTATGTAGTCGACGTATTTTGTCTTCGATGTCACGTCCAGAAAATAGCTTTTTTTCAGCTTTAGAGGAGGCAGCTTATACGCCTTTGATATTATCTCGGCAACTTCGTCCCTTTTCACCGGCATGTCTATCCCGAAAGAATCCTGCGATGCTCCTTTCATTATCCCGGCCGCTACGACGGCTTTAATGTAAGGCGCTCTCCAGTGTTCTTTCGGAACGTCGAAGAACGGGTCCTCTTTGGGCTGATATATTTTCAGGTTCCTGGCTCTCGCGATCCAGGTCGCAAGCTCTCCCCTCAGGAGAGGCATATCCGGCCCGAAAGTGTTGTCGGGATATCCTTCTATTATACCTATGGTCGCCAGCGAAAGAACGTCCTGTTTCGCCCAGTGGGTCCGGCCTGAATACATCATTTCCATGTCGTCGAACGTGACGATCTTCAATATCCGGATGGTTTTCGTTTCCTTAAGGTCGTTTGAATAATAAGCGGTGATGTTAAGAGTGTTCTTCCCGGGGTGCAGAAGAGATACCGCTTCAAAAGAACCGTTGTTGCCGATATCAAGCTTAACTGAATTTGCGTAAACGCCCTTTGCCCCGGCCGCTTCTCCCCTTATGAACAATCTGTTGGCCTTTGTCTGGACCTTATCTTTTGGGCTGGCAATATCGAGTTTCTCCGCGGCGGCGGCAAAGATCGATAAAAGTGCGAAGATCAGCGAAAAAAAAGCTATAGAACGAAAGGATTTTCTCACGGTGGAATTATATTATACATTGAACGTGATGTAAACGGGCACCGCCTCATCCTCAATAACGGCAGTAAATTAGTTTGATCTACTTCTGGTCTATCTTCAGGCTTATGTCCAGCGCGGGAGCAGAATGAGTAAGGGCACCGATGGAAATGTAATCGGCGCCGGCCTTCGAATATGACTTGATGTTATTTAGGTTCACCCCGCCGGATATCTCGATCTCGATCTTTTTGCTCCGGCTCCTGATGATCTTGACCGCCTGTTTTATCTGCGGGACGCTCATGTTGTCCAGGAGTATGCGCGATGCGCCGGACCCGGCGGCTTCCTCTACCTGCTTCATGGTATTTGCTTCAACTTCCACGGCTTCGCAGCCTCTCATGGCCGCCTCCACCGTCTTTGTGAGGTCGCCCGTCACCGCAATGTGATTGTCCTTTATGAGCACGCCGTCAAAAAGCCCGATGCGGTGGTTCGTCCCTCCACCCACTTTCACCGCGTATTTCTCAAGCACCCTCAAGCCCGGAGATGTTTTTCTGGTATCGAGGATATTTACCCTGCCTCCCGCGGCATCCACGAATTTCCTTGTCAGCGTAGAGATGCCGGAAAGCCTCTGAAGGAAATTGAGAGCGGTCCTCTCCGCCGTGAGAATTCCTCTTGCCGAGCCTTTCACTTCGGCTACGACCTGGCCCTTCCGGACCTTCCCGCCGTCAGAACATTTCTTGATGAACCTGGCGTTCTTGTCGACGGATCTGAACACGAGCTGGGCTATTGCCAGTCCGCAGATGATCCCTTCCTCTTTGACGATGATCTTGGCTGATGCCTGGAGGCCGGCGGGTATTATCGCATCGGTGGTGACGTCGCCGCTGCCGATGTCCTCCCGGAGCGCGAGAATGACAGATTCAACGATGAGGGTCTTCAGTTCTTCCGACCTGCTCATGGAACGAACCAGAAAATGTAATAATACATTATCGGAGCGGTAAGTATGAAGCTGTCCATCCTGTCAAGGACTCCCCCGTGTCCCGGAATAAGATTGCTGGAATCTTTCACTCCGGCGTCCCTCTTGATGAGGGATTCCACAAGATCGCTTATCTGGCTGACGACCCCGATAATAGATCCGAGTATCACAACGTGAACTATGCTCATGCCTATCAGTTTACCGAAGACCAACGCGGCGACAATAGCGATGACAAACCCGGCGACCGAACCCTCCACGGTTTTCTTGGGACTGATGAACGGGCTCAGCTTCACTTTGCCGAAATATGTTCCGACAAGATAAGCGGACGTATCACAAGCCCAGATGGCGATCATTAAAAAGAAGAGATACGCGCCGTGGGCGGTAAGCTCTCTGATGAGTATGAGATAGCAGAACATCCATCCGATGTACAGGATGCCGATAAGGGTGATGGCCGCGTTCACCGTTGAGTCCTGCGCTTTTTTCAGGAAAATGCCGCCGGTAAAAGTTACGATTATCGCGGTGGTGAGGATGCCGGTAGCGTAAGGCTCCCACAGCGGATGTTTTAAAGTATAAGTGACGAGCCAGGTGAAGAATATGGTAACAAGGAATCCGATCACGTATGACGGCGAGTAACCCTTCTTGTTCATCAGAGAGTAGAATTCATTTAGCGACAGGAGGGCGAGCGCCGTCACGAGGATGAAAAAGCTCCATCCTCCGAAATATGTACACAGGAAAATGACCGGAACGGACACCAATATGGTCAATATTCTCTTGGGCATTAAAGTCCTCCGAACTTCCTTGTTCTTCTGCCGTATTCATCTATCGCTTCCAGCAGGTGCTCTTTCCTGAAATCCGGCCAGAGAACGTCGGTGACCCAGAGTTCCGAATATGCAAGCTGCCAGAGCATGAAATTGCTTATCCTCATCTCGCCGGCGGTGCGTATCAAAAGGTCCGGGTCCGGCATGCCGGCGGTGTAAAGATACCGGCCTATCAGCTCTTCGTCAATTGTATCACTATCGCGAGTGTTTTTAACCAGACATTTGACCGCGTCCGTTATCTCCGCTCTTCCGCCGTAGCTGAGCATTATGGTAAGGTTCAGGTCTGAATTTTTTTCGGTCTTTGCTTCCGCGGCCTTTATCTTTTCCTGGAGGTCGTCGGGGAGCATCCATATCCTTCCAAGGAAACGAAGTCTGACGCCGTTCTTGATAAGCTCATCGACTTCTTTCGCGATGGCGGAGGAGAGGAGTTTCATCAAGAACCCCACTTCTTCTTTCGGTCTCTTCCAGTTCTCGGTGGAGAACGCGTAAACGGTAAGGTATTTCACCCCGAGTTCCCTGCAAGTCTTCACCGCTTCCCTGAGAGATGCCGCGCCGCGCCTGTGCCCTTCCACTCTGGGAAAACCGCGCTTCTTCGCCCAGCGGCCGTTGCCGTCCATGATTATCGCGATGTGTCGGGGTACTGTCATCAGATGGAGAGTATTTCGGTTTCTTTCGCGGCGAGGAGTTTGTCGATCTCGGCGATGTGCTTGTCGGTCAATTTTTGTATCTCGGCCTCTTCGTTCTTCTTCTTGTCCTCGCCCCATTTTTCCGCGTCAGCCCTGTTCTTTATATCAATAAGCTGGTCTTTCCTTATGTTGCGGATGGCCACCTTGCCGTTCTCCGCTTCCTTTTTCACGTGCTTCACAAGCTCGTTGCGGCGCTCCTGGGTGGGCTGCGGCATTATCAGCCGTATGACCCCGCCTTCAGAGTTCGGGTTCAATCCAAGATCGGATTTCTGTATCGCCTTTTCTATCTCCTTTATGGAGTTCTTGTCGTAAGGCTGGATAAGGAGTTGTCTGGGCTCGGGAACAGCGATGTTCGCCAGCTGCTTCAGAGGCACGTTCGTCCCGTAATATTCCACGGTGATGTGGTCGAGAAGGGACGGCGACGCTCTGCCGGTCCGGACGGATGCGAAAGTTTTCTTCAGGCTGTCCGCGGACTTGTTCATCTTGTCGTCAGCCGCTTTTATTATTTCGTCCATATCAACCCTTCCAGACGGTGGTGCCCACCGGCTTGCCCAGCACCACTTTTTCCATGTTGCCGGCTTTATTGAGATTGAAGACCACTATGGGAATGTCGTTGTCCATGCAGAGAGAAGCCGCCGTCGAATCCATCACCTTAAGTCCCTTGTTAAGCACTTCCATATATGTAAGGGTCGCGTACTTTCTGGCGTTCGGGAATTTCATCGGGTCCTTGTCGTAAACCCCGTCCACTTTCGTCGCTTTCAGGATGACCTCCGCGTCGAGTTCCGCCGCTCTGAGAGCGGCCGTGGTATCCGTCGTGAAATATGGATTCCCCGTTCCCGCGGCGAGTATTACCACTCTGCCCTTTTCCATGTGTCTCATGGCCCGCCTTCTGATGAACGGCTCCGCGATCGCGCTCATGTCGATGGCCGTTTGGACGCGGGAATCCACGCCTATCTTTTCGAGCGCGTCCTGGAGCGCCAGCGCGTTGATGACCGTGGCCAGCATTCCCATGTAATCTCCGGTGGCCCTGTCCATTCCCTTCGCAGAACCGGCGATGCCGCGGAATATGTTGCCTCCGCCCACGACGATGGCGAGGTCGATCTTGTATTTTTTGATGGTCTTTATCTCTTCCGCGATGACGCTCAAAACCTGGGGATCGATGCCGTATTTCTGAATTCCGCCGAAAACTTCACCCGAGAGCTTGAGGAGGATCCTTTTGTACTTGATTTTCATCAGGGGTGATTATACTACAATTTTCCTGGAAAGTGAAATTTCCCGGGTGAAATGACGATAAATATTTGGAAGGGGAAATCAAATTTTCATAAATAATGAAGGAAGGTGTTTGTTATGGTAAACGGTATTAGTGGAGATTCGCCTATCGGAGTAAACAAGTTTTCCGCGCCATTCACTGTAGGGAATACGGAATTTACAGCTGATTTTGTGAAAGGCGTTGCGGAAATGATTCATTCTCCGATCGTATTATCCACATTTTATAATATAGTGGATTCTGACATGTTACGATCCATAAAAGGAACTCCGCTTGAAGGAACTCTTAAGGAAGGCATGTTCGTAATTAAAAGCGAGGGAACGCTTACAAGTACAACTAGAGATGTCCGGGAAATAAAAACAAATATATCATTAAATGATACCTTCCGAGCAGCAAAAATAATCAGGGCTTTACTTCCCTGGACTATTTCCGAGAAGAATCCTGCCTTCGCAACGAGGACCGATCATGAACATATTTCACTACATGTAATCACCCATATCGGGCACGTTGCCTTGCAGCATCAGGAAGAACTCGGGATAATTAATGATAATGAGTTTTACAAGGACCATCTTGGCAGACAGCGACTAACAGAAGGGCTTATATCATTGTATTTTCAGGAAGGTTTTGTCGTTATGCCTCCCCAGCCGGCCATTTCGCAAGCTCCTACTATTGAAAAGCCTAAGTCCCCGGACTGCGACCATCCGGAAGCATATCACGATGGAAGGGATATCTGATATTATAGGCTGAGGAAGGTCCTGATCTTCTCTGCGGCTTTTCTGACGGCGCCCGCCTCTCCAGGCTTTTGGCCGCCCCAAATATTTCATCCAAAACTGAAATTTTTCACCCGCCCTTACGATAATACTTGCGGTTGAGATAATAGATCAATTAAATGATAAGGCGGTGTTTGTTATGGCAGGTGCGTATGTTTCAGCGGATTTCAATATAAAAGGAACGCCAAAAACGGCCCAGGTCAGCTTAAAGGGAAGCACCAATACTTCGGCCTTTGTTGATAACGTCGTCAGCATGATGGACCCGAAAAACGTTCTTGGTGTTTCCGGATTTTATATGTCGAACAATGACAGCCTTGCATTGATGGATGATCCTACAATTGCGAGATCATTAAGCCATAAGGTCATCAACTTTAGAGGCTTTGAAGGTTCACCCGCCAAAGGTAAAAGGATCTTTTCGGCCGCCGAGATACCGGCTGCAGTCAAACTGCTTAAGACCTTTCTTCCAAAAGTCATATATCTGAAGGGAAATTACGCGCAACGTGAGAAATTATATGCCAGGATATATGAGGCTATAAACAATAATATAAAAGTTGTTGTTGCTGGATTCGGCATTGATAATAGAGATCTGAGACTGGGGGCCCTGGAGAACGCCGAGCCCCGGATGATCGCGAAAAAAGCCGTCATATTTTATCTGGTGAATCCTTTCTTAAGGGGCAAGACGCCGGTAGATTTCAAGATCAATCCGCTCAAAAAAGAAGAAGACGCTAAACTGACGCAGCGCACGCTTGGAGGCGAGTTATTCGACATCCTCGATGCTCATACTTCTCTGAAGATAGGCGGCGTTAGAAGGGATTATTACATCAGGTTCACGGGTGTCACCTGCAACAACAGCGTTGTCATCAATACTGCGGCTTTGATCGCAAATGCGGAAGCCGCAGCCACGCTGTACAACCAGGTACCGCACGGCTATGTGCTGAAGCCCAAGAATGACCTGGCGCTGGAAATGGCAAAAACCAGATACTTCCTGCGAAAGCCCGATCGTAAAACATATGGCACCGTGAACGTTGATATCAAAGCGATGGCGCCGGTCGCGTTGAAACTCATTCGGAGCATTCTTCCGCACGGGATCGATTCGGATAACCGCGTTATCCAGAAAGCCGTTGGCAATGGATTGACAGAACATTTCAATCGCCTGATAGGAAAGAACAATATAGGGCAGGAATTGGACCTTGATGCTCATTATAGCTACGACAGAGAAGGCGGCTATGATGATATACAATTCACGAGGGTCGTGCAGACGTTATATTATTTCCTGGCGATGCGGTACTTCGATAAAAAAGTTGGGATAGATTATGTCGAGGTCCATGACAGGAAACAACAGTCAGTAAAACCTGTGTCCAAAAAAGGTCACGCCGGGGACAACAAGAAAAAGTAATTCAGGCTGATAGGAATTCTATTATTTTTTCCGCCGCTTTCTTGATGGCGCCCGGCTCTCCAAGCTCCTTCATGACGTCCTTATAGCCGGATGTTTCTCTCTTGGGATCATCGAGCAGCCTGATCGCTTCATTATATAAATTCTCCGGCGTCGCTTTCTCCATTACGAATTCCGGCACCACCATCTTTCCCGCCAGAAGGTTCGGCATGCTGTAAAAAGGCAGGTTTATCTTCATTATCAGCTTGCCTATCATGTATGTAAGGCGCGACAGCTTGTAGAACATTATCACCGGTGAGCCCAGTATCACACTTTCAAGGACGACGGTCCCCGATTTGGCGATGACCAGGTCGGCGTGAGCGAGCGCATCATAGTTCAGGCCGTCGATGACTTTTATCTGCGGGAATTTTGATGAAACGTATTTGTCGATGAGGGACCTGTATTTTCCGGCGGATACAGGCATGATGAATTGCGCATCTTGGATCTTCATGGCCGCCTCTATCAATATCGGAAGTAAGCTTTCAAGTTCGTGCCTCCTGCTTCCCGGACAAAGCGTGATCAGTTTGCGCGAAGGGTCCAGCCCGATGGTCGAGAAGAATTCCGTCCTGCCCATTTTTGGTTTAACGATATCAAGAAGAGGATGCCCGAAGTAAAAAGAATTCACACCCTCCTGTTTATTTATCTCCTGCTCTTTTTTGAAGATGGATATCACCAGGTCGAGCGTCTTCACGAGGTCCTTCAGGCCTTTTCTTGTTCCCC
Organism: uncultured bacterium; assembly: GCA_963727815.1. Lineage (GTDB taxonomy): Bacteria > Margulisbacteria > WOR-1 > CAVSGV01 > CAVSGV01 > CAVSGV01. Next base: position 252,982 of record CAVSGV010000006.1, read on the forward strand.
AGAGCCATTCCTGCGGGGCAACATAATATATTGTTTTTATTCCAAGCTTTTTGGCGTATTTCGCCAGAGGCACGTTGAAACCCTGTGAATCGACTAAGATCAGAGCGTCGGGACTTTCCGACTTTAAAAGTGATCTCATCCGATTCAATGCGGATATCTGCACTGGAAGGAATTTTAAAGCCTCGATGATGCCGATGGAACTTTTGTCGGTGAGGTCGATGCGGACGTCGACGCCCGCGGCCTTCATCTTCTCGCCGCCCATGCCGAAAAGCTGGAAACCCTTCAGCTCTTTCGCAAGGAAGCTGGCATGGAGATCGCCGGATACTTCCCCGGCGGATATCATTATCTTTCGGGGCATCTCTATCAGATCCCTATTTCAGGGATGTCCGGGAAAAGCAGCTCTTCCTTCTGCGCTTCGGCTTCTTCTATTATCGCTTCGCCGGTCTCGCTTCTCTTGCTTATTCCCCTCTGGCTTTCGCCTTCAAGGAACGCCAGCAGCTGCTCCACTTCGTCAGTGGACCTTACCTTTTTGCGGATCTCGTCCACGGCGTGCTTTGTGTTCGATTTAGACATGTAAAGTATCTTGAAACATTTCTTTATCTCCGATACGTTCTCGGGAGATATTCCCCGTCTCTGCATGCCGATGAGGTTCAGCCCGCGGATATATCCGGGATTGCCGTCGAAAAGCATGAACGGCGGAATGTCCTGGTTGACCTTTGATGACGAGCCGATCATTGCCAGACGCCCGATCCTTGTTCCCTGGTGAATCCCAGCAAGTCCGCCGATGATGACCTGGTCCTCAACTATGGTGTGTCCGCCCAAGCCGACGTATCCTCCGATGACCGCCTGATTTCCCACTCTGCAGTTATGCGGGATGTGAGCGTAGACCATTATGAAGTTCTCGTTTCCGATGACGGTCTTCGTTCCTTCGCCGGAAGGCAGATGGATGGTGGCGAATTCCCTTATGAGGTTCTTGTTGCCGATGACGACCTCGCCTCTTTCGCCTTTGTATTTCACGTCCTGCGGCGGAAGGCCGATGGAGACGTTGTGATGGATGATGTTGTCGGACCCGATGGTGGTCCATTTCCTTATTATCGAATGTGATCCGACTTTCGTGTTGTCGCCTATCTTTACCTCCGGTCCTATCAAAGCGTACGGGCCGATGTCAACGTTCTTTCCGAGCTCGGCCGTGGGATGGACGGTCGCGGTGGGATGAATCTTCGGCTCGGTGCCGATCCTGTCGTTCACGGAGAAAAGTATCTCGCATTCCGCCACTACTTCGCCCTCCACTTTCGCGATGCCCTTCAGCTTTCCGATGGTGCCTTTCATTTTCAGGGCCTCGACTTCTATCCTAAGCACGTCGCCGGGGACCACCGGTTTCCTGAACCGGACCTGGTCGATACCCGCAAAATAAACTAGCTTGCCTTCGTTCTCGGGCATTCTCAGCGCAATGACCGCGCCGACCTGCGCCATGGATTCAAGGATGAGCACTCCCGGCATTATTGGGATCCCCGGGAAATGTCCCTGGAAGAAAGGCTCGTTGATCGTTACGTTCTTTATTCCCACCGCGCGTTTTCCTTCCTCCAGTTCGATGATCTTGTCCACCAGCAGGAACGGTATCCGGTGCGGAAGCGTCCGCAGTATCTCCTGTATGTTCATTATGGGTTCTTTCTTGCCGCCAAGTATGTTGATTATTTTAAACGACCTCCTTAAGTTTTCTCGCCAGTTTTATGTTCAGGTCATGCCCACTCTTTACTCCGATGATATGCGCCTTTAACTCGCAGCCAAGGAGCGAAATGTCGCCGATAAGATCGAGCACTTTGTGCCTCACAAGCTCGTCCTTGAACCTCAGCTTTGTGATGTATCCGTTCTTGTCCATGGCTACCGCGTTCTCCGCGCTCGCGCCCAGCGCGAGGCCCTGCTCCTTCAGCGCGTCCAGCTCTTCCATGAAACCGTAAGTCCTGGCCGGAGCTATTTCTCTGATATATGTCTTTTCGTCGATATCCGCCCGGAAGAACTGGGAACCGATAAAACCGACCGGATAGTTTATCATAAAACTTACTTTAAATCTATCGGATGGCATCGCCACTATGCATTTGCCGGCGTCGCAGATAAGGACAGGCTTTTTAATTTCAATCACGGGAATATCCCCATTTTGCCGGGATACACCAGATCTGAGGATGAGGTCACAATACTGTTTTGAGCTTCCGTCAAGCGCAGGCGGCTCCTGCCCATCCAGTTCGATCATCAAGTTTGTGACCGATAACGCGTAAAGCGCCGAGAGAACGTGCTCAACGGTGGAAACTTCTCCAAGACTTGTTCCTCTGATGGTGCTCTTAACGTTATTTATGTCGGCTTTGAGCTTCGGTTTTCCGGGAAGGTCCGTTCTGGTGAATGTTATGCCTGAACCAACTTCAGCGGGCTTGAAAGTGATGGATGATCTTTCACCTGAATGAAGACCGATGCCGGACATTGATATTTCTTTCTTTATTGTTTTTTGTTTTGCCATTGGAAATTGGTCATTGGATATTAATTGGGATTTGGATATTGGTCATTGGACATTCCCTATAAGGGGTTGATCCATGAGAACCCGATCAAAACCGATTTCGGATCCCGGTAGTTATCCGTCGGAGTGGACTTGTCGGAGAGCACGTTTATCGCAGAGAGGTTTACCGCGACCGTATCGGACCAGTACCACCTTACTCCCAGGTCCAGCTGGAAGACCACGTCGCCCGCGAACATGTCGATGAGCCCGTAAAGCCTGTCTCCGTACATTGGGGAATCGTAACCGAGCGCGCCGAGCGGCCTGAACCTGTTGGTGTTGTTGTCGATGGTCACGAAATCCCCGATAAAACCGAAATGGAACCTTGAACCGTTCTGAAGATATCTTGTGGCGACCATGTACACGTCGGATAATGTTTTTGACGTGAGGTTCTCGACACCCATCGCGAAAAGAAGCGGATACGGCGATGTATCGGTCGTCAGGCTGTACTTCATGTTGATGAATACGCCTTCCTTAAGCCCGCCCTGACCGTCATCGGTGCCCACCGCGCCCAGTTCCATCCCCTGGAAAACTCCGAGGTTCATTTTATACAGTAATGTCCACTTGTCGGCAAAAGCCACCGGCCCGCAGTCAATGCCCGTGTTGAAATTTTTATACGGCAGCACATCGGCGGAAGGCATGCGGATAACCCCAGTGCTTCCAGCGATGGTTGGTGTGGGCGGCGGGACGAATGCGGAACATTGGCAGGATAATATCAGTAACGAAACAAATAGATAAATTGATCTTTTCATTTGTTGCCGTGGATTATAGCACACTTTTGTAAAGCAATTCAATTTTTTGGGCGAACGCCTCTTTTGAAAAGCTGGACGAGGCGGCGATCTTCGATCTTTCGGACATTGAGCGGCGGAGTTCTTTGTCGTCGATAAGCTTGATCACCTTGGCGGCGAACTCTTCGATGGAAAGTTTCGTCAGGAATCCCGTCTTACCGTCCGCTACGACGTCGTGCGCTCCTTCGGCATCCACAGCCACCTGCGGAACGCCGGCCGCCATAGCTTCCGCCAAAACCAGTCCCTGAGTTTCCGTAAGAGAGGAAAAAACGAAAATGTCGGCGGCGGAATAATATGAGAGCACTTTGGGAAAACCTATCTGCCCGGCAAATATCACGTTCTGACCGGCGCTCTTACTGTATTCATCTTCCATCGGACCGCCGGCGGCCAGGAGAAGATGCGTGTTCTTTCTTTTTGCATTGATCTTCCCAAAAGCCTCGAAAAGGAATTCCAGGTTCTTTTCTTTCGCAAGGCGACCCACAAAAAGAAGAAGTATCCCGTCGTCGGGGATCCCGTAGCGTTTTCTCAGAGCGGCGCGGTCGTTCTTTATCAGCGACAGGTCGATTCCCGTCGGTATGACCTCGATCCTTTTTTTGACGCCGGAAGTGATGAGGTCCTGCTTCACTTTAAGAGTGGGAGCGACAACTGCCGCGCACCTGTTGCAGAACCATTTTATATACGACGTCATGAGGTCTTCCGTGAACCTCTGCGGGATGAGCGGGAAGTAATGCATGTATTTCCCGAACATGGTATGAACTGTATATATGTAAGGGACCTTCAGCTTATCCGCGTAATGCATGGACAAAAGACCAAGCTGATACGGAGAGTGAGAATGGATGATATCGATCTTGTTCTTTTTTAGGATCTCCAGATATTTCATCGATACCGGTATCGCCAGCCTGTATCCGGGATACGGCGACGGGATGGACGGAAAACGGTATACGTCCGTGTGTTTTTCCGCTTTTGGATAGTCCGGGGAAAAGACGATGACCTTGTGTCCCAGGTCTTCGAGACCGTGCTTCAGCGTCTCGATGGAATTCGTCACGCCGCTAAGATACGGCTTGTACGATTCGGAAAAAAAAGCTATGTTCATTGCTTCTTGACGATTTTTTCTATCTCGGAGATCTTCTCAATAAGTTTCGGGAGTTTCCTGATGGCTGCCTGCAGCTCCAGTTCCTTCTTGTGGTCCTGCGCCGGAAATCCGGATATCACCGAATTCGGCGGTATGTCTTTCGTGACGCCGGACCTTCCCATGACCACCGTGTTCTCGCCGATGACTATGTGATCATTTATGCCGGATGTCCCGCCGACCGATACGTGATCTTTCAATTCGGTGCTTCCTGCAATGGCGACAAGGCCAGTGATCGCGGCATCCTCGCCTATCTTGCAGTTATGCGCGATGTGCGTGAGATTGTCGATCTTTGAGCCGCGCTTTATTAGAGTGGAACCCATCGTCGCCCTGGAGATGCAGACGTTCGCGAAGAGTTCAACGTCGTCCTCTATGACAACGTTGCCTATCTGCGGTATCTTCTCGTGTTTACCATTGACGGGAGCGAAACCGTAACCGTCCACCCCAAGGACAACGCCGGCGTGTATCATGCATCTCTGGCCGACGACAGTTCCGTCGTAAAGCACGGCGTTCGGATATATGATCGTATTTTTGCCGATCTTGCAGTCCTCGCCGATGTATACGCCCGCCATGATGGTGACGTTCTCTCCGATTTTTGCCGATTTCGCGACGACAGCCGTCTTGTGTATCCCAAAAGGTGTCGATGTCTTGCGTTCAAATATCTTCAGTATCTTTGACATCGCAAGTTTGTGATCGCGGACCTTAATGTGCGGTTTGGATGTTGAGCCTTTGAGGTTCTGCGGCACTATGACGGCAGAAGCATTCGATGCATCGAATTTGGCCAGAGATCTGTCGTCAAATGCGAAGGTTATATCGCCCGCCTGGGCGTCATCAAGGTTGGCGGCCCCTTTAATGGTAAGCTTCGGGTCGCCGAAAAGGTCTCCCCCCGCTCGTTCGGCGATGTCTTTAAGAGTAATCTTCATCGGGGCCTGTAAAGCTATTTACTCTCGTTAAGCTTGCTGACCACCATTTCGGTAAGGTCTACGCCGCCCGTAATTATGACCTGCTTGTCCATAACTATGTCGATGCCGACCTTCTTGGCGACGTCCTTCGTGGCTGCAAGTATTTCCGCCTGAAGTTGGCTGGTCAGTTTCTCATTGAGATCTACAAGAGCCTGTCTTTTCGGGGAAAGCTTATCTTCCAGGTCTTTCCTCATTTTTTCGAGGTCATCCTTTTTCGTGCCGTTCTTTTCGGCATCCGCCAGCGTTTTCTGCGAGGCATCGAATTCCTTCTTGAATTCTTCTTCCTGCTTGCTGACCTGTTCCTGCGCTGCCGATGTCGCTTTGTATTCCTTGAAGACCTTCTGCACGTCTATGTAGCCTATGCTGGTCGCCGCATGGACCATGGTGCTTCCTAATACAAAGAACACAAAAGACGCCAGGAGCAATGAACCGATTACCTTTTTCATATGTATACCTCCTTAAACATTTGGACCGCGACCATACTTTACAACAATCCGGGATTATATCAACTACATATTACACGTGCAACTACTTTTTAGTTCCCGCCCATAGATGCACAAGCAGCACGGAAATATCAGCCGGGTTCACGCCGGCGATGCGGGAAGCCTGCCCGATGGACGCGGGACGGACCTTTGCAAGTTTGAGTTGAGACTCGCGTGACAGTCCTTTCAGAGCGAGATAATCGGTGCCGGCCGGAATAAGCTTGTTCTCCAGCGATTTCATTTTCTCCACCTGCTCGAACTGCCGCTTAATGTATCCGTCATATTTTATGCTGATGTCGATCTGACGAGCCACAAAATCGGGAATATCATCGTGATAGCTCTTCACATGTTTTCTCTGAACTGTGATCTTTCATCTTTTCGCTTATCATTTTTTCCTTTTTCCTGAAGAACCTAAATCTTGTTCCGTCTATCAATCCGGCCGCGTATCCTTTTTCGGTCAAGCCTGAGGTCGGCGTTGTCCTGCCGCAAAATAAGCGGTATTCCGAGCGGGACGTCATCATCCGGTAAGGCTCCTCGATATCCTTTGTGATCAGATCGTCGATGAGCGTGCCGATGTATGATATCGTCGCGCCGCAATATCAGCGGCTCTTTTTTCATGGACTTTCATCGCGGCGTTGACCCCGGCGACGATTCCCTGGGCTGCGGCTTCTTCATATCCTGATGTGCCGTTGATCTGGCCGGCAAGGAAAAGCCCGTGTATCTCTTTTGTTTCAAGCGTCCTCTGCAGCTGCGACGGATAAACAAAATCATATTCGATGGCGTATCCTGGCCTGATGATCTCAACTTTCTCAAGTCCGGCCATGGTCCTCAGCATTTCCCTCTGGACGTCTTCGGGCAGTGAAGTGTTCATTCCCTGAGTGTACATTTCCTGCGTCATCCTTCCTTCCGGCTCGATGAAGACCTGGTGTTTATCCTTATCCTTGAACCGGACGACCTTATCTTCGATCGACGGGCAATAGCGCGGACCGATGCCTTTGATCTTTCCCTGATATAGCGGCGACCTGTCCAGGTTAGCCAATATCAATTCGTGGGTCTTTTTATTAGTATATGTAAGATGGCAGGGCACTTGTTCAAGCTTTGCCTGAGGGTTTTCGGGAATCTTCATCCCCAATTCTCCATATTCCCAAATAAAAGAGAAGAAACGCGGCGGCTCATCGCCAGGCTGTATCGTCATTTTGGAGAAGTTGATCGTTCTCCGGTCAAGACGCGGCGTGGTCCCGGTCTTAAGCCGTCCGAGTTTCAGGCCGATCTTCCTCAGGTTTTCTGAAAATCCTTTTGCCGGGAACTCTCCCGCCCTTCCGGCTTCCATCGTCTTCAGCCCTACATGTATCATGCCGTTCAGAAAAGTTCCGGTGCATATCACGACGCTTCCGGCATTGTAGATCATGCCGAGTTTTGTTCTTACTCCTTCAACGATATCTCTCTTATCAACGATGATCTCTTCCACCATGTCCTGTTTCAGGCCAAGGTTGTCCTGGTCTTCGACCGTCTTTTTCATCATCGTGTTGTATAATCTCTTGTCCGATTGCGCCCGCAGAGACTGGACGGCCGGGCCTTTCGTTGTGTTGAGCATTTTCATCTGCAGGTAGGTCTTGTCGGTGTTGATGCCCATCTCTCCGCCGAGCGCGTCTATCTCAGATACAAGCTGGCTTTTCGCCGGTCCGCCTACCGCCGGATTGCAGGACATTAAAGCGATCGTATCGCAGTTCATCGTCAGCAGCAGCGTCTTGCACCCGATCCTTGCGGAAGCAAGAGCAGCTTCACAGCCCGCGTGTCCGGCTCCGACAATTATCACGTCGTATTCTTTAGGATAAACCATGGCCTTATTCATGACGGAAAATATTAGCACGTCGATGAAATTAAAGCAAAATTGCTACGATATCTATATAGGAGAACGAACATGGACGCTGAAAAAATTGAACTGGTTTCCGACGTCGTTTCGGCGAAAGCCGTTAGCGAAACAAAGGTGAAGAACGATAAAAAGGTCGTTCTTGCCGGAAAACCGTGCGTATACTTCAAGGATATGGAATGCCGGATACCGCTTTGTGATATGGATGTCTGCTCCAAATGCGACCAAGGATTTGCATACTGCACACGGGTGAACTACATAAAAAGCATGATCCAGAGGATACTAATGTTCATTATAGCTTGCATTTGCATCTCTGAATTCTAGATACCGCCGCTTTCCCCCGTTCCATCAAATTTCGGTTGACTATTGATCCGATAAAACCTATAATAATCCCGTTTTACGGCCAAAATCGAAAATTCATTCAGATAACTTTATTGGACCAAAAAATGGGAGATGAACGTGATAAAGAATATTCATAAGATATTCTCGAAAGTGGGGTTGCTCCTCGCGCTTGTCGCGGTCATTCTTCTCCTCATCACCGCTCAATCTTTCGCTCAAATACCGCAGATCATCACTTATCAAGGACGGCTTGTAGATTCCAGCGGCTATCCTCTCAACGGCTCGTACAACATGACTTTCAAGATCTACGCAGCTCCAAGCGGCGGCGGCGCTTTATGGACCGAAGGTCCCACTAGCGTAAACGTCATCAAAGGCCGTTTCAGCGTGATACTCGGCAGCACTACAACTATTCCCGCTTCCGTTTTTGACGGCACAGATAAATACCTCGGTATTGCCGTTGGAGCCGATGCCGAAATGAACCCAAGACTTAGGGTATCCAGTATCGGTTACGCTTTCAAGGCGTTGACCGCAGATAATGTGGCGACCGGTTTTGCCGTCACTCAGGTCGGCGCCGGTTCAGGTCTCACCACAACTACCAATCCGATAACTTCGACCGGCGTGATATCAATAGCTGCCGGAGGATTAACATCGAGCATGTTCGGCTCCAATGTTGTGACCTCTGGAGCTCTCTCCCAGAACCTTAACCTTTCCGGAACCGTAACTGCCGCCGGTTTCGCAACGACCGGGAACATTACCGCAGCTGCATTCTACGGAGGAAAATATTACGGCGATGGCTCGAGCTTGTCCGGTGTTTCTTCGGCTAGCAATGCTCTATCAGCTGGATACGCGACATTGGCTGGAAATGCTTCAAGTGCGGCTTACTCAACTCTATCCGGTTCTGCTTCAACCGCTGCTTCTGCCGGATACGCGATACTTTCCGGTACGGCATCCTCTCTGGCTGGCAGCGCGAATGTTAATACTACCGGGATCATTACGGCGGGAGCTTTTGCAACGACCGGCAACATTACCGCCGCTGCATTTTATGGCGGTAAGTATTACGGCGATGGTTCAAGTTTATCAGGTGTTGCAGCTACCAGCGCTCTGTCGGCAGGTTATGCAACCCTCTCTGGTAATGCTACCACAGCTTCTTACTCAACATTATCAGGCACTGCTTCAACTTGCACCGGCACTGTTGCTAATGCTACCAATGCCGTTTACTCTCAGTTATCAGGTTCATCAACGACGGCATCATATTCGACTTTAGCTGGTTCTGCTTCTTCTGCTGCATCTGCTGGTTACGCTACTCTCGCAGGTAGCGCTACTACAGCTGGATACGCAACTGGATCTGGAACAGCTACTCAGGCATCTTACTCAACATTATCTGGCACTGCTTCAACTTGCACCGGCACTGTCGCCAATGCTACCAATGCCGTTTATGCTCAACTATCTGCCAATGCCACTACAGCTTCCTACTCAACTCTTTCTGGCACTGCTTCCAATCTGGCTGGCACTGCCAATATCAATACTACAGGCTACATTACCGCTGCTGGATTCAGCACAACTGGAATTGTGACGGCTGGCTCTGTCTACGGAGCTCATTATGGAACATGGAACGGAGCTCCCATCGCTGCAGCTTCTGCCGGTTACGCTACCCTTGCTGGCAGCGCTACTTCAGCTGGATATGCAACAGGAAGTGGTACTGCAACTCAGGCTGGATACGCAACTGGATCTGGAACAGCTACTCAGGCTTCTTACTCAACATTATCTGGAACTGCTTCAACTTGCACTGGCACTGTTGCTAATGCTACCAATGCTGTTTACTCTCAGTTATCAGGTTCATCAACGACGGCATCATATTCGACTTTAGCTGGTTCTGCTTCTTCTGCTGCATCTGCTGGTTATGCTACTCAATCTGGTAACTCTACAACTGCTGCTTACTCAACTTTGTCTGGAACTGCTTCAACTTGCACTGGTACTGCAGCTTCAGCCGGTTATGCTACCCTCGCAGGCAGCGCTACTTCAGCAGGTTACGCGACTGGGTCTGGCACCGCTACTCAGGCATCTTACTCAACTCTTTCTGGAACTGCTTCAACTTGCACCGGCACTGTTGCCAATGCTACCAATGCTGTCTACTCTCAGTTATCAGGCAACGCTACTTCAGCTGGATATGCAACAGGATCTGGCACCGCTACTCAGGCTTCTTACTCAACATTATCAGGCACTGCTTCAACTTGCACCGGCACTGTCGCCAATGCTACCAATGCCGTTTATGCTCAACTATCTGCCAATGCCACTACAGCTTCCTACTCAACTCTTTCTGGCACTGCTTCCAATCTGGCTGGCACTGCCAATATCAATACTACAGGCTACATTACCGCTGCTGGATTCAGCACAACTGGAATTGTGACGGCTGGATCTGTCTACGGAGCTCATTATGGAACATGGAACGGAGCTCCCATCGCTGCAGCTTCTGCCGGTTACGCTACCCTTGCTGGCAGCGCTACTTCAGCTGGATATGCAACAGGAAGTGGAACTGCAACTCAGGCTGGATACGCAACTGGATCTGGAACAGCTACTCAGGCATCTTACTCAACATTATCAGGCACTGCTTCAACTTGCACCGGCACTGTTGCTAATGCTACCAATGCCGTTTATGCTCAACTATCTGCCAATGCCACTACAGCTTCCTACTCAACTCTTTCTGGCACTGCTTCCAATCTGGCTGGCACTGCCAATATCAATACTACAGGCTACATTACCGCTGCTGGATTCAGCACAACTGGAATTGTGACGGCTGGCTCTGTCTACGGAGCTCATTATGGAACATGGAACGGAGCTCCCATCGCTGCAGCTTCTGCCGGTTACGCTACCCTTGCTGGCAGCGCTACTTCAGCTGGATATGCAACAGGAAGTGGTACTGCAACTCAGGCTGGATACGCAACTGGATCTGGTACAGCTACTCAGGCTTCTTACTCAACATTATCTGGAACTGCTTCAACTTGCACTGGCACTGTTGCTAATGCTACCAATGCCGTTTACTCTCAGTTATCAGGTTCATCAACGACGGCATCATATTCGACTTTAGCTGGTTCTGCTTCTTCTGCTGCATCTGCTGGTTATGCTACTCAATCTGGTAACTCTACAACTGCTGCTTACTCAACTTTGTCTGGAACTGCTTCAACTTGCACTGGTACTGCTGCTTCTGCCGGTTACGCTACTCTCGCAGGTAGCGCTACTCAAGCAGGATATGCAACTGGATCTGGTACCGCTACTCAGGCATCTTACTCAACATTATCTGGCACTGCTTCAACTTGCACCGGCACTGTCGCCAATGCTACCAATGCCGTCTACTCTCAGTTATCTGCCAATGCTACTACAGCATCCTACGCAACATTATCTGGAACCGCTTCTACCCTTGCTAACAACGCCAGCGTTGCAAATCTTACTGTGACCGGAAATCTTACATTAAGCGCTGGAACCGGTAAAACGCTTATCGTTGACGGCAATACTCTTGTTGTTGACGCCACGAACAACAGGGTCGGCATAGCAACGTTCAATCCTGCCGCCACTCTTGATGTGAACGGCAATTCTACATTTGAAGGTAACGGATATTTTACAGGCATTCTCACCGCTGCGGCATTCAGTGGCACATATTACGGAACATGGAACGGAGCTCCCATTGCTGCAGCTTCAGCCGGTTATGCTACCCTCGCAGGCAGCGCTACTTCAGCAGGTTACGCGACTGGGTCTGGCACCGCTACTCAGGCATCTTACTCAACTCTTTCTGGAACTGCTTCAACTTGCACCGGCACTGTTGCCAATGCTACCAATGCTGTCTACTCTCAGTTATCAGGCAACGCTACTTCAGCTGGATACGCAACTGGATCTGGAACAGCTACTCAAGCATCTTACTCAACATTATCTGGAACTGCTTCCAACTGCACCAATGCTGTAAGTGGTATCAGCTCTGCCGGCGCCACCGCTCTTACCGGAAGAGTTTCTTTTGACGCTTTAGGCGGTGCGATAATCATTACTCAGGATGCTTCCGGAAGAATAGGGATTAAAGACATCACTACTGTTGCTTCTACTGGCTCGACCGCTCTGGTTGGCGCTATTAACATTGTTGGCGCAGGTGGCGCTATAGTGACCGAGAGTGGCCAGAATATAACGATAACTGGGTTGAGCGGAATATACGCTCAGTTAGCCGGTAGCGCGACTTCTGCCAGTTACGCCACTCAATCAGGTTCTGCTACTACAGCTTCTTACTCAACTCTTTCTGGCACTGCTTCCAATCTGGCTGGCACTGCCAATATCAATACTACAGGATACATTACCGCTGCTGGATTCAGCACAACTGGAATTGTGACGGCTGGCTCTGTCTACGGAGCTCATTATGGAACATGGAACGGAGCTCCTATCGCTGCTGCTTCTGCCGGTTACGCTACCCTTGCCGGCAGCGCTACTTCAGCTGGATACGCAACCGGATCTGGAACAGCTACTCAAGCAGGTTACGCGACAGGGTCTGGAACAGCTACTCAGGCTTCTTACTCAACATTATCTGGAACTGCTTCAACTTGCACTGGCACTGTTGCTAATGCTACCAATGCCGTCTACTCTCAGTTATCAGGCAGCGCTACTACAGCTGGATACGCAACTGGATCTGGCACAGCTACTCAAGCAGGTTATGCGATAGGATCTGGTACCGCTACTCAGGCATCCTACTCAACTTTGTCTGGCACTGCTTCTACCCTTGCCAATAACGCCAGCGTTGCAAATCTTACTGTAACCGGAAATCTTACATTAAGCGCTGGAACCGGAAAGACGCTTATCGTTGACGGCAACACTCTTGTTGTTGACGCCACGAACAACAGGGTCGGCATAAATTCGGCATCTCCAACATCCACATTGACCGTCGCAGGCACCATTGAAATGTCTTCCGGTTCAGGCGGCCAGATCAAGTTCCCGGATGGCTCTCTGCAGACGACCGCAGCAACGCCTGGAGCTTTCAGCGGAACTTACGTCCTGAAATCCGGCGACACGATGACAGGAACTTTAACAGTTGATGCTGCAAACAGTACTTTTGTTGCCAGAGCGGATACTCATAAGGTCGGCATAGGGACGATGGCTCCGACAGTGAACCTTCAAGTATACGGAGCGGGAGGCCCTCCTTCTTTATCGGCTAATGCTGGCGTTGCCAGTTTCGCCACGAGCACTACCACACAATTGAACTTTGGCGGTTATGGTCCTTCACCCTACGCATTATGGATCCAAACAAAAGACGTTCAAAACGGTGGCGGTGGAAGCGGCCTTAATTATCCCTTGGCGCTCAATCCTCTCGGCGGCAATGTCGGCATAGGAACGTCATCGCCTAATGATTTACTGGATATTCAAGGAAGTAACGCCACTGCTCTTCCCGGTTTTAATGTGCAGAATACTAGTCCCAATGGGGGAGAATTTGCTGTTAATACTTTTGCAGGACCGCTGTCAAATGCTGCTAGCGGCGATGCGTTGGTGGCTAATGGTGTTGGCAATATTATCCTAGCTCCGAACGCTGCCGGAAAGAGTTTAAAGTTCATCGGCGGTCTTTGGAGTAACCCGGTGAGCATGATAATAGCAGATGGCGGCAACGTCGGAATAGGAACGACGAGTCCGCAGGCAAAGTTGGATGTTGTCGGCGTTATTTCAATTGAAACTCTCGGCAACGGGATCAGGTACCCGGATGGAACTTATCAGACAACGGCAGGAATAACAGCGGGCGCATTATCAAGCGCAATAACCGGCAGTTTTGTCCGCATAACCGGCGACACGATGACGGGAACATTAACGACCAACGCGACAGCTAATAACGGTCTTGATGTATCCGGTAACGCCTATCTTGCAACAGGTTCGAATAAGAAGGTTGTGGTCGGTTCGTACAGCACCCAGAGCGGTCAATTAATCATTAATGGAGGAGCTGGTCCGTCCATTGTTGCCGGCAGCAGTTCGGGAGGAACCGGGTCGGGAGGCGTCGCTTTAGGCGCATCTATCGCCAACGGAACAAATTCAATGGCTGTTGGAGATACTTGTACGGCCAATAACTCTGATACGTTCGCGGAAGGTTTCAAATCTTACGCGGGTTATACGAACGATATCGCGATGGGTAATAGTTCTTCGACAGGCGGCAACGGGAACAGTGTTGCTATCGGTTATTTCGCTTTTGCTCCAGGCGCAGGCGCGATAGCACTTGGTTATCAGACGTCCGCTGAAGCCAGCGAGAGCATGGCTATCGGAGCCAACGACAGGGCCATAGCCGGAGCAACATACAGTTATGCCATAGGACAAGGTTCAACTGCCGGCAACAGCAACAGTATGGCCCTGGGTTTCAACTGCAATACTACGGGACAAGGCGCGGTTGCAATAGGCAATACCAATATTGCAAGCACGCCCTTCAATTCAACCTGGTATTCATTAGCTCTCGGCAATTACTCTTACGCGAACATGGGAGGCTTCACTCTTGGTAATTATTGCACGGCTGAATGGGCCGGCGATCTGGCGGCAGGCGTATACACAAGAGCATCGGCGCAGGGAACAGGCAATGCGATGGTGATCGGCGCCGGTTATAGTCAGGCGAATCCCCTGCTCAATAATACCGCAAATTCATTCATGGTGGGCTTCATGAACTCGGCCACGGACATAACTCCTGAATTCACAGTTAAAGATGGAGCAGTTGGGATAAATACGATCACGCCGAAAGCGGCGCTCGATGTTGTAGGCACTGTTTCAATAGAAACTCTTGGCAACGGAATTCGGTTCCCAGATGGAAGCTTCCAGACGACGGCGGGAACTGCCGGCGCTTTCAGCGGTTCATACGTCCTCAAAGCCGGCGACACAATGAACGGAACATTAACTATAAGTGCCTCGGCATTGAATATCATCAATGGGAGCGCTTCTATTGGAAATTTGAACGTTGTCCCGACGAGTAATAACGGTTTGGCCGTAGGCTCCAGCAACATTTTAGGAAGCTCGGCAAGTAATTCCTCTGTATTGGGATACCAAAACAATGTGTCTGGCGCAGATTCCATGGCTTTTGGCATATCAAATACAGTAACTCCTTCTGCGGCTGCGGCTATCGGTAGCGGGAATCTGGTTGGTTCAGGTGGGGGAAGTTCCTTGATCGCCGGCTCCAACAACTATTCGAATGGGAATTCAGCTTTTGCATTGGGCAGCAACAATTCCGCTCTCGGCACTAGTTCCATCGCTTTAGGCTATGCAGATACGACCGGCGCAGGCAATTCATATGAGATAGCGATAGGATCAAATATGAACGTGACCGGCGCTTCTTCCGTCGGAATAAACGTGGGTGCCACCAACAAAACATTGTCAGCAAACAATACTTTTGTGGTGGTCGGCGGCAACACTGCTATCGGCACTACTACCGCGACATCGCAATTGACCGTCGGCGGCACGATTGAAATATCTTCGGGTTCCGGCGGCGCACTCAAGTTCGCGGATGGCTCCATCCAGACAACTGCAGGCGGAGGATTTGCTCCGGGTTCTTTTGTCCGCATATCCGGCGACACGATGACGGGATCGCTGACCATAGACAGCACGAACAATACTTTCATTGCAGATACGGTAAATCACAAGGTCAGCATAGGAAGTCCTTCTACTGCCACCGGCCATGTACTTGATGTTTTAGGTGGTACGGCCATCAAACGTAATGCAAGCGATGTTTATAATTCAGCTGAGTTTGCAACGACTGGTGGAAGCGGAATGCATCAGAGCATGGCTCAAGCGGGAGTATTTAAGTACAGTGTGGGTAGCTACACGATGGAGGCTTATTTCGGCACAGGCGTAATGTCCGGGACGCCTTCCATTATGACGAGTGATTTTCTGATGTATGATGCCACTTATGGTTTAACTCGAGTTACGTTGGCTGGCGGGGGCGGCGGGGTAAACTACGGGGCATCATCATGGGCAGGTATTTTCCTGAACAATAGTGGTACTGGTAATATCGCCGTTCTCGCGACCAATAAATACGCGGCATATTTTAGTGGGGCTGTTGGCATAGGCACCACTACACCCAACGCGACGCTTGATGTCGTGGGTGTCATCTCAGTGGAGGGCGCTGGCAACGGCATAAGATTCCCGGATGGAAGTTTCCAGACAACGGCTGGCGGCAGCTACACTCCGGGTTCTTTTGTCCGCATAACCGGCGACACAATGACGGGAACGTTGACCATCGGCGCTGGCGGCCTGACCGTGGGGAACAACAACACGGCGGTTGTAAGCAGCGCGGCTATCGGTGCAGGAAATGCCGCATCGGGTTCTTATTCTATCGCGGCTGGCACAAACAATACGGCCGCGTCATCTTACAGCTTTGCGTTGGGTTACGGCAACAGCGTAGGCAACATTTATTCCGTGGCAATGGGCTTTGATAATACGGCGAGCGGCCGCGGCGAACTTTTATCTGGTCAAAATAACACCGTGTCTGGAAATGCTGCGTGCGCTATAGGGCAAAACAATACAGCATTAAGCGATTTTGGATTTGCTCTGGGAGATAAGGCAGTGGTGTCATCGTCAAATTCTGGAACTTTTGTCTGGGCAGATTCGCAGGGTATTACTTTCGCTTCTACAGCCGCCAACCAGTTCCTTATAAGGGCTCAAAATGGAGTTGGAATCAATACCAACAGTCCTAATGCGGCTCTGGATGTTGTGGGCAATATTTCAATTGAAGGCGGCGGTAACGGTATCCGGTTCCCCGACGGCACCTTGCAAACGACCGCGGGCGGCGGCAGCTATGTTCCTGGATCGTTCGTAAGGATCACCGGCGATACAATGACGGGAGTTTTGACCATGAACGCAAGCAACGTCGGGCTGAATATGATCGGCGGCAACGCCTTTCTGAACGTCGGCCAACTTAATACTGTGGCGCCCGGATCAGCTGTGATAGGTTCCAATAATGCAACCCAGTGGACGAGTATGATGAGCGCTCTTATAGAAGGGGATGGCAACATTCTTGGCCCCAGTGCAAATAACTCATTAGCGGCCGGCAGCAACAACATGGCCTTTGCTAACAGTGATATAGTATTGGGTCAGAGCAATATTGTCAGCGCACCAGCCACCGCCGCGATCGGCTACGGTAATCATGCGACAGTCGGAGCGGATAAATCGTTCACAGCCGGCAATGGCAACTATGCCAGCGCCTCCTACCAAGTAGCGCTAGGTTACCAGAACAGCGCCTATGGGCCGGAAGACGTGCTTATAGGTTATCAGAACACATCGAGCAACAGCTATTCGGCCCAGATCGCTATCGGCGCCAGTAATATTGTTAACGGGAATAATTCAATGGCTATAGGCATCAGCAACTCTTCCAGCGGCAACTCTTCGCTGGCTATGGGGGCAAAAATGACCGTAGGCGGCAACAATTCGGTCGGAATAGGGTTGGACAACAACCCTCACACCGTTTCGGCCGCCAACGTTATGTCCATCATGGGCGGCAACGTCGGCATAGGAACGGTAACTCCGAACGCGGCTCTCGATGTCGTCGGCAATATTTCCATCGAAACTCTGGGCAACGGAATAAGGTTCCCCGACGGCACTTTCCAGACCACGGCCGGAGGCGGCTCCGGTGCTTATGTCCAAAAGACCGGGGATACAATGAGCGGCGCCCTGACGGTCAATGCGACCATTACTGCAAATAACTTAAAAGTCACGGGAAGGGTGACTGTCGATTCCATTGATGTATCTGTCTACAGCAGTCATCAGCCCCGTCATATTTTTACGGCCACGATATAGGCATCGGGGCTTCGCCCGTGGCGGCGACCATCGGAATATCGCAGTCTACGGATAACTCTTTCAACGTCGGCGAAAGCTCGCTTGAAGTTCGCCGATATGGAAACGTATAACTTCCATGCGACAAATTTTACGGTCGATAGCACTGGAATGAAACTCACTGCAAGGGCGACTATCGATTCCATTGATGTATTGTCTACAGCATCATCAGCCCCGTCATATTTTTACGGCCACAATATCGGCATCGGGGTTCCGCCCAGTGGCGGCGACGTCGGAATATGGCCGGCTACAGATGGCAATTTCAGCCTCGGCGAAACCTCGTTGAAGTACGCCGATATAGAAACGTATAACTTCCATGCGAGAAATTTTACGGTCGATAGCACTGGCATAAAACTTACTGCAATGACCACCGTTAACGCCATTATTGATAACTCACAAAGCAATAACCAATCCTATTTTTACGGTAATAATACACCGGTGAAGGTCGTGGTCGGCGCATGGCCCGTCAGCTCCGGCACTGGTGGAGTTTACCCCTCCGCGGATAACAATTTAAATTTGGGTAATGCCTCATACAGGTTCGCTACTATAGCAGGCGTTAATATTACCGCAACGAATTTGTACGCTGATAACAATAACTTCCAGGTCATCTTGGGAAGCGGAACCACCATATCTACGCTGACAGCGACGATCGCAAAAGTCACGGGAAGGGCGACGCTTGATTCCATTGATGTATTGTCGCAATCGCTCCCGTCATATTTTTACGGCCGCGGGATCGGCATCGGGATGCCTATCTCTGGCACCGTCGGAATATGGCCAACTTCGGATAACAATTTCGTAGTCGGCAATCCCTCGAACAGGTTCACCGATATGAATACGGTTAACTTCCATACGAGCAACGCGTATTTTTCCGGCACAAGCTCTATACTTATTTCCCAGGACGCGATTGTGCCGGTCACGGACAGTTCTGAATCTGTCGGCATCAAGAGCAGAAGGTTCAAGGAAATGCACGCCGCCAACTTCTTCGGCACAATGAACGCCGGCCCTGACGTCGCGGAAAGATACATCGTGAAAGACAAGGTCGAATTCGGGGATGTCCTGGTGGTGTATCAGAACGCGGTGCTGGAACTTTGCAGAAAAGAAAATGATTCCAAGGTAGCGGGGGTTGTCAGCACCACGCCTGGCTTGATCCTGGACCAGACCGATGCCGGCATCCCGATAGGTCTGCTGGGATGCGTTCCCACGAAAGTTGACGCCACCAAATATCCCGTGGAAGCCGGAGACCTTCTTACGACGTCTTCTACGCCCGGATACGCCATGAAAGCCATCGATCCCAAACCCGGCACCATCTTGGGCAAAGCCCTGGAGTCTCTGCCTTCGGGTAAAAAGAAAATAAAGGTGCTGATAACTCTGCAGTAGCGGACCACAGTATATGATGAATGTTCTTCTTAGGCCCCCGTTAACTCATGTAATCGATCTAATTCTCCTATCTCTGGTGGTCCTGGCCTGCTATGTGTCAGCGGAGAAATTGCTGAACAGGTTCTTTAATGTTGAATTTTCGTCCGGCCTTGAAAAATTTCTCTTCTTTGAAGGTATCGGCCTGGGGCTCCTGGCAATAATCACCTTTATCCTCGGACTTTGCGGCGCTTTTTATCCGTGGGTGTTTTATTCTTTGCTTATATTCGCTTTGCTGGCTTCGGGAGACCGCGTGATAGGGCTAATTGTTAACGCGCAAGGCGTTCCCGTTCTTCGATCCAAAACGGAAATAACCATTGTTGTAATTCTTTTAATTTTCATCCTATGCGCTCTTTTAAGCGCGCTGACGCCCCCCACATCCATAGATGAAATGATGTACCACCTTACTGTTCCCAAGATGTATGTCATGCACCATAAAATATACAATATCCCGGAGATATTAAGGGCCAGCTGGATAATGACGCAGGAAATGCTTTTCGCCGTCGGATTCCTCCTTAAAGGCGAGAGCCTGGCTAAACTTTTCCATTTCCTGATGGGGCTCCTGACAGCAATGGCGGTGTATTCTTTCTCAAGGAAATATCTCTCAAAGGCCGCCTCACTTCTGGCAGCGCTGATGTTTTATTCGACCCCCATGGTCATATGGCTATCAACCGTCGGCAATAATGACCTGGGGCTTACATTTTTCGGCATGCTCGCCGTCTATGCCGCGGTCAACTGGCTTATTACGGAACAATATGACTGGCTAAAATTTGCCGCGGTATTCTGCGGCTTTGCTTTGGGCACCAAATATCTCGGGGGTTTCGTTCTGTTGTCCGTCTTGATCCTCATAGTCAGCCAGAAATTCAAGAGCAGGACACTCATCAAGGATGCCGCCGTTCTGGTCACGATATCCCTCTTAGTTGCTTTTGTTTGGTACCTGAGGAATTACCTGTACGTGCAAAATCCCATTTTCCCTTTCTTTAACAATATCTTCAATTCCAGATTCTGGTTCCCGGCATTCTGGTCCATGGACCTGGGTCAGTTCGGGATGGGCCGGGGTCTTTTGGACTATGTTCTGCTTCCGTGGAACCTTACATTCCACTGCCGTTTCTTCAGCCGGGTGGGATACATTGGTCCCATATTCCTTATGGTCCTTCCCCTGCTTCTGCTGCCCGCCATCAATAAGACAAAGGTCCAAAGCGCGATGAAATACCTTATGATCTATTCTGGTATATATTTTGTTTTCTGGGCGCTTTCTTCGCAGTATATAAGATATTTCATCCCCGTTATCCCCATACTCAGCATACTTGCCGCGTTTGCAATATATTATCTTGAGCCGATGTTCCAGGCCAATGTTTTCAAAGCGATAGTCGCCGTCGTCATCGCTGTCCTGTTCCTGAACCTTCCCTTTTTCGTCCCCTTCTGGACGGAATCCGAATACTGGGGACGCTTCTGTTATACGGTTTCTTATGCGGACTACGCCCATCAGGAAGGATATAAATCCTTTAAACTGGCAAGGCAGCTGGTGTTCGGGCAAATATCCCGCGACCAATACCTGGCCGTCCATACTCACACGGCCGGCTCTTATCCGCTCATCAAGTTCATCAATGAAAACTTGCCGGCCACGGCCAGGGTCCTTACGTTAGACGATTTTCTGCTTTATTACCACAACGGTAACGTCCGGTGCGATTATGATTATTTCCCCGAGCTGGGGACCACAATGATGGACCTTTTCGCGCAGCCCACGATCAAATATTATCCGGGAATGTGGTCGCCGGATTTTCTTCAAAAGTTAAAAGAGATGAAATTCACTCATATAATGATAAATTTCGTGAATTTAAAACTGTCGGGGATCGATCTGATAAAGGACAAGACTTTTTATGATTTTGGCATGAAGCATTTAAGGTTCATTGTAAACTCTCAAGATGCCATATTGTATGAGGTTAAATATGATTAACATACTTGGCGGCGTTATGTTGGGACTTTTGGGAGGTTATATCCTTTTCCATAGGGAGCTGAGATCCAGATATCTCTTGCTGGCCATGATATGCATTTGGTTCTTTATTATCCTCGGACTTTATTTCCCCAGGCTGGCGCTCTTGCCGGTCCTGTATTTAGAGAGCCTGAAATTTTGAAATATGTTCCGCTCACCCGCCTTTCGGACTAACGCTTATATATATGTAAGAAGGCCTGAACGGCCGGATAATTCATTATACCTCACCATTTGAACCGGTTGATGTTATAATTAAGATAATAATATGAGTTTTTATGGCCTTTTTCAGACTGATTCTTTTCTGAGCCATCTCGGCGACATAGCCCTGCTCCTGCTGGTCGTCTTTCTATGTTACTCCCTGACCGAAAAATTCCTCTCCAGATACATAAAGGTCAATTTCTCTTTTGGAGTGGAGAAGTTCGTTTTCCTTGGGGGGCTCGGCCTGGGCATCTTTGCCTATGCAATTCTGATACTTGGTCTTTGCGGATTTCTGTATGAATGGGTATTTTACGCTCTGATCCTGATCGCAATTCTCTCTGTCTGGGACAGGATAAAAGACGGCTTACTGCGTTTCAGGGCCGTCAGGTTCGATGCGGCGCTTATCCTGAAACACAAACTTTTATCAGCCTTTCTTTTCCTCTTTGCTGTTTTTGCCGTCATAAATCTTATAGGGACGCTTACTCCGCCAACGGCCTGGGATGAACTCACCTATCATCTTGCCCTGCCCAAATTATTCATACAGCACCACCGGATATTCAACGTCCCGAACATAATGTTCTCGTCTTACATTATGGTCCAGAACATGTTCTATATCTTCGGAATGCTGGTAAAAAGCGATATCCTCGCCAAACTTTTCCATTTTGCGATGGGCATATTAACATCCCTGGCCATCTATTCTTTTTGCCGGAATTACTCCTCTTCCAAGGTTTCGCTCCTGTCCGCGTTGATATTCTATTCCATCCCGGTAGTTACCAAAAAGTCGATGATAGCGTATAACGATCTGGGATTGACGTTCTTTCAGTTCCTCGCCTTCTATGCGACGGTAAAGTGGCTTCTTCTGGAAGAAGACCGCTGGCTTGTTCTGGGCGCCGTCTTTTGCGGGCTGGCCCTGGGAACAAAATACTTCGGGGCTTTTAGTTACATATCGGCCGTTCTCCTTATCTTCTCGGCCGGCGTTATATACAAGAAAATGCGTTTTATCGATCTTATCAAAAGGACCGGCCTTTTTAGCGCGGTCGCGTTTTTGGTTTCGTTCGTATGGTATCTCAAGAATTATATTTACTTCGGGAACCCCGTCTTCCCGTTATTTAACAACATGTTCCGCTCTCAATGGTGGTATCCCATCTCCTATACCGATTCCTATCACGGACCTCAACCCTGGGGAGTGGGGACCCGAGTTATCGATTATTTAATTCTTCCCTGGAACTTATACTTTAAGGATACGTTTTTTGGATGGGAGCAGATCGGCCCTATTTTACTCATGTTCCTCCCGCTCCTTTTGGTTCTGGTTGTATTCAAGAAGAAAAGGCTGGAAGCGGCCCTCAAATATGTCATCATTTTTGGCTTATCGTTCTACGTTCTCTGGGCCGTAAGCGACCAATATAACAGGTATCTCATTCCCCTTTACCCTTTCCTGGGCATCCTGTCCGGTTACACCATTTTTTCCCTGGCTTCATCGTTTCAAAAGAACTATGCGCGGGCTTTGATCGCTTTCGTAATGATATTGATCTTTTTTAATCTGCCGTTCTTCTCCGCCTGCTGGCTCAAAAGGCCTGTTTATTCGAACTATCCTCCTCAGGCACTCCGTTCGGCTTTAGGGCTCATCTCACGCGATCAATACCTCCTTGAAACACGCATGCCGGGCTACAGCAACAATTATCCGGCGGTAAAGTTCGTGAACGAGAATCTGCCGGCGGACGCAAAGGTCCTTTCGCTCTGGGGGTTCTTCCAATATTATTATGAAAGGGACGTGGTCCAGGATTATGAATATTACCCGGCCTACAAAATGGCTCTCATCGATCTCTTTTGGCCGAAGGTCACCAGAGAGAGCTGGGAAGATTTCTTCAAGAAGGTAAAAGAGTTGAAGTTCACCCATCTGGTCATAGACTTTGAAAGCAATTTTCTGTCGGATAACGGCCTCACGATTGACGGGTTCGACGACCTGGCTCGGACGCATCTCAAGCTTTTATATTCATACGGAGGAGCAATGAAGGTATATGAAGTCCTGCGTTAAGATATTTCTGATGTTCATGGTCGCGCTGCTCCTGGTCTCCGCCGGAGCAAGTGCCGCTTCGCCGAACGATTATCTGGCTTTGGGAGACGCGTATATGAAAGCCGGTATTATCGATTCTGAAAAGAATATGTTGATGAAGCCGGCATGGATTTTAATAAAGCGCTTCAAGCATATACTGTCGTCTCGAAAACGATCCGAACAATATAAGCGCGCATCTGAAAGCCGCGCAGGTATGCGCTTTCCGCAGCGATAGTTGGGCGAGGGACTATGACAAGGCTCTGCGGGAATGTGCCCTGGTACTGAAACTGGACCCGAAGAACGCACAGGCGTATTCCGACATCGGATTCATAAACATACAAAGGACCAAACTTTGGAACACCCCATTCGAAATAAAGCGCGCGGGCTATGACAGGTCCATGGAATATTTCAGGAAAGCGCTGCAGCTGGAACCGGGTAACGTGAACGCTCTAGCAAATATGTTCTTTCTTTGTTGGTTTACGGGTGATTATGCGCGGGATATGGAAAAAGGAATGAAAACAGCCGGGGAAGCAAAAGGGAACGGCGTTCTTTTTATGCCAATCCTTACGACAACATATACGTATATGTTATTGAATAAACTCTGCGTGATGCTTGGAGCAATTATGCTGTTCGTGATGGCCATACATTTTCTTCCAGCTCCTTTTCCTAAAGACGATAAGATCGTGTTGCACGTCACTGTTATATGGCTTACTATAGTTTTCCTGAATTATTTCCCGAAACTTTTCATTCCCTTAGGGAAACTGCTGATATCCTTTATGTGAAAAAAGAGGTCGCGGGTTCATTATGATAAATTGCTCATGAACACAAATATGATATTTCAATCGGATTCTATTGTCAGCCGCTTCGGCGACATTGCCCTCCTCTTGCTGGTCATTTTCCTTTGTTATTCCCTGACCGATAAATACCTTTCCAGATATATTAAGGTCAATTTCTCATCGGGCCTGGAGCGTTTCGTTCTTCTTGAAGCTATCGGTCTGGGCATTCTGGCTTATATAACTTTGATCTTGGGGCTCTGCGGCCTTCTTTATCAATGGATTTTCTGGGGCCTCATCTTGGTCGCTGTACTATCGGTAACGGACAGGATAAAGGCCTTGTTTGAAATGAGGGGGTCCGTAAAGATCGATCTGAAGCTGATCAATGAGAATCGGCTGGAAACGGTCATTATCGTTATGTTCGCATTCTTCGTTCTCACGAGCCTCATAGGGGCTCTGGCACCTCCCATATCGTGGGATGAATTGCAATACCACCTCGCCGTTCCCAAAATATATTTACAGCATCATCGGATATTCAACGTCCCTACCATGACGCGTTCGTCCCTGATCATGACACAGGATATGCTGTTCCTATTCAGCATGCTTATTAAGAGCGATATTTTGGCCAAGCTGTTCCACTTCGCGATGGGCATATTAACATCTCTCGCCATCTATTCGTTTTCCCGCAAATATTTCTCGAACAGGGTGGCGCTTCTTTCTTCGTTGATCTTCTATTCAGCCCCTTTTGTCGTCTGGGAATCCACTACGGCCGGCGTTGAACTGGGGTTGACTTTTTTTGAGGTTCTTGCCGTCTTCGCGGTCATCAAATGGCTTCTAACAAATGAAAATAACGAGCTTCTTTTAGGGGCCGTATTCTGCGGTTTCGCCGTTGGAACAAAATATTTGGGCGTTTTCAGCTTTCTTTCAATTGTGATAATGATCCTGCTGGGCCTGGCATTCTCCCGAAAAGAAGCAATTCAACAACTCCTTAAGATACTAACTATTTTCTGTATCCTGGTAGCTTTGGTTTCGTCAATATGGTACGTGAAGAATTACGCTTTTACTCAAAACCCTGTCTTCCCATATTTTAATAATGTCTTCCGTTCCGCGCTCTGGTATCCCGCGCTGGATTATCCGGAGCCTGGCGTGGCCCATGCCTCCAGCATGGGGAATGGGATATTTGATTGTTTAATGCTCCCCTGGAATCTGACATTCCGGCAATATCCGAATAAGGAATCTCAATTCGGCCCGATATTCTTTATGTTCGTCCCTTTGTTGCTCTTATTCTTCCTTCTGAAGAAAACCAGGATAAATGACGCGGCAAGACACATGCTCATCTACAGCGCAACGCTCTTCTTTTTCATGGCTGTTACAACACGCATCGGAAGGTTTTTTATTCCCCTTCTTCCGTTCCTCAGTATTCTGACCGGTTCCCGCAATTTTTTCTCTGTCAGAATATTTCAATAAGAGCACATCCAGGGCGCTTATCGCAGCTGCATTGATCCTGATCTCCCTGAACTATCCTGTTTTCACGCCCGTATGGCGCCTGGGCGAGACTATGCCCGCGCCATTGCATGTCTTTGAAGCAGCTTTGGGGATGCTCCCCCGCGACAAATATCTTTCAGGTAACATAGGGTCTCCTTTCGCAAACGGGTATCCTGTCACTGGATTCATTAATGATAGACTCCCGGCATCCGCCAGGATCCTTTCTTTTTACGTCCTTCCGTATTATGTGAACAGGGATGTTTTGGACGCCATCAGCTACTGCCCGCAATACGGGAGTTCCATGGCAGAGAGCCTTAATTCTGACACAAATAAAGATTTTCTTGAAAAGTTAAAGGGATTGAATGTCTCATACGTAGCCGTTAATCTGATTGGACCTCTTAATGTGAATAATAAGATCGGGGAATTATCTGCGGGAGGCGCTCTCCAACTTATCTGCTTTGAAGGAGGGGTGAAGTTATATTCAGTTGGAGACAAGTCCCCAAAGGGGATTATTTACTCAAATTCAATAGATAAGGTTGTTCAAGTGTATGAGCAAAGTCTGCGGGTACACCCCGGCGACATTGCAACCCGTCTTCAGCTGGCGGATATTTATGCGAACAGGCCGGATTTCTGGAGCAGGGATTATGACTCCGCCTTTAACGAATACGAAAAGGTTTTAAAATTATCACATGACAATCCGCAGGCCAATGCAGGTTTGGGCGATATTATCTGGATAAAAGAAGAAGCTTTTGACTGGGGAAGCGATCCAGTTAAAAAGATGGATGTTTATAAGGCGTCTGCTGATCATTTTTTAATGGCCCTGGATGCGAACCCCGGGAACTTATCGGCTCTTACGGGACTGCTGTTGAACCACAACTCAACAGGCGGTTTCAGCCGTGAATTGTCCGGCAGAATAACTACAGCAAGAAGATCGAAAGGGAACGGGATCCTGCTTTATCCTCCTCTGACCGCTGCCTGCACTTTTTTGTTCCTGGACAAGTTCAGTATTTTTCTTTGGATATCGCTTATCGCTTTGATATTGTCACACGTTCTGTTGCGGCGCCTGGTAAAAGAAAAAGATCTTCTTCTGGCTGAGACGATAATATGGATAATGATCGTTTTTGTCAATTATTTTCCTCAACTGTTCATCCCTTTTGGTAAGTTATTCATATCTTTTATGTGAACATTCCTCACTTTATAATAGTTTCTTTTTAACGTCACCGCAGGAAATTTGACGGTTACCATCATTTTCCTATATTTCAAAACTGCAGTTGAAGATGAATTGAGGCAAGAGTATAATTAATTATAATGCGGGCATAGTGTCTTTACAAAAATATGCATAAATGCCCGAAAAATAGTATTACGAGCCGTTTTAGCGGACGTTAATAGTTATTTTTTATAGTTTTCCGGGCTATCGCTAGGAGATCAATAGTTTCGTACGGTCTGTTGAGATTGATCATCGCTATGCGGTATTTCTGGCATCGGGCAACTGGCGCGTTAAAATTATGAAAATTAGACAATATATATGTATAGCGCTGGTGTCAATATTTGCGCTGTTTTTTGCTTTCTCAGGCGAAAATCACGGTGTTTTTGCCGAATTACGCTCCAGTACGAATTTCATGATCGACACTGACGTTCTTTCGGGAGGCGGCACCCCTGCCGCAAGCTCAAATTTCAAGGTTGAAAACTCCACTATCGCCGAGCCATTCATAACCGGGAGCGCGGAATCGGCGACTTACGGGATATACGGCGAATTCCAGGAAACGCTGGGCACATCGCCTGACGCCCCGACCGCACTTCAACAATACAGGGGTAACGGGACCACTATCGTCGCAACGGGAGAATGGCTTGGGGCAAATGCCGTCGTGTTCAAGTTCACCATGACCGATCCCGACCCGTCGAATTTCCTCAGGCCTCAGATAGAAGTCCGATCCACCACAGATGCATTCACCGGCCAGGTCAGTTTTGAAGGCGCGGAGATACCTTATGCCGGCGGAGTCGTCACCGGCGTTGTGACCGTCAATGCCTCTCTGGCAGATAATACGGCTTATCACTGGCAGGCCAGGGCAATAGATGACGAGAACAGATATTCGCCGTGGGTCTCTTTCGGAGCAAATCCTGAGACGGCAATGGATTTCGGGATCGATACATCACCCCCCTATGTTCTGGTCTTTACGCCGAACGGCGGAGAAACTCTCGCAGCAACATCCGTATACAACATAACCTGGGAGGCTTACGATACGGGGAGTGGCGTCGCATTCATCTCTATCTTCTATTCAATTAATAACGGAGCAAGCTGGATAATGGTCTCTACGAATGAAGCGAATGACGGAACATATTCCTGGACCGTGCCGAACACACCGACCAACGAGGCGCTGGTCAAAGTTGAGGCCTTCAACAACCTCGGCAACATGGGCTTTGACACATCAGACAATGTTTTCAGGATAGTGGGTCCGCTGTTCCCGCCGGCGCTGCTCACCGGAGAAGCCCTGCCTGTGCCTCCGCCTACAGGCCCGGACCACGTCAGACTTTATTGGACAAGCAGCACATCGGAGGCATATACGGGATATTATGTTTACAGAGGCACTTCGTTCGGAGTGTATAATTCGACGCCGATATCGGGGCTTGTCACTACGGACACCTACGACGATTACACTGTATCCCCGAACACCGATTATTATTACGCGGTCAAAACTTACGGCAACGGAGCTTACAGTCCATACTCCAACTGCGCCACCGCGCCGCTCATGAGCATGACAAGGTTCTTCACCGTGAAAGCCCCGATATCCGGAGGTTACACGGGAGGCGTGAACGATTCGGTGCCCGGCGCGACAATAATGTACACGATGCAATATAAGAACATCGGTTACGGCCCGGCGCAGCAGATATTGATAAACGACAAGGTCCCGCAATACACGAACTACAAGATCGGAAGCGCCACTGGCGAGGCTGTGAAGGTGGTCACGTTCTATTCGACAGCCGATGGATGGTCACACACGCCGGCCGGAACATATATAGATACGAACGTAACGGGGGTATCCTGGGAAGTTAACGACATTAGTTCCGGTGTATCAAAACTATGCACTTATGAGGTAATAATCCGTTAGGATCCCCTCATAATCGCGTTGACTGGGATTTAGCGGTATGCTATGATTCGCCCTGCGCTTAAGGAAAAGCCTGTAAAGGAGAAGTAAAATGAAATTGAAAATGCTTGTCCCGGTGCTTATTCTGCTTTCCGCCTTGGTTATGATCCCCTCTTATAGTTTTGCCCAGACTGGAGCCGGACACAGGAAACTCTTCCTTTGCCCCCGAAAGACCTTATTGCCGACGTGGACAGCAGCGCCAACGCCGTAATATTGTCATGGACGGCGCCTTTCGACACTTCCGTGATAGGGTTCAACGTTTACAGGAAAGAGGACGCCTCGACCGGAAAGTTTGAAAGGATCAACAGGCAGCTTTTAACGGCCACTGCGTTCAACGACAAAGACGTTAACAGAGGAAAAAGCTATCTGTACATCACCAGGTCAATAAACGCGGACGGCATCGAGAGCGTTGACTCCAACGCAGCCGGCGCTCCCAAAATGCAGATGAAGGCTACGGCCACGGTCTCGCACATGAACAGACCCGCAAGGATAGCTTCTCCCGGCGATGTGATAAAATACAGCATTGATTTCGCGAATCTCGGCTATGGGGTCGCCAAGAACGTTGTTATCGTATACGCGATCCCGAAAGGCACGACCCTGATACCCGGGACCGTGCTCTGCCAGAAATACAAGGTCAAGATAGCGTATTACGACCAGAAAGCGGACAAATGGCTTGACCAGGTAAATCATGAAGAAAATATTTCCAAGGTCAGCTTCAAGGTCCTTGATGATGTCTTCCCCGTTTCAAACAACAAGAACGACACCGCCTCGCTTAAAGTAATGGTCAATTACTAAGGAAGGAAGGAAAAATCATGAAAAAGCTATTTGTCTGCGCCGCGTTGATATCCGCTCTTTCGTTCCAGGTCCTTGCCGCTATCGACGCGAACACCAACCTCGCATTGGGAGGGTCCGCTTACGGTACATTTTCTAATCCGGGATATGCCGTCGATGGAAGACTGAAGGCAGGCAGGGCCATTTCCGGCGACATTACGGACACTCCTCAGTATCTCACCATAGACCTTGCAAACTCGCTCTATCTGGACAGGGTAAAGGTTTACTGGGACAAGGACGCGTACAGCGATAATTTCTCGATAAGGACAAGCCCCGATGCGAAGTCCTGGAATGAAGAAGCTTCCGGTCTGGACGCCGCGAACGGCGTATTGGATGATGCGTCAGGCACTATGGCCGTAAGCATTTCGCTCAAGAGAGCTGTTGCAAGCTCCAGATATGTGCAGGTCATGGTACCGGCCGGATCTCACGTAAAGAACGCCAACGGAAATGTCGTGAGCATAGCTGAGGTGCAGGTATATCCTTCCCTCAATCAGAAATTCACTCTTGACGAGGTCGGAGATTACGCTGTCGCTGACACATCTGCGTATATCATGTATAAGACAAGCATAGGCGCGGCTTCGGGCGCTATAAATTATGGGACGGACCCGAACAAGCTGGTCACGGTCGCTTCAAATTCAGAATCCGGCGTAACTAACAGCGTTCAATTGACCGGCCTGAACCCCAAGACGGTGTATTTTTATCAGGTGAATGCGACCGATTTTTACGGCAACATAATTTCGTCAGAAGTGAGAAATTTCACAACTTCTGCCGATAATATAGCGCTGGGCAAAAAGGTGACAGGAACGTTCACGGCCCTGCCTGGCGATGATAAGTACGTAAAGCCCGGTACTCCAGATGAAGTGCTGGCAAGGGTCACGGACGGCGGCACAAGTTATTTCACGTCCATGGCGACGTCGGGACCGTTATCCGATGCAGATCAGTTCGTGGTAATAGATCTGGGCAAGTCGTACAAGATAAAGAGCATAATTAGTTATTGGAGGCGGCTTGCGTACCCGGAAAGTTTGACAGTGCTTGTAAGCGACAACAACGTCGATTGGACCGCGGTGGAAGATGGTATAGATGTGGGCATGGGCGCATTCGGAAGATCCGATGCCGGAGATCCAATGAAAGTTTGGAACACTAAGCTGGCTTCAGGAAGGTATGTGAAGCTTCTTGCTAAAAAGGGCGGCCCGTTCTATCACAAGCACGACGAATGGAATTTTATCCAGCTTATGGAAGTCAAAGTTTTCGCGGAGTAATCGGGTGCCGATTACTTTAGAAAGAAGAGACTGATAAGATGCGCAGGTTAGCAGTTCTGTTCCTTTTAATGGTGACGCTGATGCCAAGTTGGGCTATCGCAAAAGAAAAGACAATATTCAGCACCGCTTGCATCATGGCATATACGGATCAAATTGGAAATATGACAAAAGTAATTAGGAGCAATACGATAACCATTCTTGTCAGGGATTGAGTTTTATCGTGTTTTTCGGGAACATCTATTAAAATAAAAGGAGGTGAATACACATGAAGAAAATATTATTACTGGGGATTTTAGCGGCAATCATGCTTATCCCATCCGTTGCTTTTGCAGATCCGTATCCTTGGGGTGCTCCGTCTGGATATCTTATCACAGCGGCTGCATCATCCAACACCTTGAACTATACGGACGTCGTCCTTACCCAGAAAGCCACTGTTTATGCTAACAGCGATATAACCATTGCAGTTTCTCCGGAGTATGGTTTTACTGGCTTGGCTTCCTTGGGTGCTACGACAACCTCACCTGGTATTTCTAAGAGTTGGGGTTACAATATTACGAACGAAGGCAACGCTTCAGACAATTACGGCATGAAATATACCGTAGCATATACCGGCACAACAGGTGCTGGATGGATGGTCGAGATATTGAACGGTGGCGGCACAGCTATATCGACAATAGCTGGTGTTCCAACTGGACCGACAATGGTATTAACTGGAGCGGTCGCAGAAAATGGCGTTTATCCGCTCACTGTGTTGGTCGTTCCTTCGAGTCTTGACGCTCAGGCGCCGAACGGATCGTTCTGTACCGTCACTCTTGACGTTACTACGAGCGCACTGCCGGTGGGTGTCTATTACGGTGCCAACGGGTTGTTATATGGCGGAACGAGGGAAGCTATTGACACTACGGTGACGATCATACAGTCTTCCTTAATGACCATGACAAGGGTCGCAACTGTTGACGCGCCAACCCAGTACATTACTAATGCCAATGCGCAATTGGGCGGCAATCACTCACACGATCCTGTGCCGGGAGCTGTAATAACCTATACGATCACATACAGCAACGTAGGCTCAGGCTCAGCTGAAAGTGTTTCTATTGTTGACAAAGTACCAGGAAGCACTGAAGCGGCTCACGTCAACGCGGGCACCGGCTCTCAGGCAGCGTTAACAAATGTTACGCTGACACCTGCACTGCCGACGGCAGCAGGCTGGACGTCGTACTACTCAACGTCAGCAACACCTGGAATGGGTGTTAATGATCTGACAGGTTGGGTGACCGTTAACGCGACTGGCGTGGCGAGTTCTTTTGCCACAGGCTCAGGCATAAAGTATGTACGTTGGAGAAAGACAGAAGTACAAGTGGGTGAATCTAACAGAACACTCACGTGGGGCGTAATGATCAAGTAGCACAGAACAGGTACATAGCAGAACAGAATAGAATAGAGAAATTAACAACGAAGGGGTCAGGGATAACTTGACCCCTTCTTGTTTTGATAGAGTTGTGTATTTGCCACCATAATGCTAAAATTGTCTATAAAACCAGGAGATCAGGCTTGAACAAAATATTTGCAGGCTTACTTGTATTGTTTGTAGCTGCAGCTGGACCGCTTTTTGCTGCAAATACTTCAATATTCTACCAAGGCAAGGTTATTTCCATCGACCAACCTGAGGTCCCCATAAACTACATATTCGGAATAAAACTGTACCCTGAGAACTTGACCGTTAGGTCGGATGAACCGATAAAGTACTTTCCGCATACTTTGAAAAATGAGAGCAATACGACAAATAATGTCGATATAGATATAGTGTATGTCAGCCAGGCAAAAGGGTGGTCGGCCCAGCTGATCGAGGATGAAAATAATGACGGCGTCCATCAGGATTCTGAGGACAAGATGCTAAGCCCCAAGCAAATACTGGCAGAGGGAGCTGAGCTCAAATTTTTTCTGAGGCTCGCGCGCCCCGTCGATTCAAGGTCCGGTGACGCCGGCAGCGCTATTATCAAGGCGTCCTGCGCAGTAAAGGGCGGGGACAGCTATGTGGGATACAACGGCGTAACATATGGCGGCCCGGATGAAGTTCAGACGACCGACACCGTGATAGTTAAATGAAAAAACAAAATTATATAAAGTGCGTATCCTTGTGTTCCGGACTTGTCATCCTGTGGCTCTGCGCGGCCTTTGGACAAACACCGGCCGGATATCAGATAGAATCAAAAGCCCAGCTCTATTACGGAACGGGGGCGGTCGTGACATCGGAAACGACAACGACCTCTGTCGTTCAGATGTACGGAATAACCGTTAGCCGGCCGCCCCAGGCGGGGCGACTATTCCCGGAACTCATTACTATTTTTCTCACACCCTTACTAACCTGGGCAACGGCACGAACAATATCTCGTTCGTGTTCAAGTTTGCGACCCCGGGAACCTGGGCCTATTCCCTCGAGGCCTCTGATCACTCCCAGCTGAGCAATCCCCTCCCCCTTGCCGAAGAAGCGGTCATGCCTTTCTATGTAGATGTTTCTGTCCCGTCATCAGAAACGAACGGGACGTCCGGCGAAGCTGATCTGTTAATTACGGGAGAAGTGTATGACGGCGGCGCATATGCCGGGGCGAACGGGATCATTTTCGGCGGACCGGATACCCTGGAAGCTATGGATGTGCTGACGATAGAAGCGCTCGCGAACCTCAGGATAAACAGGAATGACATCAACAAGGATTTCTACATAACCTGGAACGGCGGGAACGCCGATATTTATATGATAGAAGGTTCTTATGAAGCTTCCTTCGCCGGCGCGACTGTAGAGGCGCGCAATGTCTCAAGCCCATATTACTGCAATAATCTATCCGTAAAAGACGGAAAGACGAGGTATTACAGGGCCGCTCTTGCGAACACATCGAGCTTCGCAACTCAGACCGTAGGTAAATTTGACGACCCGATAGTCGGAGATCCTAATATTGACGAGCTGAATCAACTCTCCTGCCCTCTTATAATATATGAGAACGACCTGGCGCATTTGATAGGCACACAGGTGACCGGCGGACAAAGCAACTCCGCATCGGACACGCTCTGGAAATACACGAACGGGAACGCTAGGATCTCGTGGCTTGTAAGCGGCACAGGAACTGAATATGACGGCCACTGGATGGAAAGCAATTCATATTCCACCGTTACGATCGGTTCGGATGAAGGCTGGTATCTGAACGTAAGGGCCGGACACCCGGCCACATATGTTTCGCTCATCGGCGAAGTTTCGACCACCGGCAGGTTTATCGTGGTATCTACGGGCATGAACATGGTCGGGACATGCTTCCCGATCCAGGTCCCGATCAATAATTCAAATATATATAGCAGCGGCATTACGGGAGCGCCGAACGCGCCTTCGGCCGACCAGGTCTGGACATATAACACTTCAACGGACGGTTTTGATTGTTCATGGGTGGTGGACAATGTAAATCCATCCATCAACGGGGAAGCTTTCATGGGAAATCATCCGTCAACAATGAAGTTCACGCCGGGCAAAGGCTACTGGATAGAGGTTCAGCCGAACCACAGCGGTTTTATATGGTCATATCCAAAGCCATACTGATTTGGAGAAAATGAATGTATAATAATATAATATGGAAAAGAGGCCGTAAATGAAGAGCATCAGGCTGGCGATGATCATTTTATTGGGATCCGTTCTTATGTGCGGCGGAGCCCTCGCGAACAATAACCTTGAGATCACCACCGGGACGCAGGAGCTTTCCTGGATAGTCGATCAGAGCGGCACGCCTTTGTACGGCAACCTTGATACCGGCGATCTCATTCAGATAATACACATAGGCAGCGGCTCCATTCCTCATCTGCCCGATAAAAACGGCAATCCCACCAACGGCGATGTGCTTGTAGATACGACCTTCGTTGGACAGAATTTCCTTGGGGCTCAAGGAAAGTTCTCGACCGATGAGTCCGTCGGCATCGGCGGGGCTGTGATGAGCGGATGGAACATTTACGTCAGGGCGTGGAACAGCACCGAAGCTTCTTCTTCCACCTATTGGGGGACATCGGAGGTTTATCAGGTGCAGGGAACGCTCATCAATGAGAAGTGGGATATCAACGGTCCGGGAGACGTGACGGCGTTCGCGACCAGCATTTTATTCGATAATACCCCTCCGGGGCCGCCGATCAGTTTTAACGCTACAAGAGAGGTCTCCGGCAATTTGATCTTGACCTGGACGCCGACAAATCAATCTGATGCCGTTGGAACGTTGATACGATGGAGCCTTACCGCATATCCTACAAATGAGACCGACGGGAACTTCCTGGCTAATGTTCCCATTTCAAGCGGCGGCTACATGGCCACAGGCCTTACAAGCGGGACCACTTATTATTTCTCCGCGTTCTCGTATGACGGCTCTTTCAATTATTCCACGGCTGCATCGACCCGTGAAACAGCCATCGACAGCCTTCCGCCCACATGGGAATCTTTCACGCCAGCTGACCATGACATGTACGTCCCGTTGAACGCGGATATCTCTGTTCAATTCGATGATACGATGAACCAAAACAGCGTACAAAACGCAATACATGTTTCCCCTCCCGTCACTATATCGAGTTATAGCTGGCCTTCAAGCAGTGAGGTTGTTTATGTTTTAAGCGGTCTGGGGCTGACGGAAAACACCTATTACACCGTTACGATCGACTCCACCGCGGCAGACAAGGCTATGAACCCGCTTCCTGTGCCGCTGGCCTGGACCTTCAGGACAACAGCAGGCCTGCCTCCCACGATATCAAATTTTAAAATAGACGGCTGGATAAGATATCCAGGCGACGTCATATCTCCGAACCCGGTGATAACCGCTAATCTTTATGATCCGCTTGGTTTTGCGGCGATATCCACCGTTGAGATATCGGCGAACAGCATGTCATACACGTTCGGGACCCCGGAGATAGGCGGCATTTACGACAATGCTACCGGCTACCTGAACTTAAGGTTCCCGACCAACATTCCCCCGGGCATATACACAATGACGCTAACGGTCTGGGATGTGAACGGCAATCCCACGGAGGAGTCCGTGGTAAACCTTCAGGTAATGGGCGGCGAGGTAAAAACGATCGGCCCCGCCGTTAACTACCCGAACCCGTTCGAATCTGGGGGCGGCACGACCTTAGCTTATACGCTTACGGTGGATTCAGACGTCCAAATATACATATACAGCATAAAGGGGACCGTCGTTTTCAATAAAAGGATCGCTGCCGGAACTCCGGGCGGCACCGCCGGATACAATGAGGTTTTCTGGAACGGCCTTTCCAATTTCAACGAAGAGATCGGGACAGGCATTTACATAGTTAAAATAGCTTCCGGGAACCGCGTCATAGCAACTATTAAAGTAGTGGTCGTGAACAGACAATGAAAAGATTTTTTCTTGCTGTACTGGTTTTTTCGATCGCCGCCTGCTCTCCAGCTTTGTGCGACGTGAAGGCCACCATAGACCCGCTTGACATAGGCGTTGGCACAAGAGCGCTTGGGATGGGAAAGGCCTTCATCGGCGCGGCCGATGATACAAGCTCCATCTTCCTTAATCCTGCCGGCCTTGCCTATACTCATGATTGGGGCGTCACAAGCATGTACAGCGACTTGATCTCGGAGATCACTTACACAACTATTGGCGTGCATAAGACCCTCGGCCAGGACGCGATAGGCATCGGTTATGTCGGCGCGAACATAGGCGGCAACATCTTTACCACTTACAGAGATCCCATAACGGACAGGATCCTCCCGTTGGACACATTATCAGCCGCGTACAACAGCAGCGTCTTTCTTTTTACTTACAGCACGCAGGTGTCAAAATATTTAAATTTCCCTCAGTCTGATAAACTCATGTTCGGCGCCAGTCTCAAATTGTTCTATCAGAGCCTCAAGGCAACGGAGGATTCTTATGCCAGCGGCCACGATGTCGACCTCGGATTAATATACAAGGCTGCGGACTGGTTGAAGGTCGGATTTTACGGGCAGAACCTGCTTCCAAATGCGAGCGGCAGTATTTTCAGCGGGAATCTTGTCTGGAACAGCGGTGCCGTGGAAGCCATCCCTGCCAATTACAAGCTGGGCATGAGTTTCAAGGCCCTTGGCGAGGACGGCCGCTGGAAATTCCCACAGGACCTTTTTTGGAATCTGGACATGGAACAGGGCGCGCTGTCTGAGAGACCGGTCATTTATCATACAGGCCTTGAATGGTGGGCCAACAAGGCTCTTGCTTTCAGAGTGGGTATCGACCAGGATGTTTATTCCACGACTTCCGCCGGTGACGGCGTGGATAACAATCTGACTTTCGGGCTCGGTTTCTGGTACGGGGATTTCGGACTTGATTACGCTTACCACCAATACGGCCCTCTCACGGAGAACGTGACACATTATTTCTCTATCTCATATAACGCACCCTCCGCTCCGATCGCAAAACCGAAAGCCGTCACGCCAGAAGAGTCCAAGGATTTTCTTTTTCTCTATACGCCCGACAGGACCATTATCTACAGCGATTACCTTCAGGTAAGCGGAGAGGTCCTTTCGCCTCAGGTGGAAAGGGTACTTGTTAACGATCAGCTCGTTGATGTTGTTAACGAGCATTTTTCAACCACTATAGAAGTGAAAGATATAGGTAAAAATAGCGTCAACGTAAAATGTACCGACGTGAACGGCGAGATCCTCAAGGAATATCCGCTTCGCGTTCTTAGGCTTCCTTCCTTCACCGACGTGCCTGATAATTTCTGGGCAAAGAACAAGATATGTGTTCTGGCAGCGCTGAAGCTCATCGGCGGATATCCGGACGGTTCTTTCCGTCCGAACAAACAGATCAGCAGGTCGGAACTTACCGTCCTGCTTGTGCGCACACAGGGAGGCGCCACGCCGGAATCTTCGGCAACGGAGTTCAAGGACGTTCCCAAGAAGCATTGGGCGTCGTTTTATGTAAAGACGGGCGTAGACCGCGGTCTGGTTTCGGGATATCCGGATAAGACTTTCAAGCCCGCAAGAACGCTTTCAAGGGCGGAGGGTGTCACCATTCTTTCCAGATTTTCTCAACTGTCCGTGACCGCGGAATTGACATCTGGGCCTTTCCCCGACGTTCCAGGGCGGCACTGGGCGGCCAAACAGATATCGGCAGCAAAGGCCGCAGGTCTGTTGATATATCTTACCGACAAGCCCTTTGAACCCAACAAGAGCATGACAAGAGCAGAGGCCGCGGAGATCCTTTCGGAAACGCCTTATGTGAAAGCGAAACAGGAAGAGCTGTTCAACTGGGACGTAGGATACTGATCCTTATTTTCTGAAGATCCTGAAGATGTCGTTCACTGTCACGACCGCCATTAAAGCAAGAAGCAATGACAATCCCACTTGATGTATCCTGTTCTCGATCTTCAGGTCAATGGCTTTTTTTCTCACCGCCTCTATCAAGATGAAGACCAGTCTTCCTCCGTCGAGAGCAGGGATCGGCAGGAGGTTCGCCAGGCCAAGGTTGATGCTGAGGAAGGCCGTGAATGAAAGCAATGGGATGATGCCCTCCCCCGCTACTTGTCCCGTGAACTGGGCGATACCGACGGGTCCCGCCAGCTCCATGATCGAGATCTTGCCGATGATAAGAAGCCCGAGAACATAGAGAACATACAGGCTCGTTGAGCCTACCTGCAAAGCCGCTTCATAAATGGCGGATATCGGATTCGTTCTGTAATAAACGGGTTTAAGCGAGAAGCCGACAAGCCCTATCTTCATTTTCCCGTTCAATCGCGGCACAGCGGTGAATCTCTTGATGGAACCGGCCCGGTCGATCGTCAGCGTTAATTTCTTCCCGGCGCTTTTATGGATCGTATCTACGGCGTCGGTCATTACGGTGATCCTTTGGCCGGACATCGCGATGATCCTGTCGCCGCTCATCAGGCCGATCCTCGCGGCTTCGGAGCCCGGAGATATCTCCGCGATCTCGTTCGATACTCCCCTTGGAACGCCGGTAAAGGTGAACATAAAATATAATATGACGAACGCAAGTAAAATGTTGAACAACGGACCGCCGAATATTGACCAGAACTTTTGAGCCGGCGTTTTCCCCGCATAACTTTCATCCGGCGGTACCTTTTCGTTCGGGTCGCCTTCTATCTCGTCCAGCCCGCCTATCCTGACGAACGCAAGCACCGGGATCATGTTAAGGCTGAAGAGCGTATTACCGCTCCTTATGCCGAAGATCCTTGGACCGAACCCGAGACCAAGCTCTAATACCCGGATTCCCGCTCTGCGGGAGAAAATGAAATGTCCAAATTCATGCGCAAGAGTTACCACGCTGAAAACCACAACGAACGCCAAGATCTTTATGAGCATTGGGCCACCGCCGCCTTTTCAATTTGTTCGGCTATTTCAAGCGCCGCAAGTCCGTCCTTGCCGGTAACCAAGGGATCTCGCTTCTTTTCTATCGAGTTGATGAAATCCCTGAGTTCCACATTCAGCTGGTCCAGCGTTTCGGTTTTGATCGATTCCGTTCTTTCATCTCGATTCACTTTCAGCGATTTGTTGAGCAGATCTGCTTCATACAGCGACGCGCCTGACGATACCACCAGCGACCTTACCTTTTCATTGTGCACCCTGCTTGCTTCGATATTAGCAATCACGCCGTTCTTGAACACGATGACGGCGAATGCGGAATCGAGCCTGTTCGTTCTAACTTTTTTCCCCATCGCATTAACACGCTTCACTTCCGACCCTGCCAGCTTTCTCGCCAGGTCTATGTCGTGTATCATCATGTCGATGACGACCGACACGTCGGCGATCCTCTCCGGAAATGGAGAAAGCCTTCTAATATCGATGACATCGGGCTTTCCTCCCCGCAGATGCTTTAAAAGTCCGGTGAATGCCGGGTTAAAGCGTTCGATGTGCCCGACTGCCAAAGTGAGTTTCCTCTCTCTGGCTTTTTTGATAAGTTTTCCGCCCTGTTGATGGTCGAGAGCTATCGGTTTTTCTATGAGGCAGCTGCATCCGCAGTCCAGCGCTTGCATCCCTATTTCATAATGCATGGATGTTGGCGTTGTTATCGAAACAGCATCGCACAACTCAAGAAGGCCATGGTAATCTTTATAGAATGTGACGTCATTCGGCGCTCTTGTTGGGTCGATATCGGAAACGCCGACTATTTCCGCCTCGGGGATGTTCTTGTATTGTTTAAGATGGAAACCGCCCATTACTCCGCAGCCGATGACGCCGATCTTCAGGCGTTTCATTTATTTACGAATTCCTTGATGGCATCGCAAACCTCGGCTATTTGAGCTTCGGTAAGTTCCGGGAATATCGGGAGCGACAGGACCTCGCCCTGCACCCTTTCGGAGTTCGGCAAGCTCCCCGCCTTGTACCCAAGGTCCTTGTAAACGTTCTGCAGGTGGAGGGACAAGGGATAATAAATGGACGATCCAATGTTCCTTGATTTGAGGAATTCCTGGAGTTTGTTGCGCTCCTTTACTCTGATCGTATATTGGTTATAAACATGCCTTACGTCCTTGTATTCTTTCGGAGTTTGAACGCCGCTTCCCGAAAGGAGCTTGTTATAAAGCGAAGCATTCGTCCTCCTTGCTTCCATGTAAGCCTCAAGATGATTCAATTTTACTCGCAGGACGGCCGCCTGCAATTCATCCAGCCTGCTGTTATAGCCGACCATGTCATAATGATATGTTATCCTGCTTCCATGCCCTCTCAGTACCTTTATCGTGTTATATATCTCTTCGTCATCGGTTATTACCATTCCCCCGTCGCCAAACCCGCCGAGATTTTTAGTAGGGAAGAAAGAAATGCATCCGGCGTCGCCGATCGTTGAAACGTTCCAGCCGCCGATCTTCGCTCCGATCGCCTGGCACGAGTCCTCGATCACCCTTAGTCCGTTCTGTTTCGCTATCGACATGATCTCGTTCATGGCGCACGGCTGTCCGTATAAATGCACCGGGATGACAGCTTTCGTCCGTTTCGTGAGTTTTTTCTTGATAGATGTCGGGTCAATATTGAACGTGTCGGGGTCTATATCGGCGAAAACCGGAGTGGCGCCAGTATATGATATGACTTCAGCGGTCGCCACAAATGTGAACGGCGTTGTGATAATTTCGTCGCCCGGCCCGATCCCGACCGCCCTTAAAGCAAGATGTATCGCGTCGGTCCCGGAAGCCACTCCAACGGCGAATTGAGCTTTATGGTAAGCAGCCGCCTCTTTTTCGAGCTCCGAAACATTTGATCCCAAAATAAAATGCGCGCCGTCGATAACAGCCGATACCGCCGCATCGATCTCTTTGCGCAGTTTAGAATTCTGGATCTTCAGGTCAAAAAATGGAACTGACATAATAGAGGTGAATTATATCAAATAATCGACTTTCCGACAACTCCCCGAAGTCATCAGATATTGTTTGATTTCTGGACTAATTGTATAGTAATATAACTATACATGGGATACCCGACGAAACTGCAGGCCATCAAGCGGGGCAAAAGCCTTCAGTGGGTCATAAATTTGCCCGCAGCAATAGCATCGGCAATGAACTTCAGGAAGTCAGAGATAGTAGAATGGGAGATCGAAAGCAAAGCCTCGCTTCGATTGAAAAGAATTCAAGGGAAAAAGAACCAGCTATCTTCTTAAAGCTGTCTTTAGTGTGTTCTTTAACAGCATGGCTCGGGTCATCGGCCCTACGCCTCCAGGAACAGGGGTGATGTATCCCGCGACTTCTTTAGCGTTTTCATAATCAACGTCGCCGACCAATCCTTTGCCTGTCCTGTTCATGCCGACATCGATAACAATCGCGCCTTTCTTGATCATATCAGCCTTGATCATGTTCGCCTTCCCTATCGCAGCCACCAATATATCGGCTCGGCTTGTTATCGACGGAAGGTCTATCGTTCTTGAATGGCATATGGTCACGGTTGCGTGATTTTGAAGAAGCAGAATCGCCATCGGTTTCCCAACAATATTGCTTCTGCCGACAACAACAGCGTTCTTCCCTTTTATTTCGATCCCCGTTGTATTGATGAGGTCAATGCAACCCTGGGGCGTGCAAGAGACCAGCGGATCCCCTTCCCCTTTGAGCAGCATGCCAAGGTTTTGGACTCCCAAGCCATCAACATCTTTCAAAGGAAGAATCCTTGAAAGTACGTTTTCCTCAGATATATGGTCCGGCAAAGGCAGCTGAACGATCATCCCATGTACAGATCTGTCCTTATTAAGCTGTTCAACGGCCGCTATGACCTCGGATTCCTTTGCGTTCGCCGGCAGGCGCAAGGTCTCAGATAATATCCCCACTTCCGCGCAATCTTTTTCCTTGTTCGAAACGTATATGTGCGACGCTGGATCGTCCCCCACAAGCACTACGCACAGTTTTGGCCTGATCCCCAATTTTTGTGCATCAATAACCTGCCTTTTGATGTCATCTCGAATCTGTTTTGCCCTTAATTTGCCGTCTATTATCTTAGCTGTCACTTATCCACACCCCTTATCCACCTGTGCATAATGTTTCACGTGAAACAATGGCTATTTCCCTACACAGAAATCCTCAAATATCCTGTTAATTATCTCCTCGCTCGCTTCCTCCCCGGTTATTTCCCCCAGAGTTCGCGATGGCTCCCTTTAAGTCAATTGAAACAAAATCGTCTTGCATGCCTTTGTCCACCGAATCCATCGCTTTGTGCAAATACTCATCCGCCCGGATCAGGGCTTCCTTCTGCCGCAAGTTTACCATTACCTCGCTATTGCTCGCCACTACTTTATTAGCAGCCGTCAAGCGGAGCAGTCCATCCTCAAGTTTATCTATTCCCTCTCCATTAAGAGCGGATATCCTGATAATTTTACTCATGTCTCCAGCCTGCGCTCTGAGTTTGCCCACATTAAGCCTCACCGGCTTATCGGTTTTATTCAATGCTACCAGCCTTGTTGCGCCCTTTGTCATCCGAAGTAGGTCAAAATCATCCTCCGTCAATATCTCTGACGCATCAAAAACAAGCAGGACAATATCGGAACGATCCATTGCCCTTACTGCTTTATCGACACCGATCATTTCAACCTTGTTATGAGAGGCCCTTATCCCGGCGGTATCTATCAATATGACAGGAATTCCTTTGATATTAATTGGTTCTTCAATTGTGTCTCTAGTGGTTCCTGGTTCCTCAGTAACGATAGCTCTTTCTTCCTTCAGAAAGGCGTTCAATAGGCTTGATTTGCCCACGTTCGGCCTGCCGATTATCGCAACTTTAAGACCCTCCCGGTGTATGCGGCCAATATCTGCCGTAGAGATCAGCGCTTTAATGCCCTTAACCGAGAAAATGAGGGTTTTTCGGGCTTTTTGCCTGTTTATTCCGCCAATTTCATCAGGAAAATCTATGGAGGCCTCTATTTGTG
Organism: uncultured bacterium; assembly: GCA_963727815.1. Taxonomy (GTDB): domain Bacteria; phylum Margulisbacteria; class WOR-1; order CAVSGV01; family CAVSGV01; genus CAVSGV01. The sequence continues at coordinate 296,429 of CAVSGV010000006.1, forward strand.
CCATAAGGCGCATAAGATCGCCCCTGATGGCCCCGATCTTCATTGATAACGAGCCTTTGAGGTGTGCTGCGGCAGCTTCAGCCCCCTGCCTGGTCCTAGCCTTAATAAGGTCAATAACAGCCTCTGCCTGGGTAAGATCAATTTTACCGTTAAGGAGCGCCCTTTTGGTGAATTCCCCTCTCTGCGCCAGTCTTGCCCCGTTCATTATTACCAATTCAAGGATGCGTTTGAGTATGAGGCTCCCTCCATGACAGCTTATCTCCACTACGTCTTCGCCAGTATATGTCTTCGGGGAAGACATATAGGTGACCATCACGCGGTCTATCGGCCTTGAACGTTCAATGATCCATCCGGGCATGGCCATGTGGCTGATAAGACGTGCTTGTTTAGGGTGTTTGAATAAATGTTTGATCGTTTTGGCCGCTTTAGGCCCGCTGATCCTTATTATCCCAATTCCAGACTCTCCCCCAAGCGGGGTTGCAATGGCAGCTATTGTGTCAAAAACCAAATTAATTAAGCTCCTAGGCCTTGGGTTCCTTCGGCGCTATCACCAATTGTCTATTCGAGCCTTCACCCCGGCTAAAAGAAGTCAGCCCGGGAAAGCTTTCCTGTATGAACATGTGTATAACTCTCCTGTCAGCTGCTGACATGGGCGGAAGAACTTTTTCTTTGCCAGATTTTTCAACATCTTTCGCGATAAGTTCGGCATCCTCCGTTACCTGTTGCTTTCTCTTGTCTCTATAACCCTCCGCATCTACGATTATCCTTATTTTCCTGGCATGCTTTTTGCTTAAAATGATGCCCGAGAGGTATTGCAGCGCATCGATCGTGGCCCCTGCCCTGCCAATTATCCTGCCCATGTCTTCGCCTTTCACATCGAGATATACGGTATCTGTTTCTTCGTTCTTGATCGATACGATCGTAATAAACTGCATTTTATCGAGTATCTCTTGAACAACGCCCTTGGCTTCCTCTCCAACGGGCAGCTTTGGGGACACCTCAACCTCTGCTTCCTTGCCACCGAACATTCCCAGAACGCCTGCTTCCGGTTCACTTATAACCCTGACTTCCACATCCTCCCTGCCAAGCCCAAGGACCTGAAGCGCAGAATTTACCGCTTCGTCGATTGTTTTCCCTTTCATCGTAACCGCATTTGCCATTCTATTCCCTCCTATTTTCTCATGATATACATCTGCTGAGCTACTGTCAGCAGGTTTTGGGCGACCCAATAAAGCTGAACCCCCGCCGGGAATTTCAAGCTTATAACCGCTATGAAGGCCGGCATGAAATATAGCATGCTTTTCTGCTGCTTAATGCCGCCGGGCATGGTAACCGACGACCAATACGTAGAAAGACCGATCAGGGCGACCAAAATATAAAGCGGGTCAGGGAAAGACAGGTTCTTTATCCAAAGGAATTGCGCGTGTGCCCCTGCAGAGCCCAAGACGGCCGAAAAGTCTTTGCTAGTGAGCGCAAAGAAAAGGGCTAGGAAGATTGGTATTTGAAGCAGCATTGGGAGGCATCCGCCAAGCGGGTTTACCCCTTCTCTTCGATAAAGGTCCATAGTTTCCTTTTGGAGCTTGTCTGGCGCGTCCTTAAGTTTCTTCTGGAGAGCCTCAAGTTTCGGCTGCAGTTTCTGCATGGCTGCCATTTGTTTGGTCGACTGAAGCGTCAGCGGATAAAGAATGACCTTTACCGCTATTGTAAGCAGAATAATGGCAAGGCCCCAGTTGCCGCAAATGTTAAAAAGCAGCCTGAGTGCGTCCATCATCCATAGAGACAAAACATGTATAATATTCATTTAACCACCTTGGCAAAAATGTTCCACGTGGAACAATTAGCCCTATTTTACAGGGTCATAGCCGCCCTTGAAGAACCCATTACATCGCAACAGCCTAATAATTGCCATTCTGAGGCCAATTATTGAGCCATGTTTATCGATCGCCTTTATGGCATATTCGGAACAGCATGGATAATATCTGCAGTTGCCGGGTATAAAGGGGGAAATAAGCTTTTTATAGGCAATTATAATAAATATTAAAGCTTTTTTGATCACATTCCACCTTCAAGTCCTATCAGAGCTGTGTCCTGTTATATGATATCCGCTTTCCCTGCAATTATCGCTATGTCATCAGCTATCTCTTTATATCCGATCCTGGCCGCACCCGGTTTTGGAAGCACAACAATCTCTGTTCCTTTTTTGGCCGCGCTCGAAAATTTTCTTATTGCTTCCTTGATCCGCCGCTTGATCTTGTTCCTCTCAACAGCGCCACCATATTTTTTATTGACTATTATGCCCAGCTTGACTCCGTTGGTGCCGCGCCTTATTATCAAAGATAAATATTTCCCCTGGTATCTTCTGCCTTCATTGAAAACAACGTCAAACTCAGACTTATCCTTGAGGCTTTGAACGAGCATCTATGGCATTAGCCTCTTCCTGCCCTTGCGCATCCTTCTGAGAAGCGTCCTTTTAAGGCGCTTTCTGTATCCATGCCCTCTTTTTCTTTTCGTATTGTGCGGCTGAAACGTTCTCTTTACCATTTTGTCGGCCCTCCAGTCCTTTGCGATTATATTTTAGATGCAGAGTATTGTCAACAACACCATTATGAATTATTTACAAAACAGAAAATATGAAAAACATCAGAGAGAATAATTTTGTTTCCCGAGTCGATAATTGATAATCATTGCCTGGGCCTTTGAGATACGAGCTTATCTTATGCTTGCATTTATCCACAGGCATTGTTATAATGAGACTGCTTAAGCGTCTTGCTTGCTTTTCATGTCGTCACTCTTTACTGTTTGACTTGAGCGCTTATCCACAACAAATCGCAAAATGTGGATAACTCTGTTGGCTAGCACATTTTAGTTGTTCTGTTGCCAAATTTTAAGGGGCGGCTATCGTTCTGTAGAATAAAATGTGGATAACTTGTGGAAAGGGAATCGTTTGATGGAACTTAATAAGCTTTGGAATGATCTTCTTGTTTCGGTTGAAAAAAGCGTAAGCAAGCCAATTTACGGCGCGTTGCTTTCGTCGGCCAAGCCTATGTCCCTAGTTAATGGAAAAATAACAGTGGCTGTTCCGAATGAAGTTCTACGAAACTGGCTCACCGAAAGCGCATCCGGCGCGATAAAAGACAAACTTCAATCAAGCGGCGTTTCAGAGGTCCTCTTTGTGGTGGGGCCTAAAGAGCTTTTTGTAACGCCGCCGCTGGAGAATTCGGGCTTTCAGATGGAGCTGCCTCCGGTGCCGCCGGTGGACACGGGAAATATTTATCTCAACAGAAAATATACATTTGATACCTTCGTCGTGGGGCACGGGAACAGGTTCGCCCATGCCGCAGCACTGGCCGTAGCTGAAGCGCCGGCAAAGGCGTACAATCCGCTTTTCATATATGGTGGGGTGGGGCTCGGCAAGACGCATCTGATGCAGGCTATCGCTCATTACGTTACAAAGAAGAACAGAGCGGCAAAGGTCATATATGTCACCTCGGAGAAATTCACGAATGACCTGATCAACGCCATTACTCACAATACAACTTCTGAATTCAGGAACAAATACAGGTCGGCGGACCTTTTGATGATCGACGATATCCAATTCCTGGCCGGAAAGGACCGCACAAAAGAGGAATTTTTTCATACCTTCAATACCCTTCACGAGACGAGCAAACAGATAGTTCTTTCGAGCGACAGGCCGCCAAAAGAGATCCCGACGCTTGAAGAAAGGCTTTGGTCGCGCTTTGAATGGGGCCTTATCGCCGACATTCAGCCGCCGGACCTCGAGACAAGGATAGCAATATTAAAAAAGAAATCTGAGATGGAAGAACTTGCTGTCCCTCAGGATGTTCTGGGCCTTATCGCTCAAAAAATGGTCTCGAACATCAGGGAGCTGGAAGGCGCTCTCATAAAAGTGATCGCCTATGCGTCGCTTACCGGAGAGGAAATAACCCTTTCCCTGGCAGAGACCATATTGAAAGATATCATGTCGCCGGTACGGGACAAGTCATCCATAGATATCGACCTCATCAAAAAAATGGCCTCAGAGTATTACAGCATTAAAATAGAGGATATGACGGCAAAAACCAGGACTAAGGAGATAGCCAACGCGAGGCAAGTCGCGATGTATCTGGCGAGGACGATGACATCAACATCTCTTCCAAAGATCGGCGAAGAGTTCGGCGGCCGCGATCACACAACGGTAATGCACGCCTGCGATAAGATCTCCGAAGAGATAAGGTCAAACCCTGAAATAGAAGAGGCGGTTAAGACCATCTCAAACAACATACTTAAGCACGTTCCGACCAAAGGTTGATATCAACATTGGCCGGTGGGTATCTTGTACATAATATGTTAAGAAGATAATGGGCTGCATTGGGCGGGTTATCAACAAAAATATACACAGACAAATTGGGCAGCTTCTGATATAATTCTTATTGATAGAGCGTGAAAATATAGCGTTGCTAACATATTGGAACGCCTACTACTACTACTGTATTTAATATATTAATAATACAATAGTAATAGTAATAATAAGATAATATATGAATGGGGGATAACTAAGATGGAATTCAAATGCGAGAGGAGCGGTTTGTATCAGGGGGTCCAGAACGTTGAAAGGATCGTATCCACAAGAAGCACACTTCCGATAATCGGCAACATTTTACTTGAAGCGTCAAAATCAAAACTAAAGATATCGGCGAATAACCTTGAAATAGGCATGGAGGTCTTCGTTAAAGCTACGATCGACGAAGAAGGCGCGATACTTGTTCCGGCAAAAATATTTTCGGGGATAGTATCAAAGCTGCCTGACACGGATATCACCATAAAGACCATGGAAAAAGGTATAGTGAAGATCTCGTACAAACAATCAAATTTCAACATTAATGGCCTGTCTCCCGATGAATTCCCAGCGCTGCCCAAGATAAAAGAAGGCAAGAGTTTCACTATCGACGCAGCCGCTTTCTCGGAAATGATCGATCAAACCGTTTTTTCAGTTTCTATGAGCGAAGAAAAATACGTTCTGAGCGGCGTGCTCATGGAATTCGGCAAATCGCAGATATCCGGCGACTCATCGAACATAAGAATGGTATCAACGGATGGATACAGATTATCAAAAAGAGGGACCAAGCTCTCCGCAACGATCACTCTCGAATCTGGCGTTATCGTTCCGGCGAAAGCTCTTTCAGAGGTTGCCAGGATCATCCAATCGGATCCTAACGGCTCGGTGGAGGTAACGCTGGGCGCCGATCACATAGCATTCGGCTACAAGGATACATATATCGTCTCCAGGCTGATCCAGGGGCAGTTCCCGGACTATAAGCAGGTCATACCCAAAGGCAGCGAGATAAAGGTGAACATGAACACCAAAACTTTTCTTTCGGCGATAGAGCGGGCGGCGGTCATTGCGTCAAGCAGCGCGAACATCATCAGGCTTGAAGTTAAGGGCGGAAAGATGTACGTCATAGCAAGCGCGCCGGACGTGGGCAACGTCAACGAGGTCATAGAAGCGGAGATCAAAGGCGGAGATAAAGCCACAGTGGCGTTCAACGTACGGCTTATAATGGACGCTCTTAAGGTCATAAAGGAAGAGAAGATCGTGCTGGAACTTTCCGGGCCTCTTAGCCCCGGACTGATGCGGCCGGTGGGCGGAGAAGATTTCACGTACATAATAATGCCCATAAGGGTGGCCGAAACCTCAGCATAACAGATAAAGAATGCGGATCAAAAAACTTAAGCTCAATAATTTCCGGAACTTTTCCGAGGGCGAAGTCGCAATCGGCGAAGGCACAACGGTATTTTACGGCGGAGTAGGGGAGGGAAAGACGAACCTCATCGAAGCCGTTTTCATGCTCTCTGTCGGAAGGTCTTACCGGACCGCAGAAACTCATCAAGTCATAACCTGGGGCCAGAACGAAGCGTGCGTCCGGGGAGAAGGGCAGAATTCCTCCGGGGAGTTCGCCATAGCCGTGCAGGTATCGAAGAGCGGCAAAAAAGTTGAACTGAACGGCGAGAGCAACAAAAGATCCATTGAGCTGATCGGCGGATTGAGAACGGTCTTGTTCCACGGAGAAGACATCAACATAGTCAGCGGCGGGCCTCACGCAAGAAGAAGATTCCTTGATATAGCGCTTTCGCAGGCAAGCAAGAATTACGCGTACAACCTGAGGGATTACTATCGCATCTTGAAGCAGAGGAACAGCGCATTGAACCAGTCCGCCGGCGCAGGCGTTTGCGAATGGGACGAGCAGCTGGCTACTACCGGATCGTGGCTCACTCAGATAAGGGCAAAGGTAATAAAGGAAATTGGCGCGACGGCGAACCTTGTGATCAAATCCCTTGGCGGAGGAGACAACGAGCTCAAGCTTTCATACCAGCCGTCGGGAGAGACGGACGCGTTCAAGTTCAAGATGAGGCTTTCACGGTCGCTGAGCTATGACATCGCAAGAGGCGCTACGACGGTGGGTCCGCACAGGGATGACTTCAAGATCGTTCTTTCGGGCGTGGACGCCAGGAATTTCGCGTCATCTGGCGAGCGAAAAACGATCGTGCTCGCTCTGAAGCTGGCCGAAGTGGAATTCCTTAAAGCTGTTACCGGTGAAAAGCCGATACTTTTGCTCGACGATGTTTTTTCGGCGCTCGACATAAAGAGGAGCAAGGCGCTTCTGGGCGTGACCGGCGACGGGTCGCAGTGCATAGTCACATTGACGGACCTGAACCTGCTAAGGGACGAATTCAGGGCGGGCGCTAGATTGTACGAAGTAAGACAGGGAAGGATAATCCAGGCATTGGAACATGATAACGCAGCTTAAAGACGTACTCGAGAACGTCATCGAAGGAAACCTCGGAATACCAAGGGTTATGGAGGAATACAAGATCACCAGCATGTGGAGCAGGGTGAACAGCGCGGGCGTAACAGAGAACGCTCAGCCGGACAAATTTGTCGACGGGATTTTATATGTGAACGTCAAGAACTCGACCTGGGGCCAGCAGATCAACCTGCTGAAATCAGATATCATGATCAAACTGAATGCGGCGTTCGGCAAAAGGGTCGTTAAAGACATTAAGGTCAAGGCCGGCGTTTTCAGATCGAAGGAAGAGCCGAAGAATGAAATTGCCGTGAAAGCCTGCGGCATTTGTTCCGCGGAGTTCCGTGGCGAAGGAAACGTGTGTCCGGTGTGTTCCAGGAAGATCGCGTTTGATAAGAACGTGAAGCTCATAAGGTTCGTCAACGCGCATCCCAAAACTAACTACGCGGATGCGAGGCAGGAGCTGCAGGGAACATCGGAGACCGAGTTCCACAGGGCGAGGAGAGACCAAACAGCAAAAAAAACGGACGAGAAGATACTTGAAAGGAGACAGCGTGGCCGAAAAACAAAGTAAACCGAAATCAAGCGGGTCTGAATACGACGCGTCAAAAATAAAGATACTGGGCGGGATAGAGGCTGTCCGCAAAAGACCCGCCATGTACATCGGATCAACCAACAGGGCCGGACTCCATCATCTTATATATGAGGTCGTGGACAACAGCATCGACGAAGCTCTGGCCGGATACTGCGACACTATTCTCGTAAAGATATTCAAGGACAACTCCGTCAGCGTTGAAGACAACGGGCGCGGCATACCCATCGACATGCACAAGGAAGCAAAAAAGCCCGCCGCGGAAGTCGTACTGACGACTCTGCATGCCGGCGGAAAATTCGGGACCGGATCATACAAGGTTTCCGGCGGACTGCACGGCGTCGGCGTTTCGTGCGTCAACGCGCTCTCGGAATGGATGGAAGTGGAGATACACAGGGACAACAAGGTCTATACCCAGCATTTTGACAGAGGACACGCAAAGGCTCCGAAGGTCGTGGCGGAGAAAAATCCGGAGCGGCACACCGGAACGATCGTTGTTTTCAAAGCCGACAAGGAAATATTCGAGGAGCTGGATTACGACTACACCACGATTAAACACAGGATGCAGGAACTGGCGTATCTCAACAAAGGCATCAAGATAGTGCTCATCGACGAGCGCGAGAAAAAAGACGATACTTTCCATTATGAGGGCGGGATCGTTTCATACGTCGAGCATCTCAACAAAGGGAAAACCGTCCTCTACGTTCCGCCCATCTACATGTCCCAGGAAAAAGAGGGCATAGCTGTCGAGATCGCTATGCAGCACTGCAAGGACTATTACGACGAGAACGTTTATTCTTTCGTGAACTGCATCAACACGAAAGAGGGCGGCACGCACGTGGTGGGCTTCAAGACGGCGCTGACGCGCTCCATCAACAACTACGCGAAAAAGAACGAATTCTTCAAGACCGACGAATCGCTCTCCGGCGAAGACGTGCGGGAAGGTTTGACCGCGGTCATCAACCTGAGAATAGCCAATCCGCAGTTCGAGGGGCAGACAAAGACGAAACTCGGCAACAGCGAAGCGAAAGGCATCGTGGATGCTATCGTTGATTCCGAGCTCGAAAGGTTCCTGGACAAAAATCCGTCAACAGCTAAAGCGCTTATCGAAAAATCACTCATTGCTTTCCGGGTAAGGGCCGCGGCCAGAAAAGCGCAAGACCTGGAGAGGAAAAAATCCGCGCTTGACAGCTCCACGCTCCCGGGAAAACTTGCCGACTGTTCGGAGCGCGATCCCGCCAAGTGCGAGCTCTTCATTGTTGAGGGAGATTCTGCGGGCGGCTCGGCAAAGCAGGGGAGGAGCAGGGAATTCCAGGCGATACTTCCGCTTCGCGGAAAAATATTGAACGTCGAGAAAGCCAGACTGGACAAGATACTCACCAACGAGGAGATAAGGATAATGATAACCGCTATCGGGCCGACCGTCATCACCGGAATGAGCGGCAACGGGGGCGGGGATGAAAAAGAACTTACCACGGAGGAGATCGCAAAGAGACTGAGATATCACAAGGTGATAATAATGACCGACGCCGATGTTGACGGCGCTCACATAAGAACGCTGCTCCTTACCTTCTTTTATCGATACGCCAGGAACATCATCGAGAACGGCAACGTTTTCATCGCGCAGCCGCCGCTTTATCTGGTGACAAAGAACAAGGCCCAGCATTGGATATCCAACGACGCTGAGCTTGAAAAACTTCTGAAGCAGATAGGCAAGGACGGCGCGAACGTACAAAGGTACAAAGGACTTGGAGAGATGAGCCCGACCCAGCTTTGGGACACGACGATGGACCCGGAAAAAAGGACGCTTCTCAGGGTTGAAGTGGACGATGCCGAGGAAGCCGACGAGATATTCAAGATGCTGATGGGCAGCGAAGTTGAGCCGAGGCGCGATTTCATATATGAATACGCAAAGAAAGTGAGATGGCTTGATATTTGATGACAGACCCAGAACAGGGAGAATTCAAGTTCGGTCCGAAGAAAAAAGAAGAGCAGGAAAAGCCGAAAGATAAAGCAGAGAAGAAAAACAAGGAAGGGAAAGAACCGTTGCCAAAAAAAGAGAAGAAAACCAAGAAGCAGGCATAACCCGCAAAACCGGCGAAAGAAAAAAAGGTCAGATCCGAGCAGGAAGCTCCGGCAAAACCAGCCAGCCTTCGGATAATCCCCGCGATGATAGAGAGCGAAATGAGATCCTCTTACATCGATTACGCAATGAGCGTCATTGTCGGCAGGGCGCTTCCCGACGTAAGGGACGGGTTGAAGCCCGTTCACAGGCGCATCCTTTTCGCGATGGACGAGCTGGGCCTGAGGCCGGGAAAACCTTTCAAGAAATCTGCGAGGATCGTCGGAGAAGTTCTGGGTAAATACCACCCGCACGGCGACATGGCGGTCTACGATTCAATGGTCAGGATGGCGCAGGACTTTTCATTAAGATATCTGCTCGTCGACGGCCAGGGGAACTTCGGATCTGTCGATGGAGATTCACCGGCGGCAATGAGGTACACCGAGGCGAGGCTGACGCACGAAGCCGCGGAAATGCTCGCCGACATTGAGAAAGAAACGGTCAGCTTCGTTCCGAACTTTGACGAATCACTCAAAGAGCCATCCGTGCTTCCATCAAAGATTCCGAACCTCATCATCAACGGTTCTTCGGGCATCGCGGTCGGCATGGCGACGAACATTCCGCCGCACAATCTGTCCGAAGTCGTGGACGGCACGGTCGCGTACATCGATGACAACGAAATAAGTATCGAAGACATCAACAAGCTCGATCAAGGGGCCTGACTTTCCGACCGGCGGGATCATCTGCGGGCACGCGGGAATAAAAGAAGCGTACGCGACGGGCAGAGGCCTTCTTACCGTAAGAGCTAAAACAGAGATCGAAACCCTGAAGAACGGGAAAGAGGTCATCATAGTCAATGAGATTCCTTATCAGGTGAACAAGGCCCAGCTGATAGAGAAGATCGCCGACAGCGTAAAAGAAAAACAATCCACGGTATCAGTGGACCTGCGCGACGAATCCGACCGCGAAGGGATGCGGGTCTACATAGAGCTGAAGCACGGAGTGAATAAGGACGTTGTCCTTAACCAGCTCTTCAAGCACACCGACATGCAGACGACGTTCGGAATAAACCTGCTCGCTCTTGTCGACGGCGAACCGAAGGTCCTGACGATCAAGGACATGATAGTCGAATACGTGAAGCACAGGGAAGAGATAGTCACGAGGCGCACAAGATACGACCTCAAGATCGCAGAGGAACAGGCGCACATCCTGGAAGGCTTGAGGATCGCCCTGAAGAACCTGGACGCGGTGATAGCGCTCATCAAGAAATCAAAAACGGTGGACGAAGCTCGCGAAGGCCTGACATCAAAATTCAAACTCACCAGGATACAGGCTCAGGCCATTTTGGACATGAAACTGCAGAGGCTTACCGGACTTGAGAGGGAAAAGATCGAAGAAGAATACCAGAACCTGAAAAAGCTGATCGGCGAACTGAAGGAACTCCTGTCCAGCAAGAAAAAGATCCTCGGCGTCATCAAGAAAGAACTCCTCGAGATGAAAGAAAAGTACGGCGACGAAAGAAGGACCCAGCTGGCCGCCGCCGCTGAAGACATAGAAGAAGACGAGCTGATTCCGGACATCGAAGTTGCTATCCTCATCACGCGCGACGGTTACATCAAGCGGATGCCCGTTTCGGTCTTCAGGTCGCAGCTGCGGGGCGGGAAGGGCGTCACCGGCATGGCGACGAGAGAAGAGGACCAGATAGACAAGATAATCGCCGCATCAACTTTGAATTATATCTTGTTCTTTACGAACAAGGGCAGAGTGTACAAGAAGCGCGTTTATGAGATACCGGAAGCCGGCAGAGCGGCCAAAGGACTTTCCATCGAGAACCTTCTCGAAGTTGGAAAAGAAGAGCACGTTACGGCCGCGATACCGGTAAAAACTTTCGAGAAAGAAAAATTTCTTGTTATGGCGACGATGAACGGCGTGATTAAGAAAACGTCTCTCGATGATTTCGAGAACATAAGAAGGACCGGCATTATCGCGATAAATCTGAAGGACGGCGACGAACTGGGATGGGTAAGGGAAACAGACGGCAAGCAAGAGGTGATCCTCTCCACCAAGAACGGCCTGCTGATAAGGTTCAAGGAAGGCGACGTAAGGCCGATGGGACGCACGGCGGGCGGAGTGAAGGGAATAACGCTCAGGAAGGGCGACAAGGTGGTTTCAATGGACATTGTTGTCGAAAAGCTCGACCTTCTTGAGGTCAGCAGGGACGGCTTCGGCAAGAGGATGGCCATAAAAGAATTCAAGACGCAGCATCGCGGAGGGAAAGGGCTGACCGCCATGAAACTCAGAAAAGGCGACGAAGTATCGAGAGCGCGCTTGATAGACGAGGATGATGAGCTGCTTTTCGTCACCGCCAAGGGGACAATAAGCAGACAGAAGGCGAACGGCATATCAAGCCAGGGAAGATACGCGATGGGAGTCCGGATACAGCGCCTTGAAAAAGATGATTACGTTGTTGATCTGGCCAGGGTCGCCAAAGGAGAAGAAAAACCCGTATGAAGACATCGTTCAAAATATTATTTGTTCTTATGCTCGTCGCTTTCTGCGGTTGCTCCGTGCCCGGAAAAGGCGTTAAGGTCTATTTCTTCAAGGAAGACAAGCTGGTCGCCGTGGACAGGGAGATGCCCACTCTAGAAAACCCGGTCCTCATCGCCGTGGACCAGCTGATGAAGGGCCCGAACGATGCGGAGACCGCCAACGGCCTTACCACGGCCATTCCCGCGGGCACCAGGGTCAGGCAGATGGATGTTGAGGGTGATGTAGCCATAATCGATTTTAACGGCAGCCTGGGGCAGGTCAGCGGGGCTTCCGAGATACAGGGAATGCTCGCCCAGATAGTATATACGGCGACGAGCGTCAAAGGAGTTAAAAAGGTCCTGCTAAAGCTTGAAGGCAGCGACAACTTCACTCTAGGCGGCGAAGGATACATCATCGACCACCCGCTGGAACGATCGGATGTCAAAATTTAAGTTCTGGATCCCCGCCATACTCTATATGGCTTTCATCTTCTGGCTTTCATCAAGGCCGGCTCCGGATCAAATTCGATTTCTCCCGATAATATTCAAATTGAAGGTCGTCCATCTTATCGAATATGGTTTCCTGTATTTTTTATTTTGGTGGGCGATAAGCAGGACCACAAATTACTGCAAGCTTGAAATTTTCATCCTCGCGCTGACGGCTACGGTCCTTTACGGCTTGACGGACGAACTCCATCAGGCATTTGTGCCTCAGAGGACGGCAAGCCTTATCGATGTAGCCGCGGACGGGATCGGGGGATTGCTGGCGCAAGCCGGGGTCACCATCTTAGAAAAGAAGCAAAGATAACCTGTCAATGTCCTCTTTTTTTATCATCTCCGTCACCGCGATCAACATGTGACCTTTCAGCTCCGGATAATCTTTTCCAAGGTCGAGCCCGCCGATGATCTTATTGTCAAAAAGTGTTTTGTTGACATCTGCCATCTTCTGCGACGTCTTTATCACGAACTCCTTGAATGACGGGGATTTGAAGGCGACCATTTTTACCAGGCATTTCTTGGCGTAATTGGCTTTTTGCAGGCATTGAGCGGCCGTCTCTTTAAGGCCGGACTTTCCCATTACTGCAAGATAAACGGTCGCCGCCAGAGCGCACAAGGCTTCATTGCTGCAAATATTCGAAAAAGCTTTTTCCCTGCGGATGTGCTGCTCCCTTGCCTGAAGAGTAAGCACATATCCTCTGCGGCCTTTCGAATCGACCGTTTCCCCTACGATCCTGCCGGGAAGAAGCCGCATGAGATCTTTTTTGACCGCGAATATTCCGAGATAGGGGCCTCCGAAATTCTGCTGCAAGCCGAGCGACTGTCCTTCCCCGACCACTACGTCAGCTCCCAGGTCGCCGGGCCGCTTCAATATCCCAAGTGAAATGGGATCGACGCAGGCGATGGACAGCGCGCCTTTTGACTTGGCGAGCGCGGAATATTTCGCGACGTCCTCAATGCAGCCGAAGGAATTCGGATTTGATACGATAACGCAGGCGGTCTGATCGGATATTTTTTTAGCGGCGTCATTAAAATCCGATACCCCGAGGTCTTTTGAGAAACCGAATTCGACGACCTTCCAGCCGGAACCGTCGGCATAGGTCTTCAGGACTTTCCTGTAATTGGGATTCACCGCTCTGGAAACCAGGACTTCCGGCTTTCCCGCAGAATGAACGGCAAGCGAGGCTGCTTCGGCGAGAGCGGTCGCGCCGTCGTACATCGAGGCATTGCAGGCGTCCATTCCCGTAAGCTCGCACATCAATGACTGGTATTCGAATATCGATTGCAGCATTCCCTGGCTTAGCTCGGGCTGATATGGCGTGTAGGCGGTGTAGAATTCCGATCTTTTTACCAGATGGTCCACGACGCTGGGAATGAAATGGTTATACGAGCCGCCGCCCATGAAAGAAACAAGGCCGGCCGAGTTGGAATTCCTGTCCGAAAGCGCTTTCATTTGAGACTTAAGTTCGATCTCGGATATCCCGCGGAGAGGCACGTCATCTATCTTGTCGATCTTGAGCTTATCGGGAATGACGGAAAAAAGCCCGTCAACCGAGCTTGCGCCGAGCGACGAGAGCATTTTTTCCTGATCGGACCTTGTGTTCGGGGTATACTTCATTGATCTTATTTTTTCAGGAACGATTCATATTCCTGCGCGGACAGAAGTTTGGAGGCTTCCGCAGGATCGGACATCTTCACTTTTATCATCCAGCCCTGGCCGTATGGATCGTCGTTCACTACTTCCGGCTTGGAGGAAAGGCCGGCATTGACCTCGGCCACATCTCCGGAAACGGGACAATATAGAGTTGAGACCGTCTTTACAGATTCCACGACGCCGAATTCTTTCATCGCGGAATATTTGGCGCCGATCTTCGGGAGCTCAACGTAAACTATGTCGCCAAGCTCGCTCTGCGCGTGTTCGGTAATGCCGATGGTAGCGACAGAGCCGTCAACCTTCACCCATTCATGTTCCTTGCTGTATTTAAGGTCTGCGGGGTACATTTATATCTCTTTGCTTTCCAGGTCCCTTATCCTCGACCCTGCGTAGATGAAAAGGACTCCGGCGACAAGGATCCTTGCAACGCTGTCGCCCATGCGGTCAAATATCATCCTGCTCTGATAATATTCGTCGAAAGCCGCGGGCTGATCTCCGCCGCCGCCCTTGCCTTCAGTGGACAATCCTGTAGATTGCGGGCCCCCTGGAATATCCATGCTCATGGACGGACCCTTGAATATCGTCAGGCTAAGTATCGAACTCACCACATCCACGGCTCCCCACATGAGGACCAGCAGCGTTACCGCGCATATCACGTAATAGTAAACTTTTTTCGCGGACCATCTTTCAAATGCCATAATTATCCCTCCTGTTATTAAAGCTCCGGTAATTTTACACTCAGGGGATTACCAAGTCAACGACCTTACTTTATGGTAACGCCCCAGTCGAGGGTCTTCGCTTCTCCGGTAGGAACGATGGATTTCTCCCACTTGAAGTATTTTATTCCGGATCCCGTGGCGAAAGAACTTGGCGCCAGAGTGGCGTTGATGGTCACCCAGCCTGTCAGATTGCCGTAACCAAGTCCCGGAGATGCCGACGTTGAATAATATGATGTCCAGGTCGGGGCGGCGGTCGGCTGATTTGCGGATATCGTTACATTGGTCAGTCCGGCCTGGCTGCCCTTGTAAGCCTCGACGTGCGCGGCTTCCGTGCTTGCGGGGACCTTGTCCATTATTACGACGTTCTGGGAAGCGGCCGTTCCCGTGCTGATGTAGGTTATGATGAAGGTGGCTACTGCGCCGGGCACCGGATCGTGCGAATGATCGCCGCCAAGCTGGCCGTTGGCATGCGCGATATATTGCGTCGGAGAATCAATGGTGACCACTCTCGTCATCTGCATAACGGAAGTGTGGATGCAGGTGATCGTGAGATCCCCGAGAGTATCTAGCGGCACTATAAATCCGTCATAACCTCCGTACGAATAACCGTTCGCTCCAGTATATATCCCGTAAGGAACCCCAAGCCCCCCTTGCTCACTAACTTCTTCGGTTACAGCGATGAACGAACCATCGGGAGACTGACTTTCAAGGGTCGAGGGCGTAACGGTCATCCATAACCGCCTTGTTTGCCCCGCATAATTATAGGCTGTCGGATCGCCTCCCCAAAATGTGTTTGGCGGCAAGGAAATCCCCGTGAAATATTGCGTGTATGTGGCAGGGGCATCCGTCGATATCGTCATCGACCATCCGTTGCCAGTGAAACCGGCAGCGCCGCCTGCGGCATAAGAGGCCCTGCCGTTCCCATTATAATAATTGCCGAAGTTCGCTTCGCTGGTTATGTAATATAGATAGGTTAAAGGGACGCCCGGCGTCGTGTAATTCCAATCGGGAAGGTTCGCCAAAGCATCGAAACCATCTATAGAGGTCACGTAAGTTTCTATGGTGATCCCGTAAACCGGGGCCTTTGTTGTACCGACGGTGTCCGAATAATTCAATTTATTTTGATAACCATCGGCATAGATGTCCGCCCCATACGGAGTTTCAAATGGGGAGAAAGCGAAAGAATGCGGGCAGAGCAGAAAAACAAATATGGCGGAAAAAACAAAAATCCTAAGCTTCATGAATGCCAATGTTATCAAGGGATTTGTGCGAAGTCAATCAATGTCTTTTGTAAAAAGGAAGCTTCACTATCTCGACCTTACTTTATGGTAACGCCCCAGTCGAGGGTCTTCGCTTCTCCGGTAGGAACGATGGATTTCTCCCACTTGAAGTATTTTATTCCGGATCCCGTGGCGAAAGAACTTGGCGCCAGAGTGGCGTTGATGGTCACCCACCCGGTGAGGTTGCCGTAGCCAAGGCCAGGAGATGCCGACGTTGAATAATATGATGTCCAGGTGGGGACGGCGGTCGGCTGATTTGCGGATATTGTTACGTTGGTCAGTCCGGCCTGGCTGCCCTTGTAAGCCTCGACATGCGCGGCTTCCGTGCTTGCGGGGACCTTGTCCATTATTACAACGTTCTGGGAGGCGGCCGTTCCCGTGCTGATGTAGGTTATGATGAAGGTGGCTACTGCGCCGGGCACCGGATCGTGCGAATGATCGCCGCCAAGCTGGCCGTTGGCATGCGCGATATACTGCGTCGGAGAATCAATGGTGACCACTCTCGTCATCTGCATAACGGAAGTGTGGATGCAGGTGATCGTGAGATCCCCGGGAGTATCGTATTCCCCGTCATAACCTCCGTACGAGTAACCGTTAGCTCCGAGATAAATTCCATAAGGGATTCCAAGTCCGCCTGCTTCCCGCACTTCCGTCGTTGCCGCGATATAAGATCCATCGGGCGATTGGCTTTCCAACGTAGAAGGGGAAACGGTCACCCATAAACGTCTTGTTTGACCCGCATAACTATATGGGTTAGGGTCTACCCCGTAAACAACGTTTGGCGCCGGAACAGCTGTTAGGCTCTGGGTATATGATGTGCCCGCGTCGGTCGAAACGGGGATCGTCCATCCGTAGCCGTTGAAGCCGGCAAAACCGCCGGCATAATAGTTTACTCTGCCGTTGGCGTCATAATAATTGGCGAAGTTCGCTTCGCTGGTTATGTAATATAGATAGGTTAAGGGGACGCCCGGCGTTGTGTAATTCCAATCAGGAAGGTTTGCTATTGCATCGAAGCCGGCTATTGTTGCTACGTAAGTTTCTATGGTTATCCCGTAGACGGGGCTTTTCCCGGTGCCTACAAGGTCCGTATAATTCAATATATTTTGATATCCACCAGCGTAGATGTCGGCTCCCGCCGGAGTTTCAAATGGAGAGAAGGCGAAAGAGCGCAAGCTTAATGCTGCGAGAATGATCAGGCAGAATATCGATATTCTGATCCTCATGCGGTGATTATATCATTTCTTTTTATAGAACGGAAGCTTCACTATCTCGGCCTTTATCATCTTTTCTCTAATTTCGATCTCCACCGTTTCGCCGACCACAGCGTTGGCCGTCCTCACGTAACCCATGGCAATGGGGATGTTCAGGGTGGGGGACATTGTGCCGCTCGTAACGTAGCCCACGACCTTGCCTTTATCAAATATCTTGAAGCCTTGCCTTGGGATCGCTTTTTCTTTTACCTTGATGCCTACGAGTTTTTTTGAAAAACCTTCTTCTTTGTGTTTTATCAGCTCGTCCCTTCCGATGAACTCGCCCTTGTCCAGCTTTACCGCGAAAGAAAAGCCGGCCTTCAGGGGCGTGAGCCCCTCGTTATATTCGTGGCCGTAGAGAGGCATTCCCGATTCCAATCGCAGGGTATCCCTGGCCCCCAGTCCGCAGGGGAGGGCGCCGAGCGCGATCATTTCATTCCATATCGATCCAACTTTGGATTGATCAACGAATAATTCAAAGCCATCTTCGCCTGTATATCCGGTGCGCGAAATGAGAGACGGGAGATGTGAGACGCGAGATGCGATGATTTGATGGTGGCCGATGGTCTTAAGATCGATTTCGGTAAGCTTTTGAAGGAGCTCCTGCGCTTTTGGCCCCTGCAGCGCGATAAGGGTCATCTTGTCCTTCAGATCGATAAGGTCAACGCCTTCAGTTATGTTCTTTTTCATCCATTCGATATCCTTATCGGTGTTTGACGCGTTGATAATGAGCATGTAATGATCGGGAAGGCGGTAGACGAAAATATCATCTATCACGCCGCCGCTGTTATTCAGTATTATCGAATATTGCGACGATCCCACATCGAGCTTTGAGACATCATTGCTCAGGAGTTTTTGAAGATAGGGGAGGGCATTATCTCCGGAGACTTTCACCGCGCCCATGTGTCCGATATCGAAAAGGCCTGCGGCCGTTCTCACTGCTTTGTGCTCCGCGATAATCCCCGAATAATATACCGGCATTTCCCAGCCGCCGAAAGGCACCATCTTTGCGCCAAGTTTTACGTGCACATCGTAAAGCGGAGTTCTTTTCATTTGCCTAATCGACCTCCGAGAGAGCTTTTATGAACGCTCTTGTTCTGATCGGGAGTTCCTATCGTCACCCTTATGGCGCCGGGCATTCCGAAGGACGTCAGCGGGCGTATTATAACGCCGCGCCGCATCATCTGCATGAAGGCAATGTCGGCGTCGTCGTTAAGGTTGATAAAAATGAAATTCGCTTCGGTCTTCAAATATGAAAGCCCCAGCTTATCAAGCTCCGCGTAAAGGAAGGCCTTCCCGTCGGAGTTGTTCTTTTTGCTCTTCTCAATGTGGTGCACGTCCGAAAGACTGGCTGCGCGCGGCCAGCTGGGCCAGGCGGTTCACCGAGAACGGGCAGCCTGACAAGGTTCAGGTACTTGATGATCTCCGGCTTCGCCACGGCGTATCCAACTCTCAGCCCGGCCAGTCCGTAGATCTTCGAGAAGGTCCTGCAGACGATTACATTCTTTTTGTTCCTGACATAATCAAGCGAGTGCGGATAATCCGTCGACTCCACGTAATCGCCGTAAGCCTCGTCGATGACAACTATCGCGTTCGTGCGGCAGCTTTGATATGAGAGCGTCCAGCTCGTTTCTGGGTGCTCATAGTCCCGGTGGGGTTGTTGGGGTTGCACACGAAGACAAGTTTGGTCCTCTGGGTTCGCTACCTCGGCCATCGCCGCAAGATCGTAATTGTAATTGTTGAGATTTATCCTGACCATGGAGGCTTCCATCAGATTGGATACCATTTCATAGGTCGAGAAAGTATTGAGCGAAATCGATCGACCTCGTCGCCGGCGGAAATGAAAGCAAGGGCGAGAGCATCATTATCTCGTCCGAGCCATTGCCGACTGACGATGTTCTCCGGTTCATGCCCAGCTTGTCGGCGAGCAAGCGCGTTCAGCTCAAAGCAGTGCTGGTCGGGATAGAGATAAATGTCCTTTGAGTATTTGTTGATCACTTCCATCGCTTTCGGGGACGGGCCGAGCGGGTTCTCGTTCGAAGCGAGCTTGATGACGCCCGCTGATGTTCAGCTCTCTTTCGGCTTCTTCGGCGGGCTTTCCCGGGACGTATGGTTTAATATTGCCGATGCTCGGCCTGACGGGTTCGTTGCACATTGATTCACCGTCGAAGATTATAACATATTTATTCCGGCTCGGGCCTGACGATCTTTACGTTCTCCCTGTCGCCGGTCATTTGTAGCTGGCTGCTTATCGTTTTTTCGCCTTGTATAACCGGCTTCCTCGATCTTTACTCGTCACATATGTCGTAGAAAGGCTTGCCGCTGAGCAGCGCGTCGATTTATCTTGTCCCTCGCCTCATCGGACGGTGACGTCATAAGACTTGAACTTCTCGCCCTCGAAGAATATCATCGGCATGGAGAACGACACTTTCTTGCGGTGGGCGTGCCGTAGATCTTGTATGTCATCTTCCTGTCGTTTGCGAACGCTTTCATGCATATGGGATGATGAGTGTTGTTCGCGAACTTCAGGTCCATCGTCGAAGAATATATCGATGCGTCGCGTCCGAGAGGATATATCGTGAAATATATCCCGTGGTTGTGCCGCTCCACTATCTCAAGGCCCGGCAAGAAGGGCGGCGTTATATAAGGGTGGACGCGATCTGGCAGGAACCGCCGCCGTACTGAGGCGCCAGCTCGCCGTTGTATATGACAAAAGCCTCGCTGTAACCGCTCTCGCCATGTTGAACGCGCCCAGGATTTCCAGGAGCGAAAAACATTCTCCCGAACTGACTACGTAGTTGTTATCACGACGGTGGTCCCGAGCTAGTATGTTGTGGACGCGGTTCGGCGAGTCGTGCGAGCCGAAGTAAGTCGTGTATTCGGACAGCAGGTATTTCGGAGGATACTTCACAAGCATTCTGGAATAAGTCCGGGGCTGTAAGATGGCTACGGAGCTACAGGTCGCGTTCCTTTCGTTGATGCTCAGGGCGACTTTCCAGGTTCGCCACGGTCGCTCCCACATCCAGTTTCCTTCCAACTTTTTCTTTGGTTATCCTGAACTCGTTGTCCGTCATGAGAAAGCTGAACGTCGCTTCCTTTGATGGCGATGTCGATATCCGTTCGCCAGGCCCTCGAGAATGGCCTGGAACGTCGTTCTTGTCCACGTTCGAGCGAGAGAGGAACGAGCTGTTTCTGGTATTTGTTCGGTCGCTCTCTTAAAAAGGTCCGAGAGGTAATTGCTCCGGTGCGAAAGTATCCTCGATGAATTGTTGATCGGTCTTATGCGGGGAAATATATACGCCGTATCTCCGAAGGTTTGTACAAGAGCACCTGGTCGTCGAACATCAAGCCTGATATCGGGCCCAGGATCGAGAGCGTCGACATCCAGCGGCCTTAGTTTTTGCAGCGCTTCGAATTTGTAAGGCATGAAACATCGACATTTTCGATGTAGCAGTTCGGGGGGAACCTTCCGCTCCAGAAGAGGAAATCCCAGGCGACGTAAGCGCTGCACGAGTAGTATCAGAAGCCGCAAAAGCTAAAAGCTTGCCCAGTCTTTCAAGAGCAGACTTAATCCAATACTTTTGCAACCGCTCCGGCGCCTACGGTGTGTCCGCCTTCTCTGATGGCCAGTCTCATGCCTTCTTCGATGGCGACATCGTCAACGAGGGTGACTTCCATCTTGATGTTGTCGCCCGGCATGACCATCTCAACGCCCGCAGGAAGCTTGATCTCTCCGGTCACGTCCGTGGTCCTGACGAAGAATTGCGGCTTGTAGCCCGGGAAGAACGGCGTGTGCCGTCCGCCCTCTTCTTTTGTAAGAACGTAAACCTGAGCTTCGAATTTCTTGTGCGGCTTCACCGTTCCCGGTTTCGCGAGCACCATTCCGCGCTTCAGCTCTTCTTTTTCGATGCCTCTGAGCAGAGCGCCGATGTTGTCGCCGGCGATAGCCTTCGTCCATCGTCTTCCTGAACATCTCAACGCCTGTGACGACCGCCTTTTTGTGGGCGCCGAGACCGATGACTTCTATTTCATCGCCGACCTTTATCTTGCCCCTCTCGATCCTGCCGGTGCCTACCGTTCCGCGTCCGGTGATGGAGAAAACGTCCTCAACCGGCATCAGGAACGGCTTATCGATGTCCCTCTTCGGATCGGGGATATAGGTATCAAGCGCGTTCATCAGCTCGAATATCGGCTTGCAGCATTCGCAATCCGGCTTGCCGCATCCGCATTCCATGGCCTTCAGAGCCGATCCCTTGATGATCGGGGTCTTGTCGCCCGGATATTCGTACTTTGTAAGAAGGTCCCTTGTTTCAACTTCGACGAGGTCGATCAGTTCTTTGTCGTCGACCATGTCGATTTTGTTAAGGAATACGACTGATGTAAGGAACGTTGACCTGGCGGGCGAGCAGGATGTGTTCTCTTGTCTGAGGCATGGGGCCGTCGGCGGCTGAAACAACGAGGATGGCTCCGTCCATCTGCGCGGCGCCGATGACCATGTTCTTGACGTAATCCGCGTGGCCGGGGCAGTCTATGTGAGCGTAGTGTCTTTTGTCGGTCTCATATTCGACGTGCGCTATCGCGATGGTGATACCGCGGGCTTTTTCCTCCGGCGCCGCGTCGATCTCATCGAACGCTTTCGCCTTCGCCATTCCCTTTGCCGACAGGCACTTGGTGATGGCGCGACGTCAGGGTCGTCTTTCCGTGGTCGACGTGACCTATCGTTCCGACGTTAACATGGACCTTGTTCCTTACGAACTTCTCTCTTGCCATAAAAATACCTCCCTAACGATTAATCTTCTGTGGGCAATAGGATACCTCGATAACCCGTTCAATTATACTGACGCCAAAATCTTGTCAACAGGGAAATTGAGCGTCTGAAATTTATCGACGATTTTGTGCTTATCCGAAAGCTGCTCACCCACGAAACGTCAAAGCTGGAGACGGGAATTGAACCCGTGACCTCTTCCTTACCAAGGAAGTGCTCTACCAACTGAGCTACTCCAGCAAATGCGGCAATTTTACCTTTAAAGGCCTTCAAGGGCAAGGGCCCTAAATGGTCCAGGAGAATTTTATGCCGTATTCAGAGGTATAATTTGCAGGCTCATTCCAGTTATTGGTCGAGTTCAATGCAGCCATAAATGACGGGCCATAATACCAGTAACGTGTAAAAAGCTCCATTCCCAGGCTCCCTTTTGAATATTTGATAGAAACTTTGTACCCGTTGCCGTTGTCCTCATTATTTGTAATATCATCGTAAGTTGGATTAATATAACTGGCGTTACTGAACATTTTGCCTGATATCAAAGCGTCCAGTTCAAAGGCAAACCGCAGCGAAGACTCGCTATCAAGCGCTTTATTATACTCAATGCCGAACGGGAAATAGCAAGTGTCCAGTTCCGTGCGGTATAACCAGCGGAACTCGGCCTGGCCGCCAACGTGTATCCTGTATCCGAGCCCGCAGTAGGGGGTAAGCAGGCCTAGATCGCCCAGGCTGATATCATAACCCCCAAGACCCCTGAACTCCCAATCATAATCCGGGACGCCGCTGACAGTGCCGCCGATAGCAGGGTCCGAGTAGGCCATCATGCCGTAATCGTAGCTAGCCTCGAATTTTGACATATAGCTGCCGAAGCTGAAATATTTCGAGACCTGAAGGCCGTACATTTTCCCGTTGATCTGGCGGCCGCCGGGAACAGGGACTTGATAAAGATAATCCGACGCCCCAAGCTGGATGTCCAGGCCGTAATTCCTCAGCGAACTTCCCGAGGTCGAAGAGGAAGGATCAACGGCCGCGAAAACGAACGCAGAAGAAAGGACGATAACGATCAAGAATAAGGATATCTTTTTCATATACCTTCTTTTATGCCTGCCTAGAAATGAAGCATTTCTTTGGCCTTGTTCTCAAGTTCCTGTTTGGCCTTGTCTTCAGCCGCGGCTTTCTGCTTGTCGATCTCCTTCTGGGCCGCGTTCTGGAGTTCCTTCGTTTTGTTGTTCACTACCTGATTGACCACGTTGCCCATCTTAGGTATCGGTATAGGTTTTTTAAGCGAACCGGTCATCTCAAAATCGAGCGAGTACCAGCCCTGCGCGTCCTTAAAGGCGTCGTAATCTGCCGAAAGCTTGGTGGTCGCGGGATTCAACTTCAGCGAAAGAGTATTGCCTTTGATGAACGCGAGTGATTCGATGTTCGCGGCGCCGTCAAATCCGATCTTAACATCACCTGCGTCGCCGTTGTTCAAGGTCAATCCTTTTATCGTCGCGATCTTGTTCGCGATCGTAAAATTAGCCTTGAATTCCTTGAGGTCGATGTCCTTTGAAAGCGTCTGCAAACCTATTTTCTCGCCTACGGCCGCCAGAGATTCTATCTTCGATATCTTGCCGTTGGCGAGCAGGAAGCTTCCGCTGCCTTTTGCGTTCGCCATGATATCGGGGGTTTCGATGCCTTTGCCTGTAAGGGTCAAGCCGAACGAAAGCGTCCCGTAAACCTTGTCCTTAAGGTCTTTGTAACTGGGCATTTTGGTGAGGAACGACTTAATGAAATCATTCGAGGCCGGAGTGGCATCAAAACCTTTCCCGGCTATCCCGTTCACTTTGTAGGAGATGCCGCTTACGTTCAAGTCCGCTATGACATTCCCGGTGATCGTGCCGTTGTAAGCGTTGATCCCGGTAAGGCTGATATTAAGCACCTTCTTCGACATTGACGCCTTGCCTTTAATGGAATTTAGCTTCATCTGCTTGAACAGCACGTTGTTGATGTCGAACGTCGCCGCAAGCGTTATGTTGGAGGGTATGGACTTCATGGATTTGTTCATGTTCGCAGTCTGGACGCCGTAAGGAAGCGGCGCCGGTTTCTTTGCTCCGGTGCCGGAAACGATGGCGAGGAATTTGTCGGTGTTTATCTTCGACGACGTCACGCTCATTTTAATGTTCGGCGCTTTATCAAAATTTGTGGCTGTAATGTCAAAGCTGAGCTTGTCTCCCGCGGCGACCACGTCCAGGTTGTAAAGCCTGGCGTACATCTTGCTCAGGTCCAGATCTATGTTCCCGCTTATCGTTATCGGAACCGGATTGCCTTCGTATACGCCGGTAACGCCCACATACAACGTCATCGGCTTTTTGGTGACGAGAGATATATTGGACAGGCTCACGTTCAAACCTTTCAGTTGCATGGTCTCCTTCGCGCCCTTTGTGAAGGTGTTCATGGTCAGCTGGCCGTCAACGATCGAAAAGTTCGATACCAGCAGAGAGATCGGCTCATTGGCCTTTGCCGCGGGCTTGCCTGCCGAAGCTTTAGCGGAGGCAGGTTTTTGCACGCCGACAAGGTCGGCATAGTTCGAGACGCCGTCCTTTGTCTCAACAAGTATCTGCGGCTTTTCCAGGACGACCTTGCTGACCGCTACCCTTCCCTGGAAGAGCGCCCAGAAATCATACTTAAGCACTATCTGGCCGCAGGAAACGAACGGCTCTTTCGAAAAACCGGGCCGGTTGCTTACCGAGAGGTTGTCCAGCTCGATGCCGGTGAATATGTTGAACGAGACCTTGCCTATCTTTACCTGCCTGTGGATGGCCTCAGAGGCCTTCTGCGCGGCCAGGTTCTTTATCTTATCCAGGGGCAGGAAATGAGGGATCACCAGCGCTGCTATTATCAACAATACGATCAGACCCGCGACCACGATCCCTATCCACTTTAAAACTTTCTTTAATATATTCATCACATTTTCCTCCTCCTTTAAATCCACCTCACCCCTTTCTTCCGCCTTCGGCGGAATTCATTCCCCTCTCCACAAAGTGGAGAGGGGTGTCCCGACGCCAGGTCGGGACGGGGTGAGGAATGCTACCTCACTTCAACATTTCCGATGCCGCTTTACTTACCATCGAATTATCTACAGCCAGACCTTTTGATGCGACCGCCTTCATCACTTTTCCCATGTCTTTCGGAGACGACGCCCCGACCTCAACGATCACCTTTTGCACAAGGTCCCTGACCTCCGCTTCCGACAGCATCTTCGGAAGATATTCATCAACTATCTTAACTTCCGATTCAAGCTTCGCGACTGCTTCGGGGCGGTTCACTTTTTTGGTCTCCTCGATCGCGTCCTTGAGGCTCTTCGCGTATTTCTGCAAGATCTTGACCACCTCGGGGTCCGGCAGATCGCCCCTGGCGTTGACGTTCAGGACCTTTGATTTCATCATCCGCAGCACCTCGAGCCGCGCGACGTCCTTCGCCTTCATCGCGGCGCCGAGGTCGGAATTGATCTTATTGAAAAGTTCGGCCATTTTCGTTCCCCCTTTGCGGACCATAAGTATAATTAATCCGCGCTGTCATGTAAAGGGATTCTCTTCATTGACAGCGGGAAAGCACAAGCTATAATTGCTCTCCGGAGGTGAGATATGACCAAATACCAGTTGATAGTGCTTGCCCTTGTTGTTTCAAGCATACTTACAGCGCTCTTCAGCGCAATGGGCGGGTCAAATAAAGGACTTATGTCGACGCTGTACAAGCTGTTCGGCGCGATCACTCTGCTCCTGGTGCTTCTCATCGGTTACAGGGCGTTCTTTTTGATCAGATAAGCCAAACCCCGTTGAGACGTTCGCAGCCATCATAGCGATGACGCATTGGTGGCTTTTATTCTTATGAAAATATTTGAACAATGGAAAAAATATAAAGAAGACCTGAGGAAGAACAACTTTCTGATGTTCCAGGTCGTGGACTGGGTAGAGTCGATAGTCGTCGCTCTCATCCTCGCCCTCATCATCAGACAGTTCGCCTTCCAGACATCCGAGGTCCTCTCCGGCTCCATGATCCCGACGCTTCTCGTGAAGGACCGGGTCATAGTCAACAAACTTATCTACAGATATTACGGACAAATGAAGAGGGGAGACGTCGTTCTTTTCAGGTCGACCATCCAGCCGCCGAGGGATTTCATCAAAAGGCTCATCGGGCTTCCCGGCGAGGAAGTTAAGATAAGGAACGGCGAGATATTCATCGACGGGAACGCGGTAGACCAGAGCAAATGGAACATCATATGGGACAGCTCGAATTTCGGCCCGTTCAAAGTTCCTCCGGGACAGTATTTCTTCTTGGGGGACAACAGACCGGACAGCTATGACAGCAGGTTCTGGGGCTCCGTTCCGAAAAAGAACATCATCGGGAAAGCCGAACTTCTGATATGGCCGCCGATGCGGATAAGAGGATTGTTTTAGGAAGATCGCGGAGATAAACTCCGCTCTTTAAATAAGAGCACAGCTTGCCTGTGCGAGAAATTCACAACTTTGCCTACCTTACGGCCTTTATTCCCACCGCTACAAAATACGCGGCTGCCGAGAAAGCGGCGGAACACGGGATCGTCAATATCCACGCCCAGATAATTTCTCCGGCAACGCCCCACCTGACGGCGCTTTTTCTCTGGAGCGAGCCGACCCCCATTATCGATGCCGTTATCGTATGCGTCGTGCTTACCGGAATGCCCATCGCGGAGGAAGCGAACAATGTCACGGCGGCGCCCGCCTCAGCGCAGAAGCCGTCGACCGGTCTCAGTTTCGCCACCCGCTGTCCCATCGTTTTTACTATGCGCCACCCGCCGAACATGGTTCCCAATGCGATAGCGGCATGACAGGAGATCACGATCCAAAACGGGATATTGAATGTCTTGCCCAGCAATCCTGCGCTGAATAACAAGCTTGCTATTATTCCCATTGTTTTCTGGGCATCGTTGCCGCCATGACCCATGCTATACAGAGCGGCAGTAACAAGCTGCCCCTTTCTGAAAAGCTGGTCAACTTTGCTCGGCGTGCTGCGGGAGAAAAGGTTGAAAACCATCGTGCCGAAAAACGAACCAAGGATCAATCCAACGAACGGAGAAATGAATATGAAAGAAACGGTTTTGATTATGCCGGGCCAGAGAAGCGGAGCGGTCCCCGCCTTTACCAGCGCGGCGCCGATCAATCCGCCGATCAAAGCGTGCGACGAACTTGTCGGAAGCCCCAGATACCATGTTATGAGGTCCCAGGCGCAGGCGCCGAAAAGCGCGCCGAAAATTATATATTTGTCGATGACATTGATATCAACGATACCTTTGCCGATGGTGCCAGCCACGTGAAGGCCGAAGAACATGAAAGCCACGAAATTGAAGAAGGCCGCCCAGACCACGGCGTACTTGGGAGAAAGGACCCTTGTGGAAACTACGGTCGCGATGGAATTCGCCGAATCGTGGAAGCCGTTAAGGAAATCAAAAGCGAGGGCGAGAGCTATGAGTACAAGTATGCCTATCGTCATTGTTTGCAGCCTTCTCGGGGCTCAGGCATTTTTAACTACTATGCCCTCGACGGTGTCGGCGACGTCCTCGCACTTGTCGATCGCCGATTCAAGATGTTCGTATATGTCGCGCCACTTGATTATTTCCACCGCGTCCTTGCCGTCGGAGAAGAGCTCCGCGATGGCAGATTTGTGGATCATGTCGCCCTCATTTTCAAGCCGGTTCGCCTCAACGCAATAATCCAGTGTTCTCCTTGAATGTTTCCTGTCCTTCAAGCTGTAGATCGCTTTACCCAGCACCTCGATGGCGGAGATAAGAACTTCGGTCAGCTTTATGGTCTCTGGCGTCGGCTTCTTGATCTTGTAAAGGAGCAGACGGTCCGCGGTGGCCAGGATAAAATCCAGCACGTCGTCCAGCTCGCTGGTTATCTGATGGATGTCTTCCCTGTCGATGGGCGTGATGAACGTCCTGTTGAGCTTGTCGAATATCTCATGGGTTATGATGTCGCCTTCGTGCTCGATCTCTTTTATCTTCTTTACTTTCAATTCGACATCGGAGAAATTCTCAAGCAGGTCTTTGAATGCGCTTCCCGCCTTCATGAGATTGGCGGAAGCCCTCTCGAGCATTTCGAAGAATTTTTCTTCTTTGGGGAAGAACTGGAACACAGGTTCACCTATTCTAAGCTGACCTGAAAACCTTGTGAATGTTACATGATCGAGGCTGTGATATGAAGATCAAGTGGAGGTGAGACGCGAAATTGATTTTGATCCGACCCTATCGTATAATTTCAATGTGGTTCGCCTGATATTTTGATATACTGATATTCTGATCATCTGGCATGGAGAGGTAGCAAAGCGGTCAAATGCAACTGACTGTAAATCAGTCGGCTTATGCCTTCGCAGGTTCGAATCCTGCCCTCTCCATTTTCTTTAAATTGATATTACCTCATCGCCACATAAAAAAGTATAGCGACATAATGGCAAGCGGCGCCGAGAAGGACAAGAACGTGCCACAGTTCATGATAGCCGAATTTTGGAAAGATGTTCGGTTTTTTTATCGAATAGATGACCCCGCCCACCGAATAGATGACGCCGCCGGCAACAAGCCACCAGATACCTCCGATGGGCAGGGCCGCCATTAAAGGCTTGACCGCGATAAGCACCAGCCAGCCCATGAAAATATATATTGAAGTCGTAAGCCAGCGCGAGACATTGATATATATCGATTGAGCCGCTATCCCCAATATCGCCATACCCCAGATCAAGCCGAAAATGGTCCAGCCCCATCCTCCCCGCAGAGTGTTGAGGCAGAAAGGTGTATATGAGCCGGCGATGAGAAGATAGATCGCCAGATGGTCCAGCTTGCGGAAGATCTGGAATTTTCCTCCAGCCGATTGAGGGAGCCAATGGTACATAGTGCTGAAAATAAAAAGAAGGAACAGAGCACCCCCGTAGATCGAGAACGAAACGACCTTCCATGCGGAATTGCCGCCTAAAAGTATCAGCGCCACAAGCGCAGGTATCGACAATACCGCGCCTACTAAATGCAGGGAACCTGCTATCGGTTCTTTAAGCTTCATAATATCTTCCAGACCTGGGCGCCGTCCTTGATGAAAACAAGCCTGTATCTTGACGGCCTGGCCTGCATGTCCTCCGCGGCATATTCGATATCACCTATCGCCTTGCTGCCTATATATATGTAAGCGGGGACGAGGCGGCTCTCATGAGAGCTATCAGCGGGAGAGGTTATGGCCCTTCCGGTCATGGCAGGGATCCAGATCCCCAAGTCACCGCTGTTATTGGCAAATACGGCTTTTTTTCCTACGACCTTGTCTATCCACTTGAACACCTCAAGGTCCTGTTTGGCAACGGGACAGGAGGACAGCGAGACGTGGACATAATATACCGCATATACCACAAGTCCCGCCGTCAAAAGAGCCGCAAATATTTTCTTATTTTTCAGCGGGATGATCTTGGATATGCCCGGGGCGACAAGGAACGACAGCGGCAGGGTCCACAGCAGGAAAGAAAAACGTTCAGGAAAAAGAAAAACCGGCTCGATAAGGAATGAAGCGGCAAGAAAAATGAAAGCGACGATCAAACCCTCTTTATGGAATCCGTCCTTGAATTCGATAACAAGTGAAAGCGAAAGGATCAAAAGAAAAGATGCGAGCATCGTAGGGCCGCCGGAAGAAGCTATCAGCTCCTGCGGGTTCAGGAGAAGGAAGCAGGCCGCGATCGCCGAAAAAGCGGCGGTCCGCTTTTCAAAAAAATTGCGGAGAAGGACGTATAGGCCCACAGAGAGGAGACCGAAGGAGGCGCAGGTCATCATAAAACAGGTCCTGTATGCCGGAGCTCCGTTCAGCAGCGACATTACAGCTGAAATGGCGGGGAACCCGATCCTGAGCGAAAAAAGGGATCTCGGGATCCCGTCGCCGTCAACAATGCTCCTCGCCGCGTATGCCATAGAACTTATCAAGCCGCCCGACGGCGCGGCCTGGAATAACATGGGAGCGAACCGGAGAACGACGGACGCCAGCATCACGACGGCAACGACCATCTCGTGCCGGTCAAGAAAATCCGCGCGAACGCGCACTTTGCCGTGCTCGACCAGTAGCAGCAGAGATGAAAATATCAGAGCGAGATAAACGAAACCCAGAAGAGAAAAATGCAGGAGTCCGGTCAATAAAGGGAAGACCGCGTAGAACGACAGGGAAAGGCCAACGGCATATGCGAGGAACTCCGTCATCCCTTTTTTATTGAACGTTCCGTAGAATATCAGCAATATTCCGGGTAGAAAGAACGGGAAGATTGACATTTGCGGCAATTATACACCACGTGTTATCATTAGGACAAATGCGGATAAAAGAATTCTTTTCCAGCAAAAGGTTCAACTACTGGAAGATACGCCTGCTCATATTCCTTACTGTCGTGGGCCCGGGCATCATCACGGGCTCGGCCGACGACGACGCCGGCGGCATAGCGACATATTCAATAGCCGGGGCGCACTACGGCTACTCCATGCTCTGGATACTTGTCCTCATTACCATCATGCTTTACGTTACGCAGGAAATGGGCGCGAGGCTGGGGGTCGTGACAGGCAAGGGTTTCGGCGACCTTATACGCGAGAACATCGGATTGAAATTTGCCGTCGTCATAATGGCGCTGGCTTTCCTGGCAAATTTCTCGAACGTTCTGGCGGACGTGGCCGGCATCGCGTCGGTGGCCGACATCTACAACATACCCCGGATAATATTTGTCCCGATCTTTTCCGCGTTCATGTGGTACATCATAGTCAAAGGAAATTTCAAGATAATACAGAACATATTCCTTACTTCGTGCATATTGTTCTTTTGTTACATAATCAACGGTTTCATCTCGAGACCCGACATACCGGCGATGATCCACGGAAGCTTTGTGCCCGTGCTTCCCATGAACAAAGGATACATTTTTACGGCCACGGCCCTCATAGGCACGACGCTGACCGTCTGGGGCCAGATATTCATACAGTCGTACTTTGTTGACAAGGGAATAGACAAGAAGCACATGAAGAGCGCCAGGCTGGACGTTCTGTTCGGAGCTTTCTGGACCGATTTTGTCGCGTACTTCATCATCATTTCGGCCGCGGCCACGCTCTACGTGAAGGGCATGCACATAAACGGCGCGATAGATGCCGCCGTCGCGCTTGGCCCGCTTCTTGGCCCAGTGGCCAAACATCTTTTTGCGTGGGGACTTCTGAACGCCTCGCTGCTCGGAGCGTGCGTAATATCCATGGCGACGGCTTACCTTGTATCCGAGGTCCTCGGGACAGAGAGGAGGGTCAACGCCACGTTCAAGGAGGCGCCGCTGTTCTACTCGATCATCGGGTTCTGCATATTCGCAAGCACCGTCCTGGTGTTCATACCGAACTTCCCAATGATATTCGTATTGACCGCTTCTCAGGCGCTGAACACGATGATACTTCCGTTCATATTCATAGTGCTCATCAAGCTTATAAACGACAAGTCTCTGATGGGGGAGTACGTGAATGGGCCGATATCGAACGCCGTAACGGTCATTACCATCGTGAGTTTTACGGCCATCTCGTTCCTGATGCTTTACCTGATGGTCTTCTAGCCTCTCGACTACTCTCGGGGCAAGCTCCTCTGTCTCACTACCTCGTACATCACGATCGCGGCCGCGACAGAAGCGTTGAGTGAGGATATCTTTCCTTTCATCGGGATGGATGCGGTATCGTCGCAGTTCTCTTTCACAAGCCTCGATATCCCTTTTCCTTCTCCGCCGATAACTATCGCTGTCGGAAGCTTGAAATCGACTTGCGTGAAAATCCTTTTTGAACCCTCATCGATCCCGATGACCCAGATGCTTTCTTCTTTCAGCGTCCTTATCGCGTTGTTAAGGTTCACCGTTCTTGCGACGGGAACATATTCGACCGCCCCAGCCGAGACTTTTGCGACGGTCTCCGTCAACCCGACCGACCTTCTCTCGGGAATGATAACCCCGTGAACTCCCGCTGCATCCGCGGTCCTGAGTATCGCGCCAAGATTATGAGGGTCCTCAAGCCCGTCAAGAATGATGAAGAACGCCGGCTCGTTCCTTTGCTTTGATATCGCGAGCAGGTCGTAAATATCAAGATATTCTTTCGCGGAAGCCATCGCGATGACTCCCTGCGCGTAACCGGTGATGCTCAAGCGCTTGATGGATTCGGCCGGCACATATTCGACCGGGACCCTCCGTTGTTTTGAAAGAAATATTATCTCCCCGATGGCGGAGTGCCTCTCAACATCATTTGATATCATGATCTTGTTGAGCGGCCTTCCGCTCTTTAAAGCCTCCAGTACGGGATTCCTTCCTTCTATTTGTCCTGACATGCGACCAATGTATAAAAGGGGCGGACTGTTGTCAAGCGGCGGATAATTTCCACGCTTGAAATGCGGCTGCCGCTGCAATAGTATATTGAACGTGAATTTAAAAAAGCTGCAAAACCTGACCAATACGATGATCGGCAGGATATTCAATGTCCTCTTTTTGTTCGGAGGACGCGCGATAACTCCGCCGCTTTTCGTCGAGCTGTTGCTGACCTACAGGTGCAACCTGAGCTGCGAATTCTGCTACCAGGCGCCGAACAAACGCGAAATTTTCCCCGACATGAGCCTGGATGACGCGAAGGCGATAGAAGAGAACATCAGGAAGTCTTTTTTCCGGCGGCCGAGGATACACCTGTTCGGCGGAGAGCCGACCGTGAACAAAGATTTCCTCGCCATCGCAAAATATTTTTCCGGGGAAGGATATAAACTGTCGCTTACCAGCAACGGCGTGGATATCGACAAGTACGTCGAAGAGCTTTCAAAGATCAAGGGATTTGTCGAGATAATCCTGTCGCTCAACACGTCGGACATGGACGCCACGCTGGCGACCCTGAAAAAATTCCAAGACAGCGAGGCGGGGAACAGGATACGCATCGGCCTCAATTGCCCGGTGAACAAGGAGAATCAGTCTTCCCTGGCGGAGATAGTACGGAAGTTCGAGGGAAGCCGCGCGAGCTGGATCACCTTCCAGCACAGCACTTACTCAAAAGGCACCGATGCGAAGGTTGACCATAAAATCGTCAAGGAACAGATCGAACAGATATGGGCGAGCAAGCCGCGGCTGCCCGTCCTTTTTCTGCCTAACATACGAATCAACGATCTAAAGGACTATTATACCGATCCGACATTCCCGCAAAAAAGCGATAAATGTTTTTTCCCCTGGTTCGTCCTCTTCATCCAGCCCAACGGCGACGTCATCCCGTGCGATGAGGTCGATTACAAGATAGGCAATGCCAAAAAAGAAAGTTTGAAAGAGATATGGAACAGCGCAAGATACAGGGAATTCAGGAAGAGCATACAAAAGTGCGGAGTGACATATCCCATCTGCAACAGGTGCTGCCACCGCCAGTATTACTGAATCTTTTTACCGTCATCCGCGGGCTGGAACAGGTGGCATGAGACAAGAAACACCGCCAGAACCGTAAAAGAAATAAAATTCCTGCAAATGAGCGTTCCATCAAAGACCCAGCCGTATATCCCGGATGAAGCCGTCAGGTAATAGATATAATAGAACAATACGTTCGACAATATTATCGCCAGCAGGAGAGACGACCGTTCCTTTATGATCGAAGGGAATCTGAATATTACCACCAGGACGAATATGAACCAGAAAATGTTCCAGTTGCCGTCAATGAACAACTTCTGAAAACAAACATTGAAAACGGGGACAACCCTTTCAAGATAATTAATATGCTCCGCCCGGCCAAGCTGCAGCGAGAACGCAATGTAGTTCAGAGATTTAAAGAGCGTCCACGGCAAAAAGAAAACGATTGGCGGAATGAGCACGTATTGCGCCAGGAGCGCGGCGATCTTTTTCGGTTTGTCCGGGTTTTCCATCAGCATGAAGATGCCAAAGATCACGGCGTTGATGGCGAAGTACATCTGCCCCTCGTTCTTTGTCCATATGCCGATCCCCGAAAGGACAGAAGCCAGCAGGACATACCTGGGATTCCCGGACCTTAAATAATTGTACAGGAAGATGGCGGCACATGCGGAATAGACGGCGACCGGGAGGTCCAAGTACGAAATGGTGGAATGGAAGAAAGGCAGAGGCAGGGAGACAAGGATGAATATTCCGGCCAGAGCCTGAAGCCTGGATGCGTATCTCATCAACGAGCAATAAAAGATCACGACGAGGCAGAGAAGGAACATCGGGAAGACTATCTGGCCAATGGCGTCGTTCCATGTGCCGATGCATTCATAGATCCACGAAACGTTCAGCGGGATATTCAGCGGGTAACCTACTCCGCCGCCGATGTAATCGAATATCTTCGGGTTCACGGCTTTAGCGATATAGAAAGCTTTGCTTTTCAGCAGATGGAACACGAAGGAATCCCAGGCGGTGACGGGTTTGACAGTTGCCTCAAAGAAAGAATATAAAACTTTTAATACCACGTAAACCATCAGCACCGCTTCGAGCGCGGAATATGACCTGAATTCCGGAAGGCCGGCGTGAAGAAGGAACGATCCTTTCCTTAGAGCGAAGAACTGAAGAACAACGGCGGGAAGAAGAAGCGCGGCGCAAATATTGAATAAGGTGAGCGGAAGGCCGGCCCAGCTAAGCAGGAACATGTAAAGCGTGAGCGTGCCCGCGCCAACGATATAAGATAAGGCCAGCCTTTCCGGGAAAGACGCGTCGTTCTTTTCGTTCAATATGAGAGAGAGCATCAAATATCCCAGGTAGGTTGGGACAAGTATCGCAAATAATATCCGCAGGTATATCATCGCTAGTTCTTTTTCACCTTTCTGATGTAAAGCATGCTCAGGAAGAACGAAGAAAATATCGTTTGTATCCCGATGATCGTGAATGTCATCGCCACCAGAGCGGCCCGGACTTCTGCAAGAGGCCCGAACCCGCTGGCGATCCACTTTATCAGGACCCAAACGTTGATGCCAAGCCCGATGAGGAACAGCGCCAATCCCAGGTATATTCCCTTCTCAAGAGTGAAATATTTCGAGAGCGCGGATATCATCCTGTCCTCGTCCTCGAAATGCTCCGTTATGGAATAGACCTTCGCGTATAATCCCAGCAGCACTATCTGATACGCCAGGATCGCGAGCATGCTCGAAAGGACCATCACGTGGATGTCGTAAGAAAAGCCGCCTATGTACAGCCGGCCGGGCAGAAGGAGCAACATGAACACGGTGCTGAGAATGAAGATGGCCGCTCCCGGCACCAGGAAAAGATACGTCGGGCTGTAAAGCAGCATGAACCTAAGATGCCGCCAGCCGTCCGAGAAGGACCTCAGCTTCGACTCTCCCAGTCTCGGATAATACGCTATCGGGACCTCTTTTATCTTAAGCTTCGCCCTGGAGGCGTTTATTATCATCTCGGAGGCGAATTCCATCCCGCCGGTCTGGAGGTTCATTCTTTTGTACGCGTCTTTCGTGAACGCCCTCATTCCGCACTGGGTATCGGAAATATTCAGATTGAACAGGAGGTTCAATATAAAGGACAGCAGCGGATTGCCTATATACCTGTGCAGCCACTTCATCGCGCCAGGCATGATCTTTCCCTTGAGGCGCGATCCGATCACGAAATCGCAGCCTTCCATAAGAGGCTTTATGAACGGCTCAAGGTC
Source organism: uncultured bacterium (assembly GCA_963727815.1). GTDB lineage: Bacteria > Margulisbacteria > WOR-1 > CAVSGV01 > CAVSGV01 > CAVSGV01. The sequence continues at coordinate 332,240 of CAVSGV010000006.1, forward strand.
CGAGAGATCGTAAGTGTTGTCGGCATCGCCCATCACCAGATATATTCCTTTTGCTTCATCAAAGCCCCTGATGAGCGCGTTCCCGTATCCCTTTTCAGTTTCCTTGACGATCCTCGCGCCCAGCTTGCGGGCGATGTTTATCGAATCATCCGTCGTGTTATTATCAACTACCACGATCTCGGAGTTCATCTTCAGCTTCGCGATGCCAGCCTTCGCTTTTTCTATTGTTGAGCCGATCGTCTGTTCTTCGTTGTAACACGGGATGACCACCGAGACCTTAATATCATCTGCCATTGCCCGATCCCCCTTTTTTTACCAGGATCATCTGGTCATTGCTCATCATTGCGAAGACCTTGTAGTCGGCAGTTCCGCTCGGGGCGGCCTTGAAGACCAGGATATAATCCGCGTCTTTTTGAACGATCTTTATCGGATACAGATAATATGCCGCCTTCAGCATGGTATACAGATCGGGATTTGAGAACGTTACCGTCGCATTTTCAGGGAGGCGCTCTTTAACGAAGAGCGTGTATCCATATATCCCGTTATAAGACGTAAGCTCCCTTTTTTCATCGATCGTCTTTCCGGCAAGCGTAGACCGGTCGATATCGAACTGCCTCAAATTGTCCACCGCCTGCCTGCATTCGAGCGCGGCGAACAGGATGACGGATATTATGACGATCTCATTGAACGAGTGTCCGCACGACCTCCAAAATGCCGACAACCCGTTGAACTTATATTCCCTGAAGTTCTTTATCAAGATCACGACGATGCATATTATCAGCAATATATATATGTAACGATTTACTGGCGTCCGTCCGATGGTTTTTCCTTTTATGGTGTTGACGGTGTACCCCTTGATGGGTTCAAAGGCCATGAACTCCTGCCATTTTGCGGAAGCGGACAGCCACGCGCCGGGTTCGGGCAACTCAAATGCGGCCATCTCGATAGAGCCGGTTTCATTGCCGGGGCTGAAGATCAGCTGGGTGACCATGCCGTACCAGTTCGGATTGGCGCTCATGTCGATGACGTAGTCATGCGTCATTCCGCCAAGACCCTCCTGAAGGTCCACAGAGTTGTAGAGCGAGAAATCGGGATCCCCGATCCTCTTGAACAGGATCCTTCCTGTCATGTAGCTTTTTTCCGTTTTCAATCTTATCCGCAGGAACCTGCGAGCGTTGGCGTTGATGAAAAGATCGTTCGAGCTTATCAGGAACGGCGAATTATCTGCGGCGGTGAACTTGAGCCCGTTGTAGTCTGCCGTAAGCCCGGCGATGCCCGAGAACGGCGCCCATTGTTTTATGAAGACATCTTCGCAGAAAGCCCCTTGTCTCGAAATGAACAGGAAAAGGGCTATCAGGATCGCGGCAGTTTTTCTTTTCATCAGATCTCTTTCTTCAGCGCGTCCTCAAAAATGTTCAGAGCGGAATCTATCTGCTCTTTAGTTATGATAAGAGGGGGGATCAATCGTATGACCTGGTCATCCGATCCGCAGGTGATGAGAATGAGCCCGCCGGCGAGACAGCTTTCGCGTATCTCTTTCGCCTTCGCGCTGCTCTTGAACTCAACGCCTATCATCAAGCCGATACCGCGGACGTCCACGATATCCGGATAGCTGTTCTTCAATCCTTCCAGCTTTGCCTTGAAATATTCGCCGAGCTTCGCGGAGTTCTCTATCAGCTTCTCTTTTTCTATCACGTCTATGGTGGCGACCGCAGCCGCGCATGAGACCGGATTTCCCGAGAACGTGCTTCCGTGGGCGCCCGGCGACCAGGCCTTCATCACGGATTCCTTTGCGATCACCGCGCCCAGAGGGAATCCCGATGCTATCGCCTTCGCGACCGCCATTACGTCCGGATAGACGCCGAAATATTCCGACGCGAACATCTTCCCCGTGCGGCCGAAACCCGTCTGGACCTCGTCAAATATCAGAAGGGCGTCGTATTTATTGCAGAGAGCGCGCAGCCCGGCCAGGAATTCCTTTGGAGGAACGATGTAGCCGCCCTCGCCCTGCACCGGTTCCACTATCACCCCGGCGATGGTGCCGGACTTCAGGAACTTTTCAACCTCGGCCAGCGAGTTCTCTTTCGCGTACGGCGCGATATGAACTTCGGAAAGAAGAGGCTCATAAGGGTCGCGGTATTTCTTTTTTGAAGTGGTGATCGACAGGGCGCCCAGCGTCCGTCCGTGGAACCCGCCTTCAAAGGCGATAAGCCCCGGCTTGTTCTTCACGTATTTCGCCAGCTTCATCGCTCCTTCTACCGCCTCCGTGCCGCTCTGGCAGAAGAACGACATGTTGAGGCCCGCCGGGCAGATCTTTGCGAGCCTTTCGGCCAGGAGAACGTTAGGCTCGTAATAGACGATGCCGGCGCATGCGTGGATGAGATTTTCAGCCTGCTTCACCGCCGCCGCAACAACTTTGGGGTGGCAGTGGCCGGTATTGGTCACGGCGATACCGCAGGCGAAATCCAGATATTTTTTCCCGCCTTTCGATATCAGGTAAGCTCCGCGGCCTTTCTCTATCTCTATGTTCGTATAATGAGAAAGCGCCGGCGAAAGCACCAGGGACGCCCGGCTTTCCAAATTCCCGTTCTTCATGGTGAGGGTATTATACTAGCCCCGCTACCATATAACAAGAATGACAAAGCGGGGCTAGAAGTTGAACGTGCCTTCAAACGAGAGCATCGTAGCTTTGAAGCTGTTGTCCGGCGTGATCCTGTCCTGGAAGGTGGCCCATTTTACGGCCGCCTTGAAGACTATGCTGGAAAGGATCAGCTGGCCGTTCTGGGGCAGGACAATGTTAAGGGCGAGCGACTGGATGATCTTGGAAAAATCCTGCGGCGAAAAAACTCCGCTGATGATCTGGCCGCCGTTCTCTTCCTGCGACCAGTCGTAATTGAACGTCCCGTAAGTGAAGAATTTGTAGACCGCGTGACCGTCTATGTCGGCCACGTGCGCGCTTGTGTCCGGCACACGGGTCACCGTTACGCTGTAGTCGCCGGAAAGGTCGAGGTCTGAAGTCAGCTTGTAATCTGTGCCGACGCTTGTCGTCTGGGCTTGAGAGTTGGTGTTAACGGGTGTGAGCTGCGAATTGTTCGTGTTGGTGTAATCCTGCTGTCCGAAACCCGTCGTAATGGTCCAGATATTCGTGGGGTTATAAGATATGTTGTAATTCTGAGAGAATGTCCTTGTGTCGGTGGCGACCGATTCTTCGGTCCCGTTGGGAGCGTTCAATATGCTGGTCGAAAGATTGAAAGCCGTTGTCAGCTTGTAATTCGGGCCGGTTATCGCGGTGTGATTGATCGAATATGAATTCGAATTACCGGAAGTCCTTACTCCAGTCTGCTGTAGAGCGTCATCGAGAGCGCCCGACCACCCTAGAGAAGTGGTCGAGTAGGGGGTTATATTCACGGTTGCTGCGGAGTGATCTGTCTTGGGATTCCCGAACGCCGTAGTTATGGTCGGGATCTCCTGCCTGTTATGGTCTATTGAAGTCGTTATCTGGTCGATGGGGACAAAATCCGCGTGGTAGGTCTCGTTCACCGTCGAGTTGATCGTTCCCCCAACGAAATCCGTGTCGCGATGGCCGATATCATTCCAATACGCGTACAATCTTTTTATTCCCCCGAACGTAAGGTCCCACGTAAGGTTCGAACTCAGGTCGTCCACTTCTTCTCTTTGAATGAGATGGCCGCTTGACGGAGCCCTCGTGCCGGCTTCATAGGAGATCGTTCTTGGCATGTTCACCTGGTAATCCAGGACCAATCCGACCCTTTTGGTAAGAGCGAAGGTATTGTTCGTGTGATAATAATCGACAATGGAGTCCTGCGGGAGGACCTTGTCGACCGTATCGGTATAAGACAGCGTCTTTGTCGCGTTATCGATGTTCGTAAGCGAGAACTCCCCGAAACCCACCGTTCTCGGCTGGACGCTGAGGGAATAAGAGTTGGACTTGAAATCGCTGGTATGAGTGGTGCTTCCCGGCGTCAGGTCATCAAGGGTCATATAGTCCCGGTAGCCGAGATTGAACTGGGCGAGATCGAAAGTGTTGAAGCCGCCCGCGTAATTCTTGTCATAAGAATGAAGGAACACGTCCGTGAAATTGCCTATCGGAACATTCGCATCCTTCACATCGCCCGAAAGCCATAAGCTGGGCCAGACCGAAGGGACGGGCGTTACCCTCGCGTAAGCATGCCTGTAATCGCTTCCCAGCGGGATGGACGTCCCTCCCATGGGAGCGAAGTCGGCGTCTATTTTCTTGTAGTCCGTTTCCAACTCAAGGTTCGAGGAGGGCTTGAAATCTATTCCGGTCGACAATGCCGTGCCCTGTTTTTCATTCACGTTAGTTATTGTCCCGCTGGTGCTCTGAAAAGAATAGTCGACGGATATCACGTCCAGCGTTGTCGGCGTGATAAGAGATATTGCCAGCTGTCCCGGCTGATCATAGGTGAACACATATTGCGAGTCCCTGTTCAGCTTGTTCCCGTTAAGGAAGACCTGTTCGCTGTCCTCAATAATGGGCCCGAGGCTGTGCAGAGTAAAATTTCTTTTTGAATTGTCGCCGTTGAATGTTTCGTTGGTGGAAACGGTGCTGAACACCTGGTCCGTCTTTGACCTGGCGAAAGCGCCCTGGATGTTCAAGTAATCTCCCAGGGTGTATGTGCCGTTAAAGCCCAATACGTCATGCTCTATAGGCCTGTCGGTGACGCTTGCCTGGGCGACGAACAGGACGTCGATATAGAAACTGCTCGTGCTCAGCATGACCGGGGTGACTGTTTGCGGATTAAAGGTGATGGAAGGAGTGTTCGTATAGTTCATAAGGTAGTCGCTTCCTATGCTGAACGTGTCGATGCTCGTGCTTCTGGTGAGGAACTTCAGTTGCGCGCCGGGAACAGAATTGTCCTTTATGTACACCTGTTCGCTTCCCGGCACGACATTTTGAAGCGTGTTAAGGATGTACTGCGGACTGGCGGCGCTGCCTGTCCCGGTATAATGATCGGTGGCTTTTTTGGAATAAGTATAATTGATCGTTATCGTGTCCGATGCCTCAAGAGTGGTAAGGTATACTATGGTGCCCGTATCTAATCCGTCAGATAGGTCGTGCGAATCGGTAATGAACTGCAGCACCGCGGTTGGGATGACCGTCCTGTTGGGCGAAGCCTCTACCGTGGGGAATATGTAATCGACGCCGTATGTCATTACTATGTTGTTCCTGCTCAATGAGACATTACCCACTTCAGTCCGCGGTACCGGCCAGTTCTTCAGCCAGATGGTATTGTTGTTATTGATAATGTCGCTGCCGTTGAACGTGTCCGCCGCAGAGATGCTCGGCGGCGTGGTCCCGCGCTTTCCGGATTCCTTCAGGTAGCTTACGCCCATCGTCAGCGACCTTGGGGTTGCCGGCGTCACGGGAGGGGGAGTTGAGGCGATCACAATATACCTGTATTTGACCAGAACGTTCGTGGTCGTGGGCACCGCCGTGTAAAAAGTGATCTTTCCCTGGCTGTAGTCGATCGTGTAATCAAGCTCTCTTACGAACGGGATGTTGTTCACGTAAACCTGTTCGCTCCCTTCAATGACGCCTTCATGGGCGAGAACATAAGGCCCTTTTCCGTTCCCGGGCAGCGTCTCCGATTCCGACGCGACCTCTGTGTATTCATATTCAACCGATAGGGGATTGTCGGCGGAAGGAAGATTGGGCCGCAAAAGCGTTATTGTCCCGTCATTATAATCGATGAGGTAATCCTCGAATTTCTTGAGCTGAGTGCCGCCGAAAGATATCTTTTCGCTGTAAGGTATTATAGGGGTATTCTTCAGCTTATATACGCCCGTGCTTTCCCATTCATTTTGCGCCCGGACCGATTCCTGCGTCGACGTGCTTTCAAATGTTTCCGGATTGGAGAGTCCGCGTATTATGTTGTCCCTCCATTTATCAGCGAGGTCGGAGGGCTGCATATTGTTCATCTGAGATTCCGCCGGCGATGCCGTCGCGATGGTCATTCCCCTGCTAACGACTATGCCGCTTCCGTTGACGACTGAGCTCTTTATTTCCCCGCTGGTCACGCCTTCGTCCGCGAGCGTCTGCAGCCTTTCTTCTATTTGCTCAGCCTTTATAAGCGGGCTGGCTTCACCGGAAACCCTGTGCATCACAATGACCGGGATGTCGTTCACCTGGACGACATATGATCCGCCCGCCTCGCTGGAAGCTTCTATTGAAATGTTCGTCGGAATGACAATGACCTCTTTGGTCGCCGAGGCCGGTCCCGGCTCGAACAAGGATGGGAAATATTCAGTGTTGGTTTTAACCGCCTTTTCTTTCTTGGCCGCCGGCATCCCCAGAAGGACCGGGTTCACGACCATTTTTGCCTCAAGGCCTACGAAATCCCTTTGGGAGACCGTCGGAAAGAATACATCGAGCATGTTCGTGAACTCATACGAATACGTGAATACGTCGGACGGCGAAAGGATCCGAGAAAATGTGATCGTTCCGCCGAAGTAGTCTATGGTGTAATCGCTGCCGGCATTTAGCGTCACATTGTTCAACTGGATCTTTTCAGAGCCTTCGATGATGGAGCCGTGGCCGAGAGAGTAGGGGCCTTTCGTGTTATTGCCGCTCTGTGATACAAGCGACTGGGTTTCGCTCTTCAGTTTCGATGAAGGCACCAGGGTCAGAGCGTACCAGTCGTCGGTTGAGGTTATCATGACGCCGTTCAGGAACTTGGAGGTCGACACGAATTCATTGTTGGAGAAGTTGGCCTGGAAATCCCCGAAGGTGAGGTGGGTCTTGTCATAAGTGACGTTAACGTCGAACTTATCCGGCGTGTCCGGCTGCTGTTCCAGGTCATATGATACCGCAAGTTTTTCGGTGAGCTTTCCTTCGATGCGCAGTTTCAGTTTTTCCTGCCAGGGACCCGAGGCATAATATCCTCCCAGCATTGATCGGCCTGGAAGATGTTCGCAATATTGTCAACGTTGATGGAGTTATAGCTGTAATCTTTATAACCGGAGACCTCTATCTGAGGGTATGTGGTGGCCGAATATACGGCCGTTCCTGAAAAAAGAACGAACAATAAGCATATTGCCGCGAGGAGCCTGCGCGCAAAAATAAATTAGGCTTTAAACTTTTTTGCTGCAAGTACTGCGTTATGCCCTCCAAAACCAAAAGAGTTCGAGATAGCCGCACGCACCGTCATTTTTCTTGCAATGTTCGGGACGTAATCCAGATCGCAAAACTCGGGTCCGGATTTTCATAGTTGATAGTGGGAGGGACGATGTCGTTCGCCATGGAGAGGACGGTGGCGATGAATCTCCACGCCTCCTGCCGCGCCCAGCAGTGGCCCACCATGGACTTGTTCGAGCTGATCGCGAGCTTTTTGCCGTGTCGCCGAACACTCTCTTGATCGCCATGGTTTCGAACTTGTCGTTAAGTTCGGTCGACGTGCCGTGGGCATTGACGTGATCGATATCCTGAGGCTTAAGTCCGCCGTCTTTCAGTGGCTCGATGCATCGCCCTGGCTGCTCCTTCGCCTCCGGGCGCTGGCGCGGTAATATGGTATGCGTCGCCTGACATGCCGTAGCCGGCCAGTTCCGCGTATATGTTTGCGCCTCTCTTTTTCGCGTGTTCCAAAGATTCGAGGATCACGATGCCGGAGCCTTCTCCCATAACAAACCCGTCCCTGTCCCGTCGAAAGGCCTCGAAGCTTTCTCGGGTTCATCGTTCCTTCCGGTGGAAAGCGCCCTTGCGGCGCAGAAACCGGCAATGCCGAGAGGGGTAATTGATGCTTCGGCTCCGTCCGCGATCATCACGTCGGCGTCTCCGCGCTGGATTATCTTCATCGCATCGCCGATGTGAATTCGTTCCCGTAGCGCAGGCAGTGACAGTGCAGCAGTTCGGGCCTTTGGCCCCCGATAAAATGGAGACCTGTCCGGCGGCCATGTTGGCTATCATCCACGGGACCGTGAAAGGGCTTACATTTATCAGGCCCCTTTTCGAGCAGTGATCAGCGCCTGTTCTTCAAGGAATTCGATCCCGCCGATGCCAGAGCCAATGAGCATTCCGATCCTGTTCGCGTTCTCAGGTGTTATGGAAAGTTTCGCGTCAGCCACGGCCAGTTTTGCCGCCGCTATCGCGAACTGGATGAATCGCGTTATGCCTGCGAGCATCTTTCTTGTCCATGTAAAGGGAGGGATCAAAATCTTTTACTTCGGCGGCTATCTGGCGTGGGTATTTGTCGGGATCAAAATGGGTTATCCTTTCCATGCCGCTCTTTCCGGCGATAAGATTGTTCCAGAATGTTTCTTTTCCCGTGCCGATGGATGTTATGCAGCCGAGCCCGGTGACAACGACCCTCACTTTTGCATTCTTCAGCCTCTTTCACAAGGTCCGATCAGCACGTCGACGGCCGGTTTAATCGTTCGTGTCCTTTATCTTCCAGACGTTGCCGCCGGAAAAAACTATTCCCTCATCGACAGTTCCCTGCTGCGCGTTGATCAGCGCCTGGATGATGCAGTATTCAAGCGAACACTTTTTAAGGCAGTAATCGCAGCCGATCGGCTTGCGGAGCCTTCTTGTCCAGGAATCTTTTCCACGAACTTGGTCTTGATCGCCCGTCCCGGCATTCCCACCGGGCTTGAGATTATGACGATATCCTCTTTCTTCGCGTTCTGATAGACCTTCTTATACTCGGGAGCGGCCGCGCATTCATTCGTGAGCACGAACCTGGTCGCTATCTGCACGCCGTCCGCGCCAAGCTTGAACATCTTGACGATGTCGCAGCCGTCGGTGATGCCGCCTGCGGCTATGACGGGAAGTTCCGTGACAGCCCTAACCTCGGGGATATATGTCTGCAACGTGCCTGTCCGTGCCAAGATGTCCGCCCGCGTCGTAACCCTCTACAACGATCGCGGAGGCGCCGCTCTTGTCGGCTATCTTCGCGAGTTTGGCCGAAGAAACGATAGGGAGGATCGGAGTGCCGGATTCATCTCCGATCTTGAAGATATCCCTGGAGAAGCCGGCACCTGTTGTAATGACGCTGATGCTTTCCTCTATAGCCGTCTTGACGGCGCCCAGGAATTCCCTCGCGGCGAACATTATGTTAATCCCGACGATGCCCGCCCATGGCTATTTCCCTGGCTTTCCTTATCTCTTCCCTCAGCTCCGTGAGGTCCATGCCGGAAGCGCCGATCATGCCGACACCGCCGGCCCTGGCGATGGTTCCCGCCAGAAGGCCGGTCGATATCTTGACCGCCATGCCGCCCTGTATTATCGGTATCTTTGCGACAAGTTCACCTATCTTCAACTCAGGCAATTTCAAGCGCTTCCTCCCTAATATGCATTCCCTTCGCCTGTCCCGGATCAGTGATAATCAAGGACCTGCGAAGTAATCGTTATCTGACTTACTTCTTGCCGTGCGAGAGAACGTAGTTGACCGTGTCTCCAACTGTCTTGATCTTCTCCGCTTCTTCGTCCGGTATCTCCAGACCAAAAGCTTCTTCAAGCGCCATGACCAACTCGACCGTATCCAGCGAATCCGCGCCCAGGTCATCGACGAAAGAAGCTTCTTTCTTCACTTCACGCTTCTGAAACTCCCAGCTGATCCACGACCACTTTCTTCACCTGCTCGAACACTTTTGCCTCATCCATTACACTATCACCCCTTTCTTAAAATATACTCAATAGTCAAAAATACATTACATGTACATTCCGCCGTTAACGTTCATCACCTGTCCCGTCATGTAATCCGCGTCGGCGCAAAGGAAAACAACGGCTTTTGCTATGTCATCCGGAGTTCCGAGCCTGACGAGCGGGTATCTGCTCGCTGAGCTTTTCTTGACGTCGTCGGACAACTTCTGCGTCATCGCCGTGTCAATGAACCCCGGAGCGATCGCGTTGCAGGTGATATTCCTGCCCGCAAGTTCCCTGGCCACGGTCTTTGTGAACCCGATAGCTCCGGCTTTCGCCGCCGCATAGTTCGCCTGTCCGAAATTACCCATTTCGCCGACGATCGACGCTATGTTAATTATTCTACCCCAACGTGATTTCATCATCAAGGGGGCCACCGCCTTCGTGCAGAGGAACATGGATCTCAGGTTCACGTTCAGCACCGCGTCCCAGTCCTCGTCCTTCATCCTGATAAGAGGCGTGTCGCGCGTGATGCCGGCGTTGTTCACCAGATATGTCGATCTTGCCGAAAGTCTTTGCGATCTGCTCGATGCCGGTAGTTGACGTCCGCGGAATCTGCCACGTTCATCTTGACCGCCATGGTCTTTACGCCCATCTCGGCGATCTCCTTGGCTGTGGCGAGCGCGGCGTCCATGTTGATATCCGAAATCACGATGTCCGCGCCTTCTTTTGCCAGCGCTATCCGCGATGGACTTACCGATCCCCTGCGCGGAGCCGGTTACCAGAGCGACTCTTCCTTTTAGTTTCATATGAATACCTCCTTTCGATGTCACCCTGAGCCAACGGCGAAGGGTCTGCATTTTTAAATTCAGATTCTTCGTCCGCCTGCGGCAACTCAGAATGACTTTTCGGATAATCGATCTCTCAATTGCCCGGATGCAAGCTTCCCAGGAAATCTCCCAGGCTCGCCGCATCCGAGACGTTGTACATCTTCGCTTTCGGATCTATCTTTTTTATCAGGCCGGTCAGAACTTTGCCCGGGCCGACCTCAATGAAAGTGTCAAAGCCGTCATTTGACATCTTCATGATCGGAGCCTTCCCACAGGACGGGGGAGGTCATCTGCTTCACGAGAAGCTCTTTGATCGTAGACACGCTGAAGTCACGTAATCCGCCGTAACGTTGGACACAACCGGTATCGACGCGATCCTTAAATGCGAACTTGTTCGAGTTCCGCCGCCAGATTTATCTGCCGCCGGTTTCATAAGGCTAGAATGGAACGGAGCGCTCACTTGAAGCTCTATCACGCTCTTTCGCTCCCGCTTCTTTGCAGAGCCTCGTTGCTTCCGCGACTCCCGCCACCTTGCCCGATATCACTATCTGTCCGGGGCAGTTCATGTTCGCCGCTTCGACGACGCCTTTTTCCGATGCCTTTACGCAAATTTCTTTCACTATATTATGATCTAGCCCGAGCATCGCCGCCATTGTTCCCTCGCCGACAGGGACTGCGGTCTGCATGAACTTGCCCCTTACATTGACCAGCTTCACCGCGTCTTTGAAGACAGCGATCTCCGGCCGCGTAAAGAGCGGTGTATTCACCCAGGCTGTGCCCCGCCGCCGCTTCCGCCTTGATGCCGCCGAAAGACTTCATCGCCTCGAGGCAGATCGCCGAGACCGTCAGTATCGCCGGCTGGGTGTATCTCCGTTTTTTTCAGCTCTTCATCAGGTCCCTCGAAGCAGAGCTTCGCGAGGTCGAAGCCCAGAGCCGAATTCGCCTCATCGAAGAATTTCTTCGTATAGCTGAACTTGGCGACAAGGTCCTTGCCCATCCCCACGTACTGAGAGCCCTGTCCCGGGAAAACAAAAGCGATCTTGGACAAGTTATCCTCTGACCTCTTTCAGTTTCTTCGTGAGCTTGGGCACGATCTCGAAAAGATCGCCCACTATGCCGTACGTGGCGACTTTGAATATGGGCGCCTCGGGATCCTTGTTTATGGCGACGATGATGTCGGACGACTGCATTCCGGCCAGATGCTGTATCGCGCCGGAGATTCCTACGGCGATATAAAGTTTCGGGCACACTGTCTTTCCCGTCTGTCCAACCTGGTGATGGGAAGATATCCAGCCCGCGTCAACGGTGGCGCGCGAAGCTCCTACCGCCCCGCCGATCACCTCCGCCAGCTCCTCGACCAGCTTGAAGTTCTCCGGCGCCCGCAGGCCTCTTCCGCCGGAAACGATGATCTCCGCTTCGGCGAGATTCACCTTTACTGTCTGTGTCTTTGATGATCTCGGCAAGTTTCGCGATAAGGTCTTCGCTGCTTTATCTTCGGGGAGACCTTTATGATCTCGCCTTTCCTGGAATGGTCCGGCTCCGCTTTCTTGAAGACCTTAGGCCTTACGGTGGACATCTGCGGCCTGTGGTTCTTGCATATGATAGTGGCCATGATGTTGCCGCCGAAAGCCGGACGCGTCTGCTGGAGCAGTTTCGTTTCCTTGTCTATCGCAAGCCCAGTGCAGTCTGCCGTAAGCCCGGCGTTGATCCTGGCGGCGATCCGTGACGCCAGGTCGCTTCCGGTCGTCGTTGCGCCGAAAAGAACGATCTCCGGCTTGTACTGGCTTATCATGTCCGATATCACCGGAGCGTAGGGGAGGGTGGTGTAGTCCTTCAGCTCCGGCGCTATTGCGAGATAGACCTTGTCGGCGCCGTAAGCGATCAGTTCCTTCGCTTCCTTTTCGACGTTCGGGTCGCCGAGAAGAAGCGCGCAAAGCTCGACTCCAAGCTCCTTGGCCAGCTTTTTGCCTTCGCCGAGAAGTTCGACCGCGACCGGATGCACGTCGCCCTCATACTGTTCCGCGAAGACCCAAATGCCCTTGTACTGGCTCTTATCAACTGACGTTGACGTCTTCTTTTGTGATCTCGATCGCCTTGAACTTGCAGGAGGAGGGGCAGGCGCCGCAGAGAGTGCACTTATCAAGGTCGATGACCGCTTTCTTGTCGACTATGGTTATCGCGCCGAGATGGGCACGCCGGCACGCAGAGCTTGCACCCGATGCACTTGTCATTTGATAACTCTTATGCCCATATCAGCAGACCTTCCTGTCGCGGAGTTTTTTCACCAGCGAATCCACCATCTCATCGGCCGATCCGTTGAGTATCTCCCCGCCGCCTTTCGGTGGAGGAGTGAATATCTTTACGACGGAAGTGGGCGAACCCTTTTGTCCGATCTTGCCGTCTTCGGCGTTGATGTCCTTCGCGCCCCACGTGGGGATGACAGCGCTCTTCGCCTTTATCTTTCCTTTGAAAGAGGGCATCCTGGGAGTGTTCATCTGTTTCACAACGGTTATGACGAGCGGGAAGCTTGAGTTCGATTATTTCATTGGTGTCTTCAAGCAGCCTGTTCATCTTTGGCCATGTTGCCGTTCACTTCTATGCCGACCGCGAAAGTGACCTGAGGCAGATCCGAGGAATTCCGCAACTCCCGGGCCTACCTGCGCGGTATCACCGTCTATCGCCTGTTTTCCGCATATAATGAGGTCAAACTGGCCGATCTTTTTGATTGCCGATGCGAGAGTGTAAGAGGTAGCCCACGTATCGGATCCCGGCAAATGCGCTGTCGGATAAGAAGCACCGCTTCATCCGCGCCCAGGGCGATGGCGTCCCGCAGCGCCGAGGTCGCCTGCGGAGGACCCATCGTTATGACGGTCACTTTTCCGCCGTGCTTGTCGCGCAGCTGGAGCGCCGCTTCTATCGCGTTCTCGTCAAATGGATTGATGATGGCCTCCACGCCTTCTCTTATGAGCGTGTTGGTTTCGGGGTTTATCCTGACCTGCGTGGTTCCCGGGACCTGTTTGATGCAGACAATGATGTTCATCTCTGGCTGTAGCCTACTTTTTAGCCGCAAGCTCCTTGATCAGCTCGAGCGCGATGACGTTGCGCTGTATCTGGTTGGTGCCCTTCGTATATCTGCGTTATCTTGGCGTCCCTCATCATCTTCTCGACCGGATATTCCTTCATGTAGCCGTATCCGCCGAACAACTGCACCGCGTCGGTGGTCACCTTCATTGCGGTGTCGGACGCGAACAGCTTGCACATCGCGGAAAGCTTTGACGTTTCCTTTGAGCCCGCGTCGATCTCCTTTGCGGCGGCGTATACAAGCGCTCCTTGCGGCTTCCGTCTGCGTGGCCATGTCGGCCAGCATGTGCTGGATGGCCTGGAACGTGCTGATCTTTGCGCCGAACTGCTCCCTCTCCCGTGAATATTTAAGCGCTTCATTCAGCGCGCCCTGCGCTATGCCGACCGCCTGAGCCGCGATGCCGGGCCTGGTCTTGTCCAGCGTTTTCATCGCGACGATGAAGCCCATGCCTTCTTTGCCGAGCATCTGGCTCTTGTGGACTTTGCAGTCCTGGAAAACAAGCTCCCTTGTCGCCGATGCCCTGATGCCCATCTTGTTCTCTTTTTTCCGAAAGTGAATCCTGGCATGTCCTTTTCAAGTATGAAAGCGGAAGCGCCTCTTGCGCCCTTTGCCTTATCGGTGATGAGCGATGACGGAATATGTTTCCGCTTCGCCGCCGTTGGTTATCCACTGTTTTGTGCCGTTGAGTATGAAATAGTCGCCGTCTTTCTTTGCCGTGGTCTGCATTCCGCCCGCGTCACTTCCCGCGTTCGCTTCGGTCAGCCCGAATGCCGCCAGTTTTTTCCGCGGACGCGATATCAGGCAGATATTTTTTCTTCTGTTCCTCGCTGCCAAAAAGGATTATCGGCATCGTGCCCAGGCCTGTTGCCGCGTAAGAGAGAGCGATGCCGGCGCAGACGGTGAAAGCTCTTCTGTGGCGATGCAGTATTCCATGGTGCCGCCGCCGATGCCGCCGTACTTTTCCTCTATCCCGATCCCGGTAAGGTTCGCTTCCGCGCACGCCTTCACGACCTCCCACGGGAACTTTCCGCTCTCATCCAGCTCCGCTCTTAAAGGAAGCGCTTTTTCCACCGCGATCTTCCTGGCCAATTCCTGGATCATTTTCTGTTCTTCAGTGAATCCGTAATCCATTTCAATTACCTCCTATATCGAATTGTCACCCTGAGTGAAACGAAGGGTCTGTGTTTTGAAATTCAGATTCTTCGCTTTGCTCAGAATGACCTTGTGCAGTTTCCGACACATCACCATTTCATCACATTTGAACCGTAAGTCAAACCCGCGCCGAACCCGGCGAATACAACGATATCCCCTTTTTTTATCCTTTTATCTTTAAGCGCTTCATCAAGTGCAATGGGGATAGAAGCCGCCGAGGTGTTTCCGTACCGGTCGAGATTAACATAGACCTTTTCCTTTGGCAAGCCAAAATTCTTCATCGCATGATCCACAATTCTTATATTCGCCTGGTGCGGAATAAGAAGTGAAATGTCTTTTGGTTTCAGGCCCGCCTTAGCCAGGACCTTTTCCACCGATAACGGGAAAGCTTTTACAGCGAACTTAAAAACTTCCTTCCCGTCCATGGTTATGAAGCGCTTCTTTGCTTCAGGATCCCGGGATCCGCCACCCGGCATGGTGAGATACTTGCTTCCCGTGCCGTCCGCTCCAAGATGGCTGGCAAGTACTCCGCTGCCGTCCGTCGTCGCTCTCAGAACGACCGCTCCCGCGCCGTCGCCGAAAAGTATGCAGGTATTCCTGTCCGTCCAGTCCAGATATTTTGTAAGAGTATCGGCTCCGATCACCAGTATGGTGCTGTATGCGCCGGATTCGATAAAGCTGGAGGCCGTTGCCATGACGAAATTGAAACCGGAACATGCAGCCTCACAATCGAATGCAGCGGCGTTCCTGGCTCCGATCGCTGCCTGCACAAGGCAGGCGGTGGACGGGAATAGCATGTCAGGAGAAGATGTTCCTACTATTATAAGTTCGATCTCTTCGGGGGATATCTTTGCTGAATCGATCGCCTTTTTCGCGGCTTTGACAGCGAGATCGGATGTGGCTTCTTCGGGACTGGAGACCCTGCGCTCCCTTATGCCGGTGCGCGTTCTTATCCATTCATCAGATGTGTCGACCATCTTGGCGAGATCGTCGTTGGTCACTATCTTCTCCGGCAGGCACGAGCCTGTTCCTATTATCCCGGCTCTTCTCATTTTTCAGCCTCTCCAACCTTTGAAATGAATTCCACGACCTTGCCTTCGACGGACTCATACGCAACCCGGATGGCGTTCTTTATCGCTTTTGATTTAGCGCGGCCATGGGCTTTTACTACGACTCCGTTTATTCCCAGAAGCTCGGCGCCGCCGAACTCATCATAATCAACTTTTTTCTTGAGCCGCAGAAGCGCGGGGATAAGGAATATCGCCGCGAACGCGGCCAGAGGATGGCTTTTCAGCTCTCCGCCGAGCATCTCGAGTATGAACGTCGCGGTTGATTCGCTGAACTTAAGCATCAAATTCCCGATGAAACCGTCGCAAACGACCACATCAACGTGACCCGCAAATATCTCCTTGCTCTCCACCATCCCGATGAAATTTACGCTCTTCTCTTCTTTGAGGAGGGGATATGTGCTGGTCGTAAGTTCGTTGCCTTTTTCGGGTTCCTCGCCTATGTTCACGAGGCCTACTTTGGGATCGTTGACGTGGAGCACGTACTGCGAATAGACCGCTCCCATCTTCGCGAAAGCGACGAGGTGCGCGGGCTTGCAGTCGACGTTGGCGCCCATATCAAGGAGAAGAAGTTTTCCCTTCTTCGAGGGGAATATGGTGGCGAGAGCGGGCCTGTCAATGCCGCGGATCCTGCCCAGCCCGAAAAGCGATGCTGCCATGAGGGCGCCGGTGTTGCCGGAAGAGACGAACGCCTCCGCTTTATTTTCTTTTACGAGAGCTACGCCTTTTACTATCGAGGAATCTTTTTTCTGTTTTATGGCCTGGACGGGGGATTCGCTTGTTTCTATGACTTCAGTTGCGTTGATGATGGAAATGTTTCCGGGGTGTTTGTGTTTCTTAAGCTCTCTTGCGATGGCCTCTTCGCGGCCGACCAGGATCAACTCTGCCGCGGGCAGTTCCTTCGCGGCAAGCACCGCTCCTGCTATCGTTTCAGACGGGGCGTGGTCGCCGCCCATAGCGTCAAGAGCGATGCGGATCAAGACTTGGCCTTTTCCTCTCCGCCCTGCTGCTTCTGGGCGGAGGCTTGCTTCTGCTTCTTCGCCTCTTTCTTCGATGCTTTGGATTCAACGTTGATGACCATTCTTCCCTGATATGTTCCGCAATTCGGGCAGGCGTGATGTGAAAGCACGGGGGAGCCGCACTGCGTGCATTTTCCCAGGTTCAGCGGCTTCAGCTTCCAGTTTGCTCTCCTTGTCCTTGTTCTCGTGTTGGAGTGTCTTTTTTTGGGTACCGGCATTTTATTTTTCCTCCTTCGCTCCGCTTCGGAGGACTAGCCTCCCTAGCTTTTCGAGTCTTGGATCGACCTTCTTCTTTTTTTCTGTTGACGGAGAGGGCAGCTTGCATGACTTTTTGCAGAGCGGCTTTATCGGCAGAGCTACTATAATGTTCTGCCGTATCGCTTCGTCAAGGTCAATGATATTGTTCTCGCTTATCTCAAAAACAAAATCCTTGTCCTTAAGCTCCACTTCTTCCCCGGGTTCGCACGCTTCGCAGGAGCCCTTTTTAGCATATTCCTCGTCTATTTTGACGTCCACGGGATACTCAAAATCTTTCAGGCACCGGCAGCAAGTGAGCATGGCCTTGGTCTTAAGCGTTCCTGAAACAAGTACAACATCATCACCGGTATTTGTCAGCTTAATATCTACCTCGACCGGCGAAGACAACGCCAGGCCATCTTCCTTAAGGTTTAAAGTCTCGCTCTCGTCTATTTTGAGTACAGCTCCGAAGCTTTTTAAAAGTTCAGAGACATCGATTTTCATAAAACCCACCTTCGTCCCGCCGCAGCGGGACTTCGGCGGACAAGCAAACAGTTGGCAATTATAGGGTCGTATAGGGTGCTTGTCAAGGTGACAAAGAAAAAGCCGCCTTAAGGGTTTGCCTTAAAGCGGCTCTTGAGTGATCATTAGTATTAGTTGGTCTGTACAGCTATGAAGTTTTCAGGCGTATCCCCGACCGCGTTGGTTATTGCCATGATCACATATTTATTGTCAATCTTACAGATAAGCATCCTTGATGTTTGATGCGCATAATTATCGGTAATGAATCCCTGGAAAACGCCGTTCGACATTTGAGAGTTTATCTCAGCGTAACTCCGGTAGTAGCATAATCCGGGGCTTCATTCGTGGCTATATCGTCGTACATTCCTCCGTGAAGCCATCCATTGGCCTCAAAAGTAGCTCCGACCGGGATGGTCATTGTGTTTCCGCCGCCGCTGTAATCATATTTGAACAGAACCCCTCTGTATGTTTTTGATTTTACGTCAGCAATATCTATGCCAGTACTGTTGCTTACTCCGGCAAAACCGCCGCGATCTGAACCGTTATCGCCGATGAATATTCCAGAAGGAGTCATGAACACTTCAAGCGAAGAACCGCTGGAAGAGAACGTGCCGTTGTTATATGAGAAACCGGTCTCGACCGTTGTCCCATCAGTGAAGACCGCATCGTTGATAGTGTAACTCCTTACGTCAAATGTTGAAACGGAACTGGTCGAAGTAACTTCAACCGTGCCATACGCGGGAGAATTTACACTCCAGCCGGCCCCGCCATAAGGCATTTGAATGAAATTATACTGCCCTGTGGGCGGGAGCGAGGATGCTGCTGCCGCGCAAACTATCAAACGGTCGGAGCTGGACCCGCTCGTGGAAGTGATAGGCTTTACTAGGAGCATTGTGTTCGGTATCTCAAGGAAATATGCCTGGGAGCCGACAGTGCAGTCGGTCGTATTGGATGAGCTTATTGTCGCTTTGCAGAAACCGCTTGGAAGTGAAGTGTAAGTCCCCGAAAGATTCCAGTTCTTGGTGCTGTTGACCGCCGAGAAAGTGTTGTCGCTATTAACGCTCCACGACCAGACGTCGCCGGGGCTTTGTGTTCCATTGTACGATCTGAGAGCCGCAGCCGTCGATCCGTTAGAGTTGCTCGTCGGATTCGCGCCGCAGCCGTATAAGAACGCCAAACCTACTATCAAAGCTCCTGAAATGAGGAAAGCGAACAATTGTCTTTTTTTCATTTTATATTCCCCCTTTTGGCGAGTGAGATTATAGACCTGTTAAACTAATAGTCAACTACCTTGCCCTGGGATGCGCCTTGTCGTAGATCGATTTCAATTTTTCTTTTGTCAGATGTGTGTATATCTGCGTCGTTGAGAGCGATGAATGGCCCAGAAGCTCCTGCACTATCTTGAGATCCGCTCCTCCCTCGAGCAGATGCGTGGCGAAAGAATGCCGCAAAGTGTGAGGCGTTACCTTCTTCGATATCCCCGCCTTTTTCGCGTACTTCTTTATCATCCGCTCCATGGAACGGCTTGTCAGCTTTGTCCCGCCCCGCCCGAAGAACAAAATCTTTTCTCCTCTTTGTCCTGAGCTTGCCGAAGGATTGGGCCTGATATTAAGATATTTTTTTATTGAATCGATGGCATGCGAGCCTATCAAAACCATGCGTTCCTTGTCGCCCTTGCCCTGGACAAGCACCTCGCCGCCTTCAAGATCGAGATCGCCCGTCCTCAGCTTCGCTATTTCACCCACCCTCATTC
Source organism: uncultured bacterium (assembly GCA_963727815.1). Classification (GTDB taxonomy): domain Bacteria; phylum Margulisbacteria; class WOR-1; order CAVSGV01; family CAVSGV01; genus CAVSGV01. Next base: position 351,521 of record CAVSGV010000006.1, read on the forward strand.
CGGAAGAATATATCAGCTCCAGTATCGCCAGGTCCCTGACGCCGTTCCTTTTCTTAAGATCGATGCAGTCAAGAAGCTTCACCACTTCGTCCGGATAAAGGAAGGACGGCAGCCTCTTGCCAAGTTTGGGAGTAAGAATATGCTCAAAAGGATTGAGCTTTATCTTCCCCTCCCTGAAAAGGTATCTGAAAAAAGCCCTGCAGGACGATATCTTCCTTGCCACAGATTTTTTTGAGAGGTTCTTCAGTTCAAGATAGCGCAGGTAACCGCGGGCGAAAACGGGATCTATCCTTTGCGGGTTCTCGAAGAGCGAACCTTTGCCCGCGACGAACCCGTCGAATTGCTGGATGTCGCGAACGTACGCTAGCACGGAATGCGGCGAAAGGTTAAGCTCTGCTCTCAGATAAGAACGGAAGGGTTCAATGTAGCTTTTTATCATCAGAGACCATAAACGTGTTTTTTATCTGGCGTAAGTTCGATATACTTCCCTTTTTCCTTTACCCACTCTACGCGCTCGGGAACTTCCCGAAGATCGATGTGCACCGTGCCGTCATCAACGTTCAGCCCCAGGCCTTTTATTTCCGGCACTTCACGCGCCATCACAAAAAGGTCCTGCGGCTTTACGCCGTCCACGAATATATGAGCGGCCTTTCCATATATATGGAAGCTTTTCCTGCCGCCGCCAAGCCTTTCGTTCTCCGCCTCGCACCTGAAGGCCGCTTTGACCTTCACGGGCTTGTTCACGAGCGAGTCTATAGCTTCCAGCGCGCCCACAAGGCCAAGGTGTATCTTGTATTCCTTGCCTGGTTTTACACGCTTCGCATCTGCAGAAAAAATCCTGGTGGTTGAAGTGTTCGCTAAGGTTTCCCACGTGGACATTTTAACATACCGATGATATACTTGCCTCAATTTTTTTAAGCCACGCCACAGGCGGGCAGGGAGGAAAACAAATGGCAAAACATAAATACCTTTTCACGTCGGAATCCGTAACGGAAGGGCATCCGGACAAAATGTGCGACCAGATATCGGACGCGGTCCTGGATGCGATAATAAAGAAGGACCCGCCGGCGAGGGTCGCATGCGAATCGTTCACCACCAACGGGCTTGTCCTGGTGGCGGGCGAGATCACGACCGGGACATACGTTGACATCCCCAACATCGTAAGAGGTACGATAAAGGACATCGGCTATGTCAGCCGCGAGATCGGCTTTGATTACGAAACATGCGGCGTCATGGTCTCCATCAAGGAACAATCCAGCGACATCGCGATGGGCGTTGACAAGTCGCTTGAAACAAAAGGCGGAGAGGTCGTTCATGAAGACCTGATGAAGCTCGGGGCAGGGGACCAGGGCCTGATGTTCGGCTACGCGTCTGACGAGACCGTGGAGCTTATGCCCTTGCCTATTACGCTCGCCCAGAAACTCGCAAAGAGGCTCGCCGAAGTCAGGAAAAAAGGGATCATCCCTTATCTGCGTCCGGACGGAAAATCACAAGTCACGGTCGAGTATGAAGGCGATAAACCCATCCGCGTGGACAGCGCGCTCATCGCGGCCCAGCACAACCCGAACGTCAGCCACGCAAAGATCAAAGCTGACATAATAAAACACGTCATCAAGCACGTTATCCCGGAAAAATATCTCGATAAGAACACCACGTATTATGTCAATCCTACAGGAAGGTTCGTCATAGGCGGACCCCAGGGCGATACCGGTCTCACCGGGCGCAAGATCATCATCGATACTTACGGCGGCAGCGCGCGTCACGGCGGCGGAGCTTTCTCCGGAAAAGACCCGACAAAGGTGGACCGCTCTGGCTCCTACATGATGAGATATGTCGCGAAGAACATCGTTGCGGCAGGACTGGCCAACAGGTGCGAGGTCCAGGTTGCATACGCGATCGGCGTCGCGAAACCGCTTTCTGTTTCGGTCAATACTTTCGGGACCGGCAAGGTGGCGGACGAGAAGATAAACAAGCTCATCGAGGAGAATTTCGATTTCAGGCCCGGAATGATAATCAAGGAACTTGATCTGAGAAGGCCAATATACAGACAAGTTGCGGCCTACGGACATTTCGGAAGGAACGACCTGGACCTTACCTGGGAGAAGACGGACAAGGCGAAGCTCCTGCGAAAAGCCGCCGGACTGTAAAGATCAGATTTTATATTCAGGGCTCAAGGCTGGAAGGTCTTGAGCCTTGTTTTTTTTTGGCGCATAAAGTGCCTCTGTAAAGTTACTTTTTGATGTGATATAAATATTGATATGCAGAAAAGGATCATCGAAGGCACGGTCATTTTTATCTCCGTCCTCAAATGGGTTTTTCTTTCGACAATTATTGGCGTGGTAGTCGGCATATCCACCACCATATTCATCAAACTGCTCAACGCGAGCATCACATATTCGTCAGCCTATCCGTATTATTACCTTTTTCTTCCGGTCGCTTTCTTCATAAGCGCTTTACTTGTCGATGTCCTGGCAAAAGATGCCGCCGGGCACGGCACGGAAAAGGTCATCGAAGCCGTCCACAAACGTTCCGGCAGGATCAATGCTGCCGTAGTACCTGTAAAGTTGATCGCGACGATAATCACTCTGGCTGCTGGAGGCTCAGCCGGGAAAGAAGGTCCGTGCGCGCAGATTGGCGGCGGTTTGTCATCCATATTCGCCGATATTTTCAGGTTCGGGGACAAGGACAGGAGAAAACTTGTAATTTGCGGCATAAGTGCGGGATTCGCTTCGGTTTTTGGCACGCCGATAGCAGGAGCCATCTTCGGAGTCGAAGTCCTTTTTGTCGGCTCCATCCTCTACGACGTTCTTCTGCCGTCGTTCATCGCAGGGGTAACGGCATATCACGTATCAACTTATTTCGGAGTGGCGTATTTCAACGCTCCTCTGAACTTTGTGCCGGTCTTTTCCGAATCATTCTTTCTCATCGTGATACTATCGGGCATCTTCTTCGGCTTGTGTTCTTTTTTCATGATCGAGGTGATGAGGTTCTTTGATTCACTCGCAAAAAAGATCAAGATGTGGGACCCGCTTAAAGGCCTGATCGGCGGGTTCTCCCTTATTTTGCTGACCGTGCTATTTTCGGGACATTACCTCGGTCTCGGGCTGGATACTATCCTTTCATGCCTTCACGGCTCCGTCGTGCCGTGGTACTCTTTCATCGTCAAGACGGTCTTCACATCCATCACTCTCGCTTTCGGCGGAAGCGGCGGCATCATTACTCCGATATTTTTTGTGGGTGCGACGGCGGGAAGCTTTTTCGCGCACCTGTTGCATCAGGATGCGGCGACTTTCGCGGCGATCGGGTTCCTCAGTCTGCTTGCGGGAGCGGCGAATACGCCAATTGCCGCCAGCATCATGGCTGTTGAACTCTTCGGTCCCCAGGTAGCTTCTTACGCGGCGGTGGCATGCGTCATCAGCTTTCTTATGACGGGGCACAGGAGCGTTTATCCGTCCCAGATATTGAGCATGACGAAATCTGCGTCCCTGAACGCGGACATCGGCAAGAACATCGAGGAAGCTCATGCCACTTTCAATAAAAGGGAACAGGGTCTCATAATGAGGATGTGGCGATTGATAAAGATCGGCTTAAGGCAGGGTCCGCCATCGGAAGATATAAAAAAGCAGGATTAGGATAACTCGGATTTGTTGAGCCTTGTTATCTCTCTGCCTCTAAAGTACCCGTTAATTGCGGCACATAAAATACCGGCACCACGGGTTTTATCACGCGGTTGTAGATGTCATACAGCCCCCACATGCCATAATCTTCCGGCCTTGGAACATACGCGGTGGGAGACATATCTGCCCCCTTTATTAGCGCATCGACCAGGTCCTGGCTTGGAGGCTTATATACATATATATATGTAAGGACTTTCCTCATAGCCGAAGCCAGCTTCCACCCGTCATATGTCACAAGCAGTGCGTTGCTCACCGGCGCTTCATAGCCGTTCATCGGATAATTAACCACCTGGCCGTCCACGTACATGGTGCTGGCGTGTCCGCCGTCCAGGCCCACCGCATTGTCCGCGCCCGCCTCTTTCATTATTTCCGCCAGATCATCATAGGTCACGCCGATGCTCAGCGGATATCTTCCATCAACGACCACGAACAATAGTTCTCCGTCCTTTGTGACGCCGAGCGCCGTCCTGGAATTCGGGGGAAGTATGTCGCCGGTGAATTTCTCGCTCTTGATACTTTCACCGTGGATCGCCTGTCCATCGCGCACAAGGAGCGGGCCTCCAGTTATCGCCTGCTGCACGTCCTTCCACTGGTCGGCAAGATCATAGATCAGACCCAGCCGGTCGCCGACCCGGGTCTTGGAGGCGAAATCTTTGCTCCATCCGTGAAGAGAGACAACAAAACCGTCCTTCGGGATCGACGAATCGCCGCTCGATATTTCTGTGACGATGCCGGATGCATCCACGACCAGTTCCTTCCCGGCCTTGTTCGTCCTTGTGCAGCCGCCGTACTCGTCGGTGAAGACCACGACCTCGTCCTTTTTCCGCGGCCGGTTCACGCCCCATATCGGAACGCTTTTCTTGTTCTCAAGGTTCAGCGCATAGCCTTTTATTTTCGGGATGCCGAAGATAACTTTCTTTGCCGCTGTTATTCCGACCGTTGTCCGCTCCAGTATCGACTTGTTCACCACTTCCCCGTCAATGATCATGAATCCCACCGGCAGGTGGAGTTTTTTTCTCGCCTCGAAGAACGACCCGTTTATCGCCGCAATAGCATTGCATCTCCGGGCCATTCTGCTGGTGCGCTCCAGGCTTCCGATGGTCCCTTTGGCCAGCTCGGGTTTCACGCTTATTTTCCGGTTATTAAGATCGATCCTGATAATGTGAATGTGGAGATATCCGCCCGGCATGGTTTTTTTGATGTGCTGGTAGACAATGCCGGGGACGATTTTTTTTGTCCATTCGGAGCGGCAGGGAGATTCGGCGTAAGAAGCGAGAGAGAAGATCACCAGGAGAAGAAAGGACCTTATCAGCAGGTCATTTATTCTGGATGTCATTTATTCTTTGAGCGTAGATGTCGTAGCTGCCGTACCTGTAATCTGTCCAAACGATGACCGCTCCGCCGTACCCGTCATCCACCAGCTGAGGATTCCTCGCCCCGCCGTCGGTCGCGCAGACAGCTATGCCGTCCTTTATCCACATTGCTTCGCCAGACCCCGATATTTTCTGGGCGTAAATGTTGTAGCTCTTGTTGTTCCTGTAATCTTCCCAAACGATGACAGATGCTTCATCGGTGCTTTTGATTATTTGCGGCGCGTATTGAGTTCCTCTCTGCCGCGCAAACGGGAACGCCGTCCTTCGTCCAGACCTGCTTGCCGTCATTATCTATGCGCTGGGCATAAATGTCCCAGTTCAAATTCCTGTAATCTTCCCATGTTATTGTGGCGCCGCCGTCTCCGTTCAGGACAAGCTTTGGCGCGATCTGGGTGTTCGGCGCGGTGCATACGGGAATGCCGTCGCATTGCCAGGCCACAGTCCCATCCTTTAATATTTTTTGCGCATATATGTCGTAGTTGCCTCCGCCGTTGTCTTCCCAGGCTATTATGACCTCTCCGCTGACGGCAATATCCGGGTTCCTTTGCGTTTCCGGAGCGCGGCAGACAGCAAGCCCGGACAGATCCCATATAACATCTCCCGCGCTGTTTATTCTCTGGGCGTATATATCCGGAGTGTTAAGGTTCTTCTGGTACTCCACCCACGTCACTACCGCGCCGCCCATTCCGTCATACGCGATCTTTAATCCGATCTGCACGCTGGAGCTTGTGCTGAGGTCCACTCCGTCGATCTTCCAGTGCGGCGATCCGTTCTTGTCCACATTTTGCGCGAACACGTCGTATAGTTCTTCGCCTTTTCTCGCGTCCTGCCATGCGATTATCGCTCCGCCTTTGCCGTTCCTGCATATCTGAGGATTGATCCTGCTGCCGTCAGCCTGGCAGATGATGACTCCGTTGTCGTTCCACATCCTGCTGCCGTCTGATGCCAGCCTCTGGGCATATATGGTCGTGGAGCTGCCCGCCCTTGAATCTTCCCATACCAGGATGGCTCCGCCGTTGTCATCGCCGACCAGCTGCGGGTTCATCTGATCGCAATCGTATGCGCAGACCCTCACGCCTTCTATGTCCCAGAGCAGCTTTCCTTTGTTGTTCACTTTCTGCGCGTAAAGGTTCGAATATCCGTTCCTGTAATCCTCCCAAGCGATCACATATTCATCCTTGCCGGTCTTCGTGATCTTTGGTTTTTGCTGTGTTACGGACCCGAATCCCAGTACCAGGTTCACTCCGTTAGCTGTCCACTGGGCCGCGCCGCTCATGTCGGTTCCCTGCGCGTAAACGTCAAGGCCGCCCTGCCGCTTGTCCTGCCAGACGAACACACAGCTGCCTGTCCCAGACACTGCCACCTGCGGGAACTCGCCTCCGCTGCCGCCGTTGCAGATGGTCTTTCCGTCCGGAGCCCAAAGAGCTTTTCCATCGCGGTTCACCCTTCGAGCGAAAATAGATGAGGATGGATTCCTCTGATCCTCCCATACGATCACGGCGCCGCCATCGCCGTCCGGAGCTATTTTCGGATTAAGCTGGTCGCCCGGCGCTTCGCATATTGAAACGCCGAACTTGTCCCACACCGGAGTTCCTGTCGCGGACATTTTCTGGCAGAATATGTCCGAGTTGCCCGTGCCGTTCCTGAAGTCCGTCCAAACGATGACCGATCCGCCGGAACCGTCGCCGACGATCTGCGGTTTTTCCTGGTTCCCAACTACATCGCAAACCACTGCGCCGTTAACTTTCCATAGCGACCGCCCCGTCTGATCAAAACTTTGCGCGTAGATGTCCGCGTTCCCGTTCCTGAAATCCTGCCACGTTATGACGAAAGCATCCGTTGAGGTTGAGGCGATCTGGCAATACTCCTGGTTTTCCGGCGCGGCGCACACGGGGATGCCGTTCCCCTGCCACAACGACTTGCCAGTCCCATCGATCCTCTGAGCATAAATGTCATAATCCCCGTTCCTGTTGTCATCCCAGCAGATGACCGCGCCTCCGTGGCCGTCGGCCGCTATCTCGGGATACCATTGTGTTCCATCCGCAACGCATACCGGAACGCCGTCCATCTGCCACTCGTTGGTCCCGCTCGAAGTCATCCTCTGCGCGTAAATATCCTCGCCCTTTCCCGACCTGTAATCGTACCAGGTGATCAACGCGCCTCCCGCGTCATCGCTGCATAGCTGCGGCGCCAGCTGGTTGCCCGGAGCCTTGCAGACAGGCACTCCGCCGTCCGCCCAGAGCATGTTCCCATCCTCATCAACCTTCTGGGCGTAAATATCGGCGGAATCGTTCCTGAAATCCTGCCACGCGATGATGGCATCGGATGATCCCGACAATATTATCTGGGGCGCTGTCTGATTCTTATCGAACTGGCAGACCGCTACTCCGTCGTCTCCCCAGAGTTTAGTTCCGTCATCGCTCAATCTCTGAGCGTATATGTCGGTATAGCCGTTGCGAAAATCTTCCCAGACGATGATCGACGAACCGTCTTTAAGCATGACCGCTTTTGGATTCTGTCTTATGCTCCTGCCCTGAGAATTGTTTATGACTATGCCGTTCTTGAGCCAGAGGCCCTGGCCGGTCAAAGCGCCGCCGTTCTCCTGCGCCAACGCAGGAGATACCATCAGAGAGAGGATCAAGAGTGTGATCAGTTCAAACATCAGGCGGCCTTTGCCAATTTTACGGAGATTACCTTTGAGACGCCGGGTTCTTCCATCGTTATGCCGTACATCGTATCTGCTATTTCCATCGTTTGTTTGTTGTGCGTGATAAGCACGACCTGGGTCGTCTTGGAGAATTCTTTCAACAGTTTCGCGTAGCGGTGGACGTTCGCTTCGTCCAGCGCAGCGTCCGCCTCGTCAAGGAGGCAGAAAGGCGAAGGATGCGTCTTGAGAAGAGCGAAGAGCAAGGCTATCGCAGTCAACGCCCTTTCTCCGCCCGACATTACTGAGAGGTTCAGCCATCTCTTTCCGCCGGGCTTGGCTACAATCTCTATCCCGCCTTCGAGTATGTCTTCTCCCTCCGGCACTTCAAGCTTCGCTTCTCCGCCTTCGAAGAGCGTCGCGAAAATTTCCGAGAAATTCTTGTTGATGATCTTCAGCGTCTCTATGAAATCCTCTCTGGCCTTCGCGTCAAGCTCTTTGATGAGATTCGAGAGGTTCTCCCTCGCGAGAACAAGATCATTGTACTGCGTATCAATAAAGTTATATCTCTCTTTTGCCTTTTCGAATTCTTCGGTGGCCAGCAGGTTCACGGGACCAAGATCGGCGATGGCTTTCCTGTAGCCCTCCGCTTCTTCCCTGGCTTTCATGGCGGCGGGGATATCGAAGTCGCTCGCCAGGATGTTCTCCACGGTCATGCCGTATTCGTTCAACATCTTTTCGCTTAAGGCGGCGAGCTCGCCGTCCAGCTTCGCCATCGAAACTTCTTCCTTCGCTAAAGCGTCCCTTATTACCCTGTCGTCGCTGGTGCCGCCGGCAAGTTTCTTTTCAAGAGCGTCGATGTCCGACTCAAGCGAAGTCCTCTGCTTAAGCAGGGATTCCATCCTGGAGTTAAGGGTTTTTTCTTCCTGAGTTAGCTTCGGGAGCGATTCTTCCAGTTCCTTTATCTGCTTCAGAGACTGGATAAGCTTCTCTTCCATTTCTTCGCGGTTCCTGGAGTTAAGGAATTCTTCCATGGAACTCAGGTCTATCTTTATCTTGTCGAGTTCGAAGCTTTTGTTGGCATATGTTGAATCTGCCGCCGTGAACGATGATTTCGTTTCCGCGTAATCCGACAGCATCGATTCTTTTTCGGCGACGATCCCGCTTATCTTCGAATTGAGAGAAGCCAGATCATCGTTGAGCGCTTTTGCCTCAATTTCCAGAGTGGAAATGCCGGAAGAAAGCGAGTCCTTCTTTGCGGCGATGTCCCCGAGTTCTTTCTGTCTCGCCGCCAGGCTCCTGCGCGTAAGCTCGATCTCCTCGGAAAGGTTCTTCAATTCCTCATCCTTTGACTGCGCTTCGTGGTTTACCTTTGCCTGCGCGATCAGCGTTTCTATCTCTCTCTCCTTGGCGATGACGTTCCTCACCTTGTCCTTCAGCGTTCCGCCCGTCACTGTCCCGCCGGAGAGTATCGTCTCATTGTTCAGGGTGACGTTCTTTATCTTGATGTCGGCTCCGTAAGAAATTTCCATTCCCACTTCAGCCTTCGACGAGCCGAGGATCTTTGCGAAGGCTCCGTGGACGCCTCCGAACGATGCCTGCAGAGTTTCCGTCGTCGCGTCGCCTGCCTGCGACATCAGCTCTTCCTTGTCCTTCAGCTTGCCTTCCAGAGTCGTCGATTCGCTCTTAAGATGAGCGATCTTTACCGTCAGCTCCGCTTTTTCTTTTTCCAGTCGTACTATCAGGGTCTCGTCGTGGCGCGCTTCCTCTTTTGCCAGCCTAAGGTTGCTCTCAAGCTCGATGAGCCTGTTGCGCTCTCCGGAAAGCACGCCTTCCTTATCAAGTATGTTGGACTTCAGCTCGTTCAGCTCTTTCTCAAGCGATTCCTGCGCGCTCCTGATGCCCGCGACTTTTTCTTCCGCAGCGGCCAGTTCTTTCGACGCCTTGTCCCGCAGTTTCTGCGAAGCGTCAAGTTCAACGGCGAGTTCTTTCTCTTTTTCTTTCAGCGAGCCCACTTTCGACGAAAAATTCTCATGCTGGATCTTCGCCTCGGTGATGCGCTCTTCCAGGTTCTTCTGTTTTTCTTTTTCGAGAAGGATGGAACTCTTGTTCTCCTCGAAAGAAAGCTTCGCCTGGCTTATTGCAAGCCTCATGCCTTCAATGTCGCCGTTGAGGGAGCGCAGAGAATCTTTCTTCGCGTTCTTTTCGTTCTCCAGCTGCTGGGTCATGTTAAGGCCGAGTTCCATCTGCGACTTCAGCGCCGCTATCTTTTCATCGACGGTCTTTTTCTTTTCCATTATCGCGTTGATCTGCCGCTTCGACAGGCCCACTTCAAGCGTCTTCAGTTTTTCCTTCAGCTCCTTGAATTCCCCGGCGCGCTTTGCCTGCTCCTCCAGAACGGAGAGTTGATTCGATATCTCGCTCTTAAGATCCGCTATCCTCAGCATGTTCTGTTCGGTGGAGATCAGTTTCCTTTCTGCGGCGGTCTTCCTGAACTTGTATTTGTTTATCTTCGCGGCTTCCTCGAATATTTCCCTGCGGTCTTCCGGTTTGGACGAGAGGATGGAATCAACCTGCCCTTGGCTGATGATCGAATACGATCCTGCGCCGAGGCCGGTGTCCAGGAACATGTCTTTGATGTCTTTGAGCCTGCAGTTTGCCTTGTTGATGGAGAATTCGCTCTCGCCGGAGCGGAACGTTCTGCGCCGGACGCAGAGCTCCCCGAATTCCGTTTTTATCTTGTTGTCGGTGTTGTCCAGGTCGATGGAGACTTCGGCAAGCGAGAGGGGTTTCCGTGCGGTCGATCCGGCGAAAATGACTTCCTCGAGCGCAGAACTTCTAAGTTCTTTAGGATTCTGCTCTCCAAGGACCCACCGGATCGCGTCAACCAAGTTACTTTTTCCGCAACCATTGGGTCCGACAATAGCTGTTACGCTCCCGGGAGGATTGAATTCAATTACGGTCTTATCCGCAAAAGTCTTGAATCCCCGCAGGGAGAGGTTTTTAAGGTACAATGTACCTCCTCCGTTTTCGGCATAATACCAGAGAAATCCGGGAAAGTCAACGAAAACAAATCCCAAATCCCACCCCCCAAATCCCAAATTTTGGGATTTGGAATTTGGTCATTGGGATTTTCGAACGATAGCCAGAATCATATGTTGCCAAAGATATGAGGCCTGTGCTATACTTCTCCGCTGTTCCCTATAACAAGGAGGTTCTTATATTGAAACCATATGAAGCGATAATAATATTCAATGCGGGCATCGCGGAGGACAAGATAGACGCGTCCGTAGCGAAGTTCGAGAAAAAAATAAAGGATGCAGGCGGCACCGACATAGCCGTCAACAAGTGGGGAATGAAAAAGCTGGCATCGCCCATGAAGAAGGCGAAAAAATCGACGGACGGTTTCTATGTCCTCATTAATTTCAACGGCGAAGGAAAAACCCCGAACGAGCTTAAATCTCTGCTTAACGTTTCCGAAGAGATCATCAGATATTCCGTCATAGCGTCAAGACCCGAACGGGAAGAAGTAAAAGAGGAAAAGGTCGAGATAGAACCCTCGATGATCATTCCTCAGGCCGCGCCATACGGCGGGCAGGGAGACACACCCGCATAAATGGCTAACCTTAACCGCATAATACTGATCGGGAACCTTACAAGCGATCCTGAAGTCCGCTTCACCGTGGAAGGCCTGCAGGTAGCCAAATTCCAGCTCTCGGTGGACAGGTTCGTCCAGGAAGGCGCCCCCAAACAGGTGGACCTCATCGACGTGGTCGCGTGGAGGAAACTTGCGGAGATAACCGGCCAGTACCTGAAAAAAGGCAAACCCGTCCTCGTTGAAGGACGCATCCAGGTGAGGACCTACGAGAACGAAGGCGGAGCGAGAAAATGGGCCACCGAAGTGGTAGCGCGCAGCATCAAGCTCCTTGGCGGCATAGTGAAAGATACACCGGTAAGCAATGCCGGAACCGAGCACGCGCCGAGCGATGACGTTCCAGGAATAGAAGAGCTTCCTGAAGAAGAAAGCGACCTGCCTTTTTAAATTAATAATTTAAAAGGAAAAAAGCAAAAATATGTATAACAAAGTATTTTTAATAGGAAATTTAACCAAGGACCCTGAACTCAGATATACTCCGAGCGGGATACCTGTGGTCCGTTTTACCGTTGCGGTGAACAGGCCGTCCGCGAAATCGGAAAAGAACGAAGTGGACTTTATCAACGTCGTCGCGTGGAGAAGGCTCGCGGAGATATGCGGCGAATACCTGAAAAAGGGAAGACCGGTCTCCATCGAGGGCAGGCTTCAGATAAGGCCTTACGAAAAGGACGGAGAAAAAAAGATTTCGCGGAAGTGGTGGCCGACGGCATGCAGATGCTGGGCAGGAGAGAAGGCGCGCCGGGACCGGCATCGGCTGGCACGACAGAGCCATCCACTGAATCTCACGCTCCGGAGACGCCGGCGGGAGAAGACGAGATACCGTTTTAGTAAATCGAGGATCGAAAATAGTAAATAGTTAATAGGAGGGATCACATTTGGGAAGAAAAGAAAGAGACAGCAAAAAAGACAACAAGGATGAAAGACCGCAGAGAAAGCGCAGGAAAAAGCCCTGCATTTTCTGCGTCGACAAGTTCATGCCCGATTACAAAAAGATCGATCTTATGAGGAGGTTCGTGAACGAGAGAGGCAAGATACTTACGATGAGGTCATCCGGCTGCTGCGCAAGTCATCAGAGAGCGGTCGCCAAAGAGATAAAGAGGGCAAGACAGCTGGGATTCCTTCCGTACACGGTGGAATAATGAAGGTAATACTCCTCAAGGACGTAAGGGACATAGGGACCGCGGATACCGTGAAGCCGGTCTCGGACGGCTATGCCAGGAACTTCCTTCTCCCCAATAAGCTGGCTGTGGAAGCCACGAAACCCGCTCTGAAAGCGCTGGAGGAGAGATCAAAGATCAAAGCCGCCAACACCGAAAAAGAGATCGCCGCTCTCAAAGATATAGCTTCAAAGATCAGCGGCAGCGAGATCGCCATCGCAGTTGATATGGGCGAGAACGGAAAGCTCTTCGGGTCCGTCACCCACCAGGACATCGCGCAGAAAATAAAAGAATCCTTCGGCGTCGACATAGACAAGAAAAAGATCGTACTCGACGAGCCGATAAAAGCGGCGGGCACTTTCAACGTTCCGGTGAAGCTGGGCCACGAAGTGATCGCTTCCGTGAAAGTAAATGTTTCCGCAAGCGCCAGATAAACCAGGCGTCTACCTCATAAAGGACAAGTCCGGCAGGGTCATCTACGTTGGCAAAGCCATCTCGATAGCAAAAAGGATACCCGCGCATTTCCGTCCGGACTCGAAGCTCGCCGGCCACATAGCGGATGTCGACTACATCGTCACGACGAACGAGCTTGAAGCGCTGATACTTGAAGCGGTCCTCATAAAAAAATATCATCCAAGATACAACGTCCTTCTGCGCGACGACAAGCAGTATCCATACATAAAGCTGACAGTGAACGAGGAATATCCCCGCATCTTAATGGTCAGGAAGATCGAAGATGACGGAGCGAAATATTTCGGCCCGTTCATGAGCCAGACCGTCCGGGATATTTTCAAGATGATCAAAAGGCTTTTTCTTATCAGATGGTGCAAGGAATTCAAGAAAAGGACGCAGCCCTGTTTCTATTATCACATGGGAAAATGCCTTGGTCCCTGCGCGAACGAAGGATCGAAGGAAGAATACATGCGGAACGTGAAGGACGTGGAACTTTTCCTGGACGGCAAGTATGGGTCGGCCATAACAAAATTGAGAGCGGAAATGAAGACGGCATCGGAGAGCAGGGAATACGAAGTGGCGGCCAGGATCCGCGACAAGCTCAAACTCTTCGAGAAATTCAGCGAGGAGCAGAAGATCGTTACCTCGGACACGAAAGACAAGGACGTATTCTCTCTCGTTACCGGCGGCAATTCCGCTCTGGTGCTTATCCTCGAGATAAGGGGAGGGAAGCTCATCGGCAAGGATTCGTATTTCATCAAAGACGTCAAGATCGATGCGGAAGACCTGCTCTCAAGCTCCGTGATCCAGTATTATTCTTCGGCGGCGTACATACCGGAAGAACTTATCATCAATGCCGGAAAGAAGAAAGATATCCTTGAGAGCGTGCTGACAAAGCTCAGGAAAAGCAAAGCAAAGATAATCACGCCTACGTCCGGAACTCCGCTCGGCCTGTTCAAAATGGCCCAGGAGAACGCCGAATATAATTTTCAGCAGAGATTGAAATCAGAAGGCTACATATCTGACGCGCTGTTCGACCTGAAAGGATCGCTCGGATTGGAAGCGCTTCCATACAGGATCGAGGCATTCGATATCTCCACCACCATGGGTATCGAGACCGTTGGTTCTATGGTGGCTTTCGAGGGCGGGCTTCCGTTCAGATCTGATTACAGGAAATTCAAGGTGGCGCCCGGAAGGAAAGCCAACAATGATGTGGCTGGCATAAGGAACATAGTAATGAGAAGGTTCACCGGCAAACTCAGCACGGAACTTTCAGCTCCCGATCTGGTTGTCATCGACGGCGGCATCGGACAACTTAACGCGGCGAGACCGTTCATTCCGAAAGGCACCGCTGTTCTCGGCCTCGCGAAAAAACTCGAAGAGATATATCTGCCCGGAAAGAGAACGCCCATACGCCTTAAGATGAGCTCCCCGGCTCTCAAGTTGCTGAGAAGGATAAGGGACGAGGCTCACCGCTTTGCCATAACCTTCCACAGGAAAAGAAGAGCGAAAAGGATGTTCGAAGCGGATAGGTAAGTATATTAATGTATATTTGCGTAAATTAGCGAGATCCAGAATTCGCGATCAGAGAGTGATCGCGATCTCTTTCTTTGCCCAGAGGTCTGCGGCGAGAATATCCTCCAGAGAAGGTTCCGCCGTGTTGAAATGCTTGTCCATCGCCTGCTTTACCAGAACGGCTATGTCAGTGAACTTGATCTTCCCCTCCATGAACATCTTCACCGCTTCGTTGTTCGCCGCGTTCAAGACCGCGGGCATCGTTCCGCCGCGTTTACCGGCAGCATAAGCGTAATCGAGGCACGGGAATTTTTCCCGGTCGGGCGCTTCGAACGTCAGCGCTCCGCATTTTGTTATGTTCATCAGATCGAACTTGTTCAGCGCGCGCTCGCCCCTGAGCAGAGCGTATTGGATGGGAAGCCTCATGTCCGGAGCCGCCATCTGCGCTATCAATGATCCATCCATGAATTCCACCATAGCGTGGATGACGCTCTGGGGATGAACTACAACTTCAATCTTCGAATAATCCAGCCCGAAAAGATGATGAGCCTCAATGACCTCGAACCCCTTGTTCATCAGCGTGGCCGAGTCGATCGATATTTTCTTTCCCATGTTCCATCTGGGGTGGGAGAGGGCTTCATCGACGGTCACTCTCGCAAGCCTTTCCTTCGGCACCTCCCTGAACGGTCCGCCGGATGCCGTCAGGATCACTTTCTTCACCTTCGATATTTCTTCGCCCTTGAGGCACTGCATTATTCCGGAGTGCTCGCTGTCGATGGGGACAAGCTCGACTTTCCTTTTCTCCACCTCGCGCATGATGATGTCGCCTGCCGCGACGAGAACTTCCTTGCTTGCCAGAGCGATGTTCTTTTTCTGCTTGATGGCTTCGAACGTGGGGATTATTCCCGCCGAGCCTGGTATCGCGACAACGACCGTATCAACGTCCTTGTGTGCCGCTATCTTTATCAGCCCTACCTGTCCCGAATAGACCACGGTCTGCGTCTTTCCAAGTTTTCTCTGGAGGAGTTCGGCGTTGGCCTCGGTATCGACAGAAACTATCTTCGGGGAGAATTTCTTCACCTGTTCGGCCAGAAGGTTCAGGTTGTCCTTGGCGCACAGGCCTATGACCTTGAATTTGTTGGGGAATGCCGAAACTACCTCAAGTGTCTGCTTTCCTATTGAGCCTGTCGAGCCCAGAATAGAGATGTTCTTTTTCATGGAGCGGCGTCGCCTATTTTTTGGAGAGCCAGCTCATCATTTTTCTGAGTTCTGCTCCGACTTTTTCTATTAAATGTCCCCTGTCCTTGTTCATCAGCGCGTTGTAAACGGGCCTTCCCGCCATGTTCTCAGTTATCCATTCCTTGGCGAACGATCCGTTCTGAATGCGGTTCAGCGCGAACTGCATCCTGGCCTTAACGGAATCATCTATGATGTAAGGGCCCACTGTGATATCGCCGTACTTCGCTGTGGTGCTTATGCCGTCCCTCATTCCGGCGATCCCTCTCTCGTACATCAGATCTACGATCAGCTTCAATTCGTGCATGCATTCGAAATATGCTATCTCCGGCTGGTAACCCGCGTTGACCAGCGTTTCGAATCCAGCCTTCACGAGCGATGTCGTTCCGCCGCAGAGCACGCACTGTTCTCCGAAAAGATCTGTCTCCGTCTCTTCCTTGAACGTGGTCTCCAGGACGCCTGCTCTGGTCGCTCCTATGCCCTTTGAATATGCCAGCGCCGTCTCTTTCGCTTTTCCGGAAGCATCCTGCTGAACTGCGAATATCGCGGGAACGCCGCCGCCTTCTGTGAAAACTTTGCGCACCAGCGGGCCCGGTCCTTTCGGGGCCACCATTATGACGTCCACGTCTTTCGGCGGGACTATCTGGCCGAAGTGTATGGCAAAACCGTGAGAGAACATCAGCGTTTTGCCTTTTGTCATGAATTTTGCGATGGATTCTTTATAGGTCGCGGCCTGCATTTCATCGGGGATAAGCACCTGGATTATGTCAGCCGCCTTTGCCGCTTCTTCCACTTTCATAACGGTAAAGCCGTCCGCCTTCGCCTTGTCCCAGCTCTTGCTGCCGTCCCTCAGGCCAATTATCACCTTCAGCCCGCTGTCCTTCAGATTGTTCGATTGTCCGGCGCCCTGGCTTCCGTAGCCTAACACCGCTATTGTTTTATTTTTCAGCGCTCCAAGGTCCGCGTCCTTGTCATAATAAACTTTTGCTCCCATTTTATTTGCCCCCTTTATGTTTCATGTTCAATCCGCACCAGAGATTCTCGCAGCTTGCGCATGCCGTGACGCCGTGCGCGTAAAACCAGCCCCAGAAGATCAAAATATATATCGCCGCAAGGACTACGTCCTGATAATAAAGCAGGAACGGTACCGGGAAGAGCGCCAAGAGTATCCATGCGGAAGCGAGAATCGCGTCCTCGGGATCCAGCGGGCCTTCATGCCTTGCCTTAAAGAACCTCTTCGATATCAGCCCTCCGAAAATATAGCACTCCCTGCCGTAATAGACGCAGCGCGTGCAGTACAATCGGACGTGGGCAATTATAACACAAACCGCAAAAATAAAGTAAACGTAGGGCAGCAGGTTGTTGTGGATGTAAAGCGCGACCGTTCCGAAAACTATGCTTACCGCCAGACCGGGAATGTTCACCATCCGGTTCAGGTCGCACTTATTCATTCGCACCCCGCTGCAGCGCCACTTTCCCTGTCCTTACCAGCTCCTTGATCCCGAATTTCTTAAGCAGTTTCTGTAACCCTTCGACCTTGCTTTCTTCGCCGGTCATCTCTATGGTCATCGCGCCTTCGGAAACGTCCACTATCCTTCCGCGGAAGATGTCCACTATCTGCATTATCTCCTGCCTGGTCTTTTCGGTGCTCGTCACCTTGATAAGAACGAGCTCGCGCTCAACGGCGACTTCCTTGGGGATATCGAACACCTTTATCACGTCGATCAACTTGTAGAGTTGTTTGGTTATCTGCTCAAGTACGTTGTCATCGCCGGAGGCGACTATCGTCATCCTTGATACCGATTCGTCTTCGGTAGTTCCCACGGCAAGGGATTCGATGTTGAATCCCCGCCTCGCGAAAAGCCCCGACACCCTTGATAGGACGCCCGGTTTATTTTCAACTAATACAGATATCGTGTGTTTCATTACCTCACCCCAATTTATCTCAAACCTTCACCCCTTGGTTCTTCCCCCTCTCCTATTAGGAGAGGGGCAGGGGTGAGGTCAATCCACCAGCATCTCGTTCAGCGCCTGGCCCGGCGGCACGAACGGAAGAACATTTTCTTCTCTCGCCACTCTGAAATCTATCAGCGTGGGCCTGTCCTTTATTTTCATTGATTCTTCTATTGCCGGTCTTACCTCTTCGATCTTTGTGACCCTTATTCCGGCGGCGCCGAACGCTTCTGCTACTTTGACAAGGTCGGGATTTCCCTCAAGGTCCACCTGTGAGTAACGTTTATCGTAAAGTATCTCCTGCCACTGCCTCACCATTCCCAGGTAGGAATTATTGAGCACGGCTATCTTCACCGGCAGTTTATTGTTGACCGCCGTAGTCATTTCCTGAATGTTCATCTGTATGCTTCCGTCGCCGGCGATGTCGAACACAACTTTATCAGGGCACCCGATCTGCGCTCCTATGGCGGCGGGAAATCCGTAGCCCATCGTCCCGAGCCCGCCCGACGTGATGAACGTCCTCGGCTTTGTGAACTTATAATACATGGCTGACCACATCTGGTTCTGGCCCACCTCAGTCGTTATGATCGCGTCGCCCTTTGTTATGTCGTATATCTGCTCGATGACGTATTCGGGTTTTAGCGTTCCATCATTCTTATATGAGAGCGGATATTTCCTTTTCCATTCGGCCGTTTGTTCGAGCCACGCTCCATGATCGTCCTTCACGGCCGTTTTTTCTATCAGCTCTTTCAGAACGGTCTTCACATCTCCCACTATCGGGATGTCTATCCTGACGTTCTTTCCTATCTCCGCCGGGTCTATATCTATATGTATGTGTTTCGCCTTCGGAGCGAACTTCGCGATGTGTGCCGTCACCCTGTCGTCGAACCTGGCGCCGATCGCCATAAGAAGGTCGCATTCCTGGACGGCGTAATTGGCATAGACCGTGCCGTGCATTCCCAGCATACCGAGCGAAAGCTCGTTCGTTTCCGGGAAGCCGCCCTTGCCCAGAAGAGTTGTCGTGACCGGTATCCTGCATTTCACAGCGAGATCGGTAAGTTCCTTTGCCGCGCCGGACAATATCACCCCGCCGCCTGCGTATATCAGCGGCCTTTTTGAAGCCGCTATCGCTTTTGCCGCAGCGGCGATCTGTTTCGGATGCCCCTCGTATTTCGGCTTGTAGCTTGGGATCACTATTTTTTCAGGATATTTGAAGTTCAGCTTGTTTATCTGGATGTCGCGGGGAATATCGATCAACACAGGCCCCGGTCTTCCTGTCCTTGCGATATAGAAAGCTTCCTTGAATATCCTCGGGAGATCGTCGATGTTCTTTATCAGATAATTGTGTTTTGTTATCGGCACGGTTATCCCCGTGATGTCCGCTTCCTGAAAAGAATCACGGCCTAGCAGGGCGGTGCCCACCTGTCCGGTGATGGCGATCATCGGAATGGAATCCATGAAAGCGTTGGCGATGCCGGTCACAAGGTTCGTCGCTCCGGGGCCCGAAGTGGCCACGCACACGCCCACCTGGCCGGTGGCTCTGGCAAAACCATCCGCAGCGTGCGCGGCACCCTGTTCATGGCGCACGAGTATGTGTTTTATTTCTTTTTCGTGGTAGAGGGCGTCATAAAAAGGCAGTATCTGACCGCCGGGGTAACCGAAGATGGTGTGCACCCCTTCTTTTTTCAAACATTCTAATATGGCTTGAGCACCGGTGAGTTCCATAGTTTGTTGATTTTACAATTATGGGGGGGGATAGTCAAACCTAATAAGAAAATCGATAATCGAGAATAGAGAACAGGACTCAATTCCTATTTTCGATATTCCATTCCCGATTTACTTCAGCACCGCTCCAGTATTTGCCGACGTCACCATTCTCGCGTACCTTGCCAGCCAGCCTGTTTTTACTCTCGGCTCCGGCGCTTTCCATGAAGCTTTGCGTTTCGCCAACTCGGCATCGGAGACTTTCACGTTGAGCTTTCTCGCGGGAATATCAAGCTCGATGATGTCTCCGTCTTTCACAAGAGCGATGGGCCCGCCTTCCGCCGCCTCGGGCGATATGTGGCCGATGCATGGCCCTTGAGTCCCGCCAGAAAATCGTCCGTCAGTTATCAGCGCCACGGAATCAGACAATCCCATTCCGACGATGGCTGAAGTGGGGGAGAGCATCTCGCGCATTCCCGGTCCGCCTTTTGGCCCTTCATATCTGATAACGACCACGTCGCCGGCCTTGACCTTGCCGCTCATGATCGCATGCATCGAAGCTTCTTCACCGTCGAAACATTTCGCCGTTCCGGTTATCCTCTGGGCTTTTTCTGATACGGCGGTTTGTTTAACCACGCTTCCGTCCGGAGCGATGTTGCCCTTGAGGATCGCAATGCCGCCTTCCTTATGATATGGATTGTCCAGATTTCTTATCACATCGTTGTCGAACACGATCCCGTCTTTGGCGATATCCTTTATGTTCCTGCCGTTGACGGTATCGGCGCTCAGCAATCGATCTTTGAGAACATTCAGAACTCCGGGGATCCCGCCAGCATATTCCAGGTCCTCCAGGAAGAACGGACCCGACGGCCGGAGATTGGTAATGTGCGGATTATCCCTGCTCATCTTGTCAAAGTCGTCGAGAGTTATTTCGATGCCGAATTCGTGCGCTATTGCCGGAAGATGCAGAGCGGTATTCGATGACCCGCCGATGGACATGTCTACCATTATCGCGTTATGGATAGCGTTCTTTGTGACTATCGATCTTGGCTTGATATCACGTTTTACAAGCTCGACGATGCGCTCGCCGGAAGAATAAGCGATCCTTTTTTTCTTCGCGGAAACCGCAAGAGCTGTTCCGCATCCGGTGAGCGACATTCCCATCGCTTCGGCGAGGCAGCTCATCGTGTTAGCAGTATAGAGGCCGGCGCACGAACCGGCTCCGGGGCAGATGTCCTCTTCCATGCAGTTCATGTCTTCCTCGGATATCCTGCCCGACTTGACCGCGCCTGCGGCTTCAAAGCCGTCGTGCACCAGATCGCGCTTCACCTGTTTGTATCTTCCGGCAAGCATCGGTCCGGCGGTCACCACTATTGCCGGCACGTTCAATCTTCCGGCGGCCATCAACATTCCGGGAGTTATCTTGTCGCACGCGGTCAGAAGTATCACGCCGTCAAGCTGATGGGCTTCCACCATCGATTCGATCATGTCGGCGATCAACTCGCGCGATGCCAGAGAGTAATGCATGCCTTTGTGGCCCATCGCGATGCCGTCGCATATCGCGGGCAATCCGAATACGAACGGAACGCCGCCGCCGGCTGATATCCCGTTCTCGATGGCTCTTTCAAAATCTCTCATGTTCACATGGCCGGGAACGATGTCGGAAAAACTCGAAGCGATGCCGATGAAAGGCTTGCTCATTCCCGACCGGGTAACTCCTGTAGCGTATAAGAGAGCCCAATGGCCGGCCCGTTCGATACCTTTTTTTATCTGATCAGATCGCATGATGATACCTCCGTTCGGATGCGGGTATTTTAGCACAGAATTCTGTCAATTATTATGCAATTTTTCACGGGAACTCTCGATAATATAGTAGAGGGAAGGTTAGAAATTAGTAATTAGAAATTAGTTTATCTTTGTTTGGGATTTGGCAATTGGGAATTGGGATTTATTTGCGAAAGCAAATTGCTGGGTTGTTCGTGACTTGTTGAAGGTTTGCAGACTATTTTTCCTGATTAAGTTCGGGAAATCCTTTAAGTACTGCTCAACTTTAACTTGACGGCAACCCAGTTTTATTTTGGAACAGTTGCAGTATAGCATAATCGCGAAAATATTTCAAGAGGCGCTTTTCTCTAATTTTGCCATCGCGAATAACTCGAAGGGTCAGGATCGCGAATTCACGAATGCTCACTAATTTACGCGAATATACACTAATCAATATGCCTTGATCGATTCGGATTCGAGATCATTAGAGTAAATTGGAATTTATTCGAGAATTAGAGAGCTGATCTTTCGCGTTATTCGTGACAAGAAAAATTCGCGAGGATAAGCGATGTGTATTTGCTCAATTGTTTCGCGTGGCCGCTTCATATATAATCGACGACAATATGCTGGAAAGCGCTCCCGCTAGACCTATCGATAAATTATTGAAGAATAAGAACTTCATTGCATCGTTGATATTGATCGCCATCACTTTTATCACCCTTTCTCCGGTTCTCCTGGGCGGCTTCACGAACTGGGACGACCCCCAGCTGGTGACCGGCAACGCAAGGATAACCACCCTTTCCTTTGACAGCGTTAAAGTCATGTTCACTTCGTTCCAGGAGCGGCTTTATTTCCCCCTTGTGACACTTAGCTATGCCGTGGAGAAGCATTTCGCGGGATTGAACCCTCTTGTTTTCCATGCGACCAACCTTACCCTTCATCTCGCGAATACCCTGCTCGTTTTCTGGCTCATCTATTTGATAAGCGGAGGCGAGCTTTCAGTAGCGTTCATCACCGCTCTGCTTTTCGGCATACACCCGCTCCACGTCGAGCCGGTGGCGTGGGTATCGGAGAGAAAAGGACTTCTTTACGCGTTCTTTTTCCTGATCTCCATCATCTCATACATCTATTCCGACAGAGCGAAGGAAAAAAATCTCTATTACGCTTCAATGTTCTCGTTCTTGCTTTCGCTGCTTTCCAAATCCGTCGCGGTGGTGCTTCCTTTTGTCCTTCTTCTCTGCGATCACGCGAAAAAGAAAAAGATCGACCGCGAGGACGTTCTCAATATGCTCCCGTATTTCGCTCTGTCCTTGCTCTTCATCTTTGTGACAATGCTCGCGCATTTCCAGCCTGGAATAAAAGGCAATGAATTCCACTTCTCCTTCATCGGCAACACCGTTCTTGCGGCGCAGAACATAGTTTTTTATCTCATAAAGCTCGCGCTTCCGTTCAAGCTCTCGGCGTATTACCCGATGCCCGATAAGATCCGGAACATCCCGCAGATCATTTTCTTCCTTTCGCCGCTTATCGTCCTGGCGCTCCTTGCTTTGACAGCATATTCGATCAAGCTATCAGGCAAGATTTTTTTCGGGGCGGCATTTTTCTTCATCACCATCGCGCCCGTTTGCCAGTTCCTTCCGCTGGGACTCGGTATTCCCGCTGACAGGTACACGTACATACCGTATGTCGGACTTTTCTACCTGATAGCCATCACTTTTTCATGGGCTTATCAAAGATACGATAAGAAGTATCTAAATTCGCTTCTCGCGGCATTGGTCTTGATCCTTTCCGTCATCTCATTCCAGAGAGCGCTCGTTTGGCGGGACAGCCTGGGGTTGTGGAACGACGTGCTGAAGAACTACAATGTCACGGCGCTGCCGTATTACAACAGGGCTGAAGTTTATCTCTTCGTAAAGCATGATTTCAATTCCGCTCTCGATGGGTTCAACAAGGCGATAGAACTGGATCCAGCTTTCGTGCCGCCGCGCGTGAACCGCGGACTGGTCTACTCGCTAAGGAACGACCAGAAAAAAGCTATCGACGAATATAACAAGGCCCTGAAATTATCTCCCGACACTCCATCCATCTACCTGCTGAGAGGGAACGCGTATACCAGAATGGGAAAACTCGATCTCGCGCTTGCCGACTTCAACAGGGCGCTGAACATAGAACCCGGCTATATGATGGCATGGCACAACAGGGGCAACATCCATCTTGCCCGCGGCCAGCTTGATGAGGCGGTGTACGACTATTCCCGATCGATCCAGCTGTCACCGGCCGATGCGAGCTCTTATATAGGCAGAGGCTCGGCATATTTCAAGAAAAAAGAATGGGACGCGGCCTTTAATGATTTTTCCACGGCTGCGATGATGGATGAAACTACGGCAGTGCCATATCTGAACATGGCCTTGCTGCTTGCCAGGAAAGGCAAGAACGCAGCCGCGCTCGACTGCCTGGACAAGGCCCGCAGCCTTGGCGGCAAGGTGGATCCCGCCCTTTACGACCGCATTAAAAAAGCACCAACCGGCCTTTGATTATGGTATAATTTGGCCATGCTAAGATATTTAACAGCAGGGGAATCCCACGGCAAGGCGATAGCCGCCATACTTGAAGGAATGCCCGCGAACCTCAAAATATCCGCAAAGGACATAGACAGGGACCTTGAAAGACGTCAGTCCGGATACGGCAGGGGCGCAAGGCAGACCATCGAAAAAGACAGGGTCGAGATAATTTCCGGGGTAAGGCTCGGGAAAACGCTCGGCAGCCCCATCGCCATGATTATACAGAACAGGGACTGGGAGAACTGGAAGAAGATCATGCCCGTTGAAGATGACAAGAACATATTCCAGGAACCGGTCACGAAGCTGAGGCCCGGACACGCGGACCTTACAGGAGCCATAAAATACAATCAAACTGATATAAGGAACATCCTGGAGCGCGCCAGCGCAAGAGGAACTGCCGCGACAGTCGCCGTGGGAGCGGTCGCAAAAAAACTTCTCGCCGAATTTTCAATAAGCATCTTCAGCCACGTCGTTCAAATAGGCAATGTGCGGGCAGATGTATCGGGCAGAAACTACGGGGAAATCGAAAGGGCCGCGGAACAATCTGACCTCCGGTGCGCAGATGCGGCGGCCTCAGTGAAAATGAAGGAAGCGATAGACAAGGCAAAAACCGACGGAGACTCCGTCGGCGGCATGTTCGAAGTCATCGCTCAAGGCTGTCCCGTGGGTTTGGGCAGCCACGTCCACCCCGACAGAAGGATGTCGGAGAAACTGGCCGCGGCGGTCATGTCCATCCAGTCCGTAAAAGGCGTGGAGATAGGACTTGCTTTCGACATCGCATCCATGCCGGGTTCCAAAGCGCATGACGAGATATTCGTGGAGAACGACAAGTTCGTAAGGCGGACGAATCACGCGGGCGGTCTGGAAGGCGGAATTACGAACGGTCAGCCCATCGTCATAAGGGCGGTCGTTAAGCCCATCGCCACCATCGGCAGGCCGTTGAATTCCGCTGATCTTATCACAAAGGAGAGCGTAAAAGCGCACGTGGAAAGAGCGGACGTGTGCCATGTTCCGTCTGCGGGGGTCATCGCCGAAGCGGCCGTGGCCGTGGAGCTGGCCAACGCCTTCCTCGAGAAGTTCGGGGGCGACTCCGTCGAAGAAATTGCCAAGCATTACAACGTGTGATATAATCACACGGTTTTCCAATTTTGTATCAGGGAGGTACTTATTTCGTGGCAGTTAAAATCAGATTGCGCAGAACGGGATCCAAAGGACGGCCGTCTTACAGAGTGGTCGTCGCAGATGAAAGAGCGTCGAGAAAAGGAAGTATTATCGAGACGGTGGGGAATTATGACCCTCTCGTTGAGCCCACTTCTTTCAAGGTGGATAAGGAAAGAGTGCTTGAATGGATAAAGAAAGGCGCTCAGTGTTCGGACACCGTAAGGAAACTTCTGGGAAAAGCGGGAGTGCTCAAAGCGATAGATTTTTCTTCTTACAAGAAGCGTGCCCCCAGGAAGGCCGAAGGGGCAAAGGAGGAAAAACCGGCTGAAAAAGCGGCGGAAACCAAACCAGAAGAGAAGAAGTAGGGGGGAAATCCTATGAAGGAACTAGTAGAATACATAGTAAAAGCGCTGGTGGACAAGCCGGAAGAGGTAAGCATTAGCCAGACCGAAGGGGAATCGGTCACCATACTTGAGATCAAAGTATCATCTGAAGACGCGGGAAAGGTCATCGGAAAAGAAGGCAGGATAGCGAACGCTATCAGGACGATAGTCAAGGCGGCAGGCGCGAAGAACAAGAAAAGGGTCACAGTTGAAATAATGACGTCGGAAAGGAAGTAATAAAAATGGCGGACAAAGCTGTTGAACTGAAAAGGGTCGTGATGGTGAAAGCCATCGTAACGGAGGCGTTCAAGGACAATCTGGTAAAGGAACTTGAAAGGGCAATAAAGAACCTGGATTCCCAGGCACAGCAGATGGATTTCCAGGGTAAGACCTACATGGAGGACATGAAGAAAAAAGGAATGATCTCCCAGATGACGTCGTTCAAGCATCAGCTGGACGAGGAAAAGGGCAGACAGGCGGCCGCGAGAGCGGACCTGCAGCTTAAGATCGACGAGGCGAAAAAGCTCGTGCTTAACACCGAGTTCATCCAGGGACCTCTTGAAGGACCCGTTAACGTCAAGATAGGCGATAACCTGTATAAGAAGATCGGCGCCGCCGAGATAATCGTGAAGGACGGCCTGATACAGGAAATAAGGAACGTAGACTAGCGATCGGCATGAAAAGCACATCCGCACAGACAAGCTGTGCTCTGTTAAATCCATAGAGCGGAGTTCATCTCCGCGAATCGGAGTCCCTACATAAATGAAAATCGATATTCTAACTTTATTCCCCTCGATGTTCTCTCCGCTTGATGAAAGCATTATCGGCAAGGCAAAGAGCAGGGGCCTGCTCGATATCCGCGTCACGGATATCAGGAGTTTCGCCGCCGATAAGCACAGGACAGCGGATGATTCTCCATACGGAGGAGGGCCGGGGATGGTGTTAAAACCCGATCTGATTATTGAAGCCATCAACGAGATTAAATCCCAAATCTCAAATCCCAAATCCCAAACAAATCTCAAATCAGAACATCAAAATTCCAAACCACTTGTTATTTTGCTTTCGCCTGCCGGAATCACGCTTGATGATAAGAAAGCGCGGGAGCTGGCGAAAGAGGAACATCTGGTGCTCATCTGCGGGCATTACGAAGGCGTGGACCAGAGAGCCATCGACGAACTCGTTGATGAAGAGATTTCCATCGGAGATTACGTTCTTACCGGCGGAGAGATACCGGCGATGGTCCTTATTGATGCAGTATCAAGGTTCATTCCTGGAGTTCCTGGGAGACAAGTCATCATCAAGCGAGGAATCTTTCTCTTTCAGCCTGCTTGAATATCCGCAATACACAAAACCAGCGAACTGTTTGGGCAGGGAAGTTCCGGAAGTGCTCCTGAGCGGCGATCACAAAAAGATAGCGAGCTGGAGAAGAGAAGAATCGATAAAGAACACTTTCTTCAGGCGGCCGGACCTTTTATCGAAGGCCGACATCACCACGGAAGACAAAAAGCGCCTTGAAAGCATATTCACGGGAGAGGCCGAATGAACGTATACGTTGCGCTGCTTCACTTTCCGGTATATAATAAGAACAAGGAAGTTGTCACTACCTGCGTGAACGGTTTTGACATTTCCGACATTGCGCGAAGCTGCACCACCTACGGGATAAAGAAATATTTCATCGTGAATCCCATAAGCGGGCAGCGTCAGTTCGCCGAAAGGATACTGTCCCACTGGAAGAAGGAAGAGAGCCAGGCCTTCAATTCCACCCGGGTAGAAGCGCTTGACCTTGTCTGCGTCAAAAAGGAACTGAAAGAGGTCATCGACGAGATAGGAAAGCACGGGACCCCGGTGATGGTCGCGACAAGCGCGAAGCAAAAGGGCAGCTATCCTTACGACAAACTGAGGGAAGACATAAAGAGATCCAAGAGGCCGTATCTCATATTGTTAGGAACAGGGTCGGGCCTCTGTGATGAGGTCATTGACGGCGCGGACGTTGTGCTTTCGCCGCTGGAAGGCGGGACGAAATACAATCACTTGTCCGTAAGGAGCGCAGCGGCCATAATACTGGATAGATTATTTGCCAAGGAGGATTGAATAAAATGGGAATGATCCAGGACCTGGAAGATAAGTTCAAGAAAAAAGAAATGCCAAAATTCAACGTGGGCGATACCGTAAGGGTGTTCTCCAAGATCGTCGAAGGCGACAAGGAACGTCTGCAGGCGTTCGAAGGCACCGTCATAAAAAAGCGCGGCGGCGGGATACGCGAGGTGTTCACGGTAAGGAAGATAGTGCAGGGGATAGGCGTGGAAAAGACGTTCCCTGTGCACTCCCCGAGAGTGGACAAGGTAAAAGTGATAAAATCCGGACGCACAAAGAGAGCAAAGCTGTATTACCTCAGGAAACGCGTCGGCTCCAAAGCGCTTAGGATAGAGGAAGCGGAACCTTCAACTCTTAAATGAGCGAAACGAAGTTCGACCCGAAGAAATTCGCGAACTACAAGTTCAAAGCTCAGGACAACCTCATAAAGGTATTGAAACCGCAGGGGCAGGCAATATCCTCTCAGCGATCACAAAAAAAACAGAATCCCATTTGGGATACTTTCAAGGTCCTGGCCGCAGCTTTTATTATCGCTGTGGTCTTCAGGCTTTTCGTGGTCCAGACGTTCTATCTGCCGTCGGATTCAATGAAACCCACTCTCAATGTGAATGAACGGATCATTGCCAATAAATTGTCTTATGGCGTAGGCAACCCTTTCTGGGGGACGTACGATACCCCGAAGCTCCTTTACATTATCCCCAACCCTCTTTATAAAAAGGCGTTCACTCTCTCAAAGCGGAGATACATCTCGAACTCCCGGGGACCGCGGAGAGGCGATATAATAGTTTATGAAGACCCTTCCAGCGGGTTTTACGGTATCAAGCGGGTCATCGGTCTTCCGCGCGAACAGGTCAAGGTCAGGAAAGGCGTCGTCTATATCAACGGTAAAGAGCTGAAGGAAAAGTACGGCGTCATCAAGGATGATTCCAATTTCGGGCCCGTTAAGGTGCCGGCTGACTCGTATTTCCTTATGGGCGACAACAGGCCCGCTTCCAGCGACAGCAGAATGTGGGGAATGCTCGCATCCAACAGGATCATCGGGAGGGTTTCCATGAGGATATGGCCGCCCGCGAAGATCCGCGTATTCAAGTGACATGATCGCCGTTTCGATGCGCCGGGAATTGAAGCTTAAGAGGCAGGGCATCGGTCTCATTGCCGGCGTAGATGAGGTGGGAATAGGTCCCCTCGCAGGCCCCGTGGTGGCGGCGGCGGTCATAATGAAGGACGGCCGCAGGATAAAAGGCCTGGATGATTCAAAGAAACTTACCGCCGATAAAAGACAGGACATATACGGCGACATTGTGGATTCCTCCATATCCATAGGCATCGGCATAGCGGACAGCTGCCTCATCGACAGGATCAACATACTTCAGGCATCTCTTCAGGCTATGTGCTGCGCCGTGGAATCACTGTCAGAGCGGCCCGACTACGTCCTGATTGACGGCATAAGGAAGATACCCGGCATAGACCTGCCTCAGGAAGCCATCAAACACGGAGACAGGATCTCCTATACCATTGCGGCCGCGTCGATCATTGCAAAGGTGGTCAGGGACACTCTGATGGACAATTACGACCTCATATATCCCCATTACGGATTTGCCGAACACAAGGGCTATGGCACGGAGGTCCACCTGAAGGCGCTGAAAAAATTCGGTCCTTCAGCAATACACCGGCACTCATATCAGCCGGTGTTCGACAGCCTCATAAGGAAAGGCATACTATTTGCTTGACACGGGCGAAGGTATACCGCTATAATGCCCGTAGTTAGCGGATTTCCTCGTGACCAGATCAAATTCTCCTAGAGAGGGGAGGTGAGATAGATGAATAAGCAAGAGCTGATATCTCAAGTATCCTCCAAGACAAAAATGTCAAAGACCCTATGCGGAAAGCTGATCGATGCGACATTTGACATTATGGGCGGCGCGCTTAGGAAAGGCGACAAGGTCCAAATGGTGAATTTCGGAAGCTGGAAGAAGCTTAGAAGGAAAGCAAGGCTGGGCAGGAACCCGAAGACGGGCAAACCCCTGAACATTCCGGCAAGGAACGTCGTGAAATTTTCTGCGGGGCAGGAGCTGCTGAGCTCGATAAATTGATCCAATAAACCCTCTATGTTCGCCAGGTAGGAGCATAGAGGGTTTTTTTGCGCAAAAGTGAAATTTTCCTCTCTACTTTCCGATAATCTTAAGTGACATTTACAGATATGGAAGGAAGGTAGAACTATGGCAGAAAATACCGCGGCAGGACAAACTACTACCAAACCAGGTCTTTGGTCGCAAAGCATTACATTAAGCATTACATTCCTTCAAAAAGGGCTGGCAATAATTGATCCCAGGATCGCCGGGCATTTGAACAATCCTTACACTTCGCTTGATACTCTGATAACCGATTCCAACAAAATAAAAGAACCCGATTTCAGGCTCGAAACTGTTGATGCCCAAAGAAGCCGGCTTTACTTTAAGGGCATTGCCGGAAGGATACTCGACAGATTGAACCAGGTCCCGATGGGGATCGACATAAGAAATCTGAGCCGGTTAAGCGTTCCCGTTCTCGCGCATGTTTTCGTCGGCATCAAAACTGATATTACTTTATTAGGAAAAACTTCTGGAAAATCGACTTCGGAGGCCGAAGATCTTGCAGCATCTTTCATAAACCGGATGGATAAGAACAAATTATCACAGAACGGATACAAGAATACATATGTAGAGGCGCTCATCAACCTTACGTCAAAGAAGGCCGGAGAAAGCGACGTAGGCCTTATGGCCTACGAGTGCCTTGCTAAGAACGGGGCGTTCGCAAAAGCGCAAGGAGGCGGTGCATCAGTCAAGCAAACGGTCGAGAAGTTCAAGGAGATCGACAATTTCAATAAAGTCATGCAGAGTTATCCGAGCAACAAGGTCATAGACAAGATCATCGCAAATGACTCTTATTCCGACTTGCTTCCGCTTTCCATGGCCATACTGATCTTCCGGTCCATCCCGGTACAGAGCGACGGCACATATCTTGAAAACGACATCCAGCATGCGGTATCGATGTTAGTTCCCTTCCATCTCAATAACCACGGAACCGCAGTTACGACCCAGATGAAATATCAGGTATCATTCCTGGCATATTCAATAACCAATGCGGAGGTCGACAAATGTCAGAAGGCACTGAAGCAGAAGATCGATTCTATGACAATGGCCGAAAGAAACATCAACAGGCACAACGCTGAGTACAAAACGGTCCTCCTGGCTGAATTGCTGGACAGGGCACTTAGCAGTGTCAGGACAAAGTTAATTGCGCCTTACATTTCAAGCAAGAATCCTGACGAAAAAATGGCGACCAGGGCATGGGAATCCATCGTTAACAGAGAGGACTTGGGTCCCGACCAGTTGGAGATATTGATCCTCTCGAAACTGAATCCGGCGGTCGTCGGCAGGCTGCACGAGGCGCCGGCATTCTACGGAATATCCGCTTATGCGCTCGCAAACTATGTGAATGCTGCTGTACCGGGGACAGGCGGAGATTTCGATGCCGCTGCCATAGGCACTGCCCTTGACTGGATCATTCCATGGGTATCTGCGAACACGGTCAGGAAACCGATAATAAATCACAAGTTCCACTTGTTCACTTATATTAAAGAGATGAAGACAGACCTTGTAGCCGCTCTTGAATCGGGATATGACGCCAGAGCTAAGGAACTTGAAGCTTTTATATCTGAGCTTGATAAGGTCGTTACATCGCTTGATCGCGACTTGCTCGAATACATGAAGAAAGAGAAGGATCAGGTTTCCCAGAGAGAAGCTGCCAGGCTCGCGGCAAAACGTGCAAATGCTGCGTCTCAGGGAAATACAACTAATAAGTCTTAGCCCGCTTAATTGATGTAGCTTGTACCAACATCTGTAGCCTCCAACGACTACACTCACTATTGATCCGCACTTAAATGTTCACCTGTTTCCCGGCGGGATAATTGCTGAATAGTCCGGCATGGGAAAAGAAAGCGTAACCATAGGCAGGGAAGGCGAAGAGATCGCCATAAGACACCTAATCGAAAGAGGCTATCGAATAGTTGAGAGGAATTTCCACTCCCAGCAGGGCGAGATCGATATAGTCGCAAAGGACGGAGAATTCCTGGTCTTTGTCGAGGTCAAACTTTATTCGATAAGCAGTTTCGGCACACCTCTCGGAGCCGTCCGAAGATCGAAAAAAGAAAGCATCATCCACGCTGCGCGGACATACCTGATGAAAAAGAATATCCGGGACATCAATTGCAGGTTCGACGTCCTCGCCATCTACAAGAGCTGGAAGGGCCTCGTGACCTTCGACCTGATAAAGGACGCATTCCAGTGCTGATAAAGGTCATCAGCGCCGCGATATCAGGGCTCGACGGTTTCATCGTTGAGGTCGAGATCGATTCCATCCGCGGCTTGCCGGGGCAATCGATAGTCGGCCTTCCCGACGCGGCGGTGAAGGAAAGCCGGGACAGGGTCAAATTTGCTATCACCAATTCTGGTTTTGAATTTCCGCCGGGTTACTTCACCATCAACCTTGCACCTGCCGACGTTCGCAAAGAAGGGCCTATCTACGACCTTCCGATCGCCGTGGGAATGCTGGCGTCTTCCGGCCAGATAAAGAGCGACAGGCTGAAAGAGACGATAATCCTCGGCGAGCTGTCGCTTGACGGCGGACTTCGCGCGGTGAACGGCGTTCTCTGCATGTGCATGGCCGGCCAAACATCAGGGATAAAAAGGATCATCGTGCCGAAGGAGAACGCGGATGAAGCGGCGCTCGTGTCAGATATCGAAGTCATCGCCTGCCGAAGCCTGCTCGACGCCGTCGGATACCTGAACGGCGAACTTAATATCAAGCCGCATAAGATCGATATCAACGCGCTTTTTTCGTCCCAGCCGCCTTTCGACATCGACTTCTCCGACGTGAAAGGGCAGGGGCACGCGAAGAGAGCGCTTGAAGTGGCGGCGGCCGGCGGTCACAACATCCTGATGGTCGGCTCTCCGGGAAGCGGGAAGACCATGCTGGCAAGGCGTTTGCCGACGATACTTCCGCCGCTTTCGATAAAGGAAGCGCTGGAAGTGACGAAACTCTACAGCGTTACCGGATTATTGAGTTCAAAGGTATCACTGATCACATCGCGTCCATTCCGATCTCCTCACCACACAACGTCCGACATCGGAATAATCGGCGGAGGCAGGATCCCCCGTCCTGGGGAGGTTAGCCTGGCGCACCTCGGAATACTTTTCCTTGACGAATTCCCCGAATTCGAAAGGAAGGTGCTCGAGGTGCTCCGGCAGCCGCTCGAGGACGGAATTGTTACCATCGCGCGTGCGATGAGCTGCGTCACATATCCCGCGGCATTCATGCTTGTTGCGGCGATGAATCCGTGTCCGTGCGGGAATTACATGGACCCCGCGAAATCATGCACGTGTCCCTCACATAAAGTCCAGCGATACTGGGGAAAACTCTCAGGTCCTTTACTGGATAGGATCGATCTTCACGTGGAAGTGCCTCGATTGAAGAAAGAGGAACTATCAGGCCATGGAACCGGGGAAACTTCGGAGGCGATACGACAAAGGGTCTCGAAAGCGCGGGATATTCAGCTTGATAGATTTAAAGGGTCGAACATTCACAGCAACTCAAGGATGCTGCCAAAGCACGTGAGAGAATTCTGCAAGCTTGATAAAGAAGCCGAGAGCCTCCTTAAATCCGCCATTCTCCAATTGAAGATGAGCGGAAGAAGTTATGATCGAATTTTGAAGGTATCACGTACTATTGCTGACCTTGATAATTCTGAAGTCATCAAGGCGAATCACATCGCGGAAGCTATTCAATATAGGTCGTTGGACAGGGGGAAGTAATATCTATGGGAATAACAAATAAGATGATTACCATTCAAAATAAAATATTTGAGTTAAGAGGACAGAAGGTAATGCTCGATAAGGATATTGCGGAATTATACGGTATTTCAACAAAAGCGCTGAATCAGGCGGTTAGAAGGAATGTTGAGAGATTCCCTGCGGATTTTATGTTCCAGCTGGCCTATAACGAGATCATCGATATGACAGCGATGAAACAAAGGAAGGGTTCAAGGTCACAAAATGTGACCTTGAACAGAGGCAAGAATATCAAATATTTGCCTTATGCTTTTACCCGGAATGGCGTAAATATGCTGGCGACAGTGCTAAAGTCCAGGATCGCGGTGCAAAGATCGATATTCATAATGCGCGCTTTTTCGGTCCTGGAGGAAGCTGTCGGGTCAAGGGGAAAGCAGATATTAAGCAGTCCGCAGGTCATCAAACAGTTATCGCTGCACTCGAAGGCGATAATGAGACTTTTCAAGGAAACGGGAATAAACAGCAAGAACATATCCTTGCTGAAAAAGCTTCAGGAAGAGATGGGCAAATTGATCCAAAAGATAATAATCTCTTCCATTGTGAACGAAGGGAAATAAAAAGGTATAAATGTTTAAGGTCATTTGCCGGTTCCCGATCAATTCGATAACGGAAGTATATCTCAGCGAGCAGGAGCTGAATGTTTGGCTGACCAGGGCGTTCTTAAGAGCGAGGATAATCAGTTACGAGAGGATTTCGTAGAAAAGTTGCTAGTTGTCAGTTGCCAATTTCCAGTTGCCAGGTGCCAGTTGCTAGGTCCCAGTAAAAATGCAGTAAAGGAGAATTGAATATATGGTAAAGATCAAGGATTACAGAGATCTGGTAGTTTGGCAGAGGGCGCACAAATTGGTTCTGGCGATATATAGGGTCACAAGACAATTTCCTGCAGAAGAGAAATATGGGCTTGTTCAGCAGATAAGGCGGTCAGCGGCTTCGATTCCAACAAACATAGCTGAAGGCACTGAAAGATATTCCAGGAAAGAATATCTACAATTTCTTTATATTAGCAGAGGCTCATTATCAGAAACAGATTATCATGTACTGTTAAGCTATGACCTTGAGTACATTTCGAGCGAAACATATAATATTCTGAGCACAATGATAATTGAAATCGGAAAGATGCTAAATGGCCTGATAAATGCACTTAAGCCCAGTTGCTAGTTTCTAGTTGCCAGCTTCCAGTTGTTAGTGAAAAATGCAATAAGCCCCTTGTATAATATCTTTCCTGTTTTCACTAGCAACTAGCACCTAGTACCTGGCAACTTGTTTTTCTCTGCTTTCCCCCTTGCTCCCGTCACAGCCCGGCGTATAATTCCCCCTAGAGGTGAGAGAATGAAAAAAATATTATTCCTGTTATTTCTGAGCGCGATGCTAATTCTGCCGAGTTCATCAGCGACGGTGAACAGCAAGAACGGCCTGGAGGTGGCGAACCCGAACAGGCTGGGGATATACATCGAGGACCTGGACCAGCACGCGATCAGCATAGGATTATCAAAGGATGATATAACGGCAAGAGTTAAGGCTAAATTGAGCCAGAGCAACATCAAGGCGGAGACGAATTCGGCGAAGAAGGCGTACTTGTATGTGAACATCAACACTTTCGGGGCGCCCTTGACCAGTTTCAACATTTACGTAAGTTTTGACAGGAACGTCCGGTTCGACGCGGGCGATGACACTTACACTTCTTACGGAGCGCACACATATTTCAAGGGTTTCACGGGGATAGCGGAATCAAATAAAGCCGCGGGTCTCATCCTGCAGGCGCTGGACGGGTTACTTGACCAGTTCATAAGCGATTACACTGATGCCAACATCGCGAGGATGAGAAAGTACTGATTATTATTTTGATGCTGACGGTCAGGGCGAAGCAGGAAGGGATTAGTGGCTAGTGGTTGGGGGTTAGTGAGTGGTCAGGCATCAAGGGATCAGTATTTTCTATTCACTTAATGCCCGAACACTCACAAACCACTATCCCCTGATCCCTGACCACTACTTATTGCTTGATACCGCAACCTGCGGGCGTATACTAATTATGTAAGGCGGTGAAATAATGGGTAAAGGCGATAACAGAGAGAAAAAAGACACAAAAAAAGCTCCAAAGAAAACTCTTAAAGAAAAGAGAGCTGACAAAAGGGCTAAAAAAGAGAGCAAACAATAGAATAGATCGGTTTGTTGAGGAGAAATAAATGCTCGATTGGAAACTGTACGCCGTAGGCTCCGCATTATTCGCGGGGTTGACGGCGGTGCTTGCGAAGGTGGGGGTCAGGCATATCTCATCCAACATGGCCACGCTGGTGCGGACGTTCGTTATCATCATATTCATCGGGGTGGTCGTGGGGATGAGGCGGGAGTGGAAGAGCCCGTTTTCGCTGGACAAGGTAAGTCTGACGTTCCTTGTGCTTTCCGCGATAACCACGGGGCTTTCGTGGCTCTGCTATTTCCGCGCTCTGCAAGGAGGCCCCGCGTCTCTGGTGGCTCCCATCGATAAACTCAGTCTGGTCTTCGCGGTGGTTCTGTCGCTGATGTTCCTTGGCGAGCGGCTGGGCGCCTATCAATGGCTGGGTGTCTGCCTGATAACCTGCGGGACTTTGATCATTATTTTTAAGTAGCTTGCCATCCATCCCATTGCAATGTGCCTATCGAATAAAGAGGGGTTAGTGGCTAGGGGTTAGGGATTAGTGAGTGATCAGGGAATAAGTGATCAGTATCTTCTAATCACTGAATGCCTAAATTCTCACTAACCACTATCCCCTGATCCCTGACCACTACTTCTTGCTTGCTACCGCAACACGCGGGCGTATAATCTTTCTCGAGGTGGCGAGATGATGAAAAAAGCATTTAACAATCCATATGTTATTGCTATTATTTCCGGCTTAATTGTTATGGTTTTAACCATCACTATTCAAAGAATCTTTTTTCCACCTAAAGCAAGGATAACAACCGAAAGCAGAGTAACGATTAAAACTTCGAACAAGGCAATAACAATTGAAGGTAGCCCATCCAAGCCAGCAGATATTGAATTACAAATGAAGTATCCGGATTATCTTAAAAGTAAATAAGGGGATAAGAGAATGAATATTTTATTTTTATTATATATTCTATTAGCTTATTTATTACTAGGCTTTCTTAGGTTTATTGCCGACTATAGAAAGCCTTTTTACAATCAGCCTGGATATATTAAAGGCATAATATATAAGGATTTATTCAATGCAATTATAGGCCTGCCTATTTTTATTTATTTTTTAATTATTGATGCCATGAATATATTTGATGATTATGGCGTATATGCTCAATGGAAAAAAAGAAATAATCGACGGGAATTAATGGCGACAGTTGACAATAAAACAAGTAAAGTTGCCCAATGGATAGAGATGCAATATCAAAAATATCTCGTAAAAAACCCTTCACTTATGCAGGCATTATCATTCGAAGAAATTCGAGTGATTACATACTTTATTACTTGGGCTAAAGTTAATAAATCTGGGGATCGAGTTCCCGAATTATTAGGTAAGCCTATGCTGGAATGGATTGCGCCATATCAGAATGATGCTACGCTTTTTGAGTTGGGGTGTCATTTGTATTTTATTATTGATCTCTGGCATGTCAAACATGGCTATAAGCCATTAAGGAGTTTTGTCGTACGATACCTTATCAGAGATTTTATAGAGATCTTCGAAGATTCATTGGGAATTCGCCATGCTGATGAGATATTCCTGAATAGATGGGCTTACTATTCAGGACTTATAAATAGAAATAACTTAACTGTTCCTACTGAAGAAATATTCTTTACGCTATCAAATCTAATCGGCAGCACAAGAAATAATACCCCGCCCAAAAAACATGACATTGGTCGTATGCCACTTAGTGGCGGGGATGCTATTGATCATGTTTTCAGAGAAAGAGACATTCTTGATTTTCTTATATCGGCAATTCCGATCAGCTTAAAATTCATCAAAAGATTCTATGAGGATTATCCAGACAGTAAGAGGAATAAATTATATGCTGCTGATGGCGTATACCCATCAAAAGAATTTCTTATGGATGATTTGTATACTGATATCAGCACCTATAAACGAAAAAATCCAAATGAATAATTGGATAATAATATAGTGAGGAGGCTAAAACATGAAAGGTCCAAATGAAATTAAAAGCACAAAGGAGCATATCAAAGATTGCAACAATGCAATTGTGGAATCTCAGGCAGAAATTGGTCGCCTTGAGGGTAAAAAAATATCAGATGCAAGCCATGCGGCTGATTATGATAAAAAGATTGCCGAACATCGTAGTGTGATAAGTAAAATGCAAATACAGAGAGATATATTAATTAAAAGTCTTTCTGATTGCTAAACAGATTAATGTTGTCTACTTAGCCGGCAGCTCGATCGGCATTACGAAGAACGGAATGCCTTCCTTATAAAGCCTTTCGTGGACGGAGAATAAAGTATAGTTGTGCAGAAGACGCGACATCAGCGTCGTCCTCGGGAAAACAACCTGCCCGCCGAAGAACGTCGCGTTCGGGTACTTCTCCAGAAGCTCGCATGCCGCCTTTGAGATCTCTTCTACCGTATCGATCCCGAACACCGCCACGCCTTCCGCGTGATACCCGTGCTGCTTAAGCAGTTCCACGTACCTGTTCAGCTCCTTGTGGACCTTGTCCTTCACGGCTTCCAGCTCCGCCTGGCTCCTGAAAGCGCCCGCGTCTATAAGCCCGAACTGGATGAAAACGAAGTTCTTGAAGACCGGCCCGAAAGACTTGAATATCGCAAAGAGCGTCTTTAACCCGACCCCCGTGAAATCTTTCACGAGAATGACCGCCGTCTTGTCATTGGGATCGAACGCGCCCGGATTGTTCCGGACCGGTATCTGATACACCGGATGCGTCGCATCCACCTCTTCAACGATCCTGTCCAGCTTTTCCATCTTCTCGTCGGTGGACTGGTAATTCATCTTGATGATGAGCATGAATAATATCAGCGTTCCCGTAATGACAAGCGTTATCCAGCCGCCTTCCTGGAATTTTATTATCGTCACAGAAACGAGGATGAACGACGTCAGGATGAGACCGATGCCGTTAACGGATATCTTCGGTATCCAGTCGCGTATCACGTGCCTCGCTTCCCACCAGTGCTTCACCATTCCTATCTGGGAAAGACAGAAAGTTATGAACACGTTGATGCTGTAAAGAACGACAAGATAGCCGACGGAACCGTTCGTGGAGATCATCAGAACAAGGGAGCCCAGCCCCATTATCAATATCCCGTTTATCGTGACGAGCCTGTCGGAAAGGAGAGCGAACCTTTTCGGCAGCCACCTGTCAGCCGCCATGTTGGCGAGCACGCGCGGACCGTCTATGAACCCCGTCTGCGCCGCCACAAAAAGGATAGCCGCTTCGGATATCAACGTGAGAAGAACAAAAAAGTAACCGCTTATTCCCCAGCCTGTGGTCACTCTCTCGAACAGCACTGCGTTCAGCGTCTTGCCCGTCTGCGGCTCTACTCTGTAAAGCACATACGCGAGCATCAATCCGAGAACTACCGTGGCGAGAGAGACCACCATGTATTGCATCGTTTTTTTCGCGGTCTTCACTTTCGGCTCGCGAAGGATGGGCAGGCCGTTGCTCACCGCTTCGATACCGGTGTACGTTCCGGCGCCCATGCTGTAAGCCCGCATGATAAGAAAAAGGAAACCGAAAAGACCGAGCTGGGAGACGGTGGACTTGATGTCGCTCCCGGTGGAATGCGCGACGGCGGAAAAACCGCCCAGGTGAGTGACCATCGCGTAAACTATTATGATGATATGGGTCAGGACGAAAGCCAGGAATATCGGCGTGAGTATCGCCACGGATTCCTTTACCCCGCGCAGGTTGAGGAGAATAAGAACAAAAAGCACCGCGACCGCGAACCAAAGTTTATACGTGATGAGCGAAACCGGCATCAGGCTGAACAGAGCGTCGGCGCCGCTGGCGACGGAGAGCGTGATGGTCAAAATGTAGTCTATGAGAAGAGCGGCTCCCGAGACCATGCCGACGTTCGGAGAGAGCAGTTTGCTCGCGACAATGTATCCTCCGCCGCCGGTGGGGAACAGCTCCACTATCTGCGAATAGCTTTCCGCGATTATGAATATCGTTATCGCGGTGGCGAGACCGACGAGAATGCCGAGGAAATGATGGCCGCCCAGGTTGATGAAAGCCTCCGGAGGTCCGTAACAGGATGATGACAATCCGTCGGCGCCCAGTCCCACCCACGCGAAGAAAGCGATGAGCGAAATATTGTGCATTGTGGCCTGGTCCATCGGATTCCTCGCTCCGCCGATGAGGATCTCTTTCATTTTGTGGCGGATGCCGCGCTTATGTTCTATTTCTTTGTGAGGCATTATATGTCCAGCTCCATCGCGGGGTCGGTCTCCTTTGACGCTTTTTCTCCCTCGACTTTGTTTTCCCTGAACCCGTGTTTTTTGAGATACAGGAACCATTTAACGGACGAGTCGCACGTTATCACTACGACCAGGACTATCATCACGATGGACAGGAACGCGTTAAGGTTGCCGTTGAATGAATGCGACGGCAGGTAATTTCCGAAAATGTTTTCGATCCCTGCGGTGATCGTGGTCACCAGCATGAAAAGCATCGGCAGGAAAGTTATGAGCGCGTAAACTTTCTTTTTGTTATTTCTCAGTATCACGAACGTACCTATTATCAACGCAACCGTGGCGAGAAGCTGATTTGCCACGCCGAACATCGGCCATATGGTCGAGATGTCGCCGTTGTAAACAAGATATCCCCATGAAGCCACGACCAGCGCGCTGGTTATCAATATTCCCGGCCACCATTTTGTGTCGCCGAAAGGCTTGTAAACTTTTCCGAATATCTCCTGGGTTATGTATCTTGCGACCCTGGTCCCGGCATCGATCGTCGTCAGGATGAACAGCGCCTCGAACATTATGGCGAAATGATACCAGTACCCCATCAAACCTTTCATTCCGGGGATGCCCGAAAATATCTGCGCCATTCCCACCGCCAGCGAGACCGCTCCGCCCGGACGCCCGATTATATTTTCCTGGACCATTTTTCCGAGCGGCACAATATTGACCGTTGCCATATTGAGTTTTGCGAATACCGCCGGAGCAGTGTTGATGACGAAATAATCGCCGGGGAAAAGAGCGGTAGCGGCTATCAGCGCCATGATGGCGACGAAACCTTCAACGAGCATCGCGCCGTAGCCTATCATCCTGATGTCCTTTTCGTTCGAGATCATTTTAGGCGTGGTCCCTGAAGATATCAGAGAGTGAAAACCTGATATCGCGCCGCACGCTATCGTTATGCAGACGAACGGCCAGACTTTTCCGGGGATGATAGGTCCTCCTCCGTGGATGAAAGGTGTCAGCGCCGGCATCTTCAGGACGGGATGAACGAAGAATATCCCCAGGCCGAGCAAAAGTATCGTCCCGATCTTTAGATATGAGCTGATGTAATCGCGCGGGCATAGAAGGAGCCAGACGGGCAGCACCGACGCTAAAAATCCGTAAGCTATCAACAACAGCGTCAGGTTCTGCCTGGAGAAAGTGAAAAGGAACGCGAAAGGGGAGCCCTGGACGTTGCAGCCGAATATCACTGCGGCAAGAAGCAGAACCGTTCCTATCACCGACGCCTCAAGTATCGCTCCTTTTCTCCAGACGCTCATATATATCCCGACGAGCATCGCCGCCGGAATGCTCACCGCGATGGCGAACGTTCCCCAGGGGCTCTGCGCCAGAGCGTTCACCACCACTATCGACAATCCCGCAAGAGCGGTCACGATTATGAAAAGGACCGCTATCGCCGTCGCGATCCCCGTTGTCCTGCCGATATAATCTCTGGCGATCTTGTGGAGAGACAATCCGTTATGCCTCACCGACGCGAAAAGTATCACGTAATCATGGACCGCGCCGCCAAGCACCGTGCCGATGATTATCCATATCGCGCCGGGAAGATATCCGAACTGCGCCGCGAGCACCGGGCCTATCAGCGGTCCTGCGCCTGCAATGGCCGCGAAATGATGGCCGAAAAGCACCCATTTGTTCGTCGGCTCGTAGTCATGGCCGTCCTTGAAGGCGAACGCGGGGGTCTTTTTTTTCGGGTCGAGCGCCAGGACCTTCGCCGAAAGGAACGCGGAATAATATCTGTACGCGATGACAAAGACGCACAAAGCGACGATCAAAAGTGTAAGAGCGTTCAAACGAATTTTTCCCTTCCTATCAGCCTGTCGTCGATACGGGCATCATTATACAACGAAAGGAAGAGATTTGAATATTTATAAAGATACCTTTTCAGGTCCGGGATGTCCTTGTCGGAAGCGTTGAACCGGTGGATGTCCATTTTGTTGGTCAGCCTCATATTTGCGCCGCCCTTCGAGCCGATGCCCCCCGAATATCCCGCTCTCCTGGCCCTTGAGATAAGCTGCCTGTCCACGCTGCCCCACGGCCAGCAGATGTAGTCAACTTTTTTGTCGAGATGGACTTCGATGAGGTCTTTCGTCAGGGTAAGCTCGTGCATTATCCGCGCCAGGGATTCCGCTCTCGTTTCGAACCTGTCGTTGAATCTTCCGTGTTCCGCTACGATATCACGAAGTTCATTTTCAATGACGCCGTGCGTGTAAGCGAAATCGGCAAGCTTGTTGCGAAGGTCCCTGTCGTCGAAATATCTTCTCACCGCCAGCGACGGACCGGTCGGATATATTGGGATGCCAATTCTCATGTCACCGTCGGTCGCCCATCCCACTTTCGGGTTCCCGCTGCCGTCGTAGAATGAGATCACCTTGTTGTCCTCGAAATATGCCGCGTGGCTGTGGCTGTGCGCCTGATGATCGATAAGGCAGCCCGACTGCATCTCTTTTATCTCTTCCCAGGTCAGGTATCCATCCAGCCCGTTCTTCGCCGTGATGCTGTCGATCAATATCTTTGAATTGTCGGGGATATCCCTGTTCTTCGGCGCGGCGTTCTTGATGAAGGCGGTCACGAGGAATATCGTCGCCTTCATATTATATTTTTTCAGTATCGGATAGGCGTAGCGGTAATTGTCGGCGTAACCGTCGTCGAAAGTTATCACTATCACTTTTTCCGGAATGTCCCAGCCGTCCAGGTATTTGAAGAACTCAGGCAGATGGAGCGAGCGGTATCCGTTATCCGAAAGATATTTTATCTGCTCCTCGAAACGCGCGGGCGAGATGCTGACAGAGGTTTCTTTCTGCTCATTGACGTGGTGATACATCATCACCGGTATGCAATTAGTTGTCGGCATTTCAGCTCCTGTCCGGGGAAGAGAGCACCCTGTCGTACATCTCTTCAGTTTTCCGGGCGGAAGACTCGATGGAGAAATTCTCCTCCACTTTTTTTCTTCCCGCCTCTCCGAACGACCTCAGCCTTGACGGGTTCTGCAGAAAGACCCTCAGGAGCGAAGCCAGTTCCGCCTCGCTGTCCGGGTCCTTCATGAGAAAACCCGAAACGTGCTCATCGATGACTTCCGGTATTCCGCCTATCCTGGAGCCGATAGCCGGAATGCCCGATGCGCCCGCCTCCGCGTAAACAAGACCGAAAGCGTCCTCATGCGACGGCACGACAAGGACATCCGATGCCGAATAAACATCAGGCATGTCAGACGGAGAAATGAACCCCGTGAATATCACCTTATCCTTAATGGGCTCCGCCAGTTTTTTGAGAGAGTCGATGTACGGAGTGGCTTTTTCACCGGAATTGTAAAAATGGCTTCCCACGATCAGCACTTTGACCTTCTTGCCGCTGTTCACCAGAAGGCCGGCGGCTTTTATGAGAGTGTGCACGCCTTTTTCCTTTCGCAGCCTTCCCGCGAAGAGCAGGACCAGCTCATCATCAGCTATCCCGTAACGCTTCCTTATCTCCGCTGCTTTAGCGGCATTCTCCCATTTGGGCTTGAATTTCTTGAGGTTGATCCCGTTATAAATGGTGAAGCATCTTTTGGCATCGAGAGGGAAGCGGTCGATGATCTCCTCCTTCACCGTGTGGTTGCTTATTCCGGCAAAAGCGTCGAACATGTTCAGGTATCTTTCAACCTCGCCCTTGCTCATCTCCGCGAAATACCGGTTGTGGTGATGGAGTATCAGCTTCGTATTGACGCTGACGTATTTCCGCAGTATCGGCAGGAACCACGGCCTGTTCATGACGTGGATGATATCCGGCTGAATTTCCTTTATCTGCTTGATGATCTCGTACACGTACGGGAAATAATTCTTTGTCGTAAGGAACCTCATCCGCATTTTCAGCTCGTACCAAGACGACAGGCATATCCGCCTGTGCTCGACATTGCCGATGGTCTCGCGCGCGGGAAGATGGTCTATTCCGTATTCGCAGTTGGAGAAAACGTAAGGCTTGAATTCCCTGTAGAGCGGAGTTACCTCCCAGATGACGGTCTGGATCCCGCCGCCTCTTATCGGCGGAATGGGGAAAGAATTCGGGGCTATTATCGCGGCTTTCAACATATCGATCTTATCATCTTCTCGTGCAGGTCCGTGAATTTTTTCCTGATTCCGTTCATGCTCTTTATCGCGTTCTTCCTCATCCTCCGGACCGTTGATGGATCCGCCAGTTCAGATATCTTCCTTGCCATGTCGTTAATGTCCACCAGCGCCGCCCTGACAAGCAGGTGCCGGTCTTTTCTGGTCTCCCACCGGGCAACTTTCGCCAGGAGCCCGTTGTATCCGTCCTTCACCCATTCGTTCATCGGAGGAGCGTCCACGGTCACCACCGGCAGTCCCATCGCCAGGGATTCAAGGAAAGGAATGCCGATGCCTTCCCATTTGCTCGGAAGAAGCGAGACGTCGCAGGAGCGGTAGACGTCCATCATCTCTTTCATTTCGAGCTCCCTGTCCATGACGCTGATGCGCTCGTTCTTTTTGATGATGTCGCGCACCACTTCCGGATAATCTTTGAGCGGCTTCTGCGAGGTTATCACCAGCCTGATGTCCGCGGACCTGGACGCCTTGTCGAAAGCTTCCACGACCGCCAGGGTGTTCTTCCTCCATTCGATGCCGCCGTGACCCGCGTTGTGGAAGAATTTCACGGGTTTTCCGACATCCCTTTTCGCGGGCGCGAACATCTTTTCATCAATTCCCCAGCGGATGAA
Source organism: uncultured bacterium (assembly GCA_963727815.1). Taxonomy (GTDB): domain Bacteria; phylum Margulisbacteria; class WOR-1; order CAVSGV01; family CAVSGV01; genus CAVSGV01. The sequence goes on from CAVSGV010000006.1 coordinate 395,867, forward strand.
CTTCGTATTGCGGAAGCCGAATCTTTTGAGAAGGTCCTGAGTGCATTTGACGGGGCAGTGGAGGGCGGTATACATGCTGTAGTGGCTGAACTCTTCCTTCTTTATCGTTTCGTAATTGATCTCCATTACCGTGGCCACGCCGTTCTTTTCGCACCACTGAAGGACTTCTTTGTCCTCCAGCCTGTCAGGGAAGATCACTACCTTAAGCCCCCGGTCCCTGATCCACTTGATGACCTTCCACGGCTTAATGACCTTTGTGTAGACAAGCTCCTTGTATCCCCAGTCGGCTTCGTCCTTTATGAAATTTTTATACGCGAAGATGTACACATCATGTTTTACGCTGAGGCATTTGGAAAGGAACCTGGATTGGTAGGGGACGCCCTGCCTTGCCCATGAAGAAACGATGCCTATCCTCGGCGATCTTCTGGCGGTTTTCCTTGATACGACGGTCTTAACTTCGATCTCGTTCTTGTAAAAATAGAGCAAGGCGACCGCCATCACTATCGCGGCGATTATCAATGTCATGATGCGGAATTATAACACATTTTTACCGCATTCCCGATTGAAAAGGGAGGCGGCAGGGACTAGAATGATTCCAAATTTTCAGGAGGTGGTCTTATGCCGGCAAAAAAGAAAGTGGTAAAGAAAGCGAAACCGAAATCCAAGAAGGCGAAAGCGGCGAAGAAGCCCAAGGTCAAGAAAGAAAAGTTATTGGGAAAGGTTGAACACGTTTTTGACAAGATAAGCGTCATGGCGGTGAAAATGAAGGCTCCTTTAAAGGTCGGGGACGTGATCCACGTGAAAGGCCACACCACCGATTATGAAATGCCGATAGTTTCCATGCAGATAGAACACGAGCAGGTCCAGAAAGTGAAAAAAGGAGATGACGTCGGCATAAAGGTGCCCCAGCACACGCGCGAGGGCGACGGGGTTTACCTGAAGAACAAATGAAGAGCCTGGAACTTAAATACGGCAACAAGAAGATATCGCTGAAGCTTGGCGAGGGCAGGATACTGTCGGTTGTTGAAGGCAATAAGCTGCTTCCCCTCGCGAACCCGTCGGAAAAAATTAAGCGCGTCCTCAAATATCCAATATCTTCAAAAAGCATGCACGAGACTTTCTCTCCGGGCGAGAAGACGGCGATAATCGTCTCTGACCGGACGCGCAACATTGCGGCGTCCGCTTTTCTTCCCGTCCTCATCGATGAGCTGAATTCCATAGGCATCAAGGACAGCGACATATTCATAGTGTTCGCCTGCGGAACCCACAGGCTTCACACAAAGGAAGAGCACGCGAAGATAGTGGGCAAAGAAGTTGCAGCCAGGATCAGACTCATGGACCACGACGGCATGGACAAGGACAATCTTGTCGAGCTCGGCACGACGTCGAGGGGCACGAAAGTCGCGATGAACAAGAAAGTGCTCGATGCCGACAGGGTGATACTCACCGGCGCGATAACTTACCATTATTTCGCGGGATATGGCGGAGGAAGGAAAGCCGCGCTTCCGGGAGTTTCCGCATTTGAGACGATCCAGACCAATCACAAGCTCTGCCTCGGAAATGACATGGCAAAGACGGGCATCCTCAAAGGCAATCCCGTGCACGAGGACATGCTCGAGGCCGCGAGGATGCTGGACCCTGACTTCATATTCAACGTCATCCTCGACGATACCGGACGCATCGCAGCTGTTTTCGCCGGCGACCTTGAGAAAGCGCATCTTGCCGGGTGCGAGGAGATGGACAGGAACTTCAAGGTGAAGATCGAAAAGAAAGCGCCGTTCGTCATCGTCGCGGCGGGCGGAGGGAACAAGGACCTGAACTTCGTTCAGACGCACAAGGCGATGGAAATGGCGTCCTACGCTCTGGAGGAAGGCGGGACGATGGTACTTCTGGGAGAATCCAGCGAAGGATTCCCGTCCGGCGAATACCTGAAATACGTCAACCTGGGTTCTGCCGAAGCGATAGAGAACGAACTCAAGAGAAAGTTCACTATCCCCGGCCACACGATACTATCGGCCTTCAAAAAAGCGGAGAGGTTCAAGATCATCTGGGCGTCGAAACTTGATGAAGGAACGATCAGGAAATTCGGCATCACTCCGGCGGAGAACCTAGCCCACGCGATGAACTTGGCGGGAGACGCGGGACCTGCCTACATAATGCCTCAGGGATACAACACCTTTCCGTATACAAAATCCCAATAACAAAATCCCAAATCCCAACAAAGTGTCCTTCGGACATATTTAATATAAATTCATTGTTTGGATTTGGGATTTGAGATTTGGGATTTAAAGTGAAACTATCTTAAGCGTGCCCCACGCGCCCATCTTGTCGTTCTTTATGATGAGCACGCCGTGAAGTCCTTTTATTTTCTTCGCCATGTTAAGCCCGTCCTCGATGGTCTCTTCATCCTTGACGACGTTGCCTATGGCGGTGGCGGCCGCATCGGCCAGCGCGCATGACTTTGCCGTGACCAGTATCGCATCGGCTGCGCCGAAAGATGAATGACCCGCCTGCGCGGCGACCGTGCAAACTCCCAGGGGAGTATTATACGGCGATATCTCGATGGCGATCTTTTCGGAAAATGGCGACTTGCCCGCGAACACGCCTATCCTCCTGGGCCTGTCTATCTTCACGAAAATGTCGCCGCCGTTCTCCACGATGACTTCTTTTGAATATTTCGCCAGGTTTTTCCCGACGGCCTCCGTCAGCGCTCCGTCTATGGAAGCCATGGGGCCCACGTTCGCGCGCTTTGCCGCCCAGGCCATTGTCTTGATGATCTTCGGAGCGAGAAGCGAGACAGCATAAGGCTTGAAGGTCTTTTCGAACTTGGGGTTCTTCGCGATGAATTCTTCCAGCTCTTTTTTTACTTTTTTCAAGATCTCATGCGCGGCGGTGGTCAGGGCTTTTTCGGCGAACACGAGCATGTCCGTTTCTTTATCTATGACGGCGCTCCTGACGAGTCCCTTGGCGTTAATGAGTTTCCTGTATTTGAATTCCTGTTTCATGAAGTCCGATTATACCTTAAAGAAGGCCTTTCGTCGACGGGATGCCTTTTTTGCGGGGGTCGATGGCGCAGGCTTTCGAGAGCGAAACCGCGAATGCCTTGAAGATCGACTCGATCTTATGGTGCATGTTGCGGCCTCTCAAAAGGTTGATGTGTATCGTGATGGCGGCGTTCATGACGAACGCCTCGAAGAACTCCCTCACGACCTCCACGTCAAAATCCTTGAACTTGGTTTTCGTGATCTCTACATTATATGTAAGATGAGGGCGGCCGGAGATATCGATGATCGCTTCCGTAAGCGATTCATCCATCGGCACTTTTGCTTCGCCGTATCTGGCGATGCCTTCCTTTTCTCCGAGAGCTTCCCTGAAAGCCTGGCCGAGGCATATTCCCACGTCCTCGACGGTGTGGTGATAATCAACGTCAACGTCGCCTTTTGCCTTGAGTTTGAGGTCGAATCCTCCGTGTTTGGCGAAAAGGGTGAGCATGTGGTCGAAGAACGGGATGCCGGTCTTTACGCTGCTTTTTCCGGCGCCGTCTATATCAAGCTGGAGTTCGATGGATGTTTCCGATGTCCTTCTTTTGACTGTGGACCTGCGGTCGAACTTGACGGTCGTTTTCTTGCCGAGCCTGACGGTCTTCATTATTTCTTTGCCTCTTCCGCCGGCTTTTCTTCCTTTTTTACCTGTTTTTCGAGCTCTTTTATCCTCGACATGAGCTTTCTCTGGTCGAAGAGCGAGATTAGAGCGGTGAAGATGACGCCTATGAGTATGCAGCAAAGGATTATTAGCGACAGGGACAGGGTGTAGCTCCTGAATATGAGCGATACGGTGACGGTTGCTGAATTGACAAGCGCGAACCAGGTGAAGAGTATCGCGAGAATTACGGAAACTATGATGTTCCTTGCGGACATATTGTTCTCCTTTCGAACGGGGTAATTATAGTATGGAATAGAAGCTAATACAAATTGAGATGATTATATTGTTGAAATGGGAATTCTATTTTGTTTTCAAAAAAGCATTCTTTGCATGCTCTGATATGTCGTTATACCATTCAACTTCATCCTTTGATTGAATAGCAGAATCAGATAGATTCTTAAAAAATAACCGAATTGATTCTGAGGTGGGCTTACTTTTTAAACTATTTGCATTTGACAATAAGTTTCTAAAATCGTTCAAAGATAATGGAATGATTTTAGCTTTACCCCCATAATAGCGAACATTAGTTCTATATAAGCTGTAAAAGTGTGCCAATGTAGCCTCGCTAACTTTTGGAGCGATAAAAATACAATAAACGTCTTTCTTTGTTGTTTGTTTGTGATTTCCTAGGTGGCGAGCGACAGGTTCACCCTCCATTTCATATTGTTTGTGTCCAGAAGACAAAGTTACTTCTACAGTAATTTCAAAGTTTTTATATTGACAGATTATGTCCGGGGTATTCCCTGGGGCTGTATATAAAGGGATTCCGTTATCATCAACTCTAAAATTTCCAATAATATTGCCATCATCTAACATAGAAAATGCCCGCCAAACATTCCATTCCAGGAAAAGCGGGGGATCAACAATTTCTTTCTTCTCGATTTCCTCAAAAGTGTTGACAATATCATCATATTCTAAGTATGTTTTCAGCTTGTCTTGTTCTGTTTTTATGAAGCTATCTAGTTTCTTTATGACCATATCATTGTATAAATCTTTTAATGCCTCTATATTTTTCGCTTGAAGAAGCTTTCTTTTTAATGAAGGGGTCTTTAGGGTAAGCTTTGCTATAAGGGCCTCTTTATTGTCTGTGAGTAAAAGTGGAATGCTTGGATTGAACAAATGTTTTTTAAAAGTAGCCTCGTCTTTGTAGGAGCTTGCTTCTCTTGGTGTGTTCTTTAAAATGTATTCAACATCTTTATTTTTATCTGGCATCACATAGATTTTAAAGGTTCTTGGATTTATTGAAAAAAGACCCGTTGCCCGTAGATATCTAATGGCAGCATCAGCATAATCGAGATGATTGCTCTTCTTGGTTGATATGAAGCGATCCAATGAAACCTCACTAGATTCCCTGGTTGAGATGTTGTTCTCTTTAATTTCATTTTTATAAAGCGCGAGCAATTCCCTTGCAAACGCATCAGATACAAACTTTTTATAGCTAACTTGCTTTGATTTGCGAAGATTCGCCTCCATTCTAAAGGCTTCTATTTTTGTTTTAATCTTGCTGTAGTCTTTGAAATCTGTTAGTTGCACAACAAACAAAGCAATTTCAATCTTTGAAAGTCCTTTCAGCTCATAAACAAACCTTATTAGTTCCAGATAAGGTTTAACATTGAAAATGTTGTTATCGTCAATGTGGTAAGGGGAGGGAAGTTGAAATTTTAGTAGTTGTCTAACAAAAGCTTCTTCTGGTCTTTTGCCAAAAATATATTGCTTACCTGCCTCAGATAATCTTATTGTTGGCTTTAAGTCAACAAGCCCAAGTGATTTTGGTGCCCGGTTTATCCGATCTCTTGCTTTGAATGCGATATCCCCTGAAGCCGTTCCTTCAAAAAAGGGCTGCTTTGATAGAGCAAGGTAATATTTCTTTTGAGTGTTATCATTCCATTCTTGTGCTGAAAAATATTTAGCTAAAAACCCAACCTCATCAATTAGTTTATTCGGCGTTCTTGGAGAGGTTACAAAAAATACAGTCTTTTTTCCAGTAATGATTGCCATTATTTCCCCCAAAAAGAAGCTTTATCTTTTGATGGCAAATGCGAACCCTGCAAAATATCAATTCCATGCTTTATAAAGTTTTCTATCCGCTGTTTCGAGAGATCAAACGCTTTGTCAGAAATGTCCCCACCAATAAAATCACAATCTTGTTTCATTGATGCTATGGCAGAAGACCCGCTTCCAAGAAAAGGATCGCAGACTGTATATCCCGGTTTGGAGCTTGCATTCAGCATCATCTCGAATAATTCAACCGGTTTTTGTGTTGGGTGCTTTGCGCAATGAATCCTCTTAATGCTCCATATGTCTGGGAAAGAGCGATGTGCGATCTTTCTGGTGTTTCCATTTGTTGCAAATAACACAAATTCGTGGCGCCGTCTAAAATAATGCCCCATTCCCATATTTACCTTATCCCAAACCAATATATTCTTTACATCGAAATATTGACGTACAATCGGCCCCAAAGAAAGCAGGGAGAAGGAATCAAACATAATATATATATGCCCCGTCTTTTTATTTAATACTCTTTTGCATTCAGATAAGAATTGATGGTAATTATCTTCGGTATCATTGAACTCGGAAAACCATTTGGCATTACGCTTTCCTTTTTCAGCATATGTTCCTACAATCCTTCCTTTGCCTAATTTTAAGCGGTTATTCATTCCCGAATAAGCGGGGTCAGTTGCTATTATATCGATACTTCCAGAATCCAAATCTTTTAATAAATTAATACAATCTTCTTTTTTTATTTGGATTAGATTGTTTTTATATTTAAATGTTTGTTCTTTGCGCATATCTAAAACAACTTCTCCTGGCTCTTATCCTTTGTTTTCTTTAGAAGCCCCAGATGCTTGTAGGCCGCCTCGGTTGCCATTCTGCCTCTCTGCGTGCGCTCGATGAATCCTATCTGCATAAGATACGGCTCGTAAACGTCCTCGATCGTTTCCGTCTCCTCCGATATCGACGCGGCTAACGTTTCGATACCCACCGGCCCGCCCTGGAATTTCTGGATGATGCTCGCCAAAAGCTTCCTATCCGTGGTGTCCAGCCCGAGCTCATCGATATCCAATCCCTTTAACGCGTCATCGGTCACCTTGCGATCGATGTTCCCGTGGCTGCGGACCTGGCTGAAATCGCGCACCCGCCGCAGGATCCTGTTCGCTATCCTGGGAGTTCCGCGCGCCCGCTTCGCTATCTCGTGCGCGCCGTCATCAGTTATTTTTATCGCCAGCACGTCGGCCGCGTTCTTTATTATCTGCTCAAGATCTTTTGCGTTGTAGAACTCCAGCCTCGCTATCATCCCGAACCTGTCGCGGAGAGGAGAGGAGAGAAGCCCGGCCCTCGTTGTCGCTCCTATCAGAGTGAATTTGGGCAGGTCAAGTCTTATCGACCTTGCCGACGGTCCCTTTCCGATCACGATATCCAGACCGAAATCCTCCATCGCCGGATAAAGAACTTCCTCAACGGCCTTGTTCAAGCGGTGGATCTCATCGATGAAAAGAATATCGAAATCCTTCAGGTTCGTCAGTATCGCCGCGAGATCGCCAGGACGCTCTATCGCCGGGCCGGATGTTACCTTTATGTTAACGCCCATTTCATTTGCGATGATATTCGCAAGAGTTGTTTTTCCGAGACCGGGAGGTCCGTAGAGAAGGATGTGTTCGAGCGCTTCGCCTCTTTTTCTGGCGGCATCCATGTGAATGGCCAGGTTCTCTTTTATTTTTTCCTGGCCGATGAAATTCGTCAGCCGCTTTGGACGGAGGCCGTTAAAAGCGGCGTCCTCTTCTTTGCGCTCTACCGTTATTATTCTTTCTTCTTCTTTCATGGCTCAGCCCTTTATGAGACGCGGATACTTGCTCGTGTAAAGCCGCTTGTATTCGTAATAGCTCTTCATTACCTTCATGACGTATCTCCGAGTTTCAGAGAGCGGAATGCTCTCGACGAATTCATCCATGTCGATGTTCGGGCCCACCTTCGCGTTCCAGGCATTGATCCATTTCTTCACTCTTATGGGACCGCCGTTGTAAGCTGCCACCGCGTAAGGAATGTTGTAATTGAAACGCTTCAGCAGGCTGGCAAGATAATAGCAGCCCATGCGTATGTTCACGTCCACCTGATAAAGGCTGGCGGAACGGTACGGGCGTATCCCCACGAGACGCGCGACGCCGTATCCGGTTTGCGGGATTATCTGCATAAGCCCCCTCGCGTTCGCCCACGAGAGCGTCCTGGGGTTGAACCTGCTTTCTTCGCGGATGACCGCCAGCACGAGCGCCTCATCAATTCCGAATTCCGCGGCGTACTGGCTTACATATTTATAATAAGCTTTCGGATATGCCAGGTTCCATGCCATCCTTGGCAGCTGGTCGGTGGTCCCGCAGAGGACGGCGTTGTTGCACATCACTTCCGCGTAGATTATGGAATCCTTAATCTGACCGGCGCCGAGATTGGCTGTGGCGAGAGCCAGGTTCGCCGACGTTTTCTTATCAGCCGGCGAGGCGGCGACAAGAACCTTTGCTTCGTTCGCGGCTTCCTCGTAAAATCCTATCCCCATCAGCTCGGAATATTTTCTGAAGTGCTCCTTCACGTCGTACGTCCTGTTGATCTGCCCCTCCAGGCTCGCGGTCTTTTCATCCACGCCCGGCTCGAAAGGCAGCGGCTCTTCGTTCATCGGGGTCGATGCGAAAGGCCCTTCGTTGATGGTGTCCAGGTCCAGGTAAACGGGATCTTCCTTTATCTGGAAATCCGGAACGCCCAGAGCGACCAGTTTTTCCCTGGCCCTGTAGCTGTGATACGAATGGTCGAACCGGTTGATGACGTATTGATATGATGATATGGCGTCCCACTTGTTGCCCATCTTTTCCTGGCAGAGACCTTTCCAGTAAGCGCAGGCGTCAAGCCAGTCGCCGCTCTGGCAGGTGGCCACCGCCCTGGAGAAAACGTCGCAAGCCTTTGCGTAGTCGCCCTTGAAATAATAAAGCCTCCCCATCCTCCAGAAAGCGTCGTCCGCCCATTCGTTATGAGGGTATTTGTCGACGAACTTCGCGTAGCAGTCCAGCGCGGAGTCCTTGAACCCGTTCACCTCGTAATAATATCCCAGGTAATAAGCGGCTTCGGGCGCGTATTTGGAATTTGGATAGTTCGCCACCACCTTGTTGAGAGCGTCAAGAGCCTGGTAAAAATATCCGCTCTTGCCGTATGCGAAAGCTATGTAGAACTGGCTCGCGTCGGCGAAATCCCCGCCCTGCGCAACGCACAGCTTGAACCGCGTTATGGCTGATGATACTCTCCTTGTCTTGTAATCGCAGAGAGCCAGCTTGAACAGCGATTCCTCCCACAGGCCGCTGCTCTTGTATCCCGTCACTATCTTCTGGAATATTCCCGCCGCCGACCTGAAGTCGCCGAAGTTGTAAAATATTGTCGCCCTGTTGAACAGGTCCTCCGCGGAAGCGGCTTCGGGATATATCTTTCGGGTCCTCGCCAGGAAATTGATCCTTGATATGGCCTCTTTCATCAGCGGGCTCAGGGGATCGTAGAGATTAAGTTCGTGATAAGCCTGGAGTGCGCCCTTCGGATCACCTGTTTTTTCAAGGCATTTTCCCAGGCTGAGCCGGACCCTGTCCATGGGCGTAAGCGAGGAATTCTCGGCGATGAGCGCCTTGTCAATATCAATGGCGTGCACGTAATCTTTAAGCTGATACTGGCACTCGGCCATCTTTATCTGTGCTTCGGAATACAGGGCGCTGTCCGTGAATATCAGCTTGAAATGTCCGATGGCCTTTTCGTACTGCTTGTTCGTCATTTCTATGTCGCCTAGCGCCATCCTCGCGTAATCGTAAAGCGCGAACTTCGGGTCCGCGGCCATGGCGCTGAAAGCGTCGCCGGCCACCTTAAGGTTCCCTTTTTTGAGGTAGCAGCAGGCGCGAAGGAACTGGGCTCGGCTCGCAAAAGGCTCCATCCCGTTAGTTAGAGCGTTAAGCTGAATGATGGCGTCGTCGTAATATTTCCACTCATATAATGTAATGGCGCGGTCCAGGTCGGTGTTGTTCGCGCAGAAAGCATGGATAGATATAAGAAAACCAAATAGAAGAATAAATAAAGCGAATTTCTTCATTTACCGGATTTTACCACAATTACGGAGCTTTGATAAGAGGCGCATATTTGGCCATCAGCATTTTTTCGCCAGCGTTCTCAAAATTCACCTGTATCATTAGCTCGCTGCCGGTGCCGGACATTCCCGTTATCTCGCCCGGCCCGAACTTGGGATGATTGATGGTGTCCCCGACGTTGAAGTTGAACTCGATCTCCTCGGCTTTCACTCCGATGTCGATCTTTTCGATATCTTCATCCTTCACCTCGGCATTTGAATTGATGAGCCCCGCCGGGATCTCTTCCAGGAACCGCGACGGCTTGTTGTACCAGTTCTCGCCGAAGATCAGCCTCTCATCTGCCGATGTAAGATACAGCCGGTTCTTCGCCCTGGTCATCCCCACGTAGCAGAGCCTTCTTTCTTCCTCAAGCTCCGCGGGCTCGAGCAGGCTGCGGTAATGGGGGAATATCCCTTCTTCCATCCCGGCGATGAAAACTATCGGGAATTCAAGCCCCTTGGCGCTGTGCATGGTCATCAGCGTCACCGCGGGAATGTTATCGTCGATCTTTTCAAGGTCGGTTATCAGCGAGACCTGGGTCAGGAAAGATTGAAGGGTGTCATCATCGGAATTCTTTTCGAACTCCTTGGCGACGGATATCAACTCTTTGATATTTTCCACTCTGCTTATGGCTTCCGGCGTCGATTCTTCTTCCAGCTTTTGCCTGTAGCCGGACTCGTTGATGACCTTCTCGATCATCTCCGACGCGGAAAAATTCGGCATGTCGAACTTGAAAGCGTTGACGGTATCAGTAAATCTTGAGAGAGATTTTTTTATCTTTGGAGTGAGATTCGGAAACCTGCGACTAAACGTCGCGGTTTCCTTATCATTGGTGGAAGCCGCGACGATACTGTCGCAGGCTTCCATATCGATCCCCTGCAAAACCTCGAAGATCGACTTGTTCTCTTTTTCGCCCACGGCCTCTATCTTTGATATCGTTCCCTTGCCAACACCATCAAGCGTATTCAATATCAATCTCGAAGCGCTGAGGTCGTCCTTTGAATTCACTATCAGCCGGAGATACGCGAGGACGTCCTTTATCTCGGCTCTTTCGTAGAATTTGACTCCGCTCACTATCCTGTATGGCAGACCTTCCTGCATGAACACTTCTTCAAGCACGCGGGATTGCGCATTAGTTCTGTAAAGCACGGCGAATTCGTTATACATATATTTATCGGCCAGCTTTTTGATCTCATTCGTGATGAAACGCGCTTCGCCGTGGGAATTCGCCGCTCTGAAGTGCTCTATCCGCTCGCCTTCGCCGTTCTCGGTCCAGAGATTCTTTTCCTTTCTCTGCTCGTTCCTCGATATCACGGAGTTGGCGGCGTCGAGTATCGTTTTCGTGGAGCGGTAGTTCTGCTCCAGCATTATCACCTTTGCGTCCTTGTAGTCATGCTCAAAATTCAAAATGTTCCTGAAATCCGCTCCCCGCCAGCCGTATATCGACTGGTCGTTGTCGCCCACCACGCAAAGATTGTGGTGTTTCCTGGCGAGCATCTTGGTGAGCATGTACTGCACGTGGTTCGTGTCCTGATATTCGTCCACATTGATGTATCTGAACCTTTCCTGGTAAGACTCCAGCACCTTGGGCGCCTCCTTGAAAAGTTTTACGGTAAGCATGAGCATGTCGTCAAAATCCATTGCGTTGTTCTTGAAAAGTTTTTCCTGGTAAAGCTTGTAAGCCTTCGCCACTTTCTCTCCCGAAAAATCGAGCGCCGTCTCCTCGAACTCCTTCGGGCCTTTCAGCTCGTTCTTTGCCTTGCTTATCTTTTCAAGTACGACTTGAGGTTTGAACCTGTCATCAAGGTCCACTTCCTTGATGACCTCCCTTATCAATGTTTCCTGGTCGTACTCGTCGAATATCAGAAAATCTTTTCTCCAGCCTATCTTGTCTATGTCGTGGCGCAGTATCCTGCCGCATATCGAATGGAAAGTGCCGATCCATATCTGGCGGGAAACGATCCCCGTCAGATGGTTCAGGCGGTATTTCATTTCATTGGCGGCCTTGTTGGTGAACGTCACCGCCAGTATCGACGACGGCGGGATGCGGTGTTCCTTTATGAGATAGGCGATCCTGTGGGTCAGGACGCGGGTCTTGCCGGAACCGGCGCCTGCGATTATCAAGAGAGGCCCGTCCACGTGCTGTACGGCTTCCTTCTGCTTGTCATTCAAGGACTTCAGGATGGTCATTGGAAGACGCATTATAGCACAAAATTTATCCGAGCCATTAAACTTCTTGACAAAACTGGTTCATATTTATACAATATTCCCGTAAACGATCCATCTGGATTTCAGAAGGCGCTTATTTAAATTGTTAAGTAAGCGCCTTATTTTTTGGCTTTACGGGAATGCCGGGGGCCGAGTTTGCAGCTAAAGCTGCGGATCCGGCCCTTTTATTTTCCGGGGAAAATGCGTATAGACCGGTTTTATGATAATTGAAAGGGGACGATGATGATCAAAATGAAAAGGAGGTTAATTAAGAATTCCCGATCAATTAAGGAGGGAATTATATAAATATGAAAAGATCTTTATTTTTAGTTTTGATATTTGTATCCGTATTCGCGGGCAGATCATATGCTGCGACAAGCGCGCCGGAGCCGGCGGCAAGCGCGCCAGTCACTGCGGCAAGCGCTCCAGCGCCGGCGGTAAGCGCTCCAGCCCCGAGGACACTGAAGATAGGCGTTGTAGGTTCTTTTGGAACGAACTCCTGGTTCAGTCATCCAGGCCTTGTAATTACACCAGGCAACAACAAGGATATCAATTATGACATTCTTGTTGGCTATTCAAGCGTTGGCATGGGAGAGGATGTGGATGCCAATGTAGGATTGCTAATCGGCGGAACATGGTGGGTAGGCCAGAGCGGCCCGATAACCTACGGTCCGTCACTGGTCTATTATTCATATGGGACCACAGATTTCTCAGATACGGTAGATACACATGGTCACGTTGTATCGGATAAAGCATCAGATAACACGACAACTTCGCTTAATTTTATTTTCACAGCAAAAACCCAGTTGATCCCATCGATCGATCTTAGAGCCGATGTCGTGGTTTACAGTTCGGTCAGCGGAAAACATTACGGCGAAGACTTAAAGAGCTATAATCAGATGTTGAATACGATCCAGGTAAGCTTAGTGTACAATTTCCCGATGTAGTTTTTTCGCAAGTATCACAAAGACCCTTGCCAGAAAGTCTGACAAGGGTCTTTTTTTGTGGCGCACGTTTTCAACGGCTTAAATGATCAATCCATCAGGAACTGCAGTCCCAGAGAGAAAGTCGTGTAGCTGTTGCTGTCAATGTTCATCATTCCAAGTTCTCCCGCGAAAGACACCTTCTTGTTGACCTGAAATTTCAGTCCGCCTCCGAACTGCAGGCCGGTTCCGGATGAGGAAGGAATGCCTGTTACTTTTGTCGAAAGCATCGCAACGTTCGCGAAGCCGTAAAGCGTCAGGTTCGTCCTTACCATTTTGCTGCCAACGATGCCAAAGGTGGTCGTGCTCAGGGTAAAGTCCTTTGCTGATGCAGATTCAAAATTGGCCAGAGCCGCCATGTCTATCGGGTCCTGGTTCGCGATCTTAAGGAAGGTATATTTTATTCCGCCTCCCAGGGTCGTCGCGCTAACGTTCGAGATGGATCCCATGGCCAGCTTTCCGGTAATGTCGAGATCGTCAGCCAGACCGTAAACGACGCGGGGCCCGAACTCGGTCAGAGTGGAATCTGCGATCGTAACGTTGGTCGAGCTGTAAAATCCCTCGATGCCGAATTGTCCGGTCCCGATGGAAAGGCCGCTCGTCAGGACTTCACCGTAGCAAGAGCCTATCAGAATTGTCGCAAAAAGGATGGCAAATACGATAGTTCTTTTCATAATTCACCTCCTTGCCGGACATTCTACACACGCCTTGCGGGTTTGACAAGCGAAGTCGGCCAGTGTAAAGTTCACGGAAATGTCAAAGACGGGAAAAAAATTCGAAGAGCTGGTCCGGGTCGTAAAAAAGCTCCGCGCGCCCAACGGCTGCCCCTGGGACCGGGTGCAGACGCACGCCACGCTGAAACCTTATATGGTCGAGGAAGTTTACGAAGCGCTCGAAGCCATAGATCTTAAGGATTACAGGCAGCTCGCGGAAGAGCTGGGCGACATGCTGCTCCACGTCGTGATGCAGGCGGAGATAGGCCGGGAGAAAAAAGAATTCACCATCGAAGACGTCATATCTTCGATATCAGCAAAGATGGTCCGCCGCCATCCCCACGTTTTCGGCGGCAAGAAGGTCAAGAGCGTCGAGGAAGTTTGGCAGAAATGGGAACAGATAAAGGCAGGAGAGGTAAAAGGCAAGAGCGATAAGGTAAAAGGGGTCCTTGAGAGCGTGCCGAACGCGTTGCCGGCGCTTTATCGAGCTGATAAAGTTCAGAGAAGGGCTGCCAGAGTGGGATTTGACTGGAACAATATCGCAGGAGCTTGGAATAAAGTATATGAGGAAGAGAAAGAGATCCAAGCGGTCCTGAGAAGATCCAAAACTCAAAATCCAAGATCCAAAGGAAATCCCAAATCCAAATCTCAAATATCGAGAACTTCAAAGAGGAACTCGGAGATCTGCTTTTCGCGGTGGTCAACGTATCCCGAAAGCTGGACATCGATCCGGAAGAGGCGCTGCAGAATGCCACGAGCAAGTTCATGAGGCGGTTCAAGCAGATAGAAGAATCCGCCCGCAGGAGCGGCCGCCACGTGAGCAAAATGACCCTGCCGGAGATGGACGCCGTGTGGAAGGAAGTTAAAAGGCTGGAGAAGAAGAGATGAGAGACGGGAGATGATCCTTTTTCATCTCGCATCTCGCGTCCCGCATCTCGTTGTGATATAATTCCCCTCTATGAAAGACGCCTGGAAAAACCTGTTCTTTTACCTCCTGTTCCTGCTGATAATACTGTCGCTGCTGGCGCCTTTCTTCAGCAGCCAGCCGAAGGTGCAGGAGCTTTCTTTCACCGATTTCCTGAACCAGGTGGAGACGGGGAAGGTTTCCGAAGTGTCCGTTAACGGCGACATTTTCTCGGGAAAGCTCGCCAGCGGCGCGCTGTTCAAAACGAGGGCGATGAATTATCCAAACCTCGTCCCCATGCTTCGCGAAAAAGGCGTAAACATAAAAGTTGAAGCCCCGACGGATTCAAGCTGGCTCTGGAACCTTTTCATTCAGCTGATACTGCCTCTCCTTTTCTTCGGCGGCCTGTGGTGGCTGCTCATGCGCCAGGCTCAGAGCTCTTCCAGCCAGGCGATGTCTTTCGGCAGGTCCCGGGCGAAACCGCTCCAGGGAAAGCAGAAGATCACTTTTGCGGACGTGGCGGGCGTTGACGAGGCAAAAGAGGAATTGGAAGAGATAGTGGAATTCCTTAAGACCCCGCAAAAGTTCCAGAAGCTGGGCGCGAAGATACCAAAAGGATTGCTGTTGATGGGCGCCCCGGGAACCGGAAAAACACTTCTGGCCAGGGCGATAGCGGGGGAGGCTGGAGTGCCGTTCTTCTCGATATCCGGCTCCGATTTCGTTGAGATGTTCGTCGGCGTGGGCGCGTCCCGCGTGCGCGATCTTTTCAATCAGGCGAAAAAAAGCACGCCGTGCATAATATTCATGGACGAGATCGATGCCGTTGGCCGTCATCGCGGCGCTGGACTGGGCGGCGGACACGACGAGAGAGAGCAGACACTGAATCAACTGCTTGTCGAAATGGACGGGTTCGATCCCAACACCAACATCATCGTGATAGCTGCCACGAACCGGCCTGACATACTTGATCCGGCTCTATTGAGACCGGGAAGGTTCGACAGGCAGGTCGTTCTCGATAAGCCGGACCTTAACGGCAGGCGCGACATACTCAAGATCCATGCAAAAGGAAAACCGCTGGCAAAAGATATCGACCTGGACATCATAGCGAGGCGCACGCCTGGATTTACCGGCGCGGACCTTGAGAACGTGTTGAACGAAGCCGCGATACTTGCGGCAAGGTTCGACAAAAAAGAAGTATCGATGAACGAGGCAAGCCAGGCTATTGACCGCGTCATTGCGGGTCCGGAGAAGAAGAGCAAAGTCATCAGCGACAGGGAAAAGGAGATAGTCGCTTACCACGAGGTAGGGCACGCCCTGCTTGCAAGGACGCTACCCAACGCGGATCCGGTACACAAAATATCGATCCTTCCCAGGGGGATGGCGCTTGGTTACACTCTGCAATTGCCGATCGAGGACCAATATCTTGTGACGAAGAGCCAGGCGATGGACCAGATAACCGTCATGCTTGGAGGCAGGGTAGCGGAAGAGATGATATTCAGCGAGCTGACAAGCGGCGCGCACAATGACCTTGAGCACGCCACCGATGTGGCCAAGAGAATGGTCATGGAGTTCGGGATGAGCCGCCTGGGACCCAGGACTTTCGGAAAGAAAGAACGCCAGGTATTCCTTGGGCGCGATCTTGGGGAGCAGAGGGATTACGGCGACGATACCGCGGACGCCATCGACAAGGAGATACGCTTCATAATTGAAGAATGCCACGCGAAAGCCAAGAAGATACTTTTGGCGAACAGATCAAAGCTTGTTGTCATCGCGAAGAAAATGAAGGAAGTGGAGACCCTTGAAGGCGAAGAGCTTGATAAGGTCTTCAACAGCGTGGGCCTGAAAGCCAGGAACGGAAAGCAGAACAAATAAAGGCTTTTCCGATCCTCAGACGCTATGCTCGTCTACCAGACTATCTCGAACAGATCTATCGTCAGGGACTTTTGGGACTATCTGAAATCTCAGAAGCGCATCGTGTATTTCTTCTTCTTCGCTCGGCTCAAGCTGAACAACAAGATAACCTCTGGTTCTTTGGGCCAATGTTACGTCATTGCTTGGCTGAGGAAATGGCTCCTTAAGATCAGTCAGGCTTTTTACATATGTTTTTGCCAGATCGATCGTGTTGCAGTGGGTCATGACCTTTCCTATAGTAGGCAGACCTAAAGCGGGAACTATCCTGAATATTTTCCCATCGACATTTGATGGAGGCTGTTTTAAGGCATCGAAATTATATGGCTTTTCACCGATGACCACTTTATCTGTGGTGGTGTCATGTATCGCAAAAAGGCTTTCTCCGCCGAATGTGGCGTCAAAATTATCGGTCAGAGATCTCCAACCTGAATTCTCGCGAAATCGCGCTTGAAGATCGGGCCGGCCCAATGTTGCGACGCTGCCGTGGTCCGCGAACACGTATCGAGCGCTGTATTTTTCTTCAATTGTATTTACGACGGGTTCTATTCTCGAGTCTTTCCATCCGTCAGCAGCCATATAAGGATTGCCGCTGTAAGGCGAGCCGACTAATGAGGAGAGCTTGTATAGATTCCCAACATTTCCCAAACCTGATATTACTGCCATATATTTTTCCTCCTGTTATTGACCTTCGGGCGCGTCCAGGCTTATCACTCTGGAGTCAGGCTTTCCCTGCGGAGCGGCTGAACAGCTGAGGGGAACTCCGAGTACCTGGCCTCTGATATGGGCATCGTAAAGCTGATTTATCTTCTTTTCTTCCTCGGGATCCACTTCAACCAGGAAATATCCATTGGACTTTCCGCGGGTTACCTCATCATTATGCTCTATGGTCAATGGCGTGGTCTTGCCAATGCCATGCAGCGCGGCTTCAGCATCATGCAGGTTGCGATAATAAGACATTACTCTTACCGACGGATCCAGGCTTCCCGTCGCGGTGAATATTTTATAGGTCTTGTTTTCGTGAACAACGGGCGGTATCAGAAGCGGGGAAAAGTTCAGATTATGCCCCAGGAGATATGCCCTGTTGTTGGTCTTATCCAAAATGACCCTTAGTCCGTAAATATGCTCTATATTATCGAACATTTGCTTTTGTTTTACGTTATCGTGGAACAGGTCGGCGGTGAGCGTATCGGACAGATGTTCAAAGGAGGACATATTTTCATCAACGTACGCTGTTACCTTGTAAGCTGACATGGCGGACTGTAAAGACACCGGCCCGTCAAACTTTTTTGCCTCCATCAGCAATGATATTATATTGCTGGGGAGCCGATCGAATGTCAGCGATGCATCCGGTATTTTTAATAGTGGAGAGACCTCGAAACCCATACATTACCTCCATAAATCGGGACATTGCTCAAAAATATTATCGTCACATTTGCCGGGGAATTTCAGTTTTATTGACGTTTTTCGGCCAAAATATATGTGCTATAATCCCCGCATGATATTCGGATTAGGCGATAAACCTCAAAGATCGGGAAAGACAGAGGCGAAGGAAGAGGCAGGGGCACAGGCAAAAGGAACAGAGAAGATCATCGAGTGCGTGCCGAACTTCAGCGTGGGGCATGACTCGACCGTCATTCACAGGATAGTCGATTCGATCAAATCTTTTCCTGTCGACGTTATCGATCAATCATACGACGAGGACCATAACAGACTGGTCGTCACTTTCATCGGATCTCCGGATAACGTGCTGAATGCCGCCTACAATTCGATCGATACTGCATCGAAATTGATCGACATCAACAAGCAGATAGGAGTGCATCCCTTCATCGGAGTGGTCGATGTCGTTCCTTTTATTCCCGTCAAGAACGCGAGCATGGGCGACTGCAAGGAAATAGCGAAGACCCTTGGGAAAATGGTGGCCGATAAGCTGAAGATACCCGTCTTTTTATACGGTGAAGCGGCGAGGAACGACAAGTTCAAGCACCTATACAACATTCGTCATGGCGGGCTCGAACATCTCAGGAACACCATATCAACAAAGGACTTTAAGCCGGATTTCGGAGAGGCAAAGGTTCATTCAACGGCAGGTGCTGTGGCAATAGGCGCGAGGAATTTCCTTATAGCTTTCAACTTTAACCTTGATACCGAAGACCTTAAGACGGCAAAAGATATCGCCAAGGTCATCCGCGAAAAGGACGGCGGTCTTCCCGGCATAAGGGCTCTCGGGGTTCCGCTCCATTCCAAGAAGGTGGTCCAGGTGACGGTCAACATCACTCACTTTGAAAAGACAGGACTTAAGGCGTTGATGGACCGCGTGAAAAAAGAATGCGCGGCGAAGGGCGTCGCTATCCTTAACACGGAGCTTGTCGGGCTCATCCCCCAGAAAGCCACGTTCCCCGGAATGAAAGAATACCTCCTCCTTGATGATTTTGACGAAGGGAAGATCCTGGAAACCTATCTATGAGCGAAGAACTCTCAAAGATCTACGAGCCCAAATCCGTAGAAGAGAAATGGTACAAGATATGGGAAGAAAACGGCTACTTCACGCCTGATCCTGCTTCAAAAGCCGAGAAATTCGTCATCGTAATACCTCCTCCGAACGTGACGGGAATGCTCCACATGGGCCACGCTCTTGATAATACCATCCAGGACATTTTTGTCCGTTTCAATCGGATGCGGGGCAAGGACACTCTCTGGATACCCGGCACGGACCACGCGGGCATAGCGACCCAGAACGTTGTTGAGAGAGAGCTGGCGAAAGAGAAAAAAAGAAAAGAGGACGTCGGCCGGGAGAAATTCATCGAAATGGTCTGGGAGTGGAAGAAAAAATACGGCAGCACCATTACCATGCAGCTGCGACGGCTCGGAGCTTCCTGCGACTGGACGAGGGAGCGGTTCACGATGGACGAAGGGCTTTCCAGAGCGGTGCGCAAAGCTTTCGTCACATTATATGATGAAGGACTTATCTACCGAGGAAAAAGGATAATCAACTGGTGCCCCAGATGCAAGACCGCGATTTCGGACATCGAGGTCGAATACACGCAGGAAAAGGGCAAACTTTATTACCTGAAATATCCCATCGAAGGGACATCAGATTTTGTTACTGTTGCCACAACGAGACCGGAAACGATGCTTGGCGATACGGCCGTCGCGGTCAATCCGAAGGACGAAAGATACAAACACCTTATCGGCAAGATGCTGGTCCTTCCGCTTGTCGGCAGGAGGATACCGCTCATAAAGGATAATTTTGTGGACACAACTTTCGGCACCGGAGCCGTGAAGGTGACGCCGGCCCACGATCCAAACGATTATGAGATAGGCATCCGCCACAACCTTCCGCAGATAATAATGCTCCATCATGACGGCACTGGACACGTAAGCCATTTCCCGAAGGAAGAACAGGAGAACATCTCGCAATACGAAGGCATGGACCGTTTCAAGCTCCGCGAGGCGATAGTTGCGGACCTGGAGAGGAACGGATACCTCGACAAGATCGAAGATTACCAGAATTCCGTCGGACACTGCTACCGCTGTAAGACTGTCATAGAGCCGTATCTCTCCGACCAGTGGTTCATACACATGAAGGACCTGGTAAGGCCGGCGATACAGGCGGTGGAAGACAACAGGATCAAATACATCCCCGACCGCTGGACGAAAGTCTACCTGAACTGGATGGAGAACCACCGCGACTGGTGCATATCACGCCAGATATGGTGGGGGCACCGCGTCCCCGCATGGTATTGCGGGGAAAATCCTAATAACCAAATCCCAAATCCCAAAAAAGGATGCGGATATATTATCGTATCTGAAGAAACTCCAACAGAGTGTCCGAAATGCGGAAGCAAAATACTCACTCAGGATCCGGATGTCCTTGATACCTGGTTCTCATCGTCGCTCTGGCCGTTCTCGACTCTCGGCTGGCCCTCCTCCGTCAAGACTTCGGAGGGCAAGCCCGACGAATATACAGGAGATCTCGCGAGATATTATCCGACGACCATGCTTGTTACCGGCTACGACATCATCACTTTCTGGGTATCAAAAATGATCGTAATGGGAATGAAGTTCATGAAGAAAGAGCCTTTCTCGAAGATATTCATCCACGGCCTGATACGCGATATCACCGGCAAGAAAATGAGCAAGTCGCTGGGCAATGTCATCGACCCGCTGAACGTCATAGACAGGGTGGGGGCGGATGCCCTGCGATTCTCGCTCGTCACTCTCATATCCGGCGCCGGACAGGACATCAAACTTTCCGAGGACAAGATCACCGAGGGAAGGAATTTTTCCAACAAGATATGGAACGCTTCGCGCTTCGCGCTAAACCCCAAATCCCAACCCCCAAATCCCAAAGAAGCATTTGCGGACAGGTGGATATTGAGCGAATACAACAAAGCGATCGGCGATGTCACCGATAAGATCGATAACTGCGATCCGGGAGAAGCGGCGAGGAAACTGTATGATTTCATATGGAACGAATTCTGCGACTGGTACCTTGAGATGTCAAAGATCGACGCGTCGCAAAAAGTATTGATGGAGGTCCTGGAAGGGACCATGAGACTGCTTCATCCGTTCATGCCGTTCATCACGGAAGAAATATGGCAGAAGATAGTGAATAGTGGAGAGAGGATAGTGGATAACAAAACAAAAGACAAAACGATCATGTTATCAAAATGGCCGACGGCCGATGCTTCAAAGATCGATGAGAAGATCGAAGAAGAGATGGCGGTCGTAAAGGATATTGTCAGGACCGTGAGGAACATAAGAGCGACGCTTCACATATCGCCGTCAGTCGCGTTATCCGCCGTGGCCGTCACTCACAAAAAATTCGGCGAAGACCAGATGAAATATATCAAGACGCTCGGCAGGCTCGAGGAACTGAAGATAGTATCAAAGCTCGATAAGAAGATCGAAGGGGCAGCGACCGCGGTTCTGCCGGAGATCAACATCTACGTTCCGCTCAAGGGCATCGTCGATATCGCAAAAGAGATCGAAAGGCTCAAAGGGAAAATGAGCGAATTAGAGACAGAACTTGAAAAGATCGGCAAAAGGATAGAAAGCGCGAAGAACATTCCCGACGACGTACTTGGTGAATGGAAGGACAGGGCGGAGGAGTTCAGGAGACAGCGCGCCATCATGATGGACCAGATCAACTCTCTTTCGGCTTGACGACCCCCATGTCCTGAACGTGTTTCAGTATCCTCTTCACGGACTTTGACTTTCCGTCGGCGCCGATATCAATGAACAGGCCGTTGAATATGCCGGGTCCCTCGTCCTCGGGTTCGAACCTCTCCGGCATCGAAAGCAGGAACCTTTTTATGATCTGTTCCTTCCTCACGCCGATTATGGAATCATAAGCGCCCACCATGCCGGCGTCGGAAATAAAAGCCGTTCCTTGCGGCAGTATCCTCTCGTCGGACGTCTGGATGTGAGTGTGTGTTCCTATCACCGCGGAGATCCTCCCGTCAAGATGCCACGCCAGCGCGTTCTTCTCCGATGTCGCCTCGGCGTGGAGATCAAGTATTATCACCGGAGTTTCCGCTCTCATTTTCTCCAGTATCTGATCTGACGTCCGGAACGGGCATTCTATGCACGGCATGAATATCCGGCCGAGCATGTTGATGACCCCGAACTTGAAGCCCTTCATGTTGAACACATCAAAGCCTTTGCCGGGGACGCCCTCCGGATAATTGGCGGGCCTCACAAGGTTGGGGCATGAGGCGATGTCGGGGATGAATTCCTTCCTGTCCCAGATGTGGTTGCCCATCGTGATGACGTCGATCCCCATCCCCATGAGCTCGTCATAAACCTTTTTGGAGATGCCGACACCAGCGGCCGAATTCTCGCCGTTAGCGATGATGATGTCGGGCTTATGCTCATCGCGCAAGCCCGGAAGGAGCTGTCTGACTATCTCCCTGCCGGGCCTTCCAACTATGTCTCCGATAAATAATAGTTTCATTACTTTGCGGTATCCGTCGCCCTGGTCTCCCTTATTACCGTAACTTTCACTTCTCCGGGATATTCCAGTTCGGCTTCTATCTTTCTGGCGATATCATACGCCAGCTTCGTGGATTTGAGATCATCTACTTTATCAGGCTGGACTATTATCCTGACCTCGCGTCCCGCCTGAATGGCGTAGCATTTCTCAACGCCTTCAAAAGAGCAAGCCACTTTTTCAAGGTTCTCCAGCCTCTTGATGTAAGCTTCCAGCGTGTCGCGCCTTGCTCCCGGTCTTGATGCGGAGATGGCGTCGGCCACCATCACGATGACGGCTTCGACCGTCTTCGCGGTTACGTCGCCGTGATGCGCGCCTATCGCGTGAAGGACCTCTTCCGATTCTCCCGCTTTCTGCGCGAACGTGACGCCCAGTTTCGTGTGCGTGCCTTCGGCTTCCTGGTCGATGGCCTTGCCGATATCGTGCAGAAGTCCCGCGCGCTTCGCCAGCTTAACGTTAACGCCCAGCTCCGCCGCGAGCATTCCGGATATCTTCGAAACTTCTATCGAGTGCTGAAGCACGTTCTGTCCGTAGCTGGTCCTGTATTTCAGCCGTTCCAAGCATCTGTATCAGGACAGGCGGAAGCCCGTGGACATCTGCGTCGAACGTCGCTTTCTCGCCGGCTCCCACATCGCTGCCTTCAGCTCTTCCTTGGATTTGTTGTACATCTCCTCGACCCTTGCCGGGTGGATGCGTCCGTCGACTATCAGCTTTGTCAGCGTCAGCCTGGCGGTCTCGCGCCGGACCGGATCGAACCCGGATATCAGCACTGCTTCCGGAGTGTCGTCCACTATCAGGTCGACGCCCGTCAGCGTTTCGAACGCCCTTATGTTCCTTCCTTCGCGCCCGATTATCCTTCCCTTCATGTCCTCATTTGGAAGCTCGACAACGGTGACCGTGGATTCGACCACGTGGTCAACCGCGCATCTCTGGATGGCCGTTGATAATATCTCCTTCGCCATCTTGTCGGAATCTTTTTTCAGCTGTTCTTCCTTCGCCTTTATCATCAGCGCGGCTTCGCTGTCTATGTCCTTTTCCAGGTTCTTCAGCAAGGTCTTGATACCTTCTTCCCTGGTCAATCCGGACACTTTTTCCAGCTCTTTCACGTGCTGGAGCCTTAATTCTTCGAGGGCGGCCTTCACTTTCACGATGTCCTGTTCCGCGGACAAAAGTTTTTTCTTGGCCTCTTCTATGTTCTTTTCCCTCGCGTCGATGCTCTCCTCCCTCTGGATAAGCCTTTTTTCCATGGAGAAGAGCTCGTTCTTGCGTTCCCTTGTCTCCTTTTCAAATTCATTCCTTAACTTTATCGCCTCGTCCTTCGCCTCCAGGATCGCTTCCCTCCGCTTTGTTTCAGCGTCGCTCTTCGCGTCCTCCATTATCCTTTTGGCGGTCTCCTGGGCGATGCGGATCTTCTGCTCCGCCATGCTCCTTCGTATCATCATGTATGCCACAAGCATGCCGAACACGATGACAGCCAGCAGCACACCGTATATGAAACCGGTAAGATTCATTTAATTCACCTTCCTATTTTTTCTTTGAACTCGACCTGTTCTTTTTCCTTTTCTTTTTCTTTCGCCTTCGGCGGATTCGCTATGTACTTTCTTATGTCCGCCTCTATCTTCTTTGCCACGTCCCTGTTCTCTTTCAGGTATTTATCCGTGCTTTCATATCCCACTCCAAGCTTCTCGTCCTTGAACATGAACGTGTTCCCGTTCTTCTGGATCAATCCCAGAGTGACGCCGGTATCCAGAACGTCAGCGGACTTGGATATCCCTTCGCCGTGGATGAGCGTGAACATGCGCTTCCCTGAACGGCGGCGCCACCTTGTTCTTCACGACCTTCACTCTTACCTTTGTCCCGATGATCTTGTCGGCATCCTTTATCTTCTCGCTCGCCCTAACTTCCAGCCTGACGGAGGAATAGAACTTCAGCGCTCTTCCTCCGGGCGTGACCTCCGGGTTGCCGAACATTATCCCGATCTTTTCCCTCAGCTGATTAATGAAGATCATCACAGTGTTGCTCTTGCTGATGACCGCTGTCAGTTTTCTCAGCGCTTTCGACATGAGCCTTGCCTGAAGCCCGACCTGGAAATCTGTCATCTCGCCTTCGATCTCGGCTTTCGGGACAAGAGCGGCAACGGAATCCACAACGATGATGTCCACCGCTCCGGACCTTACCAGCGTTTCCGCGATCTCGAGAGCCTGTTCACCGTAGTCCGGCTGGGATATCAAAAGATTGTTGATATCAACTCCCAGCTTCTGCGCGTAAACCGGAGAGAGCGCGTGCTCCGCGTCTATGAACGCCGCGATGCCGCCTCTTTTCTGGGACTCCGCTATCGCCTGCAGCGAGACCGTGGTCTTTCCGCCGCCTTCAGGTCCGTATATCTCGATTATCCTTCCCTTCGGAAGTCCGCCCACGCCGAGCGCCAGATCAAGCGACAGGACCCCGGTCGGGATCACCTCTACGTCCATCTGCGTCGAGTTCTTGTCGAGCCATTCATTATGGAACCTTTACCGCAGCTTTTTTCTATAGCTGTTATCGCTGTTTCCAGCGCTTTTTTCTTTTCATCCGACATATTTATTTTCCTCCTATAATTTTATCTGTCCGATCTCTTCGTAGATCGGCCCAGTCCGCCTCAGAGTGCTTTTCATGACCGAAATATGGTCGACCGAAAAACCTCCGAAACTGCTGTCCTTGTTCTTTTCCATGAAACCGCAAAGCGGCTCCACATCTATCTTTTCCTTTATCCTCCCGATAGTAAGATGAGGAGTGTATTCTCTTTCTTCTTCCCTGAATCCCTCCTTTGATACCGCGTCCTCAATTCTTTCGCCGAGGGCCTTCACCTTTTCCGCGCCCTCTAACATCCCTATCCATATGACCCGTGGGCTTTTCACCGTGGGGAAAACCCCCATCCCAGCCAGGGTCACGTTAAAACTTCCATAACCTTTTACGGTCTTTTCAACGATGCCGGTCAGCTTCCCGACCTTATCATCGTCCGTCCATCCGATGAACTTTAAAGTAAGATGAAGGTTCTTGTTCTCCACCCACTTTATGGGCGTCAGCTTCATCTTCAGTTTATCGGTCATTTTATCTATAGTTTTCTTTATCTTGTCCGGTATCTCTATAGATATGAACAACCTCATATTTTGTTCAAGACCTCATCGCCGCCCAGATGTAGCCAGAGCATTCCCAGAGCGGCAGCCGCTGCCTTTCCCCTTATTTCGCCTCTGCCGCCGGAGAGCTGTATCTCCTTGAAACTCGAGCCCATGATCGACGAAAGTCCTATGAACACAAGTCCTATCGGCTTGGGAGGCGTCGTGGTGGTCGGTCCGGCTATTCCGGTCGCCGACAATCCGATGTCCGACCGGTATTTTTTCCGGATCCCTTCAGCCATCGCAATGGCGACTTCCTTGCTACACCGGGCTGGTCTGTGCTATGACGTTCGCCGGAACGCCCAGCTCCATCACCTTTATCCTGTTCGTGTAACAAACTATGCCGCCGACAAAAAATTCCGAGCTCCCGGGCTGGCTTGTAAGTCTCGAAGATATCAGCCCGCCTGTCAGCGATTCTGCCACCGCTACTGTTTTCTTGCTCTTTTTAAGCAATTCTGCCACCTCGGCATCCGTGGTCTTTCCTATCACCGAAATGACCCGCGTGAAGAAATCCTCGAGCTTTATCTCCGATTCAGCCATTTACAGAGCTCCAGTTTTTCATGAAATATGAGACCCCGGAAACCACGCTCAGCAATACGCCAAGCCACAGGAACTGAACGGAACCGGGAACGTTCAGCATCAGCAATATCACCGCGACATCCAGCAAGACAGTCTTGTATTTGCCCAGCTTATCCGCAGCAATTATCCTGCCGGACGATCCTGCGACCATTCTCAGTCCGTCCACCGCCAGATCCCTTGCGATCAATATGATCACAGGCACCGACGGTACGACCCTGAGCTCCACAAAGCATAATAGAGCCGATAGGACCAGTATCTTGTCCGCGAGAGGGTCCAGAAATTTTCCAAGCGTCGTCTCCTGACCCAGCTTTCTCGCAAGATAACCGTCAATATAGTCTGACAAAGCTACAACGACGAAAATAACAACTACAAGTATCGTTGCGTTAGGAAAAGCAGGCGAGAGCAACAGGTAAACTATGAG
Source organism: uncultured bacterium (assembly GCA_963727815.1). GTDB lineage: Bacteria > Margulisbacteria > WOR-1 > CAVSGV01 > CAVSGV01 > CAVSGV01. The sequence goes on from CAVSGV010000006.1 coordinate 422,572, forward strand.
GGGTATTAAGAGTATCCTTAAAAAGGTTATCGAATTCGGCAGGTTCAAGTAACGAGTTTGCCGGAAAGATCATAAAATCCTGACCCTGTTATCTTAACAGGCACGATCTTCCCGCTTGGAACATTATTATTCAGTTTAACAACGCCGTCTATCACAGGGGCGTCCATGAAGGACCGTCCCGATCTGCCATCTGCCAGTATATTTATCACTTTTCCCACCATTTTCTTCAAGATACTCTTTTGAGATAGCGTGCTGTAAACTCATTATCTTGTGAAATCTTCGGTCCTTGATCCGCTCGCTGACTTGACCCCTCAACTCCGCGGCGGAAGTGCCATTTTCCCTGCTGTACTTGAATACTCCTAGTCTCTCGAACCTTTCTTCCTCAATGAATTCTGATAATTTATTAAAATCAGTCTCAGTTTCTCCCGGGTAACCAACAATTACCGACGTTCGAATCGCTAACCCTGGTATTTCCCTCCTTAGTTTGTGCAACAACCCTTTAAGTTCAGCGGAGTTCACCTTCCGCCTCATTGACCGCAAAATCTTATCACATGAGTGCTGTATTGGCAAGTCAAGATATCTGCATATCTTGGGCTCATTTTTGATGGTTTTTATCAGCTCGTCGGTCACGTGGGCGGGGTGAGCGTACATTATCCTTATCCATTCCAGGCCCCTTATCCGCGCCAATCTTTTACATAATATATGTAAAGAAGGCTTCCCGTAGAGATCAGTCCCGTACATGGTGGTATCCTGGGCGATGAGTATCGCTTCTTTCAGGCCTTTTTTGACCAGGTCTTTGACCTCGGCAACTATCGAATCCATGGGCCTGCTCTGAAATTTCCCCCTCAAGCTGGGGACGATGCAGTAGGAGCAGTGATTATCACAGCCGTCCGCTATTTTGATATAAGCATAATATGCCGGGGTGGTCTTGATTTTCGGCGATCGATGTGTGAAAAGGCAGTGCGTTCCCTCGAGTTCAACTATCGGGAACCTGCGAATAAACTTCGCGGTTCCCGAAACTGAATTAACGGAGCCGCGACGTTCAGTCGCAGGCTCCGAGATCAATGCATCGATCACCTTCACGATCTGATCAATTCTTCCCGGTCCTACAATAGCATCAATCTCTGGGAATCGATCGAACAATTCTTTTCCGTCCCTTTTCGGCAGGCATCCGGCGACTATCAGATACTTGAGATCGCCGGTCGATTTGAGTTTTCCGGTTTCTTTTATGATCTCGAAAGCCTCATTCCTGGCATCGCCTATGAAAGCGCAGGTGTTCACTATCATGATGTCAGCCTGGCGCTGGTCGTTCGTTATCTCATAGCCCGAATCCACAAGAAGGCCGAGCATGGTTTCTGTATCGGATAAATTCTTGGGGCAGCCGAGGGAGATCATTCCAACTTTCATAAAAAACATTATACAAGAAATATGCGCTTAGAGTGAAATTTATTATTTTAAGTTACGATAAAAAGAGCGTAACGTTATTGATAGGGGGACAACAATGATCGGAAAAAGCGGGATAGGGGTAATGCCTGGAATTGGTACAATAGGAAGAGTCATAGGATATTGTGAGGCGCAATTACAGCGGAGCATCGGACTTATGGCCGACATCCCGGCAGCTTGCGGATCCAAAAGCTTCTCATCGCCGTCTCCATTCGCTTGTTTTGATATCGACATTCATTATAATGATGAATTTGCTTACACTTTTATCGGCGATCAGGAAGTTCGCGTGCTTGGTCCCATTCATTCACGGATAGATCTTCCTTACGATTGCACCCATGTTTTTCCTCATAAAGGTTATTGGGTTTTATTGACCGATGAACAATGTGAAGAATTCGGAATGATTCCGTGACGGCCTTTACTGTATTACTATGTTGATAGGATCCCCCTGACAGCCGAGGCTTATTATTCCGACTTTCATGGGGCGATCACTATATTCACGAGTTTCTTCGGAACGTAGATAACTTTGACGATCTTTTTCCCTGCCGTGAATTTCTTCACCGTTTCGCTTGATGATGCTCTCGATTTGATATCATCCTCGGAAGCGTCAGCTGAAACCACGATATTGTCCCTCAGCTTGCCATTGACCTGAACAACGATAGTAATTTCACTTTCAATGATCATCTTTGGATCGAATTTCGGCCACGACTGCCTGTGAATCGACTGTTTGTCTGCCGATCATTTCCCAAAGTTCTTCGGTCATATGCGGAGCGAACGGCGCAAGGATCAACAGAAAGTTCTTGGCGAAATCCGTGTTCAGATTTCGACATTCGCCGCTTCGTTTGCCAATATCATCATCGCACTAATCGCCGTGTTGAACCTCAGGTTCTCGATATCCTCTCCGACCTTCTTGATCGTCTTGTGCATCAATGCTTCAACACTATTGGGCATCGGCTTATTATCGATCTTCTTTTCGAACAGCCTCCAGACCTTTTCAAGGAACCTTCGAATTCCCATGATGCCGTTCGTGTTCCACGGTTTCGCCATTTCCAGCGGCCCCATGAACATTTCATACATCCTGAAAGAATCCGCGCCGAATTTTTCAATCACCTCGTCAGGATTTATCACATTGCCGAGCGATTTCGACATCTTTTGTCCGTCCTCAGCCAGGATCAGTCCCTGATTTGTCAGTTTCTTGAACGGCTCATCGTCAGGAACTACGCCGATATCAAACAGGAATTTGTACCAGAACCTCGAATACAAGAGATGAAGCACCGCGTGCTCGGCCCCGCCGATGTAGTGATCAACAGGCATCCAGTATTTTACTTTTTCTTTGTCAGCGAGAGCCTTGCGAATTCTTCGGATCGATGTACCTGAGGAAATACCAGCTTGAGCCTGCCCACTGCGGCATGGTATTTGTTTCGCGCTTGGCGGGCCCTCTGCACTTCGGGCATTTCGTGTTGACCCATTCCTTGATATTGGCCAGAGGAGATCTCGCCGTGCCTGTCGGCTCGTATTTCTTGACCTCCGGAAGTTTAGCGGAAGCTCGGACTCAGGAATGGCGACGACGCCGCATTTCGGGCAGTGAACGATCGGGTAAAGGCTCTCCCCAGTATCTCTGCCGCGAAAAAACCCAGTCGCGAAGTTTGTAATTGATCGTTTTCTTCCCGAGTTTTTTCTTTTCAAGGTCGGCGGTTATCTTTTCCTTGAAATCGATGGTCTTCAGTCCGTTATATTGGCCTGAATTGATGGCGATACCATCGATGGTCAAGCTTCATTCAGCTCAGCTGGCTTTCCCGTCATGGATACGACCTGAATGATCGGGAGATCGAATTTCTTCGCGAACTCGAAGTCGCGCTCGTCGTGCGCCGGAACTGCCATTATCGCGCCGGTGCCGTAGGTTATCAAGCACATAGTCGGATATCCAGATGGGGATCTTTGCGTTGTTGACCGGATTTACCGCGTAAGCGCCCGTGAAAACGCCGGTCTTTGACTTTGATCAGATGCTCCCGTTCAAGGTCGCTTTTCTGCCTCGTCTTTTCGATGTAATCCTGCACCTCCGTCCATCTGATCTTCCGTCGTTATTTCCAGCACTATCGGATGTTCAGGAGCCACGACCATGTAAGTCGCGCCGAAGAGAGTGTCCGGCCTCGTCGTAAAGACCCTCAGAGTTCTCTTTGAAAGCCGTCTATCTTGAAATCCACTTCAGCGCCGATCGGACTTTCCGATCCAGTTCCTCTGCATTATCTTTATGGATTCCGGCCAATCAAGCTTATCCAGGTCTTCGAGCAGCCTGTCAGCGTAAGCGGTGATCTTCAGCATCCACTGCGCATGTCCTTGCGCGTGACCGGCGTTCCGCATCTCTCGCAGGCTCCTTCGGAGACTTCTTCGTTGGCCAGGCCGGTCTTGCAAGACGGGCACCAGTTGATGGGGATCGGTTGCCTCATAGGCCAGGCCTTTTTCGAAAAGCTTGAGGAATATCCATTGCGTCCATTTGAAATATTCCGGATCGGTGGTATTTATTTCCCTGTCCCAGTCATAAGAAAATCCTATCGACTTTATCTGCCTCTTGAAAGTTACAATGTTCTTTTCGGTCGCGATCCTCGGATGCGTGCCCGTCTTTATCGCGTAATTCTCGGCGGGGAGGCCGAAAGCGTCCCATCCCATGGGATGAAGCACATTGAACCCCGCCATCCTTTTGTATCGCGAAAAAATATCAGACGCGGTGTAACCTTCCGGATGGCCAACATGAAGCCCGGCGCCGCTGGGGTAGGGGAACATGTCGAGGCAGTAGAAGCGCTTTTCCTTCGGGAACTTGGCGATTCTCCGCGCATTTGTAGGTCTTATCCTTGGCCCAGAAGGACTGCCATTTTTGTTCTATGTGCTCGTGCGAGTAATCGGACATTGTAATAGCATTTTAACAGAAAACACATAGTAATAAACAATGAATGTAATATAATGACTTCGATGAAAAAAGTATTGAAGAGCTTTGCCCCTCTCATGCTGTTGTTCTATTCTTTCATCGTTCTTCTTTCGCCCGCTTACGCTTACGATTATCAGAACAGGGACGTTAAATGTTCATACACTTTATATTCCGATAACAGCTGCCTGGCCTGGACGGAATTCTTTACTTTCAGCAGGGCGAACATCGTGAGAGCGAACGAAGGTTTTATCATGTACGTGCGCCCATCATTTAATAACACCAGGATACAGGGCTTTCAGTTGTTCGAGCCGTCCCAGTTCACAAGCCTGGCAAGTGCATTCGATATCTCAAAAGAGATCCTTCCTGTGGAAAGAATTGAAGGCGATTACAGGCTTTGGCTTAAAGCGCCTGCGGTGAAGGGCGATCATACTCTTTCTTTCAGCGGCGTAACGTCGACCGGCGAAAATATTATTTTCGATATGCCGCTGCTGGTCTACGGCAACCAGCCAAAAGATCTGACCCTTTATTATATCGGTGGTGCGATATTTGGCGTTGCGATACTATTGGCCGCGCATGGGCCGACCGCCAATGTTACGGATACATGCATAATGGCCGTTGTGTCTTGTATAGCGGGATATGCCGGGGCGATGGTAGGCGGATACATCGGCGACAGGGTCGTCCCCGAGCCGAAAGAGAACATTCCCTCTCCTTAGGCCGTTGTGCTGAAGCTTGATGAATCCCACTTCGGCGGGTCTTTCGGATAATCCACTTTTCCTTCCAGTATCTCAATTATCATTCTTCTGAGGGTCTTGATCTGGTCCTTCGGAGCCGCATCTGATAATTTCGGTTTGTCGGGCGTCAGGACCATCTGCCTCACATGTTCCTCATCAACGACCTGAATGGGGATCCTTACAGGCTCTCCCTTGATCATCTCCCACGCGACGAGTTCGGGATTGAACCTGTCCGCAAGCCCGATTATGAAAAGATATTTCTGGTTGTGCGAAAGGTCCTGCTCCGACGGATATGGTATCCCTTTCGGATGGCTGTGGTAGATCCCGTAGAACTTCATCTTGTTCTTTTCGAAGAACCGGTATCCGCGGTCAAGGTCATCAGCGGTCATACCGAACGTTTTGGTCTTGTCATAGAGGAACTGGTTGAAGACAGGAAGGACTCCGAGGATGACGTCTTCCTTGCCGCCGAGCATGCCGCCGGACTCCTGCGGATAGCATGCCTGCGCCTGCTTCATTATAAGATCGTATTGCCGCTGAGTGATGGTGAACATCGGCGCAATTATAACAGGTTTTATGTTATAATCCCTCCCGTTATGTCATTGATAGTCCAAAAATACGGCGGAACGTCCGTCGGGTCCGTTGAAATGATCAAAAAGGTTGCGGCCAGGATCACGGCTGCGAAAACCAAAGGCAACGATGTTGTCGTTGTCGTTTCCGCCATGGGAGATACGACCGACGAACTCATCGAACTTCTGAACGGCGTTACGGACAATCCCGATCCAAGGGAATACGACATGCTGCTCTCCACTGGAGAGCAGGTTTCTGCCGCGCTGCTGACCATGGCGATACACTCGCTCGGTTTCAAGGCGATATCTCTTACCGGCTGGCAGGCCGGCGTCCACACAGAAGACATCCCATCAAAAGCTCGTATTACCCACACCAAGATGGACAGGATACAGCAGGAGCTGAGCGATGGGAAAATTGTTGTGGTCACCGGTTTCCAGGGCGTTGACAGCAAAGGCGACATCACGACCATCGGCCGCGGAGGATCGGATACTTCGGCTGTGGTCATAGCGGCGGCGCTGAAAGCGGATGTCTGCGAGATATACACGGATGTCGACGGAGTTTATACCGCCGATCCCAGGATAGTGAAGGACGCCAAAAAATTGAAATACATTTCTTACGATGAAATGCTCGAGCTGGCCAGCCTGGGAGCCCAGGTGCTCCACCCGCGGTCGGTCGAATGCGCGAAAAATTACGGGATCGTGATACATTTACGCAGCAGTTTATCGGATGTGGAAGGAACATATATTAAGGAGGTCTCCGATATGGAAAAGAAAGACGTGGTCTCCGGGGTGGCGATAGATACCAACATAGCGAAGGTCGGGATCCTGAAAATACCGGACAAGCCCGGAACGGCGGCAAAACTTTTCAAGGCGCTGGGCGACGCAAAGGTGAACATCGACATGATAATCCAGAGCATACACTCATCTGGCGCTTACGCCGATATGGCTTTTACAGTGAGCAAGCCGGACATGAAGAAAGCCGTGGAGGTCACAAGCGCGGTCGCAAAGGAGCTTGGTGCGGAAGGAGTGGTATCCGACGATAAGGTCGCGAAGGTGTCCATCGTCGGAGTAGGCATGATATCAAAACCCGGAGTGGCCGGGACCATGTTCGATGTCCTCGCCAGGAACAACATAAACATAGAAATGATAAGCACGTCGGAGATAAAGATCTCCTGCGTCGTTAAAGCCGACCTCGCCAAAAAAGCGATGGAGGTCCTCCACAAAGAATTCAACCTAGGCCAGTGATAAATGCTTGAACTTATCATCCTGATCATAGCATCATATCTTCTGGGATCCATTCCGTCCGCCTATATCGCCGGAAAGATCAAGAAGGGCTTTGATATCAGGAAACAAGGTTCCAGGAACGTTGGAGCCACGAACACGCTCGTCATGGTCGGCCCGATATCCGCGGTTCTGGTTTATTCCGTGGATCTGTTCAAAGGACTAATTCCCGTGCTTATCGCAAAGCGATTGTTCGGATGCGACCTTTCAATGGGGCTGGCGGGGCTGGCGGCAATAATCGGGCATGACTATCCGATATATCTTGGATTTACCGGAGGCAAAGGGGTGGCGACCACTACCGGCGTGATGTTCGGCATAAATGCCGTTATAATGTGGATCATAATCTTCCTGTGGTTCGTCATCCTTGTACCGGTCACGAACCAGTTCATATTAAGTTCCCTTATCTGCATACTGATGATCCCCGTGCTGATGGCGGTTTTCAAGGTTTCCAACACATTGCTGATATTCGGGTTGTTATATTTTTTGGTCGGAGCATTTACACATCGTGGCGATATTGCTACAATAGCTCAAGGTAAGTCTCCCAGAGCGTTCGATTCCATCAAGAAATACCTGAAGAAGTAATAATTCACCTTTCATCGGGGCGTGGCCCAGCTTGGTCTAAGGCGCCACTTTGGGGTAGTGGAGGTCGTGGGTTCAAATCCCGCCGCCCCGATGAAGGGATAAGGTAAGACACAAATACTCTCACGTTGGGGTAGGGAGGTCGTAAATACGGGTTCAAATCTTTATCACCCGAAGCCTTGGCGAAGGGTGACCGCCGCCCCGACCAGACAAACCGCTTTTTTCCTTGACTTTTGCTCAAATTTTGGTAGAATTTGAGCGCTAAAATGGCTAGAGAAATAACCTTTATGATAGTGCCGCACAATTCCGCAAAAGGAATTGTGAATTTCAGGCTGCCCGAGTGGCTTGTATATACGATCCTCTCTGTCTTTTTCGTCTCAATAGTTCTTATGGGGTCCTCCATCGTTTATTCATCAATGATGACCAGAAAACTGATCCACTATAACCTGATGCTTCAGGTGAACGAAGAGCAGAAGGGCAGGATCGATTTTTTCTCCGGCGAGGTCAACCAGCTGAAAAAAGCTTTGAAGGAGCTCGTCGACAGGGATTCCGAGCTGCGGCGTCTTCTGGGACTGAAGATGAAAGATAACAAGGACCTTAATGATATGCTGGCGACGAACAATAACAACATGCCGATCTCCCTGCTGGACAGCACGACGAATTACAAGATAGACAAGATCACTCACGAACTTTCTTACATAGACGAGAGCATAAAGCAGGACAGCGAGAGCTTAAAATCCCTGCATCAGACCGTTGCCTTCCTGAAGGCGAGATTTGCCGTTACTCCTTCCATATGGCCGATATACGGAAGGATAGTCTCCGGTTTCGGGTACAGGTATTTTCCGTGGAGAGGCATGCATACGGGGATAGATATCACGGCGTGGTTCGGCAATCCTGTAAGGGTGACCGCCAACGGCGTCGTTGCATTCGCGGGCTGGAAAGGCGGCTTCGGAAAATGCGTCATTGTTGACCACGGGTACGGCATCCAGACCCTCTACGGGCATAATTCAAAACTGCTTGTAAGGGTCGGGCAGCACGTTTATAAAGGGCAAATAATCTCGGAGATAGGCGCAACAGGGTTTGCCACGGGTCCGCACTGCCATTATCAGATAAACAAGAACGGCGTGGCGATCAATCCGATGAAATATTTGAACCTGGACATTTTTACCGCGAACCGAGTTTGGTGATCGGCGAATAAGTTCTGAATTCCCACAATCTGTTGTGGGATAAGTTTTGCCTAAAAATAGATGGAGGGAAATATTATGGGTTTATTAGGGCCAAGGAAAAAAGCGTATGATTATGTTGGCATCAATTCCGTTATCGGAGAGGACACGCAGATCAAGGGCGAGATCACTTCAAAAGGCTCTGTGCGGCTGGGCGGCGAACTTGAAGGAAAGATACAAGCTCACGGCGACGTCCTTATAGGCGAGGGAAGCAGGGTCACGGGCTCAATAACAGGAGCGAAGGTCATAGTCTCCGGCGACGTGAACGGAAATATCATTGCGGGCAGCGGGCTTGAAATTACGAAGACAGGCAAGGTGTACGGCGACATAATCAGCGACAAGCTTATTGTGGATGAAGGCGCCGTCTACAAAGGAAAGGTCACGCTGGAATCCGCCTCCAACAAGAAAGAATAGAGTGGATGGCCGTCTGTATATAGTCGGCACCCCCATTGGCAATCTGCGCGATATTTCTTTTCGCGCGGTCGACATCCTCAAATCGGCGGACCTTATAGCCTGCGAGGACACAAGACATACAAAGCTTCTTCTGGATGAGTATTCTATCGGGACCCCGACGACCTCTTATCACAAGTTCAACATAAAACAGAAGACCGGCTACATCATCGGCAGGATCAAAGACGGCAAGACCGTCGCATTGGTATCGGACGCCGGCATGCCGGGAATATCCGATCCGGGCCAGGAGCTGGTGAAAGCAGCCGTTGACGCCGGCATCAAGATAGAAGTGATCCCGGGACCATCCGCCTCGATATCGGCTCTGTCCGTATCGGGGCTGATGACCGACAGGTTCATATTTGAGGGATTCCTTCCCGCAAAGACATCCGAGAGACGAGAAAGGCTCATGAGCCTGAAGCGCGAAGAAAGAACGATGATATTTTATGAAGCGCCGCACAGGATCTTAAGGACGCTGAATGATATAAAGGACGTTCTTGGCGACAGGCCTGCTTCCATTGCGAGGGAGCTTACCAAGAAATTCGAGGAGCTGTCTCGCGGGAAGATATCGGAGCTCATGGAAAAATTCTCCAGGATAAGACCCAAAGGGGAATTCGTCGTGGTCGTGGGAGGGAACGTCGAAATGCTTGAAAGTGGCGTGCCTGAAGGCGCGGTTTCGATGGTAGAGGAATTGATGAAAGTGGGCCTTCCGAAGAGCGAGGCAGTCCGTATAGTATCAGCCGGCTTGAATGTCAGCAAGAACGAGCTCTACAGGTTGACGCTTAAGGTATAATATAATCATGTTAGCTATCGAAAGTATCGGCAAATCACTCATTTTCTTCGGCATCGTGCTCATCGTTGTCGGTTCGATATTCGTGGTTTTCGGGAAGATCCCGTGGTTCGGGCGGCTTCCGGGCGACATAGTGATACACAATGAAGGTTTCACCTTCTATTTTCCGATAGTTACGATGATATTTCTGTCAATATTTCTTACGATCGTTTTCAATATAATAGGAAGAAGATAAAAGAATTTAACGTGCAACACTCGAACCTCCGGCTCTCCGATTTTGATTATGATCTCCCCGAAGAACTTATCGCCCAGCATCCGTCGGAGCGGCGCGACGGCTCCAGGCTTATGGTGGTCGACAGGACATCGGGGGCCATCGAGCACAGAACTTTCAATTCGATCACCGAATATATCTCCTCCAATGACCTTCTGGTCCTGAACGATACAAAGGTCATCCCCGCGCGGCTGTTCGGAAGGAAATACGGAGGCGGAGCTTCCATAGAGGTGCTGCTGGACAAGAGGACCGGCGAAAGAACGTGGGAAGCGCTCGCACGGCCGGCCAAGAGATTGAGCGTGGGCGGCATCATCGAATTCGAGAGAGGATTTTACGCGGAGGTCAAAGATAAGCTGGCTGACGGCAGGCTGATCCTGTATTTCGCCAGCGTTGGCGGTTTTGAGAGCGCGCTGATGAAATACGGCGAAATACCTTTGCCTCCCTATATTAAACCTCAAACATCCGACATCCAACCTCAAAAGCTGAGCGAAAGGTACCAGACTGTTTATGCCGAAAAACCGGGTGCCACGGCGGCGCCGACCGCCGGACTGCATTTCACCGGCGAATTACTGGAACAGATCCCCGCTGAAAAGGCTTACGTCACTCTTCATACCGGTTACGGCACGTTCGCGCCGGTCCGTGAAGATGACATCACCAGTCACAAAATGCACAGCGAAGTTTTCGAGGTGAGCGATGCCGCGTTCAAGGCCGTGAAAGCGGCGGAGACCGGCAGCGGCCGGATCATCGCAGTGGGAACGACGTCCGTCAGGGTGCTGGAAGCCGTTAAAGAGGCGGGCAGGGGAGAGACAGATCTGTTCATCTATCCGGGGTACGAGTTCAAGACCGTGGATGCTCTCATTACGAATTTCCATCTGCCCAAGTCCACGCTTCTTATGCTCGTCTCCGCTTTTGCCGGGATGGACCTCATCAGGAAAGCATATGCCGTGGCCGTGAAAGAAAGATACAGGTTCTTCAGTTTCGGGGATGCGATGCTCATAAAATAAAAAAGGAGCGCGGCCATCTGCCATAGCGCGCCCCTTTTTAAAGGTCAAGATTCAGGGATCAGTCGTTGTTGGCTTTCTGAAGAAGCTTCTCGTAAGCCGTCAGAGTGTCGTCGCTGTTGTTCGTTGAAGGTTTCTGGGCCACCATCTTCTCCACCCTTCCGTCCTTTATCTTCTGCAGTTCTTCAGGCTGATATTTTTCAATAATGCCTTTGTCCGCTACCTTATCAGCAGTTTTCACCTGCTTGGGCTGCTCAAATCCTGTGTAGCAGAATGAGAAATACTGGCTGGAGTATTCCGCGAAGACCGGGTCCTGCCTGTAAGCATAATCAAACCTGAAACCCGCGTAATTGATGCCAACTCCGAGGGTATAGCTTGTTGAAAGGCCGACAGTGCCGTCATCTATCGAAGCGTTCTTCTGATCGAGACCGGCCCTTAAAGCCAGCATCGGTATGACCTGCCATTCGGTGCCGAGATGAGAAGCCAGGCTCTTGTTGCCGTCCAGGTCGATGTCGTTATCCATTGAAACGATGACGTTATCGAGCGCCTTGTAGGCGGTGCCTATCTTAAGTATGGAAGGAAGCTTTTCCTGCTCGCTGGTCGCCCAGGAAACTGAACCCATAACGTTCTGGGCAGTTGCGCCGAAAGAGAGCCTGTCGGTGGGAGAATACATGAGACCAAGGTCTGTTTCATAACCGGAGGCTGAGGAATTCTTGGGACCGCCTGTAAGACCTTCAGATATCATTTTAACGTTGATGCCCGCGCTGAGGTTCCTGAAGAAGCCTTCAAGGCCGAAGGTATCGTTGGCCAGGCCGCTGATGTCGGAGCCGTAGGAAAGGATGATCATCTGATCTGAGTAGTTCATGGAGCCGCCTTCTTCAGTGCCTACCTGGTTGGCTGGGTCATCATAATATACGTAATCGCCGGCAGGAGTAACAGCTCCCACATAGCCAACGCCGAAGGTGCCGAATTCCGTGGGATATGAAAAACCGGCAAGGGTGTAATCAACAGTGTTAAGTATCTTTGTGCTCATGCTGATGAAAGAGAGCCTGGATTGAAGGCCAAGACCGGCCGGGTTGGTGAACACCGCGGAAGCATCATCTGCAACAGCTGAATAAGCGCCGCCTAAAGCTATGGGACGGGCGCCCATTCCGACTGAAGTAAGATCGACACCAACCTTGGTGGAATCATCGGCGAAAGAAGCGGAGGAGGCCAGGAACAACACGGAAACTGCTAATATCACCAACCCTACTTTCTTGTTTAATACCATTTTATTTCCCCCCTAAATAAGAAAAGAACATGCCACCCGGTATGTTCTTTATCCTGCAGATGGCGCCCCGGAGATCGGTTGATTGGGGCCTACACTTATACTATCGGGGGGAGGGGGACAAAACTTGCACGCTAATTAGGGGCTAGAAATACACGATAGATATCAGAGGTTGTGAAAACATATGGGTTATTTGGGTTCACTGGCAACTAGCAACTGGTACCTGGCAACTAATCCATAACCGCCATCTGGCCTTTGAAGAGTACCTTCTTGTCGGAAGTAATGAGGTAGATATATGCTCCATTGGCAACGTACTTGCCGAAATCATCCTTTCCGTTCCAGTAAAAGCTGTTATTGTAATTTGGTCCCTTGCCGCCCTCGCTGCCCGCAAGGAATTCTTTCTGGAAAACCGCCTTGCCGGTAATGTCATATATCATAAGCTTAATGTCCGTATCTGTGGACAGCTGATAGGTGATGGTGACGCCCTGGCCGTGCCTTGGCCTGAAAGGATTGGGTATTACCTTCGGCTGAACGGTCAATGAGGAAAGGCTCGTTATGTTCAGGTTGGAATATGTAGCAGATCCAACATAACCGGCCTTGTCAAAAGCCTCAATATTAATGGTGACATTCCCCGGCTGGAGCACTTGGGTGGTGTTAATGGTGGCCGTATATGAGGTAACATCGGCGGTAGAAGCAGATTCCGGTGTTGTGGAATATGAATATGTTTGTCCGTTCGATGTGATGTTAATGACCTCCAATGTCAGATAGCCCTGGCCGTGATAATCTGAAATAGAAGCGGTGATGACCGGTGTTTTTGATATCAAAGAAAGAGAGCTGGCCGGATTGTTGTCGATATTGACCGACGTGATCTCGGGAGTGGGGGTCATGTTGAGCAAGACCGACAATGTTTCAATTGTCATGTTGCCTCCCGCGTCAAAAGCCTCAAAAGTGACCGGGTGTCTGCCGATGAGCGGAGGAGCTATCGAAAGGGCGGGCGAAAGGCCCTGTATCACTCCGCTAGTGCCGGCCGGGACGGATTTTATCTGCCACTGCGCGTTCTCTCCCGCTTTAATCTCAATGCTGCTTATGCCGTTCTCATCATAAGCCTTTACGCTGAACGGCACGGAAGCAGAGGAAGATTCAGTAGTAATAATAACTTCCATCGTTGGCGCTTTCGTGTCTATTGCGAAATGCGAAGACTCAACAGTGGCTGTATTACCGGAAGAGTCCTGAGCGACGATCCGGAACCAGCATGTGCCAACAGGATAGTTAGTGCCTAAAGGCGTGACCAAAGTGTAAGGTAGTAACGCGCCAGTGCTAACATTAGACTCTTGACTGATCGTTGTGAAACTTGTGCCGCTATTGTGCGTATATAAAAGCGAAACATACTTTATCGGATTTATGTTATCTTTTGCCTCATATGTCAGCGGGAAAGAAGCTCCCAGGAACGCAGGTATTGTTGATTCTATTGTTATAGTCGGCGCCACAGCATCAATTATGTTGAACATTCCGGATATCTTGCTTGTTGAGACCACTCCGGCCGTTTTGCCCGCATCAACTTTTACTTCGCATTCATTTGATATGAGAGCGGGAACCTGCCATGAAATGGCAGTGGCGCTTGCAGTTGTGCCGATCGTCGTCCAGCTTATCCCTTCATTGGTCGAGTATGAAACGGCGATGTAAGGATAGGTGGTCAGGGCGTTGGACTGGTCGCGCATTTCCCAGGTGACCTGCGTCGTGGTTCCGGCTTCAATGGATGCGCCGGCTGCAGGTGTGAATATGTTGATGTTCGCTTCGGTATATTCATAGGCGCCCATGTCGTAGCCTGCGCCGACCGGACGGGCGGTGCCGTCATAATCTACGTTCGGAGCTCCGGTAGAAGTCCCGGTATCTACGCACGGAGATGTCTTTTGAAGATGGAAGTTGCCGGGCGCGCTTACGAACAGGGGCGGAGAAGATATATCGCCCGTGTCGCCCCAGGAGGTCGCCGTATCGGAATATTGAACGATCAATTGACCCGCGGTCTTTGTTATGGCGCAGTTGTCATAGGCGATGCAGTTCGTTATATAGGTCGCGCCGTTATTGTTCTTGATGTCATTATAGTAAAAAGTGCAGTTCACTATGTTCAGAGGATTTGAGGTGTTGCTCTTGTCGCGGAACACAGCCGGATTGTTGCTGGAGTTGTTGTTCACGAATATGCAGTTCGTCATGTTCGACGTGGCGTCAACAGATACGTATGCGGCGTTCCCGTATTTGCCCGTATTGCTATTGAACAAGCAGGAGTTGAGGGCCGGAGTATTGTAGACGCCGCCGCCCCATAATCCGCTGTTACTTGTGAAGACGCAGTTAGCGGCAGTTCCGCCGTACAGGCCGCCGCCCATTGACTGCGCGATATTGTTGTAAACGGAGCAATTGCCCAGGTACGAATTATAAGCGCCCGCGCCGTAGATCGCCGTATTGTTCTTCAACTCGCATCCATAAAAGTTTCCGTTGTAAGCCCCGCCGCCGTTGTACGCATTATTATACTGGATCGAGCAATTCCTGATGACAAAGGCAGAATTCAGCCGGCGTTAGGACCCCGCCGCCGTTGCCTGTTACGTTGCCGCCGAATATCGTTATGCCTTCTATTGTGCCTCTTAATGTGGATGAGATGTTGCTCAGGTCCACCGCTCTTATGCCAAGGTTCTTCACGTTGATTATGACGGTCTCCCATGTCGAGGAATTCGCGTTCATCAAGGTTATATCCTGAACGTTCGGCCAGTTAACTATGGGCTCATAGTGAATGCTGTTGGCCACCGTGATGGTATTGCCCTGGTCCGCATCGTTCAGAGCGGCGAAGAAGGTAAGGTAATACTTGTTCTTATCTACGTTGCGTATGGTCCTGGTACCGCTTTGGAACTCATACGCGCCGATATCGGCCGGATCCATATTTGATGCAGCCCTGGGAGCTCCGGAATAATCCGTCGAAGGCGCTCCCTCGTTGCTCCCTGTATCGATGCAAGGCGAGTACGGATAGTTGCTGCCATTAAGTTGAAGGTAGTTAGCGTTGCTTTCATCTGTCGAAACGAACTGCGGATCGAACGAGAAGCAGTCTATGCTTACCAATGAGCCAAAGTTAAACAAACCTTTACTGAAGGAAAAAATATCAGAGTTCGCATGATTCTAATGACGCGAGCGAGTCCTCAAAAAGAGGATCCACAGACCCCGATCCCCATATAACACAATTGATCAAGAGCGAGATTGATAAGTCACTTAAGTAGCCGCTATTCTTATAAAGAGAGCAATTAACAAGTTTGGTGCTCGTATTGTTGAAAAGGCAATTGTTGTTATTTAATATGCAATTCGTCGCGGTCATTCCGCCTCTATAGAACAGATAACCGGTCGAGTTGTCAGAAAATCTGCAGTTATAAGCCATTACCGCCGTCCAGTCCGTGGCATAATCGGAATAATAAATGCTGCCGATAGGGATACCTGAGACACCGTTCATATTAAAAGCGCAGTTCTGCCATATCCAGTTCCCGCCGGCAATTACACAGCCATTTGGAGCTCTGTTGTAATTAAAGGTGCAACCGATCATTTCTCCCGTGCCGACAATCTCTTTTATCACGCCTCCTAAATTTGTCGTCGATTCGTTGCTTATGAAATTGCAGGAATTCGCTATCAGGCTTATATTGTCGAAAACGCCGCCGCAGTTGTACGATGTGTTGTTGCTAAAGGTGCAGTTGTTCGCCTCCCATGTGCCGCCGTTCGCGACGCCTCCGTAGTAGGAAGCATAGTTATTTCCAAAGCTGCAATTATTAGCGTATACCATGCATCCGGGCGAGTATACGGCGCCGCCTTCAGAGAAAGGCGCTAAATTCGTTTGAGGCTCCTGTGTGGCCGTATTATTGAGGAAATTCACGCCGATGAAAGCAAGGTTCGAACCTGACGCCGCGTTTATTGCGCCGCCGTTATCATTAACTACTGTTCCGCCCTGAAGAGTTATCGATTCTATCGTCACATTTTCCGGAACACTGACACTAAGGATCCTTGATGCTTTTTGGCCGTCAATTACCGTGTTTGTGGGGAGAGCACCCAGTCCTTTAAGGATTACATTTTTTTTTGCCTGGCCAGACAAGATTGTTGTTCCCGGTCCCCTGATACGTGCCGGGTTCCACGTTGATAGTTGAGCCGTCAATGGCTGAATTCAAGGCTTTCTGTAATGTCTGGTAAGGTTTGCTTTGGGTCCCATCTCCGGCAGTATCACTGCCCGTAAGAGTGGAAACATATATCATGGCCAAGAGGGGAGTTCCCACAGACTGTTCATAAATACCCATATCAAAATTCGCGTTCCCTGAAGGCTGAGGTCTTGCGGCGCCCGCAATGTCAGTCGCAGGAGAGCCTTCTGAAGTGCCCGAGTTCAAACAGGGAGAACCGGTGAAAAGATGAAGATCATTATCAAGGCTATTTACGAATTTAGGATCGCTGTTGTTATCGCTAGGACCGGTAATGGATCCATTGGGTCCGGAGTCAGAATATATCATGCTAAATGTGCCATTGCTGTATATTTGTGAGTACGCCGGATTATAAGAATTATTCTGCCAAAGGATGGAGTTCCTGATGACCGACCCCGTCCCGGAGAAATACAATGCGCCTCCAGACCCCATCGCACTTGTATTGCCGGAGCTGCCTGGCCGAGTTATCATAAAAATCACAGTTAGTTATATTTCCAGAAGCTGCATAAACTGCTCCGCCGCTTCCGCCGGCGGCATTGCTTGTTCCGTAACCTGCATTATTGCCGCTGAACAGGCAATTGATAAGATTGACCGTTGAACCGGAATAGATCGCTCCGCCAAGACCGCCTGAATTACCGCTGGTAAAGAGTCCGCTTGAATTTACGCCGGAATAGCCGTTACCTGCCCTGTTATTCATGAAAACCGTATTGTAGATATATGCCGGACTGTTTAGAGAGAGCGCGCCTCCGTTGCCTGCGCCAAAAACGCCCAATCCCAATAATCCTAGCTGTCCATCCGCAGCATTGTTGTTAGTGAAAGCGCAATTTATAACGTTTACTGTTCCTGTTGTCCCTGACACTATCGCGCCTCCATTAGCATTTGAAAAAGCGATGCCTTCAAAAGTGGCACTGACCGAACCCCCTATATTGATAATCCTGTCGACTGAATCAGCTGAAACTATTGTCGTTGAAGGACCACTTCCAATAAGCTGCACATTGTTTTTCCCCGGCCAGGTTATGCTTCTATTCCCGGGGCCTTGGTATATACCCGCCGCCAGAGAAACAACTCCTCCCGTGGCGACCTTGGTCAGAGCCTGCTGGATGGTAGCGTAGGGAAAGTTAATAGAGCCGTCGCCGTAATCATCGTGACCTGAAGGTGAAGCGTATACGGTGCTTAAATACTCGCTCAATTGCAGACAATCAAGATAATAGTGGGTTGCATAAGTTGGGCTGGTAAAAATACTCCCGGCACTGGTCTGGACCTGGCCTGACGATTGCCAGATGATAAGAGCGCCGTTCAACCCGTTGCTTACAATATTATAATCGCTTATCGAAGAGGTTCCGAGATCGTTGCTTGAAATAGATCCCGAGGCCGTCCCGCTGGAATCCACTTTCAGGCAGTTAAGATAATAATGGGTCGCATAAGTGGGGCTGGTGAAAATACTCCCGGCACTGGTCTGGACCTGAGCTGATGATTGCCAGATGATAAGAGCGCCGCCCACCCCGTTGCTTAAAATATTAAAATTGCTTAATGAAGAAGAAGTCCCGAGGTCGTTGCTTACAGTTGAGCCCGAGACCGTTCCGCTGGAATTCACTTTCAGGCAGTCAAGATAATAATGGGTCGCATAAGTGGGGCTGGTAAAAATACTCCCGGCACTGGTCTGGACCTGAGCTGATGATTGCCAGATGATAAGAGCGCCGCCTATCCCGTCGCTTACAATATTAAAATCGCTTATCGAAGAAGAAGTTCCGAGGTCGTTGCTTACAGTGGAGCCCGAGACCGTTCCGTCGGAATTCACTTTCAGGCAGTCAAGATAATAATGGGTCGCATAAGTGGGGCTGGTGAAAATACTCCCGGCACTGGTCTGGACCTGAGCTGATGATTGCCAGACGATAAGAGCGCCGCCTATCCCGTTGCTTATAATATTAAAATTGTTTATCGAAGAAGAGGTCCCGAGGTCGTTGCTTACAGTTGAACCCAAGACCGTTCCACTGGAATTCACTTGCAGGCAGTCAAGATAATAATGGGTCTCATAAGTGGGGCTGGTAAAAATACTCCCGGCACTGGTCTGGACCTGAGCTGATGATTGCCAGATGACAAGAGCGCCGTTCATCCCGTTGCTTATGATCTTAAAATCGCTTATCGAAGAAGAAGTCCCGAGGTCGTTGCTTACAGTGGAGCCCAAGACCGTTCCGCTGGAATTCACTTGCAGGCAGTCAAGATAATAATGGGTCTCATAAGTGGGGCTGGTAAAAATACTCCCGGCACTGGTCTGGACCTGAGCTGATGATTGCCAGATGATAAGAGCGCCGCCCACCCCGTTACTTAAAATATTAAAATTGCTTATCGAAGAAGTCCCGAGATCGTTGCTCACAGTGGAGCCCGAGACCGTTCCGTCGGAATTCACTTTCAGGCAGTTAAGATAATAATGGGTTGCATAAGTGGGGCTGGTGAAAATACTTCCGGCACTGGTCTGGACCTGAGCTGATGATTGCCAGATGATAAGAGCGCCGCCTGCCCCGTTGCTTATGATCTTATAATCGCTTATCGAAGAAGTCCCGAGGTCGCTGCTCGCACTCAAGGAAACAGATAAGTCCGCAAAACAGATAACGCCTAAAGAAAACATAGCAGTTAATATCAATATAAGGATCAATGTTTTTTTCATGTTTCCACCTTTAACCTTTTACAGGCGACTAATCCATTACGGCCATCTGGCCTTTGAAGAGGACCTTCTTGTCAGATGTTATCAGATAAATGTAAGCTCCGTTAGCTACAAATTTGCCGAAATCATCCTTTCCGTTCCAGTATACGTTGTTATTGTAATTTGGTCCTTTGCCGCCCTCGCTGCCCGCAAGGAATTCTTTCTGGTAAACGGCCTTGCCGGTAATGTCATATATCATAAGCTTAATGTCCGTATCTGTGGACAACTGATAGGTGATGGTGACCCCCTGGCCGTGCCTTGGCCTGAACGGATTCGGGATCACCTTCGGATTGACCGTTATTGAAGATACGCTTGATATGCCAAGGTTGGAATAGATCGAGGAGCCCACATGGCCGGACGCGTCAAAAGCCTCAATGCTGACAGTGTAATTTCCCGGCTGGAGCACTTGAGTCGTGTTGATGGTCGCCGTGTAGGCGGTAACATCGGTAGTAGAAGCAGATTCCGGTGTTGTGGAAAACGTATATGATTGTCCGTTCGATGAGACGATAACTTCCACGGTTGTCAGGTCGCCGTGATAATCCGTGATATTTGCGCTGATGACAGGGGTCTTTGAGATCAAAGAAGCGGTGTTAATGTTCATTTTATCGATCGTAACGTTCGATATTTGCGGGATGGGGGTCATATCAAGGGTGACGATCATGGTCTCAATTGTCATGTTGCCTCCGGTGTCAAAAGCCTCAAAGGTGACCGGATGTCTGCCGATGAGCGGAGGAACTATCGAAAGGGCGGGAGAAAGCCCCTGTATCACACCGCTTGTGCCGGCCGGTACGGATTTTATCTGCCACTGCGCGTTCTCTCCCGCTTTAATCTCAATGCTGCTTATGCCGTTCTCATCATAAGCCTTCATGCTGAACGGCACGGAAGCGGAGGAAGATTCAGTGGTAATATTAACTTCCATCGTTGGCGCTTTCGTGTCTATCCCGAAAGGCTTGGACATTACAAGGGTTGTGTTACCCGATGCATCGCTTACTTCAAGGCTTACCTGGCAATGCGGATAGGGTACATTTGTATTTGCAGGCGGATTATATGGAATGGTTTGACCCATACCGGAGAACGAACTGCCGTTTTCAAGTATCTGCCAGCTTTTTCCTTCATTGGTGGTAACGGCCAAATTAACGGAGAGTATATTGGAAACAGCATCGGACGCGAACCAATCGATCGATGAAGTCTTCCCGAGATATTGAGTTTGGCTGGAAAGGGAGAGGGTAGCCGAGGGAGCTCCAACGTCTATTATCGCGAATGGATTTGCGCTTTGCGACCTGCTGGTCATAACGCCGGGAGCTTTAGAAATGACGACGATTATCCTTGCTTTATTGGCTGTCAGAGGAGGAACGGACCAGTTGAACGTCTTTACCGGGACGCCGTTAACGACACCGGGTTGGTCGGCCTCAATAGTTATCAATGTGGAACCTTCAATAGAACAATACAGAGAAAAATAATTTGCGGTGGTCGGGTTCCCGTTAGAATCATAAACTTCCCAAGAGATCGTATAAGGTTTCATCGCGGGGATCTGAATGCCGGCTGCGGTCGGACTCATCAACGTAACGGTCTTATCCCTGTATTCGTAAGCTCCCATGTCATAGCCGCTGCCTGCAGGGCGGGATGCGCCGTTGATATCCTCGTTGATGGTGGAATTCGGATCTCCGGTGTCTATGCACGGCGAGCCTTCAAGGAGACTGTAATTATTGCTCGACGGGCTGCTGAACATCGTGTTCGTCGAATTAAGGGAAATATTGCCGGTACCCGTATTCAGCAGGGCGCCTCCTTGTATCCCGGTGTAATTCAAATATATTGCAGTTCCGTTCGCCATCGTCGTTGGATTGCTGCCAAAAAGAATGCTGTCGGAAACGTTGGTAGATCCGTATACGTTATCGATATTGCTGTTCACTACCGTGCAAAAGATGAGGTTAAGGTTTCCGTACTGGCTGTTCTTGTAAATGCCGGAACCGCTGTTATTTGCAATGACGCTGTTGACGATATACGACGGGGATTCCGAAGTCGTGTAAACGGCGCTGCCATTTTGTGCGGTATTGTTCAATAGCGTGCATTTGTTGATGAGGAATGCATTAAACACCGCGCCGCCGCCGGTCACTGCGCTGTTGCTTGAGAAAGCGCAGGAAGTAGCCGATCCGCCTAAAAGTCCGGCTCCATAACTTGCAGTATTGCCCGTGAACTGGCAGTTCGAGGCGTTGGCCATGTAAGCGCCGCCGCCGCTTATTGCGTGATTGCCCGTGAAAATGCAATTGATGGCGCTGCCGCCGTAAGCGCCGCCGCCGGTCTTACTGGCATTATTGGCCGTGAACGTGCAGTTGACCAGCGAGGTATTGTAAGTGCCGCCTCCGCTTCCTCCCGTTATCGCCGCATTGCTTTCAAAGGAACAGTTGATCGCCGTTCCGTAATACATGCCGCCGCCTTCGAAAGACGCGGTATTGTTCTGAAAAACGCAGTTCTTCGCGGTAACGTTTGCGCCAGGAACGCAATTAATACCGCCGCCGGTCTCCGCAGAGCCCAAGGTAATGGTAATGCCTTCAATTGAAGCTTGTATCGTGCCGTCCGCTATTGTGAATACGCTCTCGCTTGTGTTCTGTCCGGATATTGTCACCCTCATAGGCCCATTAATGCTTTTTACGGTAATGCCGCTTTCACCAGCCGGCCAGTTGTACACGTTCTCATAATAAAGTCCATCATTGATATATATGGTCCTATTGGCATTAATTCGAATTAGGGCGGCTTTTATTGTCGCTAGAGGATGAGCTGAATCGCCGGAATAGGAATCATTTCCGTTGGTCGCAATATAGTAATCCTGATCCACCCTTTGAACACTAAATACGTGGCTTATGTTGCTTGCGGTGTTGCCTGCGGCATCTCTTGCTACAATACCTATCCTGTAGTTTGGAGATGCTTCTGTTGAAGTAGTCCAGGAATATGAGCCTGTGTTCGCCTGGCCAAGGGCGATAGGCGACCAGACCGTAGCATCGGGGGTGGGGCTGGAAATAGTCGCTCCCGGAGCTGTCGTATAATATATATCTATCGGGTTAGCGCCCATGGACACCGCATCCGTCGCTGTCCAGGAAACACTTGCAGTGCTGGCCGTTAAAAAAGTTACACTGACATTTGGATAAGTGACGGCCACTGTTGGAGGCTGGCTGTCAATAACGAAATAAGTAGTAGTTGTGTCGCTTCTCGGACTTCCTGTCATTATTGCATCTAACCTGTATTGTCCATCCCCGGTGAACGTGCCGCTGGGGATGGTGAATGACCACCCAAAACCAAAGAAACCTAAACCGATCTGCATCGAATCGCTATAATTCTTTGTTTGATTGTAAAGAACCTGGCCGCTGGAGACTTTTGTGACCTTTAACTGCACATTTTCATTATACGAATAACATTGCATGTCCATGTTCGCAACTTGGCCGCCTCCGCTTATGGTCGTAGGACTACCGTTAACATAAGACCCGTCGGACGGGGAATTTATCGAGACCGATGAGGGGAATGCCTGCGAAGAGGCAAATAAAAGCGCCGTTGAGATCACGAACAGAATAAATAATTTTTTCATGCTTCCTCCGGCGATCACGCGAACGACATTCTATATTGAAAACCCTTGAGAATCAAGCGAAACCGGCGAACTCACCCGTTTATTATTCGTGGCTTCTAGGCTTTAACTTGCATCATAAAATAAAAAAGGAGCGCGGCCATCTGCCATAGCGCGCCCCTTTTTAAAGGTCAAGATTCAGGGATCAGTCGTTGTTGGCTTTCTGAAGAAGCTTCTCGTAAGCCGTCAGAGTGTCGTCGCTGTTGTTCGTTGAAGGTTTCTGGGCCACCATCTTCTCCACCCTTCCGTCCTTTATCTTCTGCAGTTCTTCAGGCTGATATTTTTCAATAATGCCTTTGTCCGCTACCTTATCAGCAGTTTTCACCTGCTTGGGCTGCTCAAATCCTGTGTAGCAGAATGAGAAATACTGGCTGGAGTATTCCGCGAAGACCGGGTCCTGCCTGTAAGCATAATCAAACCTGAAACCCGCGTAATTGATGCCAACTCCGAGGGTATAGCTTGTTGAAAGGCCGACAGTGCCGTCATCTATCGAAGCGTTCTTCTGATCGAGACCGGCCCTTAAAGCCAGCATCGGTATGACCTGCCATTCGGTGCCGAGATGAGAAGCCAGGCTCTTGTTGCCGTCCAGGTCGATGTCGTTATCCATTGAAACGATGACGTTATCGAGCGCCTTGTAGGCGGTGCCTATCTTAAGTATGGAAGGAAGCTTTTCCTGCTCGCTGGTCGCCCAGGAAACTGAACCCATAACGTTCTGGGCAGTTGCGCCGAAAGAGAGCCTGTCGGTGGGAGAATACATGAGACCAAGGTCTGTTTCATAACCGGAGGCTGAGGAATTCTTGGGACCGCCTGTAAGACCTTCAGATATCATTTTAACGTTGATGCCCGCGCTGAGGTTCCTGAAGAAGCCTTCAAGGCCGAAGGTATCGTTGGCCAGGCCGCTGATGTCGGAGCCGTAGGAAAGGATGATCATCTGATCTGAGTAGTTCATGGAGCCGCCTTCTTCAGTGCCTACCTGGTTGGCTGGGTCATCATAATATACGTAATCGCCGGCAGGAGTAACAGCTCCCACATAGCCAACGCCGAAGGTGCCGAATTCCGTGGGATATGAAAAACCGGCAAGGGTGTAATCAACAGTGTTAAGTATCTTTGTGCTCATGCTGATGAAAGAGAGCCTGGATTGAAGGCCAAGACCGGCCGGGTTGGTGAACACCGCGGAAGCATCATCTGCAACAGCTGAATAAGCGCCGCCTAAAGCTATGGGACGGGCGCCCATTCCGACTGAAGTAAGATCGACACCAACCTTGGTGGAATCATCGGCGAAAGAAGCGGAGGAGGCCAGGAACAACACGGAAACTGCTAATATCACCAACCCTACTTTCTTGTTTAATACCATTTTATTTCCCCCCTAAATAAGAAAAGAACATGCCACCCGGTATGTTCTTTATCCTGCAGATGGCGCCCCGGAGATCGGTTGATTGGGGCCTACACTTATACTATCGGGGGGAGGGGGACAAAACTTGCACGCTAATTAGGGGCTAGTTGCTAGGTGCCAGGGGCTAGAAATACACGATAGATATCAGAGGTTGTGAAAACATATGGGTTATTTGGGTTCACTGGCAACTAGCAACTGGTACCTGGCAACTAATCCATAACCGCCATCTGGCCTTTGAAGAGTACCTTCTTGTCGGAAGTAATGAGGTAGATATATGCTCCATTGGCAACGTACTTGCCGAAATCATCCTTTCCGTTCCAGTAAAAGCTGTTATTGTAATTTGGTCCCTTGCCGCCCTCGCTGCCCGCAAGGAATTCTTTCTGGAAAACCGCCTTGCCGGTAATGTCATATATCATAAGCTTAATGTCCGTATCTGTGGACAGCTGATAAGTGATGGTGACGCCCTGGCCGTGCCTGGGCCTGAAGGGATTGGGTATTACCTTCGGACGAACGGTTATTGAGGAAACATTCGTTATGCCGAGGTTGGAATAGATCGAGGAGCCCACATGGCCGGACGCGTCAAAAGCCTCAATGCTGACAGTGTAATTCCCCGGCTGGAGCACTTGGGTGGTGTTAATGGTGGCCGTGTAGGCGGTAACATCGGTAGTAGAAGCAGATTCCGGTGTTGTGGAAAACGTATATGATTGTCCGTTCGATGAGACGATAACTTCCACGGTTGTAAGGTCGCCGTGATAATCCGTGATATTTGCGCTGATGACAGGGGTCTTTGAGATCAAAGAAGCGGTGTTAATGTTCATTTTATCGATCGTAACGTTCGATATTTGCGGGATGGGGGTCATGTTAAGGTTGACCGCATGTGTTTCACTTGTAAAGTTACCAGCCGCGTCAAAGACCTCAATAGTCACCAGATGTTTTCCAATAAGCGGAGGCACTACCTTGATCGGGAGCGAAAGTGCATTGATGAGCGTGTTGCTTGATGCGGAAACTCCGATATTCACCACATTTCCTCCGCCGGTTTGAATGGCAACTGTATAAAAGTTCCCATAGATAAAGTTCTCGTCGTAGGCTTTTAGGGAGAAACTAAAGTACGCGGAAGTCGCATCCGTTAGCATATTTACCTCCATTGTCGGGGCTTTTGTATCTATTGCGAAATGCGAAGATTCAGCCGTAGATATGTTGCCCGAAAGGTCTTGGGCGACAATTCGGAACCAGCAACTTCCGGACGGATAGCTTGTGGCTGGATTTGAAGCCAAAGTGAACTTTTGTGTTCCTGTTGAAGGCGCCAATGTTGCCAACGTAGAAAAAGTGGAGCCGTTATCATGCGTAAAATACAAGTTAATGGCTTGCAGATTGGGCAAAGTGCCAGACACCTCAAATGTAAGCGGTAAATAAGCGCCCACAAATACAGGGATGTTCGAGTTTATAGTAATGACCGGCGCTTTAGAATTAACTATAGAGAATGTGCCGGATATCTTGCTTGTTGAGACTGCTCCGGCCGTTTTGCCAGCTTCAACCTTGATGACGCATTCATTTGAAACGACCATGGGGACCAGCCACGATATGAATGAAGTATTTGCCGGGGAGCCTATCAAGGTCCAATTTGCCCCTTCATTGGTCGAGTATGAAACGGCGATGTAAGGATAGGTGGTCAGGTTGTTGGATTGATCGCGAATTTCCCAGGTGACCTGCTCGGTGCTGCCTACTTCAAGGGACGCGCCGGCTGCAGGGGCGAAAATGTTGATGTTCGCTTCCATATACTCATAAGCTCCCATGTCAACGTAAGCGCCAATGGGTCTGGCCCTGCCGGCGATATCCACATTAACAGTGGATGCCGGATCCCCGGAATCTATGCACGGAGAGCCTACCATCAAAGTAAGATCGTTTGGCGCGTTTGTGAATTTCGGATCGCCTGTTATGTTGCCAGTACCTGAAAAAGCCAAACCCTGGAAATCGCAATAGTTCGCGAGGATAAGCGAGCCGGAATCTGAAAGAATCGCGCTGCCCTTTGAAAAGATACTGCTCGTTAATTTCATCTGCCCATTAACGGTATGCACTCCGTTATTATAAAATGTGCAATTCAGCACATTTACGGTCGCGCCGGAATTTGCAGTGTGTATGGCGTAGGTGCCGTTATTCACAAAAACGCTGTTGACGATGTTCGATGTCGAAGGGGTATTAAAGAACGCGGCACCGCCCTGGTTCGCGGTATTCCCGGTGAAAATGCATTTGTCGACGGGCGATGTATCATATATGGCGCCGCCGCTTCCGCTCGGAGAGGCCGAGTTATTCGTGAAAGTGCAACCAGAGGCCTGGCCGCCGTTCATAGCGCCGCCAAATACCGCTTTGTTGGACGTGAAAGTGCAGTTCGTTGCGGAAGAATTGTTCAGAGTGCCGGTAGTTGAAGCTGTGTTATTCAAGAATGTGCATCCTGTGGCCGTGCCGGCGCTTATCGCAGAGCCAAAGGAACCGGTGTTATTCGTGAACTGGCAATTCGTCGCGGACGCCCCGTAAAGCCCGCCGCCTTCAGATTGTGCGGTATTGTTATTAAATGTGCAATTAAAGGCGTTTGCTCCGTATACAGCGCCGCCGTAAGCCGCGAAGTTGTTCTGAAAAATGCAGCTTCTGACGACGATATTCGATCCAAGCGGCAGAGAGACTCCTCCTCCGCTGCCCTCCGTCGAACCCAAGCTTATGGACAAACCTTCGATGGTGCCGCTGAGAGAGGGGTTTAAGGTTGAGAGATCGAAAACACTCGCGTACTGCTGACCGTTCACCTTAACGGCCCCGCTCGTTCCGGACCCGCTTCTCAAGACTATGCCCGGCAAATTGGGCCAGTCGTTGACGTTCTCATAATAAAGACCGTCATCCAATTCGATGATATTATTCGCGGAAGCGTCGTTCAGCGCAGCATAAATAGTATGGTAATCCGTCGCTTTTGTGATGTTGTGGACCCTCGGCGCATTATTATCGTCTATCTCGAACTGCTGACCTGATACGTCGTCGCCGATAACCCCGCGAAGGTTCGATGCTTCGACCGACACGTAACATCTGCTCGAGTTGATCCCGGGAGGGACCATCCAGGCGTAGGAGCCGGCATTGGTCCCGCTATCGTTCTCCTCCTTGTTCGTAATAAGTATCCAGTTGGCGCCGCCTGAAACGGAATAGTAGATCGAAATGTAGTTGGCTGCGGGGAAACCGAAATTATTCGTTGCTTCCCAAGATATCGTATATGCATCCCCCTGTGTAAGCTTGATGCCTGAATTTGAAGGGGCTTCCACTGTGACGACCGGAGGTTTCACGCCAAAAGATACATAGGCCACATCCTCGGATGAAGAGAACATGGTCGTAGTAGTTGAAAAAGTCTGATGCGCTATTATCGTGTATGACTGTCCGGCGGCGAACGCGGATGCCGGAACATTAAAATTGAAATTTCCCTGCGTATAAGAGTTGTCGGTTGGAGGGCTGTCCTGGAACTGAATGTTATTTCCGGATGGAAGGTAATGTTTTGTCGTACTGGCGGTATATACCCTCTGGTTGGTCGAAGATACGACCTCGATAGAGGCGTAATCAATGACCCCGTATGATGTTTTAGTTATGCCGAGAGCGGTTATTGTAAGAGGATAAACGCCGGCCGTATATTGAACCGTAACGGGGACGGCAATGACAGGAAAATCGGAGCCGCTGACCGGAGATATTATTTTAACGTTGGGAAAAGCGCCTTGGGGCAACAATATCAACATGACAGATGACAGCAGAATTAGAGTTCGGAAAGAAAGCGAGATTTGTTTATAGAGATTATTTTTCAAGATATTTTTATTTTCCTTTCAAGATCGTATATTGCATTATATTATATTCTCGCGCGCCGCTTAAAACAAGGCGTGCCTTGC
The DNA here is from genome assembly GCA_963727815.1 of uncultured bacterium. GTDB lineage: Bacteria > Margulisbacteria > WOR-1 > CAVSGV01 > CAVSGV01 > CAVSGV01. The sequence goes on from CAVSGV010000006.1 coordinate 450,920, forward strand.
AGATGGCCGCTTTCCAGTTGTTTTAATCGTAATCAGATCGGAGAAACTTGCATTGATAACATAAGGGAAGAAGAGCTATAAGAGCTAGAAGTGAGAGAAGTGAAGGTGGAATATCAGATAATGATCAATCCATTACAGCCATCTGGCCTTTTGAGATGATCTTCTTGCCGGAAGCTATTACATATATATAGGCGCCGTTGCCGACATATTGGCCAAAGTCATTCTTTCCGTCCCAGTAAACGTCATTTGCGTTCGCCCGGCCGCCGTCCGTTCCCTGCGCGAATGACTTCTGCCATACGGTCTTGCCGGTAATGTCGTAAACAATGATCTTTGTGTCCATGTCAGAATCGAGAGTATATACGATGGTGGTCCCCTGGTTATGCCTCGGCCTGAACGGATTTGGGACGTTCTTGGGCGTGGCGGTCGCGGAAAAAGTTTGCACGACTTGAGGGGTCGCTTTCCCGTAAGTCGCGATAAGCGTGTAAAGGCCTCCCGATGTAATTACATTTGATGCGGATTCGCCCGTTCCGCTGCCTATTTGGATGCCGACGTCCATCAGTTTATACCCGCCGGAGGATTGTTCCGAAGTCCCAGTTACCGCCATCACGGCCGAGGTCAACTGATAATTGCCGCTCGCCGAGGTCGCCGGATATGAAGGTGAAGAGAACAGGCCGCAACATGCGGCTCCCATAATAACGAAGGTACCATATTTAATAATTATTCTCATCAAAGTAATCTCGATCCGAGTGTCATCATATCCTTAATCGTCCAATTGTTTCCAGGTCGGCGTTGCTCCTCCTACGATGCATCCATAAAAATGAGGTATGGTACCGTTGGAAAAATATATTTGCCCGGCAACCGGGTTTGCAGGAGCTGACGTCGCATTCAATACTACCGATCCACCATCAACCTTTACGTTTCCGGATACCTCTAACGATGATGTGGGCGTCGCCGTCCCGATGCCGATGTTGCCATTCTTCAATATTGTTAAAGCATCCGACCTGATAGGGCTTCCAAAATTCCACGATCCATTCCCGACTTCGAAAAGCGGGTCTGTAGACTTCCAGTTCACAGGGTCTCCTCCGCCTACATTGTAGTTACCAATGGCAAAAGATATGCATGCTCCGGCACTTGTGCCGTTCCCTATGGCTGTTGAGCCCGAACCATTGGCAGTGGTTAACGTTCCCATTGCGGTTGAACTGTTTCCGCTGGCAGTTGTACTGGTTCCCATCGCAACGGAATTTACCCCACTTGCTAAGCAGCCCACATTGCCTATTTCTGCGGAACCAATTACTTGAAGCGTAACGTTGGGTGTCGCCGTCCCGATGCCGACGCTGCCGTTCTTCAATACCGTTAAAGCGTTCGACTTTGCGGTCGAACTTGCCCCGTTCCCAATTTCAAAAACGGGATCCGAACCTGACCAGCTGGTAGCAGAACTGCCTCCTCCTACATTATACTGACCAATGGCAACATCGCAATATGACCCTGTACTTGAGTGGCCTCCCATTGCAACTGAAACATCACCTCCGGCGATCGTGTCAACTCCCATTGAGGTTGAACAAGCACCTCCGGCAGATGTAGTCCCTCCCATTGCGGTTGCTTGATTTCCGCTGGCATTTGAGCTGCCTCCCATTGCGGTCGAATATGAACCACTGGCAGTTGTAAATCCTCCTATTGCGACTGAATGACCTCCGCTGGCGATGGTTTTATATCCCATTGCAACCGAGCCGCCGCCGCCACTGGATGTCGAACTATATCCAACTGCTAAAGAATTCGTTCCACTTGCCAAACAATTTGCATCGCCAATTTCTGCGGAACCTACTACCTGCAGCAGACCTGTTGTACCGCTTGTGCCGCCGCTTCCGCCTGCGTTCCCCGCGGTAACGGCATAGAAGGCGTAGGGGACGACGCAAAGCTGCTGCCTGGGGGAAAATGTCTCGCTGCCAAGTGCGACCTCGATCCAGTATTGCTTGCTAAAATCAATGCCGCTCATTGGCGTTACATTACCAAGGACAACATTGAAAACACCGGCGGAATCAAAATTGACCGAATCGGTCTCAGTCCAGACCGCATCAGTCGCGTCTGTCCCTCCGGCCAGCTTATCCCATAATTTAAAAGTGACGCTTTGCGTCCCCGTGACCGCGGAATTGTCTGATTTCAATATCCTGCCCTGAAAATTAATAGTAGATGTGGGAGAAGCAAAAGCGGAGAAAGACAGGAACAAAGCTATTACAAGGATAACAGGAACGATAGATCTCTTTAGCATGTTAATATCCTCCTTAAAGATAAAGCGAACATTCACGCGATCAATTCCAGATGGATATTATCCGCCTTATTCCCTTGAAGTTCAAGCGAAAGCGGAGATTTTGCAATCTGTCATTAGTGCAGTATAATCAAACCATGTTCGATATAACGCATAAAAGTTCGAAGTCGAAGGCAAGGACCGGAAAATTGAAAACAGCCCATGGCACCATCATAACGCCGGCTTTCATGCCTGTGGGCACGCAAGGGTCCGTCAAGGCGGTCACGCCTTTGCAGGTAAGCGAGATCGGCGCTTACATTATATTATGCAACACCTATCACCTATACCTCCGGCCGGGGACGGAAGTCATCAAAGCCGCCGGGGGCCTGCACAAGTTCATCAACTGGGACGGACCGATACTTACGGATTCCGGCGGATATCAGGTCTTCAGTTTGGCAAAACTACGTAAGATCACCGATCACGGCGTCACTTTCAATTCGCACATCGACGGCTCGGAGCATCTCCTGACGCCAGAAAAGGTGGTCGAGATACAGCAGATATTCGGTTCCGATATCATGATGCCGCTGGATGAGTGCGTCGCGTACCCGTCGACAAAAGCCGAAGCAATGAAAGCGCTGGAGAGGACCACTCTTTGGGCAACAAAGAGTAAATCCCAAATCCCAACATCCAAATCCCAAATGAATTCCAAACATCAAAACCCAAACGAAAAACAATTCCTTTTTGGTATTGTTCAAGGGGGAATGTATAAGGACCTTAGAAAAAGATCGGCAGAAGAGATCAGGTCGCTGGATTTTCCGGGATACGGTGTCGGTGGATTATCAGTAGGGGAGCCGAAAGAAATGATGCTTGAAATGCTCCAGGTATCGACGAGTAACCTCGAATATGAAAAGCCCAAACACTTGATGGGCGTCGGATTCCCTGAAGACATCGAGGAAGCCGTGAAACACGGCATCGATCTTTTTGACTGCGTCATTCCCACCAGACTGGCGAGACATGGGGCGTTCTTCACCGCCGAAGGAAAGTCGATAATCAAGAACGCCAAGTTCGAAAAGGATCTTTCACCTCTCGACCCGACGTGCGATTGTTACGCCTGCGGCAGCTTCAGCCGCGCGTACATCAGGCATCTCTTCATAGCCAAGGAAATTCTGGCGCTGACGCTGATGACCATCCACAATCTAAGATATATGATGCGGAAAATGCAGCAACTGAGATCAATGATAAACAACGATGATTTATAAGTAGAAGAGATGGGAGACGCGAGATGCGAGATGATTTTCTCGTCTCCCATCTCGCATCTCATTTATTTATATGATATAATCACACCGTTTTATTTTATGAAGAACTTGAATCAATTAAAACTCCTAATAATCCTTGCGCTGATGATCGGGTCTGTTTTCATCATAATGAACCTGCCCCTCACGCTGGGCCTGGACCTTCAGGGCGGATCACGCTTACTGCTTGAAGCTTACGACACCGATGCCGTGAAAGTTACCGATGATTCCGTCTCGGGCGTCGTTGCAGTCATAAGGAACAGGATAGACGCGCTGGGCGTCACGGAACCCACAATCCAGAGAAAAGGACGCAACCAGGTCGTCGTAGAGCTTCCCGGCATAAAAGATCCCGACAGAGCGATAAAGGTCATCGGCGACACGGCGCAGCTGGAATTCATCGAGTCCGAATGGGCGCCGGGCGACGAAAGCGTTCTTACCCAGAGCAAGATCGAAGAATTCTACGGTAAGGGCGCGAGGCTCGACAAAGTGAAGGAATACAGGGGCAGCGAGCTTGTTTCCGAAAGACCGATAATACTCAAGAAGACCGTTCTCACCGGAGCAGATCTTAAAGGAGCGTGGCCGGGGATCGACGGCTACGGGAATCCCGTCGTCGACATAGAGTTCAACGCGAAAGGCTCCGGCACATTTGCAAATGTCACATCAATGAACGTTGGCAAGCCTCTGGCCATCGTCCTGGACAAGAAGATCATCTCGGCTCCCAACGTCCGCGAGCCCATCACCGGCGGAAGGGCGCAGATATCAGGGAATTTCTCGGTGGATGAAATGCAGGACCTTGTAATCAAACTTAAAGCCGGAGCGCTTCCGGTGCCTGTAAGAGTAATAGAGAACAGGGTCATCGGGCCGACGCTCGGAAAAGATTCCATCGACAAGAGCAAATTCGCCGGGATGATCGGCATCATCTTCATCTTCTGCTTCATGATCTCATATTACAGATATCCCGGCTTCATCGCGGACATCGCGCTCATCATTTATTGCCTTTTGAACGTCGCAATACTCGCTCTGCTAAGGACCACACTGACCCTGCCCGGCATCGCCGGTTTTCTTTTGACGATCGGCATGGCGGTGGATACCAACATCATAATCTTCGAACGTTTGAAGGAAGAACTGAACACCGGCAAGACGGTGGTGCTCGCCATAGAGACCAGCTTCAAGCGGGCGTTCACCGCGATATTTGACTCTCACGTCACGACGCTCGTGGCGGCGGCGACGCTCTTCTGGCTCGGCACCGGGACCATCAAAGGTTTTGCCGTGACGCTCTCCGTCGGTATCGTTTCATCTCTTTTCACGGCGCTTACCGTCACGCACATGATGCTTAACATGTCCACCGACGCAAAAATAATCAGCCAGCCGGACAGCAAATTACTTTACAGAGGTTTCAGGAAATGACATTGAACGTTATAGGCAATTCAAAAAAATGGTACGCGCTCTCGGGCTTTTTCATCGCCCTGGGGATATTCGCGCTCGTCTCCAACGGCCTTACCAAAGGCAAGGTCATGAACTTTGGCATAGACTTTACCGGCGGGACCGTTCTTAATCTCCGCTTCGATAATAACATCGCCCTTAGCGACCTGAGGGTGATACTTACCAAATATGGCAGGCAGGACAGCGTTATCCAGAGGTCGGAGAACAACGATATTCTCATCAGCACGGACCCTCTTTCAACAGATGACAGGACAAAGATAGTGGACGACATAAAAGCGAAATTCCCCAGCATGGAGCTCCTGGAGGCGGATACCATCGGCCCGGTCGTGGGGGCGGAACTGAGAAAGCAGGCGTTCTGGGCGCTTTTGGTCGCCACCATCGGCATATTAATATATGTAGCGTTCCGCTTTGAATTCAAATACTCGGTTGCCGCGGTGCTCGCGGTCCTTCATGACGCGACCATCACGGTGGGTCTCATTGCCCTTATGTGGAAGAACGTGGATACTCCTTTCATTGCCGCGATACTTACGATACTCGGTTATTCCATTTGCGACACCATAGTCATCTACGACCGCATAAGGGAAGACCTTGCCAAGCCCGGCTACCTTAAAAAACCGTTCGGCGACGTGGTGAACGAAGCGGTCAACCAGACGATGGCGAGGTCCATCAACACGGTCCTGACGGTGCTGTTCATGAACCTGACGCTGCTCTTGTTCGGCGGAGCGACCATCAAGGATTTTGCCCTGACACTGTTCATTGGTTTCACCTGCGGCGCTTATTCATCCATATTCGTGGCAAGCCCGCTCATCGTCATGTTCGATAAGTGGGAAAGATCGAGATAATTTCTCCCAATTGACCTCGTCCGCTGTATCAGCCAGATTATTTGTGTTATACTTTTGTCATCAAAGAGGTGTAAGTTTTGCGAAAAAGGCGTCAGCCTGAGAACAGATACAGGAAACCTTCACACTTAAAACAGGACATAATCGGGATCCTGCTCATAGCTTTCGCCCTGTTCATCTTCATTTCCACGAGTTCATCATCCACCGGCCTGATGGGAATGTATCTTGTCCGGAAATTCCTCATGCCCGCCATCGGGATAGGTGTTTACTTCCTCCCGTATTTTATCGCTTTCTTCGGAGTGATACTCATGCTTAGGCAGGAATCGCTGATAATGACGGTGCAGATACTCGGCACGCTCCTTCTTTTCACGACCATCGTCGGATACGGAAGCAACAGAGGCGGATATGTCGGCTACGTCATTATGGGCGCGCTTGAAGGGACTTTCGGAACGATGGGAGCTTACATCGCTCTCTCATCGCTTCTGCTGATATCACTTATTTTGATATTCAATATCACTCTTACCCACGCAATATCAAAGCTCTGGGATTTTATTTTCAAGAGAAGGCCGAGAAAGAAGATGAGGCCCGCGCCGGTCAATGAAGACAAAAGATCAATACCTTCCATGATCCCGCTGATAAAAGACCTGAACAACGCGGCCATTGAATTCGAAAAAGAGGACATCAAGGTCGTCGAAAGACCGAAAGCAAAAGTGAACGTTCAACAATCTGTGCGAAAGATAGGAAAGTACGTCCTTCCTCCACTTGACCTTCTTGACCAACCGTCTGAAAAGGACAGGCAGAGAGAAGAAAAGCTGAGAGAGACTATCGAGATAAGAAAGAAAGCGCTTGAAGAGACGCTGCGGTCTTTCGGCATCGAAGCTGCCGTTACCGCAGTGAATCAGGGTCCCGCTGTGACCAGATATGAAGTGACTCCCGAGCCTGGCGTAAAGGTAAGCCGGATCGCGAACCTTGCCGATGACATTTCCATGAACCTTGCTTCTCAGGGCGTCAGGATCGAAGCTCCCATACCGGGTAAAGCGGCGGTGGGCATCGAGGTACCGAATCCGACGGTTCTGCCGGTAAGGCTGGGCGAGATCGTAAAAGGGAGCGAATTCCAGGACAACCCGTCAAAACTCCTGATCGCAATTGGCAAAGACCTATCAGGCACGCCTATTTACGGCGATCTTACAAAGATGCCTCATCTGCTCATAGCGGGAACGACCGGGTCAGGGAAATCCGTCTGCATCAACACTCTCATCGCGAGCCTTCTGATGAGAGCGCGGCCGGATGAAGTGAAGTTCGTCATGATCGACCCGAAGATGGTGGAGTTCACACATTACAACGACATCCCGCATCTGCTCGCGCCGGTCGTGACCGATCCAAAAAAAGCGTCGAGGACACTTAAGGACTGGGTCATAAAAGAGATGGACAGGCGTTATAAATCTTTTTACGGCGCGGGAGTAAGGAACATCGATGCGTTCAATCAAAAAGCGGACAGGAATCAGAAAGAAATGGAAAGACTTCCTTACATCGTCATCATAATCGACGAGCTCGCAGACATGATGATGGTCGCGGCCAATGAAGTTGAGACCACCATCTGCCGCATCGCGCAGATGGCAAGAGCGACCGGTATCCACCTTGTCGTGGCGACACAGAGACCATCGGTCGACGTTATCACCGGATTGATCAAGGCGAACATTCCGTCAAGGATCGCGTTCGCCGTTGCCACTCAGGTTGATTCTCGCGTCATCATGGACATGTCGGGCGCCGAAAAATTATTAGGCCGCGGCGACATGCTCTATCATCCGGTCGGCTCTATGAAACCTTTCAGGCTTCAGGGCGCATTCGTATCCGATAACGAGATAGAGAACATCACGTCGTTCATAAAGAAACAGGCCCAGCCGCAATACTCGCAGGAGATAATGGATATCGAGGAGAGCGTCGATATTGCAGGCGGCGGATCATCGGGTGAGAACGGACACGACGACCTTTTCGCCGAAGCGGTCAAGATCATCGTCCAGGGCGGCCAGGCGTCCACGTCGCATCTTCAGAGAAGGATGCGCATCGGCTACAACCGCGCGGCGAGGCTAATGGACGAGATGGAAGCGGCCGGTATCGTGGGGGCGCTTGAGAACGACAACAAGCCGCGCAAGATAATCGCTTCCGCCGACAAATTGAAATCCCTTGGCATTCAATGAACGGAGGACCATTTTGAAAAAGATATTGATCATAATTTTTATGCTGGCGGCATTATCGGCCATGTCATACGCCGTCAGCTTCAACAGGATAATCTATCCGATAAAAACAAAGGACGCGTCCGGCTACATCCTCGAGCAGGACCAGGCTCCAATGAGGATAATCTCCGCCGATCCTGCGGTCACAGAAATTCTTTTTGCTTACAATCTGAAGGACAGGATAGTGGGAGTAAGCAATGACTGCGATTTCCCCGAGGATGCTAAGAAGATCGAAAAAGTTGGACGCGACAGGCTGGACCTGAATAAGATCGCAAAGCTTCAACCGGACCTCGTCATAGTCTCTTTTGATAAGCAGAAGAACGAACTCGAAAAACTCAGGAACTTTAAATATCCGGTCACGGTATCCGGAGAAGTTCAAATGGTAACGCTTGAAGTCTTCGCCGTCGACCCGAAAAGCCTCTCAGACGTAGTAAGGAATTTCTTCACCATCGGCACGATAACGAACCGCGAGCACGCGGCTTACAGCCTCGTCCAGAAGTTCAACAGGCAGATCGAATGGGTGGACGCGAGAGTGAAGAACGAGAAACATCTCAGAGCGCTTGTTCTTGTGAAAAGGGGGCCGAATACTTTCGCGAGCCAGGGGACTTTCATACGCGACCTGATGGTCCGCGGCGGCTTCAGCGACATATCTCCCAGAGGATCGGACACGACTGTTATGGACAGGAAGATGATAGAAAGCCTGGACCCGGGACTTGTCATCACATCAACAAAGGTTGCCAGGAACCCGCAGGACATATATAATAACGGCGACTTCAAGAAAACAGAGGCGGGCAAGAATAAAATGGCCGTATGCCTGGACGACGAGCTGTTCACCAGGGCAGGGCCGAGGCTGACGCAGGGCCTGGAAAAAGTCGCAGCTTCCGCCTACGGATGGAGCGATGATGGACAGGAAAATAAATAGGCCTCCTGTAATATCATTCCTTGTGATCCTTGTTGTTCTCCTCGGCTTCCTTTCTTTGATGATAGGCCCCGCCCGATATCCCGCTACAAAGATACTCAACGCAGTTTTCATGAACGGGACTTCCGATGCCGTCGGCGTGCTCTGGCAGGACAGGATACCGAGACTTATCCTTGCTATCATAGCCGGAGGGATGATTTCCGCCGGCGGCGCGGTAACCTTATCCGTCTACGGTACGTCTTTCTTCGACAGAATATATGTAAAGCTGTATTTTGTTGTCATTGCTTTTATCGCTCTGGTTTCAGCGGTGACGGCGTTATTTGGCAGAGCCTTCACATCGATCGACTTCTGGCTGCTTGGAAGCCTGTCCGCGGGCGGATGGATGAAGATATGGATGATGCTTCCTTTCGCGCTGATCGGCCTCATCATCATATTCATGTATTTCAGGGACCTGAACGCTCTTCTCTTTGGCGAATATACCGCGAAAACGCTGGGGATCGAAACTAAACAAGCCATACCATTGCTCACAGGTCTTGCTGCTGTCCTTTCTCTTGTCGGAGCTTTTGCCTGCGGTGTCGCCGGTCTTTCTGCCATGGCGCTGCCGTATCTGATAAGAGCGTATTCCGGCGAGAACAATAAATATCTGATCCCGTCATCCATCCTCGGCGGGGCATCGCTCGTCATTTTCTGCGACATCATTTCCAGGATAATAGCGCCGGCGGAGGTGCCGCTTGGCATCACGCTGGTATTAATATGCGGCCCGATATATATTTTCGCGCTGCAGAGAAGGAGGCAGGGACGATAATGGAACTATTGAACGTTGAATCTTTGACGGCGGGGTACCAGGAAACTCCAATTATCAATAACATTTCGTTCTCGGCCGATGTCGGCGATTTCATCGGGATCGTCGGGCCCAACGGTTGCGGCAAAACCACTCTTCTTCGCGCCATTGCCGGGCTTATCCGTATCTTCGACGGCCAGGTGAAAGTAAGAGGCAAGGACATAAAGAACCAGAACAGGCGCGAGATCGCAAAGAAGGTCGCATTCGTTCCCCAGATGATGGTACCTGCGACGGGATTCACGGTGGAAGAGACGGTGCTTCTCGGCAGGACGCCGCACCTGGAGCGGTTCGCGTTCGAATCGGAGCGCGACTACAGGATCGCGAGAAAAGCCATCGAAGAGCTGAAAGTTGAGGACCTCATCGAAAAACCGGTCACGAACCTTTCCGGCGGCGAGTTCCAGAGAGTGGCCATCGCACGCGCTCTGGCGCAGGAGCCGAAGATCCTTATGCTTGATGAACCCACGTCCCACCTGGACCTTCGCTATCAGCTGAAAGTTCTGAGGCTTTTGAGAAAATTACGCGAGGACAAACTGATACTCGCGACGTTCCACGACCTTACCATCGCTGCGAGGTTCTGCAGGAAGCTGATACTTTTGAACAAGGGCGAGATCGCCGCTTTCGGCAGGGCCGACGATGTCCTGACATCCGACGAATTGCATAAAGTTTACAAAGTTAAGATCGACGTGAGGAGAAATCCCAAGACCGGGAAATTGAGAGTTTACACAGGCTAGATCAGATATTAGAGATTAGTAATTAGAAATTAGAAAGATTCCAATTTGTATATGTCGATGACCGGTTCTTCGTAAGGATGGACCTGCTTGACCGCTGATATCACTTTTTCAAGCAGATCACCGGCAACCGTCACTTCTATCCTTGCTTCGCCAACCCGCTCCAGCTTTCCGACCTCTCCTTGAGCTGGCTTTGCTCCTTCCAGCGGCCTGAAAACTCCGATCCCGCTCGCAATAAAAGCGCAGTTGTCATAATCACCAATTTTGCCGGCTCCCGCATTCGCCATCGCGATGCGCACCTGCTCGAGATGATCCTGGGGAACTAAGACGACAAGTTTATAAAGAGTCAGCATACGTCAGATTATATCGGGGGAAAGGGATGGGAGCAATTAGAAATTAGTGATTGGAAATTAGAAATTAGTTCAAGGTTTAGCATTTAGGTATTTTGAAACGGATGCTTGTGGCGGTATAATTAATATAAGATGATTTATAAAGGCAGGAAGAGATGCAAATTACTTTTTCCGATAGGTTGAAAGCCGAAAACAAATATGTAGAACCTTTCATTAGGCACAGATTTGGCGAATATGTCGAAATCGAATCGATCGTATTAATGGAGGGTAGTGATCCTACACCCGATTATTATCTTAAAGAAGCAAATACATTATTAGAAGTTAAAAGAATTTTACAAACCGATTTCATAAGAGAAATCACTCTATCAGAAAAGATTAAACACAATCTGTATGAGGAAATAAAACAGCAAAGATATACCAACTCTTTTGGTTATTATATTCATGTTTATCCTGAGAAATGCCCAGCTTCAATTAACTGGAAGAAGTTGTTATCAAAAAATAAAAATGAATTTATTATGGGAGTCCTCAGAGCGATTTCTGAAGGCTCGCAAGAAATCAATTATAAGAAGTCGTATATTAAAGCCAAAATATTGAAGCGTTGCTTCGTAAAGCCAGGTTTTATCATGTTTAATTTTTCAGAAGGTGGATTTTTTGATGTTGAAGGGTTTATTCGGAATGACGTGATGCGATTGATAGAAAATGCGGCAATACAACTAACGAACAACTCACTTAAGGCAAATAAAAGAATATTATTATTGGATTATTCTTCGAAAAACGACCAATTTAACGAATGGCTACTTATCGAATTAAAGCGAAGAATGATTAATATGGCTGATCTAAAAATAGATGAAGTATGGGTGGGAAATCAAATGGGGTATCTTCAGTTATATCCTTAAGGTAGGGAAAAATCTCTCGCGACCTCCTCAAGGTTATCCGAAAGCAATGGCTCGGCTCGTTCCGCTCCGAACCATCCCTCTGATCATACCAAATGTTATTCATGGGTGCAAAGACAAGGATTTGCATAAATTGTAGCTGGTGGGAACAGCGGTCTTCGCTTCCCCCACACCCCCGCGAAGACCGCTGTTAAGACAACTTAATTGGCGTGTAAGGGAGACAATTAAATTATTTTGTTTGGGCTTCGTATAGTTTAAAAGCAGGAACGGTTTTTTCAAAACCAGTCATGGTTTGGTAGCTATAGCCACCGACATAATAAGCCTCGTATCCATTTAAAATTTCTCCCTGAGAAAAGCTTTTGTCTGTGTATAAAAACGCAAAATCATAATTACCACTAAAAGATGTGCTATCATCAAATGCTGGGCTTGCTCCTATTAAATACCCGCCTTCTAGCTTTTGGACGGCTTCCAGAAACATTAACTGATATAAGCAATTCTTCTCAATAGGATATCCGCCGGCTTTTGCTAAACAGGCCTCTAATATGTACGAAGCATGAGCAAACTGTTTGGGTTGATTCTCCTCTCCGACATTATTATTCCTTTGGGTTCCTTGTTCTACCTCCGTTTTATTGTTACTAACCAAAACCCCATTTTTATAGGAATCCTCTGTCATAATTCCGCCATTTGCAGAATACTGGGTAGATATACCATCTAATTCCCCATCTCTAAAGCTACCTTCTTGAAACAATTTCTCACTGTTTTCATAATAAAATTTATATTTACCGTTCATTTTGCCATTTTTGAATGTGAGCAAATGATACAAATATCCCTTTTCAGTATATTCCTTCAATAAGCCATCATTTTTATCGTCCTTCATAGATCCATCAAGGTGAAGCACTCCATTTTTATAATATGCTTTAATAGTTCCATTCCTTTTCCCCGCCTTAAAATATGCAATAGTTTGTATTTGTCCGTTTTCATAATATGACTTTGCTACCCCATCCGGTTTATTGTCTTTATAATTTATTTCGGTTTTAAGTTTGCCGTCTTCATAGTACATGATTCCTTTTCCATTGACTTTACAGTTTTTATATTGCGTTACTGATTCTAATCGGCCACTTGAGAAATACCTATTTACTATCCCATCAGGAATATTCCCAATAGTGTCCTCGACCTCGCCTTTTTCGGAATATATCTTATGCGCAATGATTCTACCGTTGTCGTAGAAAGTAACCTCATGAGCAGCATTATTCGCATATTTACTTGAAACAACGGAGGTGATTTCTGAAAAGGCAATACATGACAGAGACAGTATGAAAATGATAAATATGATCAGTTTTTTCATATTAATATTGCTTATTATTGACCGGGTTCTTGTGAATGGCAAACGGAAAGAAATAATTTCTTCTACCCGGGTTTATTTCTGGTTTCTGAATGTGTGTAACATCTTCCATTTTAATACAGGCAAGATCAAAAGCGTCTTTAATATCTAATATATTGTCGCCAGAATTGCGAGCATTTGCCCAATCAGTGCTTACTTTTATTAGCGATGATGAAAAAAGCCCGCCATCTTTATCTTCTTCTGCTGCCTGATCTTTTGATGTTGAGAATATTCTTATTATACCTTCTTCGCATTTCATAAGATGAGCATCAAACAAGCTTCTCTTTTGAGCGGAATCCCCACCAGATTCCAGGGTTAATGATTTCCCCATAGAATTAAGTAGTGCCATTTGCGTTCTACAAGAATCTACTATTATAGTTTGTCTTTTGGAATTTGTTCGAAGCCTTAGTGCCTCAAAAAACTCATCATCATTAATTTCGAGATAATCCTTTCCATCCTCACGTTTATAACCTCCATGCCCAGCGAATACAATAAATGAATAATCAGTGTTTGTGTTATTTAATTTGATTTGTAAGTCGTTTGCTTTGGGATTTATCAGTTGCTCAATTTCATGGTCAAACCAATTCCCCCCAATGCCCGATTTAAGGAATGATTTGTAATTGTTAACATCAGCCAATACACCTTCTAGAAAGTACTTCCCTTTTCCCGGCGCCGCAATAATAAGCGCTTTCCTCGTTACCAGGGCATTCGATGAGTAACTGTTCAGAATCATTGCCTCCTCCTAAATGAACCTTTGAGGTTCATTCTAAATAACTGTTAACAAATTGCCGGAATCCCTTATCATACCCATCAATATTATCCAGCTTTCCGCTTGGTGCTTTCCACCACTTGTGATGTCGTCTAATCAATTCTTTCACAGCAAGAAAGCCCTCTATTTTATTTTTATTCCCACCATAGTGCAAGTATAGCGTTTCAATAATATTGAATACTATGCAGCAATAATTTTCATATCTTAATTCTTCAGCAGAGTATTTCTTCTTTGTTTTCCATTTATTACAAAAAGCATCGTCTTCTAGGTAGGGATATTTAATGCTAATCATTATCATTTGCAATATTTCCTGTTCAATTCTATCCTCTTTTTCTCTATTGCGAACCCAAAATATTATAAAGATATTGACAATCATCGATAGCATCGCGCCAATAAAACCGCTCAACATAAGTTTTAATGTTTCATGACCCGGGAAAATGGTGGAAGCTTTTATTGCTTCATTTGTTATATTTGTATTTATCATTTTCCTCATTCTACATCCGAAGAAGTGCGGGCGCAATTATAGAGTGGGGGTCTAAGGTGTGCGCCCGCGATCAGAGGAATGGGTTCGGAGCGGAACGAGCCGAGCCAGTTTACTTTTGCAGCAAACCATCGCTGATGTTGGGCGGCTTGGAGACGCCGTAAGGTGTCGACAAGCCGCCTTATTATTGGCTGAGCTGTCGTTTCCTTCCGCCGAAGGGTCGCTCTGCGGGCCGTAGGCGGCCTCTCCGCTCTCAGAATCCAATATAATGACTTCTATTGCCTCTATCGAATATTATGCCACTTTTCGATGTGCATATTAATTTTCCAGCATTTCCAGTATAGCATTTTACCGCCTTCTCCCTGTAAAGGTCGCTCACGGTGGGACTTCGTATATAGCCCTCTATCCTGAAAATTTCCTCATCCTTGCGGAATTTTTCAGGAAGAAGTTCGCTCCCTCCTCCAGTCAGCCGATAAATCGGCTTCCTTCCGGCCCTCCGCTTCCCCTTCAATTCGGCGCCATTATTAGATATAAGGACTTGCGCCTCTCTCAGGGTCGCTCCGGGTGACAGGGGCGGTAAAATGCTGGGTTTTTCCCTGTGTTTATTTATACAGGGAGGTGTTTATTATGTCTCATGTCGTTGGTATCGTTGGTTCCCGTTCCTTGCCTGCCTCTTTTTCCCTGTTCGTTTCCTCGCTCGTCTCCGCGTTAGTGTCTCGTGGTTTCAGGGTGGCTTCAGGCGGCGCTGTCGGGGCGGATCAGTTCGCCCTTTCAGCGCTGGTTGAGCAGGGTTTGTCCGCATCAGGTATTGTTTACTCCGCCTGGGCTTCTGCTTCCGGTTTTCCTGCTCCGGTCCGGCCTCTGGTTTCCCGTTTCCTTGCTTCCGGCGGTCAGGTTGTTTGGGGTTCCGGTTCTGCTTCTCAGCCTCGTTCAGCCGTTGTTTCTGCGCTTCTTGGCAGGAACAGCCGCCTTGTTTCAGCCTGCTCGCTTGTTATCGCTTTTGTTCGCGGCCAGTCTCGCGGCACCTTGTACACCATTCGTCAGGCGGTCAGGCGGGGTATTCCGGTTTATGTGTTCCTCTGTGGCGGCGGTGCTTCGTTGCCCGCTGATCTTGCTTCACATTGTCTTGTTCTTTCGGGAAAGGAGGCGGTTTAGTTATGTATGTTCCCATTCATCCATGCTGTTATTGCGGAAAGACAGAAGCTGGATATTCTTGCGCGACAGCTGAAAAGGTCGAATGCTTCAAGTTCCTGAATTACCTGCAGAAGCTTAACAGGATGAGGGCGCAGAAAGTTCTCATAAAAGAGCTTAAGTACCTATTAGATTCAAAAAAAGGAGGCAAATAACATGAAAGCGGCAATATATACCAGAGTTTCTACGGACAATCAGGCAGAAGTCGAGTTCAATTCCTGTGAAGCGCAGGAGATGAAGATAAAGTCGTTCATTGCCAGTCAGGAAAAGATGGAGATATACAAGGTTTACTCGGATCAAGGGTGGTCAGGAGCCAATCTTGAGCGTCCTGCTTTGAAAGAAATGATGCATGATATCCAGCAAGGCAAGATAGATATTGTTATCTCGTACAAGATAGACCGATTAACCAGGTCGCCGAGGGATTTCTATCAGCTTATAGAGATATTCGATAAGAACAATGTCAGTTTCCTCTCCATCACCGAGCGTTTTGACACTTCTACTCCTTCCGGCAGGCTTTTGAGGAACATCATGCTAACCTTTGCCCAATTCGAGAGGGAGCTTATCAGCGAGAGGATACGAGATAAGATAATCGAGAAAGCCAAGAAAGGGCTTTGGTGCAACGGAAGACCTCCTTTTGGATATGTCAGAGATGATAAAAAGTTAGTTGTTGATCCAAAGGATGCTGCAATAGTCAGGTCGATGTTCGAGGAATTCGCTAATTTACTATCAGTAGCAGCAGTTTACGATAAGCTCAAGTCAAAAGGAGTAGTGAACAGAGCGGGCTTGCCTTTCACAAAGACTTCAATTGGCACGATGCTGAAGAATGTCTTCTATTCCGGTAAGACGAAGCATAAAGAGAATGTCTATAGCGGGGTTCACGAGCCGATTGTTTCGCCAGAATTGTTCGAAGAGGTCCAAAAACTGAGGTCGACCGTTCCCGAGAAGAAAATGGTCAGCTACAATTATTCATACTTTCCGGGGATCGTCCGCTGCAAAGAATGCGGCTCTGTGATGACCGCGGTTTTTACGAACAAGATAAAGAACGGAAGGCGTAAAAGGTATTTCTATTATCGCTGTTCCTGCATCGTTAAACGGGACCGCTCATTCTGCAGCATCAAGCAGGTCAGCGCAGACAGGCTTGATAAATACATCATAGAAAACCTTGATAAGATAAGGAAAAACAAACAATACCTCGATAGTTTGATCTATGTGCTTAATCACAACGGAGAGAGTGTGGCTGATGGTGTCGCACTTAACGGGTCAACTTCACCTGTAGACGCCGAAAAGCTCCAGGAAATCCTCAAAAGCATTGTCAATGCCTCAAAATTGAAGAGTAAAACCGAGAAGAGGATCATCATGAAAAGGCACATCGAAAAGGTCATATATTCGAAAGAGACAATAGAAGTCAAAATATTGTATTCAGAGAGCGGAGAGGCCGCCTACGGCCCGCAGAGCGACCCTTCGGCGGAAGGAAACGACAGCTCAGCCAATAATAAGGCGGCTTGTCGACACCTTACGGCGTCTCCAAGCCGCCCAACATCAGCGATGGTTTGCTGCAAAAGTAAACTGGGCGCGGTAGGTGTCGAACCTACGACCTCCTCGGTGTAAGCGAGGCATTCTACCGTTGAACTACGCGCCCATTGCATCAGGCTGATGATCGAGCCATTTCCGCCAGTGAAGGAATGGTGGGCAGTAAAGGAATCGAACCTTTGACTTCTTGCGTGTGAAGCAAGCGTTCTACCGCTGAACTAACTGCCCGCAACCCCGCCATTTTACTAACTATTAACAAAAAACGCAAACTCTGCTATAATCCCCGCCTGTATGACAAGTGAAGTTTTTACTCTATTGAGGAACGTTCCCAGCCTCGCGCACGCTCCCCGCAACGCGCTCATCGCGATCATAGTGGTGGCGGGCGTGATGGTCTTCTTCGTGATGCTGCTCATTCTTTTCGTTATCTCCGATTTCATGAGGGTGGAGAAGGTTGAACACGTCGCGCCGGACTCGCACAGGCTGATAATGGACCTTCAGAAAACGCTCGTGCAGGAAATGCGCGGCACGGCCAAGCAGAACTCTCTGATGATAAAACTCACGATCATATTCCTCATAGTCACGATCATCGGCATAGTAATAAGCGTGGTCGGACCTTCCGCGACGATCCATTTCATTAATAGATCTATCAAGCATATAATGTCTCTGGCCCCAAAGGCCGTAAAACCGGCCAAAGAACTGTTAGGCCAATGAGGTGATCGAAATGGACATGGAAATAACCGGGAACGTTGAAGACCTGCTGAAAAAGGTAGATGAATTCGAAAAGACCGTGACCGGCCTTCTGGGCAACGTAAAGAAGTTCAAGAAAAAACTTCTTGAGAACAAGAAGAAGTTCGGGCCGGATACTTCGAAATGGCCGAACCCCGCCAAAGGCGGGGAATGACCAATTCCCGATTCACAATGACCAATTAAGGTAAGATCATTGTTTATTTTGGATATTGGGATTTGGTAATTGGGATTTCCCCGACAGGACGTCGGGGCAGGGGCCCTTAGCTCAGCGGTAGAGCGGCCGGCTCATAACCGGTTGGTCGCAGGTTCGATCCCTGCAGGGCCCAATACCCCGCCGGAGGCGGGGAATGACAAATGTCTAATTTCAAATATCAAATGAATGACAAATGAAATAAATCCAAATTCGGATTTTGATGTTTGGGCTTAATTTGATATTTGTTCATTTGTAATTTGTCATTACGGCGTAGCCGTCGGGGCGTGGCTCAGCTTGGTAGAGCGCTTGGTTCGGGACCAAGAGGTCGGAGGTTCAAATCCTCTCGCCCCGATTCTTCTTCGCCCTCTGGGCTACGAAGAATTTTGATATTTGGAAAGTTGTTATCTGATAACCATATTATGGAAATATCAGACCAGGAATACAAGGCCCTTAAAGACAGGATAAATGAGCTTGAAAAAGCCCAAGGAGACCTGCATAGAAGCGAAGAAGAGCTAAAGCTGAAAGCCCAACTGCTTGATAACAGCACGGATTCGATCTTTCTCCATGATACCGACGGCAATTTCATATTCGTCAACGAAAAAGCTTACGCGGACCGCGGCTATACTAAGGAGGAATTGCTGAAAATGAACCTCCGCAGCCTTGACGTTCCGGAATATGCTAAGTTGATCGAGCCGAGGATAGCACAGCTTCGCGTGACGGGAGAAACTTCATTTGAATCCGCCCATTACCGCAAGAGCGGTTCCATTATGCCCGTCGAGGTGCACGTCAGGATTGTCCGCGTCGGCGGAAAAGACCTTATCCTTAGCGCCGCGAGGGACATCTCGGAGCGGAAAATGGCGGAAGAGAAATTGAAGAGGGAATTGGACGAGCTGAAACAGGCGAAAGATGAATTGAACAGGACTGACAAAATGAAAACAGAGTTCCTCTCCGTTGTCTCGCACGAAATGAAAGAACCTCTTGTGCCGATAATGGGATACGCGGACCTTCTTCTTGCGGAGGAAGTTGGGCCGCTGAACGAGAAGCAGAAACAATTCCTCGTAAGGCTGAGTAAGGAAAGCGACAACCTCCATGAAATATTGGAGAGCGTTCTGGACGTTAGCCGCCTCGAAAGCGGCAAGCCGATAGAGCTTTCAAAGAAAGAAATATCAATCCCTGTAATGCTGGAGCAGACGCTGGAGACCTTCAAGCAGCAGCAGGAGTACTCGCATATCAAGATCGAAGTCGAAACCGAGCCGAATCTGCCGCTATTGACGGCTGATCCCATAAAATTAAAACGCGTTCTCATCAACCTTATAAGCAACGCGATGAAATATACCCCCAAAGGCGGGCTGGTGAAGATCAGATGCGCGCGGGAAGCCGATATGATGAAGTTCAGCATCATTGATAACGGTATTGGCCTGGCAAAAGAGAACCTTCAGGCGATATTCGGCAAATTCTTCCAGGTAGAGAGCGCCCAGCTTCAGGTTAAGAAAGGGGTCGGATTAGGGCTGACGATATCCAGGGAGATTGTTGAAGCGCATGGAGGGAATATCTGGGCCGAATCCGAAGGGATCGGCAAGGGAACGGCGCTAAATTTCACCATACCGATGATCAGCTAGCCTGAAAAAAAGAAGACCCGAAGCTCTGTTGAGCGTCAGGTCTTCCGTATGAACATGGAACGTTATTTCGTTACCGGGGCTGCTACTGGAGCTGTTTTCTTTACTTTCTTCACAACTACCTTTTTCACCTTTTTCACCTTCATAACCTTCACGGTCTTTGTCTTCATGTCCGTGGTCTTTACAGGTGTAACATCGGCGAAAGCCAATGTGCTGATGCAAACGATCGCCATAAATGCGACAACTAATCTCTTCATTAAATTCACCTCCTCTTTTATTCGTTAATTCTATTTCTGCGGACATGATATACCCGGGACCTTAAACCGCGATTAAAAAAACATTAGAGAATCATTAGAGCAGGTAAAACTGTGATATAATTTTCACATGAAGGTCCTCATCATCGAAGATGAAAAAAAGATAGTCAGTTTTATCAGGAAAGGCTTTAAGAGCGAAGGATTTACCGTGGACGCCGCTTTCGACGGCGATGAGGGGCTTTTCAAGGCGACCGACGGCGATTATGACATCATCATCCTGGATATCATGCTTCCCCAGATGGACGGCATCACGCTTTGCAAAAAACTGAGGTCTTCTGGCAAGACCGTTCCCATCATCATGCTTACCGCAAAGGACGCTGTCGAGGACAGGGTCGCGGGTCTTAATGCGGGCGCCGACGATTACCTGACCAAACCTTTTTCTTTTGCCGAACTTCTCGCGAGGGTCCGCGCGCTGACCCGCAGGGGAGCGGCGGGAAAGTCCGCAACGTTCTCCGTTGACGACCTGGCGCTGGATCCCGATTCGCATACGGTCCGAAGAGGAAAGAAGACGATCGACCTTTCCCCGACCGAATTCAAGTTCCTCAGCTATCTTATGCAGAACAAGAACAAGGTGCTCTCCAAGACCCTCATACTCGAGAACGTCTGGGGTTATGATTTCAGCCCGGAGAGCAACGTCGTGGACGTGTACATAAAGTATCTCCGCGACAAGGTGGACAAAGGGTTCAAGAAGAACCTTATCCAGACGGTCCACGGGGTTGGCTACAAGATATGCGAATAAGAACGCCCTGGATAATGATATTTACCGCCTTCATTATGGTGGCATCTTCTCTGACCCTTTATTATTACGTTGAAAGAAAAGTGGAGCAGGAAGTAGAACTGCGCATCCTGAACAAAGCCGACAATCTTTTGATCGACATCGAGCAGGATCAGGACAAATTCATCAGGAATCCCGCGGCTTTCATTTTTTCTCCAAAGGGAAATGAATTCACTTCAAGCGGCATACTGGTGCAGTACAATGATTCTCAGGGAAAAGTGCTTGCAAAGTCGCCGGGCTTGAAAAGGAATTCGCTTCCTTACATTGTCGGGGAGGACGATCTTATAAGGGACGTGGTCATGTCGGACGGCACCGACCTGAAGATATATCAGCGTTCCATCGAATTCAACGGCCGCGACCTCGGCTACCTTGAGGTCGCCGTGCCGACCGCTCAGATGTACAACACGGTGAAGATCCTCCGCGTCATATTGGCGGTCGTGATGTTCTGCACCGTCATAATCCTGGGTTTCGGCATCAGCGCCATAGTATCGTTCGACACCCTCAGAAATCAGAGGAAATTCCTGAGCTTCGCGTCGCATGAGCTGCGAACGCCTCTGGCGGTCATTTCCGGACACGCGGAAGTGGCTTTAAGAGAAAAGAACCTGCCGAAGAACTGCGGGGAAACGCTCAAAGAGATAAAGGATGAGGCGGACTGGATGGGCAGACTGGTATCAAGCCTTCTTCTTACGTTCAGGAGCCAGATGGGCGTGCAAAGATTGAAAAAGCAGCGTTTTAATCTGGGAGAGCTCGTCGCCGACTGCGCTTCAACGTTGAAGATACTTTATCCAAAAAAACAGATAACTCTGAACCTGCCGGAAGAAGCGCAAATACGGGCCGACCACGACCTGATAAAGATATTGATAACGAATCTCCTTGAGAACGCCGCCAAGAACACGAAGGACAACGGACACATCTGGGTGGATCTGTCCGCAAATCCGGGGAATTTTACGCTTACGGTGCGGGACAACGGGCTCGGCATAAAGAAAGAGCTCCAGAAGGACATATTCAAAGCTTTTTACCAGGTGAAACAGGGAAGCGGGGGCGGCGTGGGACTGGGACTTTCCATAACAAAATGGATAGTTGACGCGCACAACGGCAAGATCGATGTTGAAAGCCCCGCCAAAGGCGGAGCAGGCGAATCGGGGAAAGGGTCCACTTTCAAAGTGTCGCTTCCGAGATAGGGATCACCAAATCGTTTACTATGGCAATAAACCGTGATACAATTCAGGCCGCTATGAAACAGACCGCTAACATCTGCCTCACCGTTCTGTTGGTCATTGTACTTTCACCAATGGCGCTGGCCATGGGCGGTCCTCCGCAATCTGAAACGCCTCAAGAGAACCCTATCCAGGTCCCTACATATCAACAATTTTCCGCTCAACAGGCGGCTCAGCAGGCGCAGCCTTCCGTCGAAACTACTACTACCGGCACCGCATCCACAGAGGAGATAGAGAAGGCTACTATCGAGCTGATAGAACTTGAAGCGAAACTGGACAGACAGGACGAATATCTGGACCTGCTGAGCAAGAAAATGGTCAAGGCGAACGCTGAAGGGGACTCTTCAAAACTCATCGAGCTTAAAGCCAGGGAAAAGGAAGCCGTGTCCAGGCGGAAGGCGATCTCGGACAAGATCGAGGCCTTGAAGAACAAATATCCGGAACTCAGGACGGCCCAGGCTCCTCAGGCCAGCGAGAAGCCTCAGGTGGAGATAGCGCCGATACGGCCTCTGCCTCCGGCCGTTTCCGCCCCCACAACACCGAACATCGTGTATCATGAAGTTGAAATGGGCGATACTCTCATGAGCGTGTCGAGAAAATACTTCAATTCGCCAGAATATTTCAGGCAGATAGCGGATGCCAACAATATCACAGATCTCAGCTATCTTCCGCAGGGCATGACACTGAAGATAGACCTTAACTGGGCTAGGGGCGGCGTTGTCGCGGCCCCGGTCAAGGCCAAACCGAAAGCTGTCGCGAAAATTCTGGCATCTGCTTCGGGAGTTGTTTATCACGTCGTAGCGGCGCACGAAACGCTGATGAGCATATCCAGGAAATATTTCAATTCCGCATCATATTACAAGGAAATAATGAGCCTGAACGGCCTAGCCGACCCCAGCCAGCTGAAGGTGGGCATGAGACTTAAGATCGATATGAGCATCAAGGGAAAGATACCGGCGCAAAACCTCTGATACCGATCCTTCTCACAAAGTGAAATATTCCGCCTGATACGCCGATAATAATCGGTAGAACAAATATCTGTTAAAGGAAGGCTCATGAAATTTTCAGGGAATTTCGTCAATATCGCGGTGTTGCCGACGGCGGTCAAGGCCTTTGGTATTGATTCTTCGATCCCCCAACGTTGCGCAGATATGTTCGCTCCGATAGGGAAATGGCTCTTTGAGAGTTATGAGCCCGGCAGCGCTTTGAAGTATGCCAGACATCCGCTTTTCAAGATTAAACGCGACCACAAGGAGATCAAATCCCAGCTTTTGCGTGCCGACCGCCTTGAAGAACCCGCCGTATTTAAACCCGGTGATATGGAATATTTCGAAGTATGCGATATCGCCGGGGTCGCGGTATCAAAAATGATGTCCTGGCAGGCTCACCGGGTCGGGGCACGTCACAAGTCGGTGGATATTATCGTGGTTCTGCCTGATAATTCCGTAATATTGCAAAAAAGGAGCAGCAACAGATACGTGTTCCCCGAAAAATGGGCCGTCTCCGTCGGCGGCCACGTCACCTCAACTCCCGACAAGAAAGTTACGCTGGACCCGAGGACGTCGGCATTACATGAACTGGAAGGCGAACTGGGCCTGAAGATAGATGACATCAACAGATTGCGGCCGATAAAAGAGGACGGGATAAACAAATATCTGCAGGTGTGGAAATGTGATCTCGGCGAAGTTGAGATCGCTTTTTATCAGTTCGATCCAGCCAGGAAGTATTGCGCGCTGGAGGTCAAGGAAGGGTCTTTAGGGTCCGAAGCCAAAGGTGTCCTGCTCCAAGAATTCAAGCGAGGAGGAAATGTGGGGCAGCTTTATTACTGGAATAACGAGATCAATTATTGCTATATGCTGAAGATTTCCCGGCAGGAAGCCGAGAGCATACATTATAAGGATGGAGAAGTGAACGGCCATAAAGCGTTCTCTTTGAGCGAGATGATCGCAATGGGAGCTGACATGGACCAGTGTTCAGATACTTTCTTCAGTCTCAGCCGGCTGAGGCCGAATATCACTGATCATTTGGAAAAACTGGCAGCCAGCATCCAGTAAGGATCCACTTTCGGATGCTCGAGAGAGAAAACCTCTCCTTTAACTGATATGTTGATCCCTTCAGAACTTGGCAGCACTTCACCTGCAATTGCGCTCAATATCCCGTTCTTTTTAAACGTCTCGACCAGCTTATCCGCTTCTTTCTTGTCAACCATGGCGATCAATGTGCCCTCACTTATCGAGCTGAAAGGATCGAACTTAAAAAGTTCCGCCGTCTTTTTGATGACAGGCTGGATGGGTATAAACTCCTTATCGACCCTCAGACCGTAATTGCCGGCCCTTGCCATTTCGTACAGGCCGCCCCATATTCCGCATTCGGTCGCGTCGTGCATCGTGTGAACACCTTCGAACTCACGGGCTATCGCGCAATCATCCATTACCGACATTTGATCGAACACTCCCGCCGCTTCTTTCTGGAACGCGGCGCCGCCGGCATTCATGAATTTCTGTGGGAAGAGGACCGCGAGAAGTCCCGTTGTTTCAATGGCCGGGCCTTTTGTTATCACGATCTTATCGCCCGCTTTCACTTTATGCGGGCCCCTAAGTTCTTTTTCCGTTCCGACCGCTATCGAAGTGGCCCCGCCTACCATCGGATAGCTGCATCCGGTATACCTCGCCGTGTGCCCGGTGATGATGCTGACATTATAATTTTTTGCTTCCTTATCCACAGCGACCCACATCTCCTCAAGCTGAGCTTCGGTCATTTCCGGAGGAAGATTAAGATCAACGGTCAAGTATTTTGGCTTTAGTCCGGACACTGCGACGTCGCACATCACTATATGAAAGGCGAACCACGCGGCTTTTGCGAATCCAAGCGAAGGAACGATGAAAAATGGATCCGTTGACATTGCCATATATCCGCCGCCCACCTTGAGGACGCCGTAATCTACTCCGTGGCACGGGCCGATCACTATGTTCTTATCAGCAGAACCAAGCCGTGGGTATATCACTCTGTCGAAAAATTCGGGGTGTATCTTTCCAAGTTCAGGCAGTTCGTTTTTGTTCATTTTTACCTCCGCAAGCATTATCTTGGTCAGGTCAGGTCCCCCGATCTATTCGGGGTTCTCAGCCTCACATGTAGAAGCTCCCTTGTTCAGGATGGTAACAGAACGGTTATGTTGCGTCAATCCGGATATTCTGATAAACTATTTTTGTAAATGGCCCCATCGTCTAACGGTTAGGACATCAGCTTTTCAAGCTGACGATCGGGGTTCGATTCCCCGTGGGGCTATTACAATTATGGATAAAATTGAAAAAACAAAAGTGCGGGTTCAGCCTGTATTGAAGCTTTACCTCGACCTTTCAAAAACAAATTACCTCCACTTCGGATTGTGGAAGAGAGGCGACAAACTAACTCTGGAGAATTTCCAGGCCGCGCAGGAAAGATATGCGAACAACCTCGTCAGCTTCATACCAAAAGGCGTTAAGTCCATACTTGATGTGGGCTGCGGGGTGGGGGGCAACGCGTTAAAGCTCTCAAAAATTGGGTACAACGTCACAGGCATCTGTCCGGACCCATATCAGGAAGAGCTTTTCCTGCAGAACACTCAGGGCAAGGCGCAGTTCTGCCTGACCACGCTTGAAGATTTCGAGCCGGAAAAACAGTTCGACCTCATCCTTATGAGCGAAAGCGTCCAGTACATTCCGTTCAAAGATGCTTTCAAGAAGATAAAAGAGATACTTAAACCGAAAGGATATCTTCTCATCTCCGATTACTTCAAAAAGGAATCCGCACGGAACACGCCGAACCTGCCTTCCGCACCCTTGAAGGATTATCTGAAAGAGCTGAACGACGCGGGTTTCAGAGTGATAAAGAAGCAGGATATTACTCAGGGTATTCTTCCCACTCTGGAATACGGCACCGACGTCTATTTTAATTACATAAAACCGGTCCTTAACTGCATACTTACTACGGTGCAGGTCCACTTGCCTCCGGTGTACAGGCTGATGAACCTGTTCTTCAAGTTCCGCGTAAAAGGGAAGACCATCAAGCAGGTCATCGTCAACAACCTTGTCCCGCTGCAGAGAGAAGTTTTCGAGAAGAACCTAACTTACCAGGTGATGCTGATAAAGAGGAAATAGCTAGACGTAATGAGAAAAAAGTTTATCCGCGATCTTTTTCCTTTGTAGTTTTGTGACAGCTTTCTCTTGAATTTGCCTTATTCTTTCCCGCGTTACGCTAAAACGGTGGCCGGCCTCATCAAGGGTCATTGGCTTTTTTCCATCAAGGCCAAAACGCTTGATGATCACTTCCCTTTCTCTTTCATTCAGGTTCGATAATGCCTCAAATATGTTTTCCCTCATTTGGCTTTTTTCCGCGATCGCAAGAGCTGAAGGGGAGTGTACGTCTACTATTATGTTTTCAACGGTCAGGCCCGCTCCTTCATTCTCGGGGCTTTCTTCTTCTAGGGAGATTATCGGCAATGCCAGAATAATAAGATCGTCGAAATGTTCGGCTTTTATCTTGTTCCTTAAGGCATATCCTTTGAACTCATCATAATCGGGGAATCCGCCGAGCTTATTTGTAAGTTCATTGAACAGTGTCGCAAGTTTTTGCACTTTTTCGAATTTGTGTACGGGAAGTCTCACGGTCCGGCCGTTGTCTGCGATCGACCTTGTAATAGCTTGTCTTATCCACCAAGTGGCGTATGTGCTGAATTTAAATCCCCTGCGCCAATTATATTTACCCGCCGCTTTTATTAATCCCAAATTCCCTTCCTCTACAAGATCCGGGAGAGATAGACCTTTATATTGATATTTTTTAGCGATTGCAACGACCCACCTAAGGTTGTGCGAGATCAGCTCTTCCTTGGCCTTCTGGTCGCCTTTCTCGATCTTTTTCCCAAGCTCCTGTTCTTCTTCCATTGAAAGGAGTGGGAATTTTGCTTTGGAGATTTCCCTGTAATACTGGTCGAGCGCATAAATCGATTCAGTGCATGTGGGCCAGGAGATCGTAAGCGTGCTCCTGGCATTGCCTCCTATCTTGAATGCGGTGGGATAGACCGGGGCAACGCCATTCGCTACTGATGTTTTCATTACCTCAAATATTCTTTCAGCTTCTTGCTGCGGGTGGGATGACGCAGTTTCCTGAGAGCTTTCGCTTCTATCTGACGTATCCTCTCGCGGGTAACGTTAAACACCTTGCCCACTTCTTCAAGAGTGCGCGGCTGTCCGTCATCAAGCCCGAACCTCAGCTTCAAAACGGTCTTTTCCCTGTCGGAGAGTGAAGACATTACTTCCTCAAGGTCTTCCCTGAGAAGCCCATGGAGAACAACTTCGTCCGGCGCCTGCACGGCGGTGTCCTTTACGAAATCGCCGAGGCGCGATGAATCCTCGTCGCCCACCGGCATCTCAAGAGAGAGCGGCACCTGCGATATCTTTACTATCTCGCGCACCTTATCGACCGACATCCTGGACCTTTTCGCGATCTCTTCTTCGGTGGGCCGCCTGCCAAGCTGCTGCAGGAGCGTCCTTGAAACTTTCCTCAAGCGGTTGATGGTCTCCACCATGTGCACGGGTATGCGGATGGTCCTTGCCTGGTCGGCGATGGACCTGGTTATAGCCTGCCTTACCCACCACGTTGCGTAAGTGCTGAACTTGTAGCCTTTCCTGTGATCAAATTTTTCCACGGCCCTTATCAGCCCGAGGTTGCCTTCCTGGATAAGGTCCAGGAAAAGCATTCCGCGGCCGGTGTATTTCTTTGCGATGGATACCACAAGCCTGAGATTTGAATTCGTAAGCCTGTGTTTGTCCTTCAGCGAGCCCGCGCGGACTTTCCTCGCGCAGTCTATCTCGTCGGTCGGGTTCAGAAGCTTGTATTTTCCTATCTCCCTCAGGTACATTCTTACCGTATCATCTATGCCCGCGCCGCGTACCTCGGCCTCGGTCACATCAACGGTGGTCTCCTCCGGAGCGGGAGCTACTATCTTTTTCTTGTCCTCCGATATCTCAATGCCGTGGAGAAGAAGCTCTTCTATCTCATCGATGTTCTTTTCCGGCTCGGGATAAATAGACATTATCTCTTCCGGCGTGAGATATCCTTTCTTCTCTCCCATGCTCTTCAGACTTTTCAGGTTCTGTGCTGCCTTCATTAATTTACCACTCCTTTGCTCATTTCTCTGTTTCTTTATCGCCAATTGTCACCTAAAATTTCACTCTATTTATATCGAAAGCGATCTGTACGCTTCGTTCACGTCCTTGAACTCCTTATGCAGGGTGGAGACGCTGTCAAGACGCCCTTCTTTCTCCGCCGCAACTATCTCGCCCCGCAGATGTTCAAGCTTTGACTGGAGATGATGGCCCTTTATCGTGTTTATGCAGTCCCTCGCGGTCTTTTCCATGTTCGATTCCGGCTGATCGCTCATCATGATCCTGGAGAATTCCTTTTTTGATCCCTCGTCGGGCAGGTTCTCGAGAAGAAAATGCTGCACGTCGGTCCCTCCGAGGTCGGCTGTTTGAAGGAGCTCCGCCATAAGCCTCGTGCTTTTTCCGGTGAATTCCTGCCAGTCGATCTCTTTCATGAACGAATCCATGATCCCCTTGTTGACGACGGTAAGTTTTATCAGGCTCTCCTCCGCTTTTTCGATCTTTGACGCCGGCTTCTCTACGGTCCTCTTCAGCGTCATGTCCCCGCCTCTTTTTACATAGAACCCCAGCCTCTTCACTTCGGCGGAGATCTCTTCCAAGCCGAAGCCAAGTTTTTCCGCCACAAGCTTCATATATCCCTTCCGCACCATTTCGTCGTTTTCGTTGCCGATGACTGCAGCCGCTTCTTTCGCGGCTTTCGCGCGGCTCTCTATCTCGTTCAGGTCGTATTTCGATATTGCCGTGATGATCTTGTATTCTATCCACGGCATCGCGTGATCCAATGAATCGATGAACCCTTTTTTGTCCGCCTTGAGAGCTTCATCGGGGTCTTTCCCTCCGGTGTATCTCGCAACGTGCACGTTCAGTCCCTCGTCCCTTAAAATGTCGACACTTCTCGCCGTGGCCGCTCCGCCGGCGCTGTCGGCGTCAAAAGCTATCACGACATTTTCCGCGAACCTCCGGATGGTCTTTGCCTGGTTCTGCGTCAGCGCGGTCCCCAGCGGGGCCACTACGTTCTTTATCCCGTTCTGCCAGCAGGAGATAAGATCGACGTTCCCTTCAAGAAGGACGGCCGTCTTTGCTTTTTTTATCTCTTCTTTCGTAACACTGATGCCGTAGAGCGAAAAACCCTTGTTGTAGATGGGCGAGTCGGGAGAATTGACGTACTTCGCGCCCTCTTCCGGTGCGCCGGCCGTCAATATCCTTCCGCTGAATCCTATAACCCGTCCCCGCACGTTGAATATCGGGAACATCAGTCGTCCGCGGAACCGGTCATAATATCCGCTCTTGTCGTTCCTCTGGATTATCAGCCCCAGGGTTTCCATGTCCTTCTGCGGAACGCCTTTTTTGAAAAGATGGTTATAAAGTCCGTCCCACTGCGGCGTCGCGTATCCCAGAGCGAAAGCTTTCAACGCAGCCTCGGTTATCTGCCGTTTGCTCACATATTCCTTTGCGGGAGCGCCTTCGGCTCCGTCAAGATTGTTCCTGAAGAACTGAAGCGCCATGTCCATTATCGAAAAATATCTTTCTTTGTTGTCCTCAGCCTGATACGGCCTGCCTTCTTTTTTGACCGCGATCCCCGTTCTCTCGCCGAGAAGCTCCACGGCCTCGCCGAAAGAGATGTTCTCTATCTTCATGAGGAACGCGAAAACATTGCCGCCTTCGCCGCACCCGAAGCAGTGGAATATCTGCTTGTCGGGGCTCACCGTGAACGACGCCGTCTTCTCGGAGTGAAAAGGGCAGAGGCCCAGGTAGTTCTTGCCCCTTTTCTTCATCGGGACGTATTCGCCCACTATCTGAAGAATATCAGACTTGTTCCTTATCTCATCAATAGTTGCGCTAGGTATCATATAAATTTAAAGTTTAAAATTATAAAAGAAAAATTAATGTGTCGCGAAGCGACATCATTATCTTTTAATTTTGCCTTTTTCATTTTGAATTTTACCTCGTGTGCCATTCGTTCGGAACGAATATCTCGATGAACTTGTTGGTCGCGTACCTGTCCGTCATGCCGGCTATGAAATCTATTATATTCTGGACGATCTCAACCTCTTTCCACGACTTTTTGTAATAGGGGATCGCCTCCGGATTGTCCCTATAATATTTGAACAGCTGAGTTAGGAGATAAGGTATCTTTTTTTCTTCGCCCTTCGCGGACGGGCTCGTGTAAACGCGCTCATAAAGAAAATCATAAAGCCCGTTCATCGCGCTCTCAATATCCTTGTCCATCGCGATGACTTTCTTGTCCTTGCTGTTCTTTATGATGCTGGGGATTATTGTATCAAGAATGTTCTTCCCCAGCACATCGGTATGTTTTTTCGGCAGGTCGCTTTCCTTGATTATTCCTGCCAGCACGCTGTCCTCGATATCGTGTCTTATATACGCTATGTGATCGGAATATCTGACTATCTGCCCTTCCAGCGTCGCCGGCAGCTGCGGATCTTTTTGCGGGTGATGCAGGATGCCGTCACGAACTTCCCATGTCAGGTTCAAACCCTTGCCGTTCCTTTCCAGGACCTCCACCACGCGGATGCTTTGTTCATTGTGCATGAAATATCTCTGCGGAGCCACATCTATGGTCTTAAGTATTTCATCGAGCACATATTCACCGGCATGCCCGAACGGCGTGTGGCCCAGGTCGTGTCCCAGCGCTATCGCCTCCGTGAGGTCCTCGTTCAGATTTAGCGCTCTCGCGATGGTCCTGGCGATCTGTGAAACTTCCAGAGTGTGAGTGAGCCTAGTCCTGTAGTGATCTTCGACCGGAGAAATGAAAACCTGTGTCTTGTGCTTCAGCCTTCTGAATGCCTTGCAGTGTATGATCCTATCGCGGTCCCTTTGAAAGCAGGTCCTGTATGGATCTTCTTTTTCTTTCGTGTCCCTGCCTTTTGAATTTTTTGCTCGAACGGCGAACGGGGATAGGTTCTTGTCTTCTCGTTGTTCGATTTCCTCGCGGATAAGCATTGGGCCTCCTGAAGTGAAAATTATTTTACCGGCGAATTTGGGATTATACGCTCATGCTTTGGGCTTGTCAAGCAGCTGCCTCGCAAAATATTATTATTTGTTGATATATAGCCAAAAATATGTCAATGGTAGCAGTCAAATATTCATCTTACAATGCCGAGGGCATTTCCCGCATCCGCGAAATATGCCCCCGAAAAAATATTGATCAGTTATTTCGTCGAATAACTCGTCTTCGCTTTTTCTTTTATGGCAGCATGAGCGGCCGCAAGCCTCGCTATCGGGACCCTGTAAGGTGAGCAGCTTACATAATTAAGACCGGCTCTGTGGCAGAATTCCACCGATGCCGGATCCCCGCCGTGCTCTCCGCAAATTCCCATCTTCATTCCCTTATTGACGCTTCTTCCTTTTTCAACTGCCATCTGGACCAGTTTGCCCACGCCCTTTTGGTCCAGAGTCGCGAACGGGTCTTTTTCAAGTATCCCTTTCGCGATGTAGCTGGTAAGGAACTTGACCACGTCGTCCCTCGAAAACCCGAAAGTGGTCTGGGTCAAGTCGTTCGTCCCGAACGAGAAGAAGTCGGCTTCCTTCGCGAGCTCATCCGCCGTTATTGCGGCCCTGGGGAGCTCGATCATCGTGCCGATCTTGTACTCTATCTTCATATCGGCTTTCTTCATCGTTTCTTCCGCTATCTTGACGATGAGCTCCTTCTGGGACTTTAGCTCGTTCACGTGTCCCACGAGCGGGATCATGATCTCCGGAACTATCTTCATCCCCTCTTTTTTCAGCTCGCAGGCGGCTTCGATGATCGCCTGAGCCTGCATTTCCGTTATTTCCGGATATGCTATGCCGAGCCTACAGCCTCTGTGGCCCAGCATGGGGTTGAACTCATGCAGTTCCTCGACCCTTGCGAGTATACGTTCTTTTTCCGCCGTCTTATCTTTATCAGCGCCCTTCGCTTTCAGAACCGCTATCTCCACCATCAGCTCCTCGCGCTTCGGCAGGAACTCATGGAGAGGAGGATCAAGCAGTCTGATAGTGACCGGATAACCTTTCATTTCTCTGAAGAGTCCGGCAAAGTCGTTCCTCTGCATCGTCAGCAGCTTCGAAAGCGCAATGCGCCTGTCGGATTCAGTGTTCGCCATGATCATAGCGACCATGTGCGGAAGTCTTTCTTCGGCGAAGAACATGTGTTCCGTCCTGCAGAGCCCGATGCCTTCAGCGCCGAACCCTCTCGCGACTTTTGCGTCATGCGGAATGTCCGCGTTGGCGCGCACGCCTGTCGTCCTGAACGAATCGGCCCATTTCATCAACACGCCGAATTCGCCGGAAAGAGTAGGCTCTATGGTCGGGACCTGGCCCAATATAACTTCGCCGGTGGAGCCGTTGATCGTTACCCAGTCACCTTCTTTTACGACGACATCTTTTATCGTGAATTTCTTAGTCTTCTCGTCAACCTTTATCTCCTCGCATCCCGCTACACAGGGTTTTCCCATTCCGCGCGCTACGACAGCGGCGTGAGATGTCATGCCGCCTCTTGCCGTTAAGATACCCTGAGCGGCGTTCATGCCGTGGATATCATCCGGGCAGGTCTCGTTCCTGATAAGAATGGTCTTTTCTTTTTCCCGTTTAGCTGCTTCGTCTGCAGTGAAGACCGCAGTTCCCGTAGCCGCGCCCGGAGAAGCAGGAAGACCTTTCGCTATGACCTTTACCTTTGCCTTCGGGTCGATTATCGGGTGCAGGAGCTGGTCGAGCGACGCAGGATCTATCCTGAGCACTGCTTCATCTTTTGTGATAAGGCCTTCCTCCACCATCTCTACCGCTATCCTAACGGCCGCGAATGCCGTCCTCTTTCCCGTCCTGGTCTGGAGCATGTAGAGCTTGCCCTTCTGAATGGTGAACTCGAAGTCCTGAATGTCGCGGTAGTGCTTCTCAAGCTTTGAAGTTATCGCTCTCAACTGTTTGTAGACCGCAGGCATTTCCTTTTCCATTGCCGCTATGGGCTTCGGGGTCCTGATGCCGGCCACTACGTCCTCGCCCTGCGCGTTCGTCAGGTATTCGCCGTAGAATTTGTTCTCGCCGGTTGAGGGGTTCCTTGTGAAGCCGACGCCCGTCGCCGAGTCGTCGCCCATGTTCCCGAACACCATTGCCTGAACATTGACTGCAGTCCCGAGGCTCGCGGAGATGTCGTTAAGCTTCCTGTAAACGATTGCTCTCGGGTTCATCCATGACTTGAACACAGCATCTCTTGCCATATCCAGCTGGGTGTGCGCGTCCTGCGGAAATTCCATGCCGGTCTGTTCTTTTATCAATGTCTTGTAGCTCTGGATGAGGTCCTGGAGGGCCTCGGCATCCATCTCTGTATCAAGCTTGACGCCGAGTTGTTCTTTTTTATGCGATATAACATTCTCAAACTCGTTCTTTTCTATTCCCATGACCACGCCGCCGAACATCTGGATGAATCTCCTGTAGCAGTCGTAGGCGAACCTTTCGTTCTTTGTCTTTGTGATGAGCCCGTGGACGGTGTCATCGTTGAGACCCAGGTTGAGGATAGTGTCCATCATGCCTGGCATGGAGAACTTCGAGCCGCTTCTTACAGATACCAGAAGCGGATTCTTCGCATCGCCGAGCTTTGCGCCCATGGACTTTTCAAATCTTTCAAGGTTGTCCTTCTGCTGCTTAACGACTTCAACAGGGACCTTGCTTCCTACCTTGTAGAATATGTTGCAGACTTCGGTCGTGATGGTGAATCCCGATGGGACCGGCACTCCAGAATTCGTCATTTCGGCCAGGCCCGCTCCTTTTCCTCCCAGCAGGTCCTTCATCTGTCCGTTGCCTTCGGCCTTTCCGTCGCCGAAGTAATACACGTATTTCTTGCCTCTCTTTGAAACTTTTGATGGGGAACTCTTTTTTGCCTTTGCCATAATATTGATCACCTTTCCTTAATAAAATATTTGTGCGAAAAACCTCGCTATTATACACCAGCTGGAAAAAATTTGCGAGAGGAATTGTTTGGGAAATCCCCCTAAACTTGACGATATATATATGGAAGGGGCCAAAAAAGGTCATTTGGGCTTCCAGTGAGGTGTAAGGATATGGGTATGGACCCGATAAATGGCGGCGCTTCGCCAAATAGCGCGAAGATTATTCAAAGGATAATGAGCGATCCGGCATTCAAGATGCTCTTTAGTCGAGATGAACAGGCCGTCCAGACTATAGCCAGCATTTTCGGCGTGCCTTCCCCGCATGATGAAGGAAGGTATAAACTCACCCAGGAGAAGATACTTCCTTTATTGGCCCGCCCTGAAAATGCGGGGATGCTTAGGGAACTTACGGAACTTATCAAGGCGCACCCGGAATACCGGAACTGCACTGCGACCAGCTTTAGCAGATTTTATCCGCTCGCGTTAGCGATGAACAACATGCGCGAGAGAAAAGTTATTGCTTCTTCGGAGAACATAGCAAAGCTGCCGGGAAATAATGCCATAAGACTTCATATGGAAAGAGAACATCCACTAGCCAATATCCATGGATTAGATCCTAAATATGTTCCAGTTGCCAGGCCATCTGTTATCATCGATATCTCCGATCCATGCGATTGTCTGGATATTGGTTCCGGGCCTAAGACAGGGGGAGCTTCCATACATAAAGTTGCAAAGGAAATCCATCCCACCAATTTCAAATATACAGGGATCGATGTGTTAATGCCGTATTTTGAATTGAAAGGGGACAAGATCGTTTACAGCCAATATGTCAAAGACGGAAAGATAAATGATTCAAGTGAAGTTAACGGCGTGACATATTTGAACGGCAAACGTCCCAGGTTTGATGTGACCATGGACGGTTTCATGACAGGAGCAGATTTCGATATTATTACAGTGTGCATGGTTCTGCATTATTTTACCGGCAACACCAAGTATCCCTGCCTCGACCCGCTTCCGCATGAATTCGATAAAAAGCCGTTCACTACATGGAAATTGGTGAATAATGAAGGCAAGGATTTTTCGGAGGAAGCGAAGATGCATATCCACCAGGAACAGCAGAAGGTAATAGACAGGCTTCTCGGACATTTGAACGTCGGGGGCATGCTGTTCATAAACCTGAGGCCGTTCCCGCCTTACAAGGACCTGCCGCATGATGTCGCGGTGAACGAGAACAATATCGATCTGTTCTTTATTATCAAGAGAAGGTCCGCCGATACATTTGTCATCTACGATAAGGACCCGATAGTTTTTTGTTTGGCCGGAAAAGAGAACACGAAATGGTCTCCCTCCATAGAGAGAGGTTTTATCAATGGGACGCCGAAGCCCTCGTACAGCGGTGCCCCAATGCCCGTATCATATCAGCATGACGGGATAGCTTCTTACTGCACAATGAGCGACAAAAAGAAAGTTGAACTTCAGCAGTTGTTCTATAGAGCCGAACTTCTCGCGGCGCATTACCAGTCGTGGAAAAAAAGCATCTGGGGCAGTGTTCAGGCGGTGACCGAACTTATTAGGCAAAAGGCCGAATTACCGGAGATATTCGAGGCTTACATTCGGAATGTGCCGGATGATGCCAGTGACCCGAACCATTCGATAAGACGTCAGCTGATGAGCGACGTGGAAGCATTTACACGATCATTATCCCTGCGCCGAAACGGCCGGTGAGACCATTGGAAGCGCGGGAAGAGAAGAAAGTCTTACAATTGTCCTTTGTGCAAATCCCCGACACTTCGATATTTGACTTTGGAACTCCGGCCTCGATCAGCTGATCTTTGTTCTCACGCTTAAGATCGACAAAGTACCGATTTCCCTTACATATATATAGGGGGAATATGACCGCGACGTCCTTTTTAACCTCATAACAGCACGGGCCTATCGATGGGCCAATGCCTACCTTGATATCCTTCGGCTTTGAGCCCAGCCTGACCATCGCTTGTACGGTCTTCTGAGCTATCTTTAGAGATGTCCCGCGCCAGCCGGCATGGGCCGCGCCTATCACTTTTTTGACGGGGTCATAGAAGAGCAGGGGAACGCAATCGGCCGTCCTTACCATTACGCAAAGACCGGATGTTTTTGTGACGAGCGCGTCAGCTCCCCGGACCTCTTTTCCGGCAGACCTCGAATTGACGACCGCCACTTTGTTCCCGTGGACCTGTCTGGCGGTGACAAGCTTGTCAATTTTGAATCCTACAGCTTTCACAAGAGCTTTCCGATTCGCCGCTACTTTCGATCGTTCGTCTCCACAGTGAAAGCCGATGTTGCCGGCGGACTTTGTTGAAATAAAAGAAATAACGCCTTTGCCGAATTTGAAGGGTTTAAGAAACTTTGCTGCCATTCGGTATGTTCCTGTCGGCGGTTATCAATGTGAGTGAGCTTTTATCTTCGGTGGATGCCGCCAAGAGCATGCCGTGGCTTATTATCCCTCTTAACGTTCTCGGTTCAAGATTGGCGACGACAACTATCTTTTTGCCGATCAGCTCTTCTTTTGAGTAGAACTGCTTTATGCCGGCGACGATGACCCGCTCCTCGCCGATGTCGATCGATAATTTATAGAGCTTGTCAGCGCCTTCGATGTCTTCGGCGGTCTTGATCTCGGCCACTCGCAGGTCCATCGCCTTGAAATGATCGAAAGTTATGTTCTCCATGTTGCACCTTTCTTAATGACGGAAGCCTGCGACAATATCGTCGCGGCTTCCTGAATTATTTGGAACCGCGACGTTTAGTCGCAGGTTCCAAAATCACCATATTCCTCAATATCCCAATTTTCTCGATCTCCACTTCAACCGTATCGCCCACCTGCATAGGCCCGATGCCGGCCGGGGTGCCGGTGCTTATTATATCACCAGGAAGAAGCGTCATCACGGACGACACGAACGACACTATATCATATACGTTGAATATCAAATTCTTCGTGTTCGAATTCTGGACCACTTTACCGTTCAGCCTTGTGATCAGCTTAAGGTTTGCCGGATCTATATCGGGAACTATCCTCGGTCCGAGCGGGCAGAAAGTATCGAACGATTTTGCGCGCGTCCACTGGCCGTCGATGTTCTGCAGGTCGCGGGCGGTAACATCGTTTGCGCAAGTGTATCCCTTGATGTGCTTTGCCGCGTCAGTTTTTGACACGTTCCTGCATTTGTCCTTGATGACCACCGCAAGTTCGCCTTCATAATGAAGGTTCTTTGTCTGCGGCGGATAGATTATCGCATCGCCATTGCCGATGACAGATGTCGGCGGCTTAATGAACATTATGGGATGATCGGGAATGGGCGCGTTCATTTCCTTCGCATGGTCGTAATAATTGAGGCCGATGGCAATCACTTTTGACGGTTTTAGCATATTTTATCGCCTTTGTTCAAAATTTATACTATAATAAATGCCCTTTCAGCAAAGATTGGGGCCGTAGTTCAGCTGGGAGAACGCTTGACTGGCAGTCAAGAGGTCGGGAGTTCGATCCTCCCCGGCTCCATTTTTTATTTTATATGTGATACGTGACCGCGCTCTGGCTCCATATGTCCTCGAGGCGGTATTTCTGTCTTTCTTCAGGCCCCATAACATGTACGATTATGCTTCCAAGGTCGAGTATCAACCAGTTCGATTCCGGCTTGCCCTGCCAGGCCGGCACTTTGTATCCCATTTTACGAAGGCCTTCTTCTATCGCGCCGGCCAGAGCGTTGGTGTGCGGCGATGACATTGAACCTGCGATTATCAGGAAATCGGTGAGCGAAGAGGAAGATTTGGAAACATCTATCACGTTAACATCCAGGGCTTTCTTGTCATCCAGTATCGCTGAGATCTTGTCGACGAGCCCGCGTATCTGATCCTTTTTAGGTATGTGAGTCCCTCCAGTTAACAAGGGTCCTCTGTTTCTGATATTGAGGCTGTAAATAATTCCGCGTGATCCTCTCGGCCTCGGCCAAGCTCGGTTTAAAATAAAATATCTTGTCTATCATCACAGGGTCGCCGGCCAGAGAGGTCATTTCAATGTTGCCTATGTCATAAGACTGCCTCATTACAAGCGAGAGCCCGAGTATCTGCCTTACGCTCATGTTCGTGTTGATATTGGAAAGAAGCGACAATATGACCCTCGGAGTGCTTAATATGTCCTTTCTGCTCAATATTTTCGCGGCGAGCGCCTGCATGAATTTCTGCTGGCGAAGTATCCTGCCTATGTCCCCTGTCGCGTCGTGACGGAACCTGACATAGCTCAAGACCTGCCTGCCGTTAAGATGCTGGACGCCGGGATAAAGATCGACGAACAACCCGCCGGCGTAATCGACGTAATACATCCTTTTTTCCACGTTGATGGTAAGCCCGCCCATAGTGTCAATGATCTTGGCCAGACCGTCCATGTTTATGACGACCGTGAACGGGAACTTCACGCCGAAGAAATCTTCCAGCGTCCTTCTGCTCAGGTCGACCCCGCCGTATGCGAATGCGTGATTCACCTTTGTGAGACCGATGCCTGGTACATTCATGATGGTATCCCTGGGGATCGAAACGACATAGACCTTTTTGTTGGCCGGAGAAACGTGTATCAGCATTATGGTGTCCGTCCTGTGCGAACCCTCAACGTTGTCCAGGCCCACGACCAGCATGTTCGTCTCGCCAATGAACGGCGTCGTCGACATCATGGTAAGGAACGCTTCAAGCAGAGCGAACCTTGATATTACCGCGGAGGTAACGCCTATGAATACCGATGCGGTCAACATGAAGACGATGAGGCCGACGATCATGAACGTTCTTCCGGATCTTTTGTGTTTATGGTGGTGGGTATGATGAATGGATCTCTCTTTTGGATTCGAAGCCAATAACTTTATGAGGCTCTTGTTCAGCTTAATTAAGTTCCTATGTCTGTTCATGCTTTAATATGTAGTAATTCCTCACCTCGAACGTCGTTGGATGCACCGGCAAGTCCTTGTCTATCAAGTATTTTATCATAGAGCCTGATATGGCTACAATAGCCTTGTCCAAGTCCTTTTCAGCGAGTTTTCTCGCGTTATTCACCCAGGCATGCGATCTTCCTTCCTCCACGTGATCGGCGACATAAACCAGCTTCTCCGTCATGTTCATGCGCTTTTTTCCCAGAGTGTGCGCGGCTATCGCCCCCAGTATCTCAGGGTCCTTTATGCCGAATCTCTCGCGGGCGATGTATGCGGAGAGCGGAGCGTGAAGCAGCTTCGGTTCCAGCCGAGATATTGCGTCTATCTTGAGATGGATCTTCTTCGCGAACGCGAGCATGCGGGGCCTGTCCATGTATCTTGAACAATCGTGAAGAAGACCTGCTATGGCGGCTTTTTTGTGATCTACCTTGTGGAAAATAGAAAGATGCAGAATTTTATCCCGAACTCTCAAGGAATGCCTGAACCTTGAAGGGTCTAAAAGAGCTTTCAGCTTCTTTATGATCTTTTTTTCATCCATCATCAGCTGGATGTTTCTTCTCCCCTTGACTGCTTGGGACGGGCTTCGTTGACGATAATAGCTCTTCCTCCGAGCGAGGCGCCGGTCATCGCTTTTATTATCTTCCCGGAATCTGCATCTTCCACCTCGACAAAACCGAAACCTCGGGAC
Source organism: uncultured bacterium (assembly GCA_963727815.1). GTDB lineage: Bacteria > Margulisbacteria > WOR-1 > CAVSGV01 > CAVSGV01 > CAVSGV01. The sequence goes on from CAVSGV010000006.1 coordinate 490,568, forward strand.
CTTCCCGTTTCCCTGTCTGTGACGATCCTTGCTGAGACGACCTGGCCGTGAGCTTCAAAAGCGGTGGTCAGCTCTTCCTCCGTGGCCTGCCACGGGAGATTGCCAACATATAAGGTCTTTGACACTTGTTCACCTCCCAACCGTTCTCGACGATACACTAACAATTTACTTATATTCTTGTCAAGGTCATTATTTGTATTTATAATGGACTTTCATATGAAAAAAGTCGCCGTGGTCCTTGCTGCCGGCAAGGGAGTAAGGATGAAGTCCGATCTCCCGAAAGTTTCCCACATGATAGCCGGAAAACCCATGATAACCAGGGTGCTGGAAGCCTTGCAAAAGATCGAACTCGACGCCACTTTCGTTATCGTCGGCTACAAGGCGGACATCGTGAAAAAGGAATGCGAAGGCTTCAACGTCACGTTTATCGAACAAAAGGAACAGCTCGGCACCGGACACGCTGTTAAGCAGGCCGAACCTTACATCGCAGATTCCACCGTCCTTGTGCTGAACGGAGACGTTCCCCTCATAAAGCCGGAAACACTGGAAGCCTTGATCGACTTACATATATATAACAACGCCTCCGCCACCGTATTGACCGCTCACGTTGTCGATCCCACTTCTTACGGGAGGATCGTCAGGTCCGCGGACGGGCTTGTGCAGAGGATCGTGGAGCAGAAGGATGCTACCGACGATGAGAAAAAGATAAAGGAAGTAAATACGGGGTCTTACTGTTTCAAGAGCGGGGACCTTTTTTCCGCGCTCGATTCCGTGAAGCCGAATAACGCGCAAAAAGAACTTTATCTTACGGACGTCATAAGCATCTTAAGGAAAAAAGACCTTCCGGTATTCGCGTACGCGGCGGAAGATCCGAACCAAGCTATGGGAGTGAATACCGCGGAAGAACTCGCCAGGCTTGAGGAGGTATTCAGGAATGCCCTATGATATAAATAATGTCATCCTGACCTTTGCTTTCGCCATCGATATCGCGCTGGCGGCGTACCTTGCGGTAAAGGACAGGAAAAGCGCGACGAACATTTCATTCAGCGCAGTTATTTTGTCCCTCGCGGTCTGGACCATCAGCTACGTTCTCGGAGCGTCCACTGCGGATCCGATCTGGGAACGTTTCTGGATCAACATGTCGTTCTTCGCGACGTCCATCATGCCCGCGTGCTTCCTTTATTTTTCGATCGTTTTTCCGAAGAAGGAATACATCCGGCTGAGGATAGTCCAGTTCTCCATCTTCTTTCCCGCCCTGATCTTCGGGATACTTTCTTTCACGGACCTTATATCAACAGGCATTTCTCCGGCTTACGTTGAGCCGCAGCACGGACCCTGGTATCCTCTCTTCGCGTTCTACCTCATCGCATATCTGTTCTACTCGTTCTACATAATCATAAGCAAGTACGTCAAGATGTCCGGCAGAGAAAAGCTGCAGATGCAGTATCTTATGCTTGGTACGCTCATAACTGCGGTCATCGGAATATTCTTCAACATTTTCCTTGTGTCGAACGGCGCGGTAAGCTTTGGGCCGATAATGGTCAATACGATAGGGCCGGCATGCACTTTGGTGCTGGCGGGTTTCGTAACCTACGCCATCGTTCGGCTGAAACTGCTCGACATAGACGACTTCATGACAAGAGGCACGTTCCTTATCACGCTGGCATTCCTCCTTGTGGGCACGGCCACGATAATAGCGAACGGAAATTCAAGGTTCCTGATACCGTTCTACGTTATAGTTGTTTCGGTATCGCTGGGTTTCTTCGTCCTTTTCCAGAACATGCGCAGCGAAGTGAACAGGACTTTCTTCGGGATGGCCGTATGCCTGGGGCTCTGGATGTATGCCACTTTCAATCTGGTATATGCGGCGTCAACGGCGCTGACGGTGCTTTGGGACAAGCTGGTGTTCATAGGCCCGGTCATCATACCGCCCTTGTTCCTTTATTTTACGAATGTTTTCCCTAAAAAAACCAGGGAATTCTCGAGAGCGCAGAAGATAACGATATTCCTGCCGGTCATCATCATCCTGCTGATGCTTTCAACGGACCTTATGCTGAAGCTTTTTACGGCTTCGGAGATCTTCATGATCATTTTCGGATATCCTTTCTTCGCGATGTATTTCATCGTCTATCTGGGTTTCGGCCTGGTGAACATTTTGAATAAATACAACGCTTCCGTGGGCATGGAGAAGATGCAGCTCAGATACCTTTTTCTCGGATTGTTCGCGAGCTCGGTCCTGGGCGGCATTACGAACCTGCTGCTTCCGTGGGCCGGAGAGACAAGATACGTGGGCTACGGGCTTCTCTTTACGATATTGTTCATTTCATCCACGGCATATGCCATGGGCATCAGGCGGCTTCTGAGCATAGAATTCATGGTACAGAAGGGTTCCATATATCTTATCATCGCGGCGATATTCACCCTGCTTTATTCGGCAGGCGGGCTCATCCTTGGAGGGAGCTTTGGCGACGTTTTCAGTTACCGACTGCTTCTCATGGTGATGTTCTTTTCCCTGCTCGGCGCTCTGACATTCCGCACGGTATACAAGACTTTGCAGTTATCGACCGACAGGCTTTTCTTCGGCGGCAGATATGATTATCAGAACACCATTCTCGGGATGAGCCAGGGGATCACTTCCGTGATAAAACTTAACGAGCTGATAGACCTTATTGTTTCCACGTTCCTCAAGACGATAAAAGTCGACGAGATATCTTTCCTTCTTTACGACAGCGGGCGGCAGAGGTTCAGGAGCGCGCCGTGCGACGTGGACACCGGCGGAAAGTACAAGAGGATCGATTTTGACGTGAGGGGGCCCATAGCGGCGTGGCTTTCAAAATACAAGGACGTACTGGTGAGGGACGAAGTGGAAGGGGAGATAGACAGGAGTTATTTTTCGAAAGAGGACGAAGCCCGGCTGACGGAACTGAAAAGACTGAGGGACGAACTTGAAAGGCTCGGGATGGCCGTGTGGGTGCCGGTCATATCAAAAGAAAAGCTCACCGCTATAATCGCCCTGGGATACAAAATGTCGGGCGACATGTACACCGACGAGGACGTGGGACTTCTCAAAACTCTTGCGAACCAGGTGGCCGTATCGATAGAGAACTCTGTCATGTATTCCACCATCACGAAACAGTACGAAGAATTGAAACAGACAAAAGACAAGCTGGTGGAAGCGGACAAGCTGGCATCGCTCGGCTCCATGGCGGCGGGGATGGCGCACGAGATAAAAAATCCGCTGTCTTCCATGAAAGTGTTCTCCCAGCTCCTGCAGGAAAGATATGAGGACCCGGAGTTCAGGCGCAAGTTCACGGAGATAATCCCGAAGGAGATAAACCGGATCGACCGGATAGTGGAAGGGTTGATAAATTTCGCCCGGTCTCCGGAGCCGCAGATCTCGCAGGTGGTCATTAACGAGCTGGTGGATGATGTGCTTAACGATTTCAAGGATGACATCGAGAGGAGCGGAATAAAACTGGAGAAGAACTACGGCTCTTCCGTGAAGCTTCTCATAGACAGGGACCAGATGGCGCGGGCGCTCTCGAACGTGATCCTGAACGCCATCCAGTCCATGCCGAGCGGCGGAACACTCGGCTTGACCGTGAACCAGACAGACAAACCCAAGAAAGCCCTGTCGATAAAGATATCTGATACTGGCGTGGGCATGACGGCCGAGAACCTGAAGCACATCTTCGAGCCTTTTTTCACCACGAAACATTACGGGACCGGACTTGGCCTTTCCATCACGCACAGCATCATCGAAGGACATAAAGGGACGATTGAAATTGAAAGCAGGGAAGGCAAGGGGACCACGGTCTCGATCGCTTTACCCTTAAGTTAGCCGGTGTTATAATCAACGCGCCCTATGATAAAAGACAAAATACTCATCCTTAGCGAAGACCAGTCGGTGATATCCCCCCTGAAGGAAGCATATGACATCAACACCGCCGTGAACGAAGAAGACCTGAAGAAAAAATTGGAAGAGTCTCCCGGCGCTTTCGTTATGGTGGACGCGGACAAGGGCGGCATTGACGGGCTCGCTCTCTATAAGGACATAAAAAAACAATTCCCCGGCACCACGGTGATAATGCTTTCCACCGGCGTCACCATACCGCAGGCGGTGGAGGCGGCAAAGCTGGGAGTGAGCGATTTCATCAAGAAGCCGGTCACCGCCGACAAACTTCTGCTCTCCGTGAAGAGCAATTTCCTTCCTGAGGGCGCCATCTTCATCGAAGCCGACCCCGAAACGAACGGCCAGTGGCTCGCGGGTTCCGGCAGCAGGATAAGATCGCTTTTGAGGAGCATGGAGCAGGCCATAAAGGACAGGAAGAACGTCATATTCATCGCGGAAGCGGGCATCGACGTGGGCGGCCTTGTGAACCTTTTTCATTCATATTCCGGCAAGGACCTTAAAATGAAAAAGATCAACATGCTCGCCTTCCAGAAAGAGAACCTCGAGACGATATTCTGGACCATGCTTCAGGATTCCCTCGCCGAGGCCGACATCATTTACCTGAGCGATCTGAACGTCGTTTCCCAGGAACAGAGGCTTAGTATAATCGACTACATCCGATCCCGCTCGTCAAAAGGAAGAGTAAGGGTCATCGTAAGCCTGGAACGCCGCGGAGAAGAGCCTGCCTTCGGCGACTGGGAAATAATAAACGTCCCGTCGTTGATAGAGAGAAAGGAAGACCTGCCCGAAATGATCGACGCTTATCTTGCGAAATACACCCGCAAATACGGGAAGCACATAAACAGCATCAGCCTGGACGTTCTCAATTTCCTGACAAGATATTCCTGGCCGGGGAATTACCGCGAATTTGAAGCGGTCATGGAGAATGCGGTGCTTTTATCAAAGGACGATGTCCTCACTATTGAAGATGTTCAGGTCAGCGGGAAGATGCTTTTTGATGACCTCATGACCGGCCAGCCCGATAACCTGCTGGAGTTCAAGAAAAGATCGGAGAAGACGCTCATCGGCATGTTCGTGAAGAAATCCGGCTCCAAAGAGAGAGCGGCAGACCTGCTGGACGTTCCAATATCAAGGATAAAAGTCTAAGCTGAAGCCTTCCTTACAAGATCGCGCGCTTTTTTCATGCTTTTCGCTTCAGCTATCACCCTTACGATGGGTTCTGTGTTGGACGATCTTATGTGCATCCATGAATCCGGCAAAATGAATTTGATGCCGTCCGCCGTGTCCGTCTTCACGCCCTTGAAATTCTTCTTTGCTCTCTCCAGTTTATGCTCGACTTCTTCTTTTGTGCGGCATTCTATCTTGGTCTTTATCATATAATATTTGGGTATGCCGGCGACGATCGACGAAATAGTCCCGCCTCTCTCCGCGAGCATGTTGAGAATGAGCGCCATGCCGGTGAGACTGTCCCTTGAGGATACCACTTTGGGATAGATCACTCCGCCGTTTCCTTCACCAGCCATTACCGCTTTGATCTCGATCAGCTTCTCCACGACGTTGATCTCGCCAACTTTTGTCCTTACGACCTTCGCCCCGTATTTTTTTGCCACGTCGTCTATCATCCTGCTGGTGGAAAGATTGGTCACGACCGTCGAGCCTTTTTTTGATGAAGGGAGAACATGTTCCGCGGCGAGCACCATGGAATATTCTTCGCCGATAGCTTCGCCCCTGTCGCTGACGACCGCCAATCTGTCGGCATCCGGGTCCTGCGCGAAACCTATATCCGCTTTTTCCGCCTTTACCTTCCTGCACAGATCGGCCAGATTCTCGGCGATCGGTTCCGCTCCCCTGGCGAATTCCTTTTCGGTGTCGGTGTTGATCTCCACAACCTCGCATCCAAGCAGCTTCAAAAGCCGCGGGGTTATCACCGACCCTGCGCCGTTGACGCTGTCCAGCGCCACTCTGAATTTTTTCGCCCTTATCTTTTTAACGTCCACGCACTTCAGGACCGCATCAATATGATATCCATCAGGGTCTTTAATGTCCTTAATGTTCCCGGGGATCGCCGCGCTCTTGAATTCTTTGGAGTCAAAAAGATCGAACAATTTCTTGTTCTGTTTTGCGTTAAGGAAAACACCTTTGCTGTCGATGAATTTCATCCCGTTCCATTCAATTGGATTGTGGCTGGCAGTTATAACTATCCCTCCGTCCGCTTTCAGCTTCTGGACCAGGACCTGCATGGTGGGTGTCGCGGAGATGCCGGCGTAGAGAACGTTAATGCCGCACCCGATCAGAGAGGAGATCACGGTCTTTTCCAGCGCGATGCCGGACGGCCTGGTGTCCCTGCCCACTATCACTGTGCCTTTTCCGATATACGACGCGAAAGCTTTAGAAAAATCTGAAACGCCTTCTTCAGTAAGCGATTCTCCGACTATTCCCCTAACTCCCGATATCCCAGCTTTCAGCGTCATGTTTCTCCTTTAGTATGTTGCAGTTGAATTCAAAGTATTATATCATAGCGCAAAACAACTGAAAGGTCGGTGTTACATTGGCAATCGTTTACGGAGCCATCTCGCCTCATCCGCCGGTCATTGTCCCGGCTGTCGGAGGGATAAGGGTCAAAGATGTCATCAAGACCAAGAAAGCGCTTGAAGAACTTGGAAGGAGATTGAAAACCAAGGACATCGACACGGTCGTCATCATCACCCCGCACGGGAACGTCTCACAGGTTGCCGTTCCTGTTTACGTCAACCATATTTTCGAAGGGAACCTGGGTTATTTCGGGGCCGACAAACCTGTCTTCTCTTTCAAGGGCGATCCCATCCTGGCAAATGAGATCATCAAAGAAGCGAAGAAACAGAACATCGAGGTCTCGCACATCGGCGAGACAGTTTTGGACCACGGCGTTGTCGTGCCGCTGTACTACCCGACCATGGCCGGTTTTAAGAAACCGATAGTGCCCATCGCTCTGGCGTTCCTTCCTTACCAGGAACTTTTCAGCTTCGGCGAGACCATAAGGACCGCATCGGACAACCTCGGGAAAAAAGTAGCCATCATTGCCAGCGGCGATATGTCGCACAGGCTCACCATCGACGCGCCGGCGGGATTCAATCCAGAAGGAAAGAAGTTCGACGAAGAACTTGTGAGGCTTGTGAAAGCCAACGACGCCCAGGGAATATTGAACATGGACCCGGCCCTTATTGAAGCCGCCGGAGAATGCGGCCTGCGCTCTTTCATCATGCTCATGGGAGCGCTTAAAGGATTGAACGTTACACCCGAGGTGCTTTCATACGAAGGCCCGTTCGGCGTGGGATACATGGTAGCCACATTTGATGTCAATCCAGGTTGATCTTGCGAAAAGGACCATCGATGCGTTCATCAAAGAGGGCAAAAGGATAAGTCCTCCCAAACCGTTGCCGGATGAGTTCAAGGAAGCCGCCGGAGTTTTCGTCTCAATCCACAAGAACAACGAACTCCGCGGATGCATAGGCACGTTCCTTCCTACCAGATCGAACATTGCGGAGGAGATCATCAGCAATGCGATCGAAGCATCGACAAGAGATCCCAGGTTCTCTCCCATCCGCGAAGACGAAATCAACGCCCTGGAGATATCCGTTGACGTGCTTTCAAAGCCGGAGCCCATTTCAAGTATGAGTGAGCTGGATGCTAAAAAATACGGTATAATAATATCCAGTTCGGGCAGGAGAGGGCTTCTTCTGCCGGACCTGGAAGGCGTGGATACGCCACAGCAGCAGATAGCCATCTGCAGGCGGAAGGCGTGGATAGGCGATGATGAACCCATCGAGATCGAGCGGTTCGAAGTGAGGAGATACACATGATAAAGGCTGGAATAATAGGAGGATCAAGCTATACCGGAGAAGTGCTTTCGGGTATCCTGCTTCGCCATCCGGAGGTCAAACTTGAATGGATAACGTCCGTTTCCCATGTCGGCAAAAAACTCGGCGACGTGTATCCGCATCTGCAGGGTCTATCGGATCTCACTTTCCAGGCGCAGGACATGGACAAGCTTGCCAAAGGGACGGACGTTGTTTTTATCGCTCTCCCCAACGGCATGGCCATGAACATCGTTCCGAAACTTCTGGAGCAGAATATAAAAGTCGTGGACCTCAGCGCCGACTATCGTTTTAAATCAGCGGATATTTTCACTGAATGTTACAAGATAGAGCATGCCAGCAAGGGCCTTCTTGCAAAAGCCGTATACGGGTTGCCGGAAATAATCGATGTAAAGAACGCCGATCTTGTCGGCAATCCAGGCTGTTACGCTACCGCTTCGATACTCGGGCTTTACCCGCTGGTCAAAGAGAACCTGATAGATACGAAGACAGTGATCATCGACGCAAAATCCGGGATGTCCGGCGCAGGCAAGACCCTTACCGACGAGACACATTTTTCCAACTGCAACGACGCGGTTTCCGCATATAAAGTCGCCAGCCACCGCCACACTCCGGAAATTGAACAGGCTGTCGGAGGGGATCTCAAGCTGACCATGGTCCCGCACTATATCCCCATGACGCGCGGGATATTCTCAACGATATACGCGAAGGCCAAAGGCAATATCGATGAAAAGGCTTTGCTGGAAAAATTCAAGTCGGTCTATGCCGGCAAACCTTTTGTCCGTATCGTCAGCGCACTTCCGACGACAAAGCAGGTTTACGGGTCCAACTATTGCGACATTGCCGTGCGATATGACAAGCGGACGGGCAACATCATCGTCCTTTCCGTCATAGACAATCTCATGAAAGGCGCGTCAGGCCTGGCGGTGCAGAACATGAACCTCATGTTCGGCAAAAATGAAACAACCGGCCTGATGTTCGTTCCGGTGTACCCGTAATGAAGGAAATACCCGGCGGAATAACCGCGCCGAAAGGTTTCCGGGCCTGCGGCACTCACTGCGGAATAAAAAAATCCTGGAAAAAAGACATCGCCCTCATATATTCCGATACTCTGGCCAACGCGGCGGCGGTCTTCACGACCAACAAGGTGAAAGCGGCGCCTGTCCTGGTGAGCATGGAGAACATCAAGGATGGAAAGGCGCAGGCCATAATCGCCAATTCGGGCTGCGCGAACGCATGCACCGGAGCGGAAGGTCTTGAGGACGCTCACATAATGGCCAAATCCACGGCTGCGGTTTTGAACGTCCGTCCGGACAACGTTCTTGTCGCGTCAACGGGTTCCATCGGTTCAAAACTTCCAATGAAGAACATTTTGGGCTGTGTAAGACACCTATCAAAGAATCTCACTGTCGATGGCGGCGTCGACGCGGCGGAAGCCATACTCACTACCGACACGAGGAAAAAAGAAATAGCGGTGCAGCTGAAGGCTGGCGGGAAGACAGTTACCATCGGCGGAATAGCGAAAGGGTCGGGGATGATAGCGCCGAACATGGCGACTATGTTCGCTTTTATCACGACCGATGCGGATATTCCATCAATAAAGCTGAAGGCTTACCTTAACGAAGCGGTGGAGCGGTCTTTCAACATGGTGGTCGTCGACAAGGACACATCGACCAACGATTGCGTGTTCCTCCTGGCGAACGGAGCGGCAAGGAACAGGGCTTTCAGCGCGAAAGATGAGAAGGAGTTCAAGGCTGCGCTTGATCACGTATGCATTTATCTTGCGAAAGAGATCGCCCGCGACGGAGAAGGAGCCACGAAACTTATCGAGGTGAAGGTGGCGGGAGCGAAAACGCCGAAGGACGCGAAGCTTGTCGCGAAAGCCGTTGTCGGAAGCGACCTTCTGAAAGCTGCGATCTTCGGACATGACCCGAACTTCGGCCGGATAATGGCGGCAGTCGGCTATTCAGGGGCGAACATAAAACAGGACCTCATCAGCGTGTTCATCGGCGGCACGCAGGTGATAGACGGCGGAAAAGCCATATATTTTGACAAACACGCGGCGCAGAAACACATGAAGGAAAAAGAGATCAATATCAGCATCATGATGGGGCAGGGAACGCACATGGCCACCGCGTGGGGCTGCGACCTGACTTACGATTACGTTAAGATCAACGCGAAATACCATACTTAGTTGCTAGTGGCCAGTTGCTAGTTGTCAGTACAAATTCCTAGCAACTAGCACCTAGCAACCGGCAACTAAAAGGAGAATTAATGTATACGTTCCTGATAAAACGGGCAGAGGCTGTCATTGAGGCGCTTCCGTACCTGCAGAAGTTCCACAAGAAACTTTTTGTGGTCAAATACGGCGGCGCGTCCATGACCGATCCCGACCTCAAAGATAAAGTGCTTCAGGACATCGTCCTTCTGAACCTCGTCGGCATCAAGGTTGTTCTGGTCCACGGCGGCGGCAAAGAGATCAACAAGCTTCTGGAAAAGAAAAAGATCAAAGTGGAGTTCGTCATGGGATTCCGCAAGACCAGTGTTGAAACGGTGCAGATCGTCGAAAAGGCGCTTGGCAGGGTAAATAATGAACTGGCGAAGATGATCAAAAAGCACGGCGGAAGCCCCGTCCAGTTCTCAGGCCGGAAAGGCCGCCTGATAAAAGCGAAGAAAATGCTTGTAAACGGCACGGTTGATATCGGCTACGTCGGTGAAGTGGACAAGATCAAGAAATCGCTCATCAACAAGGCGCTGAAAAAAGGCAAGATCCCGGTCGTGTCATCGGTGGGGATAGGCGGCGACAACAAGGTTTACAACATCAACGCCGATACCGCAGCCGGTACTATCGCAAAAATTCTCAAGGCCGACAAGCTGGTCCTTATGACGGACGTCGCGGGAGTTCTGGACAAGGATGGAAAGTTGATATCAGAGATAAACGCAGAGAGCGCCAAGACCATGATGGACAAGGGGATCATCTCAGGCGGAATGATACCAAAGGTCAGCTACGGCCTGGACGCCATCACTAACGGCGTCGGCAAAGTCCACATCATTGACGGCAAACTTCCGCATTCTATTCTGCTTGAGCTTTTCACCAACCGCGGCATCGGGACGATGCTCGTAAAATAGACGACCGATTTCACATACAAGTTTTTCTTCCGCAGTTACGATAATACATAATGGGCAAGGTGTGACTTTGTATGCCCGCGGGTTTTTGCGCCCTTTTCAGGTAGGAATATGCCCGGTTTCGGGTATACGAATATTTTTGAAAAGGATGCAAGTTTTCGGCTTTGAAACCCGAATATAATAGTGTAAGAGATGCTTGATCAAGGTTTGCCTGTTTAACTTTGGGTCAAGTAATGGGTTCAAATATTTGAAGGTAGTCCTTAACAGGCTGCCTTTTTTGTTTTTAATAAGTATTTAAGGAGGGATTCAAATGGGATCATTAACTGTTGATAAAAACCAAAATATGGCCGAAAACATAGGGAAGGACAATGTAAACAAAGCGCTTAAGGGGGTTATTGGTATACTTCAAGGGAAAGGAATATCGGTTAAAATTAAGGGCAGCTCAGATATTCAGAGCGCCTTATATTCAACAAATGCAACTCCACCAAAGTTTTCGTTAGGGGATCAGCTGGTTGCAACAAAAGCGCTTAGAAAATTTGTGGACTCCAATGCAGACACAAAGAAGATCGCATATATTGATATTCAAAAGGGCGGGGGAATCATAATACATAAAACACAAAAAGCATTGGCTGAAGAAGCACAGGCGGCTAAAAATAAGAGAGAAAATGAATACAAGGCAGACCAGGATAGACTGAATACTGAGAGAGGATTTCAACCGCTACAGTATCCTAACGATGATGGACTGCACCTGGGATCAACACCGGATACAGACACAGACCAGGGACAGGCGGCTCCAGGCACCGATGATACGGCGAACCCGGAACAGGACCCAGCCGTCGCATCCAGCTGGGATAAGATCATGTGGCTGCAGATCAACTTCATAGACCCCTCAAACAAGAATACCAATGACCCGGCAGTCCAGAAAGCGGTCCAGAAGATAATCGATAACGGCGGGATCCGGGTAAAAGACCTGGACATGAAAAAAGTTAACTTGGCGTTCTTAACCAGCATCAACCTGAACAGCGACGAGAAGATAGACCTTTATGAAATTGGCATCAGCTATCAATCTATTAAGGATTACGCTGACAGGCACCCTGGCATGAACATGGCGCAAGCGGTAAAGATATTCCAGGAATGCCCGGTGTTCACGCACGTAAGCTACGCGAAGGTCGATGAGGCGGCCCAACAGATAGAGACAGATTGGAAAGTAGATGCAAATACTTCCTGGGATTCATTATTGGGGCACATATCGGATCCTGCGCTGAAAAAAGATCTGACCAATGCTGTGACAGTTTTATTCAAAATAACCAACTTTAAAACAAAGATCGGCGAAAACCTGAAGGACGCGTGCATGGTCGTTGCCATGGCAGGATACGATTCATGGATACCAGCAAAGGTCTCAAAGGATGACTTAGGGTATGTGATAGGCAAAAAGTACGATGGCGGCGACATAATGAATTATTTGACCCAGGGGGCGGCTAATAAAGACAAGAGCTCGGGTGGCGATAACGCATTAAGTTTAATCGATGATATCAAGGCGGGAAAGAATCTTCTTGACAATAAGAAGAAGCTTAAGGCGAACCTTGATAAATTATATGCTAAAGCAAAAACGGAGAATACTAATAATAGTAATACTAAGCCTTCGCTTTCCGCAATAGCTGTCATGGTCGGGAAAATAAATAATCGCCTTTCTGAGAAAGGTAGCGACCTATTAACAGTTCCTGACACATTTGATGAGATTGATATCAATAAAATAAAAGTAGCAATAGGCTCACTGTAAAATTCAACTCTTAACGAGGGGAAAAGTTATGGCGGATGAATCAAAATCACTTCCAAAGGTAAATGGCGCCGGCCAGACCTATGCCGCTAACTCCGGAAAGCCGGCCGCCGCTTCTGATGCTGACGATAAAACCGCGGTTTATGGCGCTTTCAGCTGTTATTATTATGAGATAGGCGGTTCGCCATTATCTGAAGGCGCTAAAAAGGAATTGTCGGGACTGCTGAGCGCTCAAAGCATTCCAGACAGCCTTGGCTATTTTAACATGCTCTCTTTGGCCAATCTTCTTTCAGATGCTGGATTTGGAAATGCGAGATACGATTCATCTAATCTTCCTGAGCCGACCCCGGCCATACTGAACGATCTAAAGAAGAATATGCGAGAATACATGAATAACCGCGGGTTCAGATCTTTCGGAGATGCGGTCGTTCAATTAAGCAGGAGTTTTGAAAAACGGAATCCCGAGCTATTTCGCCTGGTCGCGAAAGGCGGAGGGCAATATCTTGCTTTGCTGGCAGGGATCAAGGATCCGGCCAAATCCTCGAAGGTCCAGAAGGATATTTTATCGATGCTTAACGGCAACAGGCGCATTATCGTTTTTTATGAGATCGACAAAGGCAAAGTATCCAATATTTACATTAACGAAGCCGACAGGCCGCTTTTTTCCGTTCTCAGGGCCATGCTCCCGGACGTGCAGCCTGCTTTCAGGCAGATCAAGTTCGATGACGCAGATTGCGTAAGCGCTTTGTCGACCTTTAATGCCATTAACAACTCCCCAAAATTAACTGAAAAGGAAAAAGAATCCATCAGGAATGCGCCGGGATACAAGGATTATGAGAAAGAGATCGGGAAGGGTAAAGCTGGATTCGCTTATCTTACCAAGGAATTCTTCGTTAAATATTATGCGAAATATTTGGAGTCAACGGCGCTTTACAACCAGCAGAAAATTGAAATAGGCCAAAAACCCGCAGCTTCGGAAGAAATTTACAGGGCGAAGGACCTCCCGGATGCGGTCCTGATCAAATATTCCTGCATCGGCAAGGATCCCGCCTGCAAAATATCGAATCCGGATGACAACTACCTTGATCCGCAGGGAATAAGAAAGGCCGCGGATATATTCTCCAAGAACAGTTCTTTCAAGATATCCTCTGAAATAACCTATAGCGAATCGGAAGCTTTGAACAAGATATTCAAAAATATAAAGGATAAGAAATTAAAACTGTCCGATGACGCGGCGAAGGCCATTGAAGTTATCATTAATGCCATGAACGGATCAAGCGACCCAATAACCGCGGAACAACGCAACGCGCTGCTCAACGAAGCGATAGGGACCAATAATTTCGGGAATGACAAAGAGATGATCCTATCGATCATCAATAAGCTTGAACCCTCAAAAGGCGGGCTCAGCGCCGCTAACCAGACAACTCTTATGAACTTTGCCAGCAGACTTGAAAAAGGCGGGTATCCCGATCTCCGCATAAAAACCGGCGATGGCAGGGACCTGTTCGCGATAAACCTTATCGAGCGCAAAGAGCTGACCGGCAGCGATCCCGAAGCGATAAAACTCTATAATGAATCTTTCGATATCCTTAAAGGGATCGCCTGGGGGTTAAGCCAGAAGATACCGGCCCAGACGCCTTCAAAACTTGCGGACATTAAACCGGACAAGAAAACATGGAATAAGGTCACTTCAAATATCCGCGATAATATGGACCAGATAAAACAGAGCCAGGAAATATCAAGGGACTCTGTCGATATTGTCGCCATGCTGTTCCTTAAGGCAAAGGTATTTCCCGAAAAAGCGCAGGGCTTGATCGATAAGCACGGCAAACTTCTTTTTATTGACGCGGAAAATAACAAAAAAGAGGCTTTCGAAGCCTCACAGGAATTATTGAAGGCCATAAACGAACTTGCTTCAGATAGTGTGACCCCGGAATTCGTCAACGGATACTTAAAGCTTTATCCCACGAGCCTCCAGCATGTTCTGAACATGCCCTCTCTCAACGACGGGATCCGGCTGACAGATGAAGGCACTATAGGCTTTAATAATGAACACGTCGTTATCGAGAACGGCGTGCAAGTGACAAAAAAGGGCTATCTGCTGGAGGACGGGGTTACCGTTGCAGCAACGCTGGAAGAATTGATAAAGAAGGTCATTGAAAGGGACGGCAAATGGGAAACCCTCTCCGTATGCCCGGGAGAAAAGAGATCGACAATCATTGCAAAACGGCTTCTTATCCAGTCCATCGATACCTTAAAGATCGGCCAGATAGAGCGGGAGCATTACCTGAAATGGGTGGTGGCGCTGACCCCTTCCAAAATATGGTGGGTACAAACATCTGTCTCATTTATTGCCGGTGCGCTGGACCGTATTGATTCAAAGTACATAAGCAGTACGCACAAGTATACGGATGATGCTTCAATAAAATCTCCCGACGGCGGGTGGTTAGCAGGGCGGGCTGATGATGCCGTCATGACCTATTTTGAGAATCCCCTGAACAGAGATATGTGCGCCAGCCCTTATGTTCGCCTTCTGATAATGAGGAACCAGGACATTAACGGGAAAGCGATAAAATTGGAATCCCTCTACACAGATGCGGGGCACAATGGCGGTGTTCTGGGAGCGGCAACAAAGATCGACAAAAGAGATATCGACAATTTCATCGATCAGTTCGTGAAAAAGGGGAATCCCGATACGAAGTTGCGAAGCCTCGAAGAGAACCTTAATGACTGGGTAAAAGCAAAAGGCATGAATGAACAGGGAATAGTTGATTTTAAGAAAGGCTGGCAGGCATTGACAGATCAGCTTAATACTGACGCGGTCTCCTGGAAAGACGTTATAAGATTTGACGGCAACTCCAATAAAGTTATCGTCATTACCGACGGCATAACCGAAGGACTTAAAGGCCTTGATAAAAATGCGAAGATAGAGCTTTACCTTCAACACAAGAACAATGAGACATATAACCCGGAATTGAACGAAAAGCAGGTCAATGCGCTGGATATGCTGTCCAATGTGTTATTGGTGACATTTTCAGCGCTGGGCACCATAAGCGACATTAAAGATGTTTCAAACATCAGCACCCCTGTTTCATATGCTGATATCAAAAGGGTATTCCAGACAAGAAAGAACGAAAAAGGCGCGGTCATAGTGAACACTTATTCATATTCTAAAGATGTTCCAAAGGCAGATGATCTGCCTAACCCCAATATCGAAAAGAATAATCCTGTTTCGCATACAACTGCGGTTGCCTTTAAAGAAAGCTTTGGGATTACCACCGGAATGTACGTCCAGTTCCAGGAGCTGTTCGCCAATCTTGCCGGCGACCTTATAGCAGCCGGTAATGCTTACAAGGCGGGGAATACCGTGGAAGGCGATAGGCTTATAAACTCTTTGGACATGCAGACACTTAGCCTTTACTTTACATTATTGCAATATAAATGGAACCCGAAGGCCTTTAAATCTCTCTTGGCAAAATATAAGAATGATCCATCCGGGCAGGCGGGCGCGTGTTTTGCGCTTGGAGTTTTCGTGCTGCAGACCACGGTGCTGCTGCTCGGGAAACAAGGAATCTGGTGCGACTGGCGGAGGGCAAGACCGCGCTTCCCACCTTCAGGACGCCGCTCGACTTCCCAGTAACCGTTCCTCTTAATACCTTAAGATTGCTCGTTGACCAGCTTGACCGTTTTCCTGTGGTGAACAGCGACGCAAGACGCAGGACAATAGGCAAAGCCGTGGATAATTTCAACGTAGAAGTCCTGGCCAGGCTCGATGATACCGGGGAATGGATCAAATCTCTTGGCATTCAGGATAAGGTCCCGTTTTTCAGAACATGGATGGATTTGATGAAGGAAGCTTCCAAAAGCAAGTTAGCGAGCAATGCGTTAAGGATGACGGCAGGGCTGGGGAAATCTCCGTTTAAGTTCGCGACCGGCAGCTATACCAGAAGCACGGTAGATGTATTGTCCACGCGCATAGACAATATCCTGCTTAGCGTGAAAGAAAGCATGGCAGGGGAAATTTATTATCCCGTTAAGGCGGTATTCATCGGCGACCGGGACGTTAACAGGACGTGGAATGAATTTTTCCGGACCCTTGATTCATTAGAAGCTGGTTGTCCGAATGGCGAAGTAAAAAAAGCCCTCAAGCTGGCCATAGCCAAATATAAGAACGAATATAAAACGCTGTTTTCCGGCAAAACAGGTGAGCTTTCCGCTTTCGAAATAGATGTGAAAGATGGAAAGCCTGCAGTAACCAGGTCCGGCAACCCCATTATCGCGTCGGCCTATCTTAAGAGCATTGAAAAATATCTTGCTTCCATAAAATCATTATATGTTGATGTTATGGTCGACGGGATTAAAAGGCGTGCGAGACTGTCAAAGATCGAAATAACCGATTTCCCGTCTGTGGAAACACATGTTGTGCTGAACGCGAACGAATATGAGCTTGTCGTAAGCATCCCGAACGATCCGAGATACATTGCTGATCCGTCAAACCTCATGCATGATGTTAACGATGCGATAACGGATCTTGCGGTCGTTAAGGGTGAAGTTATCAGCAAGAAAGAGATCGGTGATGCTTTCAATAACGGGAATGACTCACAAGAGAACCTCCCCAGGGTTGAAGATATCAAGCTTGCACCTGGATATACGACAGAAAAATTAAAATCAAACCTTGAAAGCCTTCAGGAACCTTTGAAGAAGACCACGTGGAATGACCTGGAAGATCTCAGGGCCAAAGTTCAAACAAAGATACAAAGCAGGGTCGATCTTCAACAGAATATGAAGGGAAAGATCGAAGCCCTTTTTACCGAGGAGATCACATTCGAGGATGGTTCTTACAAGCTTGGCGAACTGCTTATAGCTATCCACAGGGAACAATTGAGAAGAATAAGGAGCAACGGTATCCCGCAAGATGGATCGGCCGGCGGCATCCCCGAGGAATATGGGGAAGCAAAGCAAACTGCCATGAGATCGGACCATTTCTCCGTTTTAGCCGAAGGAGATTTTGAACTCCACATCAACCAGATAGAAGGCGCTCTTACGCTTGCAATGGACAACAACTGGCTGCAGCAGCCGCAGTCAACAGGAAAGACCGTTGTTGCCGCGGAATGCGCCGTCATAAGGGATGTTCTGGGTGAAAAAAGCTACATGATAGCCCACTCCGAGCAGGATTCAGTAAAAAGCTGCAATGAGACCCGCCTGTTCTTTGAGGTGAACGGTATAAGAACAGGACAGATCGGCGAATACCGCCAGGTTGGGGCCATGGGACCAAAGACCGCGAGAATAAAACTTACAATGGAGAGCAGCAATATTGTATATATGCCTGTTGATACTTACCTTTTCATAATAAACAACAATAAGCTGGCCAAAAATCAACTTGGCGTCATTGAATTGGATCCGGATGCCCGCCTGCTTATTGATGAAGCCGATGTCCCGGGCATAAAACAGAAATTGAATGATGCCAGAATAGCGGCGCCCAAAGAAGCCATGGCCCAGAACATAACGGAATTCACCAAGATAAAGGGTCAACAGATACAGCAGAGAAATGAATGGAAGAAAGCCACAACTCTGCTGGAGAAGCTTGCAGAAGTCGAAGACAAGCTGACAAAAGACGGAGATAGTTTATTCATTGAAACCGAAAACGGATTTGTGGTGAACACCGGCAATCCCGAAATCCTAAAGATATGGGAAGGGGAAAGCAAGGGGGTAAAAGAAAAGGCCGCTAAGATAAGGGAATTCCAGATGAAGATGAATGAACTTGGCTACAGCTTCCGCATCGATTATTTACACCAGCGATTCATTCTTATTAACGCTTCAACAGGAAAGGAAATGCCTGGCGTGGAATGGGGTGGCGGCCTGACCCAGGCGGGGCAAGCGGGCAAGGGTTTTAAGATAACTCCGGAGACCGCTACGCTTGTTGCAACATCCATCGCAGACCAGCCGAACAAGATCGCCGGTTTCTCCGGCACGCTCGAAAGCTTCGCGAGTTACCTGAAAACTTTGGGATACGAACTTTACATAAGCGAGGGTTTTGTGCCAAAGGTGTATTCAACCAATAAAAACTTATCCGATGTTCGATCGGAAATAGAAAAACAACTTGCGAATGCAGATGAAGTCCACCTGATCATAGAAGTTGATAGAGTAGGTGACATGAAGCCCAATAAATTACCTGCGGGGTACAAAAAAATCATCGATGATATCGGAAAAGCACACCCGGAAGCAAAGATAACCCCCGTTTTCCGGCTTAAAGAGGACATTTTCGGGGACAGAGATACGGCCGTTGATCATGCAGTCGAATTCTTCACAGAGCTGAAGGCTTTGCATCCAGATATTCGTGAAGTTCCTGCCGTTTATGTGCCATGTGAATACAGGGAATACATGGATAAGTTAGCGCCTCATTTAAAAAAATTGGGTTTCAATGTGATCATAAATGGCGATACGTCAGGAAATTACAAAAAAGGCGATGTAATGCTTACGCTGGAAGGTAAAAGAGGCGCCGACCCAAAGATGGACGATGGCAGTTTTTGCGTTGTTCTGGGCGGTCCGGCAAGCATCAGCGAACAAGATCAAATGCTCTGGAGGTTCCCGAGGGGCAAGAAACAGGGGAACCAGGCGGTCTTTACATCTTTGGATGACAATGCTTATGATGCCACTGTTACAAAGGAAGAAATGGTTAAATTGATAGATCCCTATCTGGAGCCAAAGGTAACAACGGAAAAAAATCGCAAAGCTCTGAAACAATTAAAAAGCGGGTATAACGCAAGCTTCGAAACCGGCAAAAAAGTAAGTTTAAGGGAAGTCCTGAGATCCATTATGGATATTACGGGAACAGATTCGATAAGTACAAATGCTACCGCGATAAGGGAAGACAGCCAGCAAAAACTTGAGAATAAAATGAGCGAAGGGCTTCTCTTTGCGGACAAGGTGGCCAAAGAATACAGTAGAACATTTAAAATGGAGCGCGACAGAGAAAAGAACGTTTTGAGGGGAGGCGGGAAGCTCTCCCTTAGCCGGCCGCAGGCGCTAACGGAATGGTTCACTTTAAAACTTGAAAATATGTTCAAGTCATATGGCTTGGATGTGGATGATAGTGAATTAGGAAAGAACCCCCAAGCTGTTGAAAAACTAAAGCTCGAAATATCCAGGCTGTTCGGAGTGGGGGAAGTAAAGGTGGACGCCAAGATCACAACAAACCAACAATTATTTGAGGCATTGATCGGAGCTTTCAATAAAAGATATTGCGAATTTTCCATGACAACAAGAAATATGGGAGTATTTGGCACAAAAGCAAATCAAGATGCGCCGGAGAATATGATAGGCATCATTATCAGTACGGAGCAGGATTATGAAAAGGCCTTGGATGGATTAAAGAAGGATTATCAGACAATGTTCGTTAACGCAAAGGATAAGAAAAGTTTGAATAAAGAGTTCATAGGAAAATTGAAACAACTCCGCGATAATTTCGAGAAAGATTCAACTAACAGGATATTCAGAGAACGGCTGGAGGGAAGACGTAGATGGCTGTTCCAGGGCGTCGGTTTAAAAAAGCCGAATATTAAAGAGGTTTTGAATATTCTCCCTACGGGAAAAACTCCAAATTTGGATGCAAATCCAGAAGAAGTGAAACCAGAAGATGAAGCGGCGCCGGAAGCACCGAAAGGCGCTATTCCCGCGTATGCCAAGAAAGAGATAAAGCCTGCTGATGAAACGGGCAAGACAGGCAAAGATAACGATACTCTTGGTGCAGCTAACGCTAACGACAGAAATACATTTACGGATATATATAACGGGCAGACGGGCAAGTGGGAAGGGCCAAATGCGGCCGAATATAACAATGAAGGCGGCCCGACGCAGATCGAAAAACCGAAGACCGCTTCTCCTAAAAAAGCGTTGGGGGGGAATGTCGATGTGATGATCTCTGATAACGGATCATTACAGAAAATGACATTTAAGGATTTCAAGAATAATGCAAAAGGCGGGATCAAGTTCGGCGCGGGCTTGTCTGTTGCAATGGATCTTATTGAACATGCGATAGCAAAAGACGATTTCACAAGCAAAGACGTATGGATAGATGTGGTGAAACAAGGCGGAACAGGCGCTGGGGTCGGCGCTGTCTGGTCTGTTTTCCTTCCTCTTGCGAAGAACAAAATGGTCGGCGGAGCGGTAATAGGATCCTCGATAGAGCTTGTCACTGCAGGCATCCAAGACAAGGATTTATTCACCAGCAAGAATCCTTATGTGAGGTTGGAGGGTACAACGGATATCAGCTGGCGAGTCGTGAAAGGCGGCGCTTCAGGCGTGGCATTCATCGGAATAGAGGCTGTTGCGACCGGTGAAACCGTTGGACTTGGATCCCTCCCGGCTTTCGGGCTCAGTATGGCAGGATCAGCGGCAACTGATGGATTCCTGACCAAGGCGGGTGATGTAATAAGCAAGCAGACCGGATATCAAGAGGCTTACAAAATAAAGGTCATGAAGGGTTATTTTGAGGATATCTGCGGAATAAAGCTTGACGTGACCGTTCAGAAACCGGCCAATGATCTTTTCAAGACACGGGATTTCGCGATCATGGCGTTAGCGATGGAGAAAAATCAAGAATTAACGAACGCGCTCAAGTTAGCGGGAATAAAGGAGATCAAACTCAACAACATAAATAATTTGAACCAGGTCCTTCTTATCAGGCTTTTGAACGAAATTCAAGGCTTGAAGAACGTTAATATCGAGATCAACGCGGTCGACCATAACTATTCAGATTTCAGGAGCGCGGGAACCGCTACTGAATATACGCTTACCATTAGTGATGCTTCAGGTAAGCAAATAAAGAGAGCCAAAGTGGTCCTCGTGAACGAAACATACAGCAATCCTCTCTGGGTAAGCGAAGGCGAATCGATCAAGTTGATGTCAGATAACAGGATCACGCTTGATGTAAAAGGAAATAAGGCCCACGAGTTTTATGGTACAGGTAAACTCGGTATGGAGTCCATGGCAAAGAGACTAAATGATGAAAATGTGAAGAAACTCACTTTGATCAACATATTCAGACTTCCTGACGGCCTCGGTGAGGCTATCACGGGAATAGCACATGAAGGAAATGGCTACTTTAAAGAGGTAACTGTCGAGGTCCTGGATAAATCAAAGGAAATAGCCAAGATAACAGTAAAAGGTTCATCCGGCACAAAAGCATGTCTTGTGGAGTTTTATGGAAATTCTGGCTATCAAAAGCTGATGGATTCGGATGGGACACTCTATGAAGGGCCAGTCAGCAGAATAGATGAATATAAGAAATATCTTGGATTGAACAACTCCGTGAACGGTAGAATAGATGAGTGTATGAAAGACCTTGGATTAAGCAACTCTGAGAACGGTCCAAAGCCCGTATCAATAAGGGTTAGCCCGAACGGCATAACGAAACTGGGCCAAAAGTAAGCTATTATCGGGGGCGGCGTATTAACAGGCACGTCGTACCCCGTTAATAGCTTATTTTTTGAGGGTTATCTCCATCGGCTCAAAAGCTCTTTTATCCGCGTCCTGCGGGAGATCGTTCCTGAACCTGCGTATCTCTTTAATAAGTTCCTTATGGAGATCTTCTATCTGCCACCGCACGCTCTCAACCTCTGAGGACAAAGACCTTTTTGTTGAAATGAGTTCGCAGTACTTTATGAGCACGTTCTTCTCGTAACAATTAGAGAGGACATCGTTTACCAGGCCGTCTTCGATCTTCATTTCATCATGTGTCCTGCAATGGCGTGAACTCATGGGCCAGGATACGCAAAAATTCAGCCGGTGTTATTAAGCCATTGGAGCTTCCGTACTTTACATAAACGCTTCTCGGGTCCAGTTCTATTCCTCCACGGTCCATCTTTTCCCGGAAAACGGCGCCGCTGACGGTCTGCCACTCGTTCTTCCCGTTGAGGAGCTGTATGCAGGAACACAACGCGACGCTTTCAAAGAACCTTCGGAGATCTTTGATCACCCCTGTTTTTGTGAGCATTATAAGAAGATCTTTCTCTGGCAGCAGCTTAACGGGGAGCGAGATAATATAATCGGTACCGCCTTTGGGCAGTCTGGAATTCAATTCCTGCAATGTATGCGGCTCCGGTTTCGGAAAGGGTTCAGGAGCGACCACCTTGCCGTCTCTGGAAAATCTGACATCTTTTATCGTGAACTCTGGATCGCTTGCTTGGGCTGCATTCCTGCCGGGAATATAGAGGTTCACCTGCAGTTTCGGCTCCATTCCGAAAATACTGTATAAGTTGAATGCTGCCACGCCCTAATATCGTCCGCGGGGCCGGAAAATTTCACATAAATATAATGAAATTTCGCCTGCCTTTAGCCGATATACCTATGGTTAACAAAAGTAAAACAGATCGGAGCTCGGCAATGGTCGGTGGCATTACAGGTCTCGGGGAAGGGATCCACTTTTCTCCTGATAGCACAGGAAGCGGCGGCGGAGCACAGATAATTGCCGGAGCTTTCAAGGTCGTTGCTCAGGAGACAGTCGGCATCGAAGAACTGTCGGATCCATTTAGTGAGATTGCAGAATTCATTGGCTTCGCATTCAAATAAACCGCTGGACGAATTCACTTCCGGCATAATGGGAGGATCTTTTCGAAGATCAAAAATTCGTTCTCCTGAAGAATACGGTCAATGGTTTTGTTCCAACTTGGTCAAACTATGATAATTCCGACAACATCGCGAATATTTTGTCCAGTGAATGGCAGCGTCTTGAATTCGTTGTCCGTTGAGGCGATAGCCGGTGTCAGACTTGGTGAAGTTGCGTCAATATTCCTCCACGATACCGGAAATAACAATGCTTTTCTGTGCAGGAAATACGCGCACAGTTCAGGCAGCGATTATTTCCACGATAACAGCCATCTTCTCGTATGCGATATCGATAAGTCAAGCAGGGCGTGGAAGGGACTGTCCATATTAAGTGCCAACGTAATATATCCGGTGAATGCGATCGCCATTACACCCATCATCAATGAAAAGAAAGTCTTGGGCGCGCTTGTCCTGCTCCCGGTCAAAGGCACTTTTGATCCTTATGTCGACCTATGTTTCCTGGGGAAGGTGTCAGATGCCATGGTTTCCAAGATAGTTTGATCTTGAATTGGTCGCGTGAAAAATTTGTGAAGTATGCAGAAAACATCAAATGAATTGATTGAAATTGTTTGTTCCTTTTGCCGATGATCTAATGGATGCAAAAGATTTACTTTGCAGGGTTCAATGGTTATAATGAACGGAGCATGAGAAATGTTACCAATATTCAGTTTGAGCATGCTGAGGTTAAAGATCATGGATCTTTTTAATCCAGGCGATTTTAAGATATCTATACCGGCGAACCTTTCGAGAGCAGGCAAACCAGCCGAAAATTTCCCGGCCTTTCAAGCAAAGCAATATTCTGCGGACCTTGGGAATCTTTTCATGAAAACGAAAGATTTTGACGCGCTGGCCGCCAACGCAAAAGCGATAATCGATAATTACATCTGGCCGAGCACTTACATGGGTATATTCTATAAGAGAGACAGCGATCCTCAATTCACCCCGATCAATATTGCAACAGGTCAGTCAGTGAAATTGTCGGCAAAAGACCTGGGCTTGGATGATCCTAACAGCGCGGCAGCAATAATCATGAAAGAAGGTATCACCGTATATGTCCCGGATACGTCGTTCATCAGGATCAGTCAGGTCTTTTACCTTAAATCTGGGATAAAAGAAAAGATCTATTCAGGCATGCCGATAACCTATGACGTTAAACCTGTAGAGGCTCTAGGCAATGTCACCGCTATAACGCAAAATATCTCTCCCAGATGTAGGAGCCTTTTTATTATGCCTCTTAAGGTCGATCCGCGCACACAGGGCTTCTTTTTCTTGGGTTATGATATCATTGATATGTTCGGACACAGTCCTGAAGCTAAACCTTTCAATCTGAACGATGTCAGTTGGCTTTACAGACTGGGCGATCACGTGGGCCTGACGCTGAATAATTTGCTGTCTTCACACAAAAAATAACAGGTTTTCGCCTGTCTTTTCCACGCAAGTTTCACCCTATTTAACCCGATAATATATGTAGAGAGACAAGAAGCATGCCATCTGCCGATGGAAAGAACGCACAGGTGGCGTTCTTTAGTTGTTTTTTAATGGGGGGAGAAAATGACCGACGGATCCACAGCTATAGGACTGCAACCCTGGTACTATTTAAGACCGGGCAAGGGAGTAACGGCGAAAGAACAGGCTGACTTCGATGAGTTCGCCTCTAAGGTCTCCGAAGGGCATATTCCGCGCTTTTTCAGGGGACACGACTTCGACGACAACTTCAAGCTTCATCAGGCTACCGGCCAGCCCATGTTCGTGGTCATGGTAAGGCTGACCACCAAGGCCGGAGAAGAAAAGACCGGTTTAATAGGCTATTTCAATGAAAGCCTCGGCGACGGAATGGTCCCCGGCACTAAATTCCTTGAAACAACGCTCGACCTGTCGGCGAAAGAAGCTTTGAAGAAAGGCGTCAGGTCCTTTAATGCCAAGGAAAGCGTGTTCCCGATAATAACCCAGTCCAGCTCCGAGACGCCAGAGCAGTTCTACAAGAGGATGGGAACCTACGCCAAGGACCTGAAACAGGTCATGGCCAATAACAAAGCGGCTTATTCGTATGTCAGTGAAACGAAAAAAGTGAACCTTCTGAACATCGCCGGGGACCTTGGAGTGGAGGTCGCTTATGTAGCGATACCGGGTGATGTCGCCATCCTGCCTCAGGACGCGAAATCGGTTTTGCAGCTTGCTTATGAGAAGTTCCGGCAGGGGAAGATAGAAGGAAAGCTTGATTTTGAAAAACTCTTCGAACAAGCCCAGAAAGAAAAGATTAGCCTTCACGCGCAGGTCTCCATGGATTCGATCAAGGACGTGGAAGTCGTAAAGGACTTAGGACGCAACCGAAAGCTGTTCTATGACTGCATGAACTCTCTTCCGGACGAGTACACAGCGAAGCTCGGCATCGCGTACAAGAAAGGGTTGATCTCGGAATCCTCCTATAATTTCCTGAAGGCCCTTAACATCAACAAGTTCTATGATACTAAATTCAACTGCATAAACGACAACGGAATAGAGCTTATCCGCGCGAGAACGCTTAATGAGCCTGCAATGTCGACGGACGCTATCGGCATAATAGGAGCGGATGAGATCGCCGGGCAGATCACCATGAAAGGGCAGGCGTTCAACTTCAGCCTTGATATAACGAACCTCGGATACGTTAACAGGAAATTCGGCATGGCAGTGGGCGATATTTTCATCAAAGCGCACATCGATTCGTTCAATAAAGCCGTGAAATTGAAAGACGCGGGCAAGATCAACGATGCTTCCGATTTCTTCGTCAAATATTATGAGCAGATAAACGACATGACATATGAAGTTGAGCTTTCAAGGTTGACAGATAAACAGATCGAAAAGCTTAAGATGTGCGGAGGCCAGGTGGACTATGCCACCAAGTCGATGAAATTCAAGATAGGCGAGTTAAAGAGGCCGTATTTCAAGCAGATAAAGATCGACGGCAAAATGACAAGAGTGAGAAGGCACAACGATACGGGGGCGACCGCCGCTGTATATGTTGAAGAAATATCATCGCAGAACAAGAGGAATCTGAAGCATATCTATGAATCCCATGAAAAAGAGGTAAAGAACCTCAAGCTGACCAACGAGATATGCAAGAAAGGCGGTCTAGCTGTAGAGGTGAGGGAATATCAATTCTCGCTCCTTGGCGAAGGCACCCTGAAAGTGACGCTTGCAACGGTGGACAAAAAAGGCGATATCGTCACAACGATCACAAAAAAGAAGATACACCGCAAACCCGAATCTACCAAAGCGGCTAATAATGTCCTTGAGGACGGATCAGAGAAAGGCAAGCACATCGACGTAGTTATTTCCGACGACGGGACCGTCCAGAAATTCAATCTAGGCTCATTAAAGTCCAGCGCCGCAAATGGATTCAAGGCCGGGGCCGGGATCGGGCTTGCGTTAACTCTTGTTGAGCATGCGGTGGCAGGAGATGATTTCAACAAAGGTGAAGTATGGATCGATGTCGTAAAAGAGACCGGAAAGAGCGGCGGCATAGGCGCCGCGTGGTCCACGTTAATGCCGCTTTTCGGCAAGTCAAAACTTCTTGGAGGCGCGGGAATAGGCGCGGGTATCGAGCTTGTGTCGTCGGGGATCAATAACAGGAAACTTTATACTAGCAGCAACCCTTTTATCCGCGAATATGCATTTTATGATTCAACATGGAAGATAGCCAAGGGCGGCGCGACCGGAGTGGTTTGGGTGGGTACGGAGGCCGTGTTCACAGTGCCCAGCATAGGCTCCGGTGCAGTGCCGGGATTCTTCGCGGCGACGGGCGCATCGGTTGAAACGGACTATCTGCTTACGGAGGGCGGTGACTGGGTAAGCAAAAAGTCGGGATATGAGGAAAATTACAAGGTGAACGTAATGAAGTCTTATTTCAAGAGCTGCGGGATCGACCTGGACGTAAAGGTCCGGAAGAACGCGGATACACCTCTTAATGAAGCCTATTTCGCGAACATGGCCTATCTTCTCGAGACGAACGATGAAGCGACAAACGCCTTGAAGAGCTCGGGAATAAAAACGATCAAGCTTGACGACGTGAACAACTTGACAGGAACGCTTCTGGACAGGGTAGTGAATGAAGTGAAAGGAATTAAAGACGCGACCGTCGAAATAACAAGATCAAGCATACGGGGTTATGGCGACAATAGGTCAAGAGGAAGGGTGACCGAATATTCGATCGTAGTGAAGGATGGGACCGGCGCCGTATTGAAGAACGCAAAGCATTACATGGTGGAAGAGGAATGGCGCAACCCGCTTTTCCAGTCAGTACAGGACGTTTCAAAAGAACTCGGCAAGGAAAAGATAAAATTGACCGTGGCCAACAACGCCGGCAATGAATTCTATGGAATGACAGACAAAGACCTGTCGTATCTTGCGAGACACCTCTCTGACGCGAACGTGAGCGAGCTTTCGCTTGACGGCATATTCAGGTTCCAGGACGGCCTGCAGACTGCCATTGAAGAAGTGAGCAGGACGGAAGGCGTGGGCATGAAGAAAGTTGCTGTCACGCTTCTGGACAAAGAGAACGGCATAGCCAAGATCGACGTAAAGAGCGCCGGCAAGGAAGTCTGGGTGCTTGTCAGATTCGGGGGTTTTGGGTTTGAGGAGATAATGGATTCAAAGGGGGACGTCTACAACAAATATCAAGCCGCTCAATATGGCCATTTCCTCGGAGTTAAGACCAAATAAAAAAGCCCGCCAGAATTAGAGGGGAGGGGAAATTCCGACAGGCTTTATTTTCTACATAGTTATCGACACATCCACAGAAAAATTTCACTTTTAGGATCAAAATATTTCAGCCCTATTTCTCATATCGAGCCCTCTTAAGCCTTATATTTCTTCCTCTGAAATTTCCGCCTGTTTTTGACGATATATATATGTAGGGGGGAATAGGATAGCGTCTCCCACAAAAATTGTTATTCATGGAGGGGTTAAAATGGGGTTTTGGGATATTAAAGTTAATCAGTTCAGCAGGGCTATGAGTATATGTGTTGCTTTATTTGCGCGGGCTGATTCAAGAAATGCTTTTAGCCAGGGCGTCATATCGATGAAGAATTTTGGCGTTGAAGCGTCGGATACAGTGACTTTATCAATGATGGCTAAGGCCGAAGCCATAGCAAAAAAAAGATATGATTTTTCCGAAAAGAACACGGCAGCCAGATTACAGATGTTTTTTGCCAGGCAGAGATTGGTATAAATTACGATTAAGAATTCTTGTTTCCGTTGTTTCGCCTGTAATATATGTGGCTACGTTTGGTCTGATACGGTTGGACAAACCTTCCAAATCTCACGAATTCTTCCTTACGCTGAACAGACCGGATAAATTCATGGGCCGATATAAGAAAAAGCAAATCACTTCTCTCGAGGCAATGCATATCTTAATTGATCCGAATTCCCATATTGATCTTGCCGAATACGAAATAGTGGATCACCAGGATGCGCTATCATACTATTATACCAAGATGAATTAGCCAATCCAACAAATGGGGGAGGGAAAAACTCTCGGCCAATGAAAGGTGAAAATATCAATCCAGAAAAAAACGTTTAGAAATGGTGGTAAAAATTCGATAGGGTAAGGATCATATTTTGTCCTGTTAAGGCGCCGCTCGGGTTTCCCGGACGGCGCTTTTTTTTAATAAATCCGAAATCCTAATTTCGAAATACGAAGGAAATTCAAAAGTTCAAAATATAATCCTCAAATTGATTCTATGATATTGAAATTTCGGGTTTCGATATTCCTTCGGATTTCGTATTTCGCGCTTCGTATTTATAGTCTCGTATGCCTTGAAGCTATCTTGATTTAATGCTATATTTGAAGCCTCGAAGAGGGGCTTTTTTATGGCTAAGTTGCGAAATAAGGACATGCTTTCCATCCACGATCTCTCAAAAGAAGAGATCCAGATGATACTGAACCTTGCCAAATTCATGAAGACACGCTCGAAAAAACGGCAAACTCCCAAGATTCTTAAAGGCAAAACATTGGCAATGATATTCGATAAGCCGTCGAATCGAACCCGCGTTTCTTTCGAAGTGGGAATGTGGCAGCTGGGCGGCCTTGCGATCGGTCTGGATGCCTCAGGACTCCGCTTTGGCGTCGGCGAATCCGTAGCCGACATCGGCCGCACTCTTTCCCGCTACGTGGACGGCATAATCATCCGCACGTCTTCCCATGAGAACGTAAAACTGCTGGCTAAGAGCTGCCCGATACCGGTCATCAACGGCCTGACGGACCTTTCCCATCCCTGCCAGGCGCTTACGGATATCTTCACCATCTGGGAGAAAAAAGGGAAACTGCGCAACCTGAAAGTGGCTTACGTCGGCGACGGGAATAACGTTTGCCATTCGCTCCTCAACGCCGCCGCGGTCCTGGGCATGGAAATGATCGTCGCCTGTCCGAAAGGCTTCGAGCCGAACCCGAAGGTGATGAACATGGTCAATGAAGATGCGAGAAAATCACGGGCGGTCATCAACATAATCAACGACCCGAAGGACGCGGTGGTCGGTGCAGACGTCATATATACCGATGTCTGGACTTCCATGGGGCAGGAGAAGCAGAAAGCGAAGCGGCTGAAAGCCTTTAAAGGATTCCAGGTGAACAGCAATTTGGTTAAGCTTGCCAAAAAGGACGTCATAATAATGCACTGCCTGCCTGCGCATCGCGGCGAGGAGATAACGAACGACGTCATCGACGGCAAGAATTCGGTCGTGTTCGACCAGGCTGAAAATCGATTACACGTGCAAAAAGCTATCCTAGCTCTATTAATGGAGGATTAAATGGAAAAGATCAAAAAAGTGGTACTGGCATATTCAGGCGGACTGGACACGTCGATCATAATCCCGTGGCTGAAGGAGAAATACGGCTGCGAGGTCATAGCCATGGCCGCGGACGTGGGGCAGGCCGAAGAACTATCCGGCCTCAAGGAAAAAGGCATCAAGACTGGCGCATCGAAAGTTTATATCGAGGACCTGAAAAAGGAATTCGTCGAAGATTACATCTTCAAGATGGTAAAGGCCGGAGCGGTCTATGAAGGCCGGTATCTCCTTGGCACATCAATCGCACGACCTCTCATCGCCAAACGGCAGGTGGAGATAGCCGAAAAGGAAGGCGCGGACGCCGTGGCTCATGGAGCGACGGGGAAGGGCAACGACCAGGTCCGCTTCGAGCTCACGTTCAAGGCGCTGGCACCGAAACTCAAGATTATCGCCCCGTGGCGCATTGGGACATAAAATCGCGCGAAGAAGAGATCGAATACGCCAAGAAACGCGGGATATCGGTTCCCGTAACAAAGGAAAAACCGTATTCATCCGACCGCAACCTTTGGCACATCAGCTTTGAAGGCGGGATACTCGAGGACATCTGGAACGAGCCGAAAGAGGACATGTTCGTCCTGTCGACATCGCCCGAAAAAGCGCCGGACAAGCCGACCTACATCGAGATCACCTTCGAAAAAGGCGTACCGGTCGCGATCGATGAAAAAAAAATGGACGGCGTATCGCTCGTTTCAAAGCTGAACGAGATCGGCGGGGCGAACGGCATCGGCCGCATGGATATCGTCGAGAACCGGCTCGTCGGCATCAAATCCCGCGGAGTGTACGAAACTCCCGGCGGCACCATATTGATGATCGCTCACAAAGACCTCGAATCCATAACTTTGGAGCGTGACACGGCACATTACAAGGAACAGGTCGCCATCAAATACGCGGAGTTGATCTATTACGGCCAGTGGTTCTCGCCGCTGAAAGAATCGCTCGACAAGTTCATCGATGAGACACAGAAAACGGTCAACGGAACCGTCCGCCTTAAACTTTACAAAGGGAATTGCTCGGTTGTCGGACGCAAATCACCCAACTCGCTCTATGACAGCAGCCTCGCGACTTTCGAAAAGGAAGAGATCTACAATCAGAAGGACGCGGAAGGGTTCATCAACCTTTTCGGCCTTCCGGTGAAGGTCTGGGGGCGAAAAAACGCAATGAGCTAAAAAATTATGGTCGGGGCGGTTCACGGGGAACATGAGCAAGAGCGTGGAGAAGTTCACGTCGTCGCATCAGCTATAGACGGGCGGATGTACCGCGGAAGACATTACCGGCAGCATCGCCTGGGCGAACGCGCTTAAAAAAGCGAAGGTCATCACGGCCGCGGAACTCGGGAAAGATCATCAAAGGGCTTGAAAGTCGATACTCGCCGGGCTTGAGAGCGGAAAGATAAAGCTGAGAGATGAACTCGAGGACATCCACATGAACGTCGAGAGCCTCCTCATATCGAAGATCGGCGATGTCGGGCAAGAAACTTCACACGGGCCGCAGCCGCAACGATCAAGTCGTCACCGACCTGAGGATGTACATGAAGAAAGAGATCGCGGCCATCGTCGGCGGCATCAAGACGCTTCAGTCAACCCTGGTCAAACTCGCGGAAGACAACATATCGGTCATAATGCCCGGCTATACTCACATGCAGCAGGCACAGCCGGTACTGCTTTCCCATCACATCATGGCGTATTTCGAGATGTTCGACCGCGACAAGCAGCGTTTGATCGAGGCTAAAGAGCGCATGGACGTGATGCCTCTTGGATCCGGCGCGCTTGCCGGCACAGCTTACCCGATCGACCGCGCCGCTCTGGCACGGGAGCTCGGCTTCAAGGAAATATCAGAGAACAGCATGGACGCCGTTTCCGACCGCGATTTCGTGATCGAAGTTCTTTTCTGCCTGTCAGCGGTGATGATGCATCTCTCGCGTTTCTGCTCCGAGCTTGTCACGTGGTCATCCGCGGAATACGGCTTCATAGAGATAGGCGACGCTTATGCGACCGGCAGCTCCATAATGCCGCAGAAAAAAAATCCGGATGTCGCGGAACTTATACGTGGAAAGACCGGCAGCGTCTATGGCGCGCTGGTTTCCGTCCTCACGCTGATGAAAGGCATGCCGCTCACCTATAATCGAGACTTCCAGCAGGACAAGGAATGCCTCTTTATCGCTGTGGACACGGCGAAGGCATCGCTCTCCATATTCAACGAGATGATCCTGAGCACGAGGTTCCACGCGGACAAGATGAAACGCGCCGTGAAGGACAGCATTGTCGCGACCGACCTTGCGGATTACCTCGTCAGCAAGGGAGTCCCGTTCCGCTCTGCTCATGAGACGACCGGGAAGATCATTGCCTACTGCGAAAAGATGAAAAAAGACCTGGGCATAATCACTCTCTGGGAGTTCCGCAAGTTCTCGGACGTGATACAGGAGGACATTTACAACGCGATAAACCTTGAGAAAAGCATTGAGGCGAGGGACATCACCGGCGGAACCGCCACAAAACAGGTCCTGCGGGCGATGACCGAAGCCAGGAAAAGGATCTGATCACATGGCATTGGAACGAACATTCTTCATGGTTAAACCGGACGGAGTAAAGAGATATCTCTCCAACATGATCCTTAGCAAGATAATAGGGGCCGGGTTCAAGGTGTCAGCGAGGAAAAGGATGACTATGACCCCGGAGCAGGCCGAAAAACTTTATGCTGTCCACAAGGGAAAGCCTTTTTACGACAGTCTTGTTAAATTCATAACCTCAGGTGCCGGTCGATCGTTACAGTCATCGAGGGCGAGAACGCGGTGGCGAAGATAAGGGAAATGATGGGGCCCGACGGACCCGAGAAAAGCTCCGGCGGGAACTTTTCGCGGCGACAACGTTGGAGATCCGCTTTTTACCGCGGACGGGGCCATGATGAACATATGCCACGGGTCTGATTCCGTTGAGAACGCGAAAAGCGAGATATCCATATTCTTCAATGAAAAAGACATTAAGTAGCATTTTACTTGTCCTCATCCTGAGCTCGGCAGCCTTTTGCGCTGCTGAAGTTAAATTCCCCGCTTATAACGGATATCTGAACGATTACGCCGGCGTGATAGACCAGGACAGCGCGTCAAAGATCAGTTCCTGGCCGGCAAGCTGAGCGAGAACACTGGCGCCGAGCTGGCCGTGGTCACGGTCAACACCACCCGTCCGCTCGACTCGAAAACATATGCGGTCGAGCTTTTCCAGAAGTGGGGGATAGGCGAGAAGGACAAGGACAACGGCCTGCTGATACTTTTCGTGAAAAAAGACAAACGCGTTGAAGTTGAGGTGGGTTACGGCCTGGAGGGAACGATAACCGATGGTTACGCGGGTTGCGGTCCTCGATAAATACGCTCTGCCTCAGTTCAAGAACGGGGATTTCGGGCGGGGGCTTTTCCTTACGGCCCTGGCTTTTTCCGACAAGATAACGAAAGAATATTCCTCGCGTTCGCAGTCAAAACTCGAGCAGATCAACCTCAACATATATTCAGTGCTGCTTGCCTTTTCTGTTATAATATTGATGTTCATCGTCGCATACCTTGGCAGCACGATCTACGGGCACCATGTTGCCGGGATCATAGGCGGGGTGATCGGATATTTTGTGGCCGGCATCGCCGGGATAATCTTCGGGTTCGTTATCGGCCTGATGGTCTCCTCCGGCGGATATTACGGCGGCCTCGGTGGCTGGGGAGGCGGAGGCTTCGGAGGCGGCGGAGGTTTTGGTGGATTCGGCGGAGGCAGGAGCGGGGGCGGAGGAGCGGGCCGAAGCTTCTGACCTCATCCCTGCACCCTTCTCCTGTAAGGAGAAGGGAATACGCAACTATAGTTAAGCAGTTCCCCTCTCCACAAAGTGGAGAGGGGTGGCCTGAGCGAGAGCGAAGGCCGAGGTGAGGAAAGGGAGGCATTGAAAATGGAAAAATGGAATAAGCCATGGGTCTGGATCGTCGGCATAGTTATCATTGTCATTCTTATTTTGGGAGGCATGTACAACAGGCTTGTATCGCTCGACCAGAACGTCACTCAATCTTGGGCACAGGTGGAGAACCAGCTCCAGAGAAGGAACGACCTCATACCCAACCTTGTATCGACCGTAAAAGGCTACGCCAAGCATGAAAGCTCCATATTCATTCAGGTTGCAAATGCCAGGACCAAGCTGGCCGGAGCTATCAGCACAGGCACGCAGGATGACAAGATCAAAGCCGCGACAACAATGGATTCCGCTCTTTCAAGGCTCCTGGCCATCGCGGAAAATTATCCAGACCTCAAGGCAAGTGAGAATTTCGCGAGGCTGCAGGATGAGCTTGCCGGTACCGAAAACCGCATCGCCGTCGAAAGGATGAGATACAACGAGGCGGTCCAATCGTATAATACCGCCGCGAAGACCATTCCGACTGTATTATTCGTCAACTGGTTCGGGTTCGACAAATCCAAAACCTATTTTGAGGCGGCGCCGGGAGCGAAGGCTGCGCCGAAGGTGAAGTTCTAATATGAAGGTAACATTAGAATCTAAGTCGATCACCGAGATCAAATGCGACGTTCTCATCGTTAACGAGTTCGAGGGCATCAAGCATCCGGGCGGCGCCACGGGCGCCATCGATAAAGCGCTCGACGGGGAAATATCCAAGCTGCTGGCTTCGGGCGAGATCACAGGGAAACTCGGGGAGACCGTGCCCGTGCGTACTTTCTGTAAACTTCCCGCTGATGAGGTAATAAACGTCGGTCTTGGTAAATCGACCGAGTTCGATTACGATAAGGTAAGGATCGTCGCGGACGCGGCGATAAAAGCGGCAAAAAGGAATCAAGGCAAAGAAGGTCGCGACCATAATCCACGGCGCGGGCATCGGCGGACTGGACCCGAAGCTTGCCGCGCAGGCGCTTGTGGAAGGCTCTCTCCTTGGCGAATACAAGTTCAAGGGTTATAAGACCGAGAAAGATGATGATGACGAAGGCAGCATAGATGAGCTTGTGATAGTCGATTACGACCCGAAAAAATTAAAAGAGATCGAACCAAGCGTTGAGCTTGCAAAGACGATCGTGGAGGGCACGAACAGGGTGCGCGATCTGGTGAACGCGCCTTCCAACATGATCACGCCGGTCCACCTCGCGGAATACGCCATGAAGCTTGCCAAAGAGATGAAAATAGATATCGAAGTGCTTGGCCGGGAAGAGATAACAAAAAAGGGCATGAGCGCGATTTGCGCGGTAGCCAGGGGATCGAAACAGGAACCCGTTGTCATCGTCATGAAATACAACGGCGGCGGAAAAGAGACTTACGGACTGATCGGAAAGGGCATCACTTTTGACAGCGGCGGAATATCACTTAAGCCGTCGTCAAAAATGTCAGAAATGAAGACCGACATGGCGGGCGCTGCCACGATGATAGAGGTGATGAAGGTCATCTCCCAGCTGAAGCTTAAGGTCAACGTAATAGCCGTCATGCCGTGCACCGAGAACATGCCCGGCGGCAACGCTTACAAACCAGGCGATGTCATTGGATCGCTATCGGGCAAGACAATAGAGATAATATCCACGGATGCCGAGGGACGACTTATCATCGCGGATGCCATAACTTATGCCAAGCAGCTGGGTGCGCAGAAGCTCATCGACATCGCAACGCTTACCGGCGGCTGCATCGTGGCCCTCGGCAACGCGGCAGCCGGCGTGATGGGGAACGACGACGGTCTTGTCGGAAGCTCTCCAGAAGGCGGCAAAAGCGACCGGAGAAAAGATCTGGAGGCTTCCGCTTTATGACGAATACAAGGAATATCTTAAGAGCGACATAGCGGACATGAAGAACAGCACTGAGACCGGAGGCAAAGCGAGCTCTTCGGTCGGCGGCATGTTCATACAGAAATTCGCCGGCGATACTCCGTGGGCGCACCTGGACATCGCGGGCACCGCTTATCTGGATAAGGAAAAGAATTATCTGTCCAGAGGCGCCACAGGGTTCGGCCTAAGACTTATCGTCAACATGCTTCAAAACGCCTAAGATGATCAAGAGGACCTTATTGACCGTTTGTATCGCTGCCATTGCCGCTTCATCGGCCTTTGCCGCTTTGGAGAACTCGTGGCACTTCCGAATCTGTAGCTCCCGAGAACCGCCCTTACATGGTCGAGATGTATAGAGTACGGATATCCAACACGGTCAACGGAACGATCGAAGAGAGCGAGAACAAGGGTGCTGAATGGTCGCGTTTGGGCCGGGTCATTCTTCCGGCGAACCGGGTCAACGACCAGGGTTATACCGCCTCAAAATGGATCGACGACGGCATAATCGCCGCGACCGCGGTCAACGCGATACACGTAAAGACAGATTATAATTATACCGACGACAAGGGGATCATCTTCAACATTCTTCCGAGAGAAGCCTATCCGGGACCGAAGGCAACTCCGGAAGCATCCATCTATACCGACATTAATGCGGGCAAGAGCATGTTCGGCGGAGGATATTCTCCTTTCGTGGGCAACGTTGTTTCAGACCGTTGACGCCAACGGAATTATTTACCCTCTCCAGACAGGTTACGTGCCAAATATCGGCGATACCATCCTTATTATCGTCGAACGACCGGCCAGATATCCGAAGGAGATCGATTTTGAGAACAGGTTCGGCGGCCTTATCACTATCAAATACATCGACGGAGAAAAAAGATATGTCGGACAGGTGCTCAGGCCCATAGAAGGCGTGGGAAGGTTCCTCGGCTCCGAGTACGCCGACGTTGGCAGGATACGCGCGAATCACGCCGGGGTAATATGTATCGCCACTTCCCCTCTTGGATGCATCGGCGGATTCCAGATAATCCCTTCGGGTCACGGCATGAGCAAGGAGATGATAACCGCGCGGACCCTTACACAATGGATGGTCATAGGTCCCATGAACGCTCTTGATAATTCATTTGAGGGGATCGCTCCATTTTTTAAATATTATCTTCAGCCGCGATATTCCGAAGATGATATCGACCAGCCTGACTGGCAGAAAAGGCTGCTTGAACGTTTCCTTGTGGAAGTGAAGGTCAAGGACAAGCAGGGCTGGCAGCCGATGCCTGTTTTCTACATGGACCTTAACAAGCCGCTGCCGAAGTGGGCGGACAGGGCAATGGAAGGCATCACCGATATCAGGATATTGTTCCCGATATATGAGAATCAGTAGTCCCTCACCCAATTATCACTTTACGATGTCTTTCGATTTTTCCACCCTCTCCCTCGGGGAGAGGGCAAGGGAGAGGGCGAACTCAAGATCCCTGCAGACTTTCGATAAATTACAAACGACCTGGTCATTTGTAAATCTGATAATCGAATAACCTTTTGAAAGAAGGATTATCTCGCGAGCCCTATCATATTCTTTCTGATTTTCGTGGACCCATCCGTCGATCTCCACGATAAATTTTAGGGTATGACAGCAGAAATCCGCAATAAAGCCTTCTACTACATGCTGCCTTCTGAATTTTATTCCTTGAAACCGTCTATTCCTAAGTAATTGCCACATTATCTTTTCAGGATCTGTCTGTAGCCTTCTGAGCTGTCGGGCAAATTGTTTCTTAATTGTCGTCATGAACATGCACAGAAACTAGCAATTATCTAGCCATCTCCGTTTTATTCCTCATCTCCTCATCTCGTCATCTCTTGTATTTATGCTATAATTCCTGTTATGAAAGAGAAATTTTATTTAACCACGCCGATCTATTACATTAACGATGTGCCGCACATCGGACACGCGTACACCACGATCGCGGCGGACGTTCTGGCCAGGTACAAGCGGCTGAAAGGATACGACGTATTCTTTCTGACGGGCACAGACGAGCACGGCCAGAAGATCGCCGAGGCCGCAAAGGCAAAGGGAATGGACCCCCAGGCTTTCTGCGACGAGATAGTCGTCCGGTTCAAGTCCGCCTGGGAAACGCTTAACATATCATATAACGATTTCATAAGGACCACCGAGGAGAGGCACATAAAAGTGGTCCAGGAAGTTTTTTCGAAGCTGCTTAAGGCTGGCGACATCTACAAAGGCGAATACGAAGGCTGGTACTGTACGCCGTGCGAGACTTTCTGGACGGACACGCAGCTTACGGAAGGAAAGCTCAACACGCCGAAGGCGAAGACGGAGGATAGCGAACATCATCCTCACGGGAATTTCTGCCCGGACTGCGGAAGGCCCGTCCAAAAGATAAAGGAAGAGACCTATTTCTTCAAGCTGTCAAAATATGAAGAAGACCTTCTTAAGCATATTGACCATGATCCCGGCTTTATGATGCCGGAGTCTCGCAGGAACGAAGTTCTCAGCTTCATC
The DNA here is from genome assembly GCA_963727815.1 of uncultured bacterium. Taxonomy (GTDB): domain Bacteria; phylum Margulisbacteria; class WOR-1; order CAVSGV01; family CAVSGV01; genus CAVSGV01. Next base: position 528,960 of record CAVSGV010000006.1, read on the forward strand.
AAGTCGGGCTGAAGGACCTGAGCGTGACCAGGACGACGTTCGGCTGGGGCGTTCAGGTGAAAGAAGATCCGAAACACGTGGTATATGTATGGTTCGATGCGCTGATAAATTACATCACGGCTGCAGGATACGGCTCGAACAAGGCGAGATTCGACCGCCTTTGGCCGGCTGACGTGCATCTGATGGGGAAAGAGATCGTCAGGTTCCATGCCGTCATCTGGCCGGCGATGCTCATAGCGCTTGACATCAAACTCCCCAAGATGATATTCGGCCACGGCTGGTGGACGGTGGAAGGCGAGAAAATGTCGAAATCAAAGGGGAACGTCGTCGATCCCATTGCCCTGTCAAAAGAATTCGGTGTCGATGCTGTGAGGTATTTTCTTATGAGGGAAGTGCCTTTCGGGAGCGACGGGGACTATTCGAAAGCTTCGCTCATCCACCGTTTCAACTCGGACCTTGCCAACGACATCGGCAACCTCCTGAACAGGACGCTCACCATGATCGACAAATATTTTGGCGGAAAGATCGACGTGCCGTCAAAACCCGGCTTTGACGAGCTCAGCGGGGAATTTGCCCGGCTTTCGGACGCGACCGTCGAGAACTACTCAGCATCAATGGACAAGCTGCAGTATTCCGAAGCGCTGGCCTCCGCATGGAAGCTGATAAACTTCGCGAACACCTATATCGAAAAAGAGGCTCCGTGGAAGCTTTCAAAAGAAGGTAAGAACGAAGAACTCAAGTCTGTCATGTACAATCTTGCCCAGGCGCTGGCGATATCCGCCGTTCTGGTATATCCGTTCATGCCGCAGATAACGGAGAACATGTGGAATCAACTTGGATTTGAGATCCCCATCATCGATTCATCTCCTGTCCCGAAATTTGGTATGAAAATTGCTGCGAAGGTAAGCAAAGGGAACCCGTTGTTCCCCAGGATCGAAACGAAATAGGGAGGAATATGCTTACCGATACTCACGCGCATCTCACGATGCCCGAATATCAGGACCTCAATGAGGTCATCGACAGGGCCAAGTCAGAAGGCCTTGAATTCATCATTGATGTCGGATTCGACATTGATTCGTCTGAAAAATCGACCTTACTTTCTGCGAACAGCGATTTCATTTTTACTGCCGTCGGCATTCATCCCCATGACGCAAAATCTTTCAATGAAGAATCTTATAAGAGGCTTACGGATCTTATCGGAAATCCGAAGGTAAAAGCTGTCGGAGAGATCGGCCTAGATTATCATTACGACCTGTCAAGCCGCGACGAACAGAAAAGGATGTTCTCAAAGCTGTTGTGGACTGCCAGGGACCACAAGCTTCCGGCAATATTCCACGGCAGGGAATCATACGACGACATGAAAGAGATAATCACCGAGGAAGGAAAAGGTGTCAGAGGCGTTTTCCACAGCTTCGCGGGCGACCTGGAGATGTTAAGTGGGTCCTGGACAACGGCTTCTATATCTCGATATCCGGAATGATCACTTTCAAGAAAGCGAAGAACATCCATGATATTGCCGTGCACGCGCCCATCAACAGGATACTCATTGAAACGGACTGCCCGTACCTGACCCCGGAGCCGTTCCGCGGAAAAAGGAACGAGCCTTCTTACGTGAAATATGTCGCGGAAGCGATAGCAAGGGCGAAGGGGATCACAGTGAAAGAAGTAGGGGAGATCACGACAAAAAATGCCAGATCGCTTTTTCATATCTAGAATATCCTCGCGCAAGTCGTTCAATTTCCTGAAAAGGCTCTCTATATTCCTCGATGCAGGGCTTCCGCTATCAACTTCGATCGATGCGTCCTCGATCCGGAAAGAACAAATAGCGGTTTCTGATAAAGTTAAAACAGGCTCGCCGCTCTCATTGTCGATCAGCGGTCTCGGTTTCCCTACGGCGGTCATCGGAATGATCGCCGCCGGCGAGAAGAACGGGACGCTCTCATCAAGCGTTTCAGCCGCCTGCCGCTACCTTGAGAAAAGGGATTCGTTCAGGAAGAAGATCGTCGGCTCCTTGATATATCCGTCATTTGTCCTCGTCCTCTGCGGCGTCTCCATCATCATCCTGATGTCGTTGCTGCTTCCTACATTTACGTCGATATTCGACGGACTTGGAGTATCGCTTCCTCTTGTCACGCGTTTGATGATCAGGACCGCCGGATATTCCAGGTACATCGGGATCGCCGTTCTCATCACCGCCTATTTTTCCTTCAAACACGTTACGGGTGACGGTGGACTGAATTTGCCGGTCATCGGCGCTTTCAGGAAGAAAATGATGGCGGCTTCTTTTTTCAGTTCAATGGCCGGCTCTCTATCGGCGGGCATGAGCGTGATAGATTCGCTCAAGCTGTCTGCGGACCTTATTGAAAGCAGGGAGATGAGATCGAGGCTTGCCGCCGCCGTCAAAGCGGTATCTGACGGGGGAACCCTGAGCGGTTCACTTTCTTCGACATCAATATTCGACGAGACGGCCCTGTCGCTCGTTTCCGCGGGCGAGGCGTCGTCATCTCTTGAACGCGTCTTCAGCCAGCTTTCTTTCCTGTATGAAGAGGAGATAGAAGGCGCTCTCAAGACGATGTCCGGCATGATAGAGCCGATTTCAACCCTGGCATGCGGCGTTGTAGTTGGTATAATAGTGTTCGCCATGTTCATGCCCATCATCAAACTGGTCAGTGTGCTTGGAGGTTGATATGAATAAAGCTTTTACTCTCATTGAACTTCTTGTCGTCATAGCCATAATAAGCATCATAGCGGCTTTCATGATGCCGAATTTCATAGGAGTGCAGGACAGGGCCAAGGAAGCGTCGGTAAAGGCGGTCATGCATTCCGTACAGCTTGCCGTTGAAGCTTACAACATGGAGAATGAGTCTTACCCCATGGGCAACGACATCACCCTACGGGAGCTCTGCGACAATTACCTCATACAGGGCGGATACCTGACGTCTATACCGAAGAATCCTTTCACCGGTCAGGATTATTCGGCTTCGGACAAGGCGGGGAAGATCATTTATTATTACGACGACTCAAGCGGCGCATATAAAATAGAGGGCTATAAACGGAACGGGTCTTCCAGCATCCTTGAACTGAGCAACATGTAGCCGATGAGATCATTCGTAAAACTCTCTATAATCATCATCTTTTTATCAACCTTTGCGTCTGCCGCGGATTTCGACCCCAACGGACGGCTTCTCATGTCTCTGGGCGGCGAAATATCCGTCATAAACCCGATACTCTCTACCGATACGACCTCATCCGCAATTGAAGGCGTGATATTCAATGGCATGGTAAAACTCGACAAGGACCTGAATTTTGTTCCCGATCTTGCAAGGTCCTGGAAGGTCTCAAGGAACGGCCTTGTCTGGACTTTCAAGCTGAGGAAGGACGTGAAGTGGCACGACGGCGCGCCGTTCACCGCAAATGACGTGAAGTTCACGTTCGACACCATCATGAACCCGAAGGTCAACTCAGTGAGACGTGGCGATTATTTCATCGACGGCAAGCCTATCAAATTCAGGGTCATCGACAGATACACAGTTCAGGCCGTGCTGCCAAAGCCGTTCTCGCCGTTCCTCGCGAGCGCCTCAATGAGCATTATCCCGGAACACATTCTTAAAGGAAAAGAGCTCGATATGGGTCCGTTCAATAAGGATCCCGTCGGCACGGGCCCGTTCATTTTCGTCGAGTACAAGACCGGCGACCACGTCCTTGTGAGAAGGAACCCGGATTATTACCTCGGCGCGCCGCTCCTGAAGGAGATTCTCTTCAAGATAATCCCCGACGAGAACACATCCCTCATCGCACTCAAGTCCGGCGACATAGACGAAGCGGGCATACCGGCAAAGGATTTCCATCCGATAAAAGGCGTGAACCTTTTCAAATACGACGCGCTCCTGTATTCCTATCTCGGGTTCAATCTGAAGTCACCTAAATTCTCCGATGTGAGAGTAAGGAGAGCGCTTTGTTACGCGGTGAACCGCAAACAGCTCATCGGCCTCATATTCAGGGGCTATGCCTCTCCGGCATATTCTCCGAGCGCGCCGGTATCATGGGCTTACAGCGACGACGTATATAAATATGAATACGATCCCGAAAAGGCCAGACAACTCCTTAAGGAGGCGGGTGTAAAGGACCTTGAGTTCACTCTCCTGGTCAACCAGGGCAACAAGGACAGGGAAAAAGCGGCCACCATCCTTCAATACCAGTTCAAGAAGATCGGAGTGAAAATGAATGTAAGAGTGCTTGAATGGAGCGCTCTGCTCAAGGTGATAAACGCGCGGAAGGATCCGAAGGATTTCGACGCGGTCCTCATCGGATGGTCCACGGGCGTTGATCCCGATTCATATTCGATATGGCACTCAAGCCAGTATCCGGGCGGTCTTAATTTCATAGGATACAACAACCCGAAAGTCGACAAACTGCTCGATGACGGAAGACGTGTAATATCACGGTCCGGCAGGAAGAAGATATATGCTGAGATGTACAAAGAGATCACCGGCGACGCGCCGTATATCTTTCTCTGGTATCCTCAGGTCCTTGACGGCGTCCGCGACAGGGTAGGGGGACTTTCGGAACCTGGTCCGGCGGGATTGTTCGTCGACATGGAAAAAGTTTATATTAGAAAGTGATCTGCTTGGAACCTGAGACTAAAGTCCCGGTTCCAAAGGAAGAAATGAAAAAATATATATTCAGGCGGTTGATCCAGCTAATACCATTGCTCATCGGCATTACGCTCATCACATTCTTCGTGATGCACATGGCGCCGGGCGACCCCACCTCGCTTTTCACGGACCCCAACATAAAGCCCGAGGAACTCTTGAGGATCCGCGCGAACTGGGGGCTGGACAAGCCAATCGCGAGTCCAGTATTTCATCTGGCTTAAGAACGCCGCGAGGCTCGATTTCGGCTATTCCTACATATCAGGCAAGCCCGTCATCGAGGAAATATCAGAAAGGCTTCCGAACACCCTGCTTCTGATGAGCGTCTCATTCCTATTGATCCTGCTGATATCGATACCCGTGGGAGTGATATCCGCGGTAAAAAAGGGTTCTGTCTTTGATAATCTTTTCACTATCATATCGTTCCTTTTCATGTCGGTGCCGTCGTTCTGGCTGGCTCTGGTCTTCATGCTGGTCTTTTCGCTCAAACTCGGATGGTTCCCGCCTTTCGGAAATCTTGTCCTTCCCTGCGCCGTCATGGTGGTTTCCGGCCTTGCGGGCATCACGAGATACCAGAGAGCAAGCATGATCGAAGTGCTCGGACAGGAGTATATCAAAGTCGCGCGCGCGAAAGGTCTGCCGGAATCCATGGTCATCTTCAAGCACGCTCTGAGGAATTCGCTCATTCCCATCGTCACCCTCCTAGGGCTTTCACTGCCGGACATGTTCGGCGGCGCTTTCATCATCGAAACGATATTTGCGTGGCCGGGCATGGGAAGACTCGGCGTTTCGGCCGTTTTTTCGCGGAATTACCCGCTGATAATGGGGATAACGGTAGTTACCGCGCTTCTGATAGTGCTGGGCAACCTACTGGCTGACATAGGTTACGCGCTGGTGGACCCGAGGATAAGATATGCTGAAAAAGAATAAATTCGCTATATTCGGATTGATAGTGCTTACTATCATGCTGTTCTGCGCGATACTGGCGCCAATAATATCACCCTACGACCCCAACGACCTTGTCGAGGACCATATCGCCGCTCCATCGATGAAGCACATTTTTGGCACCGATGATCTTGGGCGCGACATACTCAGCCGCATAATGTACGGAGGAAGGGTCTCTCTTTCCGTGGCGGTCATCGCGGTATCCGTTTCGCTCACCATCGGGATACTGTTCGGAAGCGTCGCGGGATATTACGGCGGCATAATCGACGAGATCATCATGCGCTTTACCGACATCATGCTTTCTTTCCCGACTATCTTCCTCATACTGGCCATTCAATCGGTCCTTACGCCCAGCATCGTCAACGTGATGCTGGTCATCGGCGCCACGTCGTGGATGGGCATCGCGAGGCTTGTCAGGGGAGAGTTCCTCGCTCTTAAGGAGAGGGAGTTCGTTGAAGCGGCGAGGGCCATAGGTTGCAGCGACATGAGGATAATCTTCAGGCACATTCTTCCCAATTCGCTTCCTCCCGTAATCGTCGCCGGAACACTTGGCATGGCGGGCGCCATACTCACGGAATCCGCTCTCAGCTTCCTGGGTCTCGGCGTTCAGCCGCCAATGGCGAGCTGGGGCAACATGCTGATGGATTCGCAGGCCTACCTGATCGACGCGCCGTGGATGGCGGTGATACCCGGGCTGGTCATAGCGCTGGCTGTCCTTTCGCTGTATTTCGTTGGAGAAGCTCTGAGGGAATCCCTGAACCCGAAGGAGAGATGATGGGAAAACTGCTGGAGATAAACAAGCTTTCCGTTCATTTCAACATGAACGAACGCATCGTGAAGGCCGTGGAGAACGTGGATCTCTACATCGACGAAGGTGAAACGGTCGGGCTGGTGGGAGAGTCCGGCAGCGGGAAATCAACTCTTGCTCTCTCCGTACTCAGGCTCATCGATCCGCCCGGAAAAATATACGGCGAAATTAAATGGTACGGAAGGAACCTGCTGAACATTTCCGAGCGCGATATCCAGGATGTGAGAGGGAAGGACATTTCCATGGTCTTCCAGGACCCGTTCTCGTCGCTTAACCCCGTTTACCGGGTGGGAGACCAGATCGCCGAAGTGTTCATGGTGCACAAAGGCTTTACGAGACGGCAGTCGTGGAAGAAAGCCATTGAAACGTTGGAACTTGTGCATATTCCAGATGCCGAAATAAGGGCGAGGGATTATCCGCATCAGTTCAGCGGAGGGATGAAGCAGAGGGTCGCCGTCGCCATAGCTTACGCGCTCTCGCCCAAGCTTCTCATAGCGGACGAGCCGACCACCGCCCTTGACGTTACGATGCAGAAAAGCATCCTGGACCTTTTAAAGGAGCTCAAGACCTCCATGCTTTTCATATCGCATAATGTCGCGCTGGTATCGGGATTATGCAGCAGGATGTATATAATGAAGGAAGGAAGGATCGTTGAGGAGGGCGAAACCTCCGCCATCATCAGGAAACCTTCCAATATCTATACGGCAAAGCTGGTCACATCTTTCAGGGAGATATCAAATGGCGATAGTTGATATAAGGAACATATCAAAAGATTTCGGCGGTATCAGGGCGCTTGATAACGTTTCCCTCTCGATACAGGAAGGCGAAGCGTTCGGTCTCGTAGGCGGCTCCGGCTCGGGCAAAACGACACTGGGACGCGTAATATTGAAGCTGCTGCAGCCGACAAGCGGCGAAATAACTTATTCAGGCGGATTCTCAAGGAAAGATTATCAGATAGTTTTTCAGAACCCGTTCAGCTCCCTGAATCCCCGCATGAGAATAGGGGACATACTTCGCGAACCGCTTCAGCTCCACGGCATCAAAAGGAACATCGGGGAGATACTTCGGGAAGTGGAACTGAGCGAGAGTTTCATGGAGCGGTATCCGCACGAGCTTTCAGGCGGCGAAAAGCAGAGGATCTGCATAGCCCGCGCCGTCAGCGTTCAGCCCAGGTTCGTGGTGCTTGATGAACCCGTTTCTTCTCTGGACATGACAATATCGCTCGACATATTGAAACTCCTGAAAAAGATAAAGAACGACCTGAACCTGACGTACATGCTCATCTCTCACGATCTTTCGGTCATCAGATATATGTGCGGAAGGCTGGCCGTAATGAAGAACGGCTCGGTCGTTGAGATGGGGGAAGCCGCCGGAATGTTCAGGGAACCGAAAGATCCTTACACGAAACTGCTGATAGATTCTATACCGAAGTTATCCGCTCCAGCTTGAGCCGAAAGGGGTTTATCTGGCCAGATCGATCGGCGCCACGGGGTTAATATCACTGTTGTTGTGTCTCGTGTTCTCAAAATCATCGATCTTGTTGCCCATTTGATTGATAAGGTCGGCGGTGACTATGTGCGGGGTAATGAGCACGATTATTTCTTTCTTGTCCGAGGTTATCTCCGTTCTCTTGAAGAGCATTCCAACGATCGGGATATCCATAAGTATCGGGACGCCCTGCACTTCCTTCTGGGTCGTATCCCTTACCAGTCCGCCTATTATGATGGTCTGACCGTCCTTAACAATGAGCTGCGTGGTCGTTTCGGTGGAGTTCTTTTGCGGCAGAGCGTTGACTATCGCGCCGTCGCTTATTTCAGGATGGATCTGCATCACGATGTTCCCGTCGCTTTTAATGCTCGGCGTAATGGTAAGCCTCGTGCCAACGTCCATGAACACGACGTTCTGAACGGTGCCTGTGGGGGTGACGGTGTTGACGTTGTAGCCGAAACTCTGACCGGTAAGTATATCGGCCTGCTGGTTATTAAGGGCCATTACTTTCGGACTTGAAAGAATGTTGAAGCCGGTACGCGTTGAATAAGCCTCGACAAGCGAGGACAGGTTCTGGTTCGTAACTGTGTAGTACATTCCTATGGCGCCGGTCGAAGATGGAGACTGAGCAAGGGCGACCGTTTGGACATTTTCCGTTGCATTGTTCGGATTTGTGTATGAATGGGTCATTCCGATAAGCTGGTCGGCACCCAGAGAAATTTCAATGATCTTTGCTTCTACCATGACCTGTCTCGGCGGAATATCGATGTTGCTTATGATTATCTCCGCTCTTTTAATGTCGCTGGCAGACCCTTTTACAACGATCCCGTTGCTTCCTTTTGTGGTATATATCTGAGATCCCGCGGGCATGAGCTTTGCGAGCGTGTCCGATATCTCACTCGGCTCCAGATAATTTATCTGGAATGTGTGAACAAAGACGCCTCCCGGAAGCTCTTCCGTCCGTGACGGCTCCGCAGAGGAGAAAACCTGGACTACGTTGCCGGTCCTGGAATAAGTAAACCCGTTGGATTTCAAGATCATATCCAATGCTTCATCCTCCGGAACATCCTTAAGTATGACCGATACTTTTCCGAACACGTCTTTACCTGCGAGAACGCTCATGCCGGTCTCGCCGGAAAAAGCCTGGAGAACGGTGCTTATGTCCACGTTCCTCATGTCAATGGAAACCGTATGCGCAGGATGCGCAGGAGCTTGTATTGGGGAGGGCTTAGCGCTTTCAGCGGTGCTCTCGGATACGGATACCGACGATACCGGCCTGACCGGCGCCGATGCTGTCTCAGACGCGGGCGCTTTTGCCGGCGCGGCGGCCCGGCTGTCTTTTTTCTGGGTCTTTGCCGTCTTTGCGGGCGCCTGTGCCGCTAGCTTTAGGGTAGCAAGTTTCCTCACCGATCTAATGTCCTTGTTATGAGGGTCCATCTTGAGAGCGGCGTCGCACTGATTTATTACAGATCTGTAATTCCCAAGTTTATATTCGGACTTTGCTATCCAGTACCTGGCTTTCGTCATCTTGGAGTTGTACTTGAGCGTTTTAAGGAATTCCGGGACCGCGAGCTTGTAGCTGCCTTGCATGTAATATAAATATCCCTGCTCATAATAAGCTTGCGCGCGTTGTTTGGCGGTCATGGGCGTTGATTCTTTTGTTGAAACAGGGGCGGGATTGGCGCTAAGGGCGCCGGAGGTCAAAAGTAACAAGCAAATTATGAATATCCTCATTTAGAAACTCCCATCGGCAACTCTATCTTCATTTTATTCTTTTCTATCGTTAAACTGTTCTTATCCGCTTTGACTATCTTGTATCCTTTAACCGTTTCTCCCGGCAGATAAACGTCATCGTTGATTACAGCCTCAAAATTTTTGCCGATCCAGTATCCTGAATATCTAAGCCCCAGGACCTTTGGCCGCGGCTTTGCGGCTATCTTTGTACTTGGCGCCGCCTTCTCGACCTTTTCCGAATAGAAAGGATCGAAAAGATATGAATATGACTGCATTTCGACCGGAGCCTTTTCATTCCCTCCCGGCATGACAAAAGCTGAAAGATTCATGACAACAGAAAGCTGCTTTCCCCCCGCCAGCTTGTTAAGTTCAAGACTGTCCACCCTTATCGTGACCGGAAGTTTCTTCAGCTGCTCCAGATACATGTTCAGGTTCGCATAATCCCCGGCAAACTCCACCTTAAGCGGCAGCCGCTTGTATCCCGCTTCATCTTCCAGATTACCCGGCTGTATGAGATTATAATCCACATTAAGTCCGTTGCCAACAACCGAAATGTAGTCATTTATCAAATACGGGGTGTCCACCTCAAAAGGCACTTTCTTGGAGATTTCGTCCAACTGCTTGTTAAGGGCCGTTCTTGCGGAGCTTACGTCCCTTAGAAGGTTCTGTCCGCCCGGTACGACGCCTATTTCCGTGTTGAGCATGTTAAGCTGCGACTTAAGCACGGTTATCTCATTTATCTTGGGCTTCACTATATAGTTATATGAGCCGTATAAAAGCAGAAGGATAACGACCATCGCGGCCGCCAGTCCCTGTAATTCACCTACGAACTTGTTCACTTTTTCTCCTTATGAAAGAATGAAAGTTATCCTGAACTCCACGTCCTCCAGGCCTTCGTTCGATCCCTTGCGCGCTTCTATTAATGTCGTATCCTTGAAGAAAGGCGAATCCTGCAGGTCCTTTAACAGTTTTCCGACGGTCTTTGTATCCTTTGCGGCGCCGGAGATCCATATCTGTTTTTTATCGTTATTGTATTGCAGCTGCGTAAGGAGTATGCCGTCCGGGATCACCCTGGTGACCTGGGAAAGCGTTTCCCTGATATGGGTCTCCTCTACCGTTATCCGGTTCAGGATATCCCTTTTTTCAGAAAGCTCTTTTACGGAGGAAAGAAGCTCCCTCTTTGAAGCGAGTTCCTTGTTAAGCTCTTTCTTCGTGTTGTCGAGGGAAATGTCGTAGTACATTGCCGAGCCAAGTATCAAGACCGCCGCGCCGACAGAAAGAATAACGGATGTTTTCGGCAGTTTGGGCAGATTGTCTAGATTGAAATTGGCGGGCATCTTGGCAGGGAACTTGCCGCCTTTGAACATTTTCATTATTGATTGTATTGAAAATTTTTCTCCGGCCCCTTGTTTCGCCTTTTTGAAATTGAGAAGAGAGCCCCGTTCAATGGCCAGTCCCAATGCCAGCGGGAGCCTTATGGAATCTGCCTTGAGCTTGGCCTCGTCTATCTTTGCCGCCTTGTCAATTTTCACTTTTTCGAGAGGATCGACGTTCTCCACTTTCAAGCCGAGCGCGGCGGAAAGGAACTCATCCAGGTTCTTCAGTCCGGCGCTGCCGCCGGTAAGGAATATGTTGTCTATCTTTTCCTCTCTGAACTCTTCTTTATAGTAGTCGAACGACCTCTGAAGCTCGTTCTGCAGGCGTCTTAGGGTAGTGGACATCATTTCATGGATGTGGACAAGAGGGATCCCGTTGTCCGTGGTTTCGGTCGTATCTTTCTTTGGTATGCCGTATTTCAGTTTTATCTCTTCGGCCTGTTCGTATGTAAGGTTAAGCTGCCAGTGGTCCGCGACCAGAAGGCCGGTCATGGCTTTTGTTAGAGAATCCCCGGCAACCGTTATCTCCCTAGTGAAGTTCAGTTTGTTGCCCTTGAATAGATTTATACTGGCCGCTTCCGCGCCGATATCTATTATGGCGATGACCTTGCTAGTGTCATACTTCTTCGCATGGCTCAATAACGCGGACAGTGCGAGAGGCATGAGAGATATGCCCGCGAACTTTATGCCCGATTCTTTTGAGATGTCGTTGAAGAACTTCAGGATCTCTTCGCCCGCGACGGCGAACATAAGGTCGTATTTTTTCGTATTGTTATCGATAAAGTCGCCGATCTTGTAATAATCTATCGCGGAGTTCTCAAGAGGGAAGGGCACAAGGTTCCTGGCCTCCCATTTTATGGCTTCGATAAGTTCGTCCTGAGGCATTTCGGGAAGCATGAGGCGTTTAAGGCTTACGTTCTGTCCGAAGACGCTGGTGTATACCGGGATGTCGGATTTTTCGCCGTTGAAAACTTCTTTCAGAACGCCGGAAATGGATTTTATCTTGTCTTCGGACGGCGGGATGTCGCGGATCGCGTACTTGAGGAGCGTTACGTCACCATCAGTTTGCTTGATCTTGGCAAACTTTATGGATTTTTCATCTATATCGAGACCTATGGCTATCCCGGTATCTGCCACGAGCAGATTATATCACAGATTCCTAGCCCTGACACTAGATTCAAGAGTGGTGACGCCGGTGTTTTTTTTCGTGGTTATCCATACCGTAATAAGGTTTATGTCGGCCGTTACGTCGTAAGTAAGCGCGAAAAACGTGACGCCTTTCGCTACTGCGAAAGTGCTGCTGCTCTGAGTCCTGTTCAGGAATTGCGCTGTCGCGTCCCACGTGTAGGAGACCAGTTCGTTCGCGTCTATTGTCCCGTTTCCGTTGTAGTCCTGGTACCAGAACGTAATATATCTTACTCCCGGTGTCGTTATCGCCAGGCAGTTCTGTAGCTCTTTTGTGATGTGCTCCATTCCCCTGTGGGCCTCAATGGCCGAGTCCGATTCGTACATTTCCATGTTGAATATGTCCATGGCGGCGTTAAAACCGTAAAATACGGCGGTCATAGCTATGGCCAGGAATGCCATGACTATTATCATTTCCATGATAGTGAAACCGGAAGAGCGCTTCCGGTACATGTTAAAGGTTGACGACATATGTTTCCACCGAAACGACCTTTGAGACATTCCTGCCCACCGGAAAATAAACTTTGACGATAATGTCTTTAAAGTTCGTAAGAGGGGTCTTAACGATGACCTCCGCGCTGTAATTCGTGAAGCCTGGGAATGACGCCACAGATTCGTTCGTTATCGCATTGAAAGAAAGGTCAAGCTTTTGTTCCATTTTCATCTGAGCGAGCTTAAGCGCGACGTTCGAATCTTTGCTTTCCAGATTTACGAGAAGCCCGCTCTGGAACATGGATATCAGCGGAAAGAACGCCGTTACCAGGAGGATAATGACCACTAACACTTCCAGAATAGTGACACCGGGTGATCTTGCCCGCAGGAAACGATAAGATCTCATTTCAAGTTTACGGTAAGTGTCCGTTCGACTCCCAGATCGCGTCTCCTGTCCAGCTTACTATCCCTGTGGCCGAAACGTTCGCGGAGCCGTTCCCGGAAGGGCCTATTGAGAAAAGAATATAGTAACTGGAGTTCGCCGGAGTGCCGCCGCTAAGGACGAAATTGTATGGCGTGGAGCCATTGGTCACAAAAGGATCATAAAGATAACTTTCCAGTATCGTCGGGACGGCCACCTTGAGGGTATCCTGATAACCTGCCATGGCCGGATACAGGCTGGAATGATTCTTGTAATATGATTCTATGGCCACCTTAAGCGTCTGTAATTCCCCGGTTGCCCTCGTTTTTTTCGCTTCGTTCTGCATGCCTCTGAAGCTTGGGATAGCTATTGAGATAAGTATCGCGATGACGGCCATGACTATGAGCAGCTCAATGAGCGTAAAAGCCTTGCTTTGTTTCATTAAGTATCCCTCCTTGAAAAATATAATAGCATATTTTTTGAAATAGTAAAGAAAAAAGGGGGATTTTTACACCCCCCTTTTTGAACGAATCTTCATGAAGATCGCAGTCTATAAGTGACCGTTTGATTCCCAGATGGCGTCACCAGGCGCTGATACGATTCCCACTGCGGAAACAGCGGCGGTTCCGGTCCCGGCAGGTCCAACCGACCAAATTACATAGTAGTTGGAACTTGCTGGAGTGCCGTTGCTGAGCGCGTAGCTATAAGGGGTCGATCCGCCGGCGATGAATGGATCATAAAGGTTCGCCTCCATGATCGTCGGGGAAGCGTTCTTCAGCGTGGTCTGGTAGTTGGCTACATCAGGATACAGGTTGCCGTTGTTCTTGTAGTAAGATTCAATGGCTGTTTTGATGACCCTGACGTCACCCTGGGCCTTTGTTTTCCTTGCTTCGTTCTGCATACCTCTGAAGCTCGGAATGGCTATAGCGATCAATATCGCGATGACGGCCATGACTATGAGCAACTCGATAAGAGTAAATGCTTTGCTTTTTTTCATTTTCTCACCTCCTCCTTTCTCTATAGATGAAATGCATAGTAGCATATCTTTTGGAATAGTAAAGAAAAAAGGGGGATTTTTACACCCCCCTTTTTGAACGAATCTTCATGAAGACTGCAGTCTATAAGTGACCGTTTGATTCCCAGATGGCGTCACCAGGCGCTGACACGATACCAGCTGCGGAAACAGCGGCGGTTCCGGTCCCGGCAGGTCCAACCGACCAAATTACGTAATAGTTGGAGTTCGCTGGAGTACCTCCGCTGAGCGCGTAGCTATAAGGGGTCGATCCGCCGGCGATGAATGGATCATAAAGGTTCGCCTCCATGATCGTCGGGGAAGCGTTCTTCAGCGTGGTCTGGTAGTTAGTTACATCAGGATACAGGTTGCCGTTGTTCTTGTAGTAAGACTCAATGGCTGTTTTGATGACCCTGACGTCACCCTGGGCCTTTGTTTTCCTTGCTTCGTTCTGCATACCTCTGAAGCTCGGAATGGCTATTGCGATCAATATCGCGATGACGGCCATGACTATGAGCAACTCGATAAGAGTAAATGCTTTGCTTTTTTTCATTTTCTCACCTCCTCCTTTATTAAATTAATTTATTACCCGATACGATCAAAGAACAAATCAATGGTCTAGTGGCCGTTACCGTCCCATATAGCGGCCGCATTATATGATACTACGCCGGAAGTGTTTACCGATGCCGAACCGTTCCCGGCCACCCCAACGGAGTATATCACATAATAGGCAGAGTTCGAACTGAGCGCGTAAGCATATGGCGTGGCCGTTGACGAAAAAGGATCGTTTAGCGTTGTCGATAAGATCTGCGGCGTGGAGTTGATAAGAGTGGTCTGATAGCCGCTCGCGGCAGGATAGGCTGCGTTGTTGCTGAAATAGGTTTCGACAGAGACTTTTAAGGTCCTAAGATCGCCCTGCGCTTTTATTATCCTTGCCTGCTGCTGCATGCCTTTAAAACTGGGGAGCGCTATCGAAATTATGATAGCAATGACGGACATGACTATTAGCAGTTCTATAAGTGTAAAAGCCCGGCTCTTTTTCATTTACTCCCTCATTAAGGTATAAATTTACTCAAAGCGAAACGACCGAACAAAACGCAAAAAGAACTTAGTGGCCATTACCATCCCAGATCGCGCCTCCGGTAGCTGATACTACGCCGGTAGTAGCGACCGATGCCGAACCGTTCCCTGAAACTCCAACGGAGTATATAACATAATACGCGGAGTTCGAACTGAGCGCATAGGCGTAGATCGTGTTCGTTGACGACAAAGGATCGGTCTGCACCGAAGTCAATATCTGCGGCACGGCGTTGATAAGGGTGGTTTGATAACCGCTCGCGGCCGGATAGGCTGCGTTGTTGGTGTAATAATCCTCTATAGCGACCTTAAGCGTGCGAAGATCACCCTGCGCGTTAATTATCTTGGCCTGCTGCTGCATGCCTTTGAAACTGGGAAGCGCTATCGAAATAATGATAGCAATGACGGACATGACTATGAGCAGTTCGATAAGCGTAAATGACCCGCTCTTTTTCACTTACTTCCCCCCTTACGATATTATTTCGCTTATTATGCCGGACGACCGGCAAAAATAAAATTTATATCAGTGGCCGTTACCGTCCCATATCGTACCTGCGGCATATGATACTACGCCGGTGGTGGCGACCGATGCGGAACCGCCTCCTGCCACGCCTACGGAATATATTACGTAATACGCAGAGTTAGAACTAAGCGCGTACGCATATGGCGTAGCCGTTGCTGAAAAAGGATCGTTCAGGGCCGTCGTCAAAACCTGAGGCGAGGCGCCCTGCAGGGTGGTCTGATAGTTTGTCACGGCTGGATATGCGGCGTTGTTCGTATAATATGACTCGCATGCCTCCTTTATGGTACGCATATCACCCTGAGCTTTTATGATCCTGGCCTGCTGCTGCATACCTTTGAAACTGGGAAGCGCTATCGAAATTATGATAGCAATGACGGACATGACTATGAGCAATTCAATGAGCGTGAACGACCTGTTCTTTTTCATTTGACACCTCCTGTAAAACATTATATCACAAAAAACTTGTTATTTGTCAAAATGTTCCTGGCTTATCGCGTGAGCGAAAGCTTCTTCGTAAGAGATGATCTTGCTCTGATATAGGGTCTTAAGGCTTGTATCCATGCCCAGCATTCCGAATTTTCCTCCTATTTCGAGCATTGAATATATCTCCTGCGTCTGGCCTTTTCTTATAATGTTCCTTATCGCAGACGTGGCTATGAGTATCTCGCATGCCACCACCATGCCGCTCTTGTCCATCCTGGGGATAAGCTGCTGCGCAAGGATGCCCTGGAGCGAAAGCGAAAGCTGCATGCGTATCTGCGACTGCTGGTGCGGCGGGAACACGTCTATCATCCTGTCGATCGCCTGCACAGCGTCATTCGTGTGGAGGGTGGATATTACCAGGTGGCCGGTCTCTGCCGCCGTTATCGCCGTCTGAATGGTCTCAAGATCGCGCATTTCACCCACAAGAATGACATCCGGATTCTGTCTTAACACCCGCTTTAGCGCGGAATTGAACGAATCAGTATCCGTTCCCACCTCCCTTTGTTCAATAATGCTTTTGTTGTTGGTATGCATGTATTCAATGGGATCTTCAATGGTTATGATATGGCTGCCTTTCTTCTTGTTGATGATATCCACCATACATGCCTGCGTCGTGGTCTTTCCCGCGCCCGTCGGTCCGGTCACCAGGACCAGCCCTCTTTCCATCATGGCGAGATCGGCAACTATTTTCGGCAGCCGCAGGTCCTCCATTGTGGGGATGTCGGCAGGTATGGGCCTTAGCGACGCTGCCACTGTGCCTTTCTGGTAATGGATGTTCACCCTGAAGCGGGAATATCCGCGCAGGTCGTAGCCGGAATCAAGTTCCTTGTTCTCTTCGAACTCCGCGATCTGTTCTTTCGTCAGGAGGCTGTATATAAGCTGCTGAGCGGCTTCAGGGGTCAGCTGTGTGGAATCTGCGAAGGTAAGTTCGTTGTTCACCCTTAACACCGGCGGGACCCCGACTACTATAAGGAGGTCTGAGGCGCCTTCATCAACGACTTTTTTGAGTAATGAGTTTATGTCCATACTTCGAAACTTGGATTATTATACTACCGCCGGAACATTTCGCAACAGCTTTAATGCTTCAGGGTCTTGATCATGGAGAATATCGGGAGCAATATCGACGCGAAAATGAAACCCACCATTCCGCCGATGATGACAAGGGCTATCGGCTCTATGAGCGCGGTGACCTTTTTAACGCCGTAATCCGTGGTCAT
Source organism: uncultured bacterium (assembly GCA_963727815.1). Taxonomy (GTDB): domain Bacteria; phylum Margulisbacteria; class WOR-1; order CAVSGV01; family CAVSGV01; genus CAVSGV01. The sequence continues at coordinate 546,313 of CAVSGV010000006.1, forward strand.
GTCGTAATAATCCGCGACCTTGTTGAGCATGGTGTCCAGCGCGCCGGTCTCTTCGCCAACGGCTATCATGTGCACCGGCATCGGGGGAAATTCGCCGCTCTCCTTCAGAGGGGTGGAGATCGACTCGCCCTTGCTTACGGAGGAATAAACGTTCTTGAGAACTGCCGATATGACAGAGTTGTCTATTGTATGCTCCGTGACATCAAGCGCCTGCAGCATGGGGACGCCGGAAGCCAGCAGCGAGCCGAAAGTCCTGGTGAACCTTGCGATTATGGAAAGCCTGACAAGCCCTCCCCAGATGGGCATTGCCAGGAGCGTCCTGTCCCACAGGTTCTTTCCCTGCGGAGTCTTCTTGAACCAGTTAAATATTATCATGAATGCGACCGCGCCGGCGATCATGTATTTCCAGTAAGCTCTTATAAAGAGATTTGTGTTGTAGAGCACCATCGTCGGCAGGGGGAGGGGAACGTTAGCGTCTATGAATATTTTCGCGAATGCCGGCAATATGGTGACGATTATCATTACAATGACCAGGCAACCGACAGTGACGAGGATAACGGGATAAAAAAGAGCGGTGGATATCTTCTGCCGCAGTTCAGCATCATGTTCGGCGAACTGTGAAAGGCGCGTCAGTATCTCGTCCAGGTTGCCGGCGACCTCGCCGGCGTGGATCATGTTTATGAAAAGAGGAGAGAATATGTCGGGATGTTTTTTCAGCGAATCTGCGAAGGACATGCCGCCTTTAAGGTCGGCGTATACTTCCTTTACCGCGTCCCGAAGGTTCGGGTTCTCTATCTGTTCCGTAAGTGTGGAGAGCGCCGAGGGAAGCGATATGCCGGAGCTTATCATGTTGGCAAGCTGAATGTTGAGGGTCACAATGTCATTGAGCTTCACCTTGCTCAACTTTTGCAGGAACTTGTCGATATTGAACGCTTCAGCTTTTTCGTCGATGGCGATGATGAAGTATTTTTGTTTCTGGAGAAGAAGAGCGACGGCGTTGGGGTTCATGCCGTCCATAGCCCCGGTAACGAGCTTGCCGGTATCATCCCTTACCTTATATATATATGTAGGCATTTATTATGTTCAGTCTTCCTGGGTGACCCTTATGACCTCGTCTATGGTCGTTACGCCGGCAAGGACCTTCAATATGCCGTCTTCCCGCAGGGTTTTCATGCCATTTTCCTGAGCGGCCTTTTTTATCTGCGAGCTGGATATCTTCGCTAGCACCATATCCCTTATCTTGTCGCTCAATGTCAGGAACTCGAATATGCCCATCCTGCCCGTGTAGCCGATCCCCTTGCAGGATTTGCATCCCTTGCCCCTGTAAAATTTGATGGTCTTGTCGTTGGGATCAAGGTTCATTTCTTTCAGCATTTCAACCGAGGGCGAAAAAGCTTCCTTGCAGTGTTCGCATATCTTCCTCACAAGCCTCTGGGCTATTATTCCGATGACCGACGACGAGATAAGGAAAGGCTCCACTCCCATATCAATGAGCCTTGTCAGGGTGCTTGGCGCGTCGTTCGTGTGGACGGTGGAGAAGACCAGGTGACCCGTCAATGCTGCCTGAACGGCTATTTCCGCAGTTTCAAGATCGCGGACCTCGCCGACCATGATGACGTCCGGGTCCTGCCTGAGAATGGAACGAAGTCCGGTCGCGAACGTCAGTCCCGCTTTCGCGTTCATCTGCGACTGGCGGACGCCTTTCAGCTGATATTCCACCGGGTCCTCTACCGTAATTATGTTCTTGTCCGGAGTGTTGATGACGTTCAGCGCGGAATACAGCGTCGTCGTTTTTCCTGATCCCGTCGGGCCCGTGACAAGGATTATTCCGTGCGGACGGAGTATCAGCGTTTTGAAAAGTTCCAAGTTCTTCTCATCAAATCCCAGCTGTTCCAGTCCTATCAGGATGCTTTTTGTGTCGAGGAGCCTCATTACGATATTCTCTCCGTGGACAGTGGGAAGAGAGGAGACCCTCATGTCTATCTGTGTCTGTTCAAGATTTATCCTGAACCTTCCGTCCTGAGGCGTTCTTTTTGTGGCGATGTCCAGGTCCGACATGATCTTCACGCGCGAAAGAACTGCCGCCTGCAGGTTCCTGGGGATGAGCGCGTGTTCGTGGAGTATGCCGTCTATCCTGAACCTTATTTTGAGACCGTCGTCCTCCGGTTCAACGTGGATATCCGACGCCTTGTCCCTTATCGCCTGCATTATGATGAGATTGACCAGTTTGATTATGGGAGCCTCTTCCGCGATGTCCTTCAGTTTTTCAGGCTCTATCTCTTCTTTTCCTTCTTCGACACCCATGGTCTTCATGTCGATGCTCTTTACCACGTCCTCAATTGAGCCGCCTGTGCCGTAGTATTGATTTATCGAATTCATGATGTCCGTTTCGGTGGCGACCGCCGGCTCTATGTTGCTTTTTGTTTTTATCCTTATGTCGTCAAGGGCCACTACGTTAAGAGGATCGGCGGTGGCTATCGTTAGCGTGTCGCCGGTCTTGAAGATGGGGATCATGTGGTATTTCTTGGCGAGACTTTCGGGAATAAGCGAGAGGATCTTTGAGTCAATGAGATAGTTCTTGAGGTCTATTCTGGGAATGCCCAGCTGTTCCTCGAAGAAGGCGACTATGTCCTCTTCGGACACCATCCCCAGCTTTACCAGCTCTTTTCTCAGGGGTTCGCCGTTCTTTTCGCATTCGCCTATGGCGGTCTTCAGCTGTTCATCGGTGATGAGTTTCTGCTCGACCAGGCTTTCTCCGAGGGATTTCCTTTTTTTTGCCGGAGCGGCCAATCGAATACCCCCTTATCAGATATACTTTTTGATCGTGTTGATGACTTCGTCCATCCGGAACGGTTTTTCAATGAAGTCGGCCAGGCCGATCTTCATCGCTTCCATGATTATCTTGTTCTTTCCGTAGGCCGTTATGAAAATGACTGGCATGGCAGGGAAAAGCTCCTTGGCTTTCGTAAGCAGCGCGACCCCGTCCATTACAGGCATGTTCACGTCGGATATCAGCAGATCGAATTGCTTGGATTGCAGGATGCCCAGGGCTTCTTCTCCATTGGTAGCCACTTCAAGAGCATAGCCGCCCATCTCAAGCATCTGCTTCAGGATAAGGCCCACGCTTTCTTCGTCGTCCACGATAAGGATCTTTTTCATTGATATGTCCAGTTTTTGTCAGATTGACTTGGCTCGCTTACTAATATATTATTATTTGGCGTTAAAGTCAACCATGAAGGAATGCGGTGCGCAGGCTCGGAGACATCGTCGGATCCGCAAAAAGAATTGAGGCGCTTTTCCAGTAGAAATATTTGTTTATATCATCATCATTGTTCTCGGTCTGGTAGCGGGAAGCTTTTTCAACGTGTGCATATCCAGGATACCCGAAGAAAAATCGATAGTTTTCCCGCCGTCGCATTGTCCCAAATGCGGCGCGAAGATCGAAGTGTTCGATCTCATTCCCGTGATCAGCTGGTTGATGCTGCGCGGCAAGTGCCGGTCATGTATGAAACCCATTTCGCTTCGATATCCGATAGTTGAAGCGCTGACCGCGGCGGTTTTCGCGCTTCTATATTTTCACCTCGGGCTTTCCATCGATCTTCTTTTCTACGTGGTCTTCGCGTCGCTTTTGATGATCATCTCATTCATAGACATCGAACATCTCATGATACCGGACTTTCTTATGCTGGCGGGTGTCGCATTGGGGCTTGTCTATTCATTGTACAGCGGGAATATCGTCGACAGTTTGGTCGCCGTCTGTGCCGCTTTTGTTTTCATGTATCTTCTCGGCGAGGGCGCAAAATTTTTCCTGAAAAAAGACGCTCTGGGAGAGGGCGACATAAAGCTGATGGTCATGCTCGGTTCGATGCTGGGTTTGAGGCAGACGTTCATAGCCATGGCATTCGGTTCCATGACCGGCGCGTTCGTCGGGTTGATACTTATAAGCGTGGGAATGCTGAACAGGGACGACCAGATCCCGTTCGGGCCGTTCCTCGCGCTGGGAGCCGTCGTTTCAATTTTGATTTGGTAAGTGATGTGATATAATCCGCCTCAGACCTCATCCCGTCCCGACATGAGGTCGGGACACCCTTCTCCTGTTTACAGGAGAAGGGGAGTATGAAACTTTGATGAGCAGATCCCCTCTCCACAAAGTGGAGAGGGGTGGCCAAAGGCCGGGGTGAGGTGAATTTAGAAAGGGTGAACGAATTGGCAAAGATAAAGGAAGTTAAGGCAAGAGAGATACTGGATTCAAGAGGGAACCCGACTGTGGAGGTGGACGTCATCCTCTCCGACGGAACCCTTGGACGAGCCGCAGTGCCATCGGGTGCGTCAACAGGCGTTGCGGAAGCAGTTGAGTTGAGGGACGGCGACAAGGCAAGATACGGCGGCAAAGGCGTACTGAAAGCCGTGGATAACGTTAACAGGATCATAGCGAAAAAAGTAAAAGGAATGGACCCGTCAAAGCAAAAGCAGATCGACAGCCTGATGATAGAGCTCGACGGAACGAAGAATAAAGGAAATCTTGGAGCGAACGCGATACTAGGCGTATCACTCGCGGCCGCAAAAGCGGCGGCGGCATCAAAAGGGATATCGCTTTTCAAATACCTGGGCGGAACAAAAGCAAAGCTGCTTCCTGTTCCGATGATGAACATACTTAACGGCGGTTCCCATGCGGATAATAACGTGGATCTCCAGGAATTCATGATCATGCCGGCGGGCGCAAGATCTTTTGCCGAAGCGCTGAGAATGGGCGCGGAGACTTTCCACACTCTGAAAAAAGTCCTGAAAAATAAAGGATACAGCACGGCGGTGGGCGACGAAGGCGGTTTTGCGCCGAACCTGAAGAGCAACGAAGAAGCGGTAGAGGTCATTCTGGAAGCTATCGAAAAGGCCGGCTACAAGGCGGGTAAAGACATTTATCTCGCTCTGGACCCGGCGGCCAGCGAATTCTTCGATAACGGAAAATATGTTTTCAAAAAATCTGACGGCAGCTCAAAGACGCCGGAGCAGATGGCGTCATTCTACGAGGAATGGGTCCGAAAATATCCGATCATATCCATTGAGGATGGGATGGCGGAGGGAGATTGGAACGGATGGAAACTGCTTACCGGCAAATTGGGCAAGAAGATCCAGCTTGTAGGCGATGACGTTTTTGTGACGAACACGGAATATCTTAAAAAAGGCATCGACATGGGAGTGGCGAACTCGATATTGATAAAAGTCAATCAGATCGGCACGCTTACGGAAACCCTCGAAGCGATGGACATGGCGAAGAAAGCAAATTACACGGCTGTGGTATCACACAGGTCCGGAGAGACCGAGGACGTAACTATCGCGGACATAGTCGTAGCGACCAACGCCGGCCAGATCAAGACAGGTTCTCTGTGCAGGACCGATCGCGTGGCGAAATACAATCAGCTTCTCAGGATCGAAGAAGAGCTTGGGAAAAAAGCGGAGTTCAAGGGTTTAGGTGTCTTTTACAACATACGTTAGGACAAGGATCTGGTACATAGTATTTTTACTGGCGGTCGCTTATTTCGTTTATCTGATAAGGAGCGACATGGTCCAGAACAGCAGGCTCAGACACGATAAGGCTTCAATGACCGAAAGTCTGAGCGAAGAAAAAGCGAAACAGGCGTCGCTCAAGAACAGGATGGACCTGCTTAAGAGCGATCAATATGTTGAGAAAGTGGCCAGAGAAAAACTCGGGCTGGTGGGGCAAGGGGAAAGCCCGTTCAAGGTCATAATCAAGTAATCGTTCTGGAGGTGAACATGGCAAGTATTCCGGTCGACAGCGTTGTGGAGGGACGCGTTACTGGCGTGACAAAATTCGGAGCATTCGTGGACCTGGGGGAGCGCAACGTCGGTCTTATACACATTTCACAGATAGCAAACACATATGTGACGGACGTGGCGCAGTTCCTGAAAGTGGGGGACAGCGTAAAGGTAAGGGTCATAGGCACCACAAAGGACGGCAAATACGACCTCTCCATCAAACAGCTTGAAAAACGCGAAGAAAAAAAGCCGCCGAGGACCTTTGAGAGGCGCGAGCCCAGGAAATTCTCCAATTCCTTCGAGGACAAGATGACGATGTTCCTGAAGCAGAGCGAAGAAAAGCTCCTGGACCTTAAACGCAATATTCAGGGCAAGCAGGAAGGCAAGAAGACCAAGAAGTTCTGATCCAGGCCCGGATGGCGGAATTGGTAGACGCGAGGGACTTAAAATCCCTTGACCGAATAGGTCATGTCGGTTCGAGTCCGACCCCGGGCATCACTTGAAAAGCTTATTAAGCTCCATAAGATCATCCACAATGATATCAGGCTTACGTTGCTTCAATTTATCCTTACTATCAAATCCGTAGGTCACCGCGCAGGTCCTGACCCCGGCATTCTTTCCAGTCTCGATATCGACGGTCATGTCGCCTATGAATATCACTTTGTCCTTCGGAACTTTATATCGCGAAATGATGGCATTGATGGCACACGGGTCCGGCTTGAGGCACGGGGCGGTATCTCCTCCGTGGACCTCTGCAAAATAACCGCGGAGCTTAAGGTTATCGAGTATCCTGCATATGAAATCATCTTTCTTATTGGATAATATGATCTTCGTCTTTGCTTTGAAGTGTTCAAGGAATTCGCGGACATGCGGATAAAGCTTTATTTTTTTGATCCCATCGCTGATGTACTTTTTTTCATAGACCGACATCGCTTTTTTCATCAATGCCGGATCATCTGAACCAATGGAACCGGATATCAGAGGAAGCTCGCCGTAACCCACGAACTTGTTGATCTCGTCCGCTGTTCTGTGGGGGAATCCAAGTTCTTTCAACATTGCCTGTATGGCTACGACCGCGGAGGGGATAGAATCCGTAAGGGTCCCGTCGAAATCGAATATCATGAGGTCGATAGGGAAGGGGTTCGCGGGCTTCATCAGGCGTTCATCGATTCCAGCTTGGATTCAAGTGTTTTTGTCTGCATTCCCAGCATTGCCGCGGCCTTTTCCTTGTTGTGGCCCGCCTTATTATATATGTAAAGGATGTGCTCGGCTTCAAGCTTGCCCTCCAGGTTCTCCAGGGTGGTATGCGGACGGCCTCCCGAGGAACTTTTCATGAGGATGTCCAGCGGCAGGTCGCCGGCATCGATGGTCCCTTTGTTGTATCCCAGAACAAGGCTTTCGACCGTATTTGACATCTCCGCTGTGTTGCCCGGCCATCGGTATCCTGACAGCACCTCCATAGCCTCCGGAGAGATACGGACCTTCCGGTTGTATGCGGTCTGGAATTTGTCCAGGAAATGATCTATGAGCACCGGAATGTCGCTTTCCCTCTGCCTCACGGGCGGAAGATCTATTACGGACTGGCCGATCAGCTTGTAAAGCGTAGGATCGAGATCCTCCGTCTTCTTCGGGTCGATGGATGCTTCGGCTATTATCCTGACGCTCACGTGAATGGGTGAGAGCGAGCCTTCGCGGTGGATCTCGTTCTTTGTAAGGGCTTCGGCGAGACGCAGCTGCGCTTCCTTCGGCATGAGTTCAATGTTCCTTATGAACAATATCCCGCCGTTTGCCGCTTCAAGAACGCCGATCTCTTTCCTGAATTCTTCGGTGAACGAACCTTTTTCCCTGCCGAAAAGAGTTGATATCGAAAAATCCCGGCCGATCTCGATATTAACGAGCTTCTTGTCGCTTTCGGCGCTTATCGTCTCGGCAAGGAGTTCGCCCTCCAGGCCTTTTTCAGCGATGATGAGTATGTGAGATTCGGCGTGAGAAAGCTGATCCACGGCTTTCCGGACGTTCAATATCTGCTTGCTGTTCCCGACCAGTTCCTCGCGGCCGGCCATTTTCAACTGTCTGGTGCGGGCTTTCAGCGCGATGCTCTTTGTCTTGTTGAGGATGTCTTGCACGTCGAAGGGTTTTATCACGTAATCCCTGGCGCCCAGTTTGATGGCGGAGCCGGCGCTGGTGACGTCGTTGACGGCGGTTACCATGACCACTTCAACGCCGCGGTCTATCTCCTTTATCCTTTTGAGGGTCTCTATTCCGTTGAGGCCCGGCATCCGAACGTCCAGGTAAACCAGGTCTATCTTTTCGTCGATTATCCTTTTGAGCGCCGCTTCGCCTGATGCAGCGGTCACAACTTTGTATTCTTTTCCCAGGATGAGGGAGAAAGACTCCCTTATGCTTAGTTCATCGTCGACGACGAGTACGACCGATCTTGATTCAGCCATTTATGATGTTTCTTTTCTTTCCTCTCAGGTTGACCAATTTGCTCTTTTTCTCGCTGGCGAACCTGTCCGCTATTATGAGAGCCGACCTTCTCAGCTCCCTGTCGGACAATATGCCGCTGGTTATTGTGTTTACCATGTTCTTTGCGCCCTTCTGGGTCAGAAGGCTTGGACCAAATTCGCAGGCAAGGGCCGTTCTCACGATCTTCATGACGGTGTCATCCACGGTATCGGACGTCAAAAGCTGGGAAGCGAGCCCTTTTTCGAACAGGTTAACTTTCGATCTTTCCTTATCGGCGAGCTTTGTCTTTGAGAAGTCCTTGTCAAAGATAACGGAGAGGAATTTCTGGTCCACTTCTTTGTGCGTGCCGGTCTGTTCTAGTCTTGCCATGTTCATCACTTCCTTTCAAGGATTATACAGCAAGAATCTTGCCGAACGCAACAACGCTTTTATGAGGAGAATATCAGATGAAAGAGGTCTGCGGTCCGGTTTGCGGTCCGTATCTGGTTCACTTCGGACCTTATTCCTGGAGCGTATAGAAGGAATTTTTTCCGGAGCCTTTCTGGACGAGAAGATGAAGCTTTACAAGAGAACTCAAATCCCTGAAAGCGGTCGTCTTCGGCGCGTTCGTCAGCCTTATGTAATTCTGTTTCGTTATTTTTCCCTGCTTCTTTATGAATTCAAGCGCCTTGATCTGTCGGTCGTTCAGGTTGGACCTCTCCGCGACCTGGTTTATGAACTCCATCTCGAACTTCTCGGCGTGCTCGCCAATGATGTCCTTCACGGTCCGGGGGCTTCTTGATATCTCCGGCGGGAGCTTCTCATTGGTTATCATGTTCTTGTCGCAGAGCACGACAAGCCGTTCGATCAGATTTTCCAGTTCTCTTATGTTGCCGGGCCAGGAATATGCGACGAGCGCCTTCATCGCGCTGTCCGTTACGGATATCACCTTTTTTCCGAACTCCTTGTTGTATTTCGCCAGGAAATAATCCACGAGCAGCGGAACGTCGCCCGTGCGCTCCCTTAAAGGCGGCATGTTGATGGGGATGACGTTCAGCCTGTAGAAGAGGTCGCCGCGGAATTTTTTGCTCTCCACCTCGGTCTTCAGGTCCATGTTGGTCGCGGATACCACCCTTGCGTCGATGGGGATCTGCTCCGTGCCGCCAACTCTCTCGATGACCTTTTCCTGAAGCACACGCAGGAGCTTTGCCTGCATCGGCATCGGCATGGTGCTTATCTCATCAAGGAATATCGTGCCGCCGTGAGCTATTTCGAACTTGCCTATGTGCCTCTCGAAAGCTCCGGTGAACGCGCCTTTTTCATAGCCGAAAAGCTCCGACTCAAGAAGGTTCTCCGGTATCGCCGCGCAATTGACCGGGACGAAAAGCCTCTTCGCCCTCTTGCTCTGATTGTGTATGGCCCGCGCGACAAGTTCCTTGCCGGTGCCGGACTCGCCGGTGATGAGAATGGTGGAGTCGCCTTTCGCGACGTTCTTTATCATCGCGAATATTTCTTTTATCTTTTCGCTCTTTCCGATGATCTTCTCGAACCCGCTGGCCTTCTCGATCTCGGTCTTGAGATACGTGTTCTCGCGCTCCAGCTCCCTTTTTTCCAGGGCTTTTTCTATGAGCAGCATCAGCTCTTTTATGTCGAACGGCTTTATCACGTAATCGTAAGCGCCAAGTTTCATCGCGGTGACGGCCGAGTCAACGGTCTTGACAGCGGTAAGCATTATCACGGGAATGGTGGAGTCAACGTTCTTTATCTGGCGGAGTATTTCCATTCCGTTTATTTCCGGAAGCCGGATGTCGAGCAGGGCGAGGTCTATGTTCTTTTCCGAGATCATTTCAAGAGCGGATCTTCCGTCCGCGGCGTTCAGGAGGTTATATTTATCCGACAGGGAATATCCGAGCGCTTCCCTAATGTTCTTCTCGTCTTCTACGATGAGTATATCTGCTTTTCCGTCCGTCATATTATTGTTGTCCTCTTTGTCCCGCCCGCGGCAGGACCTTGTCAAGTCCCGAGGACGTTTTATACAGTGTATTATCGAACTCTTTACTTTAAAATTTCACTCTTTTTGAAGCTATTTCGAGGCCCGATCTTTGCCTGTAAGCGGCGACGGTCCTTCTCTCCAGGTTCACGCCCTGCTCTTTGAGTTTTTCAGCGATCTGATCATCGCCGAGAGGGGATCTTTTGTCCTCGTTCTTAATAAGGTCCTCGATCATCTTTTTTATGTTCTCGCTGGTGAGTCCTTTCACGTCCCTGGGGCATAAGATCTTCAAAAGGATTATCCCTCTGGGAAGCTGGATATATTTGTTGGATATCGCTCTCGATATGGTCGACGGATGCAGGCCGAGGACGTCAGCTATGTCCTTCTGCATGAGGGGATGCAGCTGCGTCTTTTCGTCATCGAAGAAGGAGGACTGCTTCTCCACTATCATGTTCATTATTTTTTCTGTGGTCTCGTGCCTCTTCGAGATGTTCTCGAGAAAATCCTTCGCGGCCTGGAGCTTGACCCTTATGAATTCGATGGTCTTCGCGTCGGTCTTCGGGTCGCTCAGCATCTTCTCGTAAGTGGAATTGATCTTTAATATCGGTCCGTAGGTCTTTTCCAGGTTCACCACCACGTATTTCCCTTTTTCTTTCTTGATGGAGAAGGAGGGGACGACGCAACGCGGCTCGTCGGAGAACATGTTGCCGGGATTCGGGTTCAGGTTGTTCTTTATGAATTCGGCCAGTTTCTCAACTCCGTCGCGCGGTATCTTGAGCGCCTTCGCTATTTTGTCGAACTCTCTGTTAGCCAGGTCTTCGAGGTGGTTCCCGATGACCTTTACGAGAAGGTCCTCCAGGTCCGGGCTCTGGAAATTCTGCTCTCTTACCTGTATGAGAAGACATTCTTTCAGGTCGCGCGCGCCCACGCCTTCGGGATCGAACGTCTGGATGGTCTCAAGGACCTCATCGATGATCTTTTGCGAAGTCTTGAGTTCGCTTATGATGTTCTTGCAGACCTCGGGGTAATTCAGGATATAACCTCTCTTGTCGATGCTGCCGATGAGCTCCTCGCCGATCTTTCTTTTTTTTCCTTCGACGTCTTCGAGGTCCAGCTGTTTAAGTAGGTGGTCGGAAAGCGTTCCTGCGGTATCGGCAAGTGTTTCTATTCCGGGGAGTTCCTCGCCCGGAATGACATTCTTGGGGATCCTTTCCGAGCTGATGTGTTTAATATATTCAAGCAGGCGGTCGGGTTTTTCTATCTCGAGCATCACGTTCTCTTCCGATTTCTGCTCGATCTCCGCCACGAGGTCCATGTAGGAAAGGTTCAGCATCTTCAGCATCTGGATCATGCGGGGAGAAAGCATCATTTCCAGCGTCTGGGAAATATTCAGCTCGTGGCCGAGGCCCAATTGGTTCATGGGGTGATTATAGATAAAAGGAACAGATATGTAAATGAGTTCGGTCCGGGCAATGTTTGACTTTCCGGCTATTAAGAATAAACTAAAGCGGTCCAATAAAGGGGGTGAACAAATGAAAAAAATCATATTGTGCGCAATGATCCTTATGGTGGCAGGAAGCATTTGTCTCGCGGCTCCGGTCACGGGCAAGCAGTATTCCGCGGGTCTTTTTATACCGGCTTTCAGCTGGAACAATCCGAATTGGATCGACCAGCAGGGCGGCCAGAAGATAAGCGACCTGGGCATCAACGCAATGTTCGGGGTCACGTACAGGCGTTTCTTCGAGGGTGTTGAGACCAATAAATTCAACACATACTGGACGGTTGGAACCGGCGCCCTGCTCTTCCCGTATATCGGAGTCGGCGTTGATTATGTGTGGAACAATTATTGGTATATCGGGGTGGGCACTGTTTGGTTCGCTCCTGAAATACACGGCGGCTTGATGTTCTAAGGCCTGACAAAATTAAAAAGCCCTGAAAGATATTTCTTAAGGGCTTTTTTGTTGGCCAATTATACTTTCCCAGTCAATTGCCATATCTGGCGGTGTGTGCTATAATTCGCCGTTCAACTGAGAATTTGTTTTGAAGATTGGCTTTTGTGTTCGAGTAGTAACATTGGTTGGGAGCAGCCCCGATGAAATCGGGGCGTTGAGGGCGCAGCCCTCAAAAGACGCAGTCTCAGCCGTCGATCAACAGTTTAAGTTTTTGTGTTCGAGTAGTAAGTTAGATGGGGAGCAGGCCCGAAGGGCCGTTGAGGGCGCAGCCCTCAAGAGACGTAATTCCAGCCGTCGATTAACGCGGGGTGGAGCAGCCTGGTAGCTCGTCGGGCTCATAACCCGAAGGTCGTAGGTTCAAATCCTGCCCCCGCTATTTCTCTTTTTCCTGCAATAGCAAGGATAATCATCGTAACCCTTAAACCAACCTTCTGATCTTAATATTTCGCTCGGTGCACCCGCGGTGCACCCAACCTGTAAAACACTTACCGCTTTCTTGAGATTCTCCATCCTTATGTGAGCATATACCTGAGTTGTCTGGACTGAGGCATGCCCTAATAAATTTTGAACCTCATAGATCGGAACTCCTCTTTGAACCAAGAGGCTTGCGAATGTATGCCTTAATTTATGCAGATGTCCTTTTATGCCTATCTTGTCCAAAAGCTTCTTGAATCGGTGATAATAATCGTAACGGGCATCCCTTCATTGTATTCAAAGACATATACCTGTTTATCGCTTTTGTGCAGATACAGCGAAAACATGTGCTGAAACAGCGTTTCATTCATCGGTATTGTCCTGAACCTGTGTGACTTCGATATTTCGATATTGATCACCTTGTTCTTGAAGTCCACATCGGCCCATCTGTAAGCCTTTTTATCTCACCGGCCCTAAGCCCGGTATTCAAAAGGACTATCGCATAACTCCTGACGATCGGATCTGCTGCAGCTAATATCTTCTCAATTTCTTCTTCGGCTTAACCATTCAGGCCGTCTCTTGTCCACCTTGAGCTTTGCTATCTTCGGGATATTAGCCAGGTACTGCCTTTCTACGGCAAACCGGAGCATTGTGCCTATCAGAATAGAGCGGTTATTTATGGTCTTGTTGCTCTTGCCTTCTTTTGCTCCACCTTGATTGGGCCTCTTGAATCCTGAACGTCGTTATCTGTATCAGTTTTAACGCCCCAAATTCCTTCAACAATGCCTTTATAACAGAGCTGTCTTTTTCGTATGTTGAGCCTGTTTTCTGGACAGCAAATATTCCCTATATTCTTTAGCTAACTTCTGAAAATTGACCTCTTTCCAGATATAGGGTTATTGGTCTACCAGATACAAGCTCCCCCTCATACATTCGGAGATATTCTCTTGCCTCTCTCAAAGATCGTGCAGGGATTTTCCTGCTTTCATACCTTCCGGTGTCTTTATTTATCAGGTGAAAGGTAATTCCCTCTTTAGTGCGTCTCCTTTTAATGAACATTCACCCCTCCTTTTTCAGGAGACCACCCGGGCAAATTATGCAATAGTTTCTCCACTTCTTCAACCTTAAACCGGATAGATCGGCGGTTTCTTTGTAGTGCCTTAGAAGGGCAAATTGAGGGCATATAAACGGGGTTTAAGATGCCTTTATCAGCATAGGCATAAATTGTGCTTCTACCTAAGCTAAGCATTTCCGATACTTCTTTTGCTGTTAAAAGATATTTATTCATCCTTTTATAATTCGTACAGCTCAACTTCTGTTACGCCCAGCTCCATTGGTTTTATTTTATTAAACTCTGCTTCCGTAATATTGTTATCCTGACAATATTTCTTTATTGCTTCTGCCCTTTGTTTGGCTAGTTTTTGTTTTATATTATTGTCTTGATGTGGGTATTGCGTAGGATCAAGAACAAGCAAAAATGGATCATACTTTTTCTTGGGTCTTTTACTTTCCAAAATTTTAATCCTCATTTTTAGTGCCATTGTGTAAATCTCACCTTATATTTAATGTTGCTATTCTATTAAAAGAGTTTTCCTTCTAATATCTCAACCCTTTCTTCCAATTCTTTCATTTCAGCAATACTGATGTTGTATTCAATTATTTTTTCCGATGCTTTTAATCTGACATTCTCGTTATTACTTTTAAGAAGGATTAGAAGCTCAATAACAGCCTTAGAAAATGAAGCTCTTAATATCGATATGGAATGTTCAACGATTGATTTTTGCTGCTTGTTGATTTCATTACGAAAGGGCTGTTCATCCATCCATTTATAATACGTTGCCTTTGATATTTTCGCCTCTTTACATGCTCTTTTCTATGCAAGGGCATGATAATATAATCGGGATTGCCAATCTCTGTTTATTACTTAATTCTATTATTTCGTTCATTTTCGTTCACTTTCGTATGTTTTTTGATCCAATAACTTATTTTTGTTCATTTTCACTGTCCTACGGCCTTCATTCTTAAGCCTTTTTGCTGTTCTAATCATGTCGTTAGCAACTTTCTCCTGTGCAATTCCAAGACAGTATTGGCCAAGGGGGTTGCTGAGTATTTCCTCACAAACGATTTCATATCCTTCTTTTCGCTGCCCCCTCAATTCCTTATTATGAAGTTTGTTCAGTATCTTTTCCGGCGTCAGGTGAGACCAGTTTCCATGTTTTATTTTCTGATATTGCCTTCTGGATATCTCCCTATCTTGGAAATAATATTTACCTTTTTCAGACATCAAATATTGTTCATTCATAATTTTGCTCCTTTCTCATAGGTTGCCCTTGTTGTCGCCAAACAACAGCGAGAATCTAATAAATATGTTGCCTTTGTTTACTCCGATCTACTTATATTCCGCCGTCGGTAATAAACTAGCGGCACCAAACCTTTTTTATTAAGTGAATCTCCTAGGTTAAAGCTTGGTGACGAGCATAATCCTAGTTATTAGTAGGAGGGATAATATATTGTTTTTGAGGTAAAGTATGTACTCTATAAGTATGAGTTAAAAGTAACGCTTCATCATGGAGGGAAGGTTATCGAAATTCTTTCTTAAATGATAATGCTCAATAACATAAGTTATGGCATGGAGCATCCCTTCAATTCTTCTCTTAGACTTTCGTATCGTTGCATCGTCATCAAATTTGCCAAAATCTCTATTATCAGATTGAAGAAAGCGGTTATAAACTTCCGGAGTTATTTTGAGAGGTTCTCTTTTCCTTTCAGAAATATTTCTTTCATTATATGCAATAACTTGCCTTTCAAAGCTAATATTTTTCCTTGTTCTTCCGGTCTTTACACCTATAAGATTCTTGCTCTCTTTGAATGCCAGGTATTTATTGAAAAGATTTATGAAGTCCTCTTGTTTCGCAAAATTATTTATTTCTACAGTTAATTTATTATCATTAGAAATAATGTTAAAAGGACGAAGTTCAATTTCGTTTCGTTTTGGAGCTTGAAAATGATGGGTTTTTACATATTTAACAAACTCAATAAAATACTCTATACTACCAATATCACAAACTAAAGCTATTTCTTTCAGGTCGTTTAATGCTTTTGTTTTTGCGGCATTTAGTTTTTTATGAGCATTTTGAGATCTCAAAAACAATTTATCTATAGCATTCTTATACTGTCGATTTAAGCTAATGGATAATAGCTCATTCCTTTCTTTTCCTGTCATTTTCCCTGAAACAATAAGCATTCCAGATGCCGCGTCATAATGATACTTTGGATAATTGGCAAAAAGAAAAGGATTTTTCCAATTCTTTTACTCTGCGAATTATTTCAGCGACATCCCCCTCAATAATATCAATAATTTTGAATATATAGCCACAAAGAATATTTTGAAAAGGGGTTGAGGGTTGTGCTTAATAAAAACAGTTTTTCATAGTCATCTAACCGTCTATATTCACAAAGATATTTGTTTATGTCTTTTTTGTTTATTTTTTTTCATGTAACAGCTTCTATCCTCATAATAACAATGTTGTAATTGTAACAAATTATGGGGGTGATTCCATTGATCAATGGGCTTAGAAAAAACGGCCCAGTATTTATTAACAGTTCTTAATTGAAGGGAGCGAAGAAATCCGCCGGGGATATTTCCAGCCCATCAATTATCTTCAGGAGTGTATTTATTTTCGGTTCTCGCTCACCTTTTTCAATCCTCATCAATACACTATTACTGATCCCACTGTTTAGGGATAAGGCATACATACTAAGCCCCTTGGCTTTTCTTAGCTTTGTAATCCGCTTACCGTTCTCAACATTACTATATTTTAGCTCGGCATTGTCAGTTGACATATAAAAATCATAGCAGTAAGCTGTCTCACAGGTATTGTCAGCTGACAATCGAGGTGCTTGAAGTGAAAATGAAAATAATTCCATTTTTGATCTTGTTTTTCTTGTTTGTTTTGCGGTTATCAGTTATTCCAGTGTTAGCAGATGAAATGGCTGATAGATATATAATGGGCCATGCATTGTTTAATGCCTTTGTCCCGGTTCAACGCCAGTAAAAGATTATCAATACAGTCTAACGGGATTCCAAGTGATGCAGTCAACAGATGATGGCGTTTTGATTACAATGGACCCGACAATGTATTATAATTTTGGAGGGAATGCGATCCCTCCTATTGCGTTCCTCTATACAAAAAAAGAATTTGTAGATGGCGAAAACTTAGCTGGTTATTGGGCATATTATGTCGGTATTTATAAATACATAACTATTCAAGGGGTCTCCAAAAAAGTCTATGCTTTTAAGATGTATAAACAAAATATAAATCTTTCAATAAATCAACAATCAAAAGGTTCTCAAAATATTGATGCGGGGAATTACGAGCAAGCTATATCGGATGAAACAAAAGCTATAGAGATTAACCCAAATTATGCTGAGGCTTTTTGTCAACGAGGCATAGCCTTTTATAAAATAAGTAATAATGACCAAGCTATATCAGATTTAACAAAAGCAATCGAGCTTAATCCGCAATATGAGGATGCTTATGTATGGCGTTGCTTTGCATTTAAGAGTAAAGGGGAATATGACAAAGTTATACCAGATGCAACAAAAGCATTAGAAATGCGACCTAACGATGCCGATGCATATGACGCAAGAGGAACGGCCTATTATAAACTAAATAACCATGAACAGGCTATTTCGGATGAAACAAAAGCTATTGAGCTTAATACACTTAATCCTAATAATGCTGGGGCCTATTCATTAAGAAGTAGTGCCTATTTGATGCAAAAGAAATATGACCAAGCTATATCAGATGCAACAAACTCAATAGATTTGGACCCTAATAATGCCAATGCTTATTCAACGAGAGCTCAAGCCTATCTTTATCAACTTAAATATGACCAAGCTATTTCTGACGCAACTAAAGTTATTGAATTGGACCCCAATAATGCTGATGCCTATTCAATAAGGGGCGGTGCTTATTTGATGCAACAAAAGTATGACCAAGCTGTATCAGATTTATCAAAAGTGATTGAATTCTATCCAAAATATGCGGAGGCTTATGCAATAAGAGCGAATGGTTATTATAAGGAGGGGAAGTTTGATTTGGCATGGGATGATGTCAATATGGCAAAAAAATTAGGATATAAATTTGGATCCGAGTTTCTTGCAAAGTTAAAGAAAGATTCGGCAAGAGAACCATAAATTCCTATGTCCAGCCCTAATCTGTAGTGCCACCTTTTAATATAGTGATTATCATGGTTTTCCGTCCTCTCCTGGTGCTCACGCAGTGCATCCAACATCTGCCCTTATACTCTTGACATCAATCAAAACATGCTATATCATACACACCAATTATACTGTCCCATTAGATATTGGGCGCATATAATATACTATAAAGGCATTATATGATGATAAATAAAAATATCAGTTCTACCGAACACGGGGGCATCCTTCAGAAAAACCGTGCCTTGCTGGATCGGCTTAATAGACAGCTAAAAGCCCCTTTCACGATTGTTGAGGCGGCCAATATAATGGAAATTCCTGTAATAAAGGCCCGCCAACTGATATTATCATGGGTTTCAAGGGGGATGGGTCACTCGCATAAAGAAAAGTTTATATATGACCGTTTCCACTGCGGCACTGTTAAACCAAAAGAAAGAAAGAAAAATCCGTGGATTGTTGCTGCAAAGGTATTCGAACCCTGTTACATAGGTGGATGGAGTGCTTGTGAATACTGGGGCCTGACCGACCAGATTTTCAATAATATCGTGATCTTTTCTTCAAAACGGATGAAAAAGACAAAAAGTTACCATCCAAAATACAACATATATAGTTAAATTGACAAAACAGGCTTTGTTTTTCGGGTTAAAACCCGAATGGCGCGGATCGGTCAAGATCATGGTTTCCGACCCTTCCAGAACGATCGTTGACATCCTGAACGAGCCTTATCTGGGTGGCGGATAGAGGAACATTGCTGGAAATATTAAGGGAATATTTTTCGGACGCAAAAAGAGATGACAATAAGCTTATGAGTTATATAGCCCGGTTTGGCAATAAGACAATTTACAAAAGATTAGGGTATATTATTGAGACCATGAAAATTGGAGATCCCGACGATCTTATCGGCACATGTCGAAGGAAGATAAGTTCTGGACTTTCAAAATTGGATCGACAAATTCCCGGGGAAAGGACGCATATTGCGAAGATGGAATTTGATAGTTAATGCTCACATTGAAGGGCTTTCCTGATGACCAATTATGAAGATATTAAAAACTTGTCGACCGAATGGGCTATTAGTGAACAGGTTGTTGAGAAGAACTATGTGATCGGTTGGGTCCTATGGGGCATTGGTCAGGATCCCATTTTGGAGCAATAAATGGATATTCAAAGGTGGCACTTGCATAAAGAAATGTTACAATATGGAAACATACAGGTTTTCCGAAGATCTGGATTTTACCGTACTTCAGGATGGGCCCCTTAAACCGGAAGAAACAAAGCCTCTGGTAGATAAAATGCTTGAACGTGTCCATGATGAATCCGGAATAAAACTTTTCAATGCAGCCATCAATGTTCAAACAAAAGGATTTTCCGTATTATACCGAAGGACGGATATATTATCAGGGGCCAAGGAAAACGCCATCCCCGGCAAGCATAAAATTCGATCTTCTTTCATCTGAAAAAGTGATCCAGCCACCAGTTATCAGAGAAATCGAACATGATTATTCGGATGATCTTCCAAAACACACCCGTATTAGATGTTATTCTCTTCATGAAATATTTGCCGAGAAGATAAGAGCTATGGGAGAGCGTGGATTTCCGCGATCTGTATGATATTGTTTTTCTTTTCAGAGAAGGATGCTTTCGCTCCGATAGCAAAGCTATCAGTAACCTCCTTGCAGAAAAATGTAAGGCAAAAGGAGTGCCCATTCCTAATATGGAAAGTATAAATAAATCGCCTATCCTAGAAGAACTTAAAAGCGAATGGGCTAACATGCTTGCGCATCAGCTGCCAACACTTCCACCTTTTGATGAATTTTGGAATGAATTGCCAAATCTTTTCGGATGGCTTGAGGGATCATATGCTCCCAAGCCTCTCCCGGAAGTTATGAAATATCAGTCCGGAGAATTCTGTTGTCGGATTCCTTCTCCGACAACTTGGAGCTGGGGTAAGGGAGTTGCTCTTGAGCCAGTCAGATTTGCAGCGATAAACCATTTATGCATCGAGCTTGGTTATAATGGATCGAAGCGTATCATAGAGCCTTATTCTTTGAGGCAATCAAAGGATGGGAATATATTACTTTATGCGGTTAAAGTGGCCACCAGGGAACCTCGCGCATATCGCATTGACCGCATACAAAGTATAAAAGTAACGACAAGCCCGTTCAAGCCAGTTTATAACATAGAGTTTCCGCCATCCGGTGCGATCTCTGCTCCGCCTATTGAGCGGCAGCGTTCGATGTCTTCTTTTGTTTCAGGTAGAGCGAATTATTCGGGTCCTATCTATATTTATGAATGCCCGGTATGCGGTAAAACCTTCAAGCGAAAAAGATTAGATACTAAATTAAACAAGCATAAAGATAGAAGCGGGAACGATTGCTATGGAAGTTACGGCATCTATCAGGACCGAATAAGACAAGGCTATTATAAACCATTCTAGTTTCATTTAATCTATATATTCAATTCAAGTTTTAGGCTGTTAATTAAAGATTTAAGTTTATCAAAATATTCATCAGCATATTTTCTGCCGGTTTCAGAATATACGGAAGGCCCCACTCGGCATCCATATTTTTCGAATTTACCGTATAATAGCTATCATTGGTTAACACTTTCAATCATTTCCTGGATCAGCCCTTTTTGAGAATATCTGATAAATACTTCCTACAAATTAACATAATGTCTTCTTCTGTCTTACTAAAATTGTCTATTATTTCTTCCTGTGCTTCTTCCCATTCCTTTTCAGGGGAATCAAACTTAGGGAAAAACCTATATTTATGATCTATTAAGGCAGATAAGCAGTCCAATTTTCGATCGAGAATTTTTCCTTTGAGTATCAATTTTGTTTTATAATCCTCTATATCCCTTGAGAATAAATATTTTATTACCTCCAATATATAAAGCTCCAAGGGCACCACAGATCATAGAAATTATTACTGTATTCATATTGTGTTATTATATCAACAATGTTTAGGCAGTAAAAGGCAAAAGCTTCTTGGCGATCTAACAGGATTCATAATAGGATAGTTGCATAACTCGTCCAACAGGGAGAGATAATATGCTTTTCATCATGCCTCAATCCTGTTTACATTCTCCCACGGTTCTCTTTGGGTGCACCCGTGGTGCACCCAACAGCCAAGAAACTGTGTAATCCATAGACAATATAGACACCATAGAAAGAAGCCGAAATCCCCTGTATATCAAGGAATCTCGGCTTTTTCTTGTTAATATGCTACAATTCGTAAATCGTAGTGGGTGGTCTCATAACCCGAAGGTCGTAGGTTCAAATCCTACCCCCGCTATTTTTCTTTCCCCCGAGGGTTTTAATACTTTTTGGGTTCAGGCTCTGCTTGGATCTGTTTCATCGTCTTATAAGCTGCTGCATTTCCCAGATCTCCCGCCTTGCCCAGATCTTTTATCGCTCCTTGCTTATCTTTCAGATGATATTTAGCAAGCCCCCGGTTGTAGTAAGCATCAGTATATTTAGGGCTTAGCTCTATCGCTTTACTAAAGTCCTTGATAGCTCCTGTGTAGTCTTGCGCGTTGTTCTTAGCTAAGCCACGCCTATAGTAAGCCAACGGATATTTGGGATATGCCTCTATTACTTTGGTATAGTCTGCAATAGCTCCTGCGTCATCTCCCAGGGAATATTTAGCAAGCCCCCGGTCGAGGTAAGCTACAACATATTCAGGATTTAGCTCTATTGCTTTATTAAGGTCCTCAATAGCTCCCGTGTAATTTTTTAATTTTATTTTGGCATTTGCTCGGTCGACGTATCCAGCCCCATTTACAGGTTTAGGTCCAATTACTCTGGTATATACAGGGGTATAAACAGGGTTAATTTCTATTACTCTGGTATATACAGGGGTATATCTAGGTTTAAGCTCAATTACTCTGGTATATTCCTCAATAGCTCTTGTATAGTGCGGAGTTACTGTATTATACGTGGTTACTGTATTGTGCGTAGTTACTGTATTGTGAGTAGTTAATGTATTGTACGTAGTTACTGTATTGAGCAGAGTTACTGTATCCAGCGGAGTTTCTATGTTGTATTCTTCTTGTGGGGCCACATAATTTTCTTCTGGCGGAGCAATATAATTTTCTTCTGGCGGAGCTGCATACTCTTCTTGTGGAGATACTTGCAGATCTTCTTGTGGGGCTACTTGCAGTTCTTCTGGCGGAGCAAATGGCAGTTCTTCCTGCGGGACTACTTGTTCTCCGCCACCTTGTTGTTCTCCGCCTTGTTGTTCTCCGCCTTGTTGTTCTCCGCCTTGTTGTTCTCCGCCTTGTTGTTCTCCGCCTTGTTGCTCTCCGCCTTGTTGCTCTCCGCCTTGTTGTTCTCCACCTTGCTGTTCTCCACCTTGTTGCTCTCCGCCTTGTTGCTCTCCGCCTTGTTGTTCTCCACCTTGCTGTTCTCCGCCTTGTTGCTCTCCGCCTTGTTGTTCTCCACCTTGCTGTTCTCCGCCTTGTTGTTCTCCACCTTGCTGCTCTCCGCCTTGTTGCTCTCCGCCTTGTTGTTCTCCACCTTGCTGTTCTCCACCTTGCTGTTCTCCGCCTTGTTGCTCTCCGCCTTGTTGTTCTCCACCTTGCTGTTCTCCACCTTGTTGTTCTCCGCCTTGTTGTTCTCCGCCTTGTTGCTCTCCGCCTTGTTGTTCTCCGCCTTGTTGTTCTCCACCTTGTTGTTCTCCACCTTGTTGTTCTCCGCCTTGTTGTTCTCCGCCTTGTTGTTCTCCACCTTGTTGCTGTTCCCGTTGTTGCTGTTCCTGTTGTTGCTGTTCCTGTTGTTGCTGTTGTTCTTGCTGTTGTTGTTGTTCTTGCTGTTGCTGTTCTTCCTGTTGTTGCTGCTCTTGTTGCTGTTGCTGTTCTTCTTGTTGCTGCTGTTCCTGTTGTTGTTCTTGCTGTTGTTGTTCTTGCTGTTGCTGTTGTTCTTGCTGTTGCTGTTCTTCCTGTTGTTGTTGCTCTTGTTGCTGTTGCTGTTCTTCTTGTTGCTGCTGTTCCTGTTGTTGTTCTTGCTGTTGCTGTTCTTCCTGTTGCTGCTGTTCCTGTTGTTGTTCTTGCTGTTGCTGTTCTTCCTGTTGCTGCTGTTCCTGTTGTTGTTCTTGCTGTTGCTGTTCTTCTTGTTGCTGCTGTTCTTGTTGCTGTTGCTCTTCTTCGTCGTCGGCCAGGCAGTACCCATCATTCCTTTGGAGCAGGGAAGCCATTGTGTGATCATTAGTTCGTGCACATAAAACATATGAACACAAATAAAAAAACATAACCACTAGTATTATCTTTTTCATATTATGCCGCCCAGAGGAGAATTATACGCCTGTCTTTTTAATAAACAACTACACTTCCATATTCCCGGCTGTCCGCCGAGACCCATCGATATCGTTAAGGCGCTGGTCGGCTTGCTGAAGAAATGACATCCCATCTGACCTTATAGTTAAAAAATGAGTTTAATATGTTACAATGTAGTTGCTCAACAATTTCAACAAGATAGAGGTGTTTTTATGAAAAACCGCTTTCGCTTGTTCTCTTTACCCCTTATTCTGTTGATGATGGCGATATTCCCCGTCTGTTCTTTGGCGGCATCATTCGGAAAACTGGAGATACAGGTACCGAACAGTAAATGCAAGATATACGTAGATAATAAATACAAAGGGCACGGCAAACTTACGTTAAAGCTTAAAGCTGGAGCGCACAAGGTAAAGGTCCTGGAAAATGGGAAAATGATCTACAAAAAGGTCATAACCGTTGCCGCCC
The DNA here is from genome assembly GCA_963727815.1 of uncultured bacterium. Lineage (GTDB taxonomy): Bacteria > Margulisbacteria > WOR-1 > CAVSGV01 > CAVSGV01 > CAVSGV01. The sequence goes on from CAVSGV010000006.1 coordinate 569,849, forward strand.
ATAAATATCTGGCAATAAAAGCATATGCAAAGTCCGCCAAAAAGCAGGTTTCACAGGCTGAAGAACCTTTGACGCCGGAACCATCGGTTGCTGAGACCCCATCAGAAGAATCGGGCGGAACAGCAACATCCGTTAAATTTGACGGTACAAAGTGGGTCGCCGAGGCTCCGGCAGAAGGATCCGGCCAAACGGCACAGCCAGCGCATCAAGCCGCGCAAACGAACGTCTCTCAGCCGGCGGCCATTCAACGAACCGAACAAAAACCAGCTGAGCCGCAGCCGGCTTTGTATCCGAACGCCAAACACGGTGGGCACTGGGGCTTAAGCGCCGGGGTGAATACCGCGCTGGTTTTCAATATGGAACTGGGAGTGTTCTATTCCGATGACTTTAACGAAGGGCTCAGATATGAATTGTCCGCGAACGCATTGGTAGGACTGGCGACGCTTAACGGTCTTTCGTCATCCATCATTCCCCTGGAATTCAACCTGAAACACAGGCTGAACGATAATATGACGATAGGTGGCGGCATAAATTATACGTTCTGGGGGATAACAGGCGGCGTTATTTCTCCGGGGTTGGGGTATCAGATAAATTGTGAAATAGAACTCTCTTTCTTCGGAGATAGGATACATAGTCAATTCCGGCAGCATCTCGGCTGATATTCTGGGATTTAATTATTCAAGTTCTTTTGCGGTCGGCGGGCTGTATTACAAATATAAATTCTATTTTTAACATGATCTCTGTGGCCGATCTTTCGAAAAAGGATCACGCGCGCTTCTCTTCATAATGATGCGTTCGGCAAAATGCTGAAGCTCCGGCCCGCCGTTAAAACCCGCCCGGTCTCATTCCTCCCATACCACCCATGCCGCCCTTGCCGTGCTTGCCGCCTTTCGGAGAAGCGCTGGGATGGTCCTCTTCCAGTATCTTTGTGGTATATCTCCTTATGACGCGGTCGTATTCGGTTATCTGCGGGGCGGTAAGAATATTGGCGAGCTTCTCATCGGCGTCATTGTTCACAGAGGCCAGCTTCGCCATAGTCGGGTCTGAAGTTATGTTTAGCGCCGGCGTATTGCCGCCCTGGCTCGGCAGAGGCACGTAGCCTTCGTTCGACGCCGGCCTGTTGTTCTTTGCCTCTTCCAGAATGGCGGATATTTTATCGGCCTGTTCCATGAAGATGGGCCGGACCATCGCGGCCTTCTCTTCGGACAAAGCCAGCTTGTCCTTGATCTTGTTGAACGCCGTGGTCTTGTCATCTTCGGAACACGAGGACAGAAAGAGCGCAGATACCATCAAAAGCGGCAGGATCCAAACGAAATATTTTTTCATATTACCCCCTTATGCCATTTACTACTTGTAATATTACTATTATACCCTTATAGCGGCGATTAAGTTCCGCGAAGACGCGGCCACTTGACCCCATTGACAAAAATCCCAGCAAGGGTAGAATACTGCCTCAATTTGTGGAATGGAACTTATTTTATCCCGGCCGTGTATCAGGGTAATAAGGCCAGGTGTTCAAATGAACGCGAAACGGATATTAGAGAGAGTATTTGAGGGACATCCAAAGGATTTCAACATAGGCCTCTGGGACGGAAGCCTCATAAAATGGACCAACTCCCCGAAATTCACGCTTATCTTCAAGGATAAGTCCGCTTTCAAGAAGGTGCTCATCGCGTCCGACGCGTATAAAGCCGGAAAAGCTTTCATCGAAGGGCAGGTGGACATAACCGGCGACATATTCGAAGCCATCAAACTTGCCGATCATCTTTCCCAGCTCAGGCTCGGATTGCTTGAAAAAATGGGGTTGCTTGTGCAGGTGGCCAGATTATGATCAAACACTCCCGCTCCCGAGACAAGAGTTCCATCTTCTACCACTACGACGTCGGGAACGATTTCTACAGGCTTTTCCTCGGCAAAGAAATGGTATATTCGTGCGCGTATTTCAAGAACAGGGACGAAGACATCGACAAAGCTCAGAGGAACAAGCTGGACCTGATATGCAAAAAACTGAGGCTTAAGCCCGGCGAACGGTTCCTGGACATTGGCAGCGGATGGGGCGGCCTCATCATTCACGCGGCGAAGAACTACGGAGTAAAGTCCCTTGGTGTAACCATCAGCAGGAACCAGTACGATCTCGCCAGGGAAAGGATAGCGGCGGAAGGATTGGCGGATTCATGCAAGGTGGAGCTGATGGATTACAGGGACATTCCCGGCAATGCCGTTTTCGACAAGGTGTCATCCGTCGGGATGTTCGAGCACGTGGGAATAAAGAACCTGCCGGTATATTTCGGCAAAGTTCACGAGCTGCTTAAAGAACACGGGTTATTCCTAAACCATGGAATAACCACCGCAAAGCAGATCGGAAAGGGGAGCGCGGGGATGAAGTTCATAAATGAATTCGTCTTTCCGGACGGCGAGCTGGCGGAGATAAGCCGCATACAGAAGCTTATGGAGGGCGCCGGATTTGAGATCCACGACGTTGAATCGCTGCGGCCTCACTATGCCGAAACGCTGAAACACTGGACGAAGAGCCTTATGGACAACAAGTCCCAGGCGCTGGAGATAGTCGATGAAAAAAAATACCGCACGTGGATAATATATATGGCCGGGTGCTCTTACGGATTTGAGAAAGGGCACATAGGCGTTTACCAGCTGCTGGCGGCAAAAAGGAAGCACGGCTACTCGCATCTTCCTCTTACGCGCGAAGATATATACGAGTAAAGTCCAATAATATATTCCATCAAAGATCGTCCTGCAGAAGTTCGCGCCGTGTTATGATAAGATCATAGGCGCGCACAGCAGAAAAGAAAGGACCGGATCGATATCATGCCAACTGTTTCCAAGGAAAATATCATAACCGTTAACGGCCTCACAAAAAAATTCAAGGCTCTGACAGCCGTTAATTCCATTTCCTTCGGCGTGAACAGAGGGGAGATATTCGCTTTCCTGGGTCCGAACGGAGCAGGTAAGACCACCACCATTAAAATGCTTATAACGCTGCTTGCACCGACGGCGGGCGACGCGGTCATAGACGGGCACAACGTCGTCCACGACCCGGCGGCAGTGCGCAGGATCATCGGATATGTTCCCCAGCTCATCTCCGTCGACGGAAGCTTAAGCGCGAATGAGAACCTCATGATCATGGCCAAGCTCTATGATATTCCTTTCCGTGAATGCGACGAGCGCGTAAAAGAAACGCTGGCCTTCCTTCGGCTTGAAAGATCGGCCAATTCGCTCGTCAGGGAATTCTCGGGAGGAATGATAAGGAAGCTGGAGATAGGGCAGGCGATGATCCACCGTCCCCACGTGCTTTTTCTTGACGAACCGACATCAGGGCTGGACCCGGTGGCGAAACAGAACGTCTGGGAGCATCTGCTGGAGCTTCGCAACAAGTTCGGGACGACCATTTTCTTTTCAACTCACAATATGGAAGAGGCCGATGAGGTAAGCGACAGGATAGCCATTATGGATGCCGGAAAGATCGCGGTCATTGGCAGCGCGGCAGAGCTGAAGGAGAGAACGGGCAAAAAAGACGCCGATCTTGAGGATGCTTTCATGTTTTTCACGGGTAATTCCGAGCGTGACACGGGAAATTTCCGCGAGATACGCAGGTCCAGGCGGAACCAGCAAAGGTTGGGGTAGGGAAACGATGACGTATATTTTCCAGGTATTAACGAAATCGTACGTGATAGTTGAAATGGAAGTGCGCAAGCTCGTCCACGATCCCACGGAGCTTGCCACGCGCGCCGTCCAGCCCATACTGTGGCTGGGCATATTCGGGGAGGCGATGAGCAAAGTACGGGCCATCCCGACGGAAGGATTCACCTACCTGCAGTTCATCACGCCGGGCATCCTTACGCAATCTGTTACGTTCGTCGCCATATTCTACGGCATAGCCATTATCTGGGAGCGCGACATGGGGCTGCTCCAGAAGATGCTCGTTACCCCGACGCCCAGGCTGGCGCTAGTGCTCGGGAAGATGTTCTCGGCCGGGGTCCGCGGGTTAAGCCAGATGGTGATAGTTTTCCTTTTCGCATTGCTTCTGCAGGTGCATCTAAACCTGACCTTTTTCCCGATCGTCGGAGTTATCATCATAACAATGCTGGGCGCCGGATTCTTCACCGGACTTTCCATGATCATCGCATCCATAGTGAAAACGAGGGAGCGGTTCATGGGGATAGGGCAGGTGATAACGCTGCCGCTCTTCTTCGCCTCTAACGCGATATATCCCATAAGCATAATGCCCGGCTGGCTACAGGTTTGCGCGTACGCGAATCCGCTCAGCTACATGGTGGACGGGCTTCGCTCGCTGCTTGTAACCGGGAACATGTCTCAGCTTCCCCTGGATATCGTCGTCCTTTTGGCCGCCACGTTCGTCATATCCATCATAAGCGCGTACATGTATCCGAAAGTGGTAATGTAGAAGTTCCAGATCGCCGCCATAAACCTCAGATCATCGCCGTTATTCCCGCGCAAATAACATGCAAGTTTATGGCGTTGTCATACGATATATATGATGTAAAGGGGTTGATGAAGTAAATGAGCATCTCGTTAGGCGGAGTGTCTCCAAGCGCGAGCAATGCGATATCAAACTCGCAAGATCAGACAGATCTGTTCAACCAGCTGAATACTATCGCTACGACCGATCCCAGCACTTCTTCATCTTCGAGTTTATCTGTTTCAGACATTTCGGGTTCAAGCGGTTCGGCCGTCTCCAGTTCAAGCGGTTCGACCGGAACCATCAGCAATACTTTGAAGGATTATATATCCAAATTGACCAACGTAGGCGGGAACGTGAATTCAGTTCAATAGCTTAGCGCCTCTATTTATTCAACGATCTCTCGCAGGTTATTTTTTCTGGTCCATCCTGATATAGTCACCTGGACAAGAGCGCCTTCGCCGCCCAATCTTTTGACCTCTGCGTCTTTTGTCAGGAGATAATTATAAACTTTCCTTGAGACGTACGAGTCGAACCGGACCTTGATCCAGCCGCCTTTTTCGCCGATATCCGTTATTTCCGCGTACTGGGTCTTCCGCAAAGCAAAGATCTTCATTCCTTTTATCGAGGGTTCCCTTCTTATATTTGCATAGTCTCCCCGGACGGCCCATTCCGAAGCGAACGACGGAAGCGAGAACGCCAAAAGGATGAGAACGAACAATGTTTTTTTCATTATCAGCTTACATATATATACCACACCGGCGTTGAGCATATCAAGAGAGACGCAGCATGAGGGGTGTTACGATAGCCGCAGAAATACCCCCTCCAACGTGAAATTATATTGAATATTTGACGATGATATTTTAAGACGCAGAAGGCTGACGGCTTTCCAAAAAGGAGTTACTGTGTCAACTGTTATTGGGGTTTCAAATTATTCCAACATCGTTATCAACGATCTCAAAAAAGATCTGGGGAACGATTATCAAAAAGAAGTTGAAGGCGGCGGAGACCAAAAAAAGGACAAAACACAGAAAGGCCGAACAGCTAAAGCCTGGGAGTATTTCCTTGAAAATTATAACAAAGGCAAATATCTGTCCATCATGGCCGATCTTAAAAGCAAAGGATTTGAATACCCCTTTGACCTGCGTGACCGGAGCGGCTCGAACGAGAGCCTCATATCCTGGGTGAACGACACCGATCGCGACCTAGATTCAAAAGGCATAAAAGACAAAGCGGAAAAAGCCAAAGAATTCTATCTCAGGTTGATGCCCACTGAAAATGGCGGCAGGGAGAAATCTGAGGGCGGATTGGATATCAAGGAAACGCTTTGCCTGGACGAAACCGTGCGCCCGATGGGGGAGAAGCTGCCTTTTGATGTATTTGAACAGAAGTACCAGGGTGAAAGATTTGACCAGTGCCTCGAATTTGCCGATCTTTACGGCGCCATACTGAGACATATAGGCGTTGAGGCCCACGTTGTTAATTATAAAGAAGGGGATTACAAATATATTCCCTGGCATTTTTTCTCCCCAAACCATTTATTCTCCCCGAACAAAGACAGGAACTCCTGGAAAGAGATGGATAATGTCATTTCCAGGTCGGGGGATATTGGCCATGCCTATGTATTTTTTAAAACGTCAGGCGATCAACTGTTCGTTGCGGACGTGGATGGCGTCTTTGAAAAGATACCGGCTCCGATAGATCATTATTTTAGCGCGCGGGAGGAAGTGTCCAAGTATTATCTTCAAAAGGGCTCCATTTGTTTCTTGCAGGGAAAGCTCGAACAGGGCGAAGAGGCCGTCAGGGTCGCGATGGAAATAGACCCGGATGACCCCGATGCCCACCGTAACTTGGGGAACATTTATAGGGATTCGGGCAGGACGGAGATGGCGATAAGCGAGTATGAGACCGCCATCGCGCTGAAACCCGATCTCCCCCAGGTGCACAGCGGTCTGGGAAAAGTTTATGCAAGCTTGCACATGAATGAAAACGCCATTACGGAATATCTGAAAGCCGTAAGCATAAATCCGGATGATTACGAAGCTCATTATGCATTAGGCTTGATCTATATTGCAACCGGTAAACTTGACCTGGCTATACAGGAGAACAATGAAATTATCCGGATAAATCCCAAGTTTGCCAGCCCGTATTATGTCCTGGCTATTATAGGTGCCGTGACCGGGCATGCCGATGATGCGATCGCAAATCTTAAAAAGGCGGTGTCTTTGGACGCCAGCATTATCGAGAGGGCGAAGGTGGACCCGAATTTCAACAGCATCAGGTCCGACGGACGATTCATAAAGATTCTGGCCGGCATCAGATAAGACATAAAGCCCGGTTTCAGCCCTCCGCCCCGCCGCGTACGCGTATTAAAAATTAAATAGAACTATCGGTTCAGGGTTTTGATGCGGTGATGGTATATGACCAGGACGATTCAACAACGTTGTTTTTCGATGCCGCCCAAACGCCGATGTTGTCGCAGCCCGCGGCGTTGGTGCATAAGCATGAAACGGAAGCGTTCGGCGTTTCTGTGGCGCAGGGTGTGGCGACACCGCTTGTGAAACCGGCCATCCAGCCGTTCATGTTCCACGTTGATGATATGAACTGGATCATCACGGTGGGCACTGTCCTTCCCAGATAAGTGTTCGTACCGCCGAGCATGCCGAAATTGTCGGACTGGGGGCACGTTCCGGAGACGAGCAAAGCTCCCGGATTTGTGAGCGGATAATTCACCCCGTCTATCTGCGCCTGCGACGCGTCAAAGACGTCCACGCCTATGAGCGCGCTGTCGTTCATGGTCGCGAACTTTACCAGCTGGAAACCTTCGCAGGTGGCGCGGTTATCGATGGGCACGCTGCCGGAAGCGTTCATCGAGACCGCGGCGCTTATGGAATCGTTGACCGGCGGCGAGAGGCGGATAGTGCCGTTCGCGGAAACGCCCGCGAGCGTTCCTGAGAACTGGACGACATAGTCGGAGCCGTCCGCTCCCCACGTCGCGCTTACTGTTGTTCCCTGATAAAGGGTCCCTCCCGAAAAGAACGACGGGAAGATTATCGCGCTTGTTCCCCAGTCGCAGCCGCCGTTCGGGTTCAGCCTTAAGTAGCTGTTATTGAGCTTGAATGAAACGTACTGGGGATATGAACCGGCCGTGCCGTAACCTATCTGAAGGTCGTTGCCGTTCGAGTCGATCACTTCCTTTGGCGACCAGATGCACGACCCGCACGTGGGTGTGATGGTCGGCGTCGAAGTGATGGTCGCGTGAGGGTCATAGTTGGCGTGTTGGTCACGGTTGGAGTTAACGTTACTGTCGGCGTTTGCGTGATCGTCGGCGTTGGTGTCATCGTCGGCATGGCGGTCGGAGTTGCCGTCGGGGTGGATGTGGGCAGATACCAGGTCCCTGTCGGGGTCGGGATAGGCGATGCCGTCAAGGTCGGCGTTGGCGTGGCGCTCTGAGTTTGAGTAGCCGTCGGAGTGTTCGATGCGCTTGTCTGCGTCCGTGTCGGCGTATCCGAAGGAGTTGGCGTGGGGGTCGCGGACTTCGAAGGCTGGGACGGGTTGGTCGGAGCCGTCGTGTTATTATTCGTGCTCTTGCATCCGACTAAAAATGATGCCAGCGCTGCTATTACATAATAATAGATCATATGAATGCCATTCTTTCGTCAACTCACCGGGATATTGCCGGTCTATTATCGGCGTAATGTGAGGGAAATTTCACTTTTCTTTCAGCCTGTCGTTGCTCTTAAACCCCACCCCTTTTATTTTAGTGGGTTGTTCAGCTAACATTTCATTGATCGCATCGAAGATCACCTTGAACTGGCCGTCGTATTTGCTTTCCATCTGCTCCAACAGTTCCTTCAGCTCCTTGTAGCCGAAGAACATTCGGCGCAACTTCGTGAATGTACGCATTATCTGGATGTTGACCGCCACGGCTCGCTCACTATTCAATACTGAAGATAGCATCAATATTCCATGTTCCGTGAAAACATTGATATTTTTCGAGTGTTTGATCGTCTCATAAGGAGTGCGGGAACATATCACAAATTGTGATATGTTTACTTTTTCCTGCTGGGTCAATGAAAACATGAAGTCACCTGGAAATCTTTCAATATTCCGCTTAACAGCCTGATTCAGTGAGGCAGTATCTACCCCATATAATAAGGCCAGATCTCTATCGAGCATGACCTTAAGGCCTCTTATCAAGAATATCTTATTTTCTATTAACTCAACCGGCACTAATTCTTCGCTCATGGTTTAATCTCCTTTAAATATGTTTATAGCAACTTTCTTGCCGACTTTTTGAACATGCAGAGGTGATGCAATTGTAGTAAAACTCATCTGTTGATGTCGGAGCGAGCTACAAGTGGTCAGGGGGCAGTGGTTGGTTGTTGGTGAGTGGTTAGGCAATAAGTGTCTTGTGTGTTCTTGCCTCTCCTACGCTCTATGCTCTAACCCCTATTCCCTGCTTGTGATTTTTGGACGATTAAGATTGTGGAATAGAAACTAGAAATTATATATCCACCAAGATAATTTTGACCGGCACCGAAGGGAAATGTCTTTTTAATCTTTCAATATCATAAACTAACTGTTCACCATACGAGACGCCGGAAGACATATCCTTTTGAAGATGATGGCAAGGAACAATCTCTACACCAACATTCGCCTTGTTTTCATTAAAGAAATATTGGAACTTTGCAAGATCATAGAACATGAAAGGATATTTGCCAAATTGCACTTCTATTAAGACTTTATCCTTAACAAAATCTACCTGCTTAAATGCCCCTGGAATATGGATTTTCGAATCCGGGATTGTAATAGTATATTTGTCCTTTAATTCTTTATATCCCCTTTTATCAAAAGAATCTTTGAATCTCTGATTAAGATCAATTGGAGAGAACAGCTTCGTTCCCATCATAGTTTTTTCTTTACTTATTTTGGTTTTTTTAACTTTCGTTATACTTTTGATTACATCATTGATTTCTTTGTTGATAACAGGAAAAGTAACCTGAAGTATTTCGCTGCCGCCTAAATGAGAATATTCGTAAACTTTTTTCATACAGCTGCCAACTCTCTTTCTTTGTATCCCAGCGGGTATGCAAACTGAATAGTTTCAGCTGGAACTTTATATATCGGCTTATTCATCGGGCGGGTTTTAATTGTTCCTTCAATGGTTTCTTTAATGCGCTTTTTTGATATTTGAATATACTCGGCCATTATCTCTGCACCTATTGGTTTTCGTTGGTGTAAAAGAGCAGCTACTGCGGTTGTTCCCGTTCCCATGAAAGGATCGAAAACGAGATCATCTTTCTTTGTGAGAGCCAGAACCAATCTTTCGATAAGTTCAACGGGAAACTGACAAGGATGTTGCGTCTTCTCAACGTGATTATTTTTTACGTTTGGTATGTCCCACAGATCGCCCGGGTTTTTCCCAAGAGGGTTACAAGATAGCTGTCCCTTTTTAGGTCCTTTAAAATATTTCTTTTGAGGGTATTTCTGAGGGACCCTTATAGGATCAAGATTAAATACATAATCGTCGCTTTTCGTGAACCATAAAACCGATTCGTATCGGCCAGAAAGTCTTTTAGAGCAGTGCAGGCCGTGTTCAAAATGCCAGATTACCCTATTGCGCAGTTTTAGCCCAAGCGATTTAAATATGGGATATAAAACGGCATCAAGAGGGACGACTTCGCCTTTATCGACATAATTCCCAACCTCCCAGCAAATGCTTCCGTTTAGCGAAAGTGTGCGTGCACATTCCCGGATAACTGATTCCTGGAATGAGAGATAGCGATCTAAGGAGGTTTTCTTCTCATATTTTTTTCCAATATTATAAGGTGGGGAGGTAACTATAAGCTGAATTTTGTTATCGGGAATTTGTTTTAGAAGATCAAGGCAGTCGCCCGGATAGAGTACGACCTTTGCATTTTCAGAATAATTTTCGCATATTGTTTTTGTCATGTCTGATCCTAAATTTTCCATATTATACACCCCTAGGCACCTTATTCAATTTTTAAATCAGAAACTCGATGATATTTGATAGGTATACAAGTGTATACTAAGATGTTATTTTGTCAATAGTCTTTAGAAGTTGATCAATGATTCAGCAAGCGTATAATCACACTACTGGGCTTATCATATTATTTAATGATATGTTTTGGAGGAAAGTATGTATCAACGACATGATCTATTTGATTTAATGATTAATTCTGTTTCAAAGCTTGCTCATGATAAAAGTGAAAGAATTCATAGGGCATTTGGAATATGGTTCGCAAATATGTATTTTGCTGGGGTTACGAATATTGAAGTCTTTGATGATACTAAAGACGGGAAAGCTGATCTGGTAGTTACGTGCCAAAAAGGACGATCTGTTACCTATAAAATTATTAATTCAAAATTTACACAAAGTTATGATAAGTCTTCTCCTGTAAGTTTTTATGATGAAATTGTACGTTTGTCAGATGCTTTTAGAAACAAATCAAATCGACAAGAATATCTTGAGCATTCAGTACGGGCGGATTTAAGAGATAAGTTCAATGCGCTTTTCAGCCTATATGATGACGGCGATGCCGAGTTATTATTTATTACAAACCATAGAGTTAATAAGGACCAATATGAAGCCGTAAAAGAACATAATGTTCGGATGCTTCATCTTGATGAAATGCTTCAATATCTTGTGGATCATTTAGAAGACGCGATGCCAGAAACGGAGGGGCTGCTTCTTTCAGATATTGCCCTAGTGCTTTCTCCCCCAACCGATGAGTTAGAGGTCCCCACTTCGATAGTTTTTGCTAGATTAGTAGATTTCTTAAAATATATGAAGTCCGATCCACTTGATTATTTATTTGCACGTAACATACGATTATGGCTTGGTGACACAGAAACAAATAAAGGTATTTATCAAACATTTAAAAATCATCCAAAAGAATTCGCTTTTAGCAATAATGGGATTACAATCTTATGTAAATCGCAAAGTTTTGATCCTGCAAAAAAAGAATTATTGCTTGAAAATCCACGCGTTGTAAATGGCTCTCAAACTCTTCACAGCATAAGAGCCGTTGTAAGTCCGTCATCAAATGCAAGGGTAATGGTAAGAATTATCCAAATACCTATGCCCGCCAACAATGATTTGCCAAGTATGAGAGAAAAAAGAAAAGATATTATTCATAAAATATCAATCATATCCAATATGCAGAACCCAATTAAAAGGTGGAACCTTGTTGCAAATGATGACTTTCAAAATGAACTTGCAAGATATTTCAGGGAGAAAAGGATATTTTATGAGCGGAGAAAAAAGGAATGGCAATACAGAAAAAGTGTATTGCAACCGTTGGGAATATCACAAGGGCCCACGATCCCTTTATTAGCGCAATATATAGCTTCTTATCACTACCAAAACAAACTTTTAGGACCTGGAAATGCGCAAGGGAAACTAGATAGTCTTTTTGATGAAGAGACTTATAAAACCATTAGAGAAACTAGTCCAGAATTGGCCTATCAAATATTTTTGCTTTATAAGATATTAGATTATTATATGAAGTATTGGCGTAGAGAGCGCCAATATATTGCCAACATGACAACTTATGTTGACTTTTGTCTTTTTTCATTTTTTTGCTACATTTCCAGGGATTTCAATATGGATTGGGGCAGCGAAGAACTTACAAAAATATTAGAAAAGGAGTTATTGCCGGATACATCAAGCCGGGGGAAGGAATGGAAGGATTTAGTTAGAGGTTGTTTTGATTATATTATTAAATATTTTAAATCTACAGCGATTGAATATGAAGAAGAAAAAAGCAAAAAGCTTACAGTTGCGAATTTCTTTAAAAATCCAACATATACATCAACAATCTTCACGTCTTGTCCGCCAAACCGATTAATTAATATTGCCAAAAAGATATTTAGCCATGATTAGCTTATTCTTTTTGTAAGCGATACTCTACAAGCGAACCGACCTGAAGCAATTAAAACATTTTACTTCTTCTGTCTATCTGCTATCCGCCTTCGCCATCCTCTTTCGCTAAAGCTCCAAAGGACAAGAGGCTTCGGCGGACAGGTCGGCGGGCAAGTCCGCCCAGAAGAGTGGAAGTTTATTTCTTAGCTCTGTCAGCTATTAGAATCCCACCCACTCCCACATTCTCTGCGGGGCTTTCGGTTATCGTCACAACATACGCCTGCCGCGGGAATTTATAGGCCTTCTCCATGGCATCCGTCACTTCTTTCACCAGGGAGCGCTTCGTATCCACACTGTCGATCTTCGGGCCGTCGATGTATGCATTAGGCATTTTAGATTCCTCCTTTATTTTGAACAGAATATCAGTATATCAGTAGACCAGGGCGAGTATATTAGTATATCAGCTCAATGAGCTTTGCCGTAAAGATCGTTCCACGCGAACGGCGTTCCGTGCCCGGGATATATCATCTTTATGCCCAAAGTTTTTATTTTAGCCATTGTCTCCTTCAGCTGTTTGCCGTTCTCTATTATATTCGCTTCCGCCGGCGATTTGCGGTTCGTGAAAAGATCTCCCGCGAAAAGATCGCCGTCATCCGTCAGGATGCTCAGCGAACCCGGCGTGTGACCCGGCGTAAGTATCACCTTCGCTGCCACTCCGTATTCCGCCAGGCTCTGCCCGTCATTCAAAAGAATATCCGGCTTGAACCGCGGCATCGCCATCGCGTTTTTCTGGAACCTTCTCATGAACATCCGCCAGCTCATCATGATCTTATATATCAGCGGCTTCACATGGCGCTTCAGCATGACGCCGCTCTCCACCTGCGGAACATCCCCGGCGCCTATCGCGAGCTTAACGTTATATTTTTCACGCAGCTTGATCGCGCTTCCCGTATGGTCCCAGTCCCCGTGCGTAAAGATGGCAAGCTTCAGCTTTCCGGGCACGCATCCCGCCGCCGCCAGCTGCCCGTCAAGCGCCGCCCAGTGGAACGGCATCCCGGAATCGATGAGAACGAACCCGTCCTTTGCCTTCAAAAGATACGCATTCACCATTCCAAGATCGATCCTCGTCATTTTATTGTCCATTTTTTCAGCTCCTTCTGACCGGTCAGTAATTACGAGGCTAAAGCCATGAAATTATTGTAAAGCCTGCTAAATTTGATATTGGAGGGTTTTGTAAGTTCTTTAAGAGTTGCAAGCAATCGATTTGCGATCGTTGATGGTAATTTCGGCTCGCTTTCAAGCACCCCAAACAGCTCCTTCGCTCTCGAAACGCACATCCCAACTTCTTTGCCCCCGCCGTTCTTGGATAAATGGTCCGCCCTTGATAATTCGGAGGCTATCATGAGGACGATCCTAGCCCACCCCTGATTTGCCACGGCTTCACGCGATAATTTTTTATGATATTTCATTCTTCGAAGTACCCTCTAATGACATTCCCGACCTTCTCGCGGATCCGGTATCCTGTATGAACTGGCTCTTGTTCCCTTTGCGCGGACGGATATTAATGAGCGCCGTGTATTCGATCTTTTCTCCCTTTTTCCTGCCCGGGAAATAATTAGCGCCCCAGATATTTTCCTGCCTGGACCCGTTCTTCAACAGGATCTGCTCGGCATCCGCATGGAGGGAACATCCCGCGGCGATCGAACCATCTTGAACGTCCACGACGACCTTTATCATATCTCCAAAGAACTCTTTCGCCAGATCGTCGATCTCTTTTTTGTTCAACGGGCGGGTCAATATTTTCGGCCATGACATGGAGAGCATTATATATTAATCGGAGAGCAACGGCAAATATCCGCCTCGACGTTCACTTTCTTATCCTTTCGGGTTCTCCGCCAGGCCGCCTTCTTCCCACTTCGGTTCAGGCCCGCGCAAATAAGATATGAACGCGGCTACCAGGCTGAACACGAACGAGATAGTGAACGCCATCCTTAACCCGGAAATAAAATGTTCGATAGCAATCCCCTCGGAGCCCACCTGCGCGCCCACGAATAATTTTAGCAGGGTCGACATCGAAATGCTCGATGATATCGCCACCATCGCAAGCGCGATGCTTATGACCATGCCGCCGTTGTTCATCATCGTCCTGGTCGCTGCCGCGATGCCGCGCCTGTCCGACGGGACCGAGCCCATGATGGACCGGTTGTTGGGCGACATGAAGAATCCCGAACCCGCTCCCATGATCGACATCCAGATTATCGGCACGTATAACGGCGAGCCCGCATTGAGGAACATCAAACCCAGAAGACCGACGGCAGATACGAGAAGCCCAAGAGAGCTCAACTCCCTGGAGCCGTGCTTGTCCGAAAGCCAGCCGCTGATGGGGGAGACTATCATCATGGAGATCGCGAACGGCGTAAGCAGAACGCCGGACATCAGCGGATCGAAACCTTTCACGCCCTGAAAATAGAATATCAGAAGGAAAGTCACCGCGCCTCTGGCTATGCCGTTCAGGAGGTTGCTTCCGAAAGCGAACCCGAGTATCCGTATCTCAAAAAGACGCATGTCCAGCATCGGCTGCTTCGATCGCAGCTCGATAAGAACGAAAAGCAACATCAGTATCATCGATATCACCAGCGAGAGCAGGACGTACGGGTTGAGCCAGCCGATGAATCCGCCGAACGAAAGGACGAGGAGAAGTATGAACATCCCGACGGAGAAAACCACCGTTCCCGCCCAGTCGAATATCTGATGCTCGGGTATGATGTCCAGCTCTTTAAGCTGCAGCCACGCCCAATAAGTCCCGATGATACCGAGCGGCACGTTGATGTAAAATATGTAGCGCCAGCCGAGTCCCGCGAGATAGCCGCCCAGCACCGGGCCGATGACCGACGCGATGCTTATGATCATCGCGTTTATTCCCATCGCCTGGCCCAGCTCGTTCCTTTCGAAAGCATCGGCGACAATGGCCGTGCTGTTCGCCACAAGAAGCGAGCCGCCGATCGATTGTATCAGCCTGTAAATGAGAAGCTGCCACCCGTTCGCCGACACTCCGCAGAGCAGAGAGGCCAGAGTGAAAATGGCGAAACCCGAAACGAAAAGGGTTTTTCTGCCGTACATGTCGGCGACGCGGCCTATCGAGGGGACAAGTATCGTAATTGCGAGCATATAGCCCATGATGCACCACACCGCCACTCCCAGGCCCATGTGCAGGTCGCGGATGATGAGCGGAAGCGCGATTATCAGAGTGCTTCCGTTCATTATGGAGAGGAACGCGCCCAGAGACGTGCACGACAGGGCGATCCATTTATAATCGATCTTCTTCAATGTACCAGCTTTTCTATCTCCGTGTCCGTAAGCGGAACGACCCTGACGTGTTTGGAACTTATAAGGCTGTACGCGCACGGGACGACGAACAGCGTCAGTATTGTCGAAACAAAAAGCCCGCCGATGACCGCTATGGCCATAGGCGTGCGGACCTCGGCTCCCGGACCCCACGCCAGGGCAGGGGGAATGGCGCCGGCGATGGTCGCGACGGACGTCATCAATATGGGACGAAGCCTTATGGGGCACGCTTCAAGCAGCGCTTCCCTTATGTTCATGCCGCGCTCTCTCATCTGGTTCGTGAACTCGACGAGCAGGATGGAATTCTTTTTCACGATGCCCATCAGTAGTATGAATCCGATCATGCTGTAAATGTTCAGCGACTGTCCCGTGACATACAGCGCAAGGAACGCTCCCGAGAAACTGAAGGGCAGGGCGGCGAGGACGACCACCGGATCGCTGAAGCTGTTGAACTGCGAGCCCAGCACCATGTACGCGACGATTATACCCAGGATCAGCGCGAATATCAGGCTGTCAAAAGATTCCTTGAAAGCCTGCGCGTTGCCGCTGAAAACTATGTGATATTCCGGCGGCAGGGTCGCATTCGCTACCTCCTGTATCTTATCGAGCACCGCCGCCTGGCTCTTTCCGGGAGCGATGTTGCCGGCGATGGTTATGGCGCGCTCCCTGTCCAGGCGCGAGATGCTCTGCATGGCCGGCCGCTCAACGAGATGCGCCACCTTGCCCAGAGGGATAAGCTCGCCTCTGTTGTTGTGGACGTAAACGTCTTTCAGGATGTCCGGCCTGGTGTGCTCCGCGCCTATCATCTTTACAAGGATGTCATATCTGTGCCCGGCGTTCTCATATGTTCCCACCTTAAGCCCGCCGACCAGCGCCGAGATGGTCTGGCCGATCTCCGCGAAACTTACTCCGCGGCTTGCGGCAAGGTCGCGGTCCGGCACGATGTCATATTCCGTCAGCCCCAGAAGATAATTGCTGTTCAGGTCCGTGGTCAGTCCCGTTTTTTCTATGTTGGCCATCAGCTGGACGCTGAGAGCTCCCAGCTTGTCCCAGTCGGGGCCCTTCAGCGTAAGTTCGATGGGATACTGGCCGGTGGACGCGAAACCGCGCAGCGACGGGTCTGTGACAAAAGCCTGTAGATCGGGTATTTTTTTCAGCTCGTTCCTGACGGCCTTCATCGACTCGGCCTGGGAAAGCCTGTGATGAAGGACCGGATCGATTCCGCGTTTTCCCTTGGGTTTAAGAGTAAGGAAGACATAAGGATTGATTAAGCCGGCCGCTTCCGCCGAATCCTCCGACCGTGGAGAAGACCGAATCCACTTCCGGCCGCTTTGCGATGATGGATTCCACCAGCCTGGATTTTTGGTCCGTGAAAGAAAGCGATGCCCAGGCGGGGGTCTGCAGGCGCACCGCGTAAAGGCTCTGGTCCTGCGGCGGAACAAGCTCGCTTCTCAGCGCTTGCCCACGGAGAAAGTGATGATAAAGAAGACCACCGACGACCACAGGATAAGTCCCCTGTGGTCCAGCGCCCAGTTAAGCGCCTTGCGGTAAGCGCCGTTCAGCCGCTTGAAATTCGTGTCTGATGTAAGCGGAGAACTTGTTGTCCTTGGCGCCCACCTCCACGAACTGCGAACAGCGCATCGGCGTAAGCGTAAGCGCTTCGAACAGCGAGAGAAGCACGGCGACGCTGATGGTCATGCCGAACTGGTAAAAATATTTCCCGATTATGCCCGTCATGAACGCCACGGGAAGGAATATGGCTATTATCGCGATGCTCGCCGCCATGGCCGCGAAGGTTATCTCCCGCGCGCCTTTCAGCGCTGCCTGGACCTTGTCCTCGCCTTTCTCCTGATGCCGCATTATATTTTCAAGCACCATGATCGCGTCATCAACGACTATCCCTATCGCGAGGCTCAGCGCCATGAGAGTGAACATGTTCAGCGTAAAGCCCATGAAATAAACGAAAATAAAAGTCCCGATGATCGACGTGGGTATCGCGAGCCAGACGTTCAGGACCGCCGACCACGACCCCAGGAAGAACCAGCAGACAAGTCCGGTGAGTATCGCCGAAAGAAGAAGCGTCACTTTAAGTTCGTTCACGGCATCGCTTATGAATTTTGTGTTGTCCATCCGGACCGAAAGCGTCATTCCTTTCGGCAGCTCTTTTTGGACCTCCGCCATTTTCGCGCGGACGCCTTTAGCTATTTCCACGGCATTTGTGTTCCTCTGTTTCAGGATGCCGAGGCCCACCGCGGCCACTCCGTTGGCGCGCGCTATGTGCTCTATGTCGGCCAGGCTGTCTTTTATGCTCGCCACCTTTATGAGAGTTATGGGAGCGTAATTCGCCTGTCCGCCGCGGTAGTTGAGCCGGATGTTCTCGAACTCCTGGACGCTCTTTGCCTCGCCCATCATCCGGACGGTGTGTTCGGCTTTTACGTCCGAAACGTAGCCGGCGGGAAGCTCCACGTGCTCGTTCATGACAGCGCTTACGACGTCCGTGGCGGTAAGTGCGTAGCGGTTCAGATCGTCCTTTCTCACTTCCACGCGCAGGTTCGGGTCCACGTATCCGCCGAGAACAACGTCCCCGACGCCGGAGACCGTGGTGAACTTGTCTTTCAGGATATTGTTCACGTAGGCCATGGCATCGCGGGTGGAAATGCCGGTGGTGTTCAGCGTCAGCCATATTATCGGCTGGTCGTCGGGATTGGTCTTTGTGATGACGGGCGGATCGATCTGCGACGGCAGCAGCCTCTGCGCCTGCGATATCTTTGACTGTATCTCCTGCACCGCCACGTCCACGTTCTTGTTGAGATTGAATTCCACCGTTACGCTCGTGGCGCCGTCGCGGGAATTGGAGGTGACGGTCCTTACGCCTTCCACTCCCATGACCGCGTCCTCAATGTAGTCGGCGACGTCCGTTTCCATTATCTGGGGGGAAGCGCCGGGATAAGTGACGGTTACGGTAACGACGGGGAAATCCACGTCCGGCATGAGGCTGACGCCCATCCTCTGGAAAGAGATCGCGCCGAAAAGGATCAGCGCGAACATCATCATCCACGCGAATACCGGCCGCTTTATCGAAATGTCGGATAATATCATTGCATCTTCACCTCCTGTCGGGAACGTTCACTGACGCGGTTATCGCCCAGAGCACGTTCATGTCCGCTTTCAGATCATATATGGCCTTGTTAAGCGAACGCGCCACGTCCTGATATGAGGTCATGGCCTGCAGGACGTCCAGGTTCGATACAAGCCCCAGGTCGTAATCGTTGGTCACCGCGCGTAATTCTTCTTCGCCAGGTCCGTGGCGTTCTGGAACGCTTTGACCTGTGATATATCATATGTAAGCCGCTGATAGTCGGTCCGCAGGTCGTCTTCCGCCATGCGCCTTGCCTGATCAAGATCGTTCTGGCTCTGACGCAAGAGCGATTCGGATTCTGCGTGTTTGGAAGTGTTGAACCCTCCGGTGAACAGCGGGAAGGGTGGCGGTTATCTCTCGCGTCCCACGTGCTGTCTTGCAGAGTGCCTTTCGGACGGCTGAAATAATAATCTGCCGAAAGGTCCGCCGACGGCCAGTAAGCGCCCGGTCGCGATATCAACGTTGTTCTTCGCGGCTTCTGCTCTTGCCATGGCCGCTTTAATGTCCGGACGATCGCTCAGCTTTGCGTCATAAAATTCAAAACTGCCCATGGATGAAGGGATCATCTGCGGATCTGAAAGCTCTATCGACGACGGAAGGCCGGTCAAAAAAGATAGAAGCTCTCTTGCCGCGGAAAGCTGCGATTTCACCTGTTCCAGCTGGGCCATGAGCGTGGCGAGCGAGACCTGAACGGTCAGCACTTCGGTGGACCTTGACCTGCCTATTGCCACCCTTGCGTTGAGTTCGTCTATCCTTTTTTCATAAAGAGTCGGCTTCTTTCCGCAGGAGCGCGATGTCGTTCTCAAGGGAAATGACAGTATAGAAAGCGTTGGCGGTGTCCTGGTAGAGCTGCAAAGCCGCCCATTGATATGCATCTTTTTGCGAAGTTATAAGGTTCTGGTTCAGTTTCAGCGCCGCGAAATCGCGGAAGCCCCTGGAAAAGCGGCATGGGTAATGGAAGCTTTGGTCGTTGCCTGGTCGCGGTAAAGCGAAGAATCCGTCCCGTCTGGAATGAGCTTTGAAGTGTCCTGATTGAAATACGTATAGCCGGCGGAGACGTTCGGCAGCATTCCCGCGAGCGCCTGCTTAAAGTGCTCTTCGGCCTGATTCACAAGCTCCCGGTTGTCGGCCATGACGTCGCTCTGTTTCAACGCAGCGCGGAAACACGTTTCAAGGTTAACAGGGTCGGCAGAGCATTGCAATGCGGAACCGGCGAGCATGATGCCAAGAATGATCAGAACAAATAATTTTTTCATGAATTAGGCATTCTATCAGACAATCCGAAGGAACGGCAAGTTAAATCCGTATGACATTTCATGTTTTCCGAATCTCCCTCTTTCTTTAACGAAAGCCGAAGGACATTTCTGACCTTCGGCTTTATTATTTTTGAACCGGTATTACTGAGGCTGGGCCGGGGCCGGAGCCGGGGCTGGAGCCGGCTGGGTCTGTTGCTGGCCGGTCGTTCCCTGTTGCTGTTTTCTTTCCTGCCGCATCTGTTTCCTGTCCGCCCTTAACTGTTCCATGTCCTTCTTTAACTGTTGCAGGTCCGCTTTTACCTGGTCCCTGTCCTTTTTCACCTGGTCCCTGTCCTGTTTTACCTTCTGCATGTCCTGCTGGACGGTTCCCTGGTCCGCAAAAACGACCGGGGCGGCGAAACATCCGAGGATCAATGCCACCATGAAAAGTGAAATAACGTTCTTTCTCATTATATTTTTCACCTCCTTAATGAATGTAATTTGATATCAGTGAACATACTTTAATACAGCCGCATTAGATGGAGATTAAAGTCATATTAGAAAAGCATTAGAACTGAACGGCGGTTCCCGTCTGTGTTATAATATATCCGATCATAGCGGATAGTTTTATACGTTTAATCCTCTCCACTATAAAATATTTTAGAAAAGGACCGGTCTTCAGAAAACATGCTTCAGGTGAACAATATTTCGCTCTCGTTCGTAGGCCAGCAGGTCCTTGACGACGTCAGCTTCAATGTCCACAGCGGCGAGCGCATAGGCCTAGTGGGCCGCAACGGCAGCGGCAAGACCACGCTTTTCAAGCTCATCACGGGGGAGATACAGCCCGATGAAGGACGAATATCCATCCCGAAGAACTACACGATCGGCTATCTGAAGCAGCATCTTACTTTCACCGAGCCGACCCTTCTTGATGAAGCCTGCCTCGGCCTCAAAAGCGACGAACGGGACCAGATATGGAAAGCGGAGAAGATCCTTTCGGGGCTCGGGTTTTCGGAAGACGAGCTTTACAAGTCGCCCCTGGAATTCTCCGGCGGGTTCCAGGTCCGGCTAAACCTGGCAAAAGTGCTTCTGGGCGAACCGCACCTTCTTCTGCTCGATGAACCCACGAACTATCTGGACATAGTATCCATCCGCTGGTTCAGGAAATTTTTGCAGGACTGGGAGAATGAACTCATGATAATAACCCACGACCGCGACTTCATGAACAGCGTCACCACCCATACGATGGCCATCCACCGCCAGAGGATCAAAAAACTCGAAGGCGATACTATCAAGCTGTACGAGCAGATAGCGGTGGACGAGGAAGTGTACGCGAAGGAACAGCAGAAAAAACAGAAGAAGCGCGAAGACGCGATGGAGTTCATAAACCGTTTCCGCGCGCAGGCCGCCCGCGCGAGCCTGGTCCAATCGCGGCTAAAAGCGCTGGATAAAATGGGCGAAGCGAAGGAGCTGACAAAGATAGCGGAGCTCGGCTTCAGCTTCAACGCCGCGCAGTTCCAGCCGCAGTTCCCGATGCGCATCGATGACGTAAAGTTCGGCTATACTCCCGAAAGAACATTGATAGAGAACCTGTCGCTTGAGATCCGCAAAGAGGACAGGATATGCGTCGTCGGCAAGAACGGAAAAGGGAAATCCACGCTCTTAAGGCTTCTGGCGGGGGAGCTTGAACCGGTCGAGGGAAAGATCACGCCGCACCCCACGTGCAAGATAGGATATTTCGGCCAGACCAACATCGAGCGCCTGAACCCGCAGAATACCATCGAACAGGAGCTGCACAACCTGCGGCCCGACATGAAATACACCGACATACGCAAGACCTGCGGCGCAATGATGTTCCCCGGCGACATGGCGCTGAAAAAAATATCCGTTCTCTCCGGCGGAGAGAGAAGCCGCGTGTCGCTTGGGAAAATATTGCTTACCCCGACCAATCTTCTTTTGCTGGATGAACCGACCAACCACCTGGACATCGAATCTTGCAACTCCATGATCGCCGCCCTAGATGAATTCACCGGCGCTGTCGTTATCGTTACGCACTCCGAGATGTTCCTCCACCATCTGGCGAACAAGCTTATAGTGTTCAACGAGGACAGGGCGTTCGTTTTCGAGGGCACCTACCAGGATTTCCTGGACAAGATCGGCTGGGAGACCGAAACGAAGAAGCCGAAGAAAGAAAAGATGTCATCATCGACCTTAAAATCGGAAAAAGCCGCGCTTTCGGAATACAACAAAAAGTTCAAGGCTCTGCATGCGAAGATAGCCGGAATGGAGAAAAAGATAGACGACGAAGAATCCGCTCTCGAAGAGAACGACCGGAAGCTTATCGAGACCGTAAAGAAAGGCGATGCGGCGGAGATAAAAACCCTCCAGATAAAGGGCCACAATCACCAGCAGGCGGTAGACTACTGGTATAAGGAACTGGAAGCTCTCATCGCCGATCTCGACGTGCTTGAAAGGTCAAAACCCGCGTAGTCAGATAAAGGGTTTCGCTGGATAATGCCAGCACAAATAAGTATAATACCAGGTAAATCATGTCTTTAATGCCGATCATTTTTTCTACCGCGACTTTTTTTTCAACGCTCTTGGGCGGGCTGTTCGCCGTCCGATTCAGGAATAAACTTCACCCCCTTATGGCTTTTGCGGCGGGCGTTCTGCTTGCCGTTGTATGCTTTGATATTTTCCCGGAAATAATCGAACAAATAAAAGCAAATAATTTCAGTCCGTCCGAAGCGATGATAGCCATGGTCGCGGGTTTCCTTATATTCCACATACTTGAAAAAAGCATTCTCATACATCATTCCCATGAAGACGAATACGCGAAGCACAAGCATCCGCAAGTGGGAGTCCTTTCCGCGCTGGCGCTCGCCGGCCACAGCTTTATGGACGGGGTGGGAATAGGGATAGGTTTCCAGGTGAACTACGCGATAGGCCTGCTCGTAGCGATAGCCGTCATCTCTCACGATTTCACGGACGGAATGAACACCGTAACGCTGATGCTGACCCACAAGAACAAGATGAAAAGATCCATGATGCTTCTGCTTCTCGATTCTTTGACCCCGATATTAGGAGCCGCTTCAACTCTGCTATTCAGGGCCTCTTCTCATTTCATGGTCCTGTACCTGGGGTTCTTTGCCGGATTTCTTCTCTATATCGGAGCAAGCGACATACTGCCGGAAGCCCACAGCGACAAAAGTTCATATCAGCTTATAGGACTGACCGTATTGGGAGTGATCTTTATTTATCTTGTCACCCGATTTGCGGTGTTCTGAGCCGTAATTTCCCCTATGTCCGCCGGGATCATCCGATTATTTACGCTTTCTTTACGCAAACAACCTCGCTCTTTACTTGCCTGCCGACGGCGACGGGTCGATAATAGTCGCGCAATGGATATAAGTTTTTTTGCGGCAGTTGTTTTCGCGCTAATGATCATCGCAATGCTGATCTTTTTGGTCTACTCGATGGCATATCCGGAGAAATTATCCCGGACAGATTGGAGCGCTCATGTTATTGACCTTTCCAAAAGCAGGATGGGAGGAGATGAGAATTGTTATGATCCGACAAAAGATTATTATCGTATTTAGCTTGATAGCGATGACAATGATATGTGCTTGTGGTGTATTCGCTACTCCTTCTTCACAGATATGGAATCCGTCGACGGACATTCAATCGGCGGGAACGTGGCATCTCGGTATTGACAACTATTTTACGGTCGCCTGGCCGAAGGATACGAATAACACTTTTTATCCGACGGATGTAAATCTAACGTACGGCGCTTTGCCGGGACTTGAGATGGGGATAGATTCTTTTTCGCCAAGCGCGGCTCAATACGAGTTCAACGCGAAGTACGGGATCCCCGAGAACGGAAATCTGCCCGCATTTGCGTTAGGCGCGCAGAACATGGGCTTTAACGTGGACTCCGATAAGAGGAACATCGATTGGAGCATTTGGTACTCCGTCGTTGCCAAGACTTTCAGTTTCGGCAGATTGACCGGCGGATATTACACGGGGAACGATCACGTGCTTGTTAACAATAACGGCGATAAAGCGAATACCGGTTTCATCGCGACATGGGATAAAGCTATTACGGATAAGATATGGTTGTGCCTGGATTATGCCAGCGGTTATTCAGCCTACGGTTCTTTCTTTTACGGCGGATCGTATTCGTTCTCTTCCAACACGTCGGTGATATTCGGATACGGAACTTTCAACAGGCATCAGAATTCCGGCGATGGGTTCGATCCCGTTATCACGACTCAGCTGGACATCAATATATAGTCATGAACAATACATCACATTCTTTACGCTTTCTTTACTTGCCAACCGGCTGCGGCAGTATGATAATGGCCGCATTATGAACTTAGGTTTTATAGTCTCAGGAATTGTCGCTTTGATCATGCTGGTCTACCTGACGTACGCGATGTTCAATCCGGAGAAATTCTGACATGCGGACAGCCGACTACGCGCAGGTACTTCTTTATATCGGCGCTTTCATAGCTCTTACTCCTCTGCTTGGCTCCTACATGGCGGCGGTTTTCGAAGGCAGGAATACCTTCATGTCCCGCATCTGCGCGCCGGTCGAGCTTACATTATATAAGCTCTGTGGGATAGACAACAAAGAAGAAATGGGCTTCATGGACTACACGAAAGCGATGATCTGGTTCAATCTCTTCGGTTTTATTTTCGTCCTTGTCCTTCAGATGGTCCAGAAATATCTGCCGCTGAATCCCTACCACCTGCCGAACGTGGGCTGGGACCTTTCGTTCAACACGGCCATGAGCTTCATGACCAATACGAACTGGCAGGCATATTCCGGAGAGAGCACACTGAGTTATCTTACGCAGATGATCGGACTCACTGTCCAGAATTTCGTGAGCGCCGCGACGGGCATCGCAGTGTTCCTCGCATTTACAAGAGGGCTTATCAATCGTTCAACATCATCGCTCGGAAATTTTTGGACGGACCTGGTCAGATCGACGGTCTACGTCCTTCTTCCTCTCTCGATCATCCTGGCTGTCCTTCTTGCGGGACAGGGAGTGGTCCAGACTTTTGCGCCGTATAAGAACATCACCACGCTCCAGGGAGCCCAGCAGGTGCTTCCGGTTGGACCAGCCGCTTCGCAGATCGCGATCAAGCAGCTTGGCAGCAACGGTGGTGGTTTCTACGGCGTAAACAGCGCGCACCCTTATGAGAACCCGACGCCTTTCTCCAATTTCCTTGAAGTGCTTGCGATAATACTCATTCCCGCCGGACTTGTTTATACGTATGGCGTAATGATAAAGAATAAAAAACACGCGTGGCTGCTTTTCATCGTCATGTTCATTATATTCGCGGGAGGCTTGGCGCTTTCTTTGTGGTCGGAATATTCAAGCGCGATACCGAAAGTGGTAACGGCGCTGGAAGGGCAGGAGGTCCGGTTCGGAGTCACTAACAGCATCATCTGGTCGGTGGCAACGACCGTCGTCTCGAACGGCTCCGTTAACGCGATGATCTCATCCCTTTCGCCCATTGCGGGCGGGGTGGCTCTATTCAATATCATGCTCGGCGAAATAATATTCGGCGGCGTGGGGGCAGGAATGTACGGAATACTTCTTCACGTCATGCTCACCGTTTTTCTGGCGGGGCTGATGGTGGGAAGAACTCCGGAATATCTGGGAAAAAAGATCGAAGGCAACGAAATGAAAATGGTCATTCTCAGCATTCTTCTGCCTTCCGTTTTCGTTCTTGCAGGGTCGGCGGTGTCTTGCGTTCTCCCCATCGCGCTCTCAAGTCTGGGGAACGGAGGGCCTCACGGTTTGAGCGAAATACTCTACGCTTTCACATCTGCTTCGAACAACAACGGCAGCGCGTTCGCGGGGCTCAACGCCAATACGATCTATTATAATGTATTCCTCGGCCTTGCGATGCTCGTGGGCAGGTTCGGCGTGATAATCCCGGTCATGTACATTGCCGGCAGTATGACAATGAAAAAGATATCACCCGTTACCGCCGGGACCTTCTCCACCGAAAGCACTTTGTTCGCGGTGCTTCTCATCGGCGTGTTCATCATAGTGGGCGTCCTGACGTTCCTTCCGGCGCTGTGCCTCGGCCCCATCATCGAGCATCTCCTGATGCTGAAAGGATTCATCATCTGATGGCGCACAAAGTTGAGATAGACAACAGAAAACTGACAATAAGAGCTATCGGAGATTCATTCCGGAAGCTTCATCCGAAGGAAGAGATGAGGAATCCCGTCATGTTCCTCACTTTCATCGGAGCGATACTAACTACGTGTTATTCTCTCCATTCGTTTTTCAACGCCGTCATCAGCATATGGCTGTGGTTCACCGTTCTCTTCGCAAATTTCGCTGAAGCGCTGGCGGAGGGCAGGGGAAAAGCGCAGGCGGATTCTTTGAAGCGCACAAGGTCGGAGCTTACCGCCAGGCTTTTGAAAGACGGAAAAGAAAGCGTCGTTGCCGCCTGCAATCTTAGAAAAGGCGACGTGGTGGTGTGCGAAGCGGGCAACGTCATCCCCTGCGACGGCGAGGTCATCGAGGGAGTGGCGAGTGTTGACGAATCCGCAGTCACCGGCGAATCTGCTCCCGTCATAAGAGAATCCGGCGGCGACAGGAGCGCGGTCACCGGCGGGACAAAAGTTATCAGCGATAAAATAATCATTCAGGTCACTTCCAACCCGGGCGATACCTTCCTCGACAGGATAATACTTTTGATCGAAGGAGCCAAACGCCAGAAGACGCCGAACGAGATCGCCTTGAGCATCGTCCTCTCCGGACTTACGATAATTTTCCTTCTCGCGGTCGTCTCTCTGAAATTTTACGCGGACTACAGCGGAGCGGTGGCAAAACAGGATCTCTCTCACATCGTAACTGTTCCGGTCCTCGTGGCGCTCCTAGTTTGCCTCATCCCGACGACAATCGGCGGTCTGCTCAGCGCGATAGGCATCGCCGGCATGGACAGGCTCATCAGGCGGCACGTCATCGCAAAAAGCGGAAGATCGATAGAAGCGGCGGGAGACATCGACGTCCTTCTCCTTGATAAGACCGGCACTATCACCATAGGCAACCGGATGGCGTCAGAATTCGTTCCGGCAAAAGGGATCGAAGAAGCGACCTTCGCCGACATCGCGCAGCTGTCTTCCCTCGCCGATGAAACTCCGGAAGGAAGATCGATCGTAGTTCTTGCGAAAGACAGATTCGGACTTAGAGGCCGCGAATTGCAGGCGCACGAAGCAAAGTTCATACCGTTCTCGGCGAACACTCAGATGAGCGGAGTGGATTTTATCGACGCTTCCGGAAAGGTAACGCGCTCCATACGCAAAGGATCCGTCGACGCCATCACCAAGCTTGCCGGCAAATTTCCGGAGGAGCTTGATTCCGCCGTTAAGAGGATATCTGCGAGCGGAGGCACTCCTCTTGCAGTCGCGGACGGCAATCGCGTCACGGGCGTCATCCATCTGAAAGACATCGTTAAAGGCGGAATAAAAGAAAAGTTCAAGGAACTGCGCTCTATGGGAATAAGGACGATAATGATAACCGGCGACAATCCTCTTACCGCGGCGGCGATCGCGGCGGAGGCGGGAGTTGACGATTTCATCGCTCAGGCGACGCCTGAATCAAAACTCAAGCGGATAAGGGATGAGCAGGCGAACGGGCATCTTGTGGCGATGACGGGCGACGGGACGAACGACGCGCCTGCTTTGGCTCAAGCCGATGTTGGCGTCACGATGAACACGGGAACGCAGGCGGCAAGGGAAGCGGGCAATATGGTGGACCTGGAGAGCAACCCGACGAAACTCATCGACATAGTCGCCATCGGAAAACAGCTTCTCATCACGAGAGGGGCGCTCACCACTTTCAGCATTGCCAACGACGTCGCGAAATACTTCGCCATCATCCCCGCGATTTTCGGAACTCTTTACGCAACGAACGGGATGAACGGGCCGCTTTCCATATTCAACATCATGAGACTTCACTCGCCGCAGAGCGCGATACTCAGCGCCGTTATCTTTAATGCTTTGATAATAGTAATGTTGATACCGCTGGCTCTTCGCGGAGTCGCTTACAGGAGCGAGAGCGCGTCATCTCTGCTTCGGCGTAATTTGCAGCTATACGGTCTCGGCGGACTGGTGGCGCCTTTTATCGGGATAAAGATCATCGACGTCCTGCTCGCGCTAATGAAGGTGAACTTAAGATGAAGCACATTACCAACGCTCTGAAAATGTTCCTGGCAATGACGATATTGACCGGCATCATATATCCGCTGCTCATCACAGGGATCGCTCAATTATGCTTCAACAAGCAGGCGAATGGCGATCCTTATCTCATCGGCCAGAAGTTCGACAAGAATAAATATTTCTGGTCCAGGCCGTCATCGGTGGATTACGCCACGATCCCGTCGGGCGCAAGCAATCTTTCCGCCACAAGCAAAGCCCTGAAAGATCAGGTCACCGCCAGGAAAAAAGCGATCCTTGCCTCTGACCGGACAAAAAAAGAAGCTCAGATACCTTCCGACATGATCTACGCGTCGGGCAGCGGCATCGACCCCCACATCAGCTATGCTTCCGCCGTTTTCCAGGCTGACAGGATCGCGAAAGCGCGGAAAATGAAAAAAGAAGACGTCATAAAACTGATATCGCAGGTGAGAGAAGGCAGGGACTTCCTGATACTCGGCGACCGCAGAGTGAACGTGCTTAAGCTGAATCTTCTCTTGGACAAGCTATCATCGAAGGAATAAAATAAAAAACAATATGGGCGATGTTTATCAACGGCTTACGCCGGAAGAAGCGCTGAAGATCGCGAGCAAGGGTCCGCAGAGAGGCAAGCTCAAGGTGTTCATCGGCTACGCCGCAGGCGTCGGAAAGACCTTTACCATGCTCAACGAGGGCAACCGCCGCCATAAGCGCGGCGAGGACATAGTCATCGGATACGTTGAAGCTCACGGCCGTGCCGATACCGACGCTCAGATAGGCGACCTCGAGCTCATCCCCAAAAAGAAGATAGAATACCAGGGACATACTTTCGAGGAAATGGATACGGAAGCCATCATCAAAAGGCATCCCACCACCGTTCTCATCGACGAACTCGCGCACACGAACGTCCCGGGTTCAAAAACCACGAAGCGATATGAAGACGTTAGAGAGATCCTCGATGCCGGAATAAACGTCATAACCACCCTGAACGTCCAGCACCTGGAGAGCCTGAACGACATGATCAAGACCATCACCGGCGTCATTGTCCGCGAGACCATACCGGACAGCGTGGTGGCGCAGGCAGACGAGCTTGTGGCGGTGGACATCACGATCGACGCTCTTCTTAATCGTTTGAAAAGAGGAGACATCTACAAGAAGGACAAGATAGATTCCGCTCTCAGGAATTTTTTCCGCGAGGGCAACCTGAACGCGCTTAGAGAGATCGCTCTGCGGCAGACGGCGCAGGAAGTGGACGAGGACCTGGCGGAGTACATGAAGGAACACGGCATCGAAGAAGCGTGGCAGACAGTGGACCGCATAATGGTCTGCATCGGCACAAGCCCCAACGCGAAAAAGCTGATAAGAAGAGGCGCCCTTATCGCCAGGCGCTACAGGTCCGAATGGTTCGTCGTGGCGGTGGAAGGAAAAGGATTTTTCGCCGCGAAATGGGACGGCAAGGATAAAACGGAGCTTGAGAGCAGTTTCAAGCTCGCGGAACAGCTGGGCGCGAAAACGGTCACGCTCTCCGGGCTGGACATCGCGTCGGAGCTGGAGAGGTTCGCGAGGCAGCAGCACATCACGCAAATAGTCATCGGACATTCGGGCAGGACCCTTCTCCAGCAGATATTCGTCGGATCCACCACAAGCAGATTGATAAGAGAAACAAAGAACGTGGCCATCCACGTAATGCCGGTGAGCGAGTTCGAAGAGACCAAAGAAAGCTTCGCGCAGGGATTGCCGGGGTTCAATTTTGAGGGAGGCTTGAACGATTACTGGGTCATTGGGGGATCGCTTCTGGCGGTCACTGCCATCGGCTGGCTGCTCAAACCATATCTGGGATATCAGGCGGTCGGATTCCTGTTCCTGCTGGCGGTGCTCATCTTAAGCATGTTCATTTCGTTCTTTCCCATGCTGATATTTGCGGTCTTAAGCGTGCTGACGTGGGATTTTATTTTCATACCGCCGGCGAACACTTTTGTCATAGCGAAAAAAGAGGACATGATAATGTCCATCATCTATGTGGTAACGGCCGTGGTAATGGGCTACCTTACGAGCAAGATAAGGAAGGACGAGCGGCTCATCGCCGTCCGGGAGAACAGGTTCGAGACCATGTACAGGATCGTTTCCGTAATAGCTTCCGCAAGAGACCGCCACCAGTGCATAACCGACATTGAAAAAGAAGTTGAAGTGATGCTGGAGGGCAAATGCAAGGCAATAGTCAAGAACGACATAGTGAAATACGAGGACATCCTTCGGTTGAACATCCCCGGTGACGAAAAGGAGCTTTCCGTCGCGATGCTGGTATATGAAAAGGGACAGCCTGCGGGATGGGGGACGGACATTCTTTCCGTTGCAAAGAACATTTACATTCCGCTGAAGGGACCGGCGGAAACGGTGGGCGTGCTCTCTTTCGGTCGTGAGAACAGGAAGCCGCTTTCTCAGGAGGAAATGAACATTCTGCTCACCATATCCAACCAGCTGGCGGTCTACCTGGAAAGGGAGCTTTTAAGAGAGAGGGCGGTGGAGGCGCAGGAGCTGAGGGACGCCGAAAAACTTTATCAGACCGTCCTGAACACCGTTTCGCACGAAGTGAGAACGCCCATAACCACCATAAGCGGCATCACATCCGTCCTCAGGGATGAGAACGTCATCGGGAACGCGGATTCAAGGAAAGAACTTGTGAATGAGCTCTCCGATTCCGTGGAGCGGCTGGACCGCGTTTTTACGAACATTCTGGACATGACGAGGCTAAGCTCCGGCAGGATATCTCTCAAGAAGGAATGGTATGGACTTGATGAGATAATAAGCTCGATGCGCAGCGACCTGAGCAAGAAATTCGGCGGTCACAAACTTACCGTTGATATATCGGACGATCTCCCGTCGTTAAGAGTGGACTTCAATCTTTTCCAGCAGGCGATATCGAACATTGTGCTCAACGCCGTCAATTACACGCCGGAGGGAACGGCTATCTCCATCCGGGCGTCGAGGGACGCGGATAAAGTATCGATAATCATTTCCGATACGGGTCCGGGCGTGAAAGAGGATGAGCTTCCTTTCATATTCGACAAATTCTACAGGGCAAAGGGCAGCCCTCCTGGCGGGATAGGCCTCGGACTCACAATAACGAAAGGCATCATCGAGGCGCACGAAGGGAACATCGCTGCGTACAATATCAAGCCTCACGGGCTTGCAGTAAAGATATTGCTTCCAGTTGAAGAAGAGCCCGAAGGCCTGGAAAAACTCATCAATGAGTAAAGGCGCGAAGATACTTGTCATCGACGATGAAAAGTCCATCCGCAAGCTGCTCGAAATAAGCCTGAACGCCGAAGGTTATGAAGTCATCCCGGCAAAGACCGGCAAGGAAGGATTGCTTGAAGCTGCGAACCATAATCCGGACGTGGTCATCCTCGACCTGGGCCTTCCCGACATGCAGGGCCTGGACGTCCTGAAAAAGCTGAAGGACCGGACGTCCACTCCCGTTATCATACTGACAGTCAAGGATGCCGACGCCGAAAAAGTGGCGCTTCTTGACGCTGGAGCCGACGATTATCTTACAAAGCCTTTCAGCGTGGACGAGCTTACCGCCAGGATCAGGGTCGCTCTGCGGCACAGCGTGAATCTGCAGGAGGAGCCGGTCTTTACGCGCGGAAAGCTGACGATAGATTTCAATTCAAGGACCGTGAAGGCGGGGGCGGAGCAGGTGCATCTCACCGCCAAAGAATTCGATCTTCTCAAGAGCCTTGTCAGGAACGCCGGGAAGATAGTGACCCAGAAACAACTGCTGAAGGAAGTTTGGGGGCCTTCGGCGGAGGATCAATCCCATTATCTGCGCATCTATTTCGGCCAGCTGAGAAAAAAGCTGGAAAAATATTCCATCTCGAACATCATAATCACTGAACCCGGCGTCGGCTACAGGCTGAATATTTGATCTGCTGCCTGTCGGACGGTATTGCCGGATCGACGCGGGGATATTACTCAGATGATCTTGATCAATTTTTTCGCGAGGGCGACGTAATCATTGTTTTTGGGAACTTCATAAACATCAAGGGGGCGTTCATGCTGCTTGGGGCCCCATATAGATCCATACATGGATTCGATGTTCTTCCGAGCCGGATCAATCCTTATGCCCGCTGCCGCAAGAAGATCGTACGTTACAAAAATGGGAAGACCAATGACCACGATCGGATCTCCTACGACGGATTCTGTGATCGAAAGTATTTCCGGATCCTGGATGCCGTATGCGCCGGCTTTTCCCACATGAAGTCCCTTTTGCATATAGCTTTTAATGACCCTATCATACCCAGCATCAGACCGCCTGAACGTTATCTTCGTCGATGCCTCGCCCGTGTGGAGCTCCATTTTCTCGACATTGAATACCATAATGCTGGATGAAACTGTCTGAGTTCTTCCGGGCAGCGCGTCCAGCAGGAAATATCTGGCCACTTCATCGCTCGGGTTTTTATTCCTGTCTTCCGGTTTTCCGATGATAGTCCCGTCTTCCAGATGGATGAGCGTATCTGAGGTCAAAATAACGCCTCCGTCGACCTGTCCGGTTTTTATCAGGGATATTAATTTCATCAGGGCAACGGTCTTTGTGACGGTGCTCAAGTTCCTGAAATTCGACGGTTTCATCTCACTTGTGTCAGGCTTGCACGCCGCGTATTCGAGCCCAAAAATATTGCTGATTATTTGTTTGCGTCTTGGCGAGGTGGAGGCAAGCAGGACTTTTTCGGATTTGCCGCTTGTATTGACCAGACATCTGTTTAAGGAGATCTGACGGACGAAAGCCTTGATCACGGCATCCCTGCCGCTGTCGAACAGCCTGCCGATTATGTCCGTCTGCGTTCTTTCATCCATGGAAAGAAAAGTATCCGCGGCGGTACGCATTCCCGAACCCGATGACCATGCATAGATCAATAAGGCGGGGAAATTTTCAGCGTCAAGTCTCAGCAGGCTTGTGCTGCCGAAATTTCTTGTGGTCGCGGAGCTTACATTAAGGTTCGTTTCTATCAAGGAAAACCGCCTTTACATATATATATGGGAATGGATGCTATTAAGTTATCGGAAATGTTGCCGTGAAATTTCAGTTCTGCGGATATTGGGAAGGGAATAGGAGGGTCTTAATCGCCCTCGAACGAGACCTGCGCGTAAACGGAATATCCGGCTTTTTCAAGCTTTGCCCTGCCTCCGAGGTCGGGAAGGTCGACGATGAAGCCGAGCTCAACGACCTCGCCGTGAAGTTTTTTCACCAGTTTGGCGGCGGCAAGCGCAGTTCCACCGGTGGCGATAAGGTCGTCGATGATCAATACTTTCTGGCCTTTTTCTATGGCATCCTTGTGTATCTCGATGGTGTCGGTGCCGTATTCCAGAGCGTATTCTTCTTTTTCAGTGGGAGCGGGAAGCTTTCCTTTTTTCCTTACCGGGACAAATCCTTTGCCGAGCATATATGCGATAGCTCCGCCAAGAATGAATCCGCGCGAGTCGATGCCGACGACGATATCAATGTCCTTGTTCCTGTACCTGTTCAGGAAATCGTCGATGCATATCTTGAACCCGACGGGGTCCTTCAGCAGTGTTGTGATGTCCCTGAACATCACGCCTTTTTTGGGCCAGTGAGGAACGGTGCGTATCCGAGATTTTATCGGCATAATTTTATCCTCGGTATCGCCGTGATAAAAAGTTTTTTTACCTTCTCGGCGTTCTCGCCCATTCTTTTCATGACCATCTCGAAAGTTACGGGCGCTTCATCCTCTTTCCAGCAGTCGTAATCCGTGGACATCGCTATCGTCTGATAGGGGATGCCCAGTTCTTTAGCGAGTATCACCTCGGGACAGGTGGACATGTTGATAATATCCGCTCCCCATGCCCGGAACATGTGGCTTTCGGCCCTCGTGGAGAATCTCGGCCCTTCTATCGTAATTACTGTAACGTCGCGGTTATGATCGAACTTGAGCTCGTCGCATGTCCTGCAAAGAAGATCAGTGAGCTTTTTGTCA
Source organism: uncultured bacterium (assembly GCA_963727815.1). Lineage (GTDB taxonomy): Bacteria > Margulisbacteria > WOR-1 > CAVSGV01 > CAVSGV01 > CAVSGV01. The sequence goes on from CAVSGV010000006.1 coordinate 604,093, forward strand.
TACGGATCGCTCATGGGAGTGTGCACTACCTTGTCATGGAAATATGTCACATTCCTGTGCCGAGTAAAATCTATGAACTGCGAAGGGAACACCAGGTTGCCGGGCTTTATCTCTTCTCTTAACGATCCGACAGCGGTCGCGGCAAGAATGTGAGTGCAGCCCGCTTCCTTCAGAGCGTAAATGTTCGCCAGGAAATTCACCTTTGTGGGCGGTATGCTGTGGTCCTTGCCGTGCCTTGCGATTATAGCGACCTGCACGCCGCCTATCTCTCCGCATGTAAGCGTTGATGAAGGAGCGCCGAACTTATTTGTCCCGTCCTTTTCAGAGGGGTTCTTGAGTATCTCGGGCTTATCAAGCCCCGACCCGCCGATGATACCGATCTTTGTCATGGGAACATTTTAGGGGATATAAGATTCATGTCAAGCTTTGATGGAACTCAATGTCAGGCTTTAGTATGTTTGTGATGTTTTTTGTCGTTGTCCCGATCGTGGTCCTTGTCTTCGTTATAAACTCTTCTGTAAACTCCGGTGATGACCTGGGAGAACGGACTTAAGCGGGAAGTGAAAGCGAACCGGTGGCTTAAGACCAGGGTCTCGGTGCCGTTCTTTTCGACCGCAACTATCGCGTCTCCGCCGTTGCCTGCGTCGCTTCCAAGAAGCTGCTTTTCCTCCATTATGTTGTAGGTAGTGGCGTCGTCGCGCGCTGTCTTCTCGTCAAGGCGGCGTATTTTGGTGCGGACGATCATTTTTTTCGCGGTGTCGATGGAATATGTGTATTCAAAAAGGTTGCCGCTGCTGCTAGATTGGCTGACCTTGCCGTTCTCTTTGGCGGCTACGTCCTTGAACTGGCGGTACGTGCGGACATCTGCCGCGAAAGCACCGCAGGAAATTATCGCGCATATCAGAATGCTTAAAAAGAACCTGTTTCTCATAACTTCTACCTCTTTAACTCCAAAACTCCGGTCGGGACTCATTTGTTCTCCACCGTAAAACCAAGACCTTTCAAATAATCGTAAAAATCGCTCAGCGACGAACCGGCCGCGTCATTTCCGTCCAGAGTTAACATTACGTCGCTGCCCTGCTGGACCATGTTAACTGAGGCGGCCGCTTCCACATAGTGTTCCGAATTTCCCACGGTATTCCAAGTCGTTTGTTCGTAGGCGGTCATTGGCTGATTTGGCGCCGATGTTTGAACGTAAGAAGTGGATTGCGTCGTTGAGCTGGAGTAAGGAACATAAGCAGCTCCCATGTCGAGCCCGAACGTGCCGGTCTGGTCGTTCTCATAAGTTATCTTGTAATCGTGACTGCCCGCGTAATCTTTCAAGAGGGGGACCATATGCGCAATGTCTGTATTATGGACCAGCAACGTTGTCTTGCATCCCGTCAGCAGGAAAACGCATGCCAGTAAAATGACCGCGATATGTAATTTAGATCTCATACGTTAATTATAACATATATATGTAAAGCGACAGGAACTATTTCCCGTATAGAACGCTAAGCTGATCGACGGTTGGATGTCCTGCATAGTATTCTCCCTGAGGTCCTATGTAGCCGCCTTTGTATTTGACCAGTTTGACCGGCGTGAAAGAGCCGTTCGCGTTCGGAACGCTGATGGTAATGGCTTTTCCCGGAAAGGTTTCCGTTGTTGTCGCGGGAGCGGCATTCGTTACTACAGGAGCTGTGTTCGTTGCCGCTGGAGCGTTATTCACTATTGTCACGTTCTGCGCAGGCGGCGGAACGACCACATATCCCCCGACGGAATCCGTATAATATGTGTCATCAGCATAATAATAGGATACGCCGCCGATGATGACGGTCTTATAGACCGGCGGGAGCACCGTAACTATAACGCCTATGGGCGGATTGACCACGAAGTAGCCGAAAGGCCCCGGTCTGTAGAACCTTCCGCCCCAGTAATGATATCTCGCACCCCTGAACATTATCACATTATGGCTGGGGGGAAGCGACCTCTGCCACCCCCATGCGAATGCGTCACTGGAGAACAGCACCAGAAGCGCCAGGCAGAGCATTGTCAAAAGCCAAGACTTTTTAGAAATAGATCGTTCAATCATATTTTTCCTCCTTTTATTAACTGCGAAAATTATACATCCCGACGATTAAATATCAATTAAAATAAAGTTAGAACTTCATTAATGAACGGTGCCGTGATTTTGTTCCCAAGTGAAATTTTGTCCCTGCCGCGACGATAATTTTATGTCTAACATCCTAACCTTGGCGCGTCATCAAATTGTTAAGGAGGAATAAATGAGTTTCGGAAGAGTTGGGGAATTAAACGGATTGGATACTCTGAAAGTGTATTTTCATCAAATGGGGCAATACCCACTTTTGAAACTTGAAGAAGAAAAAGCCCTTGCCAAACGGGTGTTCTTTGAATATGCGAAGTTCGATCCGGAAAAGATGAAGAAAACACCTAAAGACGAGTTGGCCAACAGTAAAATCAATAAAACCGCTAAAAGGTTCAACAGAAAACTTATCAATGAATTTATCAATGCCAACCTCCGGCTTGTTATTGCCATCGCAAAAAAACAAAAGTTCCTGGGCAGGGGGCTGTCTTTGCATGACTGCATACAGGAAGGGAATCTGGGGCTCATGAAAGCTGTCAAGAAATTCAATCCGTACCATAACCCGAAAAGATATTATAAATTCAGCACTTATGCCACGTTCTGGATCGAATCGGCTATTTGGAGGGCGATAGCTGATACCGGCAGAAATATCCGCATCCCCTCTGTACAGCACACTTTTTATAATGAGGTGATCAAGAAAGAGGCTGAACTTGGTGAAAAGCTGGACAGGAAGCCGACCGCGGACGAGATCGGAAAGTCGCTGGATAAACCGAAACCTGCAGAAAAGATATTGGAAATAAAAAAAGCTTTCCAGTTTGAAGGCTTTCTTAGTGCGCCGATAGGAGATGAAGAGGACAGTAAAACCGTTATTGATTTGATCCCGGATGACTTATGCCCGCGGCCTGATGTCGGAGCAATTCAGGACGGCGTGACGTGGAAGGTTAACGAAGCGCTTAACTGCCTGACCGACAAGCAAAAGAAAGTGCTTCAGTATGTCTTCGGCTTGAACGGAAAGGGTAAGTCTTTGGGAGAGAATGGATTAGGGAACATGGAAAGTATCGGAGGTCAATTCCACATATCAAGACAAAGGGTCGCTATAGTAAAGGACCAGGCTTTAGAGGCCATAAGAAAAGCGCCAAGCAGAAGAGAAGAGCTGAAACGTTTGTTAAAAGAAGTCTACGTCTGATCCCCCGGACATCATTTATTACGCCGGTCCTTGGTCCTATTTTGTTGTATCAGGCGCCGCGGAGCTTTCGCCTGTCGCGCGATGCGACTGCCAGAAACCTTTGAACCATTCACCTCTGTCCTTCCTCATTTTAATGCTTTTCCCAATGAATTTCTTGAATTGTTCGGGAGTAAGGATCTTCCGTAAAGCGAAAATACGATCAAAATGTTCATCAAGCAGTTTTGACTGTATCTTTTCGATGTCATTGATATCGGACTTGATCTTGGATTCGTCGGGACGGTCCTTCAGGAATTCTTCATCCATTTTCCCACGGATCTCCTTTATTTTATCGAAATCCTTTTTTTCATCCGCCATCTGATTTTCAAAAAGCGCCTGCACCTGCTGCTTCTGGCCGGCGGTCAGGTCCATGCCCTTGAAAAGAGGACCCCGTGCGAAGTCCTTGGCAAGGGAAACGCTGCAATTCAAGCAAAGAGCCAGTAACATTAGGGCTGATGTCTTTATCCAACCGTTCATTTTAAGGTCCTCCTTTTTATTTTCACACAGGTTATACACTTGGACAGTTTTTCAGTTCCATGAGAAGCCGGAAGTACATTGTTCATATATGTATTCAGTGGAATCGAAATGCTGGACAAAGTTGCGCGTTTCCACATGTTTCGCGTAACTGTAAAAGAAAATGATGAGCATTGCCGCAAGAGCGGCTGCCGAGATCAAAAATTTGGGCCATAGGTCCGCGAACGAAAGAACGCCGGTCCTTTTGCCGTGAAGGGTCCCGCTTATCCTGAGCCATACCCTTTGTTCCGCCGAAGGATCAGTGGGCATACCTCTTAACAGTTGAATGAATCTCTCGTAATCCATTTTTACCACCTCCGTGAAAATTTGTGAACAGTTCTTTTAATTGACCGCGGCCTCGATTTATCCTGGAGCGCACGGTGCCGATGGATATTCCAAGTATGTTGGCGATCTCATCGTAAGGCCTTTCTTCCACGTCCCGCATTATAAGGCAAGCCTTAAAATCCGGATTCAGCTTTTTCAGCAATTCCCTAACAAGTTCCGCGTCTTCCAGATGCTCCATCAGGACATCCGCGGTCTCGCTGTTCTCTATTATGTTTTCCCTGCTCCAGCGTTTCCTTTTCCTTAAGGCGTTAAGCGTATAATTGACCGCGATGCGGTAGATCCAGGTGGACAGCGCCGACCTTTCCTTTTTATACAATTTCCTTTTTTCATAAGCCCTTATGTATATGTCATGGGTAATGTCTTCCGCATCATGCACATTGCCGGTCATGCGGTAAACAAGATGATAGATGGTTTTGAACGTTTCCTTATAAACGGTTTCGAACGCCTTAAGGTCGCCCAAGACAAAAGCATCAGCGGTCTCTTTTGATACCCTCATATATTTTTCATTATATTCCACTTTCAAGGGAGGTGTATAGGTCCAATTGATGTTTATTTTATTTATTTGACTTAGTTGTTCCATCTTTCCCATCCCAGTCGTTATTAGATCGGGCCCAATAGACGGCCTCCTGTTACCGCAAAAGGCCGTCTATCCCAATTACTTTTTCCAGATCCTCTTTGAGTGCGGGGCCGCGGGCGCCGCCGCATTGTTGCCGGCATTCGTTCCGGTATCACTCGATCCTATTCCGCACGATTGTTTCTGCATATCCATGCCGCTTCCTGTCCATTGCCTGTGCATATATCCGGTCGTGACCGTGCTCAACAGAGCTAATACCAGAATAGCTACTGCTATGACCTGTCCGATAAGCTTTACGGAAGCATCTTCTTTTGCCGCCAGGACCCAGATGATAAATGCGAATCCGAACATTACGAAAAGTTTCATGAGAGCCATGACTATAAAACCTCCATGCATGATCTTTCACCTCCTTATAGAAAGCGGATGTTCCCTCTTTCTGTCATCAAATACACCCTGCCAGGCTGATAAGTTCCCCGGGAACTATTCTGCTTAGAGGTTGTATAATAATGTACGGGCGGAGAGTCCGGCGGTTCGTTTATTAATTTAACGGAATATGCTAGTATCAAGAAAGGTCATATGAAAAAAGCGATCATCTGTTTTCTCGGCGTTATAATAATGTACAGGACCGGTCATGCGCTCACCTGGAGCGAGGTGGCCGCGATAGGACTAAAGAACAGCCATAACCTTGTAGCCGCGCAAAAACAGCTCGAGTCCACCGAGTGGTCATACAGAAAATCACTTACTACTTTCTTCCCTCAGCTTTCAGCGAACGCCGGATACTCCCAGGACCTTATAACCGAGGGCAATCCCCAGACCTATTCGGAAGGGCTTTCCGCTTCCGAGAACCTCTTCCAGGGATTCGCCGACATCTATGGGATGCAGAGCGCCTATGCCAACCTTGAATTCCAGAAAGCGGACTACCAGGCGTCGGAAGCCTCGGTCATGTATGACCTTCGATCCGCATACATTACTCTTGCGACGGCGAAAGAGAACGTGGACATATTGAAACAGATACTTGACCAGAGGTCGCAGAACAGCAGCATGATCCAGCTCAGGTATGACGGCGGCAATGAAGACAAGGGCAACCTCATGACGACAAAAGCGGACGAGGCTGCGGCACGCGCAGACCTTGTTTCCGCACAGAGGGACCTGGACCTGGCGTGGCTTAAATTGTCCCAGCTGCTGGGGCAGAACGTTTCAGGAGAAATTGCTTCTGTTACCCCATCCTCTGCCGAAGCCGCGGACATTTATTACATGTCCAAACAGACGCCGGACTACGTAAAGGCTCAGAAAACTTATGAGCTTGCCGACCTGAGCCAGAAGACCACCATATCGGAATTCCTCCCGACGCTTCAGCTTAGGTTAAGCGACAACAAAACTGGCGCTACATGGCCGCCTTCGGATAACACGGATAAGGCCCTTGGCCTGAACCTTTCATATGATTTCTTTCCCGGCGGCAGCAATATAGCTGACAGAGCGATAGCCGGCGCAAATCTGGATAAAGCGAAAGAGACCCTGGAGCAGACGCTGAACGACCTGGTATATACGCTAAAGACCTCCTACACCGATTATCGGGATGCCTTGGATTCGCTGGAAGTGGCAAAGCAATCCCTTGCGGCCTCGGCCGAAAGGTCCAAGATATCCAACGCGAAATACCAGAACGGCCTGACAACTTACGACGAATGGACGCTGATACAGGATTCCTACATACAAGCGCAAAAGGGCCTGGTCTCTGCCGAGAGAGCGGCGCTTCTTGCTGAAGCGTCCTGGTATAAAAGTTATGGAGGTTGGGTAAAATGAAAAATGAAAATTTGAAAGTAAAAAATCTGAAGAAAGGCGCCATAATCGGCATGGTGTTGATCGCGGGCATGGTCGCGGTATCAGCGGCGGGGTGCGGGCAGAAAGCAAAGCAGTCGCTTGAGCTTTCCCAGATCACAAAAGGCAAGATACAAGCCCTGGTCACCACAACGGGAACGGTCGCGCCGTACCACAGGCTTGAGATCAAACCGCCGATATCCGGAAGGATAGACACGGTGCTTGTGGCGGAAGGCGATGTCGTGAAAAAGGGCCAGGTCCTCGCCATGATGAGTTCCTCCGACAGGGCAGCCCTCCTTGACGCCGCCCGAGAAAAAGGCACGGCGGAATATAAGAAGTGGGCGGATGTGTACAAACCCGCTCCGATAGTCGCTCCGCTCGACGGTTTCATAATCCTAAAGAGCATCGTTCCCGGCCAGACCGTTACCAACTCGGACTCGGTCCTTTCGATGGCAGATGTCCTGATCATCCAGGCGCAGGTGGACGAAACGGACCTGGGGAATGTCACGCTCGGACAGTCGGCGGATATGCAGCTTGATGCTTACCCGGGAAAGAACATCACAGGAAAAGTGGTGCACATAGAATATGACTCGCAGGTGGTGAACAACGTCACGATCTACGTCGTTTACGTCATGCCGGATTCCGTGCCTCCTTATTTCCGTTCGGGAATGAGCGCGACGGTCAGTTTCATCACGGCGGAAAAAGACAATGTCCTGCTTGTTCCATTAAGGGCCATCAAAACAATGGGGCCGACAACTTACGCCTTCCAGTATGACAGCGCTTCAAAGACCGCAAATCCGGTACAGATCAAGATCGGACTTCAGGACAACAACAATGCCGAGTTGGTTTCCGGGCTGAACGAAGGCGACAAGATAGCCATCCCGGACAAGACGATGCTTGCGGCGCTTGCGGCAAAAACAGGCAGAGGCCCCAGAGGTATGGGAAATCCGTTCCAGAGAAGGACTCAATGAGCCTTATTGAACTTAAGGATGTCCACAAGACCTATTTCATAGGCGGCACGATCCCGGTCTACGCCCTCCAGGGAGTATCTTTGTCCATCGAACCGGGGGAATTTGTCGCGATAATGGGTCCATCCGGTTCAGGAAAATCCACAATGCTCGCGGTGCTCGGTCTGCTTGATAAAGCGGATAAAGGCGAATACTGGCTTTTGAACAAGAACATCTCCTCAATGCAGGAGAGCGATTACGCGAGGCTGCGCAACAGGTTCTTCGGATTCGTTTTCCAGACATTCAATCTTCTTACAAAGCTCACCGTTACCGAGAATGCCATGCTTCCTTTCCTGTATGCCCCGGGTGTCACGAAAGAAAAAAGGGAGAAGGTCGTTGAGACGCTCAAGAAGATCGGGCTCGGCGACCGGCTGAAACACAAATCCAACGAACTTTCCGGCGGACAGCAGCAGAGGGTTGCGCTTGGCCGCGCTCTTGCCAACGATCCGATAGTGATACTTGGCCGACGAACCTACAGGGAATCTCGATTCCAAGTCTTCATACGAGATAATGGCGATATTCAAGAAGCTCAATGCGGCAGGAAATACCATAATAATGGTGACGCATGAGCCTGACATCGCCGCGTTCGCTTCCCGCGTCCTTGTTCTGCAGGACGGGAAAATAGTCTCCGACAAAAAACAGGGCGAGTTCACAAAGCGCGAGGTCCCCGAAATGCCGCAGGAAAAGGGCGGCCGCAACATCTTTTCCATCTTCGTTGACCTGAGGAACTACACGATCGAAGCGCTCAATTCGATCGCCAACAATAAACTTCGTTCGCATTCTTTCCATACTCGGCGTCATGATAGGCGTGGCGGCGGTCATAACTATGCTGGCCCTTGGCACGGGCGCCAGGATGAGCATGGAGAAGACAATGTCGTCGCTTGGGACAAATCTTCTGACCATCCGCATGCAGAGGAGCCAGGGCGGAATATCTTTAGGCATGGATACGTCCACCCGGTTCGATTTTAACGACCTGGCGGCGCTGCAGAAGATCGACACTCTCCAATATGTGGTTCCATACGTGCAGGGACGGGGCCAGGCAATATAGCGGGGACAAGAACTGGAGCACCACGGTACTCGGTACTTCGGTGGATTTTCCCAAGGCCCGCGCCATGACCATACAGTCTGGGCAGGTACTTCACGGCCGCGAGAAGCGAACAGCCGCGCAAAAGTTGCGGTACTCGGTCCGACGGTTGTTGACCAGCTGTACGGCGGAACGAACCCTGTCGGCCAGATGATAAAGATCAACAGGGTGGATTTCAATGTTATCGGAGTGTTCGAGCCGGTGGGAGGAGCGGGTTTCCAAAATCCGGACGACAGGATCGTGATACCGATAAAGACTGCGATGTACCGTCTGCTGGGAACGGATTACATATCCAATTTTGACGTGACGGTCAAGAACAAGGATGATATTCAGGACGCTCAGGATTCGATAACGAACGAGATAATGCGCAGTTCACAGGATGACAGGAATCTCAAAGGCAGAACATAAGCATATTCAATATGGCGGACATTCAGGCGGCTACCAATTCGGTCATTACAACATTATCTCTGCTGTTGGGAGCAGTTGCCGCGGTCAGCCTGCTTGTGGGCGGCATCGGCATAATGAACATAATGCTCGTCATGGTCATGGAGAGGACTCACGAGATCGGCCTCCGGAAATCGCTCGGCGCGCAGAGAAGCGACATCCTCATCCAATTCCTGACCGAGGCGGTCGCGATCTGTTTTCTTGGCGGGATCATGGGGATACTTTTCGGTTGTCTCATTTCGATAGGCTTCTTTCGACGCTGGCCAACTGGACGATATATATTTCGTCTGGGTCTGTTATCCTTTCGTTCACTTTCTCGGTGCTTACCGGCATCATCTTCGGCCTGTGGCCGGCGATGAGAGCGTCGAAAATGCTGCCAATTGAAGCGCTGAGATACGAATAGAGATCCCCGCGACTAAAACCCGATTCATCCAAAAATGACAGGTCTCAGCTGATATGCGATATAGACCGGCACGGCAGATTGAATCTTTTCTGTCCGGATGTATAATTCAAGCCCATACAAAAGCTGAAATAAATGATCAAGCATATTACGGCGATCATGAAAAACGAGTTCATCCATTTGATAAGGGACCCCAGAAGTCTTGTCATAGCCGTATTCCTGCCTATCATACTCCTGTTCGTTTTTGGTTATGCCGTTTCATTCGATATCAAGAACCTTCAACTTGCGATATTCGACGATTCCAAGACCCTGCAAAGCAGGCAGCTGATAGACAAGTTCATGTACAGCGGTTATTTCGTGCGGGAAGCGGACCTTACCAGCGAGAAACAGTTCGGCGATGAGCTGGACAGCGGCCGCGCAAAAGTTATATTAAGCATACCGTATGATTTCGCGAAAAAAATATTGAGCAACAGGACCGCGGTCATACAGGTGATAGTGGACGGGTCGGACCCCACCAACGCTTCTTCCGCTCTCAGCTACATCAACGGCATAGCGCAGCAGTACTTCAGCGGACTGCTGGTGAAAAGAACGATGTTGGGCAGCGCCACTCCTGTGAAACTTGCCAGCAGGATATGGTATAACGAGGACCTGCGGAGCCTTAATTTTTTCATTCCGGGACTTATAAGCACCATACTGATGATATTGGCCGCCGCTTTAACATCGCTCACGATAGTTTCTGAAAAAGAGCAGGGAACGATGGAAGCCCTTGTTGTTAGTCCTATACGTAAGAACGAGCTTATGATAGGCAAGATACTTCCGTATATCATCATAGCGTTCTGGGACGTCGTTTTTGTCACCGCCATGGGAAGGTTCTGGTTCCTGGTGCCGATGAGAGGAAGCATATTCCTTATGCTCCTGTGTTCATGCGTTTTCCTTACAAGCGCTCTCGGGATAGGGTTATTGTTCTCGACCATAGCCAGAACAAGCCAGGAAGCCGTGCTGATGGCCCTTCTTACGACGCTGCTGCCATCTATACTGCTTTCCGGCATGGTATTTCCAATTGAGAATATGCCCGTGGTCATACAGTGGATCACGTTCATCGTCCCCGCCAGATATTTCATACGCATACTGCGCGCGATATTCCTTAAAGGGGTGGGCCTTTCGCACATCTGGCTCGACGTGCTCCTTCTCACCGTATTGACCGGCTTGCTGCTTTCGCTTTGCATAAGAGCGTTCAAGAAAAGGATAGACTGATGGACAGCCGTATTTATCATTTTATTATCAAGGAATTCAGGCAGTTGCTAAGGGATCCCAGGATGCTGATCATCGCGCTGATAATGCCACTGGTCCAGCTGTTCCTGTTCGGATACATCGCCTCCACAGATATCAGGAATATTCCTACCGCCGTGATGGATGACGACAGGACCTCCATCAGCAGGGATTATCTGCGAAGCGTTAAGGATTCCGGATATTTTGACCTGAAATACTATGTGCAAAGCGATGACCGATATACCGATCTTCTTGACGACGGGAAAGTTTCCATCGTTATCCACATCCCCAAAGACTTCAAAAAAGACATCCTGGCGGGAAAGGACGTGACCGTTCAGTCGATAATAGACGGCAGCAATTCATCGAACGCGACGATAATACTCGGCTATATGGACCAGATCAATTTCAATTATTCGAACGGTGTCCTGGAGAAAAGATCGAACAAGGCCGGCATAAGGAACGTCGTAAGCCCTTTCGATATGGCGACAAGGGTCTGGTACAACCCGGAGCTGAAAAGCGTTTATTTCATGGTGCCCGCCGTCTTCGCGCTGATACTTTTCGTTATATGCTTCATCCTCACGATGTTCTCCATTGTTAAAGAGAGGGAAAAGGGGACCATCGAACAACTTCTGGTCACCCCTCTCAGGCCGTACGAACTTTTGATCGGGAAGCTGATTCCCCCGATGCTGGTATCGTTCACAGATATCATTTTCGTGTTCCTTGTCGTTGTTTTCTGGTTCCGGATACCCGTGCGCGGAAGCATACCGCTGTTCTTTTTGCTGTCGATATTGTTCTCCGGCGCGGGATTGGGGATAGGATTATGGATATCAACTATATCCAGGAACCAGCGGCAGGCGATAATGACCGTAGTGCTTGTTCAGATCCCATCTATTATATTATCGGGCTTCATTTTTCCCATCGCCAGCATGCCGGTCGTGATCCAATGGTTCACGTATCTGATCCCGCTCCGTTATTTCCTTATAATAGTGAGGGCGATATTCCTTAAAGGCACCGGGATGAAATATCTTTGGGCCGAAGTCTGGCCCATGATGGTGTTCGTTATCGTGGTCCTTGGCCTTAGCGTTGTCATGTTCAGGAATAAGATCGAATAGGGAGGGAAATCGTCCAGGCGAGCTGGCATTTAATTAGCCCCACGAACTATTTGCATTCCTAATCATCTTGTGATATATTGTTCGGCGTGATCGGCGATAACATACAGAAATATATACACGAAATATCTCAATTCACTCCCGTCCTGGACAAAGGGCTTGTATCCATGGAAACCCACGGTACGGGATGCGGGATGATAACCCCTTCACAGTTCGCGATGCTTACATATATAATGAACTCGCCGGACTGCAAGATGTCGGACCTGGGCAAGGCTTTCGACGTGAAACTCAGCAGTATCACCGGCATGATAGACCGCCTCGAGAACGAAGGATTCCTCAAAAGAACGAGGGATGCGGCTGACAGGCGGGTGGTCCACGTGAACGTCACTGCAAAAGGGGACAGAGCGGTGAAGGACATGAAACAAAAGCAGAAAAAGCACATGAGCTTCATACTGGAGCTTCTTACCGACAACGAAAGGCAATGCATGGTGAACATCATCAGGAAAATATCCGATGCCATAAAAAAAGATAAGGAAGAGAGAGGTATAAAATGAAATTGAAAAATATATTGTGGGGAATATTCATCGTTGTCCTGCTGATATCGATATTCCGCATAGCGCACGCCCTGACCGGAAAAAAAACGCAGGCAGAGCGCGTATACCCGGTTGTTACCGCAAATCCCCGGATAGGCCTGATGCAGCAGAACTTGATACTCGTTGGCGACATAAAAGGCGAAACAGAGGTCATGGTGAGGCCTAAAACGATAGGCCGCGTTGAGGAGATCTACGTTAAAGAGGGCGACGAGGTGCGGGCCGGAAAGAAGCTGATGTCGTTCGTTGCGGGGATCACACCGAAGAACGAAATGTACGAGGACCTCGTTACGTTCGCTCCCATTTCCGGCGTCGTCGGCATGCAGAACGTAAAGCTGGGTGAGCAGGTGGACATGCAGAACGGAAGTCCCGCTCCGGTATTCACGATATACAAGATCAATAACGTGAAGGTGTATGTGAACGTCCCCGAAAAATATTTTTCCCTTGTTTCCAGAAATACGCCGGTCCAGCTTACTCTTGACGCATATCCGGGCAGGATATTCCACGGCAAAATAAACAACATCCGGCCGGTCATCGATCCCGCCACCCGCACCACTCAGGTGGAGATACTTATCGCAAATAAGTCGCATGAGCTGAAGCCCGGCATGTTCTCAAAAGTGGACCTTGTGCTTAAGCAAAAAAATAACGCGATGATAATCCCGTTCGACGCGGTGCTTGGACTTGAGGACCAGTATGTGTATGTGCTCGATGGAAACAAAGCCAAAGCGAAACATATCACCACAGGCATACAGCAGGATGATAATGTCGAGGTAACATCCGGCCTCACTGCTTCCGATGAGGTAATAGTCGTTGGGCAGAGGCTTCTGGAAGAAGGGACGAAGGTACTTCCGACCAAATGATAAAATTCTTCGTTAACCGCCGTCTTTTCACGGTATCAATATTCACGATACTTCTGCTGTTCGGACTGTTCAGCCTGGTCAACCTGCCGCTGGATTTCCTGCCTAAAATGGATATCCCGACGCTCACCATCATGACCCCGTATCCGGGGGCCAGCGCGGAAGATATTGAGACCACCGTTTCAAAGGTCATAGAGGACGCTGTTGCGACCGTGCCGAACATCGACAAGATATCATCGGATTCCGTCGAGAACTATTCCACGGTCACGATCAATTTCAAATGGGGGACGGATCTTTCCGCGGCATCCGCTGATGTAAGGGACAAGATGGATGCGATAAAAGCCGCCCTTCCGAGCGACATACAACCATCAACTATATACAAATTCGATACGTCGCAGATACCAATACTTGTCATAGGAATAACGGCCGACCAGTCCTATAAGGACCTGTACCAGCTGGTGGACAAGCAGATAGCGCAGGACCTTAAAAAGATCCAGGGCGTCGGCATGGTCAGCTATTCCGGAGGTTTGGAGCGCCAGATCAACGTGGACATAGACAGGAACAGGCTGGAAGCTTATCAGCTCTCGCTGAACCAGGTGAACGCGGCCATTGCCAGAGCAAATATGGATGTGCCAGCGGGCAGCATCAACACTGGTAAGCTTGAATTCGGCATAAGGATACCGGGCGAATACAGCGGGATGGATGAAATATCGGACACCATGGTTGGCAGCTACCAGGGAAGAAATATCTACATCTCCGATATCGCCAAAGTCTCGGACTCTTTCAAGGAAACGACCAACATGACCGAAGTGAACGGCAGGGCCGGGATGAAGATATCCATCCAGAAGGAATCCGGGGCGAATTCGGTCAAAGTGGCGAACGACGTTAAAGCTGAAATGAAAAATTTGCAGACGACCCTTCCCCAGGACGTGCAGTTAATGGTCGTCATGGATACCGGACAATCGATCTCAAACCAGATAAGCGAGCTGACCAGGACGCTGGGATGGTCTTTCCTTTTCGTCGTTCTAACGGTGCTTTTCTTCCTGCGGAACATCCGCGGGTCGCTCATCGTTTCACTTGCCATACCTTTCTCGCTTATCGCGGCGTTCATTTATCTGTTCGCTTCCGGCAATTCCATCAACATCATATCCCTTGCGTCGCTCATCATAGCCATCGGAATCGTGGTGGACGATGCCATCGTAATACTCGAAAATATCTACCGCCACAGGCAGGAAAAGCATGAACCGCTTAAGGAAGCGTCCATTTACGGAGCGGGCGAAGTCTCAAGCGCGGTGCTTGCTTCCACGACCACGAATGTCGTCATATTTTTCCCGCTCCTTCTGGTGGGCGGCTTTATCGGGATATTGTTCTACCAGCTTTCCATCATAACCATCGTGGTCATAAGCATGTCGTTCGTTACGGCCATGACGCTTACCCCCATGCTCTGCTCAACGATCCTGGACGTGGCGAACAAGAATGAAAAAGCCACCGGAGCGATGAGCAGGTTCTATGAACAGAGCGAGCAGATATTCGTCACGATAGAAGAAAATTACCGCAAGCTTCTTGGATGGGCGCTGGATAACAGGAAAAAAGTGATAATAGGCTGTTCGTTATTGTTCGTTATCAGTCTTTTGCTTTTCAAGTTCGTCGGGGTTGAATTTTTCCCGAGCCAGGACGGCGGTACTTTTTCGGCCACAGTAACGATGCCGGCCGGAACAAGATGGGAAGAGACGGCTTCGGTCATGCGGCGCATAGAGGTTGAAGTTAAAAAGCAGGTCCCGGAGCTGGAATTCATAATGGTTTCCGCCGGTTCCAGCGGGACCAGCAGTTTCTTTGGGTCGCAGGACGGGCCGAATTACGGCGCGATAAACATGAAGGTGGTCCCCGTCAACAAAAGAAAACGCGGGATACTGGAGATAGAGCGGGTCGTCGATAACATCGCCCTTGCCATTCCCGGAGTGAAGAACGTTGATATCGCGCAGAGCGGCGCCAACGCGCTGAGCGGCTCCGACAAACCGATGACGGTGGAACTGTACGGAGCCGATTTTACGTCGCTTGAAAAAGTGGCGGATGAATTGAAGTCAAAGATAGCGCTCATCCCGGGAGTCGTGGACCTGTCCATCTCCAGGGAAAAGGCGAATCCGGAATACGCGCTGAAGATCGACCGCGCAAAAGCTTCAAGCCTGGGGCTCACGATGGCGGATATCGCAGCCGCCGTCAGAGGCGGGTTGTACGGTGGAGCGGTCTCAAAATACCGCGACAAAGGCGATGAATACGATATCTACACCAGGTTCGCCGAGAACGACCGCCGCACTATCGATGATGTTAAGAACGCGCTGGTAACTACTCCTTTCGGCCAGAATGTTTCTCTGGGCAATATCGCTGACGTGGAGCCGCGGCTGGGCCCGCAGATAATTGAAAGAAAGAACCAGCAGAGGATAGTGAAGGTCATGTCTGATACCTATGGCAGAAGTCTTGGCGATGTTATGAGCGATGTGAAAGGCGTCATATCAAGAACGAGCATCCCGTCCGATGTTACCGTAAAGATAGGCGGCAACGTCTCATCTATGAACGAATCTTTCTCAAGGCTCGGCCTTGCGCTTTTACTGGGGCTTTGCCTGTTGTATCTGGTCATGGTGGCGCAGTTCGAATCTTTCATGGACCCGTTCATCATCATGTTCGCGATACCTTTCGCGCTGGTCGGCGTAATATGGGCGCTTTTTCTGACGGGAAATCCGTTCGGCATAATGCCTTTCATCGGGCTTATCATGGTGGCGGGCGTCGCGGTGAAAAATTCGATAGTTCTCGTCGACTTCATAAATATACTCAGGGAAAGAGGGCTGGACATCGCTTCGGCCATCAAAGAAGCGGGAAAGACAAGGCTGCGCCCCATACTCATGACATCTTCCACGGCGATACTCGGCCTGCTCCCGATAATATTCAACGTTGGAGAGAGCGGAGGCTTCTGGAAGAACATGGCCATTTCGGTCATCGGCGGGCTTTTTGTTTCCGCGAGCATCAGCCTGATATTCGTGCCGTGCGTTTATTACGTGTTCGAATCCAGGATAGAAGCGAAAAAATTGAATGATAAAAAGGCGGCATCATGAGAGCAGTTTTAATTATTTTCGCGCCTGCTTTGGAGGGAATGATAATGGAAGCTCTCGCAAAGAACGGCGGGCCGCATTACACAAAATTCCCCTTTCTTCTGGGAGAAGGCGGGCATTCGGAACCTCACCTGGATAACCATATTTGGCCGGGCACAAATGTCGGGATATTCGTGGCCGCTGAGGATGAAAATATAAGAAAGATCGTTGAGGCGATTAGAAAGATAAAGAACGAGCATTTAAAGGACGGGGTCAAGGCTTTTGTAATGCCGATAGAGGAAATAGTATGAAACGCTCATCGCTTATAACGGCGTTGTTGATATCGGTGACATTTGCCGCGCCCGCAATGCCTATCTCCCTGCAGGAAAGCGTGAACATGGCCCTTAATAACAATCCGCAGCTTTTAAGCGCGCAGAAAAAACTGAACGCGTCCGAAGCAAGGCTCGGCCAGGCGAGATCATATCTGCTTCCGTCCCTTTCGGTGGCGGGAAGCGCCGGAAAGACGTACCAGCAGCCGCAGGAGATCATTGTCCCCGGGTTCGGCACTTTCAGCACTGCTCCGGATGAGCCGAACGACATTTCAACATATTCGTTCACCCTCAGCCAGATGTTATATAACGGCGGAGCCATAAACGGGCTGGCCATAGCTTATTACTCATATTCCAGCGCCAAAGAGGACCTGAGGAATGCCATCCAGGATGCGGCTTACAGGGTCGCTTCGGCGTATTACGGTCTTATCAACGCCGAAAAAGCCCATGACATATCTTCAGACATGGTAAAAAGCCTGCACAAGTACGTGGAGCAGGCGAATGTTCTCTATGACGCGGACCTTGTGACCAAAGCGGATGTATTAAGGGTCCAGACGCAGCTTGAGAGCGCAAAACAGCAGGAGATATTGGCGAGAAAAGGGGAGATGCTGGCAAGACTGTCGTTGAACAGCATGCTCGGACTTCCGCTGACAACGGAGACGACCCCGGTAATAGATGATAAAACGGCAAGCGTGGAATCTCTTTCACTGCCGCTGCTGCTTGATACCGCGTATAAGCAGAGGCCGGACTGGCTTTCGTATAAGCTGGCGGAGCAAACTGCAAATGCCCTGCTTTCCGTTTCGTATTCCGGATATATGCCGAACTTCGCGCTTGTGGGAACTTACGGCAGGACGATAATATCCTATGAAAAATCGGAAGACGAGGATTTCAACACTAACCTTTTATCCTGGAGAGCGCTGATATCCGGGTCCTGGACGCTTTTTGACGGATTGAACACTCCCAACAAGGTCGCGGAATCTCAGGCGAACCTGGACGCTTTAAGGGCGGATGGAAAGACATTAAGCGACGCGATAGCGCTGGATGTGACGTCCGATTATTATGAGCTGTTGAGCACCCATGAAAGAGTGGATGCGGCGCGTTCCGCGGAGGATATGGCAAGAAAAATGATGCGTCTTGCCGAAATGAATTTCAGCCAGCGCATATACACGAGCGTTCAGCTGCTCGATTCGCAGACCGCATATCATGAAGCTCAGCTTGAACTTTTATCTGCCATCTACGACATGGAGCTTGCAAGAGCAAAGCTGGATAAAGCCGTGGGCAAGGATATTTACAGCAAGTAGATCCTTTTTCCGTGATATAATATTTTATTCGCTGCGTTCACGATTAAATCAGAAGGGGAGTTGATCTGATTGGCAAACAACAAATATATCCGCTGGTTCGATGAGCTTGGTTCAAAAGACGTCCCGATAGTCGGCGGCAAGAACGCCAACCTGGGAGAAATGGTATCCACGCTGAAGAAAGAAGGCATCCCCGTTCCGTACGGTTTCGCGACCACATCAGACGCTTACCGCAGATTCATCGAATTCAACAAGCTTGATGAAAAGATAGGCGCGCTGATGAAAGAAATAAAGAAAGATCTGAAGTCGCTTGAAAAAGTGGGAAGCGCGGTCCGCAAGCTTTTTATCTCCGCGGAATTCCCCGAGGACCTGAGCGCTCCCATGAAGCAGGCCTATAAAGAACTGTCCAAACGATATAACGCGTCGAACGCGGACGTGGCGGTGCGGAGCAGCGCTACCGCGGAAGACCTTCCCGACGCGAGCTTTGCCGGCCAGCAGGAAACTTTCCTGAACATCGTCGGTGAAGAAGAACTGATGGACGCGTGCAAAAGATGTTACGCTTCGCTTTTTACCGACAGGGCCATCAGTTACCGCATAGACAAGGACTTTGACCACATGAAAGTGGCGCTTTCCATCGGCGTACAGAAAATGGTCCGCTCCGACCTGGCGGCGTCCGGCGTAATGTTCTCTCTTGATACCGACACCGGATTCCGCAACGTCGTCATCATCAACGCGGCGTGGGGGCTGGGCGAGAACGTGGTCCAGGGAACCGTGAATCCCGACGAATATCTCATCTTCAAGCCTTTTATAAACACGCCGGGCCTGGTCCCGGTCATCGAAAAGAACATGGGCGAAAAAGAAAAGAAGATGATATATGCGAAGACCGGCGGGAAGAAAACAAAGAACGTTATCACCACGCCGAAGGAAAGAAAAACTTTCGTCCTGAACGATGAAGAGATAATGAACCTGGCGAAATGGGCCGTCATAATCGAGAACCACTACAAAAGGCCCATGGACATGGAATGGGCGAAGGACGGCAGGACCGGCGAGCTTTTCATAGTCCAGGCGAGGGCGGAGACCGTGGAATCCAGGAAAGAAGCCTCCACGTTCAAAGAATATCGATTACTCGGCAAAGGGAAAAAGATAGTCGAGGGCATGGCGGTGGGCGAAGCCATCACTTCCGGCAAGGCGCAGGTCATAAAGAACGTCAAGGACATCGATAAATTCGTCGACGGGTCAATTCTCGTGACGTTCATGACGGATCCTGACTGGGTCCCGATAATGAAAAAAGCGGCGGGAATAATCACGGACCACGGCGGCCGCACATCACACGCCGCCATCGTCAGCAGGGAACTCGGCATACCGGCCATCGTAGGCACCGGCAACGGGACAAAGATCCTGAAGGACGGGCAGGTGATAACGCTTTCCTGCGAAGGAGAAAAAGGTTTCGTATATGACGGGGAAGTGAAATACGAAGCTGTGGAGCTCGATCTTAAGAATTTGCCTGAAACGAAAACGCAGATCATGATGAACATCGGCGACCCGGCGGCCGGGTTCAGGTGGTGGAAGATGCCGGCGAAGGGGATCGGCCTGGCGCGCATGGAGTTCATCATCAACAACAGCATCAAGATCCATCCCATGGCGCTGGTGAAGTTCGACCAGCTTAAGGATATGAAAGCGAAAGCGCTCATAACGAAAATGACGAGAGGGCTTAAGGATAAATCAGAATTCTTCGTCGACAACCTTGCCCGCGGCATAGCGATGATAGCCGCGTCACAGCATCCTTATCCCGTCATAGTGCGCATGAGCGACTTCAAGACGAACGAATACGCCAATCTCATCGGAGGAGCGCAGTTCGAGGCCAAAGAGGAAAATCCGATGATCGGTTTCCGCGGCGCATCGCGTTACTACGACGACAAGTACCGCGAAGGTTTCGCGCTCGAGTGCAAGGCCATCAAGCGTGTCAGAGAGAAAATGGGGCTGACCAACGTCGTCGTAATGATCCCTTTCTGCAGGACCGTAAAAGAGGCCGACAACTGCCTGGCCGAAATGGAGAAGAACGGGTTGAAGAGGGGAGAGAACGGTCTCCAGGTTTACGTGATGGCGGAGATACCATCGAACATAATCCTGGCCGATCAATTTTCACTCAGGTTCGACGGCTTCTCCATCGGAAGCAACGATCTCACTCAACTTACTCTTGGCATCGACCGCGATTCAGCCCAGCTCGCGAAGCTATTTGATGAGAGGAACGATGCGATCAAGAGATCGATAACCCATCTCATCGAAGTGGCGCATCAGAACAAAGTGAAGGTGGGCATCTGCGGGCAGGCGCCCAGCGATTACCCGGATTTCGCGAGGTTCCTGGTGGAACAGGGCATCGATTCGATATCACTTAACCCTGACAGCGTCATAGAGATCATTCGGACCGTGGCGGACGCGGAAAAGACGTTAGCTTCCAAAAAAGTCTGAGTAAAAAAAAGGCCCGTTAAGCTTTCGCATAACGAGCCTCTCAAATCACAAGGATTTAGAACCTTGAGCCAAAGCTCCTAGGTCTTTCGCTTCTTTCCGTCCTCGGCTTCGCTTCATTGACAACGATCTCTCGGTCTCCGAACTTCTTGCCGTTCATTGCGGAAATAGCCTTGTCCATATCAGCATCTTCAACTTCGACAAAGCCAAAACCTTTGGCCTTACCGGAGAATTTGTCTGTTATGAGCCTGACCGCGAGCACTTTTACATGCTCTTCAAATTTCTGCTTCACCTCATCCTCGGTCGCTGACCAAGGCAGGTTGCCCACAAATAAACTCTTCGCCATTTATAATTTCACCTCACTCTGTATCTTATTTTATTTCTGTTAATCACTCTTAAACAAAAAACCCAAGACGAAAAAGTTCTTGGGTATAGTATCAGATATCTATATTAAAAATATGTATAACCGACAAAGACCATTAACCTCAACTCTTTACGCCCGACACTATATGCCACTGTTGGTATTAATGCAAGCTATATTTGTATCGACGGATAACTCCCCGGATTTCACTTATTTGGGAAATGGGTGGCTGCTTCCGGCTCTGGCTAATTACCGCTTATTGTGTTATAATGTCCGTTCTGGAGGCCAAACATGATCGATCTCGAGATCAGGAAAGCGAAGAAGCAGGATAAAGCCCCGCTTCTGAAGCTGATGAAAGAAACGGGCCTTTTCGTACCGCGTCTGCGGATGGAAGACTTCTACGTGGCATACCGGGGAGAGAACCTCGTCGGCCTGGCCCGCCTTAAGACCTACAAACAGCACAGGATGCATGAGATATCCAACGTCGGGGTAAAGGACGGCTGGAGAAAATGCGGAATAGGCAGCATGATAGTCTCATCGGTCATCGACAAGGCAAGGTATGACATCTACCTTAATACCTTAACGCCGGCTTTTTACGAGAAACTCGGTTTCAAGAAAGCCGAAAAGGTCCCAACTCCAATGAAAAAGAACGGATCGTGGTGCAAGGGATGCGAGAAAGACAAGTGCACTACGCTGATGAAAACGATAAAATAATGGATACGTCCCCGGAACAACCCGCCTATAAGAGCGTTTCTTTGGACGACAAGGCTTTGTTCGAAAAGTTTTTCCATGATCACCCCGCCTCCACATCGGAGCTTACTTTCACGAATTTCTTTATCTGGAGGGACTGCGACAGGTCGAAGGCGGCAGTCATCAACGGGAACATTTGCGTCTATGCCGAGCCGGAGAACGAGCCGCCGTATTTCTTTGAGCCGTTGGGGAGCAGTAAGATGGAGGAGACCATCGATGCCTGCGCAAAAAAGATCCCCAGGTTCAGCAGGGTGTCCGAAGGGTTCGCGAAAAAATATTTTGCAGATGCCAAGCGATTCAGGATCGAACTCGACCGCAACAACGCCGATTATGTTTACAATACTTCAGACCTGATAAACCTGAAAGGAAAGAAGTATGACGGCAAACGCAACAAGATCAGAAAGTTCCTCAAGAACAACATACCCATCTATCAACCGCTGACGGAAGAGCTTGTTCCCGACTGTTTGATATTGCTGGATAAATGGGCCCAGGAAAGAAAAGGCGGGATCTGTTTTGACGCGCCCATAAAGGAAGCGCTGAAGAACCTGAAGGTATTGGGTTTGACGGCAGCTGCAGTCAGGATAAACGGCAGGATCGGAGCTTTTACAGTGGGCGAAAGATTGAACCAGGATACCGCAATCATTTACATCGAAGTGGCCGACCCGGAAATAGACGGCCTTTCGCAGTACATTAACCAGCAGTTCTGCAGGAACGAGTGGGCGGATACGCTTTTCATCAACAGGGAGGCCGACCTGGGCGACGCGGGGTTGAGAAGGGCAAAGCTGTCGTATCATCCGGCGCAGATGGCGAATAAATACACGGTCACGCTTATAGACTAACTTATCCATTGATGGTATTATTTCCCGCATGGAAAGATCGAACTTAAAGAAAAAGAAAATAGCCGTCATCATGGGTGGAAAGTCCGGTGAACGCGAGGTTTCCCTCCGGTCGGGCAAACGCATCCTCCAGTCGCTGAAGTCCCAGGGTTTCAAGGCAATACAGCTCGACAGCGACGACAACCTCATCGACAACCTAAAAAAGAACAAGATCGACATCGCGTATATCGCGCTGCACGGTAGATACGGCGAGGACGGCACAATTCAGGGCTTGCTCGAGCAGTACGGCGTTCCATATACCGGATCGAAGATACTCGCGTCAGCCCTGGGAATGAACAAGGTGGCCGCGAAAAGGATATTCGACTCCTGCGGCATACCGACGCCGAAATTCATCGCCATCGACAACGCTTCCGACCTGAAAAAACAATGTGAGATAATCAGGAACGTTTTTCCATTCCCGCTGGTCGTAAAACCGGTTTCAGAGGGATCAAGCCTGGGCGTCTCCATCATCAAGGACGAGGAAAAGCTGGAGAAGATCGTCATTGATACCGTTAAAAAATTCTGCGACGTTTTCATCGAAGAGTTCATCAAGGGAAAAGAGGTCACAGTGGGGATCATCGGCAAAGGAGAAGATATCACGGCTCTTCCCATACTCGAGCTGAAGCCGAAGAACGAGTTCTACGATTTTGAGGCGAAATATTCAGCGGGCGGAACGGATTTCATCCTTCCCGCGAAGCTGCCGAAAGACCTCTACAGGCACGTGCAGGACACGGCCCTGGCCGCTCACAAGGCGCTCGGATGCTACGGCGTCTCCCGGGTCGATTTCATCGTCGCCGGCAACCACACTCCTTACGTCACGGAAGTGAACACCATCCCCGGAATGACCGACAGGAGCGACCTTCCCGCGGAAGCCGAGAACGCGGGGATATCGTTCGATGAACTGGTCGTGAAGATACTTGAGAGCGCGTACTAAACCATTAAGCTGGTATATCATCTGGACCGTTATTTTCGCGGTGACGTTCTCCATCCTCCTCGGCTTCGTTCTTTCGCTTCCTGTCTGGCGCACGGAGAGGGTCATCGTCAAAGGGAATGTGTATCTTCCGGAAGATAAGATCATCAATACCGCCAAAGTCCCTATCGGAGAGAACATCTTCATGATAGATATGGACGAAGTTAAAGGCAGGTTCTCAAAGGTCATCCAGATAAAGGACCTGAAGGTCAAAAGAAAACTTCCGGGAACGATCGAGTTGGATATCACGGAAAGAAAACCTTTTGCCATCGCGGTCATCGGCAGCACGACCACGCTGATCGACGAGGATGGTTACATAATCGCTAAACAAGCATCCATATCCTCCATTTACGGGCTGAACATCGCCGATTATCCGGTCATCCGCGGGATAAGCGCAAAGTCGCTCGATGGCGGCATGAGGCTGAACAGCAGCGACAGGATATTCATTAAGGATGCCCTGACGCTTTTGTCCAGTTCGATGGACCCGGGACAGGTGCAGCTGGAGGTGGGCAAGCGCGATGACATCGTAATATTCCTTGAGGACATCGTAAAGGTGAAGATAGGGGATGCGAGCGAGATAGCAAGAAAGATAAAGATCATGCAGGCATTGCTTGATTCGATAAAGGATAAATGGGTCAAGGTGGCATATATAGATGTAAGGGTCCCCGACGCTCCGGTGATAAAATTCAAATAAATACTCTTGCAATTCCGATGAAATCTGCTATATTACTGGGTTAGCAAAGGTCCCAGATTTTTAAACGCGGGGGCAAAAAAGTTGGATAATGGCATAATCGGCGAGGGTTCTAAAACTTTTGCGACCATCAAAGTGATGGGAATAGGCGGCGGTGGAACGAATGCCGTCAATAGGATGGTGGGCTCCGGACTTAAAGGCGTTGAATTCTGGGCGGTAAACACCGACAACCAGGCACTCTCCGTTTCACTCGCAGACCACAGGCTTCAAATAGGCGGAAAGCTCACAAAAGGGCTGGGCGCGGGATCAAATCCCGAAATAGGACAAAAAGCCGCAGAAGAATCCAGAGAAGACATCAAAGCAGCTCTTGCTGACGCGGACATGGTTTTTCTTACCGCGGGCATGGGCGGCGGGACGGGAACAGGCGCTTCTCCGGTCATCGCTGAAGTTGCCAGAGAACTGGGAGCATTGACCGTCGGCGTCGTAACAAAGCCTTTCAGGTTCGAAGGCCCGGTAAGGATATCTCAGGCTGAAAGCGGAGTCGTCCTCCTCAGAGAAAAAGTCGACGCTCTCATCGTAATTCCCAACGACAAATTACTCCAAGTAGTCGAGAAACGCACGTCGATAATCGAAGCGTTCAAGATAGCCGATGATGTTCTCCGTCACGGCGTAAAAGGAATATCCGATCTCATCACCGTTCCCGGCCTCATCAATCTCGATTTTGCGGACATCAGGACCATCATGTTCGATGCCGGCAGCGCGATGATGGGCATCGGCACTGCTTCGGGCGAGAACAGGGCGATGGAAGCCGCGGAAGCCGCGATATCCAGTCCGCTGCTTGAGGAGACCATCACTGGGGCGAAAGGCGTGGTGTTCAACGTGACCGGCGGCAGCGACCTTACATTGTACGAAGTGAACGACGCGGCGGAGGTCATATATAACGCGGTCGATCCGGAAGCCAACATCATATTCGGCGCCGTCATCGACGAGAAGCTCCAGGGCGAGGTCGTAATCACGGTCATCGCCACCGGTTTCAAGAACGCAACAAGGAAAAAGAGCGCAGGGGCTGAAGAGATGAACATTCGGAACAAGATGAAGCCGGAGATAATGAGCCCAGAACAAAGAGAAGATCGAGCTGCCCGCTTTCCTCAAGAACGTCTGACCAACTCGGTCGTTTGTATTCGAACCCTTTGTGATAAAATCATTGTATGGAACCAAAAGCCACGGAACTTATAGTTTTCATGAACACAAGCCCGATATTTAAAGGAACATCGGCGTGATGGTCGTAGGAATGATCGCGCTGCTGTTCAGCTGGTGGATGATAAAGAAGTGGAAAGAGCCCCTGACTTGGCAGTTCATGATATTCATCGGCCTGTCGGTCTTTATAGTTCTTTACGGGTTATTTATCCTTATTTTCCAGCCGCAGTGGTGGATACCCGCCGTGGTGGCCGACGAAATAAAACCCCAAATCCAAACTTCAAAATCCCAACAATGAGTGGCTTCGCCACGATATTTTATATATAATAATTAAGTTATATTTGATTTGATCTTTTGGATTTCATTTGGGATTTGGTCATTGGGATTTTCGCTGAGTGCAGCGAAGCGTTGGGGGATCGCCCGCCTTCGCTGAAGCTACAGCGGGCAGGTCTAACGGAAATAAACTTTTGTTTTCTTGCGTATTTTTGTAATTTGTCATTTGTGATTTATTTGGAATTTGGGATTTGGTCATTGGGATTTACGCTGAGCAAAGCGAAGCGTTGGGGGATCGTCTAACGGTAGGACAGCTGACTCTGGATCAGCTAATCGGGGTTCAAATCCCTGTCCCCCAGCCAGCCTTCGCCAAGGCTTCGGCTGGCAAGCCAGCAGGGTAAATTTATGACATATTATGTGTATATACTTCGCAGCACCAAAACCAACAATCTCTATAAAGGGATCACAACTGATATGGATCGCAGGATGAAACAGCATAATATCGATAAATCTTCCCATACCGATAAAACAGACGGACCTTTTGAAATATTATGGCTTTGTGCTTTCACTGACAAAATAAGGGCGATTGATTTTGAAAAATATCTGAAAAGTGGCTCAGGTAGAGCATTTATAAATAGACATTTAACATGATAGGGGAACAAATCCTTGGCCGCCGAAGCCCGCAGGGCGAAGGAGGCCCTGTCCCCCAGTTAAGTACTTAGTGTGAGCATGAGTACGGTGTCTTGAGCAACGCAAAGATATAAGGCTCGTTACTCAAAACTCAAACTCACACTCAAGACTATGATGCCGGCGCGGAGGACAAATCCCATAGAAAAACCCCGGATCAAAGAGCAAGTATCTTGTCCGCTAAATCGCTTACGAATGATTTGATCTCCTTGTCGGTCATCGTGCCGTTCGGAGAGGAAACAACAATCTCTATAAAATGGTCTTTTAGCCCGGTAAGGAATATCCATTCAACATTTACGATGTTCCTCTTGGTGGTCTTGTATTTCACATAAAAGAAATTCATTTTCTTGCTCTGGCCCAACACGATCTTGCTGGATTCGATCTTATTTGCCGTCTGATAAAAGTTCTTCAGAAGCAGGTCTGAAAAGGTGTTAAGGTATTTGCCGAACTCTGTTTTTACCGCGTTCGAATCTGTCCCGTTCGGAATGGATTTTAAGTTGTTGTTATAGATGCAAACCGCGGTCGAGGCATCTTTCAGCTTATAATAAACTCCCATGCCCGCGCCCGGGTCCACTTTTTCCGCGTTAATTATGCTTGTCCTGACCCAGCCGGATATCTTGGCGGGAAGGGATCTGCTCATTTTCATTTCATAGCCGGTCTCGGCATAAAGGACGTATTGAAGCCCGATAACTGCGATCAACACGAACAGGACCGGGACAAATAGACGGAACATCAACGATGCATTTTTGCTGTTTTTCATTTTTCATCACCTCTGTTGGTCAATTATATTATAATAGAACTAATATTACAATTTAATAAATATGCCTGCCATTTCGCCCAGAAAATGAATCCGCTGCTGCGGCTGCATGAACCTCTTTGATTAATCCGCTATTTATCGTATAATCTGCGTGAGGTGTAACAATGAAACAACTGCTGCTGATAGTATTATGCGTTCTGGTTCCGTCTGTCGCCCGCGCCGAACAATTCAATGTTACATCGATAAACCCGAGCCCTGTCTACATAAACGTTTTCAACAAGGATGATGGAAAGCCTCTCTGGCATTATGTTACCAGCGTCCAAACCCTCGAATCGGAAGGGAACGTCACGCTGCAGGTGACCGAAAAATGCGAAGGCATATGGGACAACAAAGATGAAAGGACCTGGGTCTCGGTGAGCACTTACTCTTATGCGGACAACAAGGTCGTGCCGGTCCACGCGCTGCTCACCTTTTATGATCCCAACGGAAGAGAGATCGATTCGCTGGAGAAAGACTATTCCCTGGCCGACAATAAGGTCCACTGCAAGAAGATCAACAAGGAGAAAACATTCGATATCACCGAGGAGGACAAAGATTTTGATTTTGACGCTGACCTGGTGGACAAGGAGATACTCGGCGTGTGCTTCATGAACTATCCGTACGACAGGAAAGAGGATCTTGAGTTCCATATGATGACGAACGAGCCCGCGCATTACAAAATGAAGATCGTTAACCTGGGAAAGGAGACCCTTAAGCTGGACGGCAGCTCGGTGGAATGCTACAAGCTGCAGATGATACCCGACCTGGGCTTCCTCGGGATATTCGCTCCGTTCGTGCCCAAGACCTATTTCTGGTATAAAGCCGCGGCTCCGCATGAATTTGTGCGTTATGAAGGCCTTGAGAGCGGACTTAATACACCTTACGTTGTCATGGAAGTATCAGAGCAAACGGATCAGGATCAGTGAAGGTTGTCCTCGAAGAATTTGACTATTTTCGGCCATGAATCCGCAGAAGCGTCGGCGTTGCCTTTAGGAGACCCGCCGTATTCTATCTTTCCTCCGGCAGACTTGTTCCTCGCGGCGGATATCGTGGTCGGCAGATAAGGAACTGAGATCATGTGCCCGGCGTTGTCATAGAAAAGTTCCGCATCGTTCGTCCTTCCCGCTCTTCTCAGCCTGTCCATCGCCATTTTACACATCTTACCCGACGGCCAGACCTTGTCGTCGCGCGCCGAGACCAAAAGCACCGGACCGTTTATCTTTTCGACCGGGATCATTGCATCCACAACGGCTGCCTTATCCTTCAATGCCCCTGAATACAGAGAGGAGGTCAGTATAGGTCCGCCGGTCATTTTGGCCCACATTGCTCCGGTAATGAAAAAGAAAGACGGCTTCACGTGAAGATACGGCAGCTCCTCGCCTTTGTAATCCCAAGAAGAAGTGTTCTTGTATTTTTCGATAGCGCTGGGAGACTGCCATACGACGCTGCTCGGGACTACCCCGACCGCCGCTTTGAAATCTGGATAGTATGAAGCCCCAAGAAGAGCGAGCTCTCCGCCCTTTGATCTTCCGATGATGCCCAAGCCGTTCTTTGATACGGACGGATTGCCTTCAAGCCATCTCATGGCTTTCTCAAGATATTCAAGCCTGATGCCGGAAAGTTCCCGCGGTACTCCCGAACGTCCGAAGTAGGCGAGAGAGAACGCCACGAATCCGCGCGATGCAAGGAGAGCTGAATAATCTTCCCGAATGCCGCCGTCGGAGCCGCCGAGCACTATTATGCCGGGCGCCGCCGTGGTCTTTGCGGGTTTGAAAAGAACGCCCACCAGGCCGTCCTCATCCACCGGGACCCTTGTGACGCCGGGAGCCATGTAATAACGGGGGATCTTCTTTTCAGCTGTTATGACGCCGTTGACCTCAACCTCCAGCGAAAGATCCTCACGGGCTATTTTCTGGTTCGAATATGCTGTGCCTTCTTTCTGGTCTTCGGGTCTCATGGACCAGATGAGCCCCATCGGCTCCAAGCCGGAGTATGTGCCCGACACCGGCGCCTGCTTTTTCAGGTCAATAACGCCGTCTTCGTCCGCCTTAACTTCAGCTTCCGACCTCCACCATTTTCCGGAATCATCCTTCATCCTGGCTCTTAATGTCACCTGCTGATAAGGTTCGAATCCTGTTATCTTTATGCTGAGGACGTCATCCACCATGGGATTCTCCGGCATCACGATGACGTTTATGCGGTCGCTGGTATGTTTTAATCCGGGAAGGACGATCTTTGCGGCGACAAAAGCTATCACCGCCAGCAGGATGACGGCGGCTATCGAGTACCGTATCCATTTCAAATTCATCATACTTTTGTGCCGGGGGAAACTATCCCGATGACGTCTTTCAATATCTTGAGCGATGCTTCGCTGTCGTCCGGCTGGATGTTCATCATCATCACCAGCGTCACGCCGGTCCTGGGGTTCCTGACCATGTAGCTTATGAAGCCCGGCAGCCCGCCGTTGTGGCCCACATATCCGCCGAAGGTAAAAACATTATATCCGTATCTGGCGGTCGGGAAATCCTTGAGCGCTTTAACGGCGACCCAGGAGTTCATGCGTTCCCTCTGCAGTTTTCTTGAGAGAAGGGAGCCGTCCGTGACGGCGGTCGCGAATTTTTCCATGTCGTACACGTTCGATATCATCGCGCCGGCGGCCCAGCCCCAGGAAACGTCCATCTTGGTCCAGTCGTAATATTTGGCGCCTTCGATCATGTACCCGTGCGCAATGGGTCCGCCCGTATCCGTGCCTTTCGGGAAATAAGTGTTATTCAGCCCCAGCTTGTCGATGAACCGGTTCTTTATCTCCGCGTCAAGTGTGTTCCCAGTGATCTTTTCGATGATCATTCCAAGAAGCGCAGTATTGGTGTTCGAATAATGGAAGCCCTGTCCCGGCTGAAAATACGGCTTGTGTTTTAAGGCATAAGATATGAGGTCTTCCGGAGCGAAAGAATGCAGATGCCCTTCCTGAAATGTCTTGCCGAAATCCGCGTCTTCACTGTAGTTGAAAAGCCCGCTGGTGTGGTTCATCAGCATCTTCAGGGTTATCATGTCGGAATACGGTATGCCCGGATAGTATTTGCTTAGTTTGTCGTTGAGGTCCAGCCTGCCTTCATCGGCGAGCTGCATTATTACAGTGGCAACGAATATCTTCGTGTTGCTTCCCATGCGGAACCTGTCGTTCTCCTTCATTTTTATGTTCGACTTGATGTCGGAACGGCCGTACGCCTTCACGTATCCGCCTTTTCCGGGGACCCATACCCCGAGGATCATTCCGGGTGCGTGGTAAAGTTTCATGTATTTGTTCGCTATCATGTCCAGTTTGTCCTGTGTTTCACTTGTCCTGGGATCGCTTATCCTGACGCAGGATGACGCCGTAAATATCAGGGCGGCGCAGGCTGATAGGATCAATATATTTTTTGTCGTTATCATTTTTTTCTCTTTCCTCCAATTTGCGGGATCGCTATTGCAAGTATCAACACGATGACAGGAATGACGATGTCGGTCAAATAAATTGAAGGCCCGGCATTATAAACGGCGGTGTTGCCGCTCAGGATAAGGTCCCGAATGTGGCCGACGGCGCAGCCGATCAGGAAGATCGCATTTGCAAGGGCCGCGGCAAACCAGAAATTCCCTCTTATCCAGATCGTCAGAACGGCGATCACCCCGAAAGCCAGGTCGGCAACCCCCACCTCATACTGGAACGGTGAGCCGGCCGGCCAGCCTATCATCGCCGCTATTTGCGGGCCGTTGAAAACATGGCCGAAGAAAGCGATCAACCCGCCGAAGCCGATGTTGACGACCATTATATATATGAAAGCGATCTCGAGCATTTTCTTCAGAGTCCGCGGCTTTTTCATGATAGCCGCATGGACAATAATACAGATTATCGCGATACCGATGAAAATATACGAAAGCATTTATCCGCCTCCACAGACAAGTTTATCAGTTTGATGATGAAAGTCAAAACAGTAAGGCGAGATGAGAGATATGAGATGGGAGATGGGAAAAAAGTGAAATTTCAGCCGATTAATTCGGATAATATAACGGAACAAATATGGGCAATATAACGATAGGTTATCCATTTTCACCAAAAGCGATCGTTGAACTGACACGACAAGGCATTATGGCCGGCGAGGTCAACTTGATCAGGGATACCTTGGACGGCCTTTGTCATAAAGGACCTCTCGGACCGATAGGCGGATTGTATGATCTTCGGGCTCTTTCGATCAAGCCTCTTTTCAATGTGTTCAATGCGATGGCCTGTTTGACCAGATTTTCTATTGATAAGATCAGGGTCAAGGTCGGAGATCGGATCGAAAACAAACTTGTCATCGGTCTGCAATTTTCCATTAAACCGCTTGGTA
This sequence comes from uncultured bacterium, assembly GCA_963727815.1. GTDB lineage: Bacteria > Margulisbacteria > WOR-1 > CAVSGV01 > CAVSGV01 > CAVSGV01. Next base: position 635,548 of record CAVSGV010000006.1, read on the forward strand.
AAGGTGAAGTATTTATCGGCATCGGTTCTTTGTTTGAAATTGCAAAGTCCGCTGTTTATGGATTGGAAGGTGACCAGATCGGGATATTGAACAAACTTATAAAGGTTTGTCCCAAACTTACGTTCGGGGGATTTGACAAGAAACCCTTCAATGATTCAGATTTGATCATATATGGGGAGAAGAGCAGCGATCATTATATGTGGAGCAGTCATCCCCAGATCGGATGTCCTCTTGGCGGGTTGGCGGAACCGAAAAAAGGCAATCAGGACCTGAACAAGAGGATCGAATCTCACAGATTGGGACCTGGCCTATCTTTAGGCCGGAAAGGCTGGCAGCTTCGCCATGCTCTCTGGCAGTATCTAAGGAAAACCGGCTTCGAATTCGCCTGTTTTGTAGAAGAGAGATAGGCAAATAAACATACGACAATTGAACGTGTGAATTCTAGGACATGTATCCGATAAGGAGACAAATGGTATGGGCAATTTTATGATAGGACCGGAGTTATCGACGAAGGCGATATCTAATCTATCTAGTCAGGGGATAACCCAGAAGCAGATCGAATCGATCAAAACAACATTGGAAGGCCTTATACGAGATAGAGCGATACTTTCGCAAATGCTAGGTGGCGGGGGGTTCATCAACTGCCGTTTGGCAGGCTACTCCTTAAATATAATTAATGTTCCCGCCGGACGCGTGTTGACGTCTAGGCTGGCGGTCGGATTGAAATTTTCCGCGGAAGTTGACACGAATACAGGAAAGGTGATACCGGATTATGACTTTTTCCTCGTAGCGCGTTCCGCTTTTTATGGCTCTGGATCGGGTAAAGGCTTCTTGCTCGCCAAGCTTTCAAAGGCTGCCCCCGGGATTGAATTCGGGGCCGTGGGCACGGAATATTCGAGCACTTCCTATTTTATGTGGAGAAAAGACGTCGGTATGGGAAGGCTTGTCAATGATCCCCCCAGACCAAGAGCAGGAAATGAAAGGGGAAAAGTTCTGCTTGAATTATGGAAGATCGTTAATGATAAGGATCATCCGCAGGAACTCGCTTTTTTGTTGTGAAAAAATAACGGGATATACCCCCGATTTAATCAACTTGTCACATTTTCTTTTCTGTGCAATAATCTTTCTTTGATTACTGCAAATGACAAAATGCATCCTCGCGCTTGAAGACGGCCTCGTTTTTGAAGGACATTCCTGCGGTCACGACGGGGAATCCTTCGGCGAAGTAGTTTTCAACACCGCGATGTCCGGCTACCAGGAAATTCTCACGGACCCGTCATACAAAGGCCAGCTCATCACCATGACATACCCTCTCATAGGCAACTACGGCGTGAACGAAGAAGATATCGAATCATCCCGCCCGTGGGCCGAAGGTTTCATCATGAAAGAATGCTCGAAGGTCACATCCAATTTCCGCTCTACTATGTCGCTCCGCGATTACCTGAAACAGAACAAGATCGTTGCCATCGAAGGCATCGATACGAGAGCGCTGACGAAGCACCTCCGCGACAATGGCTCGAAAAAAGCCGTTATGTCCTCGATCGACTTTGATATCAAGAGGCTCATCAAAAAAGCGAAAGATTCGCCAAGCATCGTAGGGGTCGACCTTGCGAAGGAAGTGTCATGTAACAAAAAATATTCGTGGTCCAAAAAAGGAAAATATAAGGTCGTTGTCCTCGACTGCGGAATAAAATACAGTACTCTCAGAACACTTGCGGCGCTCGATTGTCAGGTCGAGGTAGTGCCCGCATCGACCACGGCGGAAGAAATATTCAAGATGAAACCCGACGGCGTACAACTTAGTAACGGTCCGGGCGATCCCGAAGGTGTGCCGTATGTCATCGAGACGATCCGCAAATTGATAGGCAAGGTTCCGATATTCGGCATCTGCTTCGGCCATCAGCTGCTGGGCTTGGCGATGGGCGGGAAAACATATAAGCTGAAATTCGGCCATCACGGCGGCAACCATCCCGTTCAGGACGTAAAGACCAAGAAGATCGCCATCACGTCCCAGAACCACAACTTCTGCGTTGACATCGAGTCGCTCGATAAAAGGAACATTGAGGTCACTCACATAAACTTGAACGACAATACGGTGGAAGGCATGCGGCACAAGAAATTCCCGTTGTTCTCGGTGCAGTATCATCCCGAAGCCGCTCCGGGTCCGCATGATTCGAAATATCTGTTCGAGCGTTTCGTCAAAATGATAAAGGAGTGGAAATAGGTTGATGTCATTCTGAGTCCTTCGGATCCTGTCATGCTGAGCGCAGCGAAGCATCTGCATTCCTGCTCCTCAGGACAGGCTCCGCGAAGAATCTGTGTTGAAAATGCAGACCCTTCGCTTTGCTCAGGGTGACAAAAAAATAACATGCCGAAGAGAACTGACATCAAGTCGATACTTATAATAGGCGCCGGGCCGATAATAATCAGCCAGGCGTGCGAGTTCGATTATTCTGGCTCGCAGGCTTGCCGCGTCCTGAAATCCGAGGGCTATAAGGTCATTCTCATCAACAGCAATCCTGCTACCATCATGACGGATCCCCAGCTGGCTGATAGGACTTACATCGAGCCCATCACGCCGGAGGTCATCGAAAAAATAATCCAAAAGGAACGGCCGGATGCGATACTTCCCACTCTGGGCGGGCAGACCGCGCTGAACGCGGCGGTCGCTCTCCACGACAAGGGTATACTCAGAAAATACAAAGTGGAAATGATCGGCGCCGACGCGAAGGCAATAAAGAAAGGCGAGAACAGGCTGCTGTTCCGTAAAGCTATGGAGAACATCGGGCTTGATGTTCCTAAGAGCGGCGTCGCACACAACATGAAAGAAGCGCTGGCCGTCGTCGAAAAGATAGGTCTCCCGGTCATCATACGCCCAAGCTTCACCCTGGGCGGAACGGGGCAGGGGGTCGCGCACAACATCGATGAATACAGGGAAGCGGCAAAGATCGGCCTCGAAGCCAGCCCGATATCTGAGATCCTGGTGGAGGAATCCGTCGTTGGCTGGAAGGAATTCGAGCTTGAGGTCATGCGAGACAAGGCCGACAACGTCGTCATTATCTGCACCATCGAGAACTTCGACGCGATGGGCGTCCACACCGGCGACAGCATCACCGTGGCCCCCATCCAGACGCTGACCGACGTCGAATACCAGAAAATGCGCGATGCGTCCATCGCGGTCATCAGGGAGATCGGCGTCGAGACCGGCGGTTCCAATATCCAGTTCGCGGTGAATCCGAAGGACGGCAGGATGGTCGTCATCGAAATGAATCCGAGAGTTTCACGCTCGTCGGCATTAGCCTCGAAAGCTACCGGATTCCCTATCGCAAAGATCGCCGCAAAGCTTGCTGTCGGCTACACGCTCAACGAGATCCAGAACGACATAACTAAACAAACTCCCGCGTGTTTCGAGCCCACCATCGACTACTGCGTGGTAAAGATCCCCCGTTTCACTTTCGAGAAATTCCCTGGAGCGGATACGACACTGGGCCCATCAATGAAATCCGTGGGCGAAACGATGTCCATTGGCCGCACTTTCAAGGAAGCACTGAACAAGGGACTTCGTTCGCTTGAGATCAAGAGCTTTGGACTTGATGACGTCGCCAAGGTGAAGGGCAAGGAGATCACGCGCGAGCTGATAATCGATAAACTTACAAAACCGAACGCAGAAAGAGTTTTCTTCATCAAGTATGCCATTGAAGCGGGATTCACCATCGACGAGATACACAAATTATCATATATCGACCCATGGTTCCTGGAGAACATGAAAGAGATAATCGACTTTGAGCAGAAGATCAAGGAGTTCAATAAAAAGGAATTGCCTGCCGATCTGCTGCTTGATGCCAAGAAGATGGGCTTCAGCGACGTGCACATTTCGCGGCTCATTGGCAGCGATGAGATATCGGTCTACAATTTAAGGCAGAAACTCGAGATCACCCCGGTTTTCAAACTTGTTGATACCTGTTCCGCCGAATTCGAGGCTTTCACGCCTTATTATTATTCCACATACGAGATGGAAGACGAGTCGAGGGTTTGATCTTCAATATCATCTTCTGCCTTATTTTTCTTCAAGGAATTTCATGAACACGGGATCGAGGCGGTATGCGTTCTTCATTCCGCCCATCGCGCCCGCGTGGCTGCCGCCGGTGCTTACAGCATCCAGGGCTTCTTTTACGGAATAGCCTTTATCCACTATCAGGTATTTTGCAATGATCAACCCCGTTCTGTCCTCTCCCCATTTGCAGTGAATGTACACCGGCCTTTTCATGGCGGCGTTGATGACCCGCCATTGCGCGGGATCCGGGGCTTTCATGTCGTTCAGCGGAATGTGTATCCTCTTCATTCCCGCCTTTTTCACAAGCGCCGCATACCTGTCCTGAACGTCCGCCGTGTTTTCAAGGTCGATTATAGTTTTCACTCCTTTGGACTTCAGGTAATTCAGGATGCCCAGCGTTTGTTCGTCGCTGTTTCCGAATTTGTTGGCCGGGTTAAGCGGATGTCCGCCGACATGGATTATCTTGTCGACGATGCGGTAGTTGTAGGGCAGGGGGCCGGTGCCCGATACCTCCGCGCGGCCGAATTTCACGACCTGCGATGTCTGATGCGGGAAAGCGCTAAGAGATAACGCCGTCAAAAATATCAGGGCATATGCCGATAGTTTCAGTGCCCTTTGTTCTCCGGTTTTCATACCTGCCATTATACATATATACTCCGGTCCAAACAAAATATTTCAGGAGAGCGCCTTCATTTGCCTTTTGTATTTGACTGGAGTATCATTCCCCGGCGAAAGGAGTGATGATCATGCCGGATGCAAATGTATATAAAGCCGGTGTCTGCAACATTGGTCCCGAGGAGAGAGCAAAAAGGAGGCAGGCCGGATACATCGGGCTGGCCGTATTATTAGTTCTCTGGGTCCTTCTTGTTTATTTTCATGTTCCACGCTTGTGGCGTCTCGTTCTGTTCTTCCCGGCATTCATGTCAGCCATCGGATTCATTCAGGCCAGGTTGATGTTCTGCGTTCATTTCGGCCTTTCCGGGCTTTTCAATTTCGGGCCGGTGGGAAAGACGGAGAGTGTATACGAAGCTAAATTCAGAGAGCTGGACAGGAAGATGTCGTGGAAGTTAATAGGTTACGCGGCAGCAATTGCGGTAGTCGTGACGGGCGTGGGGATGGTGTTGTTTTAGACTGTCAATAATTGACGAGTAGTCGTAATAGTGCCGTCTTTTATGTGATATTGTTTATCATATTTAGTGCAAAACTCGATTACTTGCTGACTCAACTCGTTGAAATATTGTTTATGATCGGCATACTCAGATACTAGTCGATTGTAATTTAATCTCCCAAAAATGATCTTATCAACAAAACCAATTGCAGATAATATCTCTGAAAAATCTTGAGCTATTATGTTTGGCGTAGGATAGGGTTCGATACTCACCCAAGTCTTTATTCCTTTTTTGTGCAGATTATATAAGCTCTTAATTCTTGATGCCATTGGAGATGCGTGAGGTTCAAGGACTTTTCTGTGTTTGTCTTCAATCGTTATAAGGGTGATGCCATATTCATTCTCTTTGCTATAAGATGCCAGTTTAATTGGAAGGATACCCTTTGTAAGGGCAGTACATCTAATATTGTTCTTATTTAGCTTTTCAATTATTTTACACGTTAATTGGGAGATTTCTGGGTATTTATACATGAAAGGGTCAGTGGTGAAGCACATATGTACGAACTGAATTTTGTCTTTTAATGAAGGGATTTCTTTGTCCAGCAATTTCAATGCGTTTTCTACTATTGCAGGCTTTATCCATTCCTGATAGTTTTTAATTTTTCCAAATCTTTTTGCCATCATCATCGCATAGCATGGATATAAGCAGCCATGGGAGCATCCCTGAGCATGGTTTATCGTGTAATCCCCATATTCAACGCCAGTTTGATAGAGTAATGATTTTCTAATAATTGTTTTCATGATTTTCTTGTTAAGAATATATCATATTCTTTGTAATTATACGAAGAAGGAATGCGTCCTGTCGGGGTGCGCGGAGGAACCCACTCGGCTGATATGCCCTGGGCCTTTATAATAGTCTTAATACAATCCGTATATTCTGCCACCGATTTGATTATACCAAAATTATCGACAACACTAATTAATACATCTTTAAATAGAACCTTTGTATTCTTTGGGATGGAAGCATTAATAAATTTGTCGATATCAACTTTCACACGCGGGGTAAAGTAAAACAATAATAATTGATTATCTTTAGGTGCATTATTCATCTCAATCCACTTTTTATGCATATTATCTGCCATTATCATAAAACCATCTAGATGATTAGTGCAGAATATCATTCGATATTTCGGCACATTCTTTGTTTGCGTTTTAATCGGGATGCTAATGACGTATTTGAAAATGGTCTTTAATTTATCGATGTATCTTGTAGTAAATAACTCTTCAGCCTCATACATGCTGATCTTTTCATTCTTCTTTTCACTTACAATATCTTTCCAGTAAGCTCCACCTGCGATTCTATTCCATGTTGTGGCATCATCTGTTGCATCCGTTTCATAATCAAGGTCGATATTTTCGTCTTCAAATTGTGGGTCACATTTAATTAATCTACATCCTTCTCTTAAGAACCCGAAAGTATTTAAATTAATGAGCACCTCTAAAGAATTGTATTTCCTTTCTTTAAGTATTTTGAATATATTGAAGTCTAAAGATTTAACGCCATAAGGATCGATATAGAGAAAAAGATTATTCGATTGAGGAACGGCTGACAAAGTAGGGTTAATCTTCTCCTCAAATGATCCCCCGACAATGCTTACTTCGGCATGCCCAGATAAGTTCACAGATAAATCCTCGAAATATTTCTTTTCAATACAGATTAGTTTTATTGCCGCAGAGCGCACTTCTCGTTTTATATCTCCAATTCTATTAAGAATGATTAAGGGTGAGCCAAAATCTCCATCATCAAACTTACCTTTTCCAGCAAAGCAATCAATTATTGTCACTGGCTTCTTTGTGGAAACAATCTTTCTTAAATAAGGGGTTAAATAGAAGTCTAAGATGCCATCTTTGAAAACTGACCATGACTTCTTTTCCTTAAAAAATTCATTTGTATTTGTCATGTGTGGGTATTTTACTCCTTTTCTTTCGTACTGTATATTTTCATGTGATGAATTTGGCCCATCCTATATCGTATAAACTATGATTATCCTGGGATAATAATTCGGATCGTCATGATCATATATCTGCGTCAGATTGCTGAATGGATATGCTCCGGATCCGCAGGGAGATATTTGAACCCCGTAATTGGGCGATGTCCCGTTCTCCCATCCCCGTACCAGCGTCGTAATGTCGAAGCTGTTCTCTCCCGGAGCATCAATGGCGCTGGCGGCAGGATTTGTTGACGGCGGTATCGTTTCATTTGCCGTTGAAATAGTGGCCTTATCCCAGGAAGACGTTACTTTGTAAATGCCCGTAAGGCACTCCATAGATACTGTAAGATTTATCGTCCAAAAATGCAATGTCGCGTTTACTATCGAAGCGCCGGATGGCAGCGTGGGCATGGTGAATTGCATGAACGCGTTCTCGGAAAGGGATGGTTTTGTAGGAAAAATAACGTAGCTCATGTAAAAATATTCCAAATATCCAACTTCGGAAGAGGAGCCGCTTGTTGAAACGAAAGCGCTTTGGGCAATGGTCGCTGTCGTTGAATAGTAGGTCGGCGAATTGGGCGAAGAACTGCTGACGATCACTGGTTTTGTGCAGCCAGCCGGCAATAACAGCAGGCATATTATCAAAGAAGCAAGATAAGCGTGTTTACTCATAGTTTACGCCAAGCCGCCGAACATCCATATACATTTTACTACTCTTTTCTTACAAGGTATAATCATTGCCATGAAGATCGCACTTGCCCAGATCAACCCGACCGTCGGCGCGCTTGATGCCAACGCCGCCAAGATCATCGAGTACATCAATAAAGCAAAAAAACAGAATGTTGACCTGATAGTTTTTCCCGAACTCGCGATCACCGGATATCCTCCCGAAGATCTGATATTAAAACCTCAATTCATCGCCGATAATATTGCCGCGCTCAAAAAGATCGTGAAAGTTTCTAAAGGGATCGGCGTCTACATCGGATTCGTCGACAAAAAAGGCGCCGACATCTACAACGCCGCGGCTTTCATCGATAACGGAAAGATCATCAAAAAATATTACAAGAACAATCTGCCTAACTATGCCGTATTCGATGAGAAGAGATACTTCAAGGAAGGAACGAAGATCGAGGTAGTCAAATATAAAGGTCTCAAGTTCGGACTCGGCATTTGCGAGGACATATGGGTGGAGAACGGACCATACAAGGCGGAGGCAAAGGCGAAGGCAAAGGTATTGTTGAATATTAATGCGTCACCTTATCACATGGGGAAGATCGGCGAGAGGGAAGCGATATTGAAGAAAAGAGCTGTCGCGACAAAAGCGCACGTTGTCTATGTCAATATGGTCGGGGGACAGGACGAGCTGGTTTTCGACGGCGGAAGCATGATAGTGAACAGCAAAGGTAAAGTTATAGCCAGAGCTCCAATGTTCCGGGAGTCGCTGATAATCACGGACGACCCTACTTCGCCAAGGCTTCGTAGGGAAGGGGCGGTAATTGCGCCAAAACTCAATGAGCTGCCGGAAGTTTATGAAGCCTTGCTTACAGGCATCAGGGATTATGTAAACAAGAACAAGTTCAATGAAGTTGTCATCGGCTTGTCCGGCGGAATAGATTCGGCAATAACTGCCGTCATCGCGGCCGACGCTCTGGGAAAAGACAAGGTGCACACGTTCTTCCTTCCTTCGCAATACTCAGCCCAGCAAAGCCTTGATGATTCGAAGCAGCTTGCCAAGAATCTCAATGTTCACCTTGATGTCATTACCATAAAAGAAATATTCGATAAATACCTGGCTGATATTTCGCCGTATTTCAAAGGGAAAGCCCCCGATATCACGGAGGAGAACATGCAGGCCAGGATAAGAGCGACGATCCTGATGGCGCTCTCAAATAAGTTCGGTTGGCTCCTTCTATCTACAGGCAATAAATCCGAAACATCGACAGGTTATTGTACTCTCTATGGCGACATGGCGGGCGGGTTCAACGCTCTAAAGGACGTTCCTAAAACTTTGATCTACCGCCTTGCGAAATGGAGGAACAGAGATATCATTGTCATTCCGCAGGCGATAATCGACAGGGCGCCCACCGCGGAGCTGCGGCCGGACCAGAAAGACACGGATTCTCTTCCGCCTTATGATATCCTCGATCCCATCATCAATGCTTACGTCGTTGATAATAAGAATGCCGCGCAGATAATAAAGATGGGTTTTGATAAACAGACCGTGTCGAAGGTGATATCACTTATCGACAGGTCTGAGTATAAACGAAGGCAATCAGCTCCCGGCCCCCGCATTACTCAGAGAGCGTTCGGGAAAGACTGGCGCCTGCCCATCACGAACGGATATAAAGGCTGACCCGGATACCGCTTTTCCCCTAATTCATGAAATTTACGGCTATTTCCGCCGATAAAGGCGTATATGGACATTTCAACTTTGCATAACATTCAGGGCAGCGCCGATTCATTCCTTTTGAGCGGGATAAGGAACGTCCGTGTCGACCATCTTTCAGATGCACTAAAGAATTACTACACATTGCTCGCGGAACCGGAGTTAGACCCTCTTACCAGAGTGAATGTGATGTTCAATTCTGCCATCGCGTTATCCAATTTTCCCGCAGAAACCGAGGTGGATCCGACAGGATATCACACGGCCGAAGCTCTCAGGCTTTACAATGAGGCAATAGATATCCTTTCAAAAACGGAGATCCCCGCGAACCACTTTAAGAACTGCGGCGCGGCCTGTTTGGCAGGTATAAGGTGCAGACATGACGCCAAAACAATTACATCTTCAGGAATGCCTATAATGACAGAGCGTTTCATGGTGAAGACCATAACAGGCGAATTCCTGCCCATTTGCCTGGAAATGTTGTCAGGACTTCCCACGCCAAGGCCTGCTTCGCAGATAATCGACGGCACCGAGGGAAGGAATTTCAAGGTCGAGACTGACGATGGCAAAGACCTTACGCCGCCTTACAAAGAAGGTTTGGAAAAATTCTGGTCGCTGGTCGCACGGGCCGGTGTCAATAATTTTACCGGCATCAACGGCTCACCAAGTTGTTCGGTTGATATGAATTATGCCGGAGATCGCGGCGAAGATGGGCACTTCAAAGATTTAAGAGTTCCGGGCAAGAAGGGCGTTATTGGATATACCGCACCGAAGGGTTTTGTTGCCATACGTCACAACGCCCCGACCTAGTAACATTAAGAACAAAAATGTATAGATTTGTGCTACAATAATGTAGATATGAGCTCAACTTCGGATATACAGGTAAAGGTCCTTCAGGAAATAAGCGAGGCGCTTGCTTCCGCTTTCGACCTTGAAAAAGCGCTGGATTCCATCCTAAAGGTGCTATCGGATTCACTTGAAATGCAGAGAGGTACTATCACTCTTGTCGATCCCAGAACCAACGAGCTTCACATTGAAGTCGCCCACGGCCTTACCCATGAAGAAAAGGAACGCGGCAGGTACAAGATAGGCGAGGGCGTCACCGGAAAAGTCGTTGAAACTGGCCAGCCGATGGTCGTGACCGATATTGGATCAAATCCCCTTTTTCTTAATAAGACGCAGGCCAGAAAAAATCTCGAACATCGGCAATTCGATTTTCTCTGCGTGCCGGTAAAGGCCGGGAACAAGGTGGTCGGGGCATTATCGGCTGACCGTCTTTTTAAGGGGAACGTTTCATACGAAGAGGATATAAAACTTCTTACCGTCATCGCATCCATGGTAGGACAGGCGGTCAGGATAAGGGAGCTGGCGGAAAAGGACAAGCAGGTCGTAATATCAGAGAACATCAAACTGAAGCAGGAACTTAAGGGAAAATATAAATTCGGTAACATTGTCTACGGCTCAAAGCTTATGGAAGCCATCCTTGAAAGCGTAGCCCAGGTAGCTGACAGCAATGCCACAGTTCTTATAAGAGGAGAATCCGGAACCGGCAAGGAGCTTATCGCCTCGGCCATCCACTACGCGAGCGAGCGCGCGAACAAACCGCTCATAAAAGTTGCCTGCGCGGCTCTTCCCGAAAATCTGCTCGAATCGGAGCTTTTCGGATATGAAAGAGGCGCATTCACAGGCGCTCTTGACAGGAAACCCGGCAGGTTCGAATTGGCGAATGGCGGGACGATATTCCTCGATGAAATAGGCGATCTGGCGCTAACAACTCAGGTGAAACTTTTAAGAGTGCTTCAGGAAAAGGAATTCGAGCGTCTGGGCGGCACACATACCGTCAAGAGCGACGTCCGGGTGATATGCGCCACCCACCGCGATCTGGAAAAAATGGTGAAAGAAGGCAAATTCCGCGAAGATCTATTTTACCGCATCAACGTTTTTCCCATCAATCTTCCGCCTTTGCGCGAAAGGAAAGAGGACATCCCGCTTCTTGTGGACCATTTTATTGAACGGCTGAACAAGTCGAACAAAAAGAAAGTGAAAGGCATAAACCGCGCCGCTCTGGACATACTCATGTCATATGACTGGCCGGGCAACATTAGAGAGCTTGAGAACGCGGTGGAGAGAGCGATGGTGCTTGCTCAAAAAGACCTCATCACGCCGAAGGAGCTTTCGGCGAACCTTCATCCGGCTGGAGAGATATCCGTTTCGGCGCAGGGGGCAACGCTTCCGCAGATCATAGAAGCAATAGAGAAAGAGAAGATCAAAGAAGCGCTCTCGAAACTCAAGACGCAGAAAGCCGCCGCAAAAGTGCTGGGAATAACCGAGAGAATGCTGGGCTACAAAATAAAGAACTACAAGATCCCGGTATAATCGCCCCGATCCCGGCCAAATATTAACTCCCACTTCCCTACAATATTGTAGCTTAAATTTAAACATTAAATACTAAAATGTAGATTTCGTGCGTAAATAACAGGCGTTTGCGCGTTGTTATTATGGCCAGATTGTTGCTCATACACAGTCATAAGGATGGTGAATTAAAATGTTGATATCAGTTATCGTGATTCTCGGTTTATGTCTTTCGGTAATAATCGTGGAGGGGATTAATTCATCCACAAAAATAGGAGGGAAAAAAATGAAAGTCAGATCGATATCTTTTAGAGCGTTCGCGGTGTTGGGGATGTTGCTTTTCGCGGCATCCGCTTGTTTCGCGACCCCATCCACGCAGATATGGAACCCGTCCACGGACATTCAATCGGCGGGAACATGGCATCTCGGCATAGACAATTATTTTACGACCGCCTGGCCGAAGGACACGAATTACACTTATTATCCTACCGATGTAAATCTAACGTACGGCGCTTTGCCGGGACTTGAGGTGGGGATAGATTCTTTCATGCCAAGCGCGGCTCAATACGAGTTCAACGCGAAGTACGGGATCCCCGAGAGCGGCGATATGCCCGCTTTTGCGTTAGGCGCGCAGAACATGGGCTTTAATGTGGATGCCGACAAAAGGAACATAGACTGGAGCATCTGGTATTCCGTCGTTGCCAAGACTTTCAGTTTCGGCAGATTGACCGGCGGATATTACTCCGGCAACGATCACGTACTTACGACAGTGCCGGATGAGAACGGAAATACGGAAAAGGCGAATACCGGTTTTATCGCGACATGGGACAAGGCGGTAACGGATAAGATATGGTTGTGCCTGGATTACGCGAGCGGTTATTCAGCCTACGGTTCATTCTTTTACGGCGGATCGTATTCGTTCTCTTCCAATACGTCGGTCATATTCGGATACGGAACATTCAACAGGCATCAGAATTCCGGCGATGGTTTTGATCCCGTTATAACGACCCAGCTGGATATCAATATCTAGAACAGATGTTTTGCTGGCGGGGACTAAGAAATACCATCTCCAGTTCCCGCCAGATATTTAAAGAGATGGGAAAATATAAGGAGGGATCAATATGTCGGATAGAGAACAAGGAATAGTAAAACCAAAGCTGGGATTATTGGGGGCGACTATCAACGCAATGGCGCTTATTGCGCCCGGAGCTTTCTTGTGGATAACGTATCAGATGCAGGCGGCGGCCGTGTCACCGAACGGAACAGTTGTCGCAAGCGATATCTGGTTCGGCATCATCATAGCTCTGGGTGTGGCATTCCTCACGGCTCTTTCCTATGCGGAGCTGGCGAAAATTTACCCAGAGGCCGGTTTCGCAAGCGTAACTTATTTTGCCGAAAAAGCTTTTCTCGACTGGAGAAAAGAAAAGAAAAGCGGTCCCAGCTCCCTTGCCCGCGTCGCAAAACTTGTTACCGGATGGTCCGCGCACCTTTTCTACTGGGTTTACCCCGGGATCATGGTGGCCATGATGTCCATATTGATCGGTTACATATATACTCAATTCTCCGGACACGTTCTTTCGCTTGCGTCCATGACGCTCATCGGAGTTATATTCGCTTTCGTTACGGGGTATATCGCTTACAGAGGGGTGACGGGTTCCACTCTCACAGCTTTATGGATAAACATCATCCAGCTTACGGCGCTTGTTATTTTCACGGGCCTTGCTATATGGTATCGCGTGGCAAATCCGGCGCATGCCGTCAGCTGGGCTTTCAGCGGAGGGCTGGATATCCTGAAACCGCACTCGATGGTCGGCATTCTTGTACAATCCACCATTGCAATACTTATTCTTGTTGGATTTGAGAGCTGCACGGCGCTGTCCGCGGAAACGGAAAATCCCCGGACGACGATCCCTAAAGCTATCATATTATCTCTTATCATCCAGGGTCTTATCGCATACCTGTTCGAATATTTCGGCGCCGGGCTGATGGTAAGCGAAAAACTCACTGCTCTCAGCGGGACCACAACCGTTACCGGAATGGCGGCTGCCGCGGTTTCAAGCGCTCCTATCGGCGACCTTTCCAAGCTGATCGGGAACGCGCTTGTTCCGGGTTTCGGTTTCGCGCTCATGATAACCATGGCAATAACCGTCGCCATCGCCATAGTCGGCACGACGCTCAGCTGCATGAACACGGCGATGAGGGTAACCGCCGGAATGGCGGATGACAGGGAGCTTCCAACTGAGCTCAGCTTCATTCACGGCAAGTTCAGCACTCCCCACGTTTCTCTCTGGGTGCTGGTAGCAGTTACTTCCGCGATCGCGGCCGTGGGCGTGCGGTCGGTCGTGGGATTGACGGGCATAACTTTGGCGTCAAACTTCGGCACGTTCGTCCTTTATGGATTGACCTGCATATGGACGATCATTGCTTTCACCAAGGATCATGTTGATTTCAGCTTCATCAAGCACAGGCTTATTCCGGGACTGGGCGTGGCGGCTAATGCCGGCATGCTTATCGCTATCGTTTATTTATATTCAATAGGGAACGCGGACTCGAAAGCTGAAGCGTATATATGTTTCATGATAGCGGGAGTTTGGGCTCTGGTTGCTTTGCTTTATGTTCTCGTAACGACGGCCAGGAAGACCTACAAGCTGAAAATGGTTTCCGGCATGATACGGCCCGAACAGCTGAACATCCTTGTTGAGGCCTTGAAAGAAGAGGATTACATCATGGGAATGACCGTGACAAAGGTAAAAGGTTTTGGAAGGCAGAAAGGACATGTCGCGGGTAAAGAAGATGATGTTAACGATAAGATAAATTTCCTGCCGAAGATAAAAGTGGACGTCGTGGTCAAAGAATGGGACGTTCCACAGGTCATGGATATCATGGGCGAGGCGGTGCGCACGGGCAACGTGGGTGACGGCAAGATATTCGTTATAGACGCATCGGACGCGCTCAGGATCCGTACCGGACAGAAAGGCGCCGAGGCGATCTAGGTTTGACCGACCAAAAGGAGGGATCGATATGAAAAAGATAGAAGCGATAGTTCGACCCGCAAAAGCGGGGGATGTTCTGGAAGCTTTAAAGAGATCGGGCAATCCGAGCGTGATGATCACGGAGATAGAAGGTCACGGGAAGCAGGGAGGCGTAGAACAGCAATTCAGGGGCAAGACCTATAAGACCGAACTTCTACCCAAAGTGCGGATAGAGATAGTCATAAGTGGCAAGGACGTTAAGAAAGTGGTTGATGCGATACAGGAGTCGGCTTACACCGGGAAAGAAGGGGACGGGAAGATATTCATCTCTACGATCGATGATATCTTAAGGATAAGAACGAAAGAATCCGGCGAAGCGGCTATCTAGTGTCTAAATATTGAGCAATATAAATACAAATATGTAATCGATTTTAGAATATATCTACATAAATGTATATTACCCCGTTTTTATGAGGGATATCTCTGGCGAAAAAATTGCTGTTATTATATCGATCGGAAGAGTTATTATTTCGCGGAGGTGGTAGACAATGATAAATACGGGAGATACGGCATGGGTTTTGATATCCACGGCTTTAGTTATTCTAATGACCCCGGCCCTGGGATTCTTTTACGGAGGAATGGTCAGGAAGAAGAACCTTCTCTCCACGGTAATGTTGTCCGTTGCGATCCTGGCTCTGATATCAGTTCAGTGGGTTTTGTACGGTTATACTTTAGCGTTCGGAGCCGACCACGCGCACATCATCGGCGGATTGAACTGGCTTGGATTGATCGGCGTAGGACAGACGCCGAACGCGGATTATGCGGCCACGATACCGCATCTTGCTTTCATGGCGTTCCAGCTGGCTTTCGCGGTCATTACGCCGGCACTGATAACCGGCGCGTTCGTTGAGAGGATAAGCTTTTCCAGTTTCCTGGTATTCACTTTGTTATGGTCAACGTTCGTTTACTGCCCTGTGGCTCACTGGGTGTGGGGCATGGGAGGTTTCTTAAGGAACATGGGCGCTCTCGATTTTGCCGGAGGCACGGTCGTTCACATTACGGCTGGTTTGTCAGCGCTCGCTCTGGCCCTTGTGATCGGGAAAAGAAAAGGATACGGCAAATTTCCCATGGAGCCGTCGAATATCCCCTTAACCGTTCTCGGCGCTTTCCTTCTCTGGTTCGGCTGGTTCGGATTTAACGGCGGGTCCGCTCTGTCGGCCGGAGGTCTTGCTACGTCGGCTCTGGTCGCAACAAATACCGCAGCTGCTGCCGCCGGGCTTACCTGGATGGTGATAAACTGGATACATAAAAGACCGAGCGTTCTGGGACTGGCAACGGGTGTCGTTGTCGGCCTGGTGGCGATTACTCCGGCTTCCGGTTTCGTTAGCCCGCTTTCGGCGTTGGCCATCGGCGCGGTGGCGGCGATCATTTCTTATTATACGATCATACTGCGGACCAGGACCGGCCTGGACGAATCGCTCGACGTTTTCGCCTGCCACGGGATGGGCGGAATAACGGGAGCGCTGTTGACAGGGCTTTTCGCGGAAAAAGCGATAAACCCGGCCGGAGCGAACGGACTGGTTCTTCGGCAACCCGCACCAATTCTTTATCCAGCTTTACGCGTGGCAATGGTTGTGGTATTCTCGTTCTGCATGGCATTCGTAATGGGCAAGATCGTTGACGGCGATCTTCTCCATGAGGGTGAGAGAGAGTGAAGAAGACGTTGGCCTCGATATTTCCCAGCACGGCGAATCATTATAATAAGGGGGGCAATAACATGAAAAAGATAGAAGCGATAATTAGAGTGGAAAAACTGGAAGAAGTTAAGACCGCCCTTGAAAAAGAAGGCCACGTGGGCTTGACCGTGACGGAAGTAAAGGGCAGAGGCTCTCAAAAAGGAGTCATGCTGGAGTGGAGAGCTGGGGAATACCGCGTGGAATTCCTGCCAAAGCTCAAACTCGAGCTTGTCGTGGACGATCCGCAGATGGAACGCGCGGTCCAGGTGATAACCGAGGCCGCCCGTACAGGAAAGATAGGGGACGGCAAGATATTCGTTTATCACGTTGAAGACGTCATAAGAGTTAGGACCGGAGAAAATGGGAAGAAGGCCGTATAGGCTTTCTTCAAGTTATTAGCAACCGGACCCGGTCATTTTGCTACATTTTTGTAGCGGAATGCGAAGGCCCGGTTGCTGGTTTGTGAGTAAAATGCCTAATTTTTGATCATTTATTGCCTGGCCATATAATTGCTTCTCAAGTTATCGCTAATACTTGAAGGAGGTCCATATATGGTAAATTCAGGCGATACCGCATGGGTGCTTATTTCCACGGCTCTGGTAGTGTTGATGACCCCCGCATTAGGTTTCTTTTATGGCGGCATGGTAAGGAAAAAGACGCATCCGTTCGTGATGGCGGGCGTTGGGAATCTGACCCAAGACGAGGGCATTCACCCGCACTCCCCGCCCGCTCCATTCGGTGCTGAGTTCCCGCGTCATCTGCGCGACCGCGCCCATGGACATGCTGTACGCGATGGATCCCCGCCCCCATGGCCGCGGGAACTCGCCAAGGACGCGATGTTGATGATGCTTCCCCGGCCTGCGACGAGCATCCGCCTGCCTGCCTCCTGACAGCAGCAAAACCGCCCCACGGCGAGAACCTGAATCTGCCGCTGAACGCGGTCGACCGCTATCTCCTCGGGGGCAGCACGATACCCTTCGCCAGCCACATTTCCGAGGATGTCGATCCGGCCGAACGCCTCATCCACTCGAGCGAACGAGGCGCGAATCTGGTCCGCGTCGAACACATCACACGTAAGCGGGACTGCTCTGCGGCCGAGCCTGGCGATCATTTCCGCGGTACGCGCATTCCCGTCTGGATTAAGGTCCAGCAGGGCCAGGTCGGCGCCCGCCTCTGCGAAGCCGATCGCCATCGCGCGACCGAGTCCGCTCGCGGCTCCGGACACGACCGCAAGCCGGGCGGTCAGGTCGAATAGTGGATGTCCCATGCTCATGTCTCCCCTCAGTGCGGCAGGATGGGGTCTCGTAAGCGCGCCAGCAAAGTCGACAGTCAGCCTAAGGTCCAGCCGCCATCGACATAGATGGTTTGTCCCGTTATGTAGGCGGCGAGGTCTGAAGCGAGGAATATCACCGCTCCGGCTATGTAGTACAGTACCAGCCGTTTGAGCGCCGTCTTGTTGGGAATCTTCCGCTGCCGGTTCTCCGGAACGGCCAGAACCTCGCGATTGATGTCGGTCGGAACGCTCCCCGGCGCGACGCAGTTCACGCGAATCTGGTGCTCGCCCCACTCCAACGCCAGAACGCGGGTCATCTGTGCAAGGCCCGCCTTGCTCGCCCCATAGTGGGCATACAAGCGCATCGCCGTCATCGAGTGGACCGATCCGATATGGATGATACTCCACCGTTGTGCTCCTTCATAACCTTTGCCGCTTCTTGAGCGCAGAAGAAGTTGCCGCGGAGGTTTGTGTTCAGGACCGCATTCCACACTTCCGGCGTAATGTCGAAGGCCTCCGACCGGGCGGCGATCCCGGCATTGCTCACCATCACATCGAGGCGCGAAAAGTGGTGCACCACCTGCCGGACCATCGCCCGAATCTCCTCCGGCTGTGACACATCCACGCGCACCCCTAGAGCGGGGACATGATGCTCTTGACGTAACTGCTCGGCCGTAGATTCACACTCGGCAAGATGCCGGCTCGCCACGACTACGCTCGCCCCTGCCCGGGCCAGCGTGTCTGCGATCCCCCGACCGATCCCTCGAGTCCCACCGGTGATGAGGGCTACCTTGGACGATAGATCGATTGGAAGCATCGTCAGACCTCCAGAGCGTCCAACTCACAGCGCGCGCCCCATGAGAGCGTTGGGGACAAACGTGACAAGCCCAGGGAAAAGGCAGATCAAGACGATGACGAGCACCGCCATCCAGACAAACCCCCAGGCGTCCTCCATGAACTCGGCCATCGAGAGCTTCGCTACGCGCATCATGACGTAGATGACCATCCCAACAGGGGGCGTCAGGAGACCAATCATGAGATTGACAATTACCATGATGCCCATGAAGACCGGGTCGATGCCGATCCCGACGGCGATCTCATGGAACACGGGCCCGAGGATGATGAGGACTGCCGTTCCCTCCATGATACAGCCGAGGATGAACAGGAGTACATTCACCATGAGGAGGATAACCAGCTTATTGGAGGAGACGGCGAGGAGGCCGTGGACAACCAGCATGGGGACCTGATTGCGCGCCAGGACGATGCCGAACGCCGCGGCCGCGCTGATGATGAGGAGCAGTACCACCACGGTCTGCGCCGACTCAATCAAATCCTGGACCAAGATGGCGGGAGTGAGCCCCCGGTACACGAAGACGCCGAGAAACCACGCGTACGCACAGCATACGGCTGCCGCTTCCGTCGGGGTGAACAGGCCGCTGAGAATCCCCCCGATCAGCAACACCACCAGCAAGAGCGCGGGGGCGCTGATGCGGAACTGTCGGAGCACGTCGATGAAGGACACCCGCTCGCCACAGGGGTAGTTGCGCCGCCGACTGAGAACATAGACGCGGGCCATGAAGGCCACACCGAGCAGGAGGCCGGGAACAAACCCTCCGAGGAAGAGGCGACCGACCGACACGTTCACTAGGGCGCCGTAGATGACCATCGGGATGCTGGGCGGGATGATGGGGCCGATGATCGAGGCGGAGCCGGTCACTGCGGCGGCAAACTTCTTGCCGTACCCTGCTTCTCCATCGCCGGAATGATGACCGTCCCGAGGCCGGAGGCGTCCGCGACGGCGGATCCCGACATTCCGGCCATGATCATGTTGGCAAAGACGTTGACGTACCCCAGTCCTCCGCGGAACCGCCCCACCAGACTGTTCGCGAAGCTAAAGATGTGTTCGGTGGCGCCGCTGGAGTTCATCAGTTGCCCCGCCAGGACAAAGAACGGGATAGCCATGAGGGGAAAGGAGTCGAGGGAATTCATCATGCGTTGCGGGATCACGAAGCAAGAGGCATCCCCGCCGATCAGCATGTACGCGACCGAGGCCAAACCGAGCGAGAATGCCACGGGGACGCGCAGGGCGAATAGGGCGAACATTATCCCAAAGGTCAGTATCCCTACCATCATCCCCTCACTTTCCGGCGGGTACGGAGGCGGCGGGGCCAGTAGGCCACCCAAACCGGGCCTTCTGAATCATGCGCACCAAGAGGCAGAGGAGCATGAGTGCACACCCTATCGGTAAGCTCAAATACAGGTATACCAGCGGGAATTGCATTGCGGGGGAGAAATGGAACCAGAGGGTCGGCAGCCGAAACATGTCGATGCTCAGCTTGATCAAGAGAATCAAGAATGCCGCCACCGCAACGTCGGCGAAAACACCAACGCAGACCTGAAAGCGACGGGGCAGCAGGTTTACGAAGACATCGATCACGACATTCTCCCCGTTCGCCACCGCGATGGCGCCCCCGAGATACGTGAGCCAAATCGTCAGATAGCGTGCCAACTCCTCGCTCCAGACGATGGGGAGACCGAGGACGTTGCGGAGGAACACCTGCCCAAGGATGACCACAACCTGCACGAAGAGAAGAAACCCGATGATCCAGGAGAGGGCACGGAGTAACCAGCGCAGCAGGATGTCCAGTGAGGAAGCCATCCACAACCTCCGCTCGATCGGTGTCCGCGGGCGCATAGCGGCCGCCTGCGGAATCGGTCCGCCTAAACCCAACGAGAGGGCGCGGTGGGACGGGGCGAGCGTTCGGCGTTTGAGGAGGGCGCCCGCCCCTTTCCCGCGTCGCTTACCGAACTTTCAGAATGTCCTGGTACGTTTCTTCGCTGAACATCTTACTGAACTGCTTATGAACGTTCTTCGTCGCGTCCGCGAAGGCGGCGATGTCCAACCTCGGTGACTTGGACCCCTGCCGCTTTGAATACCTTCAGTGCCTCTCCTTCGCTCGTCTTCAAGAGCTCCAAGCGATAGTCCTCTGAGCCTTTCCTGCCTTCAGGATCGCCTGTTGCAGTTCCGGCGCCAAGCCGGTGTAGAAGGGGTCCCCCACAAAGATTGGAATGGGCGACTGCATATGCGCGGTGAGGGACAGGAACTTCATGGTTTCTTGGCCCTTGATCTCATAAAGGACGTCGATTGGATTCTCCACGCCGTCGACGACCTTTTGGGACAGCGCGGTGTAGAGCTCTGAGAAATCGATCGGCATAGGTGTCGCCCCATCGCCTTCACCGTTTCTAGCATCAAGGGGCTGTTCGGGACACGGATCTTCAGGCCGCGCAGGTCGCTGGGCTTGACCACAGGACGGGCCGAGTTCATCATTTGTCGCGGCCCGCGATACAGCACTCCGACGGAGCGGATCTTCATCTCGCGGCGCATGCGATCCATCACGGTCTGTCCCGCTGGTGACGCGAGCGCCCGCTGCACGTGTGGAATGTCCCGAAAGACGTAGGGCATGTTGAGGACCGAAACGGCCGGGTAGACGGCGCTGATCGAGTCGAGCCCAACGTTCAGGCCTGAATCGTTCCCATCGCGGTGCCTTCGACCATCTCCTTGATGGAGCCAAGTTGGTTCGCCGGATAGACGTCCACGCGCAGTTGATCCTTGCTCTCCTGCTTCGCCACCTCGGCAAACCGCATGAGCGCGGCATATTCCGGATGCTTCAGGTTTCCGGCCGCCGTCGCGCCAAGCTTGATGACTATGGGCGAGCCTGCGAGGGTGGCTCCGGGGAGCACCAGCATCGACAACAAGACGAACAGGAGCAGGGTGAGCCGCACCGACGGAATCCTCATGAGTGATCCTCCTTGTGCCATCAATGGCACCGCTAGTGAGCGAATGTAGAGGAGTTGGCCGTGGAACAAAGACTATAACGAGCAAAGGGCGTGCCTGGCGTACTGCGTGTCGGATTACTCCAGGCCAGAGTAAACGTATTTCACTCGAAAGCCGGAATACATCAAGCCGGACAATGGGTTGGGAAAGGCCAGGCCCCGAACGGAACAGAGGGTTGTCTGGCGTCATAATTCAGAGTATGTTTCGTTTTGATGAACCATATTGTTCCATATGTTTCTATATGTTTCACTCTGGAAGGATTGGCTGGTCTTCCCACTTCTTCCGGGAGTCAGAGGAAATGATTAAGATCGCATTGATCTCTCAGGATGAGCGTCAAACTGAATTGTTCCAAGCCGCCTTCGGCGACCACAGCCGCCAGACTCCGAAACGACCCTTCGAAACGCAAGAGTACCAACTCGTTATCCAGCCCGCCGCACACCATGAAGAACTGGAGGGGCTCTCGATCGATGCGGACGTGATCGTTGCCCGAGGTTTCCTCGCGATGGCACTGCAGGAACGGGACTATTTTATCCCGGTCGTCGAGATTCCTATCAACGTCAGCGACTTGACGCGCTGCCTGAATCAGGTAGAGGCGGATGTGGTCAACCCTCGCGTGGCTGTCGTGGGTTCTTACCGCGTGACCTCGCCGGTGGACGACCTTGCTGGTCTGTTCGGTTTCCCGCTCCATGCGTTCACCTTGCACTCCCGTCACGACGATGTCACGGCCTGCATGCGGGCCGCGGTCTCATGGCTGCAATGTCGTTGTTGGAGGAAAGCGCGCGTCGGAGCTCGGGCCAAAATACGGGCTCAGGCCGTTCTTCATCGAATCCGGCCGCGACGCGATTTGGCACGCGATCGGGGAAGCGAAGCGAGCCGCATACATCAGCCGACGAGAGAAGAAGAGAGTCTACAACCTGAGCATGGTCGTGAATCAGGCGTTTGACGGGATCGTCACGTTGAGCCGTCACGGCCTCGTAACACTTCTCAACAGTGCGGCTGAGCGACTCTTGAATGTCCGGCGGGAGATCGCAATCGGGAAACACTGCACTGAGCTATTCGGAGATTCGAGGCTTTCGAGCGTTCTATTGGCCACGGGGAAGCTCTCTGGCGAGATCATCGAGCATGGTGGTCGCTGCTCGCAGTGAACAAGGCGCCCATCGAGTTGGCAGACGAACCATTGGGCATCCTCATCACGTTCCAGGATGTGACTAGCATTCAACGGCTCGAAACCCAGATCCGGCAGAAGATTCACACCCGAGGCCTCGTCGCAAGGCACACTTTCGACGATATTCTCGGAAGCAGCCGCAGGATCCTTCGAGCATTTCTTCAATGGCCCGCGATTACGCGCAGGTCGACTCAAATGTTCTAATTATCGGGGAAACGGGCACGGGAAAGGAATTGTTCGCCCAGAGTATCCACAACGTCAGCGCCCGCAATCGTGGCCCGTTCGTCGCCATCAACTGCGCGGCGCTTTCCGAGACGCTCCTCGAGAGCGAGTTGTTCGGATATGCGCCTGGCGCCTTCACCGGGGCCGCGCGCGATGGGAAGTTGGGGCTTTTTGAGTTAGCCCACAAGGGGAGCGTCTTTCCTCGACGAGATCGCCGAGATTCCCGCAAGGCTACAACTTCTCTTGCTTTCGGGTCCTGCAAGAACGGGAGATCATGCGGCTCGGAGACCATCGGGTACTACCGGTGGACGTCCGAGTGATTGCCTCAACCAATCTGGGGTTATTTGGAGCAGCTCGTCCGAGCCAAACAATTCCGAGAAGACCTATTCTACCGGTTGGACACTCTGCGACTGCCCTTGCCGACCCTCGCCGCTCGCCGAACCGATGTCCCGCTCATCGCAGATCACTAAGAAGACCCAAACTGAACGAAGCAGGAAAAAGAACA